>JBDRYB010000008.1:0-72505 GCA_039803205.1 Caldifarciminota bacterium
CTCGTCAGGGCATTCCCTTCGGCAAGGCGCAAAGCGCCTTGTGCCCTGACGAGCCTCTAGGAGTTTATAATTTAATCCCTCAGGTTGGAGAGTGGCCCCTAAGGTGCCCGGAAATCCGGACAGATCTCCTCCAGAATGGCGCGAGCGGCCCTTTTGCTGGCTCCGGCGGGACCCAGCATATCCCTGAGCCCAAAAAGCCCCTCCGGAGGCCCGGTGTGGGCTAACATGATCATATCACCAACGATGGCTTCGGGGTTAAGGTGCTGGAGGTGCTCTGGAAAGACCTTCTTCCCCAGGATAATATTCGTCAGGCTGGTATAAGGCACCTTTACCACTCCCCTCGCGAGCCAGTATGTGATCTCGGAGACCATATAGACCACGACAGAGGGAATTCCCAGGTATCCTGCCTCAAGGCTTGCTGTTCCTGACGCAACCAGAGCGACATCCGCGGCAGAAAGCACCTCTGGCGCCATGCCCGGAAAAACCCTGAAATCCGGATCGCGGGGCCAGAAGGCCTCAAGGCCCGGAAGCAACGAGAGCAAGAATTCGGCCTCGGAGAACCTGGCCTTCAGGATGTCCTTAACCCGTATGAACTTCCGGGACAGGCGCCTGACCTCGTGCGGCCTTGAGCCAGGCAGAAAAGCGAAAACAGGCCTGCCTGAGGTTTCTACGGGTTTAATGTCTTGGAGCTTGTCAACCAGGGGATGGCCGACGAAAATAGCGTTGATCCCCTTGCTCCTGAAGTATGCTTCCTCAAATGGAAGAATGCAAAGAAGCTTTCTGTAATACCTTGAGAGAAGCCCAAGCCTGAAGCCGCCCCAGGCCCAGGTCTGCGGAGGAATATAATAGATCGCGTTTGGATGTTTGATCTTCCCGGCAAGGTAAAGGTGAAAGCCAGGGTAATCAATGGTTAACATAAGATCACTGGCGAGGGCTTCCCTGGCAAGCTTCCTTATCAGGGATCGGAGGTCGCCAAGATGTGCCAGGGCCTCCTGGACCCCAACTACTCCCCCACCCTTGCTGATGTCCGCCACGAGCCTCGCGCCGGCCTCTGCCATCCTTGGGCCCCCCATGCCCACAATCTCAAGGCCCGGCTCAAGCTCCAAAAGCTCAGTTACTATCTCCGCGCCGCGCTCATCCCCTGATGGCTCGCCCGCAGAAACGAATATCCTCACATCGGAAATTATATCGGCAAGACCCGGGTCTTTTCAGCAAAAGACTTGCTTCCGAATAGACCCTCGCGTTCGCCAACCGCCTATGAGTGCAGGCCCATCAAGCCCTGATTTATAATATTCTCTCATGCTCATAGCCCTCCTATTGGCCCAGGCAGAATGGCCATCAAATATCTCAGCTATCCGGGACACGACTGCCAAGAAGCCCCTTATGCCCTTAACTATCAAACGCGTCCCAACGGGCCTTGACACTGTCCCATACGCAACGGGTAAGAACCCGTCCAGGGCCGCGTGGCTCTCAGGGATAATACCAGGCGGCGGACAGTTTTACAACGGCCAGGCCTGGAAGGGATTATTGCTTGGGGGCCTGGAGGGTTTTCTCATAGGAGCAACCGCGCATGAGCTCAGGGAATACAAGGATGATCCCTCCGAGAACAACATGGCTTCTGTCCTCAACTACGGGTTTTTCCTGATAGGCGTGTGGGGGTTCTCGGTAGCCGATGCGTATGCCTTTGCATACATGAGGGATTTCGGAAGGAGGGCGGCTTTAGTAGAAAACGAAGTGGAACCGCCCTCGGATACGACAGGAGCTGGTAAAAAATGAAGAGGCTCAGGGTCGGAGTTATTGGCGTTGGGCACATGGGGGCCATGCACGCGAGGGCGCTTTCAAGGCTACCCGATGCGGAACTGGTTGGGGTTTATGATGTGGATAGGGAGAAGGCCTTGGAAATAGCGGGAAGATACGGAACGAGAGCCTTCGTCTCTCTGGACGATCTCATCAAGGAATCCGAGGCAGTCGTTGTCGCTACACCAACGAACACCCACCTTGAGGTGTGCTCAGTGGTCCTGGATGCAGGGCTTCACATCCTCGTTGAGAAGCCCCTCGCGCACGACCTCCCATCCGCAGAGGAGATAGTCAGAAGATCTGAGGATAAGGGCCTCGTCCTCGCGGTGGGCTACATTGAGAGGTTCAATCCAGGGCTTCTTGCAGCAGCCGAATACATTAGAGACCCAATGTATATTGAGGCAATGCGCCTCGCGCCTTACAATCCGAGGGGAACGGATGTTGATGTGATAACGGACCTCATGGTCCACGACATAGACATCGTCCTCATGTATATCAAAGAAGAGCCGGAAAGGCTGACATGCATAGGGGTTCCTGTGCTCACGCAGGACATTGACATAGCGAACGCCAGGCTGGAATTCGCCTCAGGCAGGATAGCCTCCCTCACCGCCTCACGCGTCTCCATGCAAAAGATGAGAAAGGTGAGGTTCTTCCAGGAAAACACATACATATCGGTCAACCTACTTGAGCGCGATCTTGAGATGGTCATAAAGCGCGAGGATACCATACTTCCCTATTTCCCCGAGGTTGACAACACAATAGAACCGATCCAGGCCGAGGACAGGGATTTCGTCCTTTCGGTTCTCAGAGGCCAAAGACCAGAGGTCTCTGGCCAGGATGCTCTGGCAACGACCCGGCTCGCATACCTCCTGCTTGAGGATGCAGAAAGAAGGCTGAAAACAAAGGGCGGCTAGCGCCAGATTAAAACCTTTGTTTCTGAGTCCCCTATATCCGTCCTGAGTTTCAGGAAATAGACCCCTGGTTCAAGTCGCGGCAACCCTATCTCGCAAGATGAAAGATTTCCATCAGCGAGAACGCCTACGAGCCTGCCATCAGAGCGATATAGCCTGAGGGAACCATTCACCGGGAACGGGACGCTGAGAAACGCTCTATTGCCAGCCACGCGAATGGCAAGATGGTCATCAGCAAGGCCTTCCTCGGACGAGAGCACGCACGAGAATGTCTCCGCGTCAACCGAGGAAATGGAGAGAATAGAGCCGACAACAGTTATGCAATCCTCATAGGCCGTGTTCGGGGTGTCGGGCGCGAGTATCATTTTCATCTGAACAGAATTAGCACCTCCCGGTATGACGCCCTGCGCGTTCTGATAATCAACCTCATCGTAGAGGTTGCCGCTGGAGCCTGGAAGTCCATAGGTTCCATCTCTAAGGAGCGCTGACTGGAAGTAGAGCTTTTCCTTTCCAGTATTGTATCCGAACTGGGAGTAGTTCCAGTAGTCCTGGCCATCGGAGAAAAGCATGGTTGCCCTCGCTGTGGTCACGGGGTTTGAAGCAGTGAAGTTCCCCATGGTCCATGTGAGGGTGTCCTCATAATAGTAATTCAGCTGCCATGTTACCGTGTAAGCTCCCACATAGAGAACGACAGTCCTCACCGGCAGGTTGTCATCGCAGTATATCACCACTATGGAAGCACCATCGGTTCCCCCTGGTTGGTAGTTGGTGCCTGAGGGGGAATAGAATCCGGAAAGGATGTAGTTCCCGTTCCCGATAGCCTGGACCTGTGGGGTAATGTCAGCGACATAGGTGTATATCAAGGAATCATCCCAACACGGGGATGGCCCTCTTCCGACCTGGACTCCGGACACGGGAGAGCCGTTCAGGCTCATCTCAGGGTGGGGAATCGCGGCTATTACGGAGTATATCAGAAAAGCCCTCACAACATCCGGGCCGGAAGGAATTCCTGTGAGGGTTATCGTGTCGGTTTTCGGGTTGTTTGAGCGTAGGCCAGTTGAAGCTACGGTGTATGTGCCCCTGAGAACATACCTGGCATAAAGGTATGGCATGGTTCCACCCGGTGTATCCACCGTTATTGGACCTTTACCTATCTCCGAGAACCCATATCCCGCTATAATTACTATGAGTATAGCATTCATGTTTCAAACCTCCGGTTCTTCAGTCCCGTAAAATAACAAAAGATCTGACACAGACCTGACACGATGCTGTTGAGAAAGGCATTCTGAAGCCTATTGGCCTATGGCCAGCTTCGTCCACGCCTCCCCTATATCCGTCCTGAGTTTCAGGAAATAGACCCCTGGTTCAAGTCGTGGCAACCCTATCTCGCAAGATGAAAGCTTTCCATCAGCGAGAACGCCTACGAGCCTGCCATCAGAGCGATATAGCCTGAGGGAACCATTCACCGGGAACGGGACGCTGAGAAACGCTCTATTGCCAGCCACCCGGAGGCCGAGGCCGCCATCAGCAAAGCCCTCCTCGGACGAGAGCACGCAGTTGTAAGTCTCTGCCTCTGTTGACGAGACCGAAAGAATATGCCCAACAGTGGTTATGCAATCGCCCCAACTGGGATCGTAATCCACGCTCAGAGAGCCACTAACGGAGCTTGCACCGCCAGGGATGTAGCTTGCGGCGTTCGCTATGTGAACAGCGTCCCATAGATTGCCATCGCCGCCGGGCAATCCATACTGACCGCTCCTTATCAGATAGCCGTTAAAGTACACATATTCAAGTCCACACGGAATACCGAATTGGCTTTCGTTCCAGTAATCCTGACCATCAGCAAAGATGAGGGTTGTCCTGGCAGAGGTTACGGGATTGGTGGCTATGAAGTTCGCAAGGTTCCAGGTATAACTGCTGGGGCCCGAAGCGAAATTCAGGGTGTAGGCACCAAGATAAACCACGACGGATCTCACTGTGTTGCCTTGATCGCAGAATATCACCACGAGAGTAGCGCCTTCCGCGCCTCCGGGTGGAGGATCGCCTCCCGGATTGTAGAAGCCCGTCAGTGTATATGTGCCATTGCCCACTGACTGGACTACGGGAGTGACATCCGCCACATAGGTGTATACGAAGGATTCGGTCCAACAGGGGGAAGGCCCGCTACCCACCAAAACCCCGGACAAGGGCGTGCCATTTATGAACCCTTGGGGTTGAGATGAGCTCGCCACCACAGAGTATATCAGGTAGGCTTTGACGATCTCAGGGCTTGAGGGTAGACCTGATATGTTTATTGAGCCTGAGCCAGTAAATCTGAGCCCCGTGGAACCTATGACATAGTTGCCCCTGATCACATACTTGGCATAGAACGCGAGGCTCGTGCCTCCGTCCTTATCTCGCGAGTCCAGGGACTCCATAGAAGCACCCATATAGCCTACAAGAACCAAATGCGTCCAAAACATAATCATACCCCCTTTGGGTTGACGAAAATTATAAAACCTTTGCTCATAAAAAACAACCAAGAGGGTCTGGTAGGATCAGTCAGCCTCGTAAATGCAACCGGGTGTTCCCCGGCCTTATAATTTCCGGTGGTATTCAGAATGACCATTGAATACGATGGCACTGCGTATTATGGTTGGCAGGTTCAGCCTGATGTGCCGACGATCCAGGGAGCCATAGAGGACGCTCTCAGAAGGTTTCTGAAGGCGCGTTTCAGGCTCGTTGGCGCGTCCAGGACTGATAGGGGCGTGCACGCGAGAGGCCAGGTCGCGAGCCTACACCTGGATGGTGAGGATGACCCGGCTCGGGTTCGCTCCGCGCTTAACGGAAACCTGCCCCAGGACATATACATTAAGGAGCTTTGGATAGCGGATGAGAATTTCAACGCCAGAAAAAGCGCTACCGGAAAGAGATACTCCTACACGCTCGTTGTTGGCAGATCCCCCCTGCTCTCCCGCTACGCGTGGGAGTATGTTTGGGGCCAATTGGACACAGGACTCCTGACCGAGATGGCCTCAGAGCTCCCCGGCCAGAGGGACATGAGGAACCTTTCTCCCGGGGCAGAGGAAGAGTGCACCCTTGTCAGGATAACAAATGCAACATGGGAAAAGCATGACAACATCCTGAGGTTCACTATAGAAGGCAACAGGTTTCTTTATAGGCTCGTGAGGAACCTCGTTGGACTCATGGTCGGAATCGCGGGAGGGAGGCTGGATAAGGAGGATTTCAGAAGGGTTTTACGGGGCGAGAGCGCGAGGATAATAACCGCGCCCGCGAGGGGGCTTTGCCTGGAGAAGGTCTTCTACGGAGACGAAAGATGAAGCTTTTCATAGACACGGCAAACCTTGATGATATAAGGGAGATAGCCTCATGGGGCGTTCTCTCAGGCGCGACAACGAACCCCACGCTCCTGGCGAGGGAACGAGGCACTCCTGAGGAGGTTCTCAAAGAGATATGCGAGATAGTAAAGGGGCCTGTATCCGCGGAGGTCGTCGCGACGGAAACAAAGGATATGATAGCTGAAGGAAGGCGCCTTGCGGCTATTCACGATAACATAGTTGTCAAGATACCCATGATACCTGAGGGACTTGCCGCGGTAAGCGCTCTCTCGTCCGAGGGGATAGCCTGCAACATGACCCTTATCTTCTCCGCGCCCCAGGCCATTCTCGCGGCTAGGGCAGGAGCCAAGTATGTCTCCCCGTTCGTTGGCAGGCTTGATGACATCGGCGAGAGGGGAATGGATGTTGTTGAGGAGATAGCGGAGATATTCGCAATAAGCGGCATAGAGGCTGAGATAATCACGGCGTCTGTGAGGCACCCAAGGCATGTGGTTGAGGCCGCGCTCGCGGGCTCACACATAGCGACTCTACCCCCGGCTGTGTTCAGACAGATGGTGAAACACCCCTTGACGGACAGGGGACTTGAGATATTCCTCAATGACTGGAAGGCCCGCTTCGGAAAGCCGAAAGAGAAGGGATGAGAAAGTATCTTTACCTTTTGGTAGGTGCCGTAGGAACCATCCTCGCGGGCCTGGCTGGATGGTATGGGGCTGACAAATTGATAAACAGGGGTCGGAGTTCCGAGGTCCTGGCCCAACCATCAATAAGGCAGGCTCAAATAACTGAATCCAGAAAAACAGCAATAGTGACGGCATCGGAGATGGTCTCCCCGGCCGTTGTATCGGTTTCCGTAATAGGAACAAGGGAGGTCGCGTCCGCTCCCTTCTTTCAGGACCCGTTCTGGGCCCCCCTCTTTCCGCCAATATACAGAACGGAACGAGTCGTGTCTTTGGGTTCAGGATTCATCGTCTCCGAGGACGGATACATCCTAACGAACGAGCATGTCATACACGGAGGGGACAGCGTCGTTGTGACCCTTCCGGACGGAAGAAGCTATAGGGCTGAGCTGGTTGGGGCCTCCGAGAGGCTTGATGTTGCCTTGCTTAAGGTGAAGGCCTCTGGTCTCCCGACGGTGGCGTTCGGGAACTCGGACGATGTGGTCCCGGGCGAATGGGCAATAGCCATAGGTAATCCGGTGGGGTATCTGCTTGAGGACCTTGACCCAACCATAACTGTTGGGGTGATAAGCGCTACTGGAAGAACAATAAAGGGTGAGGAGGGCGGTAGGCTCTACAGGAACATGATCCAGACCGATGCCGCTGTGAACCCGGGCAACTCCGGCGGGCCTCTCGTCAACGCGGACGGCGAGGTCATTGGGATGAACACATTCATATTCAGCAAATCCGGAGGATCAGAGGGGCTCGGTTTCGCTATACCATCAAACGCTCTGGTGAAGTGCGTGGAAGAGTTCAAGAAATACGGCAGGGTAAGGGAGGCTTTTCTGCCCGTTTCCGTCCAGAACATAACCAGGGAGCTCGCTGAGGCCCTTGATTATCCGGGGACCTCGGGCGTTGCCGTGGTTTCATCAAGGGATAATGCTCTCAAACCAGAGGACATAATCACGGATGCCGGAGGGAGGCCGATAAGGATAGTCGGGGATTGGGAGGACATAACATACTTCCTCACCCCTGGAGAAAGGGTGAAGGTGAGGGTCTTCAGAAAGGGCAAGTATCTTGAGCTGGAGCTGGTCGCGCAGGAGATAAAGGAAACGGGGACAAAGACATCACTTGGTCTTGAAATAGCCCCGATAACGCCTGAGCTCGTTGAGAAATATGGCCTCGCGGAGGAGCAAGGTCTCGTCATAGTTGGGATCCAGAAGGGATCCTTCGCGGAGAGGATGGGATTAGCCAAAGGGGATGTAATACTGAAGGTCAACGGGCTTTCCCCACAGACCCCTGAGGAGTTTGAGAGGGCAATAGATTCAAGGAAAGGCTTCCTTGAGATGGTGATCTCCCGGAAGGGCTCGCGCTTCTACCTCTCATACAGGTATTGATATGGAGAACCTGGCCTCCAGAATAAGAACGGGCATCCTCATACTCCTCGGGATAGGGATCCTCATAGGCGGATACCTCTGGTTCATCAAGTGGCAGTTCGGCAGAAAGGTTCACAGGTATAAGGTCAATGTCTCCTCAGCGGCCTGGGTTCAGAAGGGAACCCTCGTCACCATATCCGGCGTTCCAAAAGGGAGGGTTGAGAGTCTACAGCTCTATCCGGACAGCGTGATACTATTCATAAGCATAGAAGATTACGCGCTCATGGACAGCGCTTTCGCGATAATAGAGAACCAGGGTATAATGGGCGAGAGGAGGGTTGAGGTCTATATGGGCCAGGGGGATACCCTTGCTGAGTGGGCGACGATCCCCGGATACGATACCCCGACCATAGGTGACCTCGTTGAGAGGGCGGATAAGCTAATGAAGGATGTTGATACCCTCGCTCTGGAGGCAAGGAGCGCGATAAAGGGTGTATCCGAGAGAACCCAGGCGCTTGAGGCGCAGGTAACATCAACCCTGACGGAAATAGAAGCCCTGTCAAAGGAGCTGAGGGTCTCGGTCAGAAAAGCGAGCGAGAGAACCGACACATCATTTGCCAGGTTTGATAGCCTCATAGTCCACCTTGATTCGGTCTCCGTGGCCCTCAGAGCACTGGTTGAATCCGAGGGAACAGCTCAGCGCCTCGCGAAGGACGACAAGCTCTACAAGGACCTTGAAAAGACGATAAGGTCAGCCCAGGACCTCATAGAGGACATAAGGGCAAACCCCAAGAGATATTTCACCATAGAGATATTCTAGGTCTCCTGGTTCCGGTTTCTGATTACTCACTGAGTTGAACTCAACAGAGGGTAAGTGATCCCCGATATAGGGCCTGTCTACCATTGGAGGGACAGGGGGGATAGAGGCCAATGAGCCTCAGCGACAGAGCTCTCAGTTTTTCATCTCCCTCCCCACCCTCTCCTCAGCGAACCGGACATACTCCGGCACTATTTCAAACCCAAGAAACCGCCTTCCGGTCCTCAGCGCGGCAACAGCGGTCGTTCCAGAACCCATAAAAGGGTCAAGGACCATGTCGTTTGGATCGGTTGTGTAGAGTATGAGCCTCTCAACCAGCGCGAGAGGCAGTTTTGTCGGGGTTTTTATCTTGCCGCTCCAATACTCCCTCTTTATGATGATCACATCCTCAGGATACCTTTCTATCTTGTGGAACTTGTATTTCTTCGGATTCTTGGCCGCGAATACTATGTGATAATGGCTGGTGACGAACCTCCTTCTGGTATAGACACCGAACTGATACTTCCATATCAGGTGATTTACGGGCACGAGGCCAGATTCATCAATAGCAATTAGGACATCCTTGAGGTTGTTCCAGCCAGAAAAGATGAAGGCAGAGCCTGTTTCTTTTAGCACAGCGGGAAGCTTTGAGATCCAAGACCTGCTGAAATTTAGGTAATCGCCCATCTCATCAGCGTATCCATCAAGAACCCTCTCCGCTGTCCGGTTGTAGTTGCTGGGTTTTCCCTTGAAATCTATGCCAAAAGGAGGGTCAGCAATAACGAGGTCTACGCTTTCGGCCGGAACATATCCAATGAGCTTTCTACAATCTCCCTGATATATTCGGTTATCCGCGAGGATCATAGCCTATAGAAAAGCCCCCTTCCTGCTCCTACTGCCCAATTGAAGAAATTGAGGATTGGGTTAAGAGGGTTACCTCGCTCGTGCTTGCTGAAATACCTGGTAAGACCAATAGACCATTCCAAGGCCATCCTGCTCCTCGCTTTTCTCGTTGAGAGCCCCATCACATGTATGACCTTCATTCCCGGGTGAAGGACCACCCTGTAGCCCTTTGCTTTTACCCTCCTTAGCAGGTCAACATCAGAGAAGAACATTCTGAGCCTCGGGTCAAAGGCCCCTATTTCAAGAAAGACCATCCTCCGCATGAGAAGAGCGGCTCCCATGGGCTGGTCAACCTCGGTTGGCTCAGACACGGGCCTTGGGTTCAGCTTCCATCTTGAGAGGTTGGGGAAAATCCTGGATATTCCCGTCATCTCAAGGATTATTCCAATGTGATCCGGAAAAGCACGCACCGATGGCTGGAGCTCCCCGTCTGGATAGAACATCTGGGGTGCTAGAACAGCCACATCCGGATTCTCTCTCATGTAATCAAGCCCAACCAGGAGAGCATCCTCGTGCAGCTGGGCATCAGGGTTGAGAAGGAAGACATACTCCCCTTTGGCCTTGCGGATCCCCATGTTGTTTGCCTTTGAATAGCCTATGTTCCTTGAGACCCTGATGAGTCTCAGGCTAACAAAGGCATTTCTCCTGACCCTTTCAACGGTGTCATCCTCTGAGGCGTTATCAACGATCAGGACCTCAACATTCAGGCCCCGGGAAGCCCTTGCCACGCTCCTGAGCAGATCTTCAACGCAATCAGCGGAATTCCAGGTCACAGATACAACAGAGACATCAGGCTTCACGGATTCCCTCCTCGGTTATGTAGGCACTCACGAGCTCACGAGGAGTTATATCAAAAGCATAATTAAGGGCATGGGCTTCATGGGGGGTGACCCTGACTCCCCTGAACGAGAGGACTTCTTCCTCCGGCCTCTCTTCTATGGGTATGCAAGAGCCGTCTGGCAGATCCGGATCGAAACTCGTGCTCGGCGCCGCGACATAGAAAGGTATTCCGAAATGCCTCGCGGATATCGCGAGGGCAAGAGTTCCAACCTTGTTCGCGAAATCGCCGTTTCTCGCAACCCTATCAGCACCAACTATGACCGCGTCAACCTCCCCTTTTGACATCAGGAAGGATGCGAGGCTATCAACGATCAGGGTGTGGGGAACCCCAACCCTGCCCAGCTCCCAGCATGTCAGACGGGCGCCCTGAAGCCATGGCCTTGTTTCATCAACCCAGACCATCCGGACCCTTCCCAGCCTCCACGATTCGTATATCACCCCCAGAGCTGTTCCGAGGCCTCCGGTGGCCAGGGCACCGGTGTTGCAGTGCGTTAGAACCGCAGAGCCTTGCTTTATGAGGCTCGCGCCATGCTTCGCTATCATGAGGCAACGAGCCTTTTCCTCCTCGTGTATGGTAATGGCCTCCCTGATGGGATCCGCTGAGCCATAAACCCTTTCTATTGCCTTGAAGAGGTTGACGGCCGTGGGCCTTGAATTCGCCAAGGCATTTTTGGCAGAAGCGGGATCCTCTCCTCTCAGGAAAGCCAGAGCCATTCCATATCCTCCCGCGATTCCGATCAGAGGCGCGCCTCTGACCGCCATTTCCCTTATCCCCTCCGCGACATCAGCGGGGGTCCTGGCCTCCATGTATCTCTCCTCGCCAGGCAGAGCTCTCTGATCGAGTATTTTTATGGAATCTCCTGTCCAGGCTATCGGCTCAGGCAGGTTCACACGAAGATTATAATGGATTCTAATACGAGCAATCAGCATGGCGGAGTTTGCATCCGGAGCGCTGATGGCTTAATAATTATACCGTGCCAAGGACCGGTAAGGCGGACCTACCCCTCCACCCTGGAAAGGCTCCGAGGTGGCTTTTTTCCCGAATGAAAAGGCTTTCGGGTGCCATAATTGAGGCGATAGTCTCGGAATTCGGCACAGCCGAGCTCCTGAGGAGATTGTCCGACCCGTATTGGTTCCAATCCCTTGGGTGTCTTCTTGGGTTTGACTGGCACTCGTCTGGCCTAACGACTACGCTCACCGGAGCCATAAAGCTTGCCCTCTCAGGAGGCCTTGACCGGGAGCTCGGGTTCTTCGCGGCTGGAGGAAAAGGGTCCGCGTCCCGGAGGACCCCTCTGGAAATTAAGATGATATGCGATTTAACCGGCGCTGATCCCGCTCCCCTTATCTACTCATCTCGCATGAGCGCGAAGGTTGATTCTGCCGCTCTACAGGATGGATACCAGCTCTATCACCACGCTTTTTTCTTTGACGCCGGAGGCTCCTGGTGCGTGATCCAGCAGGGGATGAACGAGAAGACCCGATACGCCAGGCGATACCATTGGCTCTCGGAGAAGATCAGGGATTTCGTGGAGGAACCGCATGCCGCGATCGCATCGGAGCGAACCGGGTTTGCTTTGGACATGACCGCAAGGGAATCGGGCCCAGCGAGGCACGCATCGGCCATCCTTGCCGCTAGGGAGCCGGACGCGAACGCGCGCGATCTCATCCGCATGCGTGAGCTGAACCTTCCCAGGGAGCACAGGGTTCTGATTAGCTCAATCAACCCGCTTTACATAAGGAAGACCCTCGTTTCGCTCTATGAGAACCCACCTCGGGATTTTGAGGCCCTCTTGAGCCAGGAGGGGGTCGGCCCCAAAACCATAAGGGCCCTAGCTTTGCTCTCGGATGTGATTTACGGCGCTAGGCCATCGTTCCACGACCCCATGGTTTATTCCTTCGCTCATGGCGGCAAAGACGGCCATCCCTATCCCGTGAACCGGGAGGTCTACGACAGGACAATAGCCATCCTTGAGAGGGCAATAAGAAAGGCGCGGCTTGGTCAACGGGAGGAAACAGAGGCGCTGAGAAGGCTAAGCAGGTATTTTTGATCCCTTTAGTGCGCTTGAAATCTGCCGGGCCTTGTGTCATAATTTGGCCCTTATGAAAAGGTTTGCCCTTGCAATTGTGTTGGCGTTTCTCCTCGTCTCCTGCGAGGAGACCATAGAGAAGATACCGAGGACAACCGTGGTTGTCTCGGTTGGCTCTGCAGGCCCCGCGCTGAACGCGCTCCTGCAACTTCTTCCCAGCGGGCTTCAGATCAATCCCCCTGCTGACTGGGATACCCTCAGCCTTGAAACAGCCATGGCGGGAGTTCTGGTTGATGGGGTGCCTTGTGATTCGGCAACAGTGAATGTAGCCGGAACCGTCCTGCCGTATGACTCAACGACCGGACTCTATGCGCCCATAGACACGAATGGATTGCCCATCTTCCTGCAACTAGGCGCTGGCGACCCCATAACCGTCTATTCACCGCACGACACGGTGACTGGCGTTGTCCCGGAATGCCCGGATATCGTGAGCCTTTCTGTTCCGGATTCCCATCAGGTCAATACTGCCATGAATGTCAGCTGGTCATACAGCGCGGGGAATCCGGACTCCGTGATGATCACCTTCAAGATACACGGTAGGAACACCTACACCAAGATAATAGGCGGACAGAACACATCCTATGTGATACCCTCGGATGTGATAGATACGACGGGCCTGGCTTCGGTCTCCGTATCCTCCCTGGTCATAGAAACGGATCTTGCTGGTGCGACCCCTGGCAGTTTCATCATCTACAACAAATCCGACTTCTCCCCAGTTGTGATATACTAGCTCCTGATTTCTAAGAAAAGCCAAATGAGAGAGGATGATGGCCCTGTAATAGGCCTTGAGATACACATCCAGCTTGGCACCAGAACCAAGCTGTTTTGTTCGTGTCCAATTGACCCATCCGCGGAGCCAAACACATTGACATGCCCGGTCTGCCTCGGCCATCCAGGTTCTCTGCCGGTCCTGAACCGAGAAGCCGTGAAGGCAGGGGTAATGTTGGGCATTGCCCTGGGCGCTGAAATAAGGCGAAGAACCGTATTCTACAGAAAAAACTATTTTTACCCTGATCTAGCGAAGGGCTATCAGATAACCCAACACATCTCCCAGATAGCGTTTGGGGGTGAGGTGAAGTTTCAGAGCAATAGGGAGAGGAGCGTCCGGATAACCGGGATAGCCATAGAGGAGGAGGCCGCTAAGACTGTGTATACCGAGGACGGGTTCGCTCTCCTTGACTTCAACAGGTCAGGCATCCCTCTACTTGAGGTGGTCACTGAGCCTGACCTGCGGAGCGCTTCCGAGGCTAGGGGGTTTCTTGAGGCTCTGAGGCTCATTGTCCGTTATCTGGGAATATCCGAGGGGGATATGGAGCGCGGGCACCTCCGAGTTGATACGAATGTCTCCTATGTGCTTGATGGGGTTCAGGGCAATCGGGTTGAGATAAAGAACATAAACACATTCAAGGCGGTTGAGGATGCCATAAATTACGAATCCGAGAGGCAGAAGAACCTCCTTTTGGCAGGTAGGCCGGTTCCCAAAGAAACAAGGGCCTGGGACGAACACATCGGGGAGACCCTCCCCATGAGGATGAAGGAGGAGGCCTCGGACTACAGGTTCTTCCCTGAGCCGGATCTCCTTCATTTGGTTGTTGATGATGCTTTATATGAGGAGGCCGCTGAGGCGGTTCCGGAGCTGCCGGAAGCCCGGCTTCGGAGGTATGTTCAGGATTATGGGCTTGCCGAACAGACAGCGAGAGCCCTCATCTCCTCAAGGGAGCTCTCGGACTACTTTGACCGGGTCGCCTCATTGGTGAAGGACAAAAGGAGAGCGGGGAATTTTATCGCCGTTGATCTCGTTGGGATCATGAGGATGAGGGGAGAATCGGCAGAAGGTTTATCCGTGAAACCTGAGAGCCTATCGGAGCTCCTCCTAGCGGTTGAGGACGGAAGCCTTCCCCTCTCAGGGGCAAAGATCGCGCTCGTCAAGGCTTTAGAAACAGGGAAGCCGCCGGTTGAGGTTGCAAAAGAGGAAGGCCTGTTTTCCGTTTCCGCTGATGAGGAGCTCTTGGCTTGGATCGAGGAGGTGATAACCTCTCATCCAGATGAGGTTGATAGGTTCCGGAAGGGCAAGGAGGGGGTTCTTGGCTTTCTCGTTGGCCAAGTCATGAAGCGATCCGGCGGAAGGGCTGATCCGAGAAGGGTTAGGGAGATGATGGAAAAGAGGATCAGGGGATAGGCAGAAGCCCATTCGTCACAGAAATCCCCAATAACCCATTGGCTCAGCCCCTACCTTTAACCCAATCGGACTGCTAGTATTCCAACAGGGTTCTGTAATAAGCCTTTATGAGCTTCTGCATCTCAGGCGGGTATCGCCAAAACTCTTCCTGCCTAGCGGCTTCTAGGAGGGACTTTCTTATCTCTTCCTTGGCTATGGGAGGCGGCGGAACCGGAGTATAAGGCCTCGCGGTCTCGGATTCCCTCTTTGGATTGTAGTCCTGCTTTCTGATGGATTCCTGCGCCTCAAGGAGACGGGTGTAGATGTTCTGCTGTTTCTTCAATAATTCCTCGTCCAGACTCTTCTGCCTCATCAGGTCCTCAACCTCCTTCATCTCCTCCTTCGCTCCCTCAAGGGCCCTCTCAAGGCCCGTGGCCTCGGGGCTGTTCTGGATGGCCTTCTCAAGGGCCTCCAACTGCCTCCGAAGGGCCTCCTGCTCAGCCGCAAGAGCGAGTAGTCTCTGGCCGGCGAGATCCGGGGTGATCCCTCCCTGTTGGAGCATTTGAAGGAGGCTCTGGGTCTGCGCGTTGAGCTCAGCCTGCGCCTTCGCCATCTCAGCGAGGCGCTTCATGGCCTCTGCCATCCCAGTCGAGCTACCAGCGCACTGGCACTCCTGTTGTGCCTCAAAAAGAGCAAGCGCGGCCAGGTTCAGCTCCGCCATTGCCTCATCGGGGTTGACCCTCTGGCCCTCAGATAGAAACTCAAAAAGCCTCTCGGCCGAAAGAAGGTAAGCGTATATCCTGGGAGGGATGAGCGCGGTCTTCTTCGCTATCTCGTCAAGTCTGGACCTGAGGGCCCGGACCGCATCGGCGAAAACCCTTGCCCTCACCATGAGCTCTTTGGGATCCTTTATATCATGCATATCGGGAACCTGAGCCGCGGTGAATATGACCTCCTGCCTCAACCCGGATATCGCTCTTAGGAGCTCCTCCTTTCTCCTGCCCGTTAATGAGCATGACATTGAACCGAGCGAGGAAGCGGCCCTTCTGAGGGCTTGAGCCGATGCTTCTTGGCTCTTCGTGGCTTTTGTCTTGTTTCCGCTTGAGAGCTGAGCAGTCGCCTCCTGGGACTCTTCCAATGCCTCTGAGAGCTCCTGTTCGGATAGCTCTTCAAGAGCCTTGCCCTCGTCTTCTCCGGACTCCTCCAGCTCCTTCCCAAGATCCATAGCCCTCTCCTTCAGGTTTCCTATCTGCTCCGAAAGTTCCTGCTGTTTCCGAGCCAGCTCCGCAGAGGGACCCCTTGCCTCAGCCTCTTTTTGTAGAGCCTCCTGCTCTGCCGCGAGCCTCTCTGCCTCAGCGGCCAGTTCCTGCAGTCGCATTTCCTGAGCGTAGCGCTTTAGGAGCTCCTCTGTTCTTTCAAGGCGCTTTTTCAGTTCCTCTTGGTTCAGCTTGAGGTTCTTCATGGCCTCCTCTACGGCCTTTTTATCCATTTTCTCTATGGCTCTCTGCAGTTCCTCAATAGCCCTCATCAGCTCCTCGTTCATCACCTCGGCCATGAGCTTCTGGACCTCAAAAAACTTCTCTAGGAGCTCAGGGTCACAGCTCGGCAACTGAGAAAGCTCCTGGAACTGGGCCCGTGTCTCCTCAGCTGACATCGCTACCCTTTCCGCCAGTTCCTGGGCCTCTGATAGGGCACGGGCTATTCTCTCTCGCTCCTCCCAGCTCAGGTCCCGCGAGGACTTCAATATGTCCTCTATCTCCTGCATCTTCTTAGAAAGGGCCTCGGCTTGAGACTTGAGGTCGCCGGCCCTCTCAGAGGCCCCTGCGGCTGCATCCGCTGAAAGCCCGAATATCTCCTCCATGGATGGGAACCTCACCCTTATGGAAGCCGAAAGGCTCTTTTGACCCCTGATGTCCGTGGCCTCTGCCCATATGAGCGCCTCGTCCCCAGGGGACATCTCCATGCCTCTGAATGAGGCAACGGTCTGGCCAGCCGCGTCGGAGACGCCGGGCTTAAGTGGGATATCACCAGAACCCCGTTTTCCCCTGAACTCCCAATTGACAGAGAGGGAACGCAGGCCAATATCGTCCTCGGCCTGCGCGAGAACCATAACGCGCTCATCGTCCGGAAGATAGACATCTCCTTGAGGTTGGGCTATCCTCACGGTCGGGGGATTGTCCGGAATTACGCTTATCTCAAGCCTCCGAGGGCTTTTCGTCCACAGGGGGCCCTTTCTCAGGCATATCTCAAGTATGCCATCCTCCTCAAGCTCAAGTATGGGATCCGAGAGAGCCCGCCCGTTCCAAACAAGCAAAGCTGAATCTCCGGTATGATCCAGGTAGATCCGAACCGTTCCGCCCTGATGGCCGGTTATGGAAACTGGGTTGTTCATCTCCGCCTCGCGGCCGCCCATGATAGCTGGCTCCCTCAGCAAGACCTTGATACCCCTCAGATAAGGCCTTTCAACCGAAATGAGGGTCTTTTCGGAAAGGGTATCCTTACCCCTCACCAGGAAGGCCTTGTATGAGCCAGCAGAGAGCCTGCCCGTCTCCAGCTTGGGTTGGGCAGGGAATTCCTTCGTTTCCTGACCGGAAAGGATGACCCTGGCTCCTTCTGTCCTTCCAATGACTGAAAGCCTCGTTCCCTGATCGGAGAAGAAAGTGGTCCTCTCCGGAAGGAGGAATCCCACAGATCCCTCTTTTCCCATGAAGTCTTGGGGGGAAAGCCCAAGCCTGAGACAGAATAGGTTTGCGGATACGAGAAAAACAGAGAGCACGCGACGCTTTATCTTGAAGGCCCTTGCCGCCGATGGCCTCGCGGAAGTTATTCTCTCAGAGAGCCTTTCTAGCAACTCATCGCTTACCCTTCCCCTGAGCTCAACCCAAGAGACGAGGTATTCACCCATCTGAGGGTTTGCCCTCTCAAGCGCCCAAGCCAGGGCTTTATCCGACATGGTCCGGTAAAGCCTGATGATGAGCCAGGTCAATCCAACGGGCAGAGATACCGAGAGCCAGATGGGGTTTCTCCAAGGGAACAGAGCTGCGAAAATGAGAACCGCTGAGACTATTACGAGAATTACCTCCGCGAGACAAACCGCCAAGGCAAAAAGCCTTGCCCTCATCAGGATCATGGGGCTATCTCCGCTTCAGGAAAAACTTCCCCGAAAACCGAGAGGGCCGTATCATCAATGAGCACTATCCTGACCTCTTCTGGCCCAGCAGGCTCCCCGGCGAACGAAAGTATCTCCTCACGCATGATCCTCGCGGCCTCGCGGAGGGGAAAGCCTCCAACCCCCGTGCCCATGGCAGGGAAGGCTATGCTCCTTATTCCCAATTCGCGCGCCCTGGCCATCGCGTTCCTTACTGCTAATCTGATCTTCCGCTCGTCCGTTTTGAAGTCAAGGCCCATCGTGGCCGCGTGAATTACATATCTCGCTGGCAGTTTGCCGGCTGTGGTTATCCAGGCCTCTCCAATAACCCCAGGGGTTCCAGCTATTGCCTCCTCCTCAATCTCTCGGCCTCCAGCCCTCTTTATTGCGCCGGCAACCCCAGCCCCCATGAACCCAGAGGTGTTCGCTGGGTTCACTATTGCGTCCGCATCCTCTTGGGTTATATCACCTTTCTTTATCAGAACCTTCACCCTTCTCCTCCTCAATTCTTGCCCTCCCTAGCTTCACTCTCTTCCCTATGAGCTCTATGTAGAAGCCACAGGAAGGGTTTGAGCACACCCACGCTGAGGCCTCCTCGGTCTCAAGGGGAAGCAGTTCCCCCCTCTCGCACAGCTTGCACTTCGGATATTCTGTCATGGCCTTTCTCCTTTATTGAACATATATCCTTGCTATCTTCATCACTCCTGTGAGCATGAATCCGGACGCCCCGAGGCCAGAGAAGCTCTTCTTGTCAAATGCCGAAACGGCAACGGTTCCAAGGGGAGGCGCAACAAAGCTTCCGGGCACTATACCGGTATCCGGATCGAGAAGGTTCTCGGTGTAGAAAGAATAAACAGGTTCGTAACCAAGGACATCATGGGAATTATAATACGCCAGCTCCTTTGCCATGGGAGGCTTGCTGATGCTCCAACGAGCCATTATGTCCGTATAGGCCGATACCGAATCGCCATCCTCGGGTTGGGTTATGTAAACCCCGTATGCGGGCATGCGGACCGTGTCAACCCCGTATCTGCCGAGATACAGAACCTTTATCCTATATGTATTGCCCTCTTGGAGCGGTAGGCCAACTGCCCAGAGCGGGGACGCGCTCGTCATGGTGTCAAGAAGCGTATCGGTCCCACGGATCAGGTAAACATCTGCGCCAGGAAGGAATGGCCCGCCTGCGCTGTCCTGCCGGATCTCAAGCCTGAGCCAGCCTGTCCCCTCTGTCCTTATGAGCCTGCCTGAGATGAATATGTCGTGGGAACCAAGGGGCTCCTTGACGACGACAAACGCGGAGTCCTTTATGCTTTCGTATGAGGCCCTCAGGTAGGCATAGCCAGGGTTCCAGGCCTCAACCGCGCCGGATGAGTCCACTGTTATCACAAGAGTATCCGAGACCTCCCAATTTACCACAGCGCCCGGTATCGGGTCTCCATACTGGTCAATGACCGTGGCCTTGAAATGAGCGCCCTCGCCGGGGCTAAGGGTATCCGTCTTTGGCTCTATCCTTATGTAAGTCGGCCTCGGCTCCTCTTTCTGGCAAGCTAGAACCGCCATGATGAAGAAGGCGAAAATCCCGGCTGTCTTCCTCATGATAATATGATAAAGCGAGAGCGAGGGAAAGTTCAATTAGACAAACAAAAAGCCCCAGGTTTGCACCCAGGGCTGTCCTTTGCTGTTTCCTGATTACCTCGTTACCGCCACCTTCTCGGTTCTCAGATAATCCCCGGCCTCAAACCTCAGGATATAGACCCCTGATGATGGTGGATTCCAGGATAACCTGTGCGGCCCTGGCCCGAGCTTCCCTGAGACAATCTCCTTTACCCTTCTTCCGGAGGCATCGTAGGCTATTAGGGAGACATCCCTTTCACGGTCAAGGGAGAAGCTTATCTGAACCCTTCCCTTGGCAGGATTGGGATATGGAGGATAGAAGGCGAGAACCGGTTTATCCGGGGCCTTTTCCTCAAATCCTACATTACCTCCCCAGCCAGGGATGAAGAACCCTGACCACATGAGAAACCCTGATGAGGTTGAGTAAGCGTTTGGCGAGAGTCCAACCGCATCCCAGAGCAGGAAGCTCCCTGAGGTTGAGTAATCCCCGCCTCCGGTCGTCTGATCCTTGATGATCATGTAGTTCTGGGCAAGGAGGGCAATGATGATCGTTGCCATGGGTTTATCCTCCGTTTATTGGGCAGGCACGGGGGCCTGCCCCTATCCCGGATCCGGGTAGGACTGGGCCCTTGTGCCCCGTCATACTATTTGACATTGACATATATCAGGATGACACCCTTATCCCCGGAGAAGTCCTCCATGGCTTTGCCGAGGATGGTTCCAGGCCTGTATATCTCAACGCCTCCGAGGTCAACCGGGGACGCCTTCATGGCGTAGCCAGGCGTAGATGATGTCGTGAGGAGGTCTCCCTTCTTTATTGCTCCGCCCTCTCCGGAGACCTTGCAGGGGACAAACCCTACAACGGCCATGGGCACCCCATCAGAGCCTTCTTCTGGTGAACCAGCAGTGAAGCCGGGCTGGGTGGAATAGATACCAGCAACCTTGGTAGAATAAGGCTCGGAGCATTTCTCCATGTAGACATCAGGCTTGTCTGATATGACAAGCACATCCCCTGGTTCGTATCCTGCCCTTTCGCCCTCAACAGAGACCATCTCGGCGAAGTCCGCTCCTCCGCTATTCCAGGTGCCATCAGCGTAAGCATTTCCGTCTGTCATGAAGCGGAACTCGGCGTCACCGGGAGTAGTCCCTTCTAGAAGCAGGACCGTGTCGTTGGCATTAGTAGTGTAGCCGTAAATAGCTGTGCCAGTATTTGAGTAGCCTACGATCCCATAGTGGGTAGCATAACCAAAGACCCCGTACCAGTTACCATTGCCATAAACTCCGCAGTAGTTATTGCTCTGGCCCCAGACCCCGTAGAAACCACTACCCCAGACTCCAACATCGTTGTTGCTGGCATCTGTCACGCCCTTCACGCCCGTATCCCCGTCTGGGGTGTATGCATAGCCATAGACGCCAATGGTGCTAGCCTGGCCGATGACACCGTATTCGCCATAGCCCCATACCCCATGGTAGCCGAAGCCATAGACCCCGATGTCGGCCGCGCCGCCACCGCCGCTCGCCACGCCCTTCACTCCCGTATCCGCATCCGGGGTGGATACATAGCCATAGACACCCGTGTTTGTCCCTGTGCCATAAGCGCCTGTGCCATTCCCGCCTAGATACCCATAGTTGTTCGCGTCATACCGGCCAACGACACCATAGAGAGTTCCTGTGCCAAACGCGCCCACCTGGTTGCTACCCAGATACCCATAGTTGTTCGCGTCATACTGGCCATAGACCCCGTAGATGCCGCCCCAGCCAAAAACTCCGTAATTATTCCCAGACCCGAAGACCCCGGTGGAATTGCTGAAACCGCCAACTCCGTGGCCGTTCGCGCCTATGTATCCATAGTTGTTCGCGTCATACTGGCCATATACCCCATAGTTGGCGCTGTTCAGCTCTCCGCGTTTGCCAGAGGTTGAACCCGCGCGGCCTATCCCATTTATCCAGAAATCGGCGGCCTGAGCTGAGGCTATTTGGTTCTGGATGTAGTTCCCTGGCCCGGGAACATTCCTGGCATAGTTAGCAGTATCAGAGTATATCACATGGTAGCCTTCCTGGGAATAGGCTGATGTGTCAGCGTGAGTTGCAGAGTCAGCGAGATGCGCGTGAGCTCCATCCAGAGACCAAGAGGCCGTGTCGGAATACCAGGAGAAGAGAACCGTGTCCGGTATGGTCGGCACATTCCTGGCGTAATCCGCTGTGTCCGAGTATATCACATGGTAGCCTTCGCTTGAATACCTGGCCGTGTCAGAATACCAGGAAAACAACACGGTATCCGGGACAGGAGGGCTGTTCAGGGCATATTCCGCTGTGTCAGCCTTCTGGGCGTGGAATGCCTGGCCAACTGATACAAGGGCCTTCCTCGGCGAGAATGTTTCTGTCCCCATTACTACCTCAAGCCAGAGGGTCTGGCCCGTGTAGAAAATGGTTGGAGGAAGTGGATTGTTTATCCCAAGCCTTGTGTCAAGTATTCCCTTTATGACCGGGACATCCGATTGGTTCTCTGTCCAAAGGAGGTTCCCTCCTGATGGAGCGTCATATATCCTGAAGGTGAAGTTCGCTGTCGTGTCCAGCGGTGTCGTATCCGACTTATGCGTTATGTATGCCTGATAGTTGATCGTGGTCGGCACGGACTTGTTGCCCTTGCCAATTGCCGGGTCGCCCGGCATCCCAAAGCCTGTTTTCGGGGCCACCCCCGCAAGGAGGAGGCCCACTATGAGTGAGTTCATGTTGAACCTCCAAAGGGTTCACAGCTGATAAAGTATAAAGCTTCTTTTAGGGATAAATACGCCTGTTACTCACCTGCTACCATTTTGGTAATACTGCCTTAACACTGTTTCGGGTTTCGGTGATCCTATTTTTTGGGAGATAATCAAACCTCCGCGGTAACCGGCCGCTGGCTTTGGACGCGGTGAGGGGCGCCCCCTACAAGGCCTCAAAAAGGCTCATCATCTCCATGAGGTGGAGCGCGGCCAGCCGGCCCTTGTTGCCCTGCTTTCCCCCTGCCCTGTCAGTGGCCTGGTCCATCGTGTCAGCTGTGATCACACCAAAGCCCAGTGGAACAGAGTGTTCAAGCATTACCTTAGCGAGGCCCTTAGCTGTCTCAGCGGCAATGTAGTCAAAATGAGGGGTCTCGCCTCTTATTATGCAACCGAGCGCCAGGATGCCGTCATAGCCTCCCTTCTCAGCGAGCCTCTTTGCCACAAGGGGAAGCTCAAAACTGCCCGGTGTCCAGAAAACATCAAGGTCTGCCTCGGCGGCCCCGTGTTGGACGAGGGTCTCTGTCGCGCCCTCAAGGAGCCTTTTGCTTATGGCCTCGTTGAAGCGCGAGACTATTATCGCAACCCGCTTTCCCTTTGCTGAAACCTGTCCCCTCTTCTCCATTTCAGATCTCCTCTGGTTGGTCAAGTGGCCCTATGATGTGGCCCAAGTCATCCCTTTTTTTCAAAAGGTGTTCCAAGTTTTCCCTCCGGGGTCTCGGCTGAATGGGAACCCGCTCTGTTATGGTCAGGCCAAATCCCTCTATGCCCACCATCTTCCTGGGGTTGTTGGTAAGGAGCCTCATTGATGAGACCCCAAGGTCCTTTAGTATCTGCGCTCCTGTGCCTATGTAGCGCTCAGCCTCGTCTCGTTCCTTGCTGAGGTAATCCGGATCAACATGCTCAAGTATCCTGGCAACTGTCCCGGATGAGCTTGGCTCCTGCCTAAGATAAACGAAAATCCCCCCTTCTTCGCCTATGCGAAACAGAGCCGCGTCCATCTGCTCCCTGCAATCGCAGGTTACAGAACCGAACACATCCCCGACAGGGCATTCCCTCTGGACACGAACCAGGATGTTTCCCTCTATCCTGCCAGAAACCAGCGCGAGGTGAACATCCCCCTTTATCTTGTCCTTGTATAGATACAGGACAAAGTCCCCCCACCTTGTTTTCACTGGCCTCACGAGGAGCCGTTCAACATATATCTCTCTGGCGAGACGGAACCTTATTATCTCGTCAACAGTGATTATCCTGAGGCCGTGGGCCTTTGCGATCTCGCTGAGCCTCGGGAGCCGGGCCATACTGCCATCCTCATCCATTATCTCGCATATGACGGCCGCGGGATAAAGCCCAGATAACCTCGCTAGGTCAACGCCCGCCTCCGTGTGGCCAGCCCGTCTCAGGACGCCGCCCTCGGATGCTCTCAGGGTATAGAGGTGGCCAGGGCGAAGGAAATCCTCAGGGCCCCTTGTCTCATCCGCGGCCCAGCGCGCTGTCATTGCCCTCTCGTGAGCGGATGTGCCTGTTGTAACCTCCGAGGCGTCTATGGGGATACCAAAAGGGGTCCCCATCCGGGAGGTATTGGGAACAGGGAGACTGAGATCAAGCTCGTCAAACCTCGCTGGGTTGAGGGCGATGCAAACGAGACCGCCGCCTGCCCTCGCCATGAGGTTTATTATCTCAGGGGTTGCCTTCTCAGCCGCAACGACAAAATCCCCCTCGTTCTCCCTGTCCTCATCATCAACGACGATGATAGGTCTTCCCTCTCTGAGGTCTTGGATAACCTCCTCAACTGAGGAAAATATCTTCTCGTTCATATCTATGAGACCCCTGATAAAATCCCTCTAAGTTCCTTTTTCGTTCACGGGCATAGTCTAAGGTGCTAGCTCAAACTCTTTCAACTTCTGGTTCGGTTGCAGATCTTCCCCTCCAACCAGCTCGCGCCCTGTCTACCCCGTGGTTTGCCATCTGTATAGGAGCCTCGTGAACCTAGCGAGAAGGGGCAAAAGGCTCATGTAGTTGAAAGGCCTTGGCCTCTTGCGCCAAAATATGCGCATGAAGGACTTCGTCAAAATCGTTCTCGGTTTCCTGGAGCAGGAAAGGCCGGATTACGCTGATGTAAGGGTCGTTTCCACCAAAGAGGAAAGCATAACCGTAAAAAACGGCCAGGTTGATAGCCTCTCAGTCGGAGATGATAGTGGTTTCGGGGTTCGGGTCTTCATAAATGGGTTCATGGGGTTCGCTTCCAGCAATAGGCTTACCCCAGACGAGGCTGAGAGGGTTGTCCGGCGAGCCTCAGCAATGGCGAGGGCATCGGCCATCCCAGGGGGCAAGAGATATGAGCTCGTGCACGAGGAACCCTCGGTTGGGACATATGCCACACCGATAAAGAAGGACCCGTTCTCGGTCCCAATAGAGGAAAAGATAGGGCTCCTGGTAAAAATTGATGAGGCGCTTTCAAGGGAACCGGAGGTCAAGCTCCGCGTCTCTCATCTTCGTTTCATAAGGGACTACAAGTTATTCGCTGATACGAGAGGCAGTTTCACCGAGCAGACGATATATCACGCTGGCTCTGGCTACACAGCGTTTGCGATGGATGGCGGGCTCCTCCAGCAGAGGTCTTATCCAGCGAGCCACGGAGGGAACATGCGCGCGGCAGGATGGGAGTTTGTGGAGGATCTTCAGCTCCTCGCTCACGCTGAGCGCGTCGCTTCAGAGGCCGCAGCGTTGCTCAAGGCGCAACCAGCCCCGGAGGGAGAGACGGATATCATAATAGGAACCCACCAGATGGCGCTCCAGGTTCACGAGTCCATAGGTCACGCGCTTGAATTGGACAGGGTTCTCGGATACGAGGCCTCTTATGCTGGAACGAGCTTCGCTACCCTTGAGAAACTGGGCAGTTTCAGGTATGGTTCGGAGCTCCTAAACATAGTCGCTGATACGAGAACTCCGGGCGGCCTGGGGACATACGGTTGGGATGATGAGGGCACATCCGCGAGGACAGAGCCGCTCATAAAGGAGGGCATCCTCGTGAATTACCTCTCCTCAAAGGATACGGCTCCGGCTATCGGAAAGCCATCAACCGCCGCGGCCAGAGCCTCATCCTGGAACAGGATACCGATAGTCCGCATGGTCAATGTCAGCATGCTTCCCGGGGACAAGAGCTTTGAGGAGCTCCTGGCAATGGTTGATGATGGGCTTTTCCTTGATACAAATAGGTCCTGGTCAATAGACCAGAAACGCCTGAATTTCCAGTTCGGGACAGAGATAGGCTATCGGATAAGGAAGGGCAAGCTGGCCGAGATGGTCCGCAACCCCATCTACACTGATATGACCCCGAAATTCTGGGCAAAGCTCACGGCACTCGGCAGGGATTGGGAGCTGTGGGGGATTCCTAACTGCGGTAAGGGCGAACCAGGCCAAACCATGCGGGTTGGCCACGGGACAAGCCCATCGCTCTTCAGGGGGGTTAGGGTTGGGAACGCGGGCTAGTCAACGAGCCACCTGAGTAGGGGTTCTCTCTGCAGATAAATGTCGGCCGTGGCTGACGGGTATGTGGGATCAGCACTTTTGTATTCCGTTATCACCATCTTTCCAAAGTGATCCCCTGTTCCAACAGCATTGTCAGGGCCAGCATCAATCCAGAATATCCCTATCATACCCTCGGTGAGCCTCGAGTCGTGAGGGAGATCGGGGAAATATGAACCGGGCGGAGGGGCTATCTTTATAGCGCTCAGGCTATCCGAGCTCAGGGCAAACCGCGCGCCCAGCTGGGGGTTCCAGCCCCCCTCTCCGCTCCAGTTGGTGTAAAACCTCGCGGTGTCTGCCGCGTCATCATTCATATACCAGGCCGCGCTGAGCTTATCCTTGGAGCCAACCGGAATCGCGCTACCTGCTGTATCAAACAACACGAGCCAGGGGTGGCTTGTGTCAGGGTCCCTCTTTGACCATATCTTCACGCTGAGGCTCGGCACGAGCTCAAAACTCAGACTGGCGGAGGAATCCGTGCCAACAGCGCTCACGCTTATGCTCTTACAAGGCACTGATACCGTGTATGTGGTCTCCTTTATCCCTGCTACGGAATCCCCATCAACCTCTATCCTGTAATAATCAGCGCCCTCAATCTCGTCCCAATTGAGCTGAACCGCGCCACCATCATCTACAACCTCGTATCTGAGGTTCAGGGGGCCAGGCTCCTTCGGACTGCACGCTGTTGCCCATGCAAGGCCGATCAAACAAGCACCGTATATCCCTCTCATCTGTAAACCTCCCTGTGTTGGATCAATATGTTAAATCAGAGGCTCACCTGGAGGCAAGCCCTCCCTTTGCCCATATGTAGCAAGTCCCTTCAACCGAGACCATGCAAGGGCCATAGGGATTATCTGGTCTGCACGAGGACATGAAAAGGGGACAGTCCGTTGGGTATGCCCTCCCAGTGACAACCAGGCCACATGAACATCCTGGAGGCATGTCCTCCGAGTGCTCGTGATAATCAATCCCGAACCTACGCCTCGCGTCAAGCTTCTCGAACTCCTCCCTGAGGAACAAGCCGGAATCCGGAACCATGCCCAGGCCGCGCCAGAAGGTTCCCTTGAGCTCAAAGACCCTCGCCATCATGCTTTGGGCGGCCCTGTTACCCTCGTTCTTCACGACCCTCTTGTATTCATTATGAAGAAGGGCCTCCCCAGAGAGAATGTCCCTGAGCAGGATGATCACGCCAAAGAGCACATCCAGAGGCTCAAAGCCAGCTACGACCGTCGGAATGCCGTATTTCTCCGGGAAGGCGGACCAGCCGGACGCCCCTATTATTGAAGAGACATGGCCTGGCGCGATTATCCCCCGAAGGGGCACGCCATCCTTTATCAACGCCTCAACCGCGGGAGGCGTGAGCCTGTGGGATGTGAGAACCGAGAAGTTCTCCGGCGGTTCGGAGAGAATGAGAGCCGCGGTGGGCGCGGCTGTTGTCTCAAAGCCTATTGCGAAGAAGACAACCTCCCTCTCCGGGTTCTCGCGGGCAATCTTTACGGCATCAAGGCCAGAATAAACGATCCGGACATCAGCCCCCCGAGCCTTCGCGTCCCCGAGGGAACCATAGGGCGTGACATCCCTGATCATGTCCCCGAATGTGCAGAGAATAGCGCCACGCCCCGCTATCTCAATCGCTTCCCTGACCTCCTGGGAGGACGCGACGCAGACGGGACAGCCAGGCCCCGATACAAGCTCAATATTCTTAGGCAGAAGCGGCCTCAGTCCCCACCTGACGAGGGTGTGCTCGTGCGAGCCACACACATGCATGAGTTTTATGGGCCCCGGTAATTTCCTGGCAAGGGACTCTATTTCCCGGAGGGCCTCATCAACGCGTTCTTTTTTGCGGAACTCGGAGAGAGGGCCGCTCATCGCTTGAACCGCCTCCTTACAGCGAGAAGGAATAGGGTGATTATAACCAAACCCAGAACACCCTCGGCGAACATGAGCGCGGCCTTCCAGGGATTCTCCGGCACGCCCAAGATCATATAGAAACCCGGTATGAGTGATTTGAGGCTAAAGATAAACGGGTTGGCCGCAAATGTCTCGCCCCTGTCTCTGACCGTCAACCCACCTATCCAATAGAGGATGCCACAAACAAGATAAAGCCCCATAAGCCACACGAAAGCCTTGCGATAACTTTCTCCGCAACTGCTTATTCTGTGATACCAGCTCTGCAGACTGAACACCTCATAGCGAACCCAGCGCCAGAAATGCCCGTGCCAGACGCCATAAACCCAAAGGAGCCCAATATAAGAGCAAAAATTCTTCCAGAAATCCTTTATCAACCAGTAATTCGGGTAAATTTCCAGTTCCCTTTTCAATTCCATTTCCCTGATGTAAAAATGCCTTGCCTCCGGGAAAAGCCCATTATCCTCATAGTTCAAGCGAAGGCCCCGATAGGCCGACAGAGCCAGCTCCAAACCGGCCTTGTTCAACCTGCCGCTGTCCGAGTAATCACCCTGTGTCTTCAAATAATCTTCCGTGTATATCCTGCCATCCCTCAGGAAATTCATGCCCACGAAGCCTATTCCTCTCAGAGTGTTCACGGATATGTTCACGAAAGCGAGGTGCTGTGCGTTCTCATCAAATAGTCTGAAATTGACCTTTTCGGGCTCGGCCATAAAAGCGGAATCAAGGATCAGGTGACCTTCGTTAAGGTCGCACCTCTCAAATACAGCACTTGCCAGGAAATCTGTCTGTTTGAAAATACATTCGCCTTTTATTATTGTTTCACGGAATAAAAGGGGTCCTGAGAATGTGGTCCGCAAGAAACGCGCCTCCCCTGAGAATGTGGCCTCCGAGAAATGCGCCTCCCCTGAGAATCTGGCCTCCGAGAAATACGCCTTCCCTGAGAATTTGGTCCCCGAGAAATGCGCCCTCCCTGAGAATGTGGCCTCCGAGAAATACGCCCTCCCTGAGAATGTGGCCCTCAAGAAATTCGCCTCCCCTGAGAATGTGGCCTCCGAGAAATGCGCCGGCTTGACAAATTCTATTTCGTGAAAATCCATGTCTGGAAACACAAACCCCTTAAAATTGTAATACTCGTTGCCCTTATTGTCTTTCCGAATGAATTTATTCAGGGCTACTGCTGGCCTTTCTTGCGGCTTTCCGTCCCAGAACGCTCTCCAGAACTCCTCCTTCTTGTCCTCCCGTCGCGAGTGATAAATGCAAAGCCCGTCCGGATCCTTGTCCCAGGCGTCAAATTCACAGCCCTTGTATATGCATCTGGCCACGCCAAATTATGAACCGAGCGCCAGGGTGGGGGCAACACGGATACCCGAACCCGAAACGGGGGTTATAGGGGCCAGCCCTAAGTGTGGGAGGTGCTCATAATATGACCAGAGCCCCCAAAACTTGAATCTCTTCGTCCAAAGCCTCTATGCTCTGACCCTATGAGAACGCGAATATCCCTCGTCCTCACGGTGCTCCCCTCTGTGGCTCTAGCCTATACCAAGGATTCGGTAATGGTTCCCATGAGGGATGGCACGAGATTGAACACCAATATCTATAAGCCCACTGACACGAACGATTTCCCTCTACCGGTCATACTGATTAGGACGCCTTACGGCGCGGATGGCATTGACAACGACCCCTGGGGCATATTCTACATCACAGATGTGAAGAGATACATTCTGGTCGTCCAGGACACGAGGGGGAGGTTTGAATCAGAGGGCAGGGACTCTGTATTCCTTGATGATGGCTGGCGGGACGGGAAGCAGGATGGCTATGACTGCATTGAATGGATAGCGGGCCAGACATGGTGCAACGGAAAGATCGGCACATACGGCGGTTCCGCCTTAGGGATAACCCAATACATGGCCTCTGGCGCTGTTCCTCCCCACTTCACTTGCGGCCTGCCCGTTATGGCCGCTTGGGACTTCTACAGGCACGCGGCGGTGATCGGTGGGGAATACAGGCAATACGATTGCGATGGGTGGCTTTCGGGCCAAGGCTCTCTATACATGAGGGATTACTGGTTCTCCCATCCGGACAAGGACACTGCCTGGGCGTGGCTTGATGTCTCGTCCAGAAAGGAGCTAGTGGATGTTCCCTTCCTGCACATAGGAGGCTGGTATGACATGTTCTCAGAGGCCACATGCGAGGCTTTCTGTGACCTTCAGTATTACGGTGCGAACGGAGCGAGGGGAAAGCAGAAGCTAATAATGGGGCCATGGTCCCACGGTTCCTTCGGGAGCAACCAGGTCGGCGAGATAACATTTCCCCAGAACGCCATCATCAGTCTTGATACAATTGCTTGGCCCTGGTTTGACTACTGGTTGAAGGGCACGGGAACGATCCAGGGCCCAGCGGTTAGGTATTACCTCATGGGGCCGGTTGACACGGCAGGCTATTGGAACTCTTGGCGGGATTCGGATACCTGGCCCGTCCCGAGCTATCCAGCCATACTCTATCTGAGAGAAAACGGCAGGCTCTCGCTTGAACCCCCGGGGTCTGAGGCACCAGAGACATACACTTATGACCCAAAGGATCCCGTTCCCACAGTAGGGGGGACAAACCTCATCCTTCCCCAAGGACCACGGCACCAGCCTGATTCTGTTTGGATGAGGCCGGATGTCCTCCTCTATGAAACAGAACCGCTCGTATCTGACGCCATAATAACTGGTAACATCTGGCTCAGGCTATACGCTAGCTCAGACAGGTACGACACGGATTTCACCGGAAAGCTGGTTGACATTTATCCAGATGGCCGGAGAATGCTCATCGCGGACGGGATACTAATGGCAAGGCACAGGCTCGGATACGATACATCAGCCCTTCTTACCCCGGGCGAGGTCTATGAGCTCAGGATTGACCTGTGGCCCACAGCATATGTCTTTCCCGCTGGACACAGGATAGGTCTGGCTGTTTCAAGCTCAAACTGGCCCCGTTTCAGAGCAAACCCGAATGTTCCTGAGCCGCTCGGCCAGGAAACTGATACCCTAATAGCTCACAACACGGTGTATCACGATGCGGCACATCCTTCAGCCCTCTTACTGCCGGTCGTGAATGGCTGGGGAGTTGGAGAATCCGCTGGTAAAAGCGGGTTCCAGCTAATCCTCTCCCCCAATCCCTTCAGGACAACCTGTGAGGCCTCCTTCTTCCTGGCAGAGGCCGGAGAGGTTTCCCTTAAGGTCTACGATATTTCGGGAAGGCTCGTGGAATCTCTGCTATCAGGCAAATATCCTGCGGGCAGGAACACGGTCAGCTTCGGCGAAAACCTGGGGCCGGGCGTATATCACATAGTTCTAACAGGAGGAAGCAAGAGGCTCGCGGAGAGGGTAATAAAGTTCAGGTGATCACCTGAACCTAAGATACTCCTCTACCCTATTCTGGAAAGATTCTCTTGGAGCAAAGCCTTTAGACTGAGCTTTGGCAGGGGTCCCAGCATACAAAAACAGGGTTGGCGATGCGGTGTTTATCAGGTAGAAGTTGCCCCTAATGTCCCCAGTCATGTTGGTCCTGGCACCCGGTTCCGGCATCACTCCCGCGCATGGGTCTATGTCAAAGAGGATCTCAGAGTATCCGTAGTTGCCCGAGAAAACAATTGAATCCCTGGGCAATGTGTATGAGGTGTCCTTTGTAAAAAAGTAAATGTAGCGCTCACCGAGCTTTGTTCCCGAAGGAGTGTATCCGATTATCCCAACCCAGAAGTCATAGAAATCCGCGTCGTTAGCCTTTGTCCAGCTCACGCTGAGATCGGCCACGGCAACCGTGTCCGAATCAGGATGGGAGACAAATGAAAGGGTGTCCGGCATGTTCAGGGTTCCCTCAGAACCCCCGACATTTGACTCCACGGCGAGTTGAGCGATGTAGCCGGGGAGGAGTTCAAGCCCTGTCACGAGAACGCCGAGATAGACGGCGCCGTATGTGTTCCGGAACCACTCCCCGGGTATCTCCCAATCGTTCAGAAATGCCCTGCACTCAGAGGGGTTTGCCAGCGGGTCGGAGTAGATGAATACATCAATCTCATCAAGGTTATCAGAGATGTGGAATATGTAAGCCAGAACCATACCGGCCTCGGCCGGCTCCGTCTTGTGGCAGGCCGAAAGTCCAAGGATACCGAAAAGGAGGATCCTTCTCATAGATAGAAAATATAAAACCAGCCGAGCCCGCGTTTCAAACTATAAGAGGCAGGATATCGCCGGGTTAGCTTATAATTTCAATCGTGATCTGGGTTGTTCTTTTCCTGTGCCCTGAGGAAAAGGATTCCCTTACCCTCAGGCTAGATAGTCTCTTTTCACGGGCGTCGCGCTGGGAGGTCGGAACAGACGCGGACACGGCTCGTGCCGCGAGGGATACCCTCATCAAGATGAGGGACACTACCCTTGACTACATCTTCAAATACAAAATAGGAACCAGCGAGAGCCTTGAGCTTCGCGCCCTTGAGGTCATACTCAAGGGGCTTGGGCTTGAGGCAAGGCCTCGCCTCCTCGCGGCAATGACCCACGAGAACGACACAATCCGCTCAAACGCCATATACCTCGTTGGCCAAATAAAGGACACGATGCTCGCTGATACCATAGCGAACCTCCTGAGAAACGAGAGAAAACCAGGGGTAAAAAGAAGGGCTGTATACGCCCTCGGTGAGATGGGTCTTCCTCGGAGCGCGGATGTTGTAAAACCTTATCTCTCTGATACATCGGAGCGCATGCGCCTAGCGGCAACCGTTGCCCTCGGAAAGATAAAAGCTCACCCCGATGCCCTCTGCACCGTGCTCATGGACAAAAGCGTCCTCGTCCGGGAGGCCGCGGAGACCGGGCTTGAAAACTGCGGCAGGGTTGATCCTCTTCTTGAAAGATTTGGGAAATCCTCTGGGCGTGAGAGAGTAAACTGCCTAAAGGCCATAGGCCTCGTCCTCAGGAAGTCAAAGCCAAAGGATGAGGAGGCCGCTCGCGCTCGGAGGGCCTTGTTTCCGTTCCTTGACAGCCAATCGCCCACCGAGAGGGCCTGGACTGTTTGGGCCATTTCACCCGTCTCTGACGAGGGAACCAGAATAAAGCTCAATCTGATGGCTCAGACCGAAACGGATCCCTTCGTCTTATGGTGTATAGAGGAGGCTCTGAGGTGACAATCTTGGCAATGATCCTTTCGCCTGGCAATCGCGGTCACGAGGAGGAGAATTGCGAAGGGGACTTCAACTGGAAGCCTGGGGAGAAACCAGACCCTCAGAGAATCACCTTGATAGCTCCCGCACCGATACCCCTTCCGGAAAAGCCTTGAGCCAAGAGCTCTTTGAGGAGATAGCCCGTCTCAGAACGGAGATGGAGAACCCGGTCTCACGCGACCTTGACGCAAAACCAATAGAGGATGTCCTCCGGATAATAAACTCCGAGGATGCTCGCGTTGCCCGAGCGGTAGAGAAAGCAATTCCACATATAGCCAGGGTCATCAAGATATGCTCAGAAAGCCTCAGGCTCGGCGGCAGGGTAATATACATAGGCGCTGGGACATCCGGAAGGCTCGGTATCATTGATGCCGCAGAGACATGGCCCACATTCTCGGTTCCACCAGGGACATTCGTCGGCCTCATTGCCGGAGGCTCCGAGGCCGTTTTCAGGGCAAAGGAATTCTCCGAGGACAACAGGGATGAGGCAATAGCCCATCTCAACGAGATCAGCGTTTCGGCCAAAGATACCGTTATTGGCCTTTCGGCCTCCGGGAGGACCCCCTATGTGCTCTCTGGACTGCAATACGCCAAAACCAAAGGCTGTCCCACAACTCTCATAACCGCTAATCCGGCCGAAAAGAGGGTGGATTTCCTAGACGAAATTATATGCGTGGACACCGGCCCTGAGGTCATAGCTGGCTCAACCAGGATGAAGGCCGCCTTGGCTGAGATGATGGTCCTTCACATGATCTCAACAGGCACGATGGTCATGACGGGCCGTGTCTACGGCAACCTCATGGTTGATGTTCACGCTACGACCGCAAAGACAACCGAGAGGGCAAAACGAATAATCATGCTCTTGACCGGCGTTGGTTACGAGGAGGCAACCAGGTTGTTGGATGAGGCTGGAGGATCAGCCAAGATCGCTATCCTGATGAAGAAAAGGGGGCTCAGTTTCCAAGAAGCCAAGAGGGCCCTTGATGACGCCGGCGGTTTTCTCAGAAAGGCTCTCGGAGAATAAAAAGGGGGTCTTTCGGCCCCCGTTTGTCTATCATGCCTTGCTATTACTTTTTGGCGCAACCTCCGCAACCCATTAGGCTCGGCTTATACTCTGCCCTGGCATTAAGGCCCTTGACCTGGAAGTCATACATGGGCATTTCCCAGATCAGGGTGTTGCCCTCCTTTTTGTTCGCGTTGTGGGTGAGTATGTTGCCCGGCAGTTTCACGGTGAGCTTGAATGTGTATCCGCTGAAGGCGCTCTTCATGGTCTCATCCTCCGAGCCAGAACCCTCGCTCGTCATCTCAAATACCCACTTGTCGCCTTCCTTCCTGACCAGAGGCTTCTGGCCCTCCTTGGCCTGGGTGAAATCGTGGTTCTTCTTCTCTATTGTGAAATACACCGTGTCTCCCTTCTCCGTGCGCTTGGCCTCAGTTCCTATCTCCTTTGCCAAGGAATCAGCCATGCCGCCGAAAAAGGACTCGTTATCCTTCAGACCATACAGGATAATGGTCTGAGTGCCCTTGCCGTTCGCGCCGATGTCAGACTTGATCTCCATGCTGAAGCATCCGACGCTTATCGCAACAATTCCAAATATCGCTAGCCTCTTCAAGGCAACCTCCTTTGGGTTGTGGCGAAATTATAACGGAGCTGGCAAACGGGGATCAAACAAAAGTAGTTGGAAATGGGAAACCAACAACGAATATAATTTTCTCCTTGAGGCCCTGGATTGAGAAGCTTCTGCGTGCCCTCGGGGACGAGGTCGTCAAAACGAGCACTGAGGCCCTTGAATCCCGCTCAAGGGATGAGAGCAAGCTCGGGCCCTTTCTCCCTGAGGCCGTGGTATTGCCTCGGAATTCCTCAGAGGTCTCAATTGCTCTAAAAATAGCACGGGAGGAAAGGGTTCCGGTCTATCCAAGGGGCGCTGGGACAGGGCTTACCGGAGGAGCCTTGGCTGTCCAGGGCGGGATGTGCGTGGATCTCAGCTGTATGGCCCGGATATCCGAAATTGACCCAGAGAACCTCGTCGCGATCGTTGAACCAGGGGTGATAACCGGCGAGCTCCAAAAAGAAGCCGAGGCAATGGGGTTATTCTATCCGCCCGATCCCGCGAGCCTCGAGACATGCTCAATGGGCGGCAACATCGCCGAGAACGCGGGCGGTCCACGCGCCCTAAAATACGGGCTTACGGTCCACTATGTCCTCGGCCTTGAAGTGGTCTTGCCAGGGGGCGATATCCTCTGGCTCGGAAGGAGAACGAAAAAGGGCGTCACAGGTTACGAGATGGCTTTGGGAGTAGTGGGTTCTGAGGGAACGCTAGGCGTCATAACCAGGGCCGCACTGAGACTCATCCCCAAGCCTCCGGCCGTTATAACCGCCATGGCCTTCTTCCCGGACGAGCAGGATGCGTGCAAAGCAGTGGGCCAGATGATAAGGGAGGGGATATTGCCCAGGGTCATGGAGCTGGTTGATGGGGAAGGGGTGTCAGTCATCAGGGAACATGTTGGTTTTGCCCTCCCTGAGGGAACCATGCTCCTTTTGGAAACAGACGGCTCTGAAGAGGGCGCATGGGCCGATATGGAACGGGCCGCTGAGTTCGCGGAAGGCCACGGCGCGAGAGAGGTCATCGTTGCCCAGGATGATAGACGCGCCCGCGAGCTCTGGTCTGCCCGACGCTCTCTGGCAGAGGTCCTCCCAGGCTCCGCCGATGACGATGTCTGCGTTCCCAGGAGCGCTATACCGGAGGCTGTCGCCAGGATAAGGGAGGAGACCGGCAAACTGGGCTCAGAGCTCGTAATCTTTGGCCACGCTGGGGACGGTAACCTTCACTTCAAGATAAGGCAGGATGATCCGGAGAGGTTGAGATTAACCCGCGAGGCCATTTACAAGATAGCCTTGGAGCTTGGAGGTTCGTTAACAGGGGAACACGGGGTTGGCCTCCTCAAGAAGGATTACATCTCGTGGGAACTGCCGAGGCCATCGCTTGAACTGCAGAGAAAGCTCAAGGCAATCTTTGATCCCCTGGGGATAATGAACCCGGGGAAGTTCATGTAAAGAGAAAACTCCTTGTCTGGTCTGATTATAGGAGCTAAACGCTTGGGTGCAAGGGTCCATAGCTAACCAATATAATATTCCCATGAACTGGATATGGTTTGTTATCGCTCTCGTTGTCCTCGCGGGCGCGGGCTGGCTTATCTGGCGTTTCGGAACCAGGGTCGTGGTTACCGAGCGCCAGGGTGAGATAGTTACAATCAGAAAGCTCAAGCTTTCCCCTACCCTCATTATAACCATCTCAACGGTTATCGTGCTCCTGGGCATTTTCTCAACGATAAGGGTTGTTCCTGTGGGGCATGTGATGGTTAAGTTCAATGTTGTCTCAAAGAAATACGAGGTCTCAGGCGAGGGGGTGGCGTTCCTGCCTCCTTTGGTCTACAACATCTATATCTATGACATTCGGCGTCAGGACTACACCATGAGCTCAGGTAGCGAGGGCCAGAAAAAGCCTCCCAGGGCTGATGAAACCCTTTGGTCCCCAACAATGGAAGGCCTCTCCGTCGGCATAGACCTCACGGTTTGGTATAGATTGAACCCCGACCAGATAGTTGACATACACAAACGCATAGGGCCTGACTACGAGGAAAAGATAATCAAGCCAGCGTGCCGCTCCGTGACGAGGCATGTCATATCCAAATATAGCATAATGGAGGTCTACTCCGCGCGGCGCAAGGCCATAGAGGACGAGATCTTCGGCACTCTGAAGGGCCTTCTTGAGCGGGATGGGTTCATCATTGAAGGGGTCATGCTTCGTGATGTTCACTTTCCGCCTGATTTCTCAAAAGCCATAGAGCAAAAGCAGATAGCCCAACAGGAAGCCGAGCGCATGAGCTATGTCCTTGAGAAGGAACAGAAAGAGGCCGAGCGCAAGAGGATAGAGGCCGAAGGCACAGCCCAGGCGATCAGGATCGTCTCGGCGGAGCTCAAACGCAACCCGGAATACATAACCTACATGTATGTTGACAAGCTCTCTGACGATGTCCAGGTCATAATCTCGGATCAGGGAACCATCCTGAACCTCGGGGAGCTGAAGAGGGGGAAGTGATCTCAGAGGGGCAACCACAGGGGAGGACTGAAAAAATGAAGCTCTGGCTTGACCTCGCTAATTCGCCTCATGCCCTGTTTTTCGCTCCAATAGTCAAGATATTGCAGGAGCAAGGCCATGAAGTCATGGCCACCAGCAGGCATTTCGGGAACACCCTTGAGGTAGCTAGGCTAATGGGTTTTGAACCCGTGGTGATAGGCCGGCACGCTGGCAGGGGATTCCTGAGGAAAACGGCGAACCTCGTCAGCCACGCGAGGCAGTTGGCAAAGTGGGCAAAAGATAAGGGATTTGACCTCGCGTTGTCCCACAACTCCTACTCCCAGGCCGTCGCGGCCCGGTTGGCAAGGATCCCGTTCATAACATTCATGGACTACGAGGGACAGCCCGCGAACAGGATAGCGTTCAGCCTCGCGAGAACAGTTTTCGTGCCTGAGGCTTTCCCCTCTGAGGCCGCCAAAAAGCAGGGGGCCAGAAGGGTAATCCATTATCCCGGCTTCAAGGAGGAGGTTTATCTGGCTGATTACAGACCCGGCCCTTCGCCATACGAGGAGATGGGCCTTGGCCCTGATGAGATAGTTGCTCTGGCCAGGGGCCCAGCGACCTACGCCGCATACGGGAAGGAAAACAGGGTTTTCGTCTCTGTGGTTGAGGGGCTCATCTCAAAGGGGATAAGGGTCGTGCTTTTGCCGAGAACGCCGGAGCAGGCTGATTGGGGAGCTAGGAGAGGGGCCCTCATACCGAAAGTTGCCTACTATGGCCCTGATCTCGTCTGGCACGCGGACATGGTCATAGGCGCTGGAGGAACGATAACGAGGGAGGCGGCCCTGCTAGGGGTTCCATCATACACGGTTTTCTCAGGCAAGTTGGGGGCGGTGGATGCGAGGCTCGTGGAGATGGGCCTCCTTGCTGATTTGAGAGATGGGGATGCTTCGCGTATCCGGCAGGAAAAGAAGGGTATCGCCTATCCGAGGCAATTAAACCAGGCCCTTAAAACCCTTGTTGCCGAAATGCTCATAGAGGTGGCAAGCGAGTTCACCTAGTATATCCTCTTCGGTTGAACCCCTGCTGGAAGCCAGGAGCCTATGCCTATGAAATCCCCATCTGGGCCGTAGACCCTGACACGCTCAAATGCCTTCACCCGGGGGGGCCTCTCTTTTATGCCCGAGGATGAAACCCTGTTCCCCTTTATGAAAACAGCCGCACCAGCTTGGGTAAGGTGAACTGGCGGGTAATGCGCTAGAGCGTGATCGGGTGGCAGAATAGCCTTTGCTAGGTTTGGATCCTCTGGGCTCACGGCGTTCTCAATAGTGAAGTGTCCAACCCTTGTCCTAACCAAGCTTTCAACTATACCAAGGGTTCCGAGCCTCTCCGCGAGGTCCCTAGCGAGGGCCCTTATGTATGTTCCCTTTGATACAATGGCCCTCAGAACGAATCCTTCCTTCTTCATCTCAATCAAATCTAGCTCGTGGACGAAAACCCTCTTCGGTTTCGTGTGAACCCTTATTCCATCCCTCGCCAGATCGTATAACCTCTCTCCCTTAATCTTCACCGCTGAGAAGGGGGGCGGAACCTGCTGTATCTCTCCCGTGAACTCTGAAAGAGCGTTGGTTATATCTTCCTCCGTGATGGGTGGAACTTCCTTTTTTGCCAGGACCTCGCCTTCCCCATCAAGGGTATCCGTTGAAATTCCGAGCCTTATTGTCGCGATGTATTCCTTTTCCAGCTCGGATACAAAGCCTATTAGCTTAGTAGCCCTTCCCAACCCAACGACCAAAACGCCCGTCGCGTGCGGATCAAGGGTCCCGGCATGGCCAGCCTTTTTAACTCCAAGGGACCTCCTTATCGCATCTACAACCTGGAATGATGAGGGGCCTCGGGGCTTGTTGATGTTAAGGAACCCTTCCATAAAGTGTTGATTGCTCGCAAAGGGCATAAACCGTTTAAGTCTCCTCCGGGACAAAGGTGAGCCTCGGAACCCATCTGAGCCTTATCTCTTGTGCGATTCGCGATCTCAGAAAGCCCTTCGCGCGCTCAAGCGCTGAGGCCGCTCCCTCCCAATCTGCCGCGGCTGAATAATAAACGATCGCCTCCTGGCCCCTGTTCACGAGCTCAACCCTGAGGATAGTGACCACAGAAAGCCCTTCATCCTTTGCCTCGTATAGAATGGTCTCTGAGAGAACTCTCGCTATCTCGTGCGCTAGCCGGCCTGATTGGATAGGGTTCATGAAGGGCGATATTATAATCCGAACTGTTAGCGTGTATCACAGATCTCTTTGAGCCACTTTATAGCACCCTTGGTCTTCTTCCAAATGCCCTTCTGGAGATGAGCCACATCCGCGGCTTCATCCTCTCCGCCCACAACAACTTTATCCGGAACGGTGCGCGGTATTCGCTTTTCACCCGTGAGATACGGTGGAACATGGGGATTGTATTTCAGTGCCTTCCTCAGGGCTTTCCTTGATTCTTGCGAGTCTCCCCAACGCTTGAACGCCCACAAGGCCTTTCCATAGAGCAGATCGGGCGTTATGTCGTCCGGATACCTCTTAAAGAGCTCCTCAAGCTCTTCGTCCCTTTCGAGGAGGTGAAGGCAAACGACCAATAGGCACCTTACACCCTGATTATCTGACGGATTAAGCCTGAGCATCTCCCAAAATATCTCAGCGGCCGCGGCCGTATCCCCTTTTTCCCAGAAGCATATCCCGAGACCCTTGAGAGCGCGCATAAATGGTCTCGTCTCCAGGACTCCCCAAAAGCCTCCGACGAGGCTATCAAAGTCATACATCCTCTCTATGCTTCGGCGTCCTGCTTTAACCCCCTTTTTGAACATTTCAATTTTTTCCTCGAGATTCCTCGCCTCACTCGTGGCAAGAATCACATAAGCGTCCGCGCAATCAGGGTATATCTTGAGAGCCCTCTTGGCCAGCCTCACCCTTGTTTCTGTGTCGGGCGCGTCCCATGCCTCATAAATAAGCTCCTGCGCCATTTCCATGCGCTCCATCCAACCAGCAAAATCCTCCGAATTCTTCATGCTAGCGAGATCATAACCGATCTTCTGCTAATGATACCCCATCGGGTTTTCTTGGCCCCAGCGAATGAGAATCCGCTAAATTGATGAGATCAATTGAGAATCGCTCGGGCCTACCACCCTCTCGTCTGCAGGAGCTCGTCCTCCTTCATCCTGGAAACATCAAGGCCAGGCATGGCGGAACCGAGGCCCCTTGAAACCTCCGCTATCTTCTTCGGGTCATCATAGTATGTAGTTGCTATTACTATGGCCCTCGCCATCTTCGCCGGGTTCTCTGACTTGAATATTCCTGAACCAACGAAGACGGACTCAGCTCCGAGCTGGCGCATGAGCGCCGCGTCCGCCGGGGTTGCTATGCCGCCTGCCGCGAAATTCGGGACCGGAAGCCTGCCGTGCTCGTGAACATATTTGACGAGCTCGTAAGGGGCCTGGAGCTCCTTTGCCGCGGCCATTAGCTCGTCCGGCCTCAGCTGGGTCAAGGCCTTTATTCCCTTCATGACCATGCGCATGTGCCTCACCGCTTCAACCACATTCCCTGTCCCAGCCTCGCCTTTTGTCCTTATCATTGCCGCGCCTTCGCCTATGCGCCGAAGGGCCTCACCTAGGTTTCTGCATCCGCAGACAAAAGGCACATCAAAAGCGTGCTTGTCTATGTGGTGTTCCTCGTCAGCAGGGGTTAGAACCTCGCTCTCGTCTATGAAGTCAACCCCAAGGGCCTCAAGAACTTGGGCCTCCACGAAGTGGCCTATCCTGACCTTTGCCATTACTGGGATTGAGACCGCATCCATGATCTTCAGGATGATCTCAGGGTCAGCCATCCTCGCGACGCCACCCTCCTTCCTTATGTCAGCAGGAACCCTCTCAAGCGCCATGACCGCGACAGCACCAGCATCCTCGGCGATCCTGGCCTGCTCAGGTGTTGTCACATCCATTATGACCCCGCCTTTTAGCATCTCAGCGAGGCCTACCTTAACCTCCCAGGTGTTCTTCTTTTTCTCGGCCATGGTTATTCTCCTCTTTAGGGTTATATTATAATGGATGCGCAGAAGCTTTTGCACCTCGCATAGGATAGTGGTGGCAGGAGGAGTCAAAGAGCTATAATTTGGGCTTATGAGGATTGAGATCAAGGAAAGCACGACTATATTCAAGGGAGGATTGCTCACCCTCAAGAGGGACAAGATAGCGGTTCCAGGAGGCAGGGAGGCGGACAGGGAATATGTAGTCTTCGGACGTTCTGTGCTCGTAATCCCGGCCCTTGACCAAGATAAGCTTGTCCTCGTCAATCAGTATCGCCATCCAACAGGGGATTTCCTCCTTGAGCTCCCAGCAGGAAAGGTTGACGAGGGCGAGAGCCCTGAGAGCGCCGCGGCGCGAGAGCTTTTGGAGGAAACGGGATTCAGGCCAGAGAAACTCACTCGCTTCGGAGAATTTTACCTCGCGCCAGGCTATTCGACGGAGCTTATGACCGGGTTCCTGGCAGAGGGTCTAGTTCGTGCCGACGGTAATCCCGATCCGGATGAGATCCTTTCAAATGTGATTTTGACCAGAGATGAGGTCATATCAGGCCTCAGAGAAGCCAGGTTCCGGGACGCGAAAACAATACTTGGATTGCTATGGTGGGTTGCGAAGGATTTTCTTCCCACTAAGACATAAAGGAATCCGCTTATCAGTAACCACCTATCTCTTCAACCCATTTCTGGCGCCCTGGCCTCTCCCCGTCCCAATACCACCAGTCCTCGTCCGAAAGCCTCTCTGATACTGGGTGTTTGAACTCGTAGTAGCTGAAGCACGCGCCCTCCGCGATATATGGTTTCCCGTCTATGAGAACGAGAACCCCTATCCAGGCCGGGTCCCCTACCCCGACCTCAAGGCACATCATAGAGTTCGGGTCAGTGAGGACATCGGCTATCACCGGAAATCTTTCATCACGATCGCTTATCTTGTCCATTGCATCCCAATCGTAACGGGATGCCGTCCTGAGCCTGCTGGGAATGTCCCACAGCCAGAGGTGATCCTCCTCGCTGAGGCCCTTTTTCTGCTTATCCGCTATCTTCGCCAGGGAATCCGACAAAGCGGAGAACTCCTTGCACTTTTCTTTTACCTTTGGCATATCGGGGAAGGCCTTGCTCAACTCCAAAGCGAACCTCGCGCCAGCGGAGTAAAGCCCCCCCGCATCCTCTAAATAAGCCAACTTGAGCTTCTGCTTTCTGGGTGGAGGGCCTTCAAATGGCTCGGCTGAACCCGCTTGTGCTCCGTATGGCTGTTTCGCGTATAGGATGTAATCGTGCTTGATCTGCGCCCAGCTTCCGAGGGATGTAAGAAGGATCTTCAACTCCCATGCTTTTGGGTTCACGGTTGACGGCGGATTGTCTTCCCTCAGGTATTCCGAGATCATGGTGAGCCAGAGGAGATAATTGTTCCCCTCTTTCCGTTCATTTGCCCACCACTGCCTCATTTTCGCCATCTGCTCCTGATAGTTTGCATAATCCGCGTCCCCCTCGGCCTTTATTATCTCCAGGGCCCTTTCATTTCCTAGAGCGGCCATGACATCAAGTCCCCTCGCGAAACAGCGCTGGGGCCCGAGTGGGGTTTCCACTAATGTAAAGGGTTTGTCCTTGCCCGTGTAGTCTTTGACCCTGTCGTAGATGAGCTCTTGCAGGATGTAGGCATCCGGAACGGATCGCTGGCCCATGAACCTGTATGTCACGGGTATCTCCATGGGCTTGCCGGGGAGTGAATATGCGAGGCCCGAGAGTATCTTCGGCGGCTTCATCCTACCAGCAGAATCAGCTATGGCCCTAATATCCTTTTCCCCGAGCCTTGACGGATCCCTTTGACCCAAAATTGAAGCGATCTCAACGGGGTTCGGGTCATCCGAGGGCCCGGAGATGAATGACATGCCCCTCTCTACCTCTTGCCAGGACGAGAACAGATCCTTCCTCTGGGTTAGAGCATAAGCCTGGAGCAGGGCGGCCCTCGCTTGGATGGGATCATATGGGCTCAGGGAGAACCCCATGCTACCGAACCACATCATAGCGAGGAAATACCGTGTAAGATCCGGACTCGCCGTGTAGTGGCCCCTCGGGATGAACTGGGAGTAGTCCGCTTTTGTCCCAAAGGCTGGGGACTCAGCAAATCCTTGGGCTGCTCCCACGAGAGAGAGCTCATCATCAACTATCTCTTTTATTTCCCTCGGCAAGCTGGGGAGTTCCCCGCCGATTAGGGCTAGGCCAACCGCGAAATAAGCCGCATTTAGAAGCCAGGCCTTCTTCCAATCCCCCTTTGCTTTTTTGTATTCCGAGAGGGAAAGCCCAAGCATTCCGCTCGCGAGCTTCTCAACCCTGGGCAGAAGGTAATCCACCTCAGCGAGCCTCAGCGTGTAATCAAGGAGCCTGTGTAGGGAGTGAAGGTATAGATCCGCGGTTATGAATATAGGGCCATCGGCGTAAAGAACCTCCTCGTCTGCTATCCTGTCGTATATCTCGTAAATGTCCTCATCGCGAGAGGGCTTTACCAGAAACCCGTTCTCGGAAAGGAGCGCTTTGTCCTTCCCTTCTTCCAGGATGTGACTCATGTCCTTCTTGCTGAGAGCATCCTTGAGCATGGCATTTTTTCCTCCCTTTTCAGCGCAGGCCACAGCGGGCACTGCCGCCAGAAGAATCAGGATCAGGTTCTTGTTCATAATTAGAATTATAACACGGGAAGCCGGGAGCTTTCAAGAGATCAGGGGTTGAGAGATCATTGCAAATTTTGGCCAATCTCCGGGTATTGCGGACTGGCCCCACCATAATAGCCCTCCATGGTAAAATATGGGCGTGAAACAAACAACCAAGAGGAGCAAAAGGAGGTTCAAGGTTAAGAAAGATACTATTGCTCCAGATGTTCAATAACATTCATGGTTTATCCATAGGGAATAACCCACAGGCAATTCACGGCCAGATGGACTTCATGGTCGCTCTCCAGCAATAGAGCTCGGCTCATTCCGGCCCGGTGATCTGGGGTTATAACTCCCTAAAGATGAGAAGGGAAAGTTCTATCTCAAGCTAGCCAAAAGTTGCAGAGACCCCTGGCCTGTCCACTATAATTTGTTGATCGGAGGTTTTATGCTTTTCAAGAGAACCCTCATTGCAACGATAATGGGATTCCTGACAGGCCTCTTCTGTGCCTGGGGCTATACCAGGACCCCAAACATGGAGTTTGGATTCTGGGTTCTGGCGTCTGTGATCGCGTCCAGGACCGTCGCTGGTTTCGCAATAGGCATATCCCGTTGGAAGATGCCCTGGTGGCTCCACGGCCCAGTTCTCGGCGCGATATTCGGCCTTCCCCTTTCCCTTCCCCCGCTCAGCACTGGCATGAACGGCTTCTACATGCTCATGGGCGCATCAATCGTCTACGGTTTCCTGATTGAGCTCGTCACGAGCGTTATCTTCAGGGCAAAGCAGAAATAGCTATCGGATAACAACTTTTCTCACAACCTCTGTGCCGCCCTTCTCCATTTGAACGAGGAAAACCCCAGCTTTCATCCCCCTTATTAAGAGCTCCTCGGCCTCGGTTTCACAGGCAAAGAGCCTTTTCCCAGTGGCATCGTAGACCCTCACAGATAGGCCAGGAGGCCCTTTGATCTTTATGGCGTTGCCGAGGCCAATAGCTGTCCATCTGGTTGTCTCCTCCTGCTTCTGGTCAGATACCAGCGCTTTGGCCCCTGTTTTCTGCCAGAATGTCGTGTAGCGGTAGGGAGGAATGGCAAAGGCTGTATCAGTGGATGTGGCATAGGCAGAGTGAGTGTGGGGAGTTTTTGCGCCACCCCCACCGAGATCATCAACCCATGCGCCTCCGCCGCTTGGTTGGACGGTAATGGAGCTGATCCCGTGGGCGTGGAAAAGTGAGCCACCGGCCGTAAGAGCGTTTGCCGGCGTGCACCCGCGCGGAAAGCGTCGGCCCGCGTTCAGTGTATCAAAGCTTTCCCATGTCCCTATCTCTGAGCTCCCTGACGGCGGAGCGTCAAACATGGCTATGGCGCCCACTGGAACATCCTCTATCCACGCCTCGTTTCTGGCGAATATAACATGAACATAGGGAGGGAGGTTGTCAGAGGTGGCGGTAGAACCGGTAAAATTGTGCGTATGGCAGCCAGAGACAACGGCACTTCCTGAATTAAAGATCATGGGAGTTGGATCACCTGTGGATCCCGAGAAGGTGTGAAAATGGGTTGTGCTTCCACTCTTGGCCCAGGGCGTAAGAGAACCCCTTGGGAAGGAGTCAACCAGGATTACGGTCCAGCCAGGAGGAGGCTCCTGGGTGAACATCATCACGACTCCAGCGGGAAGCCCTGTATCCTCCTGTGGTTTTCTTATAACCACAAAATTCCGATAGGGCGGGATGTGGGATGAAGCATTTATGGTGCCGGTCGACCAGAAGCTATGCGTGTGATATGCTGGGGCCGCGAGGGTTCCACCTCCACCTCTACCGTGTATACCAGAACCACCTGCTTCAATGGAGCCATATATCCTCGTGTGGTTGTGGGTGTTTGACCCACCTGTTATCCCGACCGAATCCCCCGGGCATCCGCGGGGAAACCTTCCCACGAAGGATGAGTCTACGACCCAGCCGTTTGGCGTGGATGGCCGAGTTGTTTGGATGATCCCAGGGTATTCCCAAAAAACCATCATCCCATCGGGAACCGTTGAGAGAACAAAGGCTATTAACATGTCGCCCTCCTCGTGTGCAAAATTATAAAGCTAGGAAGAGGGCCTCATCCCCTCCGGAAGCTCATTGCCCCAGGAATTGTGGTGCGCCTTTTTGGCTTCAAACTGCGTCCTCGGCCCCTTTTCCTCATCGGGATAGCCTATTGATATGAGACAGAGAACCCTTATGCCCTCAGGAATGCCGAGGATCTCCCTCACCTCATCCTCGCATTTATCCCTCACCGCGAGCCAGCACGCGCCGAGGCCCTCCTCAACGCACTGGTTCAGGATGTTCTCGGTCATGGCTGAGGTATCCTCTATCCAGCGTTTGCCTATCCTTGGGTCTCCGCATACAACAAAGACAAGGGGTGCTCTTTTGGCCGGACTGAGACTATCATGGAGTCCCCCGAGCTTCCTGCATCTCTCCCGGTCATCAACCACTATGAGGTGCCAAGGCCTTGAGTTCACCGCTGAGGGCGCGGCGAACGCCGCGGCGAGGAGGTGTTTTATGGTTTCAGGTGGGACCGGATCCGGTTTATATTTCCTTATGCTCCTTCGGGCGAGTTGCGCTTCAAGGACCTTCATTTATGGCCTCCCTACACTCACACGGAGATTTCCCGCACTTCGGGCATCCGGCCTCGTATTTTCCGACCGCCTCATCCATGTCAATCCCAGCCAGGTTTGCGACCGTGAAAAGCCACGCCATTGCGTCAGCGAACTCCTCCTTTATCTCGTTACGGTTCCCTTTCCTCAGAGCCTTTGCCAGCTCGCCGATCTCCTCAACCATCCACCCAAATGTGGGCCAGAGACCCCTTTTGGCATCCTTCTCCCCATAGGTTTCCAGTATTTTCCTCTGAAAATCCCTTATCTCCATAGGTTTATTATGAGGTAATAAGCAGGTATTGCAAAGAGCAAAGCGTCTATCCTGTCCAGGATCCCGCCGTGGCCAGGAAGGAGATGCGAGGAGTCCTTGACCCCAACGCTCCTCTTGACAGAGGATTCAAAGAAATCGCCGATATGGCCGACGAGTGCGATACCACCAGCTATTGCTATTGCCTTATACCAGGGCCAGCCGAGTAGCAGGTTGATGAGCGCCCCTGTAGCGCAAGCGAATATTAGGCCTCCTGCGAGCCCTTCCCAGCTCTTTTCCGGGCTTATGCGCGGGAGTATCCTGTGTTTGCGTTCTCCAAAAGCTCCGCCAACGAAGAAAGCAAATATGTCAAAAGCCCATATGACGAGGAAGGGAAAGGCAGATACCACAAAGGTCTCATTTTGTCGCAGGGAAATAGCAAGGGCGCCCGGAAGAACAGTGTAGAGGTATCCAGTGACCGAGAGGCTCGCATCTCGCCAGTCCCTTCCATCTCCCGCGAGGAACGGGTGTATTCCAAAGAGCACGAAAACCGTTGCCAGGACCAGAAGGAGCGCGCCCGGGTCCATTCCCCTGTAATGCGCGTAAACCATCAGGATAATTCCGGCGGCCATTCCCGTGAAACGATAAGGCCTTGCTCCCCCTGCTTGAGCAAGGCCGTAGAACTCCCACTGAGCGCCCAAGACGAAGAGCACGATGCCGAGGCTGAAGGCCTCACCTCCTATCCAAAGCAGAAGAGCAAAGACTATGCCCAGGGCGGCACCGACGACTATCCTCAGGAATAGGCTCAAGAGGAAATTATATTGCAGGAGGACTGGTTGGGTAAAATTGAAACCTCAAGGCCAGGGCTATCCTATCTTTCCAAGCACGAGCGCGACCAGCGCCGCTAGCATGTCCGCCTTGGCGATCTTGGAGACCAGGCCGTAGTTCCTCCTGGCCCATAGATAGACGAGAAGCCCAGCCCAAACCCCATCCACGAGAAGGACTACCGCTATCAGGTAGCCAAGGCCCAGATGACCGGAGATGAACGGTAAGGGCGTGAGGCCTATCATCAAGCAGGCAGAGACGGTGGTAAGGATCAGGCCGGCTCTCTCACCCCAGAGGACCGGAACGGTCCTTCTCCCCGAAACCTTGTCAGCGCTCGCGTCCTCAAGGGATTTGACCCCTTCTCTGGCCATGTGAAATAGAAAGGCGAGGAGGAACGCCCACAGCGGCCCCCCAGTATTTTCCCCCGTAAAGCCGCCAAAGAGAAACCCCAGGGCCGCTGCTGTAGAGACCGCCGTGTTGGAGATCAAAGGAATCCGTTTTAGAACCCTGTTGTATGCGGTTGTCAGGATCATGGCTGATAGAAAGACGATCGTGCAAACCGGGGGGAGAAACGCGGAAAGGGCCATTCCGGGTATGAGCAGGAACCAAGAGAAGTTCCTGGCCATTTCGGGCCTCACCTCGCCTTTTGGTATGGGTCTATCAGGGTGCGCGAGCCGATCCGTTTCCAGGTCCAGGATGTCGTTGTCCACATTTGCCCAGGCTATGAGCAAGGCCCCAGAAACGCTTGCAATAGTGGCTATTTGCCAGCCGGGCCAGCCAGCTAGCCATGCTCCAACGAGAACGACAAGGCCTGCTATCCCCGCGTTGATGGGACGAGCGAGCCTTATGTAAGCCACGATTAATTACGGCGGTCTCTACTTGCTCAGCAGAGGTTTTATGAGATCAAGGGGTATCGGTAGAACCACTGTTGTGGCCTTCTCAGAGGATATTTCAACCAGGGTTTGGAGGAACCTCAACTGAACGGTTATCGGGTTCTGCGCGAGCACATCAGCGGCCTCCTTGAGCTTGCCAGCGGCCTGCTCCTCGCCAAGGGCTGAGATGACCTTTGCCCGGCGCTCCCGCTCGGCTTCAGCCTGGCGCGCCATTGCTCTCTGCATCTCCTGGGGAAGATCCACATGCTTTATTTCAACCATTGAGACCTTTACTCCCCACGGGTCAGTCTGCTTGTCAAGGATCTCCTGGAGCCTGTGGTTCAGCTTCTCCCTCTCCGCGAGGAGGTCATCCAGCTCAACCTCTCCAAGTATGCTTCTCAGGGTCGTCTGCGCTAGCTGGCTCGTCGCGTAGTAGTAGTCCTCAACCTCAAGGATGGCTTTTAGGGGCTCAACCACCCTGAAGTAGACCACAGCGTTCACCTTGACCGATACATTGTCCTTCGTTATCACATCCTGAGGCGGCACATCCATCGTGACGGTCCGGAGGGAGACCTTGACCATCCTGTCAACTATGGGCAGTAGGATGAAAAGCCCAGGGCCTTTCTCCTTCTTAAGAACACGGCCAAGCCTAAAAACAACGGCGCGTTGATACTCAGGGAGTATCCTGACCATCCAAAGAATAAGGATGAGGATAAAGACCCCAAGAGCGATATAGAGAATGAATCCCTCGTTCATATTAAGCAAACCTCCGTTACCGGACGAAATTATCAGGCCGTGGCCGCTTATAAAACAACCGCGCGCGTGTCTTGTTCAGGATGTAAATTATGGGGTTGCCCGCGCTTTTACCCGCCTTTCTCACTGAGAGATGGAAACCGCCCCATGAATGGATTTTGCTCATAGGAGAGCCTAATTGGCCAGCGGCCTACAGGTTTGAGATGAATAAGAGGAACACGCTGGAGGCTGTGGAGCTCATGGTTGTTGGTTCCACGGAGCTATGCGGTGAGCCTTGGAAAAGGGGAAAGCTTAGCCCAGAAAAGGTCTCGGAGAGAAGAATCAGGTGACTTTCTCCAAAGCCCTCTCCGCCTCTGCCTCAAGGAGCGCGTCCACGACAGGCCTCAGCTCCCCGTCCATTATCCTCTCCAGCTGATATAGGGTAAGGCCTATCCTGTGATCGGTTAATCGGTTCTGTGGAAAGTTGTAGGTCCTTATCTTCTCGCTCCTATCACCAGTTCCTATTGCCGAACGCCTGATGGTGCCCGTTTCGCGCTCCCGACGCTCCCTCTCCCTTTCCGCGAGCCTTGCCCGTAGTATCCGCATGGCCCTCTCCTTGTTCTTGTGCTGGGAGCGCTCGTCCCTGCAGACAACAGTTATACCAGTGGGCTTGTGGATGATCCTAACGGCTGAGTCGGTCATGTTCTGGTGCTGGCCCCCTGGCCCGCCTGCCCTCATGGTGTCTATCTCCAGGTCCTCAGGCGCTATTTCAATCCTTATTTCTTCTGGCTCCTCAGGCAGAACAACGACAGAAGCAGAGGATGTGTGTATCCTTCCGGCGGATTCTGTCCTGGGGATCCTTTGGACGCGGTGAACCCCGGACTCGTATTTGAGCAATCCGTATGCCCCTTCCCCCTCAGCCATGAAGATGATCTCCTTGAATCCTCCGAGGCTCGTGGGGTGAGATTCGGCGACCGTGATCCTGAGACCCTCCTTCTCAGCGAACCGCGAATACATCCTGAACAGGTCCCCAGCGAAAAGGGCGGCTTCATCTCCTCCTGTTCCAGCCCTTATCTCAACTATCGCGTCCCCATCGTCCTCCCGAGAGCGCGGGACGAGAAAACGCATTATCTCCGAACGAAGACCGCCCCATTCCTCCACGAGACTCTCTCGTTCCGAACGCAGGTATTGCTTCATCTCCTCATCGGTTTCGGTCTCAAGCAAGCCATCCGCCTCCGCTATTTCCTCTGAAACCCTCAGAAACCTTCTCACCTTTGGCTCGGCCGCTCTTATCCTCTTGTATTCCCTTATGAGCCCGGGGTCGTCTTTTCCTTCTGAGATGAGGTTTTCCAGCTCAGAGAGCCTCTCCAAAAACCCTCTTGCTAGACGCAGGATCTTTTCGCTATTGTTCATGTGCTCAGAGATTACCTCAGAATAAGCGATTTCGTTCCGAAGACCTCCTCGCCGAGCTCCAGTCTCAGGAAATAGACCCCGGATGGCAAGTCCTTGCCCCACGGTATCCTGTAAAGCCCTGCTGGAAGGATGCCTGAGCATGGCTCCTCGGCCACCCTTCCGGTCGGGTCATATACCCTGAATCTAACCATGCTCTTGCCCCTGAGGCTGAGGGTTATGGCCCCACTGCCTTTGATCACGGTCGGGCCCCAGCTCAGAACGGGCGGTTCGTTTTCGTTCTCGGAGGTTCTCAACCGGGCCTCTTGCTTGGCTATAACCGAATCCGCGCCTATCCAGCCCGTGCGCCAGAGGTCATGCTTGTATGTCCGCCAGTCAAGGTTTGACCACCTTGGCGGGAACCTGTAGAAGCCGAAGGCGTATATGAACCCGTTGGCATTCCTCTGGATTATCTCTGCCCTGCCATCATTATCAAAATCGCCTAATTGGGGCACGGCCCAGTTGTAGAGGCCGAGGGGTATGGGAAATCCCTCAACATAGCCCCCCTCCCTCATCCCGTAGAGGAACCCGCCGTAATCGCCGAAGAAATACTCGGTTTTGCCATCGCCATCAACATCTGCCGCGGACGCGGATGTGTAGTGAGCTGTCTTGAGCTTGGCACCGTATGCTGGCATTGGCGTCCCATCCCCGTCGTATACGAGAAGTTCGTGCTGCCCAACCACTATGACCTCTGGAACCCCATCGTTGTCTACATCTCCGAGGGATGGCGAGGCTTCCATGCCAAAGGATGAGCTCACATTCCAGAGTATCTGTCCGTTAGAGCCTATGCATAACAAGGACTTCGCGCTCTGGAATATCCCGAGGAGGACTATCTCGTCCCCGAGGATGTTCGGTATTAGGTCCCCTACTGCTATGGAAGGGCTGAGACCGCTTCTCTGGAGGTAGCAGGGGAAACCAGGGAGCGGGGTCCCGTTTGCCTCAAGGGCCCATATCTCAGAGCTTGGGGTCTTCGCGTATCCAGCAACTATCTCCAGATTTCCATCCTGATCGAGATCAGCAACAGACGGGGTAACAAACCCTCCTCCCCCTATGGGATGTCTGAAGAAGATTCCGGATTGGTCAAGGAAACCCGTCCCGTCATACCTGAAGGCATATATTATGTCTCCCTGCGCGCAGATGACCTCTAGCTTGCCGTCGCCATCAAGGTCAGCGAGGCTCGGGGTTTGAGTGTAGTCCTGGGCCCAGCCAACCCACTTTGGCCACCCAGGCATAATTGTGCCGTTGCTCCTCAGAACGAAGAGCCGGTCATCAAAGAAGACCCTTATGGCTATTTCTATCTTCCCGTCCCCGTCAATGTCCCCAGCCGCGATATCGTCAGCGATCCAGGCCTTCTTATCCGTTGAGGGTATGTTGACCGGCCACCCGTTCACCGGAGTCCCATCGTAGTGGTAGGCGAAAACCCTCACGAATGAGCTGTCCTGGATGCGGTCCACGCCAGCAACGACCATCTCGTTTCCGGGATATTGAGGGTCAAGGTCGCACATCACGGGGCAGGAGTGCTCACCCCCGAGAACCACTATGGGCCAGTATGGTTCCTTCTTGAGGTATGTTGCGAGCAGAACGGGTTCTGAAAGGGGCCCGGGATTGAAGGAGGAATCAACAGCGCAGACCCTGTAGTAATATATCTTGTATGGTTGGACCGTGTAATCGGTGAATGTAGCGGGATGAGGCGGCTCATAGCTGATGAGCCTGTAGGGCCCCAGGACATCCTCAGCGCGATAGACCAGGTAGGCGTTAGGCGTTCCTCCCAAAGGCGGCTCCCAGAACACGGTCACGGCCGCGCTGTCCGGGGCCCCCCATAGCCTTCCTGTTGCGGGCAGGTTCCTGTGAATCGTATAGCGCAGGGTATCAAAGGGCCCTGAGGGGTCAGAGACTATGACGCTCAGTTCCGCTCCCTCGAGAGCGTTGATGTCAGAGAGCCTGAATGTGAAACCATCAGGGGTGTTCCAGGGTTCAAGGTATCCCCTCTTTGGTATCCTATCCACGGACGCGGATCCATCTATTATGGTTATTCCTGGGGATGGGCTTTGTAGGCTGAGGGTTATCCCCTCGGCATCAGCCCAACCCCTGTTGGATATTCCTGGCTTGAACCTCACCAGAAGCGAGAGGCTGTCAACATCCATCTGGCGGACCCACTTCCTGAGAACCGGGGAAAATACATCAAAGCCAGCCGTGTCAAAGCCAACCGTGTCGTTTGGTATTATAAGGGGAATGAATGTGAAATTGATGAGGATGTGCTCCTGGCTATCCGGCAGGGGAGAGGCCACCTTCATGCTGAAGCCAAGTGTCCTCAGGGAAGAGTTTGGCCCTATTTTGGGGAGGATCATCTGGGAATCCAGAATGGTTATGTAAGGGGATGCAGAGGATATTTTCGCTAGAACGCCCGTTGCCGGCGCTGATCCGCCGTTCTTGATCACATACGATAGCCTCAAGGTTTCACCAGCCTCAGCGTAGCCGTCCCTATCAGCGTCCTGCGGGGAGGCTGATGTAACTGTGAGCCACGGGCCGGAGGCTATGACATTTATTGTATCAATTAATGGCGCGTAGCCGATCTTGTGAACCCCAAGGAGCAGAGGCCCTGCTGATGGTATTACCACATCGTTGAAGTGGGCCTCTCCGAGGGCATCTGTTTGCCTTATCTCGTATATCTCGCCCTTTTTGTATACGACAACGCTCGCGCCCTGGATGTCGTTGCCCAAGAAATCCTCAACCTTGACCGTGAAGCTCTGGGGCCCAACACTCAGGCTTGCCGGGGCAGTAATATGAAATCTCCCTATGGTGCATCCATATGGGAATAGGCCCGGATCTCCAAGCGTGGTGTAGGAAAGGAAGAGATACCGTGTCATTGAGCGGCAATACTGCGCGCCAGGAGCCATCGTTATCCTTGAACCAGCATCGTGCCCCCCTATTCCGAGGCCCGGGTTAGCGAAGAGGCACTTGTAAAAGCTAGAATCGAAGTTCTGACACTCAATATATCCGTTCCTGGAAACCGAACGCGATGTGATGAAGCCCCCGCGCGGCGCTGTGGCGAAATTGGTCATTAGGGCCCCCTTGTCAAAAGCGCCGACGAGGCAGCTTATGACCGAAGCAACCGGCATGTAGTCCCAATTGGAGAGGGTATCAACTGTCTCGGGGAATATGCCAGTGCCAATGTGCAGGATGTCATATGAACCGTGGCTTACAGAAACCCAGAAACCCGTTCCCCTCCGGAGCTCAGCGAATATGGTGTCAAGATATATGTTTCCGAACCGGTGATAGAACTCAATGGTATCAATGCAGTCCGGAAATTGCTTCTGTATGGCCTCGCACACCAGCTCGCCGTCCTGGGGGGAATACTCCCATAGTTGTGGGCCTATGAATATTGCCCTCTTGACATTTGGCCCTGGCCTGAACTGATACTGGAAGAACTTATCGGAAAAGAGCTCGGCTTCCTTGAGGTTCCTCGCGTAGGCCCTTCCTATGAAGACCTCGGGGAGGTAGTCCGTGCTATCGGTCGGGCACTCGCCATAGTAAGCATCCCCGTCCGCGTTCCAGCTCCCGTCAAGGCCAGCGTAATACCACTCGCACGGGACAACGGATTCGCCCTCTGATGAGAACCCTGTCTCAACATAGCGGGTAGGAACATGTTCAGGGGAGCCGCCGAGAAGGACCCAAACCACTCCCCATTCCTGGTATGCTTCCCGTATAAAGTTCCTTATCTTGTCCGAAAGGTCAACTCCATCGTAGTGAGAAGAGATCCACTCCGTCGTAGCAACAGCAGTCCTTATTCCCATGAGGTTCTTATAAAGGAGGAGCGGGGCAAACCCAGGAAGAAGCGCTTGATCCGTTATCAGTAGGTAGTCCACGGCAGTTGAGAGATCGCGAGGCCTGGTGTTCTCAGGGGGCAGGGGGCCGTTGGTTATGGCTGGGCGCAGGATATATGCCTCAGGGTTGACGAAGACAGCGCTCGCGAGGTCCTCCCTGACGCTGGCTCCGAGAGCGGTCATCCGCTTTGGATAGACCCCGGCGTAAGGGGTTGGCTCTGTCTCTATCTCAACCTCTATTCGGCTGTAAAACCTAACCTTGCCCTCTGCTGGAGAATACTGGACCGGATAAAGCCTCAGCATGGCAACTGCCTGGCCGCAGAACCAGCCCACTCCTGAGAGCTCGGCCAGAGGGCCTGGCAGAAAACCCTTGAACGAATAGTATTCCTTGGACTCAGGTATGAATCCGTCATCCCCTATTTTCACGGCTGATTGAGATGGCATGAGCCTCGCGCGCTCGGCTATCACATCCCCTCCCTGGGCTTTGACCCTTATGCCCTTAGCGGTCATCCCAAGGGGTAGCAGGATGAGCCTCTCGTATGCGGGTATGCTCGGCGCGCCGGAGTCCGCTGTCCACTCGGTTTCCCCTGAGATGACCGTGTATTTCCCCTCCGTCTTTAACGCAGGGGGGGTGAAATCAAAGCTGAAGCTCATCCCCCCAGCAATAGCGATGTTCAATAGGATCATGTTATATCCCCGTAAGCTCTTTTATGAGGAGGCTCGTTTTGGCTTGCCGATGCCCCAGTTTCCTCCTTGAGGATCTCGTCCTCCTTTTATACTTGAAAGCCCTTATTTTTCCGGATTTTCCCACATCCTCTACGCTCGCGAGCACGGATGCCCCCTCTATGTAAGGCTTCCCAGCCAGAATGCTTTTTCCATCCGATACGGCCAGAACGCTCTTTATGGTTATCTCCTGGCCCTTCTCTCCGAGGGCCGCATCCACGCTTATTCTGTCTCCTTCTGAGACCCTGAACTGCTTCCCAGCTAGCTCTATCACTGCAAAGCGCTTCATATCTATCTCCTCTCCTCAGAGCTGGGGACGAGCGGAGCGAGCTTCTTGTATAGCTCGCCGCTCTTGACTTCCCGCTCTATGGTTGTTGATCCCTGGATGGTTTTCCCGCTCACCAGGGAGAGAACCAGCGAAAGGACCATGTAAAGCCCGCCCATTACCCATGTCGCCTTCATGAAGAAGGTGGGTGCTCCGCGGGCGCCCAAGAAGCTCTCAAGCCCCCCGCCTCCTCCGAGGCTCGCGGCAAGGCCGCCTGACTTCGGTTCCTGTATGAGTATTACCCCTGTCAGAATGAAGACCATGAGGAGAAAGAGGGCCAGCAGGATAAAGTAAAACCATGTCATTTCTGAACCTCACTTTTCTCAACCTCAGAAACTATCCTGGAGAACTTTTCCGGTAGGAGGCTCGCTCCACCAACCAGGAATCCGTCAACGCCTTTGGTTCTCGCGAGCTCCCCGGCGTTCTCCGGGCTAACGGATCCACCGTATAGAACAGGGACATCCCCGAGGATCCCCTTTATCAGCGCGTGCATTTCCCCGGCCTGTGCTGGGGTCGCGTTCACTCCAGTTCCTATTGCCCAAACGGGTTCGTAGGCCAAGAGGATTCTCCCGGCAACTCCCGCTAGGCCTTTTTCAATCTGGCGCTTGACTACCTCAGAGGCCCTTCCGGCCTCCCGTTCCTCCAGGGTTTCGCCTATGCAGACCAGGGGGGTAAGTCCGACCTCCAGCGCGGCGCGGATCTTCTTGTTGACCATCTCGTCAGTTTCTCCGAAATGCTTTCTGCGTTCGGAATGTCCTATTATAACGAAATCTACGCCTAGGCTCCTCAGCATGGGCCCAGAAACCTCGCCCGTGAATGCCCCCTTATCTTCCCAGAACAGGTTCTGCGCCCCAACCATTACTCTGGCTGGAACCGCGTCCCTAACCGTTTTCAGGAACGGAAATGGGGGCGCTATCCCGATCTTTACGGGTGAACCAGCGGTAAAATCAGCTATCTGCCTGGCCGCTGACTCTGCTTCAGTCAAGCTAAAATGCATCTTCCAATTGGCAATAACCCACTTTGCCATGGCCTATATGATATAGCAAGCGTCTGGCCCATTTCAAGCTTTCGCCTGGAAAATCCTGGCCCTTGCCCTTTATAATCTTCAGGCTTATGGCACAGGATGAATTTACATACGAGAAGGAGGGCCCGGAACCCATCCTGAGGGCTTTTTTGTCTGTCCTCAGGGGTATTTTGGAGAAGAAGGGTTTTCAGGAGACTTTTGAACACATAGACCCTGAGAACCCGGATACCTACCTTTACGAGAAGGGCGATCAAAAGGTATCCCTGACCCTTGCCCACAGCGCCCCCGGAACCCTGACGATAACCGCGACCTCAGGCCTCCCCATGAGAGAGACCCTGAATGAGGCTGTAGAAGCGTTCATAGAGGGGATAAGGATCCTTCTCAGACCTTAAATGACGCCAGGAGAGACCAAGAGACTAACCCTTGAGATAGGGGATCTGGATCCCCTATCTGTTTTTGGCCTTCAGGATGCGAACCTAAAGGCTCTCAGAAGGCACTTTCCGGATGTCGCAGTATCCGCGAGGGATAGGGAGATCATCCTTGAGGGCCCAGCTGAGAGGGCAGAGGAAGCCCTATCGGTTTTAAGGAAGATAATGGCCCTCTCCGCGGCCGGAGAAAGGCCGGATGACCTTGATGTGGATGAGGCAGTGGCCGAGGTCCACGCGGTATCGGGTGGGCTTGAGATAATAACGCCCAAGAGAAAGGTCTTTCCCCGTAGCCCGAACCAGGAGCACTACATAAGGGAAATAGCGGAGCACGATATCGTGTTCGCTATAGGGCCTGCTGGGACAGGCAAAACATACCTCGCTGTGGCCATGGCAATACGGTTCCTGCTTGAGGGAAGGGTTGAGAGGCTCATATTCACCAGGCCAGCGGTTGAGGCAGGGGAGTCCCTCGGGTTCCTTCCGGGAACATACACGGAGAAGATATTTCCGTATCTGGTTCCCCTATACGATGCCCTCTATGCCCTCATGCCCCCACAGCGCGTTCAACGCCTTGAGGAGAAGCGCATACTTGAGATAGCGCCCCTTGCTTACATGAGAGGGAGAACCCTCTCAGATGCTTTCATAATACTTGATGAGGCTCAGAACACGCGCCCCGTCCAGATGAAGATGTTCCTGACGAGGCTCGGGCCGAGATCGCGGGTTGTGGTCACCGGCGATATAACCCAGATTGACCTTCCCAAAGGGGTCCCTTCGGGGCTAGTGGAGGCAGAGAGGATACTCCGGGGGATAAGGGGTATATCCTTCGTCTACTTCTCATCAGAGGATGTGGTGAGGCACAGGCTGGTGAAGGACATCGTTGAGGCATACGAGTCAAGGGAGCTCAAAGAGGAATGAGGGAGCAAGAAGACAAGCGAGCCGTCGTGGACAGGATAGTCCACAACACCCTCAAGCTCGCGACTTTCCTAGCCTTGCTCGCTGGAACCCTGGTGCTCTTGCCCCGAGGGAGGTTTCTTGAGGATTTTGAGCCAGGTAGGCCAGCTCCATCTGACCTCTACGCCCCTTTTGATTTCAGGGTGAGAAAATCGCCGGCCCAGCTGGAGAGGGAGAGGGAGGAGGCCGCGGCCAGGGTTGCCCCGATACTGGAATATGACAACGAGAGCAAAAAAAGGCTCTCTGCTCGCCTTGATAGCCTCAGAGCATCCCTCTCTGACACAGGGGTTCTGGTGATAAGCCCCACCGCAACCGGCGTCCTTCGGGGAAGCCCCAGCATCCTGGATGAGGCTTTTGCTCTGGCTGTGAGTTTGTCAGAGCGAGGCCTTGTTCAGGATAAGAACCAACTGCCCCCTTCTTCAACCCGTGAGTACATAATAATAAGAGAGGATGAGGAGCGAAGGGTTTCAGATACCCTTATAAAGGATACCCGTTCAGCCCTTGAGCGAGCGAGGGCGTTTGCGGTCTCAAGGTATGCCCTTGAGCCCGACAAGGCAGAGGCTTTTACTGAGGCTTTCGGGTATCTCCTTTCCCCAACACTCGTGTATGATGAGTCGGCAACCCAGAAGAGGAGAGAGGCGGCCGCGGCAGGGGTTTCGGAGATCTCAGAGGAGTTTCTAAAGGGCCAGCTGGTTTTCACCAAGGGTGAGATAATAGATTCCGTCGGGGCCATGCGCCTTGCAGAGATAAGGAAGGCAATGGGCACAGGAGGGAGAACCCGTTGGGGGGTTATGCTCGGTATAATCATAGTTTTTGGCCTCGCTCTCGCTTTCTTTCTCGTCTACAGGAGGATGGTTCCGCGCTGGACAACCGTACTCGCTGTTGTCATAGGATACGGGCTTTTCTTCGGGACAGCGCACATGGTTTCCATCATAAATTCCGAGACCCTTACCCCATACCTTACGCTTCTGCCATTTCTCCCGATCATAGTTAGTATAGTCCTTGATTCTGAGGCAGGCGTATTCCTCGGTTTCCTTGAGGCGATAATCCTCTCGGTGCTTTTCGGAGGGGATTTTGGCTTGCTCCTCTACGGGGTGACTGTTGCTGGGGCCGCGGGCCTGTCCTCGCGCATATTCAAAACGAGGTATCAGATGTATCTTCTCATACTCGTTCTCTTCCTGGCGGGCGCTGTTTCCGCTACCGGAGCCTTTCTCCTCAACGAGATGAGCCCAAAAACCCTCGCCTTCAACTGCCTCTGGGCAATGGTCTCAGGCTTTGCCTCGGTTCTCCTCGTCTTTGCCGCTCTCCCCATATTTGAGAAGGTTTTCAGGCTCTCAACGGACTTTCTCCTTTCGGAGCTGGCATCCCTTCAGCACCCCCTTCTCCGGGAGCTGGCGGAGAAGGCCCCAGGAACATTCACCCATACTATCCTCGTCGGAAACCTCTGCGAGGCTGGAGCCAGGGCAATAGGGGCATCGCCATTGTTGGCGAGGGTTGGGGCCTATTATCATGATATTGGGAAACTCTTCTCCCCGGACCACTTCATAGAGAACCAAAAGGGCCAAAACCCGCACGACGCGCTCGCGCCCGCTGATAGCGCTAATATCCTTCGTTCCCACATCACTGAGGGAGAGAGGCTCGCGGACGCCAAGGGGCTTCCAAAGGACATAAAGAGGTTCATATCAACCCACCATGGGACGAGCCTCATGCGGCAGTTTTACCTTAAGGCAAAGGAGGCTGACCCCGGCGCTCCTGAGTCCGCTTTCAGATACCCTGGCCCAAAACCGATTACCCCTGAGGAGGGGATATGCATGCTGGCGGATGCGTGCGAGGCGGCTGTCAGGGCCCTTGATGAACCCTCTGAGGCCGCTATAATTAGGGTTGTGGAGGAGGTTTTCGGGAGACAGGTAGCAGATGGCCAGCTCTCCGAGGTCCGGTTCACCGCGAGCCAGCTTGAGGCCCTCAAGAAAGCGTTTATTCCCGTGCTCGTGGGAACATTTCACGAGAGGATCCCATACCCTGAGTAGCATCAAACCAGTTTCTTTTGGTATGATCCTGCATCCAGAGGGGCTTGAAGTCGTTCAACTTAAGGATAGTTGCGGCACATTGAAGCCAGACTGAGAAGGGCTCTCAAGGGATGTCGGTCATGGAATCCCGCGCAGAAAATGGGTTATAATATTACCATGCTTAAGGGAACCTTAACTGCTTTGGTTACCCCCTTCACGGAGAGAGGGGAGTTGGACCTAGAGGGGGCCCGGAGGCTTGTTGAGCATCAGCTAGAGGCCGGGATTGACGGCTTCGTTGTCCTCGGGACAACGGGTGAGGCTCCTGCTCTTTCGGATGGGGAGCGAAAGACCTTTCTGGGTGCTGTGAAGCAGATGGTAGGCGATAGGGCGATTCTCATTGCCGGAACAGGCACTAACAACACCTCAAAGACCATAGCCCAAACAGCGGAGGCCTTGGAGATGGGCTATGGGTTCGCGCTGGTTGTTACCCCTTACTACAACAAGCCAACTCAGGATGGGCTTTACCTTCATTACTCCCTCATCTGCTCCGAGCTCCCAAGAGCGAGGATCATCGTCTATAATGTGCCTGGCAGGACAGGGGTTTCAATTGCTCCTGAGACCGTGGCTCGGCTCAGGGCTGATTTTCCTGAGAACATCGTTGCTGTCAAGGAGGCATCCGGCTCCCTTGATAACGCCTCGGCTCTGGTTAAGAGTGGCATAACCGTTCTCTCAGGGGACGACTCGCTTACGGTTCCTATGATGGCGATAGGCGCAAAGGGCGTCATCTCCGTTGCGTCAAACCCAGCTCCGAAGCTGGTCTCTGATATGGTAAACGCGGCGCTATCCGATGACTTCAAGAAGGCCTCAGAGCTGCACCTGAGGCTCTGGCCCCTTTTCAAGGTTCTTTTTATTGAAACCAGCCCGGGCCCCGTGAAGGCACTTTTGGGTGAAATGGGACTTGTAAAGCCCCACTTGAGGCCCCCTTTAGCTCCGGTCTCGCAGAAAACCATAGAGGAGATAAGAAGGCTCAAGAAGGAGCTTTCGCTTTGAGGAGAGTTCCTTTAACCCTCCTTCTTTTCCTGGCGTGCGGGCTCGGCCACAAAAGCAAAGAGCCTTGCTCCTCGCTGGCCGCTGATATGGCGTGGAGGGAGGCGATGGGTTCCTCTGGCGAAGCGCTCAGACAGGCGGTTGACGGAAATGCGGCCCTGGCCACCCTATATGAGAAGAGGGCTTGGGAATGGCTTCTTTTCTCACCCCCTCAGCTCAACGATTACGGCATCTTCGTTCTCACAACCGTGGAGAACAGGTTCTTTGATGGGCTTGAACCCGATCCGATGGCAGATTCAGCCCTTTTAGCTATCGCGAGGGCAGAGAGCCTTAGGCTTTTAGCCTGCGAGATGGTTGATCGGAGCGAGATGGTCTTGGTTTACAAGAGATGTATAAGCGAGATCGCGAGGGCCGAGGTCTTTCTGATAAGAGCCTGGAAAAAGTGGGCAACGGACATGGGCGGAGATTCAGCGGCAATAGAGGCCCTCTTCTCGGACCCTATCGCGGCCACCATGAACCTATTCCCGCGCTTTTCGGAATACAAGGTTCTGAGGGCTACCCTGTCCACCTACACATACATGCCGGATTGGAAGCCTTTGTCCTTCAGCCTTGAAAAGGGCAAAAAGATAATGCCCGGGGACACGGGCCAGAGGGTATCCGGGATCCAGGAGAGGCTCAGGGCCGAGGGATTCTATACAGGGCCAACAACAGGCATATACGACAGCGCGACAGCTGAGGCGGTCAAGCAGTTCCAGAAGTGGCACTACCTTGAGGAGGATGGGGTTGTTGGCCACGGAACACTGAGAGCCATGAACATCCCCAGGTCTCAGCTCATCTCTCGGATCAGGGGAGGGCTCTCATATTGGAGGAAACCCAGTTTCTCGGAAGCGGTTGCCAAAGGGGGATGGGTCTTCAGGATAAACATACCCGAGTTCACCCTGTATGTGTATAAGGATGGCTCGCTACTTCAGAAGAACAAGGTCGCGGTTGGTTCAGCCTCTCAGGACACGAACTTCACCCCTACCCTCAGGGATACAGTTGAGTTCATTGTGATAAATCCGAAGTGGAATGTTCCGGACAGGATATTTGAGGAGGAGCTCTTGGAGGAGATATACGAGACAGGGGATGCGTTCAAGTACATAGAGAAAAAGAATTTCAAGGTGGCTTCAAAGAAGGGCAAGATATGGCTTGTTAGGGACCCAGGAGAGGGAAACGCCCTTGGAAGGGTGAAGTTCCTTTTCCCGAACCGATACAACATATACCTTCACGACACCCCGATAAAGAGCACATTTCAGTGGAAGATGCGAGCGGTTTCCCACGGGTGCATAAGGCTTGACGGAGCTATAGAGCTCGCCATTGCTGTCCTGACCCAGAGCGAGGGGTGGACAGAGCAAGGTTTCTGGACCGCCTATAACAAGACCGAAAAAGAGAGGGGCAAGACCGTGTTTAAGGAGACCTGGGTTCCCCTGAGGCACAAGATCCCCATATTCATTGATTATGTCCTGGTCGCGCCGGACACCTCCGAGGGAAGGGTTGTTTTTCTGCCGGATATATACAACGGCTACAGGAAGAGGTAATCTTTACTGCATTCCGCCCAGCCCTGCTCCCAAAAGGTTCAGACAGCCAAGAGCAGAACCCCCAACAAACCCGAGGCCTATTGTGAATATGGGATAGTAGCTCCCGTTGCCGGAATACTTGAAATAGCTCCCGCCGAGCTCAAGCCTGAACCCGTAGTCCGTTTTCCCCTTGAGGCCAACGAACTCACCGGACCCCTTATACTTGAAGTCAAGGCCGAAAGCCGCGTGCTGATAGAAGCCGGGCGCGATCTCCCCCCAGAGCTCCTCGCCCGATGTGGCGCCTTGGGGCGCGTAGATCCCCTGCCATGATAAATACCACATCCAGTTCTTGTGAGGCCTGTATCCGAGCATCAGGTTCACGCCAGGGGTTATCAGGTATGTTTCGGAGATTATATCATACAGAAGGTATGGTTGAACGGCGAAGCTCATAACCCTCGTGGGTCGCTTGGAAGATTTCAAAAGCCTTATCTTAGCGTATGGCCCTACCCCCATGCCGTTCATCATCACCCCTATATCCGCCTCCTTGGCAACGCCAAACCCAACGGCTCCACCCATGTTCCAGCTCCTGTATATGTTCTCGTCGGCCGCAGCCTTCCCGTGGTCAGGGTGGACAAAGCCGGGGAAGGAAGCGAATATTTGGCCATCAACCTTTCCAGAGCCAGTTGGCTCTGGGGTCTGGAATGTGCCAAAGAAGCAACCTGTCACGATCAGCAAAAAGAGAACAAAGAGCTTTTTCATGGCGAAAGTCTAATGCAAGAGGAGGGGCCGTGGCAAACAGACGCGGTAACCCAATTACAACTGCCCTTTCCTTACCAGGTGCGCGGCCAGAAGCAGACGCTGTATCTGGTTTGTCCCCTCGTATATCTGGGTTATTTTGGCATCCCGCATGTATTTCTCAACTATATACTCTGTGGTGTAACCGTATCCACCGAAGATCTGAACAGCATCAACCGTTACCTCCATGGCCACATCCGCTGGGAAGTATTTCGCCATGGCTGAGAGGTGGCCGACCTCCTTTGCCCCTGAGTCTATGTATCTCGCTATGGAGTAGAGAAGTGCCCTTGAGGCCTCTATCTTGGTTGCCATGTCAGCGAGCATTATCTGTATTGCTTGGAAGGAGGCTATTGGCTGGCCGAACTGCTTGCGCTCACGGGCGTATTTGAGCGCCTCCTCAAAAGCGCCCTGCGCTATGCCAAGGGCCTGTGCGCCAACCGCTGGCCTCGTCCTGTCAAATGTCCTGGCGACATGAATGAACCCAAGTCCCTCTTTGCCTCCCAGGAGGTTCTCCTCAGGGACCTCGCAGTCCTCAAAGTATATCTCGCGTTTGACCGATGCCCTTATGCCGAGGGTCTCCTCAACCTTTCCGAAAGACACGCCCGGATAATCCTTCTCAACTATGAAAATGGAAAGCCCCCTCGCGCCCCTGGTTGGATCCGTTGACGCCACGACGGTCATTATGTCCGCTTCCCCCGCGTTGGTGATGAAGCGCTTCGTTCCGTTCAGGATATACCTGTCCCCCTTCTTGACGGCCCTTGTTTTTACCGAGCCAGCATCAGAACCAGCATCCGGTTCGGTCAGCGCGAAGGCCGCATACTTCTTCCCCTCGGCAACGGGCGGGAGGTATTTCCTCTTCTGCTCCTCGGTCCCGGCTACGATTATCGGGGTGGTCCCAAGCCCGTTCGCGCCGAAAGCGATCGCGGTTCCGGCCTCAGCGCGAGAAAGCTCCTCTATGACGAGGACCGTATACATTATCTTGTCCCCGAAGCCCCCGTATTCCTCGGGTATCAGTATCCTGAAGAAATCCAGCCTAGCCATCTCTTCCAGGATGTCTCGTGGATACTCGTGGCGCTCGTCCAGCTCGCGGCGCCGGGGCATGAGGTAGCGCTCCGCGAAGTCCCTAGCCAGGGCTTTTATTTCCCTTTCATCGTCCGAGAGAAAGTAGTCCATTATTTGCTCCTTTTTCAGTGGGAAATCTTAATGATTGCCTTTGTCCTCCTGCAACATAGTTAGACGGACTTCCTCCATTTCTGCCAGGAGCCTCATCTCCTCCATGGCTTTAATGAGTTCCTGGTTTTTCTCTATCTTTCCGGCTCTCACGCACTCCGATATGGCTTCGTATCTGATTATATAGGAATCTATCGCCCTAAGCGCTTTGAAGAAAGGCTCTCGTTCCTGCGCTTCCCGCCCCGCGAGACGGGCCTGCTTTCGCATTTGCTTTGTTTTCCCCATGGCCAAGAAATTTACAGCCATGAAAAACCTCGCCATCATTCTGGAAAACCAGTCAACCTTGCCCTCTGATTTGACGGAGAAGACCCTCTCAAACTCCTCGTTCGCCTCTTTATTTCTCCCAGTATGCAATTTCACTAAACCAAAGAATAGGTGATAACTGGGGGATCTGTTCCTGAGATCCGAGAACTTCAGGAGGGCCTCTTCGGCCTCCTGGTATCTTTCTAGTTCAACGAGACAATCCACAACAAAAAGCTTGGACTCGTCGTCTCCCTCACGGGCAACGAGAAACCGAGCATCCTCAAGCGCGTCCTCGTAATACCCTGCATCGTGTGCCAACCTTAGCGCATTTTTCCTGAATTCTATGTCTTCTTGATGCTTGTCCCTGAGAGCCCTGAGCTTCCTCAGCGCTTTTTGTTTCCTCCCTTGCCGGAGGAGTTCCTTCACTTTCTCCAACTCATCTGACAAACCTTCGGCGTTCCTCTCCAAAGCTCACTCTCCTTTTCGTTTCCTTTTGAATGACACCCTGTTCTCTGTCCCCTCCAGGAGCCTCTTCATGTTTGAGCGGTGGGTGAACCACACGGTTATAGCGGCCGCGCCAGAGAGTATTGACAGAGGAAGGGAGCCCTGAGCGAATGTCACGAAAAGGAATACTGAGAGCGCGGCTATCACGGATGCCAGGGATACATATCGGCCTATCAGGAACACTATGAGCCATGCCCCCACCCCCACGGCCATGGCAATGGGATCAAGCGCCAGGAATGCCCCGAGGCCTGTCGCGACGCCCTTGCCCCCACGAAAACCGAGCCAAGGGGTGAATATGTGGCCGAGGAAAGCGCCGCAAAAAGCGGCAATTCCCGGATATATTCCGAAAAGCAACACTGCGGCCCCGGTCGGCAGAAAGCCCTTCAGCGCGTCCAGGAGGAGGACCAGCGCGAACCCCCACTTTCCCAGGACCCTTCCGACATTGGTCGCTCCTATGTTGCCCGAGCCGGTCTTTCGGATGTCAATGCCCTTTGTTGCTTTAACCATTAGATAGCCGGTTGGAATGCTCCCCAGCAGGAAGGCGACCGCGAGGGCCCCGGCTATTTTGGTGATCTCGGCCCAGCTCATTTCGGCAACTCCTCAAGAAGTTCCTTTGTCCTTTTTGCCTTTTCGTAATCTCCCTGCTTTTCGTAAATCTCTATGGCTTTTTGAAGCTCGGCTCTGGCATCCTCGTATTTTCCCTGCTTTTTAAGCAGAACCCCCAGGTTATTGTGAACCTGGGCGTCATTCGGATTTATCCTTATTGCTTCCCTGTATTCTTTCTCTGCCTCTGAGAGCTTGCCTTGGTTATAGAGCAAATTCCCCAGGCTATAGTGCGCCTCAGCAAGGTTCGGATTTATCCTTATTGCTTCCCTGTATTCTTTCTCTGCCTCTGAGAGCTTGCCTTGGTTATAGAGCAAATTCCCCAGGTTATTGTGTGCCTCAGGAAGGTTCGGATTTATCCTTATTGCTTCCCTGTATTCCCTCTCGGCTTCTGAGAGCCTGCCTTGGCTCTTGAGCAAAAGCCCCAGGTTATTGTGTGCCCCAGCATCGTTCGGATTTATCCTTATTGCTTCCCTGTATTCTTTCTCTGCCTCTGAGAGCTTGCCTTGGTCATAGAGCAAAAACCCCAGGTTATAGTGAACTAAGGCAATAGGGGGGTTCATGCTCGCGGATTCCCTGAGATAGGCAATAGCGGATGTGGTATCTCCGATCCGGGCCTTGCAATTCGCGAAATTTATTAATCCCCAAGGTGTTTCAGCATAGCTAGCGTGAGCCTTGCGAAGAGTAATGGGTCTTGCGTTAGAGAGAAGAAGCTTCAGAAGCAAAGAGGGGACAAAATTATCCGTGCGGGTAACGATCCCTATGACCTCGTTGCCCGAGAGCACAGGCGAGCCGGAGTATCCTGGTTCCAAAGGAGCGTTCAGATAGCCGTATTCGTAGCCGTGTTCGTCCTTGTGAAGCCCAGAAAAGACGGTCCTTATCTCCGGATCCCCCGGTATAATTACCGAGTCCCCCGGATTCAGACTATCGGCCAATCTGAGATAATCACTATTGGAGAAATTCACTTTCACTATACAGATGTCCATGGGTATGTTCATACCCAAGACGCTAGTGACTTTGTATCTTTTGCCTGCGTTGGTTATCACTACGACCGAGTCGGGATAATCATCCGGCTCTTCTCCAACTATAACATGCAGGGCTGTCGCTACAACTCCACCCGTGTCCACGAAGAACCCAGTGCCAGAGGTGTGGCTCTTTCCGTATGCATGGATCTTGACTAAGGCTGATGGATAAGAGGAGGACGGAGGCTCGTATGAGATCGAAAAACCAAGCAGGGTGATGACTGATAAGCTTCTCATGTTAAACCCTGACCCGGGTGTTTTTGGCCGAGGGGTTCTAGATATTTAAATGGCAAAACCTTGAGCCAGGAACCCTCAAGCGTATCCTTCCGGAGGCCCCTCATCCAGATCCTCCTCCTCAGGTGGCAGTTCGTCCATGTCCACTCCCGCTTTTTCCATAACCTGCGCGCCGACGAATATGGGGCAACCCCAGAGAGTCGCTATGCATATGGAATCCGAGGGCCTCGCGTCGAGCGAGAGGATCTCTCCGTTTTTCCTTATTATTAACCTCGCGTAGAAGACATTATCCTTTAAGTCGTTTATTATTACCTTCTCAAGGGTTCCTCCCATTTCCTTTATCAGGTTCTTTATGAGGTCGTGGGTTAGCGGCCTCTCAAATGTTATTCCGTGAAGGGCACGGGCTATTGCCTCGGCCTCAAAGATGCCTATGGAAACAGGCAGGATGCGCTGGCCCTCGATCTCCTTTAGGAGAACCAGATTGGTCTTCGTGTTGGGTTCGTATAGGACCCTGAATATCTCCACCTGTATCAGGTTCTTCACCTCACTCCTTTGGAACGACTCGGACCTTGAGGGGCACGGTTATCTCGGGCCCAAGCCTCACCTCAACCGTGTGATCCCCTATGGTCTTTATCGGGTTATCAAGCCTTATCGCGCCCTTTTCCAACTCAATCCCAGCCCCAGCGAGCCATTCTGCTATATCCGAGGCCTTCACGGAGCCAAACGCTTTTCCTTCTTCTCCGACCAGGAGGCTCAGCTCAACGGTCAGATCTGAGAGCCTCTTTGCCAGCTCCTGTGCGGCCTCAGCCAACCTCTTGGCGCGGGCCTCCCTGAGCCTCTTCATCTCCTCGTATCTATTTAGATTCTCAGGGGTAGCAAGCAAAGCGAGCCCCCTTGGCAGGAGGAAGTTCCTGGCGTAGCCGCCCTTGACGGTTTTGATTTCGCCTGGTCCGCCAAGGCCCCTTACCTCTTTGATGAGAATAACCTTGACCGTGTTCATGTGTAGTAGGATTGCACGAACGGCAAGAGCGCCATTATCCGCGCCCTTTTTATGGCCACCGAGAGACGCCTCTGATGGTAAGCACAAAGGCCCGTTGAGCGCCTTGAGAGCATTTTGCCCCTCTGGGTGATGTAGCGCCTCAGGGTCTCGGTATCCTTATAGTCTATTACCCTGATATCCAGCTTACAGAACTCGCATGTTTTCTTTTTCTTTGGCATCCCAATACCTCAAAACGGAAGTTCCTCCTCGGGCAGACCCTCTTCAAAGTCGGGCAAAACATCTGGTCTTGCTGATTCTTCGGCCTCCTCGGCCTCAGAGACCGCTTTGTCAAGGGCCTGAACCCTCATGGCCTGTATCTCTATGGTGTTCCTCTTCTGTCCCTCGCTTTCCCACTGACGATAAACGAGTCTTCCCTCTACCACTACCGCGGAGCCTTTGACGAGCTTGCCGCCAAGGCGTTCGGCGTGGGGACCCCAAAGGACAGCCCTGATATAAACCACATCCTTTCTCCATTCATCTCCGACGAGATATTGTCTGTCAGATGCTATTTGCATGTTGAGAACAGGCCTGCCGCTTGGTGTGTATCTCAGCTCAGGGTCATGAGTGAGCCGCCCAGAGAGTATCACATAGTTTATGCTTGGTAAACGGAGCTCTGGCATGTCATTCCTCCCTTATCACGATTCCTCGGATTATATCCGGGTTCATCCTGAACTCACTGTAGAGTTCAGCCGGGACACTGGGCGGTGCATCAAATTGTATGACCATGTAAAAACCCTCCTTGTGCCCCTTTATCTCGTAGGCCATCTCGCGCCTTCCCCATTCCTCTATGCTCAAAACCTCTCCTTCCTTTGAGATCATCTTCTTTATCCTCTCACCCAGCTTGGCTATGGCCTCCTCATCCAAGGCCGGGTTGAGGATGACCATGGTCTCGTATTTCCTCATGTCCTCTCTCCTCGGTCCCATATTTAGGGGGTCGGTTATTCCGACCGGTTTTTATGGAGGGAGGAGGATTCGAACCTCCGTAGGCTTCAGCCAGCGGGTTTACAGCCCGCCCCCTTTGGCCGCTTGGGTATCCCTCCAGGTCCTAACCAGAGCTGGTGGTGGGACTTGAACCCACGACCTGCTGATTACAAATCAGCTGCTCTGCCGGATTGAGCTACACCAGCGGGATCAAATTATAAGGCAAGTGATTGATCCCGCGCCAACTCAGTAAGCATTTGCTTTGGGGTGGTGCTAAAGGGCGGAGAGGCTGATTTTTCTGGTGAATAGGCCCCCAAGCTCAGAATCCTCGTGGCTTACAGCGACTACTGTCTTTCCTGATGACCTGAATCTTTCCAGGACATCCAGGAGGGTTCTCTTTCCTCTGGTATCCAAACCAGCCATCGGCTCATCAAGAAGGAGGACATCGTGATCCATGGAGAGGAGGGTTGCCATTGCGGCTCTGCGCTTCTGCCCCCAGCTGAGGTGATACGGGGGCCTTCCCAATAAATCTGTGATGTCCATTAGATCAGCGGCTCTCATCACCCTACCCTGAACATCGTCAAGCCCGGTTCTCGCTGGTCCGAACGCGATGTCCTCCCCAACGGTCGGAGAGAAAAGCTGGACATCAGGCTCCTGGAAAAGAATGCCAACCCTCCGCCTGAACCAGAGTGAGAATTTCTCGTCCTCAAGGGCCCTTTCGGTAAGAGGTTTTCCCTCAAAAAGAACGATTCCCTGTTGCGGAAAGATGAGCCCTGCCATGAGCCACAGGAGGGTTGTCTTTCCGGAGCCATTCTCGCCGGTTATGAGCAGGAAATCCCCCTCATTAACCGAGAGGGAGACATCCTTCAGGGCCTGAATCCCATTCGGGTAGGTGAATGATACATTCTCAATACGGATCAGGATACCCATAGGATAACGGCGAGGGCCAGAAGGAAAACAGCGAACCAAACCATATCACCCAAAGCAAAATGCCACCCGATTCTCCTTTGGTTTAGTCCAGGATAGCCCCTCGCTTTCATTGCTATATAAACCTTTTCTCCTGTCTCAGCCGAGCGCGCGAAAAGCGATCCAGCCCTTGAGGCCAGGAAGCACAAGTTGGTACTGAAATCTTCCTTCGGGTCCCTCGCGAGCCTGCCCAGGAACATCTCCCAAGCCTCCCTCGCTAGGAGCGAGATGTATCTGTGCGCGCCCAGGATCATCTCAGCAAAAACCGATGGTAGCGGCAAGGCAGAAAGCAAGGCGTGTGGTTCCTCGGTTAGGGAGCCGGCCCCTGCCCAGCATATTGCCGCTGTGGTTCTGAGAGAGAGCGTGAGGGCAGAGCTCAGCCCCCCTGGGTAGATCTGAAAAAACCAAAAGCGCAAAGGCTCTCCGGAGCCGGCTGGAACGAGGAGCGCGGGGAGGGGAAGGATCAGGCCGAAAAGGAGGACCGGAGGCCCGAGCCTCGGCAACAGGGATAGGGGCCTAGCGTTCCACATCAGGGCAAAGCTCAGGGCGAGCCCGACCAAAAGGGCTAGGGACACCCTATTGTTTATTAGCGAGGAAGCGATTATACCGGACAGAATAATCAATATCTTGATAAAAGGAGATGGCCCTCCCCGGTTCAAGGGCTTGGGGAAGGCCAGACGACCTATGGTTTTCAGGTTCTTTCTGGAGAAGCCCAAATTATTTGCCCTGCTCCTTTTTCCCAAGCACAAGTAGGTAGACGAGGACGACGCACATGCCCATGCCAACCAATCCGGAAACGATGTAGATGACGGCCTGGCTCCAGAAGCTCTCGCCCAGCTGGGGCAAGGAGTAGTCCGGGATCAGGACGAAAGGATGAAGCTCAGAAAACCTCTGTAGCCCAGCCGGAATAGTAATGCCCATCTCCTCAAGCTCCTCTAGCCCCCATTCGCCCCAAGCGGTTCCGGGCGCGAGCATTCCGAGGGGAGAGAGAAGCACCAGTATCCCGAGGGTTATCCATAGCCTTTTCATTTCTCAGCTCCCCCTTATCCTATCTGGAAAGCTCCTGGCCACGAACCAGAAGGCCGCTCCGGTGAAGAGGGCCTCAGCGACCCCAGCAACAGCCAGATGGCCGATCATCATGGCCGGAATTGCCACGCTTAGCCCATAGGGACAATACAGCGGTGCTCCTGTCGCATCCTTGAACAGAGCGGGTTGGATCCCGAACTCCACAGCCGCAACCAGGGCGGCTAGGTTTATGGCTATATACGAGGCAACAGCAACCGATGTGATTCTCCTGGCAGATGCTATTCCAGAATTCCCGGCCATGAGCCTGTAAAGCCAGTAACCCACTAAAGGCAGTATCACGGCCATGTTCAGGATGTTGGCACCCAGGGACAGGATCCCTCCGTCTCCGAATATGAGCGCCTGGATTATCAGGACAACCGAGACCGCTATAACCGCTGGCCACGGCCCCACCAGAGCGGTTATGAGGGTTCCGCCAACAGCGTGGCCGGTTGTCCCTCCTGGTAGGGGTATGTTGAACATCTGGATGACGAAACTCATGGCAGTGGTGAGCGCGAGGATAGGAATGGCTTTTGAAGACAGTTGCCTTCTGATCCAGATGAAGGCCCTTATGAGAAACGGGGCCGATCCCCCAGCGAGAACAGCGCAAGTTTGTGGGCTCAGGTATCCGTCAGGTATGTGCATATTGCCCCCTAGAAGTCAAAGGTGAACCCTGTGCTGAGATCGTGCCCATGGCCCTTTGTCCAGTGATAACCAAGATCGAGCAAGAGGTTGTTCGCCGGGAAAAACCGGATCCCACCGCCGAGTGAGGTTTCTTCCGACGAGAAGACATCCGCGCAGAGCCCCAGCTTCTCGTGCGGATAATATACCCCGGCGCTCCCGAACGAGAGCCTAGGATTCCCGTATTCGTAGACCAGGTTCGTGAGGAGCTCTACAGGTCCCAGCTCTTTTCCGAGGATGGCCCAGAGATCGTATGACCCATCTCCAGGAGCCCAGCAGGCTATGAGCCCTATGTCCGGAATGTATCCCTTATGGGAAAGAAATCCCCATTTGGTTGAGAGCTCAAAGCCTCCCAGTTCCCGAGGTTCGCTCGCTGTCCACGGAAAACCCATGTCCAGCTCAAACTTACCCCAGCCGTATTTCCACTGAAAGTAGCCCTCTCTCGCGTTCAGGAGGCCCTGGCCTCCCTCCAGCTCAAAAACCCCAGCGTCAACCGGCCAAGGATCATCCGTGTATAGGGGCCTCGTGCTAAGAAGTGCCAAGGACAGTAGCGTTATCATCAGTTCTCTCCTTTTGGTGTTACGAATTTAGAAAATTATAACACTAAGCCTTGCCCCGGATCAACCCCGTGATCTTTGCAAGGTTCAGTCCGGTTTTCCGGGCACAGCTGGCCCGGATTCGGCCTTTGGATTAGAATATGGGCCACCTCCTCTGAGAGGTATGGAAAAAAATGGAAAGATGAAAGGAGATGGCCCATGAACATCACGA
>JBDRYB010000009.1:0-63867 GCA_039803205.1 Caldifarciminota bacterium
TCGCGAGGGAGGTCAAGGAGGGAGAGGAGATAAGGATCCCAGTCAGAAAGCTCGGGCCAGGGGTATACTACCTCTGGATAAGGATAGCCGGATACGAAAAGCGTTTCAGGGTGGTGATCTTGTAGGGGCGTGGCACCTGTGCCCGCCCAGTCGCAGGTTAAAACCTGGTCTGGGAATGATCGGGGTTGAACGCGCGGGAAATCCCCCTTTACAATTTTCAGGCCAAGGAGCTCTTCAAGTGAATCTGTCATTTACACTTTTTCTGGTCTCCCAGGGCCTTTTCGCAAAAGCATACGGCGGGACAGGTCTGGAGTATGCCCGGAAGGTCATCAAGACCTCTGATGGTGGCTTCATGATAGCCGGGGTAACCCAAGGATTTGGTGCTGGGTCAGACGACTGGATGGTCATAAAAACAGACCATATGGGAAACTTCTCGTGGGCAAGAACCATAGGCGGCACAGGAAGCGACGAGTGCTTCTCAGTTGTTCAGACACCTGACGAGGGTTATGTCATGGGCGGTGTGACATATAGCTACGGCTCTGGGGTTGCTGACGCCCTCCTAGTGAAGCTCAACTCCTCGGGGGGCCTGGTCTGGACGAGGGTCGTCGGTTCAACTGGCGAGGACAGGATACACGCTTTGGTCAACACATCCGATGGCGGGATAGCCGCGGCTGGCCGAACAATAAACTATGGCGCTGGAAGCGCTGATTTCCTATTGATGAAGTTTGACGCTTCTGGAAATCTTCTCTGGTCAAGAACCTTTGGTGGCAGTAGCACGGACGACGCTTACGCTATAACTGAGACATCTGATGGCGGCCTCGTGGTCGCGGGCTTGACCTACAGCTTTGGTGGCGGGAACTGCGATGTGCTGGTTGTGAAGTGGAGCTCCACTGGCGCATTCCAGTGGGCCAGAACCTTTGGTGGAGCGAGCACTGATGATGCTTTTGGGGTCATTGAAACCAGCGACGGCGGCCTAGCCCTCGCGTGTTATGCCATGAGCTTTGGCGCTGGGAACGGGGACATATATGTCCTCAAGCTGGCCTCGGACGGAACCCTTCAGTGGAACAGGGCAATAGGCGGGACAAGCGATGACTGGGGGTTTGGCATCGTAGAGACATCTGACTTGGGCCTGGTCATCTCCGGAAGGAGGGAGGGCACGAACAGGGATCTTCACATTATCAAGCTTAGCTCGTCCGGCGCACTCCTTTGGGCGAGAACCTTTGGTGCGAGCGGAGACGACGATGTCCTGGCTATGGTTTCTGCATCCGATGGTGGATTCGTCTCAGGGGGCTACACATCCAGCTATGGCGCTGGAAACCGGGATTTTCTCCTCCTGAAGATAGCCCCTGATGGAAGCTACCCAGGCTGTATTACCACCTGGTCGCCATCGGTTGTCACCCCAACCCCAACCCAGACAACACCTAGCGGAGCCGGAACCTGCAATCCGCCAAACAGCAGTCCAAACCCTACGGTCACGACACCAGCCATAACTACGACGGACGCGTGCCCGCCGGTTGGCTCGGATGAGTGGGCGGAGGAGGGTCTGGGGCTGACCGTGAGCCTTTTGCCTGGGGGCATTCTCTTTAACTCCCCGGAAACCATGGCTATTAAGATATACAACCCAGACGGCCGCCTCGTTTATTCTGGTGAATTACGGGAGGGCGAGAACCGGGTCCCTCTTGAGGCCGGGGTTTATTTCTGGATAACCCGGAAACAAACAGGCAAGGTGGCCATTAGGTAGTGGGTGGGGAAACGAGAACCGCCCAATCCCCTTTTTGCTAGATCTTTTGTGAGCGATCAACCCTGTTTGAATCCGGCCGGGCCCGGGCCTTAAAATCTTAGCCCTACCCGGAGGACGAGATGCCGAAGATAACGATTGATCGCCGGGTGGTGGAGTTTAACGAAGGGGAAACCATCTTGGAGGTGGCGTGGCGGCAGGGAATAAAGATCCCGGTTTTCTGCTATCATCCGAAGCTCAACCCAGAGGCCTCCTGCCGGATATGCCTCGTTGAGGTCAAGCAAAACGGCAGGGGTTTTCTCGCTCCCGCTTGTGCAACAAAGGCCTCAGAGGGCATGGTCGTTGCTACAGATACCCCTGAGGTAAGGGAAAATGTGAGGGCCAGAACCCTAGAGCTTCTCCTCGCGAATCACCCTACGGAGTGCCCTGTGTGCGATGCTGGCGGCGAATGCGATCTCCAATCATTCGCCTTTGAGATGGGAGAACCGAAAAGCATCTATGACTTCCCGAAGCGCGAACAGCCCTATTTCAAGGTTGGCCCATTTCTCAGGCTCTATCCGAACAGATGCGTTCAGTGCACGAGGTGCGTCAGGCTATACCAAGAGGTCTTCGGGGAATACGATTGGGACAGGTGGGAGCGCGGCTGGGAGATAACCGTTGGCCCCGGAAGGGACAAACCGCTTGAATCGGAGTTCGCTGGCAACCTCGCGGATGTCTGTCCCGTGGGAGCGATAACATCCGGGGACTATGCTTTCGCTTCAAGGCCATGGGAGAACCAGGTGACCCTCTCGGTTAGCCCTGAGGACTCCTTGGCCGCGCCGGTGGCCCTGATAACGAGAAAGCAGGGCAGGGAATCGCGCGGGCCTTTCAAAACCGGCGGGAGAAGGGAAGACCTCCACAGGGTCCTCAGGATATGCGCATCCGAGGGGGAAGGCTATCCGGGTTGGATAAGCGATAGGGATAGGTTCTCCCATGAATACCTGAACAAGAAACGGATTGATAGGGCTTTTGCCAGGAGGGGAGGGGAAATCGTGGAACTGTCCACAGACGAGGCAATAGGGCTCCTGTTTAGGGCTGTCAGGGACGCGTGGCGCAAAACCCCATACCGAATAGCCGTGCTCTCAGGGGCTCGGGCCTCCAACGAGGCCGCTTATCTCGCGGTGAGGTTTTTCAGAGAGGTTTTTGAGGTAAAATCCATGGACTTCCGAGCACCCTGGCACTCTTTTAGCCCCGATCCAATTGAGGAGGTCCTCGGATACTCAGCGGGTAGCCGATCCCTTGAATCCCTGAGGGATTCTGATCTCATTTTGGTTTTCGGAGAGGAGATAGGCGAAAGGCATCCCTTGCTCTGGCTTTATCTCCTTGAGGCCAAAAGGGCCGGAGCGAGAATCGTCTCGGTGTCCCCGTGGTTGGACAAGTATTCCAGGAGGCTGGAGCACATCAGGTATCACCCTGCACAGGAGGAAAAGGTGGCTCATTCCATACTCTCGGGCCTCGCTAGAGCAAAGGGCCTCAAGGTCTCAGGGCTTTCGGCTGTTCCTCACCCCATAGGCGAGGACCTGGCAGGGGCAAAGGACCCTGTGATAATATTCCCGGATGATATATCCTGCGGCGCGCAAAGAGCCCTCGCTTACATGGTCGGGGTCCTGGATGCTGGGCTCGTTCTCCTGAGGACACAGCCAAACGGCCAGGGGTTCTACGATATGGGTTTCAGGCCCGTTGATGACAACAATACCCTGAAGATTCTGAGGCGCGCCGCGGAGGGCGAGATAGACCTCCTTATCCTCTGGGATGTTGATCCCCTTTTGGAGTGGCCTGAGAGGGAGCTCTGCGAGAGAGCCCTGAGGAACGCTGGCCTCGTTGTTTGGCTTGGGAGCTTTGCTAATGATCCATCCCTCGCTTACGCGGATCTCGCGATACCCGTTGTTCTGCCCTATGAATCCTGGGGTTCAAGGACCGCTACGGACGGGAGGGTTCTCTGGCACGAGAGCGCGGTCCCTTGGCCGGGTGAGGCCGTTCCTGCTGGCGTGGTATTTTCAAAGCTCCTTGAGAAGGCCGGAAGGGGTGGTTACAGGGATGTTTCGGATGTTACCCGTGCTATACAGTCCAAGATTCCGGCCTACAGGGATGTGAGCCTGCCGCCGCTCACAACGAGCAACCCTTATCCCGATGATATACCGAGCCTTGCCCGGTTCAGGCTGAGAAGGCGTTTCAGCCTAGCCGGATACGAGCACAAACCAAAGGAGATAGCGTTCTCCTCCCCAGAAGAGCACACCGGAGAGGGGCTTCTTCTCGTTGCCGCGCCATCGCTTTACAGGTCCTCATACTACACCTTCAGGTGTAGTATCCTTGAGGAATACATGCCACTTGAGAGGGTTGAGCTCCACCCGGATGACGCGAGGGCCCTGGGCGTCTCAGAGGGCGATCTGATCAGGCTCTCATCTGACGGCCATAATCTGAGCCTCAGGGCGCACATCTCCGAAAGGACGCATCCAGGGGTTCTCAGGTTCTCTCCCCTGTTCTTTGATTCCCCGGTGAACCTCATTCTGGGCCAGGACATGAAGGCCTGGGTTAAAGCCGAAAAGGAGGTCAAGAGGTGAATATCTCGCCAGAGCTCTGGAACTGGATATGGCTTTTAGTCAAGGTCCTCGTTATCCTGATCGTGGTCATGGTTGGCCTCGTGATGAACATGGTCTGGGCAGAGAGAAAGGTTTCCGCTTTCATACAGCAGAGGCGGGGCCCGAACCGTGTCGGGCCCATGGGACTCATTCAAGTTGTGGCTGACATACTTAAAATGGCCTTCAAGGAAGAGATAATTCCTCGCGAGGCTGACAGGCTCATCCACTTTCTAGCGCCATCGCTCATATTCACGATGGCGATAACAGCCCTGGCCGTCATCCCATACGATCCCTGGTTCTACATAACGGATGTGGATTTCGCCCTTCTTTTCGTTGTGGCCGCGGCTGGAATGGGTTCATACGCGGTTATGCTGGCTGGATGGGGATCCGGCTCAAAGTATCCCCTTTTCGGCGGAACCCGCTCAGCGGCCCAGATAATCTCATACGAGATACCCATGCTTTTGGCCATGATGTCGGTCTCGGTCATGGCTGGCTCCCTTTCCCTTCAGGAGATAGTGAAGGCGCAATCGGGTCTCTGGTTCTGCATAACCCAGTTCCCGGCGTTTCTCGTGTATACGATAGCCATGTTCGCTGAGACGAACCGGCTTCCCTTTGACATGCCAGAGGCAGAGGCAGAGATAGTGGCCGGATACATGACTGAGTTCTCATCCCTGAGGTGGGGCTGGTTCTACGCTGGGGAATACGCTAACATGGTCGTGGCTTCCTTCGTGATGACGAGCCTGTTTCTCGGGGGATGGCAAGGGCCTTTTATGCCAGGCTGGTGGTGGTTCCTGCTCAAGGCGATAGCAGTTCTGTTTCTCTTCCTCTGGGTCAGATGGACATTCCCCCGGGTGAGATACGATCAGCTAATGGCTCTCGGTTGGAAAATACTGATACCCGTGGCGCTCCTGAACCTCATGGCCACGGCAATACTTAAGGTGCTTTTATGATAGTGATACCCTTGATAAAAGGCATGCTCCACACCCTGAGGAGGTTTCTATTCGGTCCAACATTCACGGTTCAGTATCCGAATAGGAAGCGCTGGTTCATATTCAAGAAGGAGGAACGGAAGGAGATACCCCCAAGGGCCAGGTGGAGGATAGCGCTTCAGAGGCATGAGGACGGCAGGGAGCGTTGTGTGGCCTGCATGCTCTGTTCAGCCGCTTGCCCATCTGAGGCGATATACATAGAGGGCGCGGTCAACGATCTGAGTAAACCCATATCCCACGGCGAGCGCTTCGCCAGGGTCTGGAACTGGGACATGGGCAGGTGCATATTTTGCGGTTTCTGCGCCGAGGCCTGCCCTGAGGAAGCAATAGTGATGACCGATGACTACGAGCTCGCGAGGTACACGAGGGATGATCTCATTGTCTACAAGGCTGAGCTCTTGCTTCCCCACGGAACCCCTCCCAGAAGGGTCTGGCTGGGATTTTACAGGGAGCTCCCTGAGGAGAAGCCGGTGACCAAGCCCCTCGGTGTCCATGTGAGGCACGAGCGGTATCTGAACCGGGAGAACAAGGGCATCTACAAGCCATTTTACGACAGGGCAAAGCGCGCCCACCAGTTTCTCCTTGAGGAGGAAAAATGATCCTGAAAATAATACTCTTCTGGCTCTTCGCGATAGCCGCGCTGGCCGGAGCCGTCTCGGTCGTTATAGCGAAACATCCCATGAGGGCCGCGCTCGGGCTTCTCCTCAACTTTTTCTCGCTCGGTATAATCTACATCCTGCTGAAAGCCCCATTCCTCGGTATAGCCCAGATCATCGTCTATGCCGGCGGCATAGTTGTATTCATCCTCATGGCCATAAGCCTCCTCGGGCTCCGGCAGATACCAGGGGATCGCGACCTTTCCGCGAGGGGATTCTTCTCTATACTGATAACCCTTGCCGCTCTTTTCGGAGCACTTGGGGTCCTCCTTTTCATCAGGCTACCCGCAAACCCGTCTCAGGATGTGGGGGCAAAGGAGCTGGGCCAGGAGCTCCTCGGCCCCATGCTCATTCCTTTTGAGATAGCCTCATTCGTCCTTTTGGTGGGCATGGTCGCGGCTGTTGCGCTTACACGCACGAGGAGGGAAAAATGAGCCCTCAGATAACCATTGGATTGGCGCTCGTCCTCTTTTTCATCGGGGCATTTGGCGTTCTGTTCAGAAAGAGTGCCATATTCACCCTGATGTGCCTTGAGATAATGCTGAACTCAGCGAACCTCGCGCTTATTGGCGCTTTTACGGCTTGGGGAAGCCCAATAGCGCAAGCCGCTGTAGCGCTCGTCATGGCTGTTGCCGCGGCAGAGGTCGCTTTGGGCCTTGCTCTCGTAGTTATAATGGCGAGACACGGGGATGTGACCCTTGATGCCTTCACCAGCCTTTCCGGCCACGAGGAGGAATAGAAATGGAGATAATCCTTTTGATAACGCTTTTGACTCCCCTGTTGGGCGCTGTAATAAACGGGTTCCTCGGCACCTGGTTCAGATCAAAGGCCCACTGGGTTGCAGTGCCGGCCCTGGGGATACCGTTCATCCTCTCGTGCTACCTGCTCTGGCAGATGATGGGCCTGGGTATGGGGCCCCAGGAGTTCACGCTCTTCACCTGGATACCAACCGGGGGCCTGAACATACCTTTCGGGCTTTACCTTGACCAGCTCTCAGCTGTTATGGCGTTCACGGTGACATCCGTCTCCTTCTTCGTTCACTTCTATTCAATAGGCTACATGAAAGGGGACCCGGGATACAGGAGGTTTTTCAGCTACCTGAACCTCTTCGTCTTCTTCATGCTCCTTCTTGTCCTCTCTTCCTCTTATCTCCTGATGTTCGTTGGGTGGGAAGGGGTAGGGCTTTGCTCATACCTGCTTATTGGCTTCTGGTATGAGAAGAAGGCCGCCTCAGATGCCGGTAAGAAGGCTTTTATCGTTAACAGGATAGGGGATGCTGGCTTCATCCTCGGGATGTTCCTCCTCTTCTCTGCTTTCGGGACCCTTAGATTCACCGAGCTTTTCCCCATGATACACGGGAACCATGTGCCAGAGTGGATGCTCATGGCAGCCGCGCTTCTCCTTTTTCTCGGCGCTGTGGGGAAGTCCGCTCAGTTTCCCCTATATGTGTGGCTCCCTGATGCTATGGAAGGTCCAACCCCTGTTTCCGCGCTCATACACGCCGCGACCATGGTAACCGCGGGCGTATATATGGTGGCGAGGTCATCCGCTCTATACTCAGCGGTTCCGTTTGCCGGATACATAGTCGCGGGGATAGGGGCCTTCACCGCGGCTCTAGCGGCCTCAATGGCCATGGCGAACAACGACATAAAGCGCATCCTCGCTTACTCAACCATATCTCAGCTCGGCTACATGTTCATAGCGGTTGGCCTCGGGGCCTATGCCGCGGGCATATTCCACCTTTACACCCACGCTTTCTTCAAGGGGCTTCTGTTTCTCGCGGCTGGCTCTGTAATGCACGCGGCAGGAGGGGAGCTTGACATACAAAGGATGGGCGGCCTGGCGAGAAAGGCCCCCCAGACAGCGGCCCTCTTCATCATAGGATCCCTGGCCCTCTCTGGGATTCCTCCCCTGGCAGGTTTCTTCTCAAAGGATGAGATACTTCATGCGGCCGCGGCCTCGGGCTACACATGGATATGGGTTCTCGGAACCATAACCGCTTTCATGACCGCTTTCTACATGTTCAGGGCTGTTTTCCTCGTTTTCACTGGAAAACCGAGGGACGAACACATCTATGAACACGCGCACGAATCGGGATGGACCATGACCGTTCCCATGTGGTTTTTGGCGGCAGGAGCGGTTGCCGCTGGTTGGGCCGGGCCCTTATACCACGCTTTCATTGCTCCGGTCTTTTCTCAGGCGCACGAGGCCCACGGAGCCGAGGTCAATTCCCTCACCCTGATAATAATCTCTGTTTCGGTTGCTGTTCTTGGGATCCTGGTCGCGGGCTTCATGTATTGGAGGCCCGGGTTCAGGAACCGGGCTCTCAGCCTCATCCTGAGGCCCTTCTACATCATCCTATACCGCAAATACTGGGTTGACGAGATATACGACTGGGTAATCGTAAAGCCGCTTTACTACGCCTCGCTTTACCCCCTCTACAAGGGCATAGACACATACATCATAGACAAAGGGCTCGTTGATGGGACAGGCTGGCTCGCGAGGGCTGGCGGAAGGCTGGCAAGGGCTTTCCAAGGAGGGAACGCCAGGACATACGCCCTGCTCATGTTGGCTGGCTTGGTTCTCATCTTCTACCTCGTTCTTCTGAAATAGGAGGTTGAAAATGGAGATGCTCACCACCATCATATTTCTCCCCCTGGTGCTCACTGTTCCGGTTTTCTTCATTCCTGAGAGGGCTGGAAGGGCGCTTTGGGCTTACGCTATAGCGGTCTCAGGGATTGAGCTCCTGGTTTCTCTGGGGCTTTTGTTCTGGTTTGACCTCTCGCGAGCGGCTGAGTTTCAGTTCTACGGCAGCTTCCCTTGGATACCCGGCATAGCCTCCTCTTTCCAGATAGGCATAGACGGGATGTCCCTTCTTCTAATCCTGCTCACAGCATTCCTCACATTCCTCGGATTCCTGTCGTCCACGAGATACATAGAGAAAAAGCGAAAGGAATACATCATCTCCATGCTGATAATGGAGTCAGCCATGATAGGGGTCTTCTCTTCCCTGGATGCCCTTCTCTTCTTCGTTTTCTGGGAAGCGATGCTCGTCCCCATGTATCTTCTCATAGGGATCTGGGGCCACGAGAACAGGGTTTATGCGGCTTTCAAGTTCATCCTCTACACGATGGCCGGTTCTGTTCTCTTGGTATCTGCTATAATCTGGCTCTACATCCAGTTCAAGACATTTGACCTCGTTGCCCTGACCCAAGCGACCCGCGGCCTCCCCCTCTCAGCCCAGGAGATCCTCTTCATGGCCATGACCATAGCTTTTGCTATAAAGGTCCCACTTTTCCCATTCCACACATGGCTTCCACACGCGCACGCTGAGGCGCCGACAGCCGGCTCGGTTCTCCTGGCTGGAATACTATTGAAAATGGGGGTCTACGGGCTTCTGAGGTTCTCATTCCCGATGTTCCCAGAGGCGGCAAGGGCGTTCTCCCCTTGGCTGGCTGTCCTCGCGCTAATTGGGATAACCTATGGCGCTCTTATGACATGGGTGCAGAAGGACCTAAAGCGCCTCATCGCCTACTCTTCTGTGGCCCACCTCGGTTTCATCGTCCTCGGGGCCTCATCCCTTAACACCTGGGGGCTTCAGGGGGCCATGCTCCAAATGATAAACCACGGGCTCTCAACAGGGGGCCTGTTCTTCGTGGCTGGCATGCTCTACGAGAGAAGGCACACGAGGGATCTCTCGGCATTTGGCGGCCTCGCCAAGGCTGTTCCGAGGCTCTCGGTCCTCTTTGGGATAATAATGCTTTCCTCCGTTGGCCTGCCCGGCCTGAACGGGTTCGTCGGGGAGTTTCTCGCTCTCCTGGGCGCTTTCAAGGCAAATTTCATCTGGGCCGCTGTTGGCGTTCTCGGGATAATCCTGGCGGCAGTTTATCTCCTCACCATGTTCCAGAAGGTCGTATTCTCGCGGCTTGATAAGGAGGAAAACGCTAACATGAAGGACCTCTCCCTGAGGGAAGTGCTGGTCCTTTCGCCCCTGGTGATCTTCATCTTCTGGATAGGTATATATCCTAACAGCTTCCTGAGATATACCCAACCCGTCTCAGAGAGGATAGTCCAAATCACAAACCCCCAGCCCCTAGCAGAGGGTGGGGCCAAAGAGGAGGCCAGCCATGAGTGATCTTGGACTCATTGTTCCCGAGATGTCCCTTGCTGGGTTTGCGCTCCTGTATCTGGTAATCGGCCTCGCCCTGAAGCGCTGGCGTTGGCTAGTTGGCATCTTCACCATCATAGGCCTCGTAGGAGAGCTCGCGCTCATCGTTGCTTTCCTCACCGTATCAGGGAACGCTTTTGGCGTTCTCACGGTTTCCCCATTTGGCAGGCTACTTGACCTCGTGTTCTTAGCAGCGGCTTTGATAACCCTACTCATCTACCTTGATATCAGGGAACTCCCTTACGAGGGGGGATTCTTCCTCTTGGCAGGAACCCTCGGCGCCATGCTCCTTCCAAAATCAGTGGACTTCATCATGCTCTTTCTCTCGCTTGAAACCCTTTCCTTCTCGTTATACGCGCTCGTTGGGCTGAGGGGCACAAGACTGGACGCGGAGGCTGGTATAAAGTATTTTGTCCTGGGGGGTTTCAGCTCCGCTTTCCTCCTCATGGGGATAGCCCTTCTTTACGCTCTGGCTGGCACATTTTCTTTTTCTGGGGTAATGTCTGCCATCTCAGATCCTGGCTACAATATCGGGGTTTTGATCGCGGCTCTGTCATTCATCGGGATAGGGTTCCTCTTCAAGGCATCAGCTGTCCCCTTCCACTTTTGGACTCCGGATGTCTTTGAGGGCGCAACCGCTCCCGTCGCGAGCTACATAGCCACAGCCTCAAAGGTCGCGGCCTTTGGGCTTCTCCTTAACATATTCAGTTTGGCGTTCGGAGCCAATCCTGACCTTTGGTGGGGGTTCCTCTGGTATGTTTCGGTTCTCACCATGTTCGTGGGAAACACAGCCGCACTCCTTGAAAAAAGCGTAAAGAAGATGCTCGCATACTCAGCCATAGCACACGCTGGGTATCTTCTCATCCCGGTGATGGCAGGCACGATAAGCTCATTTTCAGTAATCGTGCTCTACGCGCTTGTCTATACCATGATGACAGGCGGCGCTTTCGCGATCGTGTCGGTGCTTGGAGATGAGCGGACATCGCTTGACTCATACAAGGGCCTCGCGAAGACCAGGCCCATCCAGGCGTTTCTTCTTACCCTGTTTCTGCTTTCCCTGGCAGGGGTTCCGCCTCTTGCTGGCTTCGTCGCGAAGTTCTACCTCTTCACGGGTGCTTTTGAGGCTGGGCTTCTCTCTTTGGCGATAATTGGCCTCATAAACGGGGTCATATCCGCTTACTACTACCTGAGGGTCGTTGTTTATATGTATATGATGGAGCCTGAGGAGGAACCAGAGATACCGAAGCTGAGAAAGAGGCTCTGGACAGCTATAGCCATAGCAATAGCCGCGGCTGGAACGGTTTACCTTGGGTTCTTCCCCGGTCCGGCCCTTGATTTCATAAGGGGTCTGTTTTGAGCGAGGGGTTTAGGGTTCTCGCGGTTGGTGATGTTGTGGGAAGGCCCGGCAGGGAAGCTGTCAGAAAGATCCTCGTTCCCCTAAAGGAGGAGCTTGGCGCTTCTTTCTGCATCTTGAACGCTGAGAACGCGGCTGGTGGCCTCGGGATAACCAGAAAGCTCGTTGAGGAGATGCTCTCGTCTGGCGCTGATGTGATAACCACAGGAAACCACATATGGGCGAAAAAGGAAGCGAGGGGATTCGTTGAGGATTACCCGCGCCTCCTGGTCCCGGCGAACCTCTCCCCGGTTGGTAACCCAGGCCACAGGGTATATGTTCAGGATGGCCTCGCTGTCTTTCAACTCGTGGGAAGGCTCTTCATGAACCCTCTGGTTGATGACCCTTTTTCTTCGGCTGACCGGGTCCTTGAGAAATGCGACGCGAGAATAATCCTGGTTGATTTTCACGCTGAGGCAACATCCGAAAAGGGCGCTCTGGCCGCGTATCTTGATGGAAGGGTTTCAGCGGTTTTCGGGACCCACACCCATGTCCAGACATCTGACGAAAGGGTTTTGCCCGGAGGAACGGGCTTCATCTCGGACATAGGAATGACAGGAAGCTGGGATGGGATAATAGGGGTCAAGGCAGAGGAGGTTCTTAGGACATTCAGGACAGGCTTCGGCGGAAGGGCAAGGCCAGCAACCGGAAACCCAGTCCTGGAGGGAGCGGTCTTTGAGATAGACGAGAAGACCGGAAAATGCGTTTCCGTTGAAAGGATAAGGAGGTTTATCTAGACAGAGCGATTACCTTATACTTTCTTTATGGCTAGGATAACGGAAGATACTTTAAATGATGCGCTCACTAAATTCTTTAGAGACCACGGATTCGAGGTTCTTCCGCAGCCAACAACCATTGAGGGCAGAAAGCCTGATCACCTAATAGAATATCAGGGAACAAAAATAATCTCTGAGACTGAGGTAGGCGATCTCTGGGGCAAAATGGGCAAGTTGTCCGAGGCCATGAAACAGCTGGCAAGATACAATGACACTTTAGGTTGGAATAACCTCTTAGCCATAATATTCCCTCCCAGCATAAGACAGGATATATTTGTAACCCAGGCCGAAGAGTTCATAGAGCAAATACTGGATTATGCTGAGATAAAGGCGTTTTACCAGATCCAATATAAGGAAACCAATGTCTTTGAGGGTAAACTCACTGATCTACTCAACCTTCTCAAGGAGATAATTGGGAGAACATATCCGGAAGCTGATGTTGACCTTGAGACCATAGTAAAGGCCTTCTCGACAGCCATAGGCGAGCTCAGCATGATCATGCGAAACAAGAATCTCGGCAGATACCTCGCGGCCAGCTCAGTGGGAAGGTTTGAGCTGTTCACATCTCTCCTAGAGCTCAAAAGAGGCGAGCGGGAATACCAGGCCGCTATTCTTGACCTCTCATCCTATATATTGATGAACCAAATAGTCTTCTACAAGATATTCTCTGAAAAAACAGGCATGGTCAAACCACTAAGAGAGCTGAGCCCTTACTTTTCTCTGAGAGAGCTTGCCGCTTTCTTGAAGGGTATAGGCAATATTAACTACAAGGCCATATATCAGACTGATGTGCTCTCTGTTCTGCCGGATGAACCTGAAATCCGAGCGGCCGTAAAGCTCATGGTTGATATGGCAAAAAACCTCCAGGTGGAATGGGTGAGGCATGACCTTCTTGGAAGGCTTTTTCACGATCTCCTGCCACACGACACCCGGAAGCTTCTTGCCGCATATTACACGAGGCCGCAGAGCGCTGAGCTCCTTGCCGCTTTAACAATAGACAGATGGGATGAAAGAGTAATCGATCCAGCATGCGGATCAGGAACTCTTTTGGTATCAGCATACAGAAGAAAGAAAACTCTTGCCCCAAAAACTATTCACGAGGATGACATCCACAAGAGATTCATCGCTGAAGAGATCTACGGAATAGACATAATGCCATTTGCGGCTCACCTTACCGCTTTGAACCTTGCGAGCCAAAACATTGACATGGTAACGGATGAGACCATGACCGGCGTAGCTGACAGCCTTTTTGATATAAAGGGTGGATATGTCCGGTTGTCTGCTACTAAGATGGGGGAGCTCTTCAACTACAGCATAGAGAAGAGGACTCCTAACAAGAAGGGGGATATGGAGGTAAGGTTATATGATTTTGACACGGTGATAATGAATCCTCCTTTCACGAAAAAGGAAAGGATACCAGCCGGCTATCGCTCCAAGATAGCAAAGGAATGGAAGGATTGGGGGCTTGAGGTTGGGCTTTGGGGACCATTTCTCGGGGTCGCGAGATTGTTGGCACGGGAACAAGGAGGCAAGATAGGGGCCGTTATCCCTATTGCCTTTCTCAGAGGCAGGGAGTCCGCGAGAGTCAGAAATAACCTGATCGGTGAGGCCAGCAACCTGAGGATAAGATACATAGTTAAGCCGGTGGGTAATTTTGCATTCTCTGAGAGCTCTGCTTACAGGGATATTCTCCTCGTGCTGGAAAACAACTCGGAAAAAACTCACACGGGCATCGTGTTCATAACCGCAAACCTGAGGGATATCACCGTTGAGGATGCGGAAAGGCTCGGAAAAAAGATAAGGGCAATACCAGAAGGAACAGAGCACGAGGAAAGGGGTTTTGCAATATACTGGGTCAACCACGAGGAGCTTTTTGGTCTGCGAGAAAACCTCATGCCTCTCGTCAGCGTGGTAAAGGGATATAACAGAAAATTGTTCAGAGATGTGATACGCAAAATAAACGCCAGCCCTTTGACTGAACCCTTCGGGGAGGACGAATTCCTTGAGGGCTATCCGCCCAGGCCCAAAGGCATATCAAGGTTCATCTTCATAACGAGACCCCTTGACGAGAGCAGGTTAAAGCAGGCTGGACTCATACTCAGAAAGGAAACCGCCAGCAATGTGGAGGCTGAGTTAAAAACCACGGGCAAGATCCTAAGTTTTCCGAAGGGCGCGCTCCTGCCCTCTCTCAGGACGATAACCGGCGTGAGAAGGATTGACATCTCGGAACTCCACGATTATCTCGTTATCAAGGATTGCGCTCAGGTCAGGGAGGCCGCGCGCTTCTCTGGATTTTCCGGAGAGATACCCTGGGGCAAGATAAGGCAGGAGGCTCGCGCCGCGAAAACGAGCGCAGTGATAGTTCGCAGAATGAGGTGGGATTCCCCATCAAATTCTCTAGTAGCCGCTTTATCCCAGGACGAATTCTATCCCTCCAACAACCTTGAGGTTCTTCGCCACACGGGCGATAGGGCTAAAATGAGCGTATTGTTCCTTAACTCCGTGTTTTTTATGCTCCAGCTCTATTACATTGGCGAGGCGACAACGGAAAACTTCATAGATATTCGTATTCACGACTTCCTCCTCATCAAGAGGCCTATCTGGTCAAAGCTCCCGAAAAAAGCGAAGGAGAGATTGTTGGAGCTCTGGGAAGAGGTCAAGGATTACGAGTTCCCCTGCATTTTGGATCAGTTGAAGGACAGGGATACCGCCAGACTAAAGATAGACGAGGCTTTTGCCGAAATCCTCGGACTGAAAGTCAAGCTTGAAAACCTTTATGACGCACTGGTCGAGGAGATTGAGCTTAACCGAGCTTTCAGAAAAGAGGAAGGCAAACCAGATGCGTGAAATACCATACGATCAACTAGTAAATGTGATAGCCGAAATGTGCCCTGAGGCCTGTATGACACTTGACGATGAGATGAAAGGGGTGCTACAGAGGGCGATAGAACAAGAAGAATCTCCCCTGGGCAAGAGAATACTGGGGAGGTTCATTGAGAACCTTGGGCTGGCCGAAAGGGAGGGATTGCCATTCTGCGAGGACACGGGCCAGGCAGTCCTGTTCGTTGATCTTGGAGAGGAAGTCAGGGTTTCGGGCGGGGGACTTACAGCCGCGATAAACGATGGGGCGACAATAGCCCAGGCCGGGGGCAACCCTTGCCCCCCAACCATAGTTGGCATAGGAATAGGCGGGGACTTTGAGCTAGCGGCCCTGAACGCGAAGCGCGCGTTTGCGTTCCGAAAGATGGGGCAGAGGAATCCGGACCCATTCTGGGCCGAAAAAGAGCTGGAGATACTTGAAGAGGCCAATAAGCTCGGCATAGGGCCGCAGGGCCTGGGGGGCACCGTAACGGTTCTCGATGTGTTTATTGAAGTTTCTCCCTACCACATAGCCTCACTGCCCCTGGCAATAAACTTTCAATGCCCGGCAAACAGAAGGGCTTTTAGGGAGGTTTGAGCTTTATGAGAAACCCAAAAGGAGGTTCTCATGCGTGAGATAAAATACGAGGATGTCGTCAACACGGTGGCCGATATGTGCATAGAGGCCTGCGTGTATCTTAAGGACGACATGAAGGAGGTCCTGAAGAAGGCTTACGAGAAGGAGGAATCCGAGACAGGCAAGAAGATCATGGGCCAGATCCTCAAGAACCTTGAGGTTGCCGAGAAAGAGAGGATGCCCATCTGCCAGGATACGGGACTCGCTGTGTTCTTCGTTGATGTCGGAGAGGATGTGAAGGTCACAGGCGAGGGGCTAACCGCGGCCATAAACGATGGGGTTCGCAAGGGCTACAAGGAGGGCTATCTTAGGAAATCCGCGTGCGATCCCATAACCAGAAAGAACACGGGGGACAATACCCCGGCCATAATACACTACAGCCTGGTGCCCGGAGACAAGATAAAGCTCGCGCTCGCGCCAAAGGGCGGGGGCTCGGAGAACATGAGCACGGTAAAGATGTTCCCACCATCCGCTGGCTGGGAGGGAATGAAGAAGTTCGCTATAGAGTGGATAGCCCAATCCGGAGGCAACCCCTGCCCCCCAACCGTCATAGGCATAGGCGTCGGAGGGAACTTTGAGCTCTCAGCCATAAACGCCAAGCGCGCCATAGTCTTCCGAAAGATAGGCCAGCGCCATCCTGATCCGTTTTGGGCAGAGAAGGAGCTTGAGATACTTGAGGAGGCGAACAAGCTGGGAATAGGGCCGATGGGCCTCGGTGGCACAGTGACCGTCCTTGATGTCTTCATTGAGGTCGCGCCTTGCCACATCGCGTCCCTGCCCTTCGCTATAAACACCCAGTGCCACGCCAACAGGCACGCGTTCCGTGAGATATAGGAGGTGTAAGATGGCAAAGAAGATAACAACACCTCTCAGCGACGATGTGATAATGTCCCTTGAGATAGGGGACGAGGTTGAGCTCACGGGCGTTATATACACTGCCCGCGACTCAGCGCACAAGCGCATGGTGGAGATGCTGGATAGGGGAGAGCCCCTTCCAATAGACCTGAAGGGTCAGGCAATATACTATGCTGGCCCTGCTCCTGCGCCACCCGGAAAGCCCATAGGCTCTGTTGGGCCAACAACATCAAGCAGGATGGATGCCTACGCTCCGAGGCTGTATGACCTTGGCCTCAAGGCCACAATCGGCAAGGGCCCAAGGGCAAAGCCCGTTATAGACGCGATGGTCAGGAACAAGGCCATATATCTCACTGCCATAGGCGGAGTTGCCGCCCTTCCAGCTCTCAGGGTGAAAGAGGCAAAGGTCGTGGCCTTTGAGGATATGGGGCCTGAGGCGATAACCATGCTGGTTGTGGAGGATTTCCCCCTCATCGTTTCCATAGACGCCTACGGCAGGGACCTCCATGTTGAGGGGCCAGCGAAGTGGAGGAAATAGGAGAGATAGAGAGTTAATCAGAGGCCAGCCCTGGGTTCTTAGCGCCCGCGCGAGAGCTTAGCGGCAAATTACCACCTTTTTGGCGCATTTTATCTTACCTTTCCAGTCCCTAAGGATTATCACATAGGTTCCTGGGCTAAGCCCGGAGAGCTCCCCTGCCCTCGGCAAGTCCTTGATCTTTCGGGATGGGGATTCCGGATCTTCTACATCGTAGGCCGTTAGGGTATCAATTAAGTTTTGCCTTGATGCTATGAAAAAGAGGGTTGTTCCTGATATCGCTAGATCAACGAATTCCCCGAAGGATCCGATTTGATATAGGCTCTGGATGTCGGATGGATTGGTTACATCAAGGATGTAAAGACCTCCGTATGCCGCGGCCATGTAGACCAGCTTCCTTGGGCCTTCTGATACGGCCAGTAGGCTTTTGGCCCTTCCTTCAAAAGAGCTAGGGCACCAATGGCCTATCGTGTCCAGCTTCTCCGGAATGCTGGTTGAGAACACATAAAGCCCCTCTTCATCCAAAGCCATGTAAAGGGTATCGCCGAGGAACGCGGAACCCCTGGTTGGGGAACCGAGGTCCAGCCTGGCTATCTCTTTGGGGCTCTCCGGATCAGACACATCAGCTATCACTAGGCCGAGGTTTGTCCAAGCTATGTAGGCTATCCCATCCCTCACTACCACATCCATGCAATCGTCTCCCCGAGACAGGGATAACCTGCTCACAACATCAAGATTAGCATCCAATATGGTAAGCCCGCTCAGCCCATCAGCGAGAAAGATGTGGTTTCCCCACGAATAAGCGTCCCAGGTGCAGCTTAAATCCAAGGGCCTAGCGAATGTGTCAATCACCTGCATGTTACTCGGGTCAGAAACGGAGACCCTCGCTAGGCCTGCCATATTGGAAACCAGGAGGGTGTCCCCGAAGAGCCTGAGCCCGGTCATGGAGGTGATTCCGGGGATAAAAAGTGTATCAACCCCAAAAGGATTATCGGGGTTCTTGATGTTCACGGATACCAATGTGGTTCCGAGGGCTATCACCGCAACGGTATCAGAGACTAGCTCGCAGGAATAAGGGTTTGTCATGCCATCAAGGTAAAATGTTCCTCTCTCTACTGGGTTTTGGGGATCAGAGACATCAACAGCGCAGAGGGTTCCTCCTGTCGCAACATAGAGGATGTTTCCATCCAAGAGGAGGCCCCAAGAAGGCCCCAAAAGCTCCCTCGCGAGAAGTTTCAGGGTATCTGCTGGCTGGGCGACCAAAGCCCACAATAATACGATTCCACAGGGATCCATATCCTTGAAACCTCCAATGAAATACCCCTTTGCCCCCTATTCCCTCTTCGGTGATCGCATTTCTGGAGCCAAGCGATAACTGGAAACCTGAGAGCGGAAACTAATATAATTTTCGCCTATGAAGCTCATAGAATACCAAGCAAAAGAGGTTTTCATGAAATACGGCCTGCCCGTCCAGAAAGGCTTCGTTGCCAGGAGCGTTGACGAGGTCAGGACAGGTCTCTCGGCGCTTGAATTCCCCGTCGTCATAAAAGCCCAGGTTCCCGTTGGTGGAAGGGGAAAGGCTGGCGGCATAAAGCTCGCGAGGGACGCCGCTGATGCTCTTGAGAAGGCTACATCTATCCTCGGTATGGAGATAAAGGGCATAAGGGTAAAAAAGGTTCTGGTCACAGAGGCGGTTGACATAGGAAAGGAGATATATCTAGGAATAGTCCAAGACAGGCGAGCGAGGGCGCCTGTGGTCATGGTTTCAGCCGAGGGCGGAATTGATATTGAGGAGGTCGCGAGGACAAAGCCGGAGGCCATCCACAAGCTTACCCTTGACCCTGTCTGGGGTCTTCAGGCTTTTCAAGCGAGAGAGCTTGGATACAAGCTCGATCCTGACCCTCAGAGGGCAAAGCACCTCTCGCAGACCCTCCTGGCGCTCTGGAGGATATACAGGGATACGGATGCCACCCTTGCCGAGATAAATCCGTTTGTTTTCACGAAACAGGGTGAACCTTCGTGCGTTGACGCGAAGATACTCGTTGATGACAGCGCGCTGTTTCGCCATCCTGACATAGAGGCCATGCGGGACATGGACTACGAGAACCCACAGGAACAAGAAGCCAAGGCTTCGGATCTTTCCTTTGTGAAACTTGATGGCAAAATAGGCTGTTGCGTGAACGGGGCTGGGCTTGCTATGGCGACCATGGATCTGATAAAGCATTTCGGCGGAGAACCAGCTAACTTCCTTGATGTAGGAGGCTCATCAAGCCCAGAGAAGGTCAAAAAGGCCTTCTCCATAATTCTGGCAGACCCGAATGTGCGTTCCATATACCTAAATATCTTCGGCGGCATAACCCGTTGCGATGACATAGCCCAAGGACTAATTGAGGTCTTTAAGGAGATGGAGATAAGGGTTCCCGTCGTGGCCCGGCTGACGGGGACGAACGAGGAAAGGGCGAGGCAGATGCTCGCCGAGAGCAAACTTCCCCTAATTCCAGCGTCTACCATGTCAGAGGGAGCCAGAAAGGCGGTGGAGCTGGCCGGTTAGGCGCCAGTTACCCTTACCTGAGGTGCGAAGATCGGAGTCAATCCATTACAATTATAGGCATGCTGGCCTTAGCGCTTCTCTTGGCCGCTGACCCTGCTGAGTGGTTCAAACCCGAGGATGCAGAGAGGCTATTTTACCGAGAAACAAACATGGTCCGGACTGAGGAAGGTCTTGATACCCTCGCTTATGATTCTCTTCTTTCAAAAGCCGCTAGGGCGCACTCAGAGGAGATGGCGAAGCTTGACTATCTGTCGCACACATCGCCTGTAAAGGAAAACAGGACCGTTAAGATGAGGGTGGCAAAAGCGGGGGTTGACACGGTTAACCATTGGATCGGCGAGAACATCTGTTTGCTATGTGGGTATGGGAAGCCATATATGCTTGATGACCTGAGCGATCCATTCATGCGTTTCGGATACCTGTCCATGGCAAAAGACGCGATTGAGGTGCTCATGGGAAGCCCTGGCCACAGGGCTAATATCCTGTCCGAGAATTATACCAGGCTCGGCGTTGGGGTCGCGGTTAGGTGGGAAAAAGACAAGGAGAGGCTCTGGATCTACTTCACCCAGGTTTTCTGGGGGGAATAGGTTGGACCCTGACCGAGATATTCTGAGCCTTAGATGAACTTCACGAAATAGAAATCCTGATAGCGGTGGTTCAGGGTCAAAAAACAAAAGGGGGATGGGCTCAGGGCACTAAAATCATTCTCTGAGCGTAAAATTGCCCCAGGGGTTCCGGGATCACTTTGGCACGAATCAGTTCGCCTCGTTGCAACTCTTCCTCACTTTACCGCATAATTAAAGGCCAAGCCCGGGTGGCGGAATGGCAGACGCACTGGACTTAAAATCCGGTGGCCGAAAGGCCGTGCGGGTTCAAATCCCGCCCCGGGCAATCATTTTAGAGAGTGGATTTCCAAAGATGAGTTCTCAACTGACCATAAACTGACCATAACGCCCTTCTCCCTGACCTTGTCCATGTGATCCGGGGAAAGGTGCGAATAGCGCATCACCATGGCTAGTGTTCTATGGCCAAGCAATTCGGCCACGCTCCTGAGGTCAACCCCATCCATGACCTTCCAGCTAGCGTATCTGGCCCTTACCCATTTCCTCACCTCTTGAAGATTTCATCAGGGTTATCCGTGCCCCACATGATAGCTCGCCAGAGCTTCTGTTTATCCACTCGTAATCGGCTCCTCATCCACGCTCACTGATACCGTGAGCCACATGAGGCCTCTGGTTATGACCTTCTTGCCCGGCCTGTGGTTCTTGAGCCCACTCCATGCTCCCAGTTTCGCTATGAGAAGGATCACCTTGTTATCGGCCTCAGCTCCCAGGGAGTAGATGTATCCTCCTGCGAGGGCCGTGATGGATGAGAGAGACTGTATGCTTTGCCAAGAGCGAACCTGGAAGCTATCTGAACCCAGGCACTCCTTCATGAACTTGAAGTAATCCTCAACTGCCCACCTCACAGAGTATATCTCGTATACCCTCATGGCCTCATCAGCATCCCTCACCATTGCATAACGCCTGCTATGTCCCAAGACTTCCATCAGTGGTGAAGGATATTCAAGGAGTCCTTCCATAGGAGACAAATTATGAGGATTAGGGAAGGTTTTGGGCAAGGGTCAGCCAAAATCCCTGTTGAGCCATAACCCTTCTGAGGCTTATAATTTGAAACACATGAGAGAGAGTTTTGTTCTTCCCGAAAAATACAAGGGGCTGGGCCAATGATCAGGAAGGCCCTCATCATGCTGGTAGCAGGGGTTTCGCTCGCGCCTGCCTACTACTTTGGCAAGAACAAGGTCCAGTATAGGGGCTACTCGTGGAAGATACTCCAGAGCGAACACTTTGACATTTATTATTACGAAGGGTGTGAGCGCCTCGCTCAGTTCGCCATACCCGTTCTTGAGGAGGCTTTTGAGGAATACGCGGCGGTTTTCCCAAAGGTTCCCAAGAACCCTGTGCCCGTGATAATATACTCCTCCCCCAGGGACTTCCAGGCTACGAATGTGATCCTTGAACTCCTGGATGAAGGGGTTGGAGGGTTCACCGAGATATACAAGAAGCGGGTTGTCGTTCCATACATGGGTTCATACGAGGACTTCAGGCATGTCCTCAGGCACGAGCTGGTCCATGTCTTTCAGTATCTCATGCTTGAGCGTTTCGGGGGAATGGGGATATACGCTGTCCAGCAGGTTCCCCTTTGGGTGATGGAGGGTCTAGCTGAGTATCTCTCGGAGGGATGGTCCCAGAGCGCGGAGAGCTTCATGCGGGACGCGGTCATAAACGATTATGCGATCCCCCTGGATGAGCTAGCGCAATACGGTGGCTACATCGTCTACAAGGAGGGCCAGGCCGCTTTCCGCTTCATTGAAGAAAGATATGGAAGGGAAACCGTGAAGGGGATCATCGGCCGGCTCGCGGGAAACCCCTCGATATCAGATGCAGTAAAAGGGGTCCTGAACACGGACATGGCACAATTATCAAAGGAGTTCAGCCTTTACAATAAGAAAAAGTATTACGGGTATGTAGCGGAATACGAGTTTCCAACCGAGAGGTTCAAGCGCCTGACGGATCACAACAAGGACAGAGGGTGGATGAATGTTGGGCCAGCCCTCTCGCCGAACGGGGATAGGATAGCCATAATATCAGACAGAACAGGCTACACGGACATATACCTCCTCTCGCTCTCCGACGGCCGGGTTCTCAAGCGCCTGGTTGCTGGCCAGAAGACCCCGGACCTTGAAAACCTTCATCTTCTGAGGCCGGGGATATGTTTCAGTCCTGATGGCTCGCGGATCGCGTTCATATCCCAGGGGACCAAGACGGACATCCTTCACATCATAGACTCGGAGACGGGCAGGACCATAAAGAAGATACCCCTTTTGGGCCTTGACGCGGCCTATACGCCTGTCTGGAGCCCAAACGAAGACCTCGTTGTCTTCGTGGGGACAAAAGGCAGTTCATCTGACCTCTATTCTTTCAGGTTCTCAACTGGCAAGATCACGCAACTTACATTTGACCACGCGGAGGAAAGGGACCCCTCTTTTTCATCCGATGGGAACAAGTTGCTCTACGCCTCCGACAGGAAGGAAGGGGAGGGTTTCCTCTACGGGAGCTACGCCATCTGGGAGCTTGACCTTCTCTCAGGCCAGACAACGAGGCTCTCGCCGTATCTGGGTTTTGTGGGATGGCCGAGTTATTACGGGGAAGGAATAGCATTTGTCGGGGAATACCAGGGTTCTCGGAACCTGATGCTTTGGCGGGGGGACAGCCTCTATCTCCTGACAAAGTTCCTGACCGAGATCAAGGACCTCTCTTGGTCCGGGGACAGGGAGCGTCTGGCCTTCTCAATGCTCTGGGAGGGCGGATACGATGTCTTCGTTAGGACAGGCCAACTTGAGCCAATAATGAGCCTGCCGGTCATTGAGATGCCCTCTCGTGTTGTTGACACCGCTCTCTACGCGAAGGCCCCGAAGGCCAAGTTCTCCACGAAAATGAGCATGGATTGGATCACCGGCGGAATGAGCTATTCCTCCGCTTATGGCTCTTACGGCACGGTGACAATGGGCTTCTCTGATGTCCTGGGGAACTTCAGGATATATTTCATGACGGATGTCTATTCCCAGGACATAACGGATGCCAACTTTGACCTCGGGTTCCTTTGGCTCCCATACAGGCCGGATTTTGGGGTTGACCTCTATCAGTTCTGGAACCTATACTGGTGGCCGGGCGAGAACGGAGACACGGTTGTTTTGGAAAAGGACCTCGGAACGCAGTTCACGGCCTATTATCCGTTTAACAAGTTCAGGCGAGTTGAGGGAGGCATAGGCTACTCGTATCTCACCTGGTATAGATACTTCTTCATGTCAGAGGCTTATCAGGTCTTGAGAACCCGTTATTACAATCAATTCACGGGTTATTTAGGCCTCGTCCACGACGATGTCCTTTACTCTTACTCCTCTGGCCCCCTTTCCGGCCAGAGGTGCTTTGCTGGTTTATGGACCAGCCTCCCTGGTTCTGGATTGGACACGAGAACAGGCATAGTGGATCTTAGAAAATACTGGCGCCTAACACCCAGGGCAATATGGGCCTGGAGGCTCAAGGGCGGAAGAAGCTTTGGGAAAAATCCGATGCCCCTTTATGCTGGAGGAGCCACGACGATAAGGGGTTATCCGGACTACTATTTCTCGGGCCAGAACCTCGCGCTCTTCAACACCGAGCTCAGGATACCCGTCATAGACCACCTAAAGCTGGGTTTCCTGCCCATAGAGATAGGCGGTCTCAGGGGTGTGGTTTTCTACGACATGGGAGCGGCCTGGTTTGACTGGGAACCCTTCATCCCCTTTGAAAAGACCGGTTGGCTATACAAGCTGAACAATCCAGCTGATACAGGCACGGGGCTTTATGCTGGCCTTGGGTTCGGGTTTAGGCTTTATTTGGGATACTTCACCTTGAAGACGGACTTCGCCAGGAGGACGGACTGGGGAAAGATACTCTCGAAAGAGGACGACGGACTGCCCAACTGGGTGTTTCACTTGTCGTTCGGAAGCGACTACTAGGATAAATGAGACCCATTATACCGAGAGCAAGTGTGTCGCCATCGGCTTCTCTCAGCTTTGACGCCAAGCCCCATTCCCCCCTTTGGTTTCTGATGAGTGTGGGGTTACTGTAAGTGTATCCGGCTATGCCTCATCGCAGGTAGATTATCGCGAACATGGCTCCGGCCCATATTATCACCGAAAGTATTATGCCGGGGTCCCTGAGGATTATCCTATCCGGCGATTCTCCCCGCCTCTCCACGAGATACACGAACCTGAATATGGCATAAACCACTATGGGCGTTGTCCACACTGCCCAATCGTTTCCCAGGCGGGATATGGTCTCAGGCGATACGGTGTAAAGGGCATATGTGAGGATTGAGAGGCCAGCAGAGACACTTATCAGCTGATCGAGAAGGCTCTTTGAATACTTGCCCAGGGTCTCCCGGTGATCCCGCGCCCCCTCACCCATTAGAGCGAGCTCTTGTCTTCTTTTGGCAAGCGCTATGAGCAAGGCGAGAAAAAGGGTTGCGAGAAGGAGCCAGTGAGAGAATGATACCTGGACCAAAACCGCCCCCGCAAATGCCCTGAGAAGGAACCCCAGGGCAACGGAAAGGACATCAAGGACAACCATCCTTCTCAGCAAGAGGGAATAAAGTATGTTGATGACGAGATAAACCAGGCTGGTCAAACCAAACCACACCGAAAGCGCAAATGAGGCAAAGATCCCAAGGATGATGAGGACGAGGCCAAATACCAGTGCCCCTGTTGCAGGGACCTCTCCAGATGGAATGGGCCTGGTTTTCTTGAGGGGGTGGGACTCATCCTCGTGCCTGTCAGCCCAGTCATTGAGGGAGTAGACCCCAGATGATAGAATGCAGAATGCCGTGAATCCACCGAGAGCGGAGAGGATCTCCGGCGGGGCCAGAAACCTCATCCCGAAAAACGCTCCGGCCAGAACGAACAGGTTCTTAACCCACTGGTCTGGCCTCGCAAGCTTGATATAGCCCTTCATAGAAACCCCGCGGCAAAACGAATCCCTCCTAAGATGCGAGTAGGCCCCTTTCGTCCCTGTTCCTTCATGCTATGTAAGCCTTTCCGTCCCTTATCTTGACCGCGATCCTCAGCCCTTCCCTAATCTCTTCTGGCTCCTCGCCCAGGGGTATCTGTATGATGTAATCCGGCAGAAAAACAAACCCCCCCTTTCTTTTGTTGGAGATGATGCCCTCGGTGGTTTTCCCATCAAGGTGAACCAAGACCGCGGCCCTTACCGCCTCGCGCTGGGCCCTCCTCGTTTCGGTTTCTTTGGCTTCAAGCTCGGGCAGGAGAGCCTCAAGTTCTTCCAGAGTATAAGGAGGTTCCCTATTCTCAAGAACAGCGAGAACCTGACGCTGGTTGATTAGGTCGGTGAACCTTCTGAGGGGAGATGTAGCCTGAAGATAGGATGAGAAACCCAGGCCCTTGTGAGAGAGGGGCTTTGCTGATAGGTGGGATCTCTTGAGCGCATAGAGGGACTTCACCGGATAAAGTGGATTCTTTAGGGAAGGGGGCTTTCCGTGCGGCTCAGGTTGATGCCGGAATGCGGCAGGAACCCTGGATTTGGCCAAAAACCCAGCGAGGATGTGGTTGTATAGGATCATGGGTTCTGTAACCATTATCTGCTCCGGTGATTTTGGGTCCACCCTCTCAAATGTTAATCCCTCGTTTGTTTCGTAGACCTTGAGGTATGGTATCGGGATCAGGCCTCCTCCGGACATCGCCCTTCGTTCCGAAAGCGCTACGGAAATGGAGTAGAGAGCGCGTATTTTTGGTTCGTTCTTGAAGAGACCTCTCAGATCCCTGTATGTGAACCTGGATGATAGCCTCATCTGAGCGACTTTTATCTCCAGATTCCTGGGGTTTCCATCGTCATCCAGGTCAACGAAAACCGAGAGGACCGGGCTCCTCCTGTCCTCGGAGAGCGACAGTTTTTGCCTAATAAGCTCCTCCGGAAACATGTATGTGTTTTTGCCCGGAATGTAGACCGAAAGTGCCCGGTTTTGCGCTTCTCTGTCAAGAGCGGTTCCCTTGTCTATGAACCAAGAGACAAGGGATATGTGCACCCCAAGCCTCCAGAATCTCCCGGAGCTCTCAACGGAGATGGCGTCCTCAGGGTCCGCTATGCCCGGATCGTCAACCGCGAATGCCCCGCAACCGGTAATGTCCTCGTATCCGCCTGGGAACTCCGGAATCGCACGGGCCTCCGCCAGGGCCTCTGGTGAGAACTCGTTCTCTTTCATGCAGATCTTCCCTGTATGTGAAGGGATGTGGCCCTGAGAAAATCAGAAATGGCCTCATTCCCCGAATCCAGCGCCTCATTGGGCTTCCCTTCCCAAGATATTATCCCATCCGAGAGGAGCACTATCCTGTCTGAGACCTTCGTTGCGAGGTGCATGTCGTGCGTCACAACTACGGATGTCACCCCGAGCTTCTTGTCCAGATCCGAAATGAGGTCACAAATGGTGTCCGCTGTAACGGGATCGAGGCCTGTGGTTGGCTCATCGTAGAAGAGGTACCTTGGCTTTGAGACTATTGCCCTTGCCACCCCAACCCTCTTTCTCATGCCTCCAGAGAGCTCCGCTGGATAAAGCCTTTGTGTTCCTCTCATCTCAACCATTTCCAGTGCCTCATCCACCAACCTCTTTATCTCATCCTGAGGAAACTTCGCTTCCAATAACGGCAGAGCAACATTCTCGTAGACCGTCATTGAATCAAAGAGGGCTGACCACTGGAAAACGAACCCCATGTTCTTTCTCAGGCTGTAAAGCGTTTTCCCCCTTGCCCTATTCACCTCTATTCCGTCAATGAGCACGCTACCTCTGTCTGGTTTCATTAGGCCAACGATGTTCTTTAGGAGAACCGTCTTGCCAGAGCCGCTCTTTCCGAGTATGGTTATGGTCTCACCATCGCTCACAGTGAGGCTCACGCCAGCGAGAACGGTGTTGCCCCCGAACGATTTCCAGAGGTCCTTAACTTCTATCACGGGCAAATTATATTAGTTGTGAGTTGTCGGTTTCCAGCTAACGCGCTCGCTCACAAAAAACCTAACCCAAATGGATTCGTCCGCTCAAAAGGGTTGAACCCCAAAGCCCACGGCCATTAAGCTTTGCCCGTGCAGGTTCTTCTCATCCTGGCTCAGCTGGAATTCCCAGGACTCCTCTCGGATTCCCTTTGGCACCTTCCCATATATACAGGGCATCCGGACGCCGGGCCTGGCTTCCTTTTTTACAGGTATCCTTTTGAGCTGGAAGGGATAACCCTCAGGTTTGCGAGCGATCCGACATTGTTCCACTCAGCGCCCTTTTCGGTCTCGGCCAGAGGGCTCTCTCTGAGACCGGTGGAGGACGAGAAGCCGATAACAAAAGCGTATTCGGAACAGGCAGGTGGGTGGGGCCTATCCAGGTTTGGAGCGCTTTTTTCAAGGAAGCTGGGTCAATCCGGGGACATTATGGGCACATTTGATTACAACGAGTTCGGTCTTCTGACCCAACAGACGGTTGGCCACCAGGGCCTTGTTTCGGCCTCTGGCACGGTAAAGGGCCTAAGGGTAGGAGCACTAGTGCTTTCGGCCAGCAGGGATTCCGCTTCGTATCTTCACGCGAGGGCAGGGGCTGGTTTTGGCCCCATAGAGCTTCTGGGGTGGAGGAGTAATGCAAGCCCATATGGGTCAGGGGGCCTATCCGTTCACCTCCGTTTAGCAAGATTTGGTCTTGCGGTCCTCAGAGAGGAGCTTTCCTGGAAGGGGAACTTCCTTGGCATCTGGGAACCCAAAGTAGTGTGGGGCTCTGGTATGTTGAGGGCGTGGGCAGGCTGGTTTTCGGCCGACTCTGGAGCAGGGCCCGTTCTTGGAGCAAGGGTATCCGGCCCCCTTGGTTTAGTAGAGGCCGGTTACAGAACGGATATCCCGGATCCGGCCTTCATTCCTGGGACAGAGAGGACTGTTTCTGAGGCATATATCTATGGGGAATCTAAGGGGTTCGGGCTCGCGGGCAGGGCTGATCTCGGTTATGGAGACTGGGTCTACGGGTATAAGGGGGATTCGGGCGGGATAGTGGGCATAGGAAAGGGGTTGAGGGCTTCCGGCGCCCTCGCTGGCAATTGGGAGCTCGGCGTTCTTCTTGTGCGGGCCCGCGGACAGGCCTCTTGGTTCTCTAACCCAGCGCCTGAGCAGGTCTACATCAATGGTTTCGGTCTCGTTGGCCTCAAATTATCAGCGCTCCGAGGGGACATGATCCTGATTCCTTCAATAGGATGTCGTTATTACGGCGAACCTTTCAGCTATCTCTGGCCTGAGGCGAGAATTGATGCGACATTCTACAAGGCTGTTAGGGCTTACGCGGCTGTAGAAAACCTTACGGACGAGACCCTCAACTTCTTCGGCTACAGATGGCCCACCCGGGCCTGGCGATTCGGCGCCAGCCTGATCCTTTGGGACTAGATGGATTTACAGCTCCTCAATCAAAGGTCTCGTAGTCCCCAGCCTGGATGAGCACTGCTGAGAGATCAAAGAAGAATTTTCTAAGGAGCTCCAGGTTTGCCTGGGAGACCTCTATCTGGGTGTAGGGCTTCAGAGCGGCTATCTGAGCCTCGACGGCCTGCTTTTGCGCGCCAAACTGATCCTTAAGGGCCTGAGCGTCCTCGGGCTTTATCTTCTTCTCCTTGAGGCTCTTGTCAACCGAGGCTATCGCGTTATCAATATCCCTGATCTGGGCGTTGAGCTCCTTGACCTTTTCCTCTGCCAGTATCCTTATGATGCCCAGCTTCACATTAGTATACACCTTCAGGAACCTCGGGAGATCCCCCTGGAAATCCGTTTTCTTTAAGGCCTCTGTTGTGGCCCTCGGGAACTTTATCTTTGCCATTGAACCAAAGGGGTCATCGCCTATCTGCTTCAGGGTTGGTATCAGGTTCTTGAATGTGGGGTTCACATCTGAGTAGCACTTGGCAAAGGCTCTCAGGTCGGCCTCTATGAGCTGGTAAGACTTTATCTCGTCAGCAGAGGGCATCTTGGGCCCACACCCTAGGGTGATGGCCGCAGCTCCAACCAGCAAACTCATTCCAGCTTTTTTCAACATCTCAAACCTCCTCTTTGTTCGCGTCGCGAATTATCAAGTTATCTGAGGCGGCGGATCAAGCTATACGATTTCTGTAGCTCAGAAAGTCCCGGCAACCGAGATGTGAAGAAGGCCCCTTTCGCCAGGGCTAGCGCTCCTTGCATACACAGCCTCAAGGCCCAGGCTCTTTCCTCTCAATCTGAGCCCTCCGCCATATGAGAGCGGTGAGGGCAGATGAGGCTCAGGGCACCAGTCAAGGAATCCGAATGGCGAGAGGGGGCCTATCAGTCCCGCATCCAAAGAGAGAACCCCATAGTCCTCCACGAAGAACCTCTGCGGCCTATAGCCCCTCGGTGGATGGGGACCCCCTATTTGAAAGAGGTCGGACACGAGAGCGGCCTCCTGGGCCTGCAGAAGACCTCCTCGCGCGGAGACCCCTGTTGTGAGAAAGGAAAAGGGGATGCGGAGGCTCCCTTCCCAGGATACCCTCTGCATGGAGGGAGAAAGCCTTGAATCCGCTGATAACAGGAATCCCCTTTCGGGAAATATCCTCGGCCTAAGGCCGGACCATGTCCCTCCGGCTATGACGAAGAATCCTCTCTGGTTTTTGCCCTCAGGGAGTTCCCGCCCCTCCCGCCAGCTCTGACCAGCCCAAAGCTCCGTTTCACCCGAGAGCCGATACGCGGCCTTGTAGTATATCTCAGTTGACATGTATAGCGATTCCGCGAAAGCGTATCCCCCGCCCAACTCAAGCCAGATAGGAGTCCCGAGTATCCAAGGCTCCCTATATGACCCACTTATGGACTGATTCAGGAGAGAGAACCTCTCCCAGGAAACCCGGGCTCCTCTTCCGGACCCGGCTATGTTCGGCGCTGAGAGCTCCAGGAATCCAAAGGCTTCGCCGCTGGACGGGTCGTATGCCCCTGAGCCGAGAAGCGTTACCGAAGAGGATGAGCCGCTTCTCAGAACCATAACGAACCCTTTTTCCTGTAAGGAAAACCCAACGACCTCCATTTCACCGAATCCGAAACCCTCCGCTATGGAGAGGGCTTCTTTCGTCCTCTGGGGGGAATAGGGAAGTCCCAAGACCCCCGAAAAACATCGCCTCAGTCCAGATGAGGCCTTGGTTCCACTCAGGGATATGTCCCTCGGTATGACCAAAGGCCCTCGCTCCACCATCAGCGTAATTGTAACGCTATCCCCCTGAGTCTCAGCGGATATGACCCTCGCCTTAGCGAGGGGAAACCCCCTCTCAGAGCACCAGCCAAGAGCCCTTTCCGTGAGTGTATCCACGAGGCCCGGGCTCAGTTCCTTGCCCAATAGGTCATTATACTCAATGGAAGTAGGGCCATCTCCTTGGATAACCAGGCCCGAAAACCAGAGGCCTACAAGAAAAGATATGACTTCCACCTCTCATCCGGGATGGGTATCTGCGACAGCAGGAGATGAATGTGGGATGGTTTCCTGGGCCTTCTCAGAAGCGTGAGGCCTGCCTCCTCTGGCCTTCTTTCCCCCTTAATGTGGTTGCACGCATGGCACGCGCAAACGAGGTTCTCCCAGTCATCCCTCCCTCCTTGAGACCTGGGGATTATGTGATCCACGGTCATGGCCTCCCCCTTGGAACCGCAATATTGGCACGTATATCCGTCCCTCCTAAGGATGTTCCTCTTCGTAAGCGGAAGTTCCCCGCGCTTCACCTTTACATAGTATTTGAGCCTTATGACCGAGGGCCTTGGAATCGCGATCCGTTCCCCCTTGATCACTTGCCCGTCGCAGCTGTGGACTAGCTCGGCCTTGCCCAGATAGAGAAGCTCAATTCCCCTTCTTATCGTGCATATATTAAGAGGCTCGTAGCTCCCGTTCAACAGGAGAACAGCCCTCCTCCTCAGTCTATTCCCTGAACCTTCCTCCATGCCTTGAGTCTGAGCTGCTCCGCTCTCTCCTTCTGTTTTGCCGCGTAGCTGGTCCACCTCGGGTCCCCCGCGGCAATGGCCTGATTGTAGTAGCTTATTGCCCTGTCATAGTAATCCAGGGACTCCTTGTATTTTTTCTTGCCGCGGAGGCTCTCCGCGTCGTTAAGGCTCATGTCCCCGAGCATTGAATATGCTGGCCCCTTTATCTCCGGTCTATCACCATCGGGGCAGTTCAGAGCCTTGTTTATCAGCTTTGACGATTCGCCATAGCGCTTTTGCTCCGCGAGGAACACGGCCATCTTCATATAGACCGAGGCCACCGAATCAGCTATCTCGCACGCCTTTTTGTAATCAGCCTCAGCGTTCTTAGACTTTCCGAGGCCAGCGTATATGTCCCCGCGCTGGATGTAAAGGATATACTTCGTGGAATCATTCGCTATTAGCCAATTAGAGTGCTCAAGGGCCTTCTTCAGGTTTTCCTTTCCGCCAACCTTCATGTAGCTCTCCAGGAGCCTTGCGTGCAGTTCCTCGTTGTCCTTAACGGTCTCATAGGCCTTCTCAAGATAAGGTATGGCGGACCTGTGATCCCCCCTGTCAACCAGAAAGAGGCCGTATGCCCTGTTTATCGCGGGGTTCTCCGGATCGTTTGCTAGCGCGTCCCGGTAAATCGAATCAGCCTCAGCCTTCCTTCCGGCCTGCTCGTAGACCTTTGCGAGGCCAAACCTGGCATCGTTGTTGTTCGGGTCAAGTTCCAGGGCCTTGTGGTAATAAACGCTTGCCTGCTCTATGTCTTTCTTGACTATACCATACATGAAGCCAAGGCCCTGCCAGCCTCGGGTGTCCTTGGGGTCTATCTTGGCAATAGCCTGGTAAGCCATCTCAGCGGAGTCCACGAGCCCTTTCTGGATGTATGCCCAGCCAAGGTCAACATATATGTCCGTGAATGAGGAATCGTAGCCAAGGGCCCTCTGGAAGTTCTCTATCGCCTTGTCGTAATTGCCCTTGTTTATCAGGTAGTCTTTCCCTATTGAATACCAGACCTTCGCGGAGTCCCTCGCCACATCCGGAGGAAGCTTGATCCTCACGGGCTCTTTTGGGCCAGGGGTGCAAGAGACAACCAGGGCAACTCCAGATAAAATCGTCCAAAACCTCATGTTCACCTTTCCGTTTCCCGCAAATTTTAAGGCCACGGCTCGTGGTTTTTCAAACCCAATGCTCTCTCATTCCCTCGGGTCTTGCCTGGGCCTAGGTTCAGGCCCTTGATCTTCCGGCATAAAACCATTATTAAATATACTGGATGAAGAGGCTTGGAGGATTGCAGAGGAGCAAGGCCTTGATCCATAATTTCACAAGGAGGCAAAGCCAATGAATGGAACCAGAAAAAGGATAAACGCTTTGGCGGGATACAAAGCGGGGGGCCCGGTGGTCTCGCTCTATTTGAAGCTGGGTCCCCAGGATCGCGCTGGGTCCAATTACAAGATAACCTTCAAAAACCTGCTCAGGACCCAGATGGAGCGGCTGGAAGATAGAGGCTTCTCAAAGGCTGATATTGAAAAAGCAAAAAGACTGATGGCAAAGGTCAAGGATTTCCTGGACTCGCCGAAAAACCTGGAGGGTTGTGGGGCAATCGCTCTGTTCGCTGGGGATAACCTGTTTGAGGTTTTCAAGCTACCATATGGCTACATGGATAGGATGGTTGTGGATGCCAATCCCCTGATCAGGGGCCTCGTTGCCATGACCGAAGAAATGGGCACGATCTACGCTGTTGCCCTGGACAGCAAGATAGCGAAATTCTTCAGGGCTGAGGCCGCGGAGGTTGAAGAGGCAGGGGAGATGAAGGCCGCAGAGGCGGGGACATTATCGGGTGAAAGGCCCGGAATGGCTCGGAGCAGGGGAAATGCCTTCTCGGCTCACAGTTTTGACACGAAACAGCGCGTCCTAAGGGACGAGGCCCAGAGGTTCTACAAGGCCGTTGCTGATAGGCTCTTTGAGATTTACAAAAGGGAGCGTTTTGATTGGCTCGTGCTAGCAGGCCCGGGCAGGGAAGACCTCGTGAATCACCTCCATCCCTTCCTCTCCGAGAGGTTATTGGGAATGGCTTCCTGGGACATCAAGAGCCTCAATCATAACCGGATAAAGGAAACCATAGCCGAGCTCATGGAGGCGAAGAAATCTGCCTGGGAGGAAGAGGTTCTGGAGGAGTTCAGGGCAAAGAAAGGGGTTGAGCTCGCGACCTCGGGCATTGAGAGGACTCTGGAGGCCCTGCACAACGGCCAAATACGCACCCTAATCGTGAGGAGGGGGTTCTCGGTTCCTGGTTTCAGGAAGCCGGACGGGAGCCTATCCCTATCAAAACACGACGGGGCTGTCCCGGTGCCGGATATGGTTGACGAGATGATGGAGGAATGCCTCGCGCAGGGGGCTGAGGTCTTCGTGACCCAGAAGGAGGAGCTTGCCAGGGAGGTTGAGAACATAGGTGCTATACTGAGGTTTAAGCTGTGAGAGACCCTGCCAAATTGTTGGGTTTTGGGGTTGCTATTATAGCTTTTTTCATGGTTGTGTTTCACTATGGTTGGATGTCCCCGATTTCAATAGGCCCACCGCTCCACTATGTGATAGCGGCTTCCGCGCTTTTCATAGTGGCTACGGTTTCCTTCGGTTCGCTTCCGCTATCCCCCTCTGAGAAAAGGGGGTTTGTTCTGGATGGATTTTTCCTGGCCTTTTTGGGGATCGTTATCCTTTCGGCCCTGATAGGACTCAACAACGACAACGAGCTCAGGGCTGTCGCGCTGGAAACCGCTATACTCTCCCTTTACGGCTCATACTGGCTTGTTTCCAGGTTCGGGCCACGGGGAACATGGATGGGCATGGCCCTTTTTATAGCGCTCCTTTGTGCCAGCACCATAGTAGCAGGGGAATTCCTTTACATATACAGGTTCTATGGCGTCAGCAGGGTGATGAGCGAGCAGACATGCATGACCATGTGGGGGTTTTTCATGGGAATGAACTACCTGATACTCCTCCGCGGGAGGCCGAGGTGGGAAAAGTTTCTCGTTCTACTTGGGACGGGTGCGGCTCTTTTCACGGTTGTAGCCGCAATGCAGAGAACGGTTTGGTTAGCTGTTGCCATCCTTTTGCCTTTGAATCTCACCCTTCTCTGGGCCGTGAAATCCATGAGCACCAGGACATTCCTGCTCTCGCTGTTTGGGATTCTGGGGGGCGCGGCCCTCATCCTTCTGATGATCTATCTCTCGCCTCTGAGGTGGACCATAGAGCTGTTCTACGGCAGGTTCACCAGTCTGGCATACGGGGTGACCGACCCATCTCTGAGGCTCCGATATCTGGATTCCATCACAGCCATGAAGTTGTTCGCGCGCTCGCCCATCTTCGGCCTGGGCATTGGCACCCCGATATGGATACGCTGGAGCAAAGAAGTGGTCCCCATAATGGACAACTCCTTCCTCGTTTTTCTGTGGAAGACCGGCATCGTCGGAACATTTGCCTTTCTCCTTTTTTACCTTGCTGGGCTCTCTCTGGCGATAAGGGGCTTTTTCAAAACCGCCGAGAGGGAAAAGGGGTTCATATACCTGGGGGTGATCCTGCTTCTGACCGGTTCCTTTATCGTTGGCCTCACTGGCTCCATATTGTATTTTTACCGCTTCAGCTTCATCCTGGGCGCTGGGATGGGCTGTCTTGCGTTGATGGAGGACAGTTCGGTCCTCAGGCCTCCTTCCTCCCGATCTTCAGGTAGCTGAGGCCGTTTTTCAGGGGCCCCATGGGCAAAAGGGAGGTGATCATCATCACGGAAAACCAGATAATGGTTCCCCTTACGCCTCTCGCATAGAAGAGGGGCCAGTGTCCCGCCGGGAGGGTTTCCACGCTCTTAATGCCGCAGTGCTTGAAGATGTATTCAAGCTCTGGTTCGGTTATGGGATTTATGTGGCCGGTCCGAGGGCCGAGTGTGCCCGGAATAGCTGATGCATCAAAGGGGAACAGCATGAACTTGCCCTTGAGCAGGAAGAGCATTCTCGAATACCTGTTTGAGACATTTGGGGCTGTCACGAAGAGCCATCCGCCCGGTTTGAGAATGGCCTTAGCCAGGCCCACCATTCTCCAAGGATCGGTCAAATGCTCTATTATCTCTATGGCAATGACCCCGTCAAATGATCCGGCAAACTCCTTTGCAATCCTTTCGGTATCAGCCGGGTCGCTGAGATCGCACCTCACCAGGTATTCCTTCGGAGGAACGAAACCCTCGGGGTTTATATCAAACGCGATGGGCCTGTATCCCTCATCGAGGAGGCGTTGGGTCATGGCCCCCTCTCCAGCACCGAGGTCAGCTATTCTTGAACCAGGCTCTAAGCGCTCTCTCAGCCTGGCGAAAACCTCCTCGTGTAGCCCCCTCCAAGCGGAGATGTTTATGCCCTTGTATTGCCTCTTTGTGTCCCTGTAAATTAGAACCCTTTTCACTGAGAGCCTCATAGTATATCTGGGTTAGGGATGGTGGCGCAAGGGCGGGTTCTCGGATTTTGATCCTCCCCAAACCCCTGGATTATCATTTCCCCCTTGAGGAGATGGTATCCTTTGCTCCTTTTGGCCATAACCATTATGGCCGGCCTTCCCTATTTTCGGCAGTTCCAGGGCGACAGCTATATCCACTACCAGTATGCCGCGAACCTGGCCAGAGGCATGTTCATGCAGTTCAACCCAGGAGAACCCTCCGGCGGCACAACAGCGCCTTTGTGGACAATAATGCTATCCGGCCTTTACTTCCTCACTGGGAAGGGTTTCATGGACATAGGGGCAAAGATCCTGGGCCTTCTCTTCGCTTTTGGCACTGGCCTCATCCTCTTCAGGCTGATCAGGGAGTTCTGGCCCCCTGAGCCCGAGGATTACCTGGTTCCGTTCCTTCTCGTTCTCGATCCATACTACATGTTCTGGGCAGGTTCTGGCATGGAGGCTGCGGCCGCGGCGTTCGCCCTCGCGCTGGGATTATTCCTCTTCATGAAAAAACGAAACTGGCTCTGCGGCCTTGTCATGGGCCTCGCTTTGCTCCTGAGACCGGAGCTTCTCATTGTGAGCCTGTTTTTCGTCATAATGAGGCCGAAGGCCATCATCAAGCTCCTTTTCCCCGGCTTGTTTTTCTGCTCATTATATTACGGGTTAATATACGCATCAACCATGACCCCATTCCCAGCCTCATGGGAAACCCGCAGGGTCCAAGCCGCTTTCACGGAATACGCTTTGCCCCTCGGCATAACAGGTTTCACTGGCCTCAGCCTTTATTACATATTCGCCGCGCACATGCCCTTGGCCGTGACCGCCCTCTTTGCATACAAATGGAGGCTCTGGGTCGCTTGGGTCATAATAGCTTTCTTCGTTATCTTCTACACCATTGTCGTTCCGACCGCCTATGGCATGAGATACATCGTGCCCGCTATACCCCTTCTGGTTCTCTTGGGGACAATAGGCGGAAGGCGCGTTGGGCTTAGAACACGGTATCTCCTCTTGCTCATGATCCCCTTTTGGGCGTTTGGGTTCGTCAGAAAGATGAGGAATGTGGTCTACACCTCCTACGGGAGGAACTATTACGCAACGGCTGGCGAGTGGCTCAAGCAAAATACTCCCCCTGATGTCCTATTGGTCGCGAAGGAGGTGCAGATAGCTTGGTTCGCTGACAGGAGGGTCCTTTCGGTTGATGGGGTGACTGATGGAAGGGTTAGTCCTTACATAAAGAAAGGCGACGACCTCTCCGGCTTCTTCAAGGACTACAAACCGGATTACATGGTCGGCCTGCCGGATGTGACGAAGAACAGCTGGACGAGGAGGACGATCCTGAGGAGGGTCTTTGAGGCGGGGATCGCGGAGATACTCGCGGGAAGGACGCCGGATATGGTGATAGAGGGAATAGGTTTCAGACTGGTCGCGCCGGGGATATACAAGCTGGATTACACGGAGAACGATAAGGAATGAGCGCTTTTACCTGGACCTATAGGTTATTTCCTCCATCATCTCCACCTGCATCTCCTGGATCTCAAGGAGTCTCTGCCACTGGTATGTCAGAAGGTGATCCAGCTTCTCATGCAGGTTGCGGATCTCCAGTTCAGCCTTCAGGTTGACCTGATAATCGTGCTGTAAGTGGAGCCTGTCCCTTGCTTCTTGACGGTTCTGGCTCATCAGTATGATGGGGGCCTGGATGGCCGCGAGACAGGACAGTATTAGGTTCAGGAGGATGAACGGGTAGGGGTCAAAGGGTCGCCACAGGAACACTACGGAATTCAAGGTTATCCAAGCAAAGAGCACCCCAATGAAAGTTCCGATGAATGCCCAGCTCCCCCCAAACGAGGCTATCCTGTCGGCCATGCGCTGGCCAATTGTCAGGTTCTCATTGTATTCCTCGTTTATGTTGCGGACTATGAGGTCCTGCTCCTTAAGCTTCTCTAGGACCTCCTCCTCCAACCTGGTGAGCCTGCCCATCTCCTCCTCCAGGATCCCCCGGACATATTCGGCCCTCAGACGATTGAGATCAGCGAGGCAAATAAAACCCTCAGGAGACCATTCCGGGTGCCTTTGCCTAGCGAATTCCAGGAGGGGGCCGTGGATCATGTCTGCGGGGACGACCTCGCCCGGCCTCTTCTCTTCGCCACAAAAACCACAGGTAATGGTTCTTTTCTCTGCACGCTTTTTCATGAGGGTAATTATAGCCTTTTCTGTGGTTGAAGGGCAAGTGCAACCTGGTTTAACATTTCGCTATGAGGAAGATCTGTTTGCTTGTTCTGTGCTTCCTGGCATGTGCTCCCAGGATGGACGAGCACTTCCTGAAATACGAGACATATCCAGCCCTTTCATCAAAGGCGAGCTGGAGGCTGATCGTCATGCCTCCAGTTGGCTACATGCAGTATTCAGAACTGCCGAAAGAGCCTTACGGCAGGTTCTGGGTTTATCTTACCGGTGCCCTAGCCAGCACTGGGAGATTCCAGATCGTTTCCTCTGACACAATAGCCATTAGGGCCAAGATAACGGAGAAAACGCCCGGATGGGAGAACTTCCCGGAGCCAGGAACCGCGAAGGCCGTTGGTTTTGAAATGGGGGCTGAGGCGGTCTGCGTGGTTGAGATAAATGAGATAAAGATAGGCTACAGGCACAACGATCCCGCTGAGCCCATGTATTACGAGACGGTCATAAAGCTCAAGATATTTGACACTGGAAAGGGCGATTTGCTCTACAACGCGACCGCGAGGGGGATCTTTTACGAGGATCTGGCTGGTTCGCTGAATCAGGCCGCGGACAACGCCCTTAAGCCTTTGAAATAGGGCAATCCCCTTTCTCATCCCACAAACCTTATCCTACAAAGATGCCGTTTTTCGTTGTATTTGCCCAAGGAATTGTCTTATCATTTGGCCATGCGGAGATTCCTTTTCTTCGTCTGCCTTTCGTGCTCTCTGAATTCCTTTCACAACCCCAGGGCACTTGGAGAGACAGAGGCTACGGTCGGGGTTTCCTGGACGAGCTTCCCGATCAAGGAGGAAAGGGAATACCAAAATCCCACAGTGAAGCCCGACACCATTTTGCGGATCCTGGGTTTCCCGATGTTCTGGCTCAGATACGGGCTCGTCCGAGGGACAGAGCTCGGTATGGGGGTTGCTGTTTTTCGCTATAAGCCCATTGACACGGATGAATATGTGATGTCAATACTCGCCTGCCCATACATAAAACGGGAGCTGATAACTGCAGGCCCATTCATGGGGTCGGGGTTCATAGAGGGAGGCGCTGGCACAGGAAGGTTCTTCATAGCAGGTTCAGATTCCTCATACGACACATCGTCATCAGCATACTATGGCTCATTGGGGATCATTCCAGGACTGGTTTTTGACAACTGGGAGTTCGGGTTATCGGCGAAATACACCTTTGGCTATGTTCCAGGCTTGGCGAGGGCTGGGTATGTTTCTCTGGGCCCTGGCGCTTCTTTCAGATGGTCAGACCACAGGGTATACATGGAAGGTGCAGTTCATTATGCAGGAGGCGACCTGATGTCCGTATCAGGAGGGGGAGGATTTGATTTTTAAGCCATGATAAAGCTGTCAGTATCTGGACTCAGGGGCATCGCAGGGGTTGACCTGAGCCCTGATGTAGTGATCAGGTATGCCCGGGCGTTTTCAGCCTGGGCTGGAGCAGGCCAATACATTCTCGCGAGGGACACTAGGCCCCACGGTCTCGCTTTCTATCACATGGTCGCGGGAGCCCTTATGGCAATGGGCCGGCATGTAGTTCACCTTGATGTCGTTCCTACGCCAACCGCGCTCCTTCATGTGAGAAAAAGGGGAGCAACAGGAGGCATAGTCATAACAGCGAGCCACAACCCCGCTGAGTGGAACGCTTTGAAGTTCGCTAAGCGCGGGGGGGTTTTCCCTTTGGCAAAAGAGGTTGAGGAAATAGCAGATATAGCTCAAGGTTTGCCATCTTCCGTTTCTTGGGATTCCTTCGGTGGGGAGGAGCGAGATCCTGACCCCTTAAGTCCGCACCTTGATGCAGTAATGTCCTCAAGGTTCACCCAGATGACAGCTGGGCTTGAAGTCGCTATTGACGCCGTGAACGGGGCTGGATACCTGGCTTTGCCGAGGCTACTTGAGGAAATGGGGGCGAGGGTTCAGCGCCTCAACTGCAACGGATCGGGGATCTTCACCCATCATCCTGAGCCCAAGAAAGAGCACCTTCCCGAGCTTGATGCCTTGGTTTTGGAGGGCAAGGTTCATCTGGGTCTCGCTTGCGACCCTGACGCTGATAGGTTGCTGGTCGGCATCGGGGGACGAGGGCTCCTTTCCGAGGAGCACACCCTTCCCCTCGTTGCTTGGGCGGTCCTCTCGGAGAGCCCTGGGACCGTTATCACCAATTTCTCCTCCTCCATGATGACCGAGCATGTGGCGAGGAGGTTCGGGGCAAAGGTAATCCGGGTTCCGGTTGGCGAGTCATTTCTGTTTGATGCTATGGAGAGGGAAAACGCTATCCTTGGAGGTGAGGGTGGTGGTGGAATAATCATCCCCGAGATAAACCCCACGAGGGATGCCCTAGCCGCGGCGGGTGTCATAGCCTCCCTGGCCGCGAGGGGCGAGCTTCTTGACGCGCTCTCATCCATTCCCTCGTTCAGAATGGTCAAACTCAGGTTCCCCGGCGAGGATCCGGAGGATGTCCGAGAGAAGATGGCTCGTGTAAGGGAGATAGCGGAAAAGACCTGGCCAGGCCTCTATAAGGACTACTCAGATGGGGTCTACATAAGGGCAGAGGATTGGTGGATACATGTTCGTCCCTCAAACACAGAGCCAATAATCAGGCTATACGCGGAGGGGGATTGTGAGAGGGAGATGGAGGAGATAAAATGCCTCTTGTGAGGACACGGAGCGTTGCATCCATGATAAAGGGTAAGGAGGCCCGCGAATGAGGCTCCTCGGCATCGTCGGCTCAATGAGAAAACAAGGGAATACCGCGAAGATGGTGGGCGCGGCTCTTGAGGCCGCGAGGGAACGAGGGGCCGATATAAGGCTCATACACATCTCGGCATAGAGCCAAAAGAGGGATACGATCCGATTGAAAAAGCGAGGGAGCTGGGGAGAATGCTGGTCGAGGCACACGGAAAGGCTCCTCCCCGATAGATGCTGAGGCTGATTCTGGGTGCAATACCCCGGACTCTGCCGATATAATTTGCCCGTGAATGTCCTCGTGACAGGCGGGGCCGGATACATCGGCTCGGTTCTCTGCCGAGAGCTCATAGAGAGAGGCCATAAAGTTATCGTTCTTGACGCGCTGTTCTTCGGAGATATGGGAATAAGGGATCTCCTGGGCCATCCTGGTTTCAAGCTGATCAAAGGGGATATTCGGGTTCGGGAGGATATTTCAAGGGCAATTGAGAACACCGACGCCGTCATTCATTTAGCGGCCCTCGTGGGCGAGCCTGCCGCGAGCAGATGGCCTGAGCTGAACAGGAGCATAAACATAGACGGAACGAGGAACCTCCTTTCTTTTTGCGGTGAGAGGCTATTTCTATACGCGTCCAGTTGCTCCGTCTACGGGAACCAGGAGGGGCTCGTTGATGAGGAAAGCCCAACCATGGCTCTGGGGCCATACGCTGAATCAAGGATCGCGGGGGAGGAAATGGTCAGGGGCATGGCGAAAAACTTTGTCATACTGAGATTCGCGACTGCCTTCGGGCTTTCACCCAGGATGCGCTTTGACCTCCTCGTGAACGAGTTCGTTCTCTCAGGGTGGAGGCGCGGCATCATAGAGATATACAATCCGCAGATAACCAGGCCTTTCGTGCACCTGGCTGATCTCTCTCGTGCGGTTTGTGGAGCCCTTGGATCTCAGCCCGCCCTCGGCAGGATCGTAAACATAGGCATGGGGAATTTCTCAAAGGCTATTTTGGCGGAAAAGATAGCCAGGATAACAGGAGCCGAAATCAGGGAGATAAGCCGAGGCCCTGACATCAGGAACTACACCATTTCTTTTGAGAGAATGGAGAAGCTTTTGGGCCTAAAAGGCTCAGTGAGCATAGAGGACGGAGCGAGGGAGATACTCATGGCCTTGGAGAGGGGAAAGTTCCCGAATCCGGACGATCCGATTTACTACAATCACAGCCCCGTGTATGGGGTGTAAGGGGCTGATATGCTTTCAGAACTATTGGCGCGCCGCTATCAGGGATAGAGTATTACCTTTCCGGTCTCGCCCTTTTCCATTAGCTCAAAGCCCTTTTGGAACTCCTCAAGCCTGAACTCGTGGGTTATTGCGGGGCTGGGGTCAAGGCGTCCCGATGACAGGAGGTGAGATACCTTGAACCATGTGGAAAACATTTTCCTGCCAGTTATTCCGTAGACCCTTATGCCCTTGAAGATTATCTCGTTGTTCAGGTCCATGGTCACAGGGCCATCGGGTAGGCCAAGGAGGGACGCCCTACCGCCAGGGACCAGAGCAGAAAAGCCCTGATGTATCGCGGATTCTTTTCCCGATAGCTCAAGAAATACCTCAACTCCGAGGCCTCCGGTCTCCCTCTTCACCGCCTCAACAACATCCTCTTTGGTCGGGTCTACGACCACATCAGCGCCCATCTCCATGGCCTTTTTCCTGCGATACTCAACCGGTTCCGAAACGATGATCTTTGTGGCTCCGGAGGCACGGGCAACCGCTATTGTCAGGAGCCCGAGGGGCCCAGCGCCGGTTATGAGCGTTGTCTTTCCAGCTATGTCCTCAGCTAGAACGGTATCCGTCGCGTTCCCAAGAGGTTCTTGTATTGATGCCCATGCAGGAGGGAGATCCGGAGGATTCACCCACGCGTCAACCTCGGGGACAACCGCATACTCCGCGAAGACCCCGTTCATGTCAACCCCGAATATCTTCATGTTGAGGCATATGTGCATGTTACCGGTAAGGCATTCGTAGCAATGGCCGCAGGGAACATGGGTCTCAGCGGAAATGAAATCGCCGACCTTGATGTGTTTTACTCCGGGGCCCAGCTCAACGACCTCGCCAGCGACCTCATGGCCCATTATCTGGGGGAGAAGCTTCCTGAGGCGTTTATCAGCCCACTCGTTCCACTGGTATATGTGAAGGTCTGTTCCGCAAATGGAGGTTGCCCTGACCTTGATGAGCACCTGGCCCTCTCCGGGCTTCGGCACAGGAACATCAAGGAGCTCTGCCCCGCGCTGGGGCTTTGTTTTTACTATGGCTTTCATAAGGGAGATTATTATAATGGTGGGAGAGGTCCACAAACCACAGCAGGGTCCGGCGCTTACCGGGTCATGATTGAATACTTGCGCGACGGGAGGGAATTAGATTATTATTTGAGCCACATATAAGGGAGGTGATAGAGCATGATAACCATGATAGCCTGCCTTAGTCTTCTCGGCGGCGCGACGAAATACGAGTATCTGCACAGCGAGGGCATAAGCCTCAAGCCAGGCGCGTCCGTCCAGACCATATCAGCGACAAACACCTGGTATGAGGGCATAGTCTCAGACGCGGTTGATTGTCAGGGGCCTGGCACATACAGCTTTTTGACAAACGCAGGGCATCCATGGGGAGATGACCTGAACATATTGTTCTATGTTCCGCCCAGCTCCGGATACGATTCGCCCTGGTGGAGCTACACTACGGTCCGGGATTACACCGGCGCGAGGGAATACATCCTCGGATACAACGAGTGTTGCGAGGAAGACGAGTGGGGAGATTGCGTTGAATGGCCCATGCTTGACCTCGTGGCTGGAACTCCAGGCTACACCCTTGAAGACGCCTATCCATATAGGACTGGCCAGAGCAACTTCAATGGGACAGCGGGGGTGAGGACCACCTGGAGCATCTCCGGAGTGATGGACATCGTCGAGGAGATAGAGATGACCGGAACAGCCTTTGAAAACAGCAGGATACGCTACACGGTCATCATAACGAACCGTTCAGGCTCCCAGAGGCAGTTCGGGATAAGGGGCTTTTTTGACATAAATGTCGCTGGTAACGATGGGGCATACTTCTGGGACCCAGTGAATGGTTGGCGCCAGGACGAGGAGGCCTGGAACAAGCCCATTCCGTTCAAGTATTATGTTGTCTCAGAGGTCTACGGCGGCGGAACCAGATACATATATGGGAATGTCTCTGACTCTTCCTACGGGATGACCCCGACTCCCCCGGACAGGCTCTCCTACGCTTACTGGGGGGACTACGCCGAGCCCTTTGGCAACGGCCTCTGGTGCAATGCTTGGCTGGATTGCTCACAGCAGAACAGAAATGTGGGTGGAACCGACGCGTCGGTTGCCTACTGGTGGGGATATGATGGGACGCCAATAATTCTTGACCCCAACCAGAGCTTTACAGGGACAACCTACTTCTTCGCATCACCCCAGCCCCTAGCTATTGAGGATGAAAACGCTCAGCCAGGCCCCGTATTCGGCGTGAGGCTCAGGAGCTCTGTGGTTACAGAGGAGCTCGCAGTGGTCTACATCCTTACGAGGGATGCGGAGGCAAAGATCGGCGTATATGACCTTTCAGGACGCCAGGTTATCGGCCTTGAGAAAAGCCTCAAGAGAGGTCAGGGGGAGTTGAGGATGCCGATCCCCGATCTCCCAGAGGGGCTTTACTACATGAGGTTTGAGGCGGATTGCGATGCGAGGACCATCCGGTTCGTGAAACAATAGCTTGAAAACAGGCGCCCACCTGCTTTATCATTTGTGAAACCGAAGGAGGTTTGAGATGTTGTTCTTAACAACGCTGATGGTTGGTCTGAGCTCGGAGGCCAACCTGTATCTTGAGGGGCGCGACAACCCTTCATACTGGGCCGAGGCTGTCCTCGGAAGGGGAGTTGTGGTCTATGTAGCCGGGACAGACCTTGATGCGAAGGCAAAGGATCTGGAGGCCCGCGGCGCGAAAATAGTGAGGATCAACGAGATACCCGGGAGCATAGTCTTCACCATACCCGAGAAGACCGTGGAAGCGAATAGGGCGTTCATAGATGCCCTCCTAGCAGACCCACAGGTTCTCTATGCCGAACCTGACTTCAAAGCCTACCCGCACTTCACCCCAAACGACCCTTACTGGACATCAGCGTATCACTGGGGCACAAAGGACATAAATGCTGACGACGCTTGGGACATAGCAGGGCTTGGTTCCACGAGCGTGAAGATAGCGGTCGTTGACCAGGGGGTATATTATACCCACGAGGACCTGGCCGCTGCCTACGGTTCTGTCAAAGGTTACGATTTCGTGAATGACGACAACGATCCCTGGCCAGGCCCCAACGAGTTCCACGGAACATGGACATCCGGAATAGCTGCCGCCAGGATAAACAACGCCATAGGTATGGCAGGGGTCAGCAACTCCGGGCTATACGCTCTCAGAGCGCTTGACCAGTCGGGCGGCACATATACGGATATCGGTGATGCTATATACTGGGCCGCTAACAACGGGGCTCACATCATCTCCATGAGCATAGGGGGCCCATCTTCATCAGCCTACCTGCAGAGCGCTTGTCAATATGCTTGGAACATGGGGCTTTACCTTGCCGCTTCATCCGGAAACGATGGGACAAACCAGATCTCCTATCCTGCCAGATACTCCACCGTTGTGGCTGTTGGAGCCATAAACCAGGCTCATCAGAGGCCTTCCTGGAGCAACTACGGCCCGGAGCTTGAGCTCTGCGCGCCAGGGGTCTCAATAATAGGTTGCTATGGCACCAACCAGTATACTTATGCTGATGGCACCTCCGCTTCCTGCCCCTTCGTGACCGGCGCGGCTGGCCTCGTAAAGGCCTACAAACCTTCATACACGAACCAGCAGATAAGGGACCTCCTGAACGCGACCGCGCACGATTACGGAGCCGCTGGCTGGGACCAGTATTTCGGATACGGTGAGGTTGACCTGTATGCGGCTATTCAGGGTGCTGGCATAACCGAGGAAGAGCTGGGCGTGAAGTTCCCCGTGAGGGCCACGCTTTCTCCCTCGGTGTCCAGAGGGAGCGCGAGCCTTCTTCTAACCTTGGGCGGCCTTCGCGATGTCGCGGTCTCGGTCTATAATCCGGCCGGCGCTCTGGTTTCGGTTCCCTTCAAGGGATCTTTGTCTGGTGGCGAGCACAGCATAAACCTCGATCTCTCCGGACTACCCCAGGGAACCTACATGGTCGTTGTCTCAGACGGCTACTCCTCCGCGACCCAAAGGCTGATAAAGGAATAACCAGACTGCCCTGAAAACGAAAGGCCTCCATATGGAGGCCTTTTTCTATCAGACCTTGGGTTGACCCAGATCACTCCTCTCCCTTCAACCTCACCTCTTCAAAGAACAAGGAGGCGTTTCCGTCTTTGCCCGAATAATCCACCCTAAAGGGAAACTCAAGCCCACACTCCATCCTCCTGTAATCCCCAAAAAAGAAGCTCTCTCCCCACACAGAGAGGCTCCTTATCTTGTCCCCCTCAAGGCTTACCCTTGCCGTATCGTAACCCAGCCTCAGATCCATGATGATTATGCTCCCTAGCCTGGTCGCGGAGATCAGTGAATCGGCTATGGCCTCATCCGGAACCCCGAACAGAAGGGACAAAGTGCCTTGGTTGGGCAGTTCTACAACGGAAAGAACCCCGCCAAAAGGGCCGTGGAGGGTGAGCCTCATCACTGATGCGTCCTTGTATAGGGTGAAGCTTCCCTCAAGAGCCATAAGCCCTTGTGTTCCCCTGTATTTGCCGAATCCTGTCAGTTCCCGCGTGAAGGCGCTTCGGGCCACCGCGGCCGAGAGAACGGAGGATGCCTTTTCCCGAGAGACCTCAACCGGCCCCGTGGCCTCCCTCGGAACGCACGAGAGGACGGCAAGTCCTATGAAAAGCGCTCTGATCTCCTGCATCTCTCTGCTCTTATCACCGAGATTATGTCCAGCGCGGCCTCGTCAACCGTATCGTTTATGACCCAGTAATCGTAATGCTTGCCCTCCTCCATCTCTCTTCTTGCGTTCTCAAGTCTCCTCGTGAGGTCCTCGGTATCCTCGGTTCCGCGCCCTGAGAGCCGGGCCCAGAGCTCGTCTATTGACGGCGGAGCTATGAAGACCGTTATGCAATCTGTGCCAAAAGCCTCTTTTATCTGCCTTGCGCCCTGGGTGTCTATCTCGAGAACGACATCGAGGCCCTCCCTCATGCGTTCAAGGAGGGCTTTCTTTGGGGTTCCGTAACGATGTCCAAAAACGATCGCCCACTCAGCGAACTCCGAGCGCTCAATCCCTTTTTTGAATTCCTCCTCTGAGACGAAGAAGTAATCAACTCCATCAACCTCGCCGGGTCTCGGAGGCCTCGTAGTGGTTGAGACAGAGAGCCAAAGGCCCTCCATTCCCTCCATGACCTTTCTGAGGACCGTGCTCTTGCCCACCCCCGAAGGGCCTGATATTACCAGGATGAAGGGCGAGTGTTTTCTCATTCCACATTCCTCACCTGTTCCCTGATCTGCTCAATTATCTCGCGGATCTTGACAGAGAGGGATACCAGCTTCGGACACGAGCTCTTTGAGGAAAGGGTGGTTGCCTCCCTGTGCAACTCCTGAGACAGAAATTCAAGGCGCTTCCCGACAGGTTCCTCCAGATCAAGGGCTTCCCTGAAGGCGGATATGTGGCTCCTCATGCGCTCCAGCTCCTCCTTAACATCTGCCTTTATCACCATCCAGCTGGCCTCCAGAAACAGCCTCTGGCGCACCTCCTCATCAACGAGGGACAGCTTGGCCATGTTCTCCTCTACGAAGCGCCTTCTTGACTCGTTTTCCTCTTCCTTGAGCCTTTCGGCCTCCGCGATCAGCTCCGAAAGCCTGTTAAGGAGATCAATGAGAATCTTCCCGATCTGATTTCCCTCTTTCAAACGGGTATCGGCCATCTCATCCAAGGCCAAAGAAACCACCCGCAGGAAATCGCTCGTGAATTCCTTCTCCTTGCCAGGGAAGGCTCCTGCTAGCCGGTGGATGTTGGTGAGATCAACTGTTGGAACTATCCCCTCTGGCACGAATTCCTTGAGGCTCTTCAGGTAATCGGAGAGCATTTGCCCATCAACCCTCATGATGCCCTCATCCGGAATGAGCCTCACAACAACCTGAACCCTGCCCCTGTAGAACCTATCCTGTATGAGTTTTCTTACCTCTGTCTCAGCGTCCGCAATCTCATCAGGCAGGATTATCTTCATCTCCAGGAACCTGGAATTCACGGAGCTCACGGACACGGAGACCGTGCAATCACGGAGCCGCTCCTGGGCTCTGCCGAATCCCGTCATGCTCTTGAGCACGGGCAAATTATATTATCTGCCCATTTCCGGTTTCCAGCTCTCAGATGGTTGGCTCAATATGCTGAGGCCGTTCAAGCGAAGGATCGCCGAAAATTTCGGCCCTATCTTGGTAAGAACAGGTCAAAGAAGCCTCGCTTTAGCTCTATGTCCGGGAGGTTCTTTATCACAAATGAAAGGTTATAAACCCAAGCGTTTCCGAATGTATTCCAGCTGAAATCCATCCTCCAGCAGTGCAGGTCACGGGTAAGCGCCAGAGATTGGTCAAGCGCTTTGCCTCCCGTGATGTTGTATTTTATCTCGTATGAGGCAAACCAACCCCTGCTCAGGTTTCCCTTGGCCGTGAGGTCAAGGGTGTGGATGTCCGGGGCTGACGGGTCATCCGAGGGCGAGAATGTGTGGCCCAGAGAGAACGACCAGGGCTCTATCCGGGGTTTGTTCGCCTCTATCACCTTTTCCTCCGTGAGTGCCGTGTCCGCGCCCGTAGTATCTGTCCCCATGGTGTCCTTGGATGAGGTATCGGCCGGTGCCGCGAGCCTGAAGGAGAGAGCGTTCGTTATGCTCATCTCCTTGAGCCTTCCGTCGTAGACCCCATAGGATGCGGATGCCCTTGAGCTTAGCCCCATAGCCCCTATTCTGCCACCGGGGAGGGCTTCTAACGAGATCCTCACATCCGAAAAAGGCAAGGAATCAGCCAGGATATCGTAGCTCTGGCTCAGGCTCAGGTTCGCGAGCTGGATCTTGGTGAAGCTCGTGTCCTTCTGCATCTTCCCCTCAAATGTGTTGGAAACCTCATATGAGAGGAAGAAGGCCTCGGATGAGGGGCCTATCTCCCCAACGGGCTCAACCCGAAGCTCTCGGGGTTTTGGGGCATATGTGAGGGTTGCGGTTGGGGTCAGGGTGTGCAGGAACCTCGTGAAACGCCAGAGCTTGAACTGGCCGAGGCCATAGATGCTCGTGGAGGCGGAGATGTAATACCTTGAGGAGAGCTGATATGGGTTTGGGTTTCCGAGGGTATCCAACGCGAACCAAACAGCCCTTCCGGACGCGCCGGGGGTGAACCTGAGGTATCTGAGAAGGCTGAACTGGGGCAGACTCATGGACAGGGATGCGTCAGCCGCCTGCGCGTCCTGGGTTGGCATGCCCGTGGTATCCCGCCAGCTGGCTCGCCTGAACCTTGATGAGCCACCGAGGCTAATAGGGCCAATTGTCTGGGTGTTCAAAGCCACATCCAGAGCAGGGATGTTTGAGAACATGGCGCCGCGGATGAGGTCATCCCGCCTATCAGCGGTCCCGGCAAAGGCCACCGGCCCTGCGGCCCTATATATGGAAATGTAGGAGTAGCTTTCTGACCTGAGAAACTCCGTCTTGTCCTCAGAGTAATCCTGCCTGTAATCAACATCCGAAAGAAATGAAGCCTGCGCTCCGATGTCGAACCCCAGGAGGGTTTGGGAGTGAACACCATCAATGCTCCAACGGTATGTGCTGTCCTTGATGTCGTTGGCGTAGGTGAAGAGCATGTTGCCGCCAAAGCTCTTGTAGCGATTGTAGACCAGGTTCGTGAAGACCCTGGGCCCCCGCTTTTCAAGGAGGTCGGTTCCAAGAGTCAGGTCAAGGTAATTATTTATAGCCCAGTAGTAAGCGACATTCCTGTAGTATTTTCCATCCTGGGAATGATAACCAACTTTTGGCGCGAGGAATCCGGAAGACCTCTCACGCTTTATCGGAAAGAACCAGAATGGCGCTGCCGCGACGGGAATGTCCCCTATCTTGAAAATCAGGGGCCATACAACAGCGATGTCGTCCCTGAGGACTCTCATCCTGTAGGCAACAAAGGAGTAGTGCGGCTTCTCGTTCTCGCAGGTCGTGAAATCCCCTGCCTGGAGGCAGAGCTCGGTCTTTGACATCTTGTAGATCTTCCTTCCCCTCACCCATCCCTTATCAACGAAGGCACGTGATGTATAGGCCATTCCCCTATCCGTCCTTATGGAATACTTGAGGCTATCCCCCCTGGTCGTGTTTTTTCCGGTGATCAGGGTAAAATTCCCATGTGAGTGGACTATCTGCGGCTCTTGCCAGAGAATAACGGTGTCAGCCGTTAGGGTCACATCGCCGGTCTGAACCCAGGATGAATCCGTTAGATAAACGACCTTAGCCCTCGCGTCATAGTGAAGGTGCTGGCCCAGAAACTTGACCGGTTGAGGGCCGACCGTGTCCTGTGCCTGGGCAATGAACAAGGCCAGCGCGAACATGGGCCGAGATTATATTCCGAGATGCTGACCGGGCGCCATATTGATTGCTCCAGAGCCAAATCCGGGGAACCGAACGCGACCCTTGAACGGATACCGCTTCCCCCTTCATAATAACAAGCTAGCCGGAGTGGCGGAACGGCAGACGCGGCGGACTCAAAATCCGCTGGGAACCAGATCCCGTGAGGGTTCAAATCCCTCCTCCGGCATAAATGAGGTTTTATGTGCGGAATAGTTGGCTACATAGGTGAGAAGAGCGCTGACCTGGTAATCCTGGTTGGGCTTGAGAAGCTGGAATACCGGGGATATGATTCTGCGGGCCTGTCGCTCATAACGGATGATGGGAGGCTTCTTACAATAAAGAAAAAAGGCAGGATAAAGGACCTCGCGGACGCTGTTGAGGCCGCAGGGATCCCGGAGGGGCATGTTGGAATAGGCCATACGAGGTGGGCTACCCACGGAAGGGTATCTGACGAGAACGCTCACCCGCACCTGGATTGCAGGGGGGAGATAGCTGTTGTCCACAACGGTATAATAGAGAATTTTGATAGGATCAGGGCGAGGCTTTTGGAAGGGGGGCACTGCTTCACCTCAGATACTGACACCGAGGTGATAGCGCATCTCATTGAGGATTACTATCGTGGTTCCCTCGTTGAAGCGGTCTCTACGGCAGTGAGGGAGCTTGAGGGCACATTCGCTATTGCGGTTCTCTCTTCCCGGGAGCCAGATGTCATTGTTGCCGCGAGAAAGGACAGCCCCCTGGTTCTCGGAATAGGCGATGGCGAGATGCTTCTGGCCTCTGACATCCCTGCCCTTCTCTCGCACACAAAGAGGGTGGTCATCATGGAAAACGGTGAGGTCGCGGAGCTGAGAAGGGATAGGTTCGCTGTCTTTGACTTTGAGGGTAACCCGAAAGAGAAGGAGATAAAGACGGTTGAGTGGGACGCTATAACCGCGCAGAAGGGCCACTTTCCGCATTTCATGATAAAGGAGATACACGAGCAACCGGATATATGCAAGGAGAACCTCGCTCGCTATCTCAGGGAGGATGAGTTCGTCCTCTTGAAGGACACGAATCTGAGAAAGCTACTGCTTAATAAGAACCGGATATTCATACAGGCCGCGGGGACATCCCTGCACGCCGGAAGGGTCGGGAAATACCTCCTTGAGCAGATGGTCAGGTTGCCGGCTGAGGCTGATTTCGCATCCGAGTTCGTCTCGCGCAACCCCCCTGTTGACGAGAAGACTCTCGCGGTTGCCATAAGCCAATCGGGCGAGACAATGGATACGCTTGAGGCTTTGCGCTACGCAAAGCAGAAGGGGCTTGAGGTCCTCTCAATAGTTAATGTGGTTGACTCATCAATAGCAAGGGAATCCGATTATGTGATGTACATAAACGCGGGGCCGGAGATAGGCGTCGCATCAACAAAGGCATACACCGCGCAATTGCTCATTCTGAGCATACTCGCTTTTGAGCTCAGCCACCTCAAGGGTTTCCTCTCGGACGAATCCGCGAGGCAGTTGATAACCGAGCTGTATACCCTTCCTTCCAAGATGACAGCCCTCCTAGCCACTGAATCCCACATCATGCATATCGCTGAGAAATATTATTCTTCTGGCTACTTCATGTTCCTCGGAAGGGGAATAAACTACCCAACAGCGCTTGAGGGTGCTTTGAAATTGAAGGAGATAAGCTATATCCATGCCACTGGTTACGCGGCGGGCGAGATGAAGCACGGGCCCCTTGCCCTTGTTGACGCGAACCTTCCCGTGGTCATAATAAACCCCAAGGGCCCGGACTACGAGAAGACATTCTCAAACGCGAAGGAGGTCTCCTCAAGGCATGGAAGGATAATATCGGTGGTAACCGAAGGCGATGAGCGGCACAAGGATTTCTCTGAGGAGATAATCCAAATCCCTGAGACCCATCCCTTGCTATCGCCCATTCTGGCAATAATCCCCCTGCAGCTTCTCGCTTATCACATTGCGGTTCTCCGAGGATGCGATGTTGACAAGCCAAGGAACCTGGCTAAGGTGGTGACGGTGGGGTGATCGATTACACTGCCGGAAGGGTGCGTTTAGCTCCAAAAAATAAGATCACCCAAACGGGAAATGGCCTTTCAAAAATGTGATCACCGAAAAGAGGCTTTTGCCATACCTCCCCTATGAGAGGGCTCGGGAGCTCTTGGAACTCAGACAACGCCTTAAACCCCCTGGACCTTTTGGTTCGGCGATCTGGAATTTTGAAACACTACGGCTCGCGCGCTCGCGTGGGAAACTAAAGGGTATGGATTTATCAGAAGTCTTTTCTTTATAATTTAGAACTTATGGAGATTTTGAGCGAGGCTGATGTCAGAGCCAAATATATTGATCCCGCCTTGCATAGGTGTGGTTGGACCGAAGATTTAATCCGTCGCGAGGAAACGGCACCGGAAATTAGGATCGTTGACGGAAAGTCCCAACGCGAGAAAAAAGGGAGGGTGGACTATATCCTGCGAATACGCGTGAATAAAGGAACACAGCCCCTGGCTGTCGCCCTTATAGAGGCGAAGAGGTCCAACGATCCGCCGGATAGGGGCCTTGAACAAGCCAGAAAATACGCCAGACTAAACAATGTGCCGTTTCTCTATTCATCTAACGGATATCTGTTTGTTGAATACGATTCTTTTACGGGAATAACATCCAAGGCCAAGTCCATTGAATATTTTCCATCCCCTAAGGAGCTCCGTGAAAGATACGAAAAAGGAATGGGCTTTTCGCTTAATGACGATATAGCAAAACCACTGCTTGTTCCTTATCCAGGAGGAGAGTCAAAGAGACGATATTATCAGGACGCAGCAATAAGGGCAATCCTTGAACACATCGCAAGGGGTAAAAAACGAGCACTCCTCCACCTGGCAACTGGCTCTGGTAAGACCTTCATTGCTGTTCACCTGTTGAAAAAGATAGCCGATGCGGGCCAACTCCGCCGGGCTCTGTTTCTCTGTGATAGGGATGAACTTAGGAATCAAGCCTTAAAGGCTTTTCAGGAAGTTTTTGGTTCTGATGCGGCCGCGGTAAGCACATCCAATCCTCAGAAAAACGCCAGGATACTCATAGCTACATATCAAACTCTGAATATCCACGACGAAAATGGGGACGCTAAATTCTTACTTGAGAATTATCCGGAGAACTACTTCAGTCACATAATCATTGACGAGTGCCACCGTAGCGCGTGGGGCAAGTGGAGCATAGTCCTTACTAGAAATTCAAATGCAATCCAGGTAGGCCTTACCGCAACTCCTCGCTCCTTTGAGGGTGGTACACCGGCTGAGCGGAAGGAGGACGAGGAGATAACCGCAAACAATCTTCAATATTTTGGTGAACCGGTCTATGAATACAGCGTGGCTCAGGGAATAGCCGACGGCTACCTCCCCGCCTGCGAGATAATCCAGAGGATGACAAGCCTCGATCCGAACGGAGTTCGCAAGGAAGATATAGAGAGGCTTGGGGCCAAAGACCCGATTACTGGCAAGCCAATCCTATTTCTGGAGAGCCGGGATTACACCGCACAGGAATTTGAGAACAATATTATGCTTCCGGACAGGGTAAAGGTAATGTGTAAAGACCTTTTTGACTTGCTTCTTGAAACTGGCGGTCCCGAGCAAAAGACAGTGATATTCTGTGTCCGGGACACGCACGCGGATGCTGTGGCGACCGAGATGAACAATCTCTATGCTGATTGGTGCGCCAAAAACGGCAAGAAGCGCGCTGATGTCTATGCTTTCAAATGCACAGCCGAGTCTGGCGGCAGTGATTACATCCCAGATTTCAGGGGCTTAGAAACAAGTCACTTCATAGCTACAACTGTTGACCTCATAACGACTGGTGTTGATGTCCCCTGTTTGCGCAATGTAGTGTTTTTCAGGTATATACAGTCCCCGATAGCTTTTCACCAGATGATGGGTAGGGGCCTGCGCATAGACGAAAAAACCGGCAAGTTCATGTTCAGGGTCTATGATTATACCAACGCGACCAGACTTTTGGGCAAGGGGTTTGAAGTCAAACCCGCGCCAGAAAGGCGAGAGCCAGGGCCTTCGGATCACGAGCCTCCCAGGCCCATCCTTGTTGAGGGTTTTGACAATGTTTATATCCTTCCAGGCGGTGGGAAATACATACTCGCAGAAGTGGATGGAAAACTATCCAAGTTGACGATTGAGGAATACAAGCAAAGGATTGCTGAAAAGATCGTGGAAGAAGCGAAGGATTTTGAGGACTTCCGAAACAAGTGGATGAATCCTAAAGAAAGGGAATCCCTTCTTGGTGGCCTTCCAGAAGGCGGCAGAAGCGTTAGCACAATACAAAAACTTGCAGGACAGGGAGACTATGATCCCTACGATCTTCTTGCGGAGATAGGTTATGGCCTCGCGCCCAAAACCCGCGCTGAACGCGTCTCGGCTTTCTTTTACAAGAACAAGGACTGGCTTGAAAGCCTCCCAGATAACACCAGAAATGCAGTCGTTGCCCTGGTCAATCAGTTCGCAGTTGGAGGAACCGAAGAGCTTGAAAACCCAAAGGTATTTGAGGTAGCCACTGTGGTTAAAGCCGGGGGCCTTCCCGCGCTCCGAGCTATCGGAGAACCCAGGGAAATAATTGAGGAAATTAAAAGGAGGTTGTTTGAGCCATGACACCGGAGCTTAAAAAATTTCCCCTTCCTCCCGGCTGGCGCTGGGTAAGGCTGGGAGAGGTGTGCGAAATAATTAAAGGAAAAAAACCTGAATTATTTGAAAATAAAGAATTAAATGAAATGTTACCATATTTAACCGCTGAAGTTATTAGGTATGGGATTAAACCCAAATGGGCTAAAACAAACGATAAAAATTCTGTTTTTGTTGAGAGGGATGAGATTATAATTATTACTGATGGCTCAAACTCAGGAGATGTTTTTACTGGCTATAAAGGTATTCTTGCTTCAACTATGGGAAAGTTGAGGATAAATAAACTGAAAATTGAAAGAAATTATATATATTTCTTTATAAAAATGAATTTCAAGAACTTAAATGAACCTAAAAGAGGTTCGGCAATACCCCATTTGGAGAAGGAAATATTTTATAATTTAGAAATCCCCCTCCCTCCCCTGGAGGAGCAAAAGCGCATAGTGGCAAGGGTTCAGGAGATATTCCAGGAGGTTGAAAAAGCGAGGGCGGCTTGCGAGAAACAGCTTGCCGCCGCAAAAACAATCACTTCGGCTTTACTCCGGCAGATCTTTGAAAGCGAGGAGGCAAAAGGGTGGAAAAGGGTAAGGTTGGGAGATGTGTGCGAAACCAAGATGGGGGGAACACCAAATACCGAAAATCCAAGCTATTGGTATCCAGAAGAAATTATTTGGGTTACCCCGGAAGTCATGGAAAGAGATGTTATTAACTTCGTATCATCCAGTAACCGGAAAATATCAACTCTGGGGTTAAACAAAAGTGCCGCGAAGCTCTTTCCCACAAATACGATTTTACTGACAACCACCGCTACCATAGGGAAGGTTGGTATTGCCAAATGTCCATTATCAACCAATCAACAGATCACAGGTATGATCTGCAATGATAGTTTAGAACCAGTGTTCCTGGCCTACTACCTACTTCATATTGGCCAAACAGGACTTAAGGTATTGGGCGGAACTTCAATTGCGACTCATATAAATCAGAGTAACTTAAAAATGCTGAAACTCCCCCTCCCTCCTCTGGAGGAGCAAAAGCGCATAGTGGCAAAGGTTCAGGAGATATTCCAGGAGGTTGAAAAAGCGAGGGCGGCTCTGGAAACCCAGTTGAAAACCATAAACGCCTTGCCGCAGGCGATCCTCAAAAAAGCCTTCAGGGGTGAGCTATGAGAAACAACAGCCGAAAGTTAACAACACCGCAGAGCCTTAACGCCTATGTGAAGTCCATCTGCGACATCATGCGCAGGTCTGGCAGGGCCGGTGCCTTGCAGTATGTGCCAGAGCTGACCTGGATACTCTTCCTGAGAATCCTTGACGAGATGGAGCAAAAGGAAGAAGAGGAATCGCAGGCTCTCGGCCGAGAGTTTCGGCCCTCCCTTGAGTATCCCTACAGGTGGCGGGACTGGGCCGCGCCTGAGGGTAGAAAGAGAAAAGAACTTCAGGAGGGCGTTTTGGGAGGTTTCATGGGTTTTGTCAACGAGGAGCTCCTACCCTATCTCCGCGGGCTTAAAAACAAGCCGGGTTCAACCAACAGGCAAAAAATAATCAGCGAGGTTCTCTCGTCCACAGAGAAAACAGGCATTGACACAGAACGCAACCTGCTTGATGTCCTAGACAGGATAAACGAGCTTTCTATCTCAGAAGTGGACGATACTCATATGTTCACACTATCTCAGGTCTATGAAGGATTGCTTTTGAAAATGGGGGAGAAAAATAATGATGGAGGCCAATTCTTCACTCCACGAGAGGTAATCCGGGTCATGGTTCAGGTCATAGATCCAGAGATAGGCGAAACAGTTTATGATCCCTGCTGTGGGACAGGCGGGTTTCTGGCTCAGTCTTATCTTCACATGAAGTCCAAACACAAAATCGCCTCTGATCTTGAAATTCTGAAAACCAGGACATTTTATGGCAGAGAAAAGGATGAGATCGTTTTCCCAATAGCTCTTGCCAACCTGATACTCCATGGGATTGATGAACCGCATCTTTGGCATGGCAATACGCTTACGGGGGAAGAGGTTTATGGAGAACTTTTCAGGGGCGCACCAAACCTTTACGATGTGATCCTGACTAATCCGCCTTTTGGCGGCAAGGAAAGCAAGGACGCTCAGACGAGCTTTGCTTACAAAACTTCTTCAACCCAGGTTTTATTTCTCCAACATGTAATTGACAGTCTAAAAAATGGCGGACGATGTGGAATAGTCTTGGATGAAGGGGTTCTCTTCAGGACCAACGAGAAGGCCTTTGTCCAAACCAAGCGCAAACTGCTCTCTGAGTGCGATCTCTGGTGCATCGTAAGTTTGCCTCCAAATGTATTCGTCAACGCTGGGGGAGGGGCAAAAACCAATCTGCTCTTCTTTACCAAAGGCGAGGAAACAAAGGAGATCTGGTATTACGACCTCTCACATGTCCATGTAACCAAAAAACAGCCCTTGACATTCCAGCATTTTGAGGAGTTCTTTAAGCTTCTCCCCGAAAGAGCAGAGAGCGAAAACAGTTGGAAGGTCTCCATTGAGGAGATCAAGGAGAGAGAATATGACATTAAGGCAGTCAATCCCAACCGTAAGCCAGTTGAGGATAAGAGAACGCCACAGGAACTGATTGAGATATTGGAGTCTCAAAACCGTGAAATTCAAGGAATAATTGAGAAACTGAAAGGGATGCTCTAGGTCGCACCTCGGCCTTATAATATTCCCTCTGGCCCCATCGTCTAACGGTTAGGACACCACTCTTTCAAGGTGGTGGCGGGGGTTCAACTCCCCCTGGGGCTATTTGAGGGAAAGGAACCTCGTGTTGGGCTCTTGAACTGGGGACTATGGCTTTATCGCGACGAACCTCTTGTCTCCTTCCCTCTCAAGGTAGATCAGGATAGGCTTTTTGCTCTCCTTATACTTATTAGAGGCTTTCTGGAGATCCGAGATGCTCTTTATCTCTATATCCCCTATCTTCCTTATGTAGTCCCCCTTGACTATACCCGCCGCATCCGCCTTTGAGCCAGGTTCAACATTTGAGACAACGACCCCATCCTCCTTTTCCTCCACGGATAATCCAAGCCAACCGGCCTCCTTGGGGGCGCTTGGCTTTTCGGGGGATTTCGCGGATGAGAACCCTTCTGGCATTGTGCCAAGGGTAAGGGAGAACTCCTTCTCCTTCCCATCTCGGATAACCTTTACCCTTACCTTCTTGCCTGGCCCTTCGTGCGCGACGAGGGTTCTGAGATGCTGGATATCCCTGATCTGGGTCCCGTTGAACTCGGTAATGAGGTCACCCTCTTTGATGCCCGCCTTCTCAGCTGGCGTTCCTTTTTCCACGGCCCTGACCAGGGCCCCACGAGGCTTGTCCAGGCCATAGGCCTCGGCTATTTCTGATGAGACAGGCTGAAGCCTTACGCCCATGAATCCCCTTTCAACCTTGCCCTTGGCCACGAGCTGATCAGCAACCGCCTTTGCCAGGTTTATTGGGACAGCAAAGCCTATACCGTTGTATGTGCCAGTAAGGGAGGCTATCATGGTGTTGACGCCTATGACCTCCCCCCTGATGTTCGCGAGGGGGCCTCCGGAGTTGCCGTGGTTTATGGCCGCGTCCGTCTGGATGAAATCCTGAAACTCGGGCCCCTCGCCCACGGATATGCCGGTCCTGTGCAGAGCGCTTATGACACCAACTGTAACCGTTGCCGAAAGCCCAAAAGGTGAACCTATCGCTATCGCCCAGTCTCCGACATGTATTTCATCGGAATTACCAAGCTTCGCGAGCTTCATCTCCTTATTAGTCCTTATCTTGATAACAGCTATGTCGGTCGCCTTGTCAGTGCCGACGACCTCCGCGTCCGAGATCTCCGTTCCATCGTGGAGCTGAACCTTTATCTTTACAGCATTCTCAACGACATGCCAGTTGGTCATCACCAGGTAGCCATCCTTGACCTTCTCGTAGATGAACCCAGAGCCAAGCCCTTCGGCAGGGATGGGCGTTTCTGGGAACCGGAACTCAAACTCAAAGGGCAATCCCTTAAATGGAATCTCAAATGGGGTCCCTGAAACGCCTGGCACCTCTTTTTCAACGAGTATCTTCACAACGCTCGGCTCCAGATCCGCCACAACTCTTGAGAATGGGTTTGAGTAAAGCCCCGTGTCCGGCTGGTATGCCCCGCCGCCAGTTGTCTGGGCCCTCGTCTCAGAAGCGCATCCGAGCCTCGCAGAGAGGATGAACCCAGCCAGAAGGCCGAGTCCCACGAGCCCAACGCTCCTCAGCCAATCTCCCATGTTCCTTTTCATTCTAGAACCTCCTCTATTTTCTGTTTTTAACCTTGATGATCTCAAGGAAAAAACCATGCAGGCGCGTGTCATCCGTCAGCTCAGGGTGAAAGCTGGTGGCCATCACACTCCCCTTTCTGACGCCAACAGGCTCATCCCCGAGCCAGGCTATTGGTTCTGCGTCACCAAGGCCCCTTATCCTTGGCGCCCTTATGAACACGCCCCTCATGGGTCTCTCGTCAAAAGAGAGCCTGAGATCCGCCTCAAAGCTCTCGGTCTGCCTACCGAAAGCGTTCCTCGCGACCCTGATGGGTAGAAGCCCGAGGGAAAGCATCCCTGGCCCCCCCTCAACCTTTTCTGCCAAGAGGATCATGCCAGCGCATGTGCCGAATACGGGAAGGCCTTCTTTTGCTCTCTCCCTCAGGGCCTCGCTCATTCCAATTCTTTCACCAATAACAACCATCGCTGTTGACTCTCCGCCCGGGATAATTAGACCAGCAAGGCCAGGAAGTTGTTCCGGATAACGAACCAGAAGGGGTTCGTGCCCCAGCCTGTTGATCATCCTGGCGTGGGCCTCGTATGCGCCCTGGAGGGCAAGGATGCCTATTTTCATGGGTTCCTCACGGGTGAGCAAGACGGTTCAAAACACGAAGGGATACATATGCTTCTTTAACACGATAAAATTATAACTCAGACGAGCGGCCGAGAACAAATCGCGCCCATTTCCCCTTTGTGGCTACACCCTCTTGGCCTGGTTTATAATTTCTTCCTGTGGATGATATTCTGAGAAGGGCCTACAAGCCCATAGAGAAGGCCCTCGCTCTCTTCGAGGAGCGGCTCGCGAGAGAGGCTGATGGCAAGTTCCCTTACCCATCCTTTCTCTTCTCCGGAAAGCGCCTGAGACCAGCATGCGTCTTCTTCATGGCAAGAGCCTTTGAAGAGATCAGGGAGCCCGCTATTCGCGCGGCTCTGGCAGTTGAGTTTCTCCATGCTGGAACGCTTGTTCACGATGACATAATAGATGGCTCATCCGAACGCCGCGGGGACGAGTCAATTCACAGAAAATACGGCATAGTAGGGGCTGTCCTCGCGGGGGACAACCTTTTCGTGAAATCATTGCGTCAGGTGAATTCCATAGGAAATCCCGAACTTATGGAGGAGTTTCTCTCCTCGTGTGAAAAGGCTCTTGAGGGCGAGCAAATGGAGGAAAGGCTTTCTCCCCAAGAATCTCTCTTGCGGGAGAATTATATCAGGATAATATCCCTTAAGACAGCTGAGATATTCGCCCTCAGCTCCTCGTTGGGGGCGAAGATAGCCTGTTATTCTCAAAATGATACCCTGACCCTAAGGCGGGCTGGCCAGAGCTTTGGCATGGCATACCAGATAATAGATGACTGCGAGGACATGCTATCGGCGAAGGACGGGGACCTGGCGGCAGGAAAGTTCACCCTGCCGGTCATAGAGGCCGCGGCCCTCCTGGATGGCCTCAGCGAGACCCTAATCTCGGGCCGGTTCAACCCCGAGAGGGTGAAGGAAGAGGTGATTGAATCCGGAGGGCTGGCCCTCGCCCTTGAGAGGGCATCTGAATACATTGAGGAGGCCAGGAGCCTGGTCAGCGCTGTCGGGGACCCTGAGCTTGAGAGTTCCATATCCGGATTCTTCAGCTACCTGGAGGAAAGGGCGGGGATTATCCGGATCTGATGGCTACGGCCGCGTAACCCACAACATATCCGGAAGACGCGCCGGTTACCTCAGATGAGTTAGTATATAGGAGAATTTCAGCCTCAGGCTTAGGGAGCCCAGACGCAACCTCCAATAGGAGGGCTATGGCCGCATCACCGCAAGCCATGACCCTCCTCTCCCTTGCCGAAAGCAGAAAGCCCTTTCCGTTCAGTGCCTTTATCCTGGATAGGGTCTCTTTGTCCTGTTCGATGCACTCCTCGTATGAATGACCGTGATAAAGGTCAGAGGAGGCTATTATGAGTGTCCTCCCGTCAAGCAGTCTCCTCAGGACCTCCGCGGCTTCCTCAAGCTCGTGCGAGTCCATAGTTCCAACCAGCAATGGGACGATTTGCGCTTCCGGAAGGAAATGCTTTATGAATGGAGCATGAACCTCAAGGGAGTGCTCAGGCAAGTGAGGCCTTATGTCCGGATGAAAGACCCCGAGTCTGATCAAGGCATCAGCAACCTCGTAGTCAATCCCTACATCCCCAAGAGGGGTCTCCCAAACCCCTTCGTTCCAGACCGCTATCCCCCTTAAGGGATAGTGATGGCTGGGGCCGAGAAGGATCAATCGGCTAGTCTCCTTCGGGATTAATGAGTATCCAAGAGCGGCAACCCGCCCTGAGTAGATGTATCCAGCGTGAGGCAGTATGAGGCCACACAAACCGTGCATGGGTTTTCGCTCAGGGGCCCAGGCCTCAAAGATCTCCTTTATCTCCTGGCCGGACGCGGGATAGAAACTGCCGGCGAGGACAGCCCGTCTCTTATAAAGACCCTCAGGGTTTCGCATACCCTCAGATTATCCGGAAAAACGGGCGGGGGATCAAGGCCAAGCTTTGATCCCTCGCGAACAGAAGGTGGATAATTTGCCCGCGAGCAAGCGAGGAGCGAGAAAATGAACCCGCAAAGGATAGGGCATCTTGATCTGCCATATGCATATGGGGTAACTGCTGGTGAAGGATACGCTTATGTGGCGTGTAAGACAAACGGCGTCTTCGTCGTTGATATATCCGATCCGAGAAACCCCATCCGGGTCTCCAGCATTTCGGAGCCGCAGATGGACGCTAGAAGGCTGTTTCTGGAGAAAACGAGGCTCTATGTTGCTGGATTCACGGGAGGCCTATACATATACGATGTCTCTGATCCGAAGAGCCCGAAATTTCTTGGCAAATACGCGGACAGCCTGAAGGCCAACAATGTCTTCGCCATAGACCAGAGGGCATATGTCGCGGGAGGATACTCAACCGATGGAGCCCTTGCCATCCTTGATGTGGCTGATGCCTCAAGGCCCAAGGTCTTAGGGGTATATAGAACCAAGGCCCAAAAGGATGGGGGGTATCAGTCAGTCTGGGTCGCCGGAACCACAATTTACGCCGGGACGAACGCCGGTGAGCTGCACATCCTGGACGCCTCAAAACCCTCGTCTCTGACCCTTCTCGGAAAATACTTCAACCCAGGAACCCCAGGACACCAGGCCTGGCTTTGGGGAATAAAGGTCTACGGCGAAAAGGCTTACCTAGCGGACTGGGGAGCAGGGCTCATTGTCCTTGATGTTTCGGATCCAAGGAACCCGAAGGAGCTGGGGGTCTTCACCGGCGGGGCAGATGGCCCGAACGAATACGGCGTTATCGTTGAGAACGACCTTGCTTATATAGCAAACGGGTGGGGCGCCCTCACCGTGGCGGATGTTTCAGATCCGAAGAACATAACCCTTGCGGCTGAATTTAACCCTCCTTCAACGACATACTTGGACATAGTTAAGGTGGGTGATCTGATCCTCTGCCCGAACAATGGTTCGCCTCAGGGGCTTGATATAATAAGCATAAAGTAGGATAGGTTCCGGGTTTTCTGGGTCGGGGATTTGATCTTCATAGCCTTTTTGTGCTATACTATCTTGGCTGTGAACGACCCTCTCTCGCTTCTTGAACCGTGCAGGGTTTGCCCAAGGGAGTGCGGAGCGAACCGCCTTTCCGGCGAGATCGGGGATTGCGGGGTCGGGCGTCACGCGGTTCTGAGCTCATACGGCCCGCACTTTGGCGAGGAGCGCGTTCTGGTCGGGAGGGGTGGTTCAGGGACCGTGTTCTTCGCGGGCTGTAATCTATCCTGCATCTTCTGCCAGAACTACGAGATAAGCCAATTGCGGTATGGCTACCCCGTCTCAGAGGAGGACCTCGCTCATATCTTTCTCGAAGTCCAAGAAATGGGCTGTTGCAACCTCAACCTCGTTTCCCCTACCCACATAACCCCCCAGGTAGTTCTAGCGCTGAGGATGGCAAAAGAGAGAGGGCTTTATCTGCCGGTTGTCTGGAACTCCGGTGGATACGAGAGGCCGGAAACGCTGAGGGTGCTTGAGGGTCTTGTTGATATATACATGCCCGATGCAAAGTATTCGGACAACGAGATAGCAAAGGAGCTCTCCGGAGTTGATGAGTATTGGGATTTTTGCAGGGCAGCTCTCCGGGAAATGCACAGGCAGGTCGGCGACCTCATCGTGGAGAACGGGGTGGCAAGGAAGGGGCTTCTTGTGAGGCACCTGGTTTTGCCCGGAGGGCTCTCCGGAACCGAGAAGGTCATTAGGTTCCTCCATGAGCTGTCCCCAAACACTTTCCTGAACCTGATGGATCAGTATTACCCTTGCTACAAGGCGTATGTGAGGCCTCCCCTGGACAGGAGGATAAATCCTGAGGAATACAGGGCCGCGCTCCAAATAGCCAGGGGGTATCTCAGAAGGGTTATTGGCTGACCCTTACCCAAAACTTTTCCTAATCCTCATAAATAGGCCCTCCTGAGGTGCTGGCCCTGGGTTGGCCATCTAGGCCATAATTTGTCTCCTATGGAAGGACTCCTTGAATATCTTTCACCACTG
>JBDRYB010000010.1:0-56828 GCA_039803205.1 Caldifarciminota bacterium
GCAGGGAGGATGGTCGGGGTGATACACGAAGGCCCAGGGCGCGAGGGCCCTGGGTTAACCGGAGAGATACACTGGGAGCCAGATCTGAGGCCAGGGGTCTATTTCCTGAGGCTTGAGGCAGGTGGGAAAGCCACGAGCACGGAGCTGATTATTCAGTAAGAACCCGGGTTTCTGAGGTAATGGAAATAACATCCCTGAAACTCCAGGCCAGTCTCAAGACAAGCGGCCTCGTGGGAGGTGTGAAAATCCCCTGTTATCACCCTTGCCCCATACCTTTCTGCCAGGTCAGAGAACACCCTGTAGAAGCTTCCGGCGCTCTCATCATCCATGAACTCCACATCAAGGACAAGCCCATCTGGGGAGTAGGCAATGTTGAAACATTTCTCCTCTTTCCCCACCCGAAGGTATCCCTGGTCAACATGAACTACCGGAGAACTGAATCTGCGTTTCTTTATTCTCCCAAATACGGCCTCGCCCATATCAACCCAATGCCTCCACTCGGTTGAGGGATCCATCTCAAGGCCATATGCTCTCAGGAAGAGGCAAATGTTCTCAAATGAGAGGCCAAGGTAATACAGGAGAGCGACCATGAGCTTCTTGTTGCACCACCATAGGCCCCGGCCTTAAAATTCTCGCCGTAAGGAGGCACGATGCGGTTTAACTGGAAATACCTTGCAGGCATAACAATAATAGGGAGCTTCGCGGCCCTGAGCACATACCAGCTATCCAGGGCGCAGGTTCCACCCGCGGAGGAGGTCATTGGCGAGGAGACCGCGCCTGAGACCACAGAAACGCGACCCTATAAGCCATCAGGGCCCTCAACTCCCGCGCCAACCGTCACCTTCGGCACGGGCGAATACCTCCTGAAATATCCACCGTCTGACATAGAGAAATACTACCCGCCGGTCTTCAAGAGATACGAGTATTCAAGGCTCATGGACAGCCTTGCCAAGTATTTCTACGAGCTAAAGATAGATGTGAACGAGGGAGATTGGGACTATGTTGAGTTCAGTTTCAGGCTTTTCGCGAGGCAATACAAGCTGATGGCGGATATGCATCCCGGCATGTCCGAGTTCTTCAGGCTTGAATACCTGGACCAACTCGCTAAGCAGTTGAACATTCAGAGCCCGGAGCAGAAAGCTCAGGACACCGCTGGTTACACACCTGAGCCCGAGGAAATGGCGCACGAGGAGGAGGAGCTGACAAAGGAGGGTGAACCCAAGGAAGGTATGGTAAAGAAGACGAATCCAGAGGCTGTCAAGACCATAGAAAAGATAGAAAACGAATCCTGCAAATCCTGCCATTACCTATACAGGCCGGCGACATACTTTGCTTTCTACTGGGGGACAAGGGGCATGAAATACGACATGATCTCCTTCAGGATGAAGGACCCTGTGACCGGCAAGAAGGACATAAGCTACAAGGAGTTCATGATGCTTCTTGGGGAGTCTTACTATGGCATCATGAACGGCATAGACAAGGGTGAAAAGCGCTATGTCCGGCTTAAGCTAAAGGACTTCGCCAAGCGAATGGACGCGCTTGACGCGACCTGCATGAAATGCCACTGGGAGGAGCCGGATAAATACATGCTCAAGACCGTCAAGCCCCAGATGAAGGCTCTTGATGAGGAGGCCAAGCGCTACAAGCCGCGCAAGGACATCCTGAACAAGAACCTCGCTTACATTTACGAGAACATCTGTTCAGGTTGTCACATGATACACATGCCCGTTTATCAGATACAGGAGATCTGGAAGGGGGAGAAAGGAAGCGCTCAGGGCCAGTAGGGCTTGAGACCGGAGACCGGCTATGTTCATGCAGAAACTGCGTTCAAATGTTGGTAAGGTGATCCTCTGGTTCATGGCCTTTGCCTTTGTAGCTTGGATAGGATTTGATTTGGGAGCCGATCTGGTTGGCACCAGGCTCAGAAAGCCCTGGGAGCGCGGCATTATAGCGGAGGTTGAGGGCAAGGAGATACCCTACGAGCTCTACAGGTCCAGGCTTGAGAAGGCAATCTCGGATACGCTTAAGGCGAGGGGCGCAGAAAGCATCCCCCGAGAGGACGAGGAGGCTATTGCCGAGGCTATCTGGCAAGAGATGCTTGATGATATTCGTTGGGAGAGGGTTCTCAAGGACAGGGGCCTTGAGCTTGAGGACGAGACGGTTCTCAGGATACTAGCCCAGTTCCCCCCAAAGGAGATAACCGAGGATTCTACATTTTGGTTTGAGGGGCGCTTCAGCTACGATAGGTATCTCGCGGCCCTTGGAAACCCGCAAAACCTCCCATATTTCAGGGAATACGAGCTCCAGCTCCGGAAGGACATTCCCAGGCACTTCATGGGCCTTGATCTCATGACATCGGTTTCCCTATCTGAGAGGGAGGTTTTTTACGATTACAGGCTCAAGAATACCAAGACCCACCTCATATACATAGCGGTAAACGCGGGCGCGGCTATCCCAAACGAGGAAGTGCCCGTTTCCGATGACGAGATAACCCAGTATTACAACGATCACAAGGAGGACTACAAGGTCGGGGAAAGGGCAACCCTCTTCGTGGTTCGTATACCAAAGGCCCCCTCATCCCAGGACACCGCGGCCGCGAGGGAGCAGCTCTTAACAGCCCTTGAGGAGATAAGGCAGGGAACGCCTTTTGAGGAGGCAGTTAAGTATTACACGGAGGACCCAAAAGGCAAGGAAACTGGCGGGGATATGGGGTGGGTAAAGCCAGAGTTCGCGCCGGCTGAGATCAGGGAAGCGCTCGCTGGTAAAGCCCCTGGCGCGCTCGTGGGCCCTGTTCAATCCCCTATTGGATGGCACCTATTCAGGGTTGACTCAGTTCAAGGGGATTCTATGCGCCTCAGGCAGATCCTGACCCGGATCCAGATCTCCCCTGAGACAGAGGAGGCCCTCGCTGAGGAGATGAGGGGCTTTCTTGATAGGGCAAAGGAGATCGGGTTCTCTGAGGCCGCGGCAGAGCTGGGCCTCAGGGTTGACACGGCTATGGCTTTTGAGCTGGAGAAGGGGTTCATTCCCGTTGTTGGCCTTGATCCCGTCCTCATGCAAGAGCTCAGGAAGGCAAAGCCCGGCTATACTTCTGCTTTGATAAGGAAACCGGGTTTCTACGCGGCTGTTCATGTTGCCGAGAGGTTTCCGAAGGGATACTATTCCCTTGAGGAGATAAGGGAGAAGGTGAGGGCGGATCTCATCGTCCAAAAGAAGAAAGAAAAAGCAACAGAGATAGTGAAAAAGGCCCTTGACGAGATAGCGGCCGGCAGGACTCCGAGCCTGCCTCCGGGCTTCATCCTCCAGGAAGACACTGCCGCAACCTATAACACATACCAACCAGGGATAGCTGACAAGGACATATTCTGGGGAGCGGTATCCGGGACAAAGCCCGGGGAGCGGAGAGGGCCCTTTGAGGGCAAGATGAGCGTCTATGGCCTCATGGTGATAAGTAAAACAGAACCAAGTTGGGAGGATTTTCAGGCCCAATCCGCAATGCTCCGGCGCCAGGCAGAGATGACATACTTCCAGAGGCTAATGGGGGGCTGGCAGGAGGAGCTGACCCGCGACCTCAATGTGAAGGATTACAGGCCTTATATATTCCTCTATTGAGATGTGCCGGATGGTTCTCCGGCCAAAGGGAAATTGCCCTGGAAAACAGCCTGAAAGGAGTGGTGGGCTTTGATGCATTCCCACGATGGAGGGATTTGATTGCCGGCCCTTGCGCTTTGAAAGTCATCCAAAGAAGCAGGGCTAAACCCATTATCTAATGTTCAATTTAATTTACAACAGCTTTTCCCTTGTAGTGATCCGCCTCCCAGAAATAGATGCCTCTTCCGAGCTTTATGATGCTCTCACCAGCCATTAGCTTGCCGGAATAGATCATTCTCCCATCTGATGAATAGATTTTCAGAGGCACATCCTCGTGGGCATAGAAGAGAAGACCCCCCAGGATCGGAGAACATACTATGTATCTCTCTGAGGCTGGATTCCCTTCCACAAGCTCAATAGGAGCGCAGATATTTGTTGTGTTCAAATTGGGAACAGATGTCGCGAGGGTTAAGGCGTTAACCGTAGGGGTATAATTTTGTCCCAACGCGGGAGAAGCGGTGAGGGGGGTAATCTCCCTCACTGTAGGGTACCATTCCTGAAGACAACCCGGATAATTGCCGTTCTGGTCAATCTTCAGAAGGAAAAAGTTATATCCTCCGGCCCCAAAGCTAGAGGTTTCCCCGGTTATCGCAAGATCCCCGTCTTGGGCCTGGATTATGTGTCTGCCTCTGTCAGTGCTACCTCCGGGTAGGATCTTTGCCCATAACAGGCTTCCATCCGGAGCTAGCTTGAGAACAAGAATATCACTATTGCTGATCCCGGCCAAGACATATCCACCTGACTGGTCCCTGATCATTGAGTAAGCCATATCTTCACTCGGACCGCCGATGGATCTAGCCCACTCCACGGAACCGTCCCCCCTTGTTTTGATCACGAGTATGTCTCTATCTCCCACGGTGAAACTCATGGTTGATCCCGAGACCACTAGTCCACCATTGGGTTCCTGAACAACCGCTAGAGGCCAATCCCAATCTGTCCCACCGTAGGTTTTGGCCCAGCTCACGCTTCCATCAGAGTTCAGTTTAATGAGCAAGAAGTCGTAAGAGCCAGCCCCAAAGGAGTAAGTCGCGCCCGCTATTGCGAATCCTCCATCCTGGGTCTGGATAAGGGCTCGGGCCTCGTCAGTGGATGACCCCCCATAGCTTTTTCCCTAGACGAGAGAACCGTCAGAACCAAGCTTCAAGAGGACGAAGTCCAAGTCGGGTGTTGCGCCTTCTCCCGCTATTGCGTATCCTCCGTCCTGGGTCTGAATAGCTGGGAAAAACCAGTCCCAATATTGTCCTCCGTATGAGTATGCCCACTCAAGGTTTCCCGTGGAATTGATCTTGAGCAAAAGAAAATCATCGTATCCTGTCCCGTATCTCCTCGTATATCCTGCTATTACATATCCGCCATCCTGAGCCTGGATTAATGACCAAGGCCAATCTAAGCTGTCTCTGCCGAAGGTTTTTGCCCAGCTCATTGAGCCATCTGGGGTCAGCTTTATGAAGAGGATGTCTCCGTTGGAGCCGTAACTATATGTGCATCCCGCTAGAGCAAATCCACCGTCTGTAGTTGGGGTCACAGCCAGAGAGTAATCATTCCCCGGACCCCCATAGGTCCTGGCAAAGATAGCCTCCAATAGCAAAACAGAAAATACAAACATAAAACCTCCGGCCTGAAAATTTTAAACCAATGGTCCTTATGCTCACAACCCAAGAGTGCGACCCTTACCTCAGAGCCCCATTAGCTTGATAACCCTTGGGCCGTTATGGTTATGTGCTTGTGCCACAAGGGCTTTGGCTGAATTGTCTAAAAAGACTTAATGGGGAATTAGAAAAGGGCCAAGACAGAGTGAAAAGGAGTGAGCCCAATATGTGAGCTGGAGGATGTTTGTTAATGGGAATGAGTTAGCCCTTATAATTTGTTAATGATGAATCCCCTTTTCTTTTGGATACCCATCTATGAGGTTCAGGACCCTATGGACATCAGGAACCCATCCGAGTCATACTCCCTGATTGATATGATGCTTACGCAGGGCGAGCTTGAGGGTTATCCACTCCTCTCAAGGGACATCTCCTATCTTGAGCTGGCTAAGGCCGGATGCGAACCCGCTCCTCGTTCTGCCAAACAGGGGCTTAGCGCTCCCGTATCAGCGCAGTTCCTCGGCTCTGACCTCTCGGCGAGGCTTGTTTTGCCCCTCCAGCTTGGCTTCAATTACAGGAATTTCTTCGCGTATGAGCGGCTTGTTTTATTTACAGGCCACAGGCAGTTTGAGGGGCTTTCCCCGTGGGATCCCAGGCACGACCCGAGGTGGGAGATAGCGAGCTGGGACCCCCAACCCATAATAGGAAAAGAGGACATAGCAGAGGAGCGCCACATGAGGGGATATGGCGGATACATTTGGGATTGGGGATACATCACCGCAGGCCGTGAGGCCTTTAGGTTGGGCCCCTCATATCGGTATGCGATGACCCTCTCGGATTTCGCTGGCCCTTTGGATTTCTTCTATCACATGAGGGTTCTCCTCGGTTCCTTTAAGCTCTCCGCTGGGTTTGCCAGGATCCCAGATACATTGGACTTCAGGCGCCTCACATATCAACGCATAGAGTGGTCGCCCGCGCCCTCGGTGTCCTTGGCCCTGACGGACGGCGTGCTCACGGCGAGGGGAGACTTCGCAAAATACGCCATACCATTCCTTTTCTTCTACGATCTTCAGCGCCACGAGTCCGATAACCAGGATAACCTTTTCGCCTCAGGGGAGCTGTCTTGGAGGGTGATCAAGGGATTCAGGCTCTACGGCGAGGTTTTCATTGACGATCCGACATTCATATCCGGGGGCGAGGCCGCGATGTATGCGTTCATGGGCGGCGCGCATGTTTCTTCCGGAGACTGGGACATGAGGGCAGAGGCCGCTGGCGCTAGCCCCTTCACATACGCGCATTTTTCCGATTCTAACGCGATGTCCGCGCTCGGGTGGCCCATGGGATTCTGGTTGGGGCCGGACGCGAGGGCCATTTACCTCCACTTTGGCTGGTATCCTGGGACAATAGGGTTGAGGGCCTTTTTTGAACTTTATCAGCACGGCGAACTATGGCTTGATACCCCATACGAGGATGTGGGGGGAACTGGGCTCAGCTGGCCCACAGGCGTGGTTGAGACCGCTACGGAGCCGGGCCTTGAATTTTTCCTTTTGTCTGACAAGCTCAACCTCAAGGCAAGGGTATCCTGGTTCAGGGCCGCAGACTATTGTAATCAGGAAGGCCTTACCATCTCAGAAATGAGGCTATCGGGTTTTCTCTCTGTGGTTCCGAGGGTATTCAGGATTGAGTTCTAGGAAGGCTACTTTCCGCAATAAGGTGCTTTCAAGAACTTAGCGAGGCCCTTATTTTCCGTCCAGGATTTGTATGTGCACTCAACCATGTTGCCCTGCGCGTCCTGCAATTCCACATACAGATAGCCCCCATCTATGTAGGTCACAAAAACATCGTCTATAACCCACTTGTCCCCCTCAGGATGCAGGATGTCAATGCCTATCAGGTTTATCTCTTTGGTATCCGGATTAAAGTAGTTGTATAGGTTGAGTATCTTTATGGGGTTGCCAGCTTTGTCGTATTCAAGGTCCATTGAGTAGTAGCAAACACGCTCACCCCTGTCGTTCGTGTATGTATCGTATTCCACCACATTGCCATTTCTCGCGTTCTCCTCAGCTAGCTGGAGAACCTCTATGAACTCGTTCACGGTAGCCGCGTCCTCGTAGCAATCTCCGGCCGCGACCAATCCGGGCAGAAACATCAGGCCAGGCAAGATAAATCTGGTCATAATATCTAGATTATAATTCCAAAACCCACCCTGTGTAAAGTTAACGATTAGCTCGTGAGCCTTTCCCAGTCTGGGCTCAAATTAATGTAATTGGCTCCGGAAGCCTGGTTGGCCAATTCTAGCTAAAATTCCAGGAATCTAAAGTCTGGCCTTAAATTGGACGATTTCAGGGCCATCCGGGTGAAGGATCACACCATAATTGCTTTGTGGTATAGGCCTCACCCCAAGCTTTAGAATCTCAGCATGATGGATATGGTGGTGTTTTTGTTGGCGATAAAACCCATTTTCGTCTTGCCGGGCGAAACTGTTTGGCTACCCGACATATCCGAAGCCGAAGTCTTCCCAGAGGATTTCACCCCGTCAAAATTCCAGTATATCTACAAGGATTACCTCCCCAACTACGAGATAAAGAAGGGGAGGATCGCATACAGAGCCCCCGAGGATCCCGGTTACAAAAGAATACCCTTCATGGCCGGGACCGACACAGCGCTGGTTATAACAATGCTTCCCTACGATTCTCTAAAGGAGGGCAAAATAGGCGGCTACATCATCGGTGAGTATCCTGATCCATACAAGGGAGCAAAGGGCGAGGTTGCAATAAGGCCCTCGGCATATGCCCCGCCAAAGGGGTTCATCGTGATAACGCCTGAGACTGAAACCCTTCACCTATCAGAACACTTCACCCTCGGGGACTTCGGCCGCAAGTGGGAAACAGGGGTTTATCCGAGATACATAGTCCTCGATCCAAGGGTTCCACTAATGCTTGAGGCCTTGATGGACAGCCTTGAATCCATGGGCTTGCCCAATAACATAAAGATCCTCTCCGGCTACAGAAGCCCGCTGACAAACAGAAAGCGCGGGCGCAAGAAGTGGTCAAGACACCAGTATGGGGACGCCGTTGATATTTTCGTGGATGGCAACGACGATGGGAGGATGGACGATCTGAACCGAGACGGAAAGATAAATCGCAACGATGCCCTGTTCCTCGCTGAGATAGCCGAAAAGGTCATCCACGATATGGGGACAGAAGGAGGAATAGGTTGGTATAGGGGGCGCCGGCAGGGAACCCCTTTCATCCATGTTGATCTCAGGGGGTTCTACGCCAGGTGGAAGAGGTGAATCCGGGCCGGAGGAGCGTAGTGTTTCAAAATTCCAGATCACCGAACCAAGGGCCCACAGGGTTAAGGCTTTGTCTGAGTTCCAAGAGCTCCTTAGCTGTCTCCTCGGGGAGATATGGCAAAAGCCTCTTTAGGGGTGTATGAGGTTGGTCATATACGCTCCTCAGTCTACCACTTCTTGTTCTCACCTTGATTATACTACGCCTCGTTGAGGTGAAGAGGTTTAGAAGCGACTCAAGCCGGCCTGGTTCACCACCCCTATCTGAGGGTCGTATTCGGTGATCACATTTTGAAACGCCGTTTCGCGTTTGGGTGTTCTTATTTTTGGAGCTAAACGCGAGATTGAACCAGGATGACCCTTAAGAGTATAATCTCACCTTGACAAAGAAAAATGTCGTCAGGGTTGAGGGAACTGTGAAGGAGGTTCTCCCGAATGCAACTTTTAAGGTTGTTACGGACAGCGGAATCGAGATAATCTGCCACCTATCGGGCAAGATGCGGGTTCACCACATAAAGATACTCCCTGGGGACAGGGTAACGGTTGAGATGTCACCCTATGACCTCACCAGGGGCAGGATAGTCTATCGGTATAAGTGAGGGGGACGCAAAAAATGTCTGCTCGGTTGCCCTTGATCCGACACGCGCGGAGGCTTAATAATTAAGGGCACGAAGATTGAAATGGAAAAGCTGAACTTTATCAGAGAGGAAATAGAGAGGCTCAAGGACGAGGGCCTGTTCATCAACATAAGGACAATAGGCTCGGCTCAGGACTCCTGGACAGTGGTTGACGGGAAGCGCGTCCTGAACATGTGTAGCAATAACTACCTCGGCTTTGCCAACCATCCTGAGCTCAAGGAAGCCGCTAAGAGGGCCATAGATGAGTGGGGGGTCGGGCCCGCGGCCGTAAGGTCAATCGCTGGAACCATGACCCTCCACCTGGAACTGGAGCGCAGGCTCGCTGAGTTCAAGGGATCTGAGAGCGCGCTCAGCCTCCAGGCAGGTCTAATAGCCAACCTGGCAACCATCCCGCCTTTGGTTGATGAGGGAGACATCATATACACGGATCAGCTGAACCACGCTTCAATAATAGACGGATGCAGATTGTCAAAGGCTGAGAGGATAATATACGCTCACTGCGATCCGGATGACCTAAAAAGGAAGCTTGATGAGACAAGGCGCGGCAAGAGAAGGGCCCTCATCATAACCGACGGCGTTTTCTCCATGGACGGGGATATCGCGCCCCTGCCGGAGATAACCGAACTAGCGGAGCGCTACGACGCTATGCTCATGGTTGATGACGCGCACGGGGAAGGGGTCCTCGGAAGGGGCGGCCGAGGAATAGTTGACCACTTCGGTCTCCACGGAAGGGTTGATGTGGAGATAGGAACGCTGTCAAAGGCCTTTGGGGTTGTCGGAGGTTATGTTGCTGGCAAGAAGGAGATAACGGACTACCTGAGACAGAAAGCCCGGCCCTTCCTATTTTCATCAGCCGTGACGCCCGCTGATGTGGCGGCCTGCATTAAGGCTGTTGAGATACTTGAGAGGTCAACTGAGCTGGTTGACAGGCTTTGGGAGAACGCCAGGTATTTCAAGGAGGGCCTCAGGGCCCTCGGGTTTGATACCGGAAAGAGCCAAACCCCGATAACCCCTATTATGCTTGGGGACGCGAGGCTGGCTCAGGATTTCTCTCGGAGGCTCTTTGAGGAGGAAGTTTTCGTCATGGCAATAGGCTATCCAACCGTTCCAAAGGGCGCCGCGAGGCTGAGGGTCATGATCTCAGCGGCCCACAAGAGAGAGGACCTTGATTTCGCGATAAGCAAATTTGAGAAGGTAGGAAGGGAGCTCAAGGTCATCAAATAGAAAAAGAGCGATGATATTATGGGTGGTGAGAAGGAATTAAAAAAAGAGGAGAGGGGGGCCAAGGTTTCGGCGGATTTCCTTCTCGCTGATTTCTGGCTTCCTGGCGAGGTTATCGCGATACACGGGAAACCTCCTGATGAAGCAATTGAGCTGGGCGATGAGTATTTTTATATCCCTGAAGGGATATCCCATCCATATCCACCGGCAAACGGAGATGATGTTCCAGCGTCCCTTCTTTTACCCGCTCTCCTTCGCAAAATAGGAAAGGAGAACTTGGCCGATAACCTTGTGGAGGTCGAGGGGAAACTTCACCTCATAAGGTTCCTTGAGAATCACAGCTCCTATATACCCACAGAGGTCTTCACACTTACGCCTCTAGTTAGAAATGGCAGGATAAGGCTGATGGTCTACTTCACCCACAGGTATGTCCTCAAAGACACCCTAAGAACCTGGATTGAAATGAAGGGGATCTCCAGAACAAAGGGGATATGGGTTGTGATCCCTCATGCCATCAGGGTGGATAGGGTCATTGACCTCTTGGACAAGAAGGTGGTCCTTGAGAAAGGAGGAGAATGGGATCCGGACAAAGCGAGGCCGTTTCTCAGTTGGGAGGAGCTCCCCGCTGGTCTCAGAAAAAAGACCCTGGTAACTCAGGCTATAACGCCGGGAGAGGTCATAAAGAAGGTGAAAACCTTTGTTGATTACGCTTTCTCCGGTTCTGCTTCGGCCTTTGACGGATACGAGTCCGGAACGCTTTGGCGGCCGAGGAATCTCGTTTTCGGAGGCGGGCTAACCGGCAACTACATGCAGGAGCTCTTTTGGGCAGAGAAGAAGTTCTACAGGCCCCTCCCCCGCCCCGCGGGCTTCGCGCTCCTCCTGCCCTCTGACAAGGAAAACAGGCCGGTATCCGAGTTTTTCTCAGAAATAGTGGAAACCTTTCTGCCGGAGCTTGCGGAAATGGGCCTCCCACTGAGGAGGCTCAGGGTGGCCGGCTACGATCCTACGGATCCGGCTTCCCTGGACCAAGGGCTTGAATCAGCCCTTGAGAGCAAACCCGACATCCTCCTGGGCATGATAGTCCCAACTGGCACGGTCGGGGACCATGACCCTTATTTCTACGCAAAAAGACGCCTTTCTGAAATGGGCTATCCGAGCCAGATGATAAAGGTATCTACTGCAAAGAAGTTCAGGGACAGGTATCTCTCAGCTGATGATCGCAAAGGGCTCTGGGAGGATGACCTTTTCCAGGGTTTCTGGATCAACACCGCTTTGAAGCTAGGGGCTATTCCCTGGATGATAAGGGATGTCGGGCTTGATGAAGGCCTCATATTTGGCGTATCAGGTGACGAGAGCTTCACCGCGGTTGCCGCCTTTGACAGCCACATGAGATTCGTGGGGTGGGGGTGTTTCTCAGGCCCATTTGAACCGAGCCTCATAGAAGGATGGCCCGCGAGCCTTAGGGTCTTCCACATTGAGGAAGGAAACCCGGAATTGGTTGAGCGAGTTTCTGGCCTAGGGGATGTCAGTTCCGTGAGGCCATCACCCATGTCAATCTCCCCCATCACAAGAAGGGCAAGGATGCTCGCGGGGCTTTATTTCAAGGAACCGGATGAACCGGATGTCTATCACATAGCGACCGAGAACTGGGCTCCATACAGAGAGTTTAACCTTTATCAGATCAGAAGGGCCTCCGGCTCCCTTAGCCCGAGAACCCACGCGGAAATATGCTTCTGGGCCGCGAGGGCTTACCTTTCATCGTTCCCTAAAGGCCCTTTTCCGGCAACGATACACTTTGCCAGAGCAATCCGCAGTGCCCTGAACTACGGCTTCATAAAACCGGGCGAGAGGGGAGAAACTCCTCGGTTCTTGTAGGCCCGCCCGCGCGGGAATTTGACCCTGCTCAGTTCATTAGCCCATAATCTAAGCCTGATGAACCAGTGGCTGAAACCCTTCAAACCGATTGTGCTCTTCTTCTACCACCTTGGCGGAGTCGGAGAATTGCTCCTGGGCATACTCCTCTCCCTCAGAGAGATAAACAAGGTGCCCAGGCTCCTCTGGGACCAGCTGAGCTACATGGCAATGGGTTCCTTGCCCCTGGTTCTCGTGACATCCGCTTTTGTGGGAATGGTCGCGGCTGTTCAAACTGCCTATCAGATAAGGGATTTCGTGCCAATGATGTATCTCGGTGTTGGGGTCGCAAAGGCAGTTATGATAGAGCTGGGGCCTGTTCTCGTTGCTCTGGTCTTTGCCGGCAGGGTCGGAGCTGGAATAGCGGCTGAGCTCGGAACCATGCGGGTCACGGAGCAGATAGATGCCTTGGAGCTCATGGCAATAGACCCATACAGGTACCTCGCGCTCCCAAGAATACTCGGTGCCCTCATATCCGTTCCACTACTTACAATATTCGGAGAGGCAATAGCCCTCATTGGGGCGCTCTTTGTAGCCAGGTATGTGCTTTATGTTCCGGTTGAGACCTTCACCCACGGGATGAGGATCTATTTCCTAACGAAGGACCTTCTGGGCGGCCTCGCGAAATCCGTTGTCTTCGGTTTCATAGTCTCCATGATGGGAGTCTATTTCGGCTACAACGCCAAAGGGGGGGCGGTCGGCGTGGGCAGGGCAACTACCCAGGCGGTTGTGTTCTCCAGCCTGCTCATCCTAGCGGCTGACTATGTCCTCGGGACAATAATATTTGCGAAGTAGTGAACAACATCGGGAGCTTATCAGGTGAGTTGTTGATACCCGAGCTCAGCCATTATCATTTGCGAACCAACTTTTCGGAGGCAACATGCCATATGTTAACAAGGAACACGAGGCCGCGCACAAGCGGCTGGGAGAGATGCTAAGCCGCCTCTTCGGTGAGGCAAACATAGGGACACTGGACGACACAACCTACTACATCTGGTCAGGCTCAACCGTGGTTCACTTCTCCACAGACACATACGGCAGGGATGATAAACCCATGGTTGAGATATGGGCAAAGCTCACGGTCGGAACCCCGCTTTCTGACACGCTAGCCAGGTATCTCATTGTTGAGAACTCCAATCTGAACTTCGGGGGGTTCCGTTTCTACCCATGGAGGGATAACCCAAACATGGGGAATGTGGTTTTTGAACAGCGTCTGCCCTTCTACATGATAACTGAGGAGGCCTTGAAGCACTTCGCGGATATGGTCGCTTGGACAGGGGATCACTACGATCAGGAAATAGCCCAGAACTATGGCGGAAAAACCATGCAAGAGCTGGTCTCTGAGGGAGAAACAGGTCCAAAGGACGAGGAGTGGGAGAAATAGGATTAGGGCTCACGGGAACGGACAATCGAACTTGATAAACGAGGTTCGCTCTCTGTTCCCCGCGCTGGCAAGGTTCACATACCTGAACTGCGCTGGCCAGGGCCCTCTTAACACGCGAGCCGCGGCCCGGATCGCTAAGATCCTCAAGATTTACATGACCCGCGGCTTCCTTGAGATATCGGAGTGGAAAGAGATACAGCAGGAGGCCAGAACCCTCCTCTCGCAACTCCTCGGCGTCTCCCCGCATGAGCTCGCGTTCACCCAGAGCACAACAAGGGGTTTGCGCGTGGCCATGGAGGCAATACCCTGGCGAGAGGGCGACAATGTCATAGTTCAAGAGAAGGCATTCCCTGCCCTCATATATCCGTGGATCCACTCGCCAGTTCCGGGCTTAGAGCTCAGGTGGGCAAAGGGCTCTCCCTTGGGCATAGCGGACGAGGTAAGGCGCTTGGTTGATGCCAAAACAAAGGCAGTTTTCGTGGATTGGGTCCACTTCGTAACAGGGGAGATGGTTGACCTCGCGGCCCTTTCCCAGATGGCTGAAGAGAGAGGCTTTTACCTCGTCGTTGATGGAACCCAGGGCCTCGGGCCTCTGTTCCCGGATATGAGCCGCCTCAGGATTGATTTCTGGACAAACAGCGCGGCAAAGTGGCTCTTGGGAATAGAAGGTCTCTCCTTTCTCTATGTAAGACAGGGTGCGATGGACAGCCTTAGGCCTGGCCCACTTGGTTGGCTCTCTGGCAATTACGAGACATTCTCAAGGCTTTTCCCTATTCCAGAACCCGTTCCGGGCGCGCCCAGATACGAGGAGGGAACCAGGCCAGTGATGCTGATAGCCGGGTTCTCGGAGAGCCTGAAGATATTTTTGGAAATAGGAAAGGATCGGGTCGAAGAAAGGGTCCGCGAGCTGACCGGGAGGCTCATAGATGCACTCACAGAGAAGGGGCTTCATACCGCGACCCCCAAGGAACCGAGGGCGGGCATAGTCTCATTCGGGCCCCGAGGAGACCCTGAGGAATATCACCGGCGTCTCAGGGATGCCGGGGTGCTGGTTTCACTGAGAGAGGGCCTGATAAGGGTTTCACCGCACTTCTTCAATACGCCAGAGGAGGTTGAACCCATTTTCTGCGCGAACGAGTCTCAATAAGAGAAATGTGTGGCATGGGAGTTCCTTACTCTACAAAGACTCCCTGGTTTTTCAAACGGATCGCGAGACCTGCTTCTACCCGGAAATTTCTTATCTTTTCGGCCTCTGAAATCCGCACTCAGAGGGAGTTTCAGATTCATGCAGGATCTGGGTTGAAGGGATATTAATTTAAATCAAGAACATCCCCCTCGCGTATAGCCATTCTAGATATTCACCCCGTAAAGCCTTGCGGGGTTTAGCCTGAATATCTTCTCAAGGACCTTTGGCTCAACGCCCTTGCGCTCCATGTGAAGGACCAGCTTCGGCAGAACAAGGGGGTCGTTGGAATAGGAGGAGAGATCAGAAGAAATAACGAGGTGATTCGGATCGTATTCCTCAAAGAGAAGGGCCGGCGTCAGGTTCTCGGGCTGGACAAAGGGATATGGAGGCCATAGGCTGACCCCTGTCCAATATCCAGCCTCAACCGCCTCCTTTGATAGGTTTGGATCGAGGTGATCTATGAGAACGAGGTGCGGAGGTATATCCGTCTCCTCAAGTATCTTCATAACCCTGTTGAAAACCCTCTTTTTATGCTCATAGGGGGTTGAAATTAGTATGGGCTTGCCCGTGTCTCTTGCCATCTCAACCTGGGCCTTGAGGACCTCCCTCTGGAGCTTGTCGTTTGGGTCTATGAGGCCTGTCTCGCCTATTGCTACAACACCGTCTTGGGCCAAAAGTTCTGGTATGTAATCCAATAGCTCAAAAACATCGTGGGGAATAGCCCCAGGGTGAACCCCGAAACCCACATAAAGCTTGAGACCCGCTTTGTCTGCTCGCTCCCTCTCCATGCGAAGAAGCCTGTCGTAGTGATCGAGGTAGACCTCCTTTGAGGACATCTTAAAGACATCGTGTGAAAGGGCAACAGCCCACCTGACATTCGCGAGAACCATGGCCTCAAGGTCATTATAGCTCCTTACATCCACATGGAGGTGCGTATCAAATATGTGCATGCGCATATTATAAGGGTTAGCATTTATTGCATACCACAATACGGGATCCTCCCGGTCAAATTGCAGGCCGGATGGCCGTAGGATTAAAATATCAGCATGATTGAGCTCATAAGGCAGTTTCCGGACCAAATAGAGGGCTCGTTCAGCCTGGACATACCCCATATTGAACCAAAAAGGGGCAAGATCTACATATGCGGCATGGGGGGTTCAGCGGCATCAGGGGACATTCTGAAGGCCATTGTGCCGGATGTGCCCATAGAGGTTGTTAGGGACTATTACCTGCCCTCATTTCTCGGAGAGGAGGATGCTGTTATCGCTGTCAGCTACTCAGGGAATACCGAGGAGACGCTTTCGGCCTACGCTCAGGCGATTGAAAAGCGCGTCGCGGCCCTCGTCGTTGCCTCAGGCGGTAAGCTCCTTGAGGCCGCGAGGGCTGATGGTGTCCCCTATGTGGTTATACCAGGCGGACTTCCCCCTCGCTGTGCTCTAGGGTGGCTCATGTCGCCCATGATCCTTGCCCTATCAAGAGCCGGAATGATCCCATCCCAGCTTGAGGATGAGCTCAGGGCGGCTCCGGATCTTCTCAGGGGACATCTCCCTGGGCTTGAGGGCCCGAGTTCCCCAACTCTAGAGCTCGCGAACAAGTTCTACAACAGACTGCCTTTCATCTATGCTTCAAGGAGGTTTTATCCCGTTGCCTTCCGCTGGTGCGCGCAGATAAACGAGAACGCGAAATCAATAGCGCATGCAGCCGCTCTACCCGAGATGAACCACAACGAGGTATCCGGAATAGTTCACCCAAAGGATTTCGTTGAGGGGATATGGGTGGTATTTCTTAGGTTCCCGGAAGACTATGAGAGGACATCAGCGAGGGCCGATATAACATCTGAGCTCATAAGGGATTCGGTCATGGGCATAACCCACCTGAGGCCCGAAGGGAGCTGCACATTGCACCGGGTTCTCTGGTGCCTTCTTTTCGGAGATATGCTCAGCTACTACCTCGCATTGGCCTATAAGGCTGACCCATTTGCCATACCGAGGATTGATGTGCTAAAGGAGAGGCTGGGGAAGCTGTGATTAAGGCTGTGGTTTTTGATTTGGACAACACCCTCCTGGATTTCAACAGGATGAAGGAAACATCAGTATCAGCGGCCGCTGAAGCCATGATGGATGCTGGCCTCCCTGGCACGCGCGATGAGATACTGAAAGGGATTTACGAGGTCTATGAGCGCAAGGGAATAGAGGCACAGGATGTCTTTGACTGTTTTCTTACCGAGAAGCTGGGAAGGGTTGATCTCAAGGTTCTCGCGGCTGGAGTTGTCGCTTACAGGAAGGCAAAAATGGGAACAATGAACCTCTTTCCGGGGGCGAGACGAACCATAATAGAATTGCTACGCAGGGGGATAAAGATGGGCCTGCTCTCCGATGCACCAGGGCTTCAGGCCTGGACCAGGCTTGCCGAGCTCGGGCTTCACCACTACTTTGATGCCGTGGTCACCCTTGATGATACCCAGAGGAAAAAACCGGATCCGGAGCCTTTTCGCGTGATCCTGCTGAAACTGGGAGTTGAACCCCAGGAGGCCATCATGGTCGGTGATTGGGCCGAGAGGGACATGGAGGGAGCAAGAAGGGTTGGGATGAGGACGGCTTTCGCGAGCTATGGCTCCGGCCAAAGCCCCCCAGAAGGGGTGGACTATGTGCTGGAGAGAATAGATGACCTAATAGCTATCATAGAAAAGGAGCGACAATGAAATTCATCTGCGAGGTATGCGGAAAGGAGTTCAAGACATTCCCATCGTGGCTCAAGAGGAAGCCCCGTAGGGGAACCAGGTTCTGCTCATATGCATGCGCAAAGATAGGCCTTGGCATCAAACCTCGCACCATAAAGTGCGCTTTCTGCGGGCGGGAATTTGTGCCCCAGTCCAGAGACACTCGCTACTGTTCCAGGAGATGCGCGTGCGAGGCACGGGTTTCTTTCAGGGAGGAGCGTGCGTGCGCGGTTTGCGGCAAGAGGTTCACGGTCACGGGCCGAACCAGAAACCGCAGGTATTGCTCCCGGGAGTGCCTGTATTCTACCCTCAGGGGGCCGAGGCCTGGGTTCTGGACTGAGATGACCTGTCCTGTCTGCGGCAAGGTTTTCATGGTATATAAGTCAGAGACAAATCCGAATTCAAGGTGGATGCGGAAATACTGTTCACGAGATTGCGCCGCGAGGGCACGGAGACGCTCCTATACTCAGAACAGTTGAACAAGCGCGCTCAGCGGACTTAAAATTTTCGGCCTATGTCTGGCAAGTTCAAGGGCGGGATTCATCCCCCTTACCGAAAGTTAACATCAGAGAAACCCATAGAGAGCCTTGAACCCCCCGATGAGATCGTTGTTCCGCTCTCCCAGCACACAGGCGCTCCGGCAAAACCCACGGTTGAAAAGGGTGCTGAGGTTAAGGTAGGAACAAGAATAGGCGAGGCTCAGGGCTACATATCCGCGCATGTTCATTCTCCGGTTTCCGGCGTGGTTAAGTCCATTCTCGAGAAGCCTCATCCCACCCAAACCGGACTCGTCCCATCCGTGGTGATAGAGGTAAAGGGCACGGAATCCGAGGATTTCAAGGAGGATCCGAATTGGGAAGACGCGAGCCCGGAGTCCATCCGGGAAAGGGTCTTGGCCGCTGGCATAGTTGGAATGGGCGGAGCGGCTTTTCCCACGCATGTGAAGCTGAACCCTCCCAAGGAATATCCTGTTGATACTGTCATAATAAATGGCGGCGAGTGCGAGCCATACCTTACCCCTGATGACAGACTGATGCGAGAGCATCCGGAGGACATAGTTCGTGGGGCACACCTGATAAGGCAGGCCGTCGGCGCGAAGAGGGTCATAATCGGAATAGAGGACAATAAGCCTGAGGCAGTGAAAGCCATGAGGGATGCGGCAAAAGCCTACGGATTTGAGGTCTCTTCCTTGCATTCCAAATACCCCCAGGGCTCGGAGAAGCAGCTCATAAAAGCCCTTCTCGGGAGGGAGGTTCCCTCAGGGGGCCTCCCCTTTCATGTTGGCGTCTTGGTCCAGAATGTCGGAACTGCAAAGGCAATATACGAGGCAGTTAGGTTCGGAAGGCCTCTCACTGAGAGGGTTTTAACCCTATCCGGCTTTGGCGCCAAAGGCCCTGGAAACTACATGGTAAAGATAGGAACCCCGTTCAGCCACATAATAGAGAAGACCGGAGGTGCATCCGAGGACACGGTCAAGATAATAAGCGGAGGGCCATTAATGGGAATAGCTGTCTGGACTACCGAGGTCCCCGTGATAAAGTGCACATCCGGCATCCTCCTTCTTACTAGCCGAGAGACATCTGATCGTCAGGAAGGCCCTTGTATCCGTTGCGGAACATGTGTTGAGGTCTGCCCCATGGGTCTCTCACCCTACCTCATAGCCAGGGAATCCGAATCAGGCTTCTTCGATCGTGCGAGGGCTCACCATGTCCTTGACTGCATAGAGTGCGGCTCGTGCGCATACGCCTGCCCGGCAAGAAGGCACCTCGTCCAGCACATAAGATACGGGAAGTCCGAGGTTTGGAAGCTTATCAAGAAAGAGAAAGAGGAGGCAGTAGCATGAAGCTCATACTCTCATCCTCGCCGCACATACTCACCCCCGAAAACACCAAAAGGGTGATGTATCTTACGCTCCTTTCCCTCTTACCACCTGTTGCCGCGGCCGCTTACTTTTTCGGATTATATCCCCTTCTTCTGGTTGTCGTATCAGCCGCGGCCTCTGTTCTCACCGAGTATATATTCCTTCTTTGCAGAAGAAAGAACCCTCTCGCGTGCCTTGATGGCTCAGCGCTAATCACGGGCGTCCTCCTCGCATTAACCCTTCCGCCTTCTTTCCCCTGGTGGGCCGCAGTAATCGGTTCTGTCTTTGCCATAGCCATAGGGAAACAGATATTCGGAGGGCTCGGATACAACATCTTCAATCCAGCACTTTTGGGCAGGGCATTTCTCATGGCCGCGTTCCCGGTTCAATCAACCACATGGACAAAACCCATAACAGTAGCGCCAGACGCCTTCACGGGCGCTACGCCCCTCGCTATGGCGAAGTTTTCCGGCAAGCTAACCCCGCACCTCTCGCTCTTTCTCGGAAACACGGCCGGCTCTCTTGGTGAGACATCATCCCTCCTGATAATCATAGGGGGGCTTTTCCTGATAATCCTGAGATATGTTGATTGGAGATTGCCCCTCAGCTATCTCGGAACCGTAGCGGTGTTTGGAGGGATATTCTGGCTAATAAACCCTGCCAGGTTTCCGCAGGATCCCATCTTCCACCTTACCTCCGGCGGTCTCATGCTCGGGGCTTTCTACATGATAACGGACATGGTCACCAGTCCAGTGACCAAGCTCGGAAGGGTCATATTCGGGATAATAGCCGGGATATTCGTTGTTCTCATTAGGCTTTTCGGAGGCCTACCCGAGGGGGTTATGTATTCCATTCTCCTGGCCAACGCGGTAAGGCCTTGGATTGACAGGCTCACAATGCCGAGGGTCTTCGGGGTATCCAAAAAGAAGGAGGCCTCGTCATGAAGCTTGCTCTCAGAATGATAGCTGTCCTTACGGGCGTAGGGCTTTTCTCCGGCGGCTCCTTGGCCTTAACTTACAACGCGACCATAAATAGGATAGGGGAAAACGATCGGCGCGCAAAGGAAGTGGCGGCAAAGGAGGTGATTCCGGGCGCGGTTAGGGTTGAGGAGACGGTTATAGACCGGAGCACCAGCTATTTCAAGGGATATGACGAATCCGATAGCCTGGTTGGATATGCCGTTATGAACTCCGAGCCCGGATTTCAAGGGAACATAAAGCTCATCTTTGGGGTAACGCCGGATCTCAAACACGCGACGGGCCTGATAATCCTCGACAATGTGGAGACCCCTGGCCTCGGCAACCGCATAGTTGAGGAGCCTTGGCGCGCTCAGTTCTCCGGCCTTGAACTGCCTTGCGAGGCGGTCAAGGGAACAAAGTCAAAGGAGAACCAGATCGTTGCCATCACAGGAGCAACGATATCTTCAAAGGCCGTCGTCCGGATAATCAACAACGGGCTCGCTGAGTTCCAGGAGGCTTTGAGATGAAAAAGGGAACCATCGCATATGAATTTCTAAAAGGCCTTTGGGCCGAGAACCCTGTCCTGGTTATGGTCTTAGGGATGTGCCCCACGCTCGCTGTATCAAACACCGTGATAAACGGGTTCGCGATGAGCCTCGCTGTCCTCTTCGTCCTCTCGGGTAGCAACCTCATGGTCTCCATAATACGCAAGATAATACCTTCCCAGGTGCGCCTCCCTGTTTTCATAATAATTATATCAACCTTCGTGACCATAGCTGATCTGTTTATCAAGGCACAGTTCCCAGACATATCAAAGGCTCTCGGGCCATTTGTCCCCCTGATCATCGTCAACTGCATAATAATAGCCAGGGCAGAGGCGTTCGCTTCCAAGCGCGGGATATGGCCCTCTATTGTGGACGCGATTGGCATGTCGTTCGGTTTCATGTGGGTCCTCGTGCTACTAGGCATCATCCGTGAGTTTCTCGGGTTCGGCTCCCTGGGGGGGTTCAAGCTCCTCGGTCCTTGGTTTACGCCCTGGGTCATCATGCTACTGCCACCAGGGGCTTTCGTGAGCCTCGGTATCCTCGTTGGCCTCAAAAACCAAGTGATGATAAGCCTGGGTAAAAGAAGGAGGGCATCATGAACCTTCTCCTTATCTTCATATCCATAGCCCTTGTCAACAACTTTGTTCTCGCTTACTTCCTGGGTATATGCCCGTTCATTGGCGTCTCTGGCAGGGCCTCATCCGCCATAGGTATGGGTTTCGCGGTGACCTTCGTGATGACCCTCACGGCTGTGGTCACCTGGCTAATAAAGCACTACCTGCTTTTGCCCTTTGGCCTTCCATTCCTTGAATATGTGGCTTTTATTCTCGTCATAGCTTCTCTCGTCCAGTTCGTTGAGATGTATCTCAAGAGGTTCGTGAGGCCTCTGTATCAGGCCCTCGGGATCTACCTACCCTTGATAACGACCAATTGCGCTATCCTGGGAATGGCACTAATTGCATCCCTTCGTCAGTATAACTTCCTTGAGACCCTCGTGTTTGGCTTCGGGGGCGGGCTCGGCTTCACGGTGGCCCTCGTGATAATGGCAGGGATAAGGGAAGAACTGGATACCGCGGATGTGCCGAGGCCCCTGCGCGGCGCCGGAATAACCTTGATAATAGCGGGCCTTCTTGGCCTCGCTTTCATGGGTTTCGCTGGGATGATAGGGGCGAGCTAGAGGCCTACTCCGGAAAGCTATCCCTACTTCACGCTTGGCAATTTGCCTGCGAACACCATGAACCATCTCTTGACCGTCTTAGCCGGGTGGATCCTGAACCAGAGGTCATCCGGGATATAGAGCTTTGAGCCGCAATATTTGCATGGAACAATCCTTTCCCTGCCGTCAATATCAAGCGCCCCGCCGCACTTGGGGCAGGAGAATACAACAGGCTCTGAGAGAACTGCATCAGATTCATTTCCGGGGCATTCCGCGTCCACGATCATTATGGGGCCTATTTCAAGCGCGGGCCTTTTGCCCTTCTCTTCTGCTATGGACTCAGCAAGCTCCGAAAGGCGTTTTCTGGCTTCTCTGAGAAACCAATCCGGCGCGTCCAGAACCCTTGCCCTGTAATCGCAGTTGGGGCACCTCGTTTCCGGAGGGGTAAGGGGTTCAGGAAAGTTCGTCTTGCACTTGGGGCAACGTGCCCTGAGCCTCCCGTAGAGGAGCTCTATCTGGAACCCCTCGGTGAACATGATCGAGTTCCTTCCATCGCCCTCCCCGAACCCTGAGAAATCCTCCAGGATCGAGGAAATGATTGATCCCCATAGGGCTTCGGATACATCCACCTCTGACTGGCAGTTGTTGCAGTGGACCTTGAGAAGGGGGCCGTTCAGGAAAAGCACGCCTCCGCACCTTGGACAACGCGTCTTGCACTCTATAGCTGCTGAATGGAATTCTGGCATTCGTAAATTATAACCCAAAAGCACACTCTCATCCCTTCGCGCCTCTTTCTTGAAAGACAACGCTACCCAGCATTAAAATTTCTCCGGAGTTTGAGGATGCTCTATGAGGATTCCGGCGTGAGCATAGCCAAGGGCGATGAGCTCGTTGAGTTTCTCAGAAAGCTCAATCCCGATATAGGGGGTTTCGGCGGCGCTTTCCCCGCTGATGTTCTCAAAGACTACAGGGATCCGGTTCTGGTTGCCTCAACGGATAGCATAGGAACAAAGGTCCTTTTGGGACTCAGAACCGGGCTTATTGATGGGCTCGGATACGACCTCGTAGGCATGGTCGTCAACGATATTGCTGTGATGAATGCGAGGCCCTTGTTCTTCCTTGATTATTATGCTACGGGTAGTCTTGATCTTGATATAGCTAAGAGGATCCTCGCCACCACTGTCAAAGCCCTTTCGGAGATAAACTGCGTCCTTCTCGGAGGCGAGACAGCTGAGCTTCCGGGCCTCATGAACGGTTTTGAGGTGGCTGGTTTCGTGGTCGGCGTCGCGGAAAAAGAGGCCATGCCGAGGAAGGAGGATGTGAGGCCCGGCATGAAGGTCCTGGGCCTTCAGTCCTCAGGCCCCCACTCAAACGGCTATTCGCTTATACGCAAAGCCTTTGAGAACAAGGAAATATCCCCTGATCTCGCCCAGATGCTCATGGCCCCCACCCTGCTCTATGTTAAATCCTGTCTCAGAGCGTTTGAGCTTGGGGCTGTCGCGGCCGCGCACATAACTGGCGGCGGAATTCCGGGAAACCTGATAAGGGTTTTGCCGGACGGCGTGGGGGCTACGGTGAATCTCCCGGGAATACCCGAGGTATTCAAGATAATACAGAAAGAGGGGGACATACCTGATGATGAGATGATCTCCGTCTTCAACCTGGGATGGGGGATGTTGTTCATCGCGCCCGAGGAAAGCGCGGATAGGATCATCGCTGAGCTGGGCGCAAGGGAGCTAGGGGAGACTCGCGAAGGGAAAAGGGAGGTTGAGATCTTATGGAGCTTCTGAGGGATATTGAGAGAAATTTTCGGGATGATACCGGACCCGTAACAATAAGGACCCCTGTGGGCAGGTTCACGATTTGGCTATTATGCGGCGATGTGCGCTGGACGAGCTGGGATACTCTGCCTTTTCGGAAGAGGCCAACCCAGTTCTCGGACGCATCTAAGAGGATCATATCCGAGCTGAGGCAATACTTTAAGACCGGATGGAGCGATTTCGGGTGGTTTGAGATACCAAAATTCGCCTTGCTCCTCAAACCAGAGGAAGTAGTGAGGGCCTTCGTGTTCCTGAAGGATAATGTGCGGCCTGGCCAACTGATAACCTACAACGAGCTGGCTGATATAGTGGGCGCTGAACCCCCGGTTTTGAGGGCTCACATCCAGAACAATCGTCTTCCCGTGATAATCCCCTGTCACAGGGTAATAAGGTCAGACGGGAGAATGGGCGGATACCAAAGAGGCCACGATGATAAGAAATACTGGCTACTCAAGCTGGAGGGGATCAGGTTCAAGGGCGACATATGGTGAGCCTGCGGATCAGCTGAGGATGCGGATGTCTGTTTCTCTCATTTTATCATCATAGGTAAAGACACAAGCATTTTCCTGGCGAGCCAGATAAACCAATGCCCAGTCAACGAGAGATAGGCGAGGTTCATCAGGGGCCTCAGCTAATCTCATGATTTCTCTGAGTTCGTCCTCACCGAGCCAGTGTATCCGAATGTTATCAAGTAGCCACATACCCACCTTTATACCCTCAAGTCTACCTGCTCTGATATTGCCCACTTTCATTCCCTCTAAGTCCTTGGTCATCAAGAACTTAGACTCAACTTTGACACTAAAACTCTGATCTTTGGGTGGCCTATCCTTTGAGTTCCGCATAAAATCAAGGTTTGGTTTCTGAGGAAGGTTGATTTCGGTTAAAAACATGGTGCCAACATTATCTTTTAACCAGGAATATGGTTCAATCCGGTTTTCCGGGCACCTTACCCGCCCCACCTTCAACCCCTTCTAGGTTCTTGTCCGGCAAAGACTTAGACCGAAGTGCCGATGGCCCAAGGACTTAGATGAGCTAAAATGCGGAATTTCCTGATTTTATCGGGAAGATTTGGGTTGACGATTTTTGGTTCCGGAGGCCAAAAATGCCGGTTTCCAGCCAAGCTATGGCCAAAACAAGACTAAAGTAGTATCAGAATGGCAGTAATAATATACCAGTAGAATTAGGCTATCGCTGATGCCGCTGGGGTTATCTGGACTCATTGAAAGGCCAAAAACTGAGTGCAGGTAGTAGAAAAGTTGGCCTCTTACCTCAAGGAAGGTCATCGGGAATAGGAGAGGATGACCCTCTGTTTGCCTTGTCAGGTGAGCATGATTCTCATTACCTCCCCAACAACATAAAGAGAGCCGGTTATCAGGATGACATCCCCCTCGGTGGCAAGCGCCTTGGATCTCTCGAGCGCCTCGGCCACGCCCCTCGTTCTGATGTAGCGCAGGCCCAGGGCCTTTGCCGCTGGCTCAAGCAGAAACGGCTCAGCGGCTCTGGGGGTCTGGGCCCTCGTCAGAATAACTAGCCTAGCTCCCACGAGGAGCCTCAGCATGGCTTCCGTATCCTTTCCCCTGCTCGCCCCGAAGACGACCAGGAGATCCCTTCCCGGAAACAGCCTCCTTGTCTCGGATAGGATCTCAGAGAGGGCAAGCGCGTTGTGCGCTCCGTCAAGGACCATCGGGACCTTTCCCTGTATAACCTGAAACCTGCCGGGGTGCTCTGTGCCTGAGAAATCAGGATTCTCTATTCCAAGCGCCAAGAGCCCGGCCACCGAGATCGCGAGGTTCTCGGCCTGAAACCTGCCGGGAAGAGGCGTCCAGTATTCCCTCCCGGCCATTAATATCCTGGTTCCAGAGAGATCCGACGAGAGAACCCTGTATTCCGGGATGATCAGCTCCGCTCCTCGTTCCTCGCAGATCGCCGCGATAACTTCTGTCGCCTCACGCTCTTGGTTGCATGTTATCACAATGCCTCCTTTTACCACATCAGCCTTCTCCCTGGCTATCTGGGATACGCTTTTCCCAAGTATGTGCGTGTGATCAAGCCCTATCCGGGTTATTATCGTGATGTCCTGCGATACGGCGTTGGTCGCGTCAAGCCTGCCTCCAAGCCCTGCCTCAAGAACCCAGAGATCCGGTTTTCTATCCCTGAAGCAAAGAAACGCCGCGGCGGTCATGGCCTCAAACCATGTTGCCATGCCCCTTCGCCCGAGAATGTGGGGTTTTACCTCTGAGATGAGGCGGAAGAGCTCATCTTTGGATATTGGCCTGCCGTTCAGGCTTATCCTCTCGGTAAGATCAACGAGGTGAGGGGAGATGTATGTTCCGATCGTGTAGCCAGCGCTCAGGGCACCGCGCGTTATGTGAGCGGCCACAGAGCCCTTGCCTTTTGTCCCTACTATGAGGATCTTCTTCCCCTTGGATTCATGGGGCCGGCCCAGTTTTTCAAGGAGCTCGAGAAAGGGTTCAAGGGACTTCGTGTATCCGCCTGTCTGCTCGTAGTTGAGGAGGGAGTTGAGGAAGGATATCGCCTCCATCATTCAAGCCTCACGGCTTTTCTCACCCTAGCCTGGGCAACAGGGCCTATTTCCCAAAACCTGCTTTCAGAAATGCCCTCAGCCGCCCTCTTGTTATACCAGGATGATAACCTTCTGACCTCCTTGCTGTAGGCGATCTCTGGAGGGTAAGGTTTCTCGTAGAACCACTCCTCGTGAAGGAAACCCGCGTCTTGCGGAAACGAGTTGTCAACGAGGAACTCTCTACCTGCAACCGTGAGAGCGGTCTTGGTGTGGATCTCCGAGTAAAAAACAACCCTCCCGGGTATTCCAAACCAGCTCAGCGCGACAACATAGGCCATTTCAAGCTCAGAGCACCAGCCGAAGGAATATAGCAGCTCGGAATCGTTCCCTGACCAAACGCAGAGATAAGGGGGAGAGGTGTCCTCGGAGAAGAGGTCACCGAAAAACAGCCTGGGTATCCTGTCAACAGCAGAGGCTTTCTGAACGATCTTGTGTCCCTTGACATCTATGCTGTCCAGGTCAACCCATCTGTCTCCTACCCTCTTGAACATCAGGGCCTTGCGCTGGTGCATCCAGATGTATCCGACGCGAAGAAGCCCATCGCGCTGGAGGAGAAGGTGCAGGAAGTATGCCTTTTTGAGGGTCTCCTCGCACGAATCAGGGAGGCTGTATCTCTGAATCGCTTTACTTATCGTGTCAGAAAACATCCCGGCGTAGAGGGAATCAACCTCATGGTATAGGTCCCTGAAGAACTTGGGCACGCTCAGACTGATGAGGATAGCGAGCATAGCTAAAGGTTCTCAATCGCCCATATGGCGGCCTCAATTATGCTTGGGGTCACGAGATCGGGTTCAAGGCCCTCTGGAGCCTCATTAGCCAACAAGACGGTCCTCGTTCCCGAAGCCTTTCCGGCCAGTATATCCCTCGGGTTATCCCCTATGGTGACTGAGCGAGAGGGGTCTATTTCTGGCCAACGGCGGATTATCCTATTCATCATGCCCGGCAAAGGCTTTCTGCATGGGCAACGCTCCCCTGGCATGTGCGGACAGAACTCAATCCCGTGAAACCTTATCCCTAGCCTGCGTTCGGCCTCCCGGTTCGTAGCCATGAGGTTCTGTCTTGAGATGAAACCTCGCGCCGCGCCGGACTGATTCGTCACGAGGAAAATGAGGAACCCCGCGTCCCTTAGAAGCTCAAGGGCCTGACCCGCGCCGGGAATTGGTCTGACGAACTCAGGCGAGGCACCGTAGTGCATGTCCTCTATTATTGTTCCATCCCTGTCAAGAAAAGCGGCTCTCATAGCAACTTCAGGAGCATATCGCGAGCAGACCTGAAAGCCCTTCCTCTGTGGCTCACCTGATTTTTGACGCACCGAGGCAGTTCAGCGAATGTTCTCCCCATCTGAGGATACAGAAAGACCGGATCGTATCCAAAACCTCCCTCTCCTCGCTCTTCGGTTGTTATGAACCCCCTGACCTTTCCTTCCACGAAGGCAAAATCCTTCCCATCTCTGGTAATGCAGACGATCGTTGTGAAACACGCGCCCCTCTTCTCAAAAGGTATGCCCTCAAGCATTTCAAGGAGCTTTAGCCTGTTGTCCCGATATGTCGCGGCAGGGCCCGCAAACCGCGATGAAAAGACCCCAGGCATGCCCCCCAGGGCATCAACGAAAAGCCCGGTGTCCTCGGCCAATGTCAAAAGCCCTGATACTTGAAATCCATGCGTAGCCTTTATCCGAGCGTTTTGAGCCAGGGTGAGGCCGGTCTCCGGCGGGGGGTCCGATCCAAAATCCCTCAGAGAGAGGAACTCTATTTCTGGAAGAGAGATGATCTCCACTATTTCACGGAATTTGTCCAGATTCCCAGTGGAGATGAGAACCCTCACATCGGCTATTGTCCGCCTCCGGAGCCGGAGGATTCCTCCTTGACGAATATCACGGTCTCGGCTATGAAGGCATCAGCATAGCCCAGTGATTTTTGGACCGTTGGAAGAAATTGTTCTGCCTCCTCCCTCTTTTGAAAATCCCCTATGCGTATCTTGTAGAAAGGCGGTATCTCCTCAATGTAGACGGGATAAGAAACCTGCGCCTGAACCTCTGCTCTTATCTTCTCAGCCTTGTCCTTGTATATCGTAGCGAAAACCTGAATCCGGTAACCATAAACCCTTTTCATTCCCGGCGGGGTCACCTGTCCGTATTGCCACTGGCCGGAGGTTGATGACCCTCCGGTGCTGTCCTGGGTTGTCGTTGCCTGGGCGAGAATGGGCACGGGAGATGTTTCCTCCACCGGCTCCTGCGCGATAAGGGCAATAAGGATCAATTCCATTTCAAAACCCCCTTACTTGATTCCATACCTTTCCTTGAAACGCCTCACCCTGCCACCCGCGTCCACCGTGGACTTTAGCGAACCGGTGTAAAAGGGGTGACACACGGAGCAAACCTCCACCTTCATCTTCTTTTTGGTTGAACCAACCTTGACCACATTGCCACAAGCACAAGATATTTCAGCATCAGGAAAATACTCTGGATGAAGCCCTTTTTTCATAATCTTTCTCCTATGCCAAGAATCCCAGCCTATCAAGCTCCCTGAGGAGCGATGTGATGTCCCGGAGCGCGCCCTCTTTATGAATTCCATAGCGTTTGCTCATCATAGCCGCTATCCAGGACACATCATGCCCTCCGGCCATCACCATTTCCGCTATTTCCCCTCCGGTTGAATTCAGCCTCACTGAGAGAGGGCCTCGCCTCAGCACGAATTCCTCTCCCTGCCAACTTCCGCTCGTCCCGTTTTTCAGCCTTGGAACCCATCTAGCCGGAAGGGGGATTTTCCGCAGGGCCGCATACAATAGGAGGCTTCCAGCGCCCATGAGGGCGCTTTTCAAAAATTTCCTCCTAGTCATAGGCCTATATTCTAAGGTTTTTGACATGGCCTGTCAAGTCCTAAAGCCCGCGACCGGGATTGAACCGGTGACCTCGTCCTTACCAAGGACGCGCTCTGCCGACTGAGCCACGCGGGCCCAAAAGCGTTCCATGCGAAGCGGGAGACGGGATTTGAACCCGCGACCTCCTGCATGGCAAGCAGAAGCTCTACCACTGAGCTACTCCCGCAGGGCCATAATTTTAATGCCTCGCGCGGCGGCCAGTCAAACATCACCTTGACGCCGGTCTTCAACTTTGATCCTCGTTGTGTCCTCGTTTTAAAATTTGTCCAAAAAGGAGAGATCAAGATGTTTCTTGAGGAGCTTTATAAAACCGATCCTGAGATCTTTGACGCTATCTACAAGGAGATCGCCCGTCAGCACGAGGGCCTCGAGCTCATCGCGTCCGAAAACTTCACCTCGCTTGCTGTCCTCGCGGCCCTCGGCAGTCCTCTGACTAACAAGTATGCGGAGGGCTATCCGGGAAAGCGCTACTATGGAGGTTGCCAGTTCGTTGATGTGGCAGAGGAACTGGCTCGCAAGCGCCTTTGCGAGCTGTTCGGGGCTGATTGGGCAAATGTCCAGCCCCACTCAGGGACACAGGCAAACATGGCCGTCTATTTCGCCGTGATGAACCCCGGGGATACCTTGCTATCCATGGAGCTCTCTCACGGGGGCCATCTTTCCCACGGCCATCCCGTCAACTTCACGGGAAAGTGGTATCGGGTCGCGAGCTACCGCGTGAATCCGGATGATGAGCGCCTTCACATGGACGAGGTAAGGGCTGTCGCGCTTGAGACCAGACCAAAGGTCATTGTCTGCGGATACTCCAATTATCCCAGGACGATAGACTGGAAGGCATTCCGCGATATAGCGGACGAGGTTGGGGCGTATCTTCTCGCTGATATAGCTCATATCGCTGGCATGGTCGCCACTGGTTATCATCCCTCGCCAATCCCATACGCTCACTTCGTCTCCACCACGACTCACAAGACCCTCCGTGGCCCCAGGGGGGGCGCTGTAATGGCGCAGAAGGAGGTGGCTGAGATCCTGGACAAGTCCGTTTTCCCGGGAATGCAGGGAGGGCCTCTCATGCATGTAATCGCCGCAAAAGCAGTGGCCTTCAAAGAGGCCATGTCCCCTGAGTTCAAACAATACCAGGGCCAGATAGTTCGCAACGCGAAGGCCCTCGCTGAGACCCTGATCTCAGAGGGCCTGAGGCTCGTTTCCGGAGGCACTGACAATCACCTCATGTCCGTAGATCTGAGGCCCCAGGGCTTGACGGGAAAAGAGGTTGAGGAATTCCTGGGTAGGGCTGATATAACCGTGAACAAGAATACCATTCCATATGACCCACAGAAACCCTGGATCACTTCGGGCATACGCATAGGCGTCCCTGCGGTTACAACCAGGGGCATGAAGGAGCCTGAGATGGTTATAATCGGGAAGCTTATCGCAAGGGCTATAATCTCAAAAGGGGATCCGGCTGTTCTTGAGGAGGTCAAAAAAGATGTAAAGGAGCTGACCGCGGCCTTTCCTCTCTATAAGGCTCTCAGGGAGAAGATGCTGGCAATAATGGGATGACCTGAACCCCTTTATTTAAGGATAGCCTCATCCGAGACAATCCTGTTGCCCTTTTTCGTTATTCTAAAGTATATTCCTCTGGGCAATCCCACATCCTCTCCCCTTCCAACCAACCTTCCGCTCGCGTCATATATCTCGGAATCATAATGAGTGTTCTCGGATACGAGTTCTCTCGTTGGAGCAAAACCCTCATCCGTCTGGTAGAAAACCTTAACGCTGTCAATCCTGAAAAGGGTCGTGGTCTTGTAGTCAAGCCCGATAACCAATCTGTATTGAAGCCTGTCTCCAGTTCCAGCAGGACCCGTTGGCATACCTTGTTCATCCATCCTTATCCACGGCCCCCAGCACGCTCCTCGGCCCGCCCTTACCCACACCGAGACGCTCATGTCTCCTGGTATTTCCCCAAATATCTTCGCTGAGTCAAGCGAGCATATTATCTTTCCCGGTATGTATTGGGATGAGAGGTATCTCTCGGTCGGGGTTCTGTCGTAGATGTTTCCCAGGTCAGTCCAAACGCAATCGTTAGGCGCCCAGACATCTATCCTCTTTCGGTTGGAGATGTCAAATCCGTGGGGTGAGTTCCAGTATACGAACGACCAAGGGCAATACTGGCCCCAGGACGCCATCTCGTTCCCTATAAAGACATCCGGAAGCCCATCCTCGTTCCAATCCGCTATCATGTTTCCGTGGGCACCGAGTGTAGGAAAAGAATCCTTTGGCCCCCAGATGTAATCTGGCCCGTATAACAGATAAGAGTATGCCTGAAGGGTCTCCGCGCCATGGGTCCCCTTTGCCCAGTTTGATATGAGCATATCCAGGCGTCCATCCAGATTTACATCGTATACAGTTATGTTTGAGGAGGCTATTCCTGGTAGGTCAGTGAAGGGAACCTGTTTCATGCCCCAAAAGATCCTGTCCTTCGTGTAATACCCCTGGTTGTCCTTTCCGTTAACCGCTACTATGTCAAGCCATCCGTTTCGGTCAAGGTCAGCTACCTGGGATTCCCAATTGTTGCTGACTGGGAACCAACTCGTGTCCCATGTGCCATAGGTCCCAGCGCTGTTGCCCCAGTATATTATCATGTTTCCCTCCCACCCAGTCGTGTTAGTAGCGTTTGAGGGGAAAACTATGTCCAGAAAGCCATCCCCGTTCAGGTCCGCTATAACGGTCGGGTGGCCCCCAAAGCTCGGCAAGGGACAAGGGTAGAAAGTTTTTCCAGAGGGGGAAAGCCCGTAAAGGATATAGGAATTAACCTCCCAATTTCCGTTCTCATGGTCTACAGCGTTTGCGACTACAAGGTCAAGAACCCCGTCTCTGTTCAGATCAGCGGGTTGAATGCCCTGCGCGCCGATGGAATACGGGTATGGTATGGAGTCCAAAAGCTCAAAGCGCCTTCCACCAGCGTATGTGAATATGTATGAGCTCGGGAGGGGGTTTTCGTTCGTGACCTCGTTAGCGACAAGAAGCTCAGGGTTCCCGTCCCCGGTTATATCAGCGATGAAGATGCCGTTCGCCCACATGGATGGTAGTCCTCCGGGGTTTATCTCGCTACTCTCTGTCAGATCAGGCCCCCAATAGACGAGGCTAGGGCCTATGCACCAAGATGCAACCGGAAGGTCAAGAAAACCATCGTCGTCAATGTCCAGGTCCTGGCCTATGATCCTCAACCCACCAGCAAACGGCGAGTATATCCGCGAGCCAGTAAACCATGTTCTCAGGGCCTTGGTATCCCAGAGCGTCGCTGTGTCTCCTCCGAGGTAATGATACTCCCTTCCATCGGAAAAGTCCTCGTGCGACGACTCCGTCCACACTCCTTGAAAGCCCAGAACAGATGCTATGAGAACTATTCCTCTACCCTCCTTATGACGAAGTCCTCCTCAGGCATGAAACCCTCAATCCTCACCCTGTAAAGATAATACCCATCTGAGAGGCGTTCCGGCTCTCCGCTTAGCGGATAAGAAATGCTCGCCCTCCACGGGGTCAGCGCTGAGAACTCCGCCCACTCAAGCGGCTTCCCCCACGCCTGGGTCGTTGTGGTTATGTATCTATAAACACCGCCAGGAAAGCGTTGTTTATAGACAACCCCTATCTCAATGAGGCTGTCGGAGCCGAAGTCCACGCACATCACCCACATCTCTCCTCTTCTCTCGATCTTGCAGTTTTTCGTGGATATGAGCGAGAAATCCGTTCCCTCCTCTGGCAGAGGATAAAGGAGGCAGAACCGCGAGCCCAGCTCAGAGCGCATGAAATATGTGGCGTCAACCTTCAGCGTATCTCCTATTACGGCGCAGTGTATCCTCTCCGCGTAAAAATCCAGCGCGAGAAGGATTACCAAGATGTTCATGCTCAAATTTTACTCTACGGACCCTGGGCTTTGCAAGGGTAGCCAGGGCCGCGAAAGGAATGAGGTAGGGCTTCTGGATTATAATATATTACCATGCTTGTCCTGCTTCTTGTTTCGGGTTCGCTTTCCGGCCGCATAACGGACAGCGAGACCGGAGACCCCGTGCCTTTTGTTGGCGTCAAGGACATCACGACTGGTCAGGGGACGATATCAGACGGAGATGGCTTCTTCTTCATGGGAAAGCTTTCAGCTGGGAGACATGTTTTCGTCTTCACTCAGGTCGGATACGAGCCTGAGACAGTGAGCGTGATCCTGCCAGAAGAGGGAGTAAAGGAGATCTACCCAAGGCTGAGGCCACAGGCTGTGCTCACGAAGGAGATAGTCACAACGGGAAGGCGGCAGGAGTTTGAGCGCGAGCTCGCGCCAGTTAGGATAGAAACAGAGGCTCTGAGGACGATGCCCGTTTTTCTTGAACCGGATGTGATGAGGATATTGCAGGCGCTTCCAGGGGTTTCCGCGCCGAATGACTTCACGACCGCGCTTTATGTTCGCGGTTCATCTCCCTCTGAGAACCTCATCTTGGTTGATGGAGCGCCTGTCCTTAACCCGTTTCACATGGGCGGGCTCTTCTCAACCTTCTCAACGGAAGTGCTCTCGGGTCTTGAGTTCTGGATGGGTGGTTTCCCCGCGAGATATGGGGGGAGGATGTCCTCTGTCCTTGATGTTCAGACCAAAGAGGGCGATACCTCTGGATTCCACGGGTCCGCTGATGTGTCCATGCTCGCTTCTTCCGCATTTCTTGAGGGGCCTCTTCCCTTTGGCTCGTCATTTGCCTTTTCTGCCCGAAGGACATATTTTGATAAGGTCCTTCCCTTATTCATAGAAGACTTTGAATTCCCATATTATTTTTACGACCTCCACGGCCGGGTTAGGGTTCCGATAAACTTCCGGACATGGCTCGGTTATACTTATTTCAGGTCTGGGGATGTGCTTGACTTTGAGTTTCCGGAGGAATACTACAGCATAAACATGGTCTGGGGTAATGTGGTCAACACCATGTCCTTGACATACCTCCATTCCCCTGAGACCTTCAGCAAGCTTGGGGTTTATCAGAGCTATTTCAAGATGGACATGAGCGAGGGAACAACCCTGCCATCCGCTCCGCCTTATGACTGGTTCAAGAACTCCTTGACATGCAAGGGCGGCCAGTATTCCCTCAACTGGAACAAGCTTGACGAGGCTTTTTCGTTTGGGATTGAATTCCAGGAAAACGATTATTACTACTATTACACCGTGGGCAACTACGAGATCAGTGTTCGGGGAATACCATGGAGAACGGGGTCCTTCATTTCCTACAAGAACAAGCACGGTAGGCTCCTATACAATCCCAGCCTCAGGCTTGATTACTACAAGGGTTTTTCGGATTTCATGAGAGCTGATCCCAGGCTTTCCCTCAAGTATTTTCTCACGGATGACCTGGCGTGGCTTCTCTCCGGTGGGGTCTTTCATCAGTATGAGATAGTCCTGAACCAGCAGGAGGATATCCTTCCGTTCGCCTATTTCTGGCTTCCGGTTCTGCCGGGCCACATTCCCCAGAGATCGTATCACCTCATAACAGGGCTTGAACAGTGGATAAGCGAGGGTTTTACCCTAAAGGGTGAGGTATACTACAAGCGCATCCCCATATCCTACGATGCCAAGTATTTGTATTACACCCAAGAGGGAATCGAGATGGACGAACCCGAGGATTTCGTTCTCTCCCCTGGATACTCCATGGGCGCTGACATACTTCTCAAGAAGGACATAGGCTCCCTGGTTGGCTGGGTTGGCTACTCTTACTGCTATGCACAGCGCCATCAGGATGGAGTCGGCTGGTATTTCCCCTCATATGAGAAACGCCACAACGCCAACATATATCTCTCTTACAATATAGGGAGGTGGAGCTTTGGGACCCGGTTCAATCTATCCTCAGGGACCCCATACACGGCAAGGCTTGGGAGGTTCAGGAGGGTATATTGGACAGAGGACGGGGATATGGAGTATTGGTGGCTTTCCGTGTGGGGAAAGAAGAACAGCCTCCGGTATCCACCTTACCACAGGCTGGACCTGTTTGCTGAGGTCTCCTTCCACCTCTGGCGGCTTCCTTTGACCATAACCGGCACAGCGATAAACATCTACAACAACGAGAATGTCTTCTTTTACTATATGGATTACTCCCAGGAGCCGCCGGTCCGTAATGTAATGAACCAACTGCCTCGTTTCTTCTCGATTGGGATAAGAAGCGAGTTCTAGGGGATAGCCAGGGGCCCCTCGCGCCTCAGAGTTTCACCGGTATTATGCTATATAATTTGCCAATGATCCTGAGCCTTTCTTTTGCGATGGCCCTCGTTTCAAAATCCCCTCCGGCCATAATCACTGGGGATGTCCAGGATGTGAAGAACTTTGAACTTCTGAGCTTTGTCGGAGACTTGTGTTCTGTTGATGTTGACAGAGATGGGAATAATGAGAGATTCTTCGTTTCCGAGTCCCGTGGCTGGCAGGATGAGTGGATTGATGGGCGTTGGGTTGCTTATGAGGTTAGAACGAAACGCCTGAACGAGGCTCGTGGCAGTGATACTATTGGTGTCGCCTCATACACCTTCTCATTCCAAGCAGATGAGAAACCGCCTATGGTCTTTGCTTCGGTTGGTTTTCTGGATGCCAACGAGGACAGGGTTTTGGATCTGATAATTGCCATTTGGGATGATGAGGGGTTTTCCGAGATGACCGTATACGATCTATCCGGGCTCAATGATGGCACGAGGCACAAGATAGCTACCCTCTCCCCGGACCTCAAGTGGCCCAGCTATGAATTTGCTTGGCCCAGGCTCATGATCAAAAGCCCTGCCGGCAAGCGTGAGTATCTTTGGAGGGAAGGGAGTTGGATTGAGCTTGATTAGCGTGGTTGATCCTCATTAACCCACTGCCCAATAATTTCCTGGTTCAGATGAAATACATGCGAGACGCGGTCGCGGATGTCCTGCCTGAGCTGGGTTTGGAGGATGAGCGCGTTGTTGTTCTTGATGCGGACCTTGGCCACAGCACGCGCGCCGCGGCTTTCGGAGAGCGTTTCCCGGACCGCTACTTCCAAATAGGCATAGCGGAGCAGAACATGGTCGGGGTCGCGGCTGGGCTTGCCGCGGAGGGGAAGATACCCTTTGTCTCAACTTTTGCCATTTTCGGAGCGAGGGCTTGGGAACAGATAAGGTTATCCGTTGCTTACTCTGGCCTTCCGGTCAAATTCATATTCACCCACGCTGGACTCGCTACGGGGCCTGATGGTGCGTCTCACCAGATGACCGAGGACATAGCTTTGATGGCCGCTGTTCCAGGGATGGCGGTTTTTACTCCCTCTGATTACGAATCCGCGAGATGGGCCATACTCTCAGCGTATTCATGGCCCGGCCCCGCTTACATCAGGATGGTTAGGCCGAAGAGCCCGGTCATTTATCAACGGGATTCCCCTTTTTCTCCCACCGTGATACACGGGGCAGGAAATGTGGCCATAATCTCAACCGGGTTGCTGAGTCCGGTTGCTCTAGAGGCGCAGAGATTGCTATCTGAGAAAGGAATAGCATGCGCTGTCTACGATGTCCTCCGAGTGAAACCACTTGAACCCTCTTGGCTCGGAAGGGGTCACAGGGCTTTTGTGGTCGCGGAGGATCATGTCAGACACGGAGGGCTTTTCTCGGTTGTGGCCCAATCTGTAGCTGAGAGCGGAGAACCCGTTAGGATGAAGGCCGTGAACGCGGGGGATTGTTTTGGCGAGAGCGGGGATACGGATGAGCTTTACGAGAAATACGGGTTCACCTCGGATAACCTGGCCCGCCTTGCTGAGGAGATAGCCCATGAGTAATGTCCTTGAGTTTCAAAGGGTATCAAAAAGCTACTTTGGCAAGGAGGTCCTTCTGGAAGCTGATATGACGGTTCGTGAGGGGGATTTCGTTTTTCTCATAGGCCCAACGGGCATTGGCAAGACCACAACAATAAGGCTATCATACTTGGACGAGAAGCCGGACAAGGGTAGGGTGATTGTCCTCGGCCAGGACGCGCGAGGCCTCAAGAGGAGGGATGTTCAGGTGATAAGGAGAAAGATAGGGGTTATATTCCAGGATTTCAAGCTCCTAACGGATCGCTCTGTTCTCGATAATGTCTCTTTTGGGCTTGAGCTCGTTGGGGTTCGTTCCCAGGTAGCAAGACAGAGAGCAGAAGAGGCCCTCTCGGAGGTCGGCCTGGCAGACAGGGCTGGCGATGATGTTCAACGCCTCTCTGGCGGCGAGAAACAACGCGTTGCAATTGCGAGGGCTCTCGTGCGTGAACCCTTACTCCTTCTGGCTGATGAACCAACGGGCAACCTTGACCCTGAGGCCACGGCCCGTGTTGTTGAAACCCTCCGCTACGCCAACGAGGTCAAGGGCACAACGGTCCTCTTCGCCACCCACAACCATAACCTCCTTGAGGCGGTTCCCAAGGCGCGCGTTTTTTTCATTGAGGCGGGTAAGATAGAGGAGGTGAAGAGGTGAAACCCATCCTCTCCGAATCCATCCGAGCCTACAGGGCGAACTCACTGATGGCGTGGTTTTCGGTCATATCCTCCTTCTTGCTCCTCCTCCTTTTCGGCATATCATCAGTGATAACCCTTGGGGTTCTCGGCCTCCTCTCTGAGATGCGAAAGGACCTCTGCCTTGAGGTATTCATGAAGGACGACGCCACTCCCGCTCAGATAGCCCACCTTGAGTCCGTAGTGCCCCAGCTTGCTGGCGTCCAATCCATAAGGCACATAAGCAAAGAGAACGCTCTTGAAGAGTTCACGCAGGAGTTCCCCGAGTTCTCTGAGATACAGGGACTTTTGGGCGAGATCCCGCTCCCCGAGAGCTACAGAATAACCCCAAAGGAGAACTGGCGTTCGGCTGAGCTAATGGGCATGCTCGCCAAAAAGCTCTCATCTCTGCCGGGGGTTGAGGAGGTCTATTACGGCGGAGAGTTCCTCCAGGGAGCCGAGAGGGTTTATCGCTCCGTCCTTTTCGTGACAGCCGCTCTCTTTATCGTGGTCTTCGTGGCAACCACCTTCATAATATTCCAGACCCTCAGGCTCACCGTCACATCCCGCAAGGATGTGATTGAGGTTGGGCTTCTGGTTGGTGCTCCGATATGGAAAATGAGATTCCCATTCATGCTTGACGGTTGCCTTTATGGGCTTTTTGGCGGAGGGTTCGCGGCTCTGGCACTCATGGGTTTTGCCTGGGTTATAGGAAATGTCCTTGGGGTCAGAATTCCTGGTCTGGAGTGGGTCTTCGCCCTTCTCCCCCTTTCCGGGATATTCCTTGGGTTCATAGCCTCAAGCTCAGCCCTTTCGGAGGTGATGGGAAGGTGAGTTGTTCTTTAAGGCGGAGGATACCATGAGATGGTTTGGGATCCTCTGCATTCTCGTTTCCTCTGAGGCCGAGAAGTATAAGCGCGAGCTCGCTGGGGTTGAGTCTGAGATACAATCCGTGCAGAGGGAAATAGAGAGGCTTGGAAAGAAGGAGGAATCACTGGTAAGGGAGATTGAGCTTCTTGAGAGGCAGGAGGCCCTTATCCTCCAGAGTATAGAGATACTGAAGGCGCAGGAAAGGGCCATAAACGAGGAAATAAGGTCAATTGATGCGGACATGACCCTGGCTGAGACGAGGGCTCAGGACGCGAGGGCTAAGCTCTCCCTGGCGACCAGACTCCTTTACATCACTCCTAGGCCGGATTTCATGAGGGCTTTCTTGGATTTCGGTTCTGTCTACACGGCATACAGGAGGGTGAAATACCTGAGGCGCCTCGCTCTTTACGAGAAGAGCCTAATAGAGAGGCTCATTTCGCTAACTCAGCGCCTCGTGAGGCTCCGGGAGATAAAAGCAAAGGCCCTTTCGGAGCTGAACCTGAACAAGGCCAAGCTCAAGGAAAAGGAGGCGCTTCTAGCCGCGACGAAATCCGAAAAACAGAGGGCCGCAGAGCGGGTCAAAAAACAGAGGGACAGGAAGGAGAAGTATCTGGCGCAACTCGAGAAGTCAAGGGCTGATCTCAAGGCAATAATAAAGCGCCTTGAGGAGAAGAGCGCGAAAAAACCGAACATAAAGGGGGTGAAACTCCTGAGCCCTTGTGAGGGGGAAATAGTGGGAAGGTTTGGCCTGGTCTGGAACGACAAATATGGAACCCAGATAAAGAACAACGGCATTGACATAAAAGCCCCAAAAGGAAGCGAGATAAAGGCCTCGGCTGGCGGTAAGGTTGCTTATATTGGGTGGCTTGAGGGATACGGCAACCTGATCATACTTGAACATGACGGGTTTTACACGGTTTATTCAAGGCTTGATAAGATACTCGTCTCCGAGGGGACCAAGGTCCTCAAGGGAACCGTCATAGGGAAGCTGGGCGCCGAGCCCCTCCACTTTGAGCTCAGGGTGGGTGGCGAGGCCGTTGATCCAGAGGAATATATCTTCTAGCCATGGGTGAGAAGAGACTTTCCATGAAAATGGGGAAGATGATGTCGGGGAAGGCATCCGTAGGCCTCATCCTCATCCTCTTCCTCCCTATATGTAGCGTTGGCCTCTTTGCCAGGTGGCTCTCAGATGAGGTAGGGTGGGTGCTGTTCCTCTTTGCTTTTGCTTGGTTCCTCGCGGCTCTCGTGTTTTTCAGCATATACAAGAACATAAAGGATAAAAAGGCTAAATACGCGCTGACGCTTGAGGGCCCCGTGTTGAGACTGTCTCAAAATGAACGAGCTCTCAAGGAATTCAACCTCTCTGAGAGCCACAAACTGCTCATCATTCTCGTGGATTTTCTGGATAAGGAAACCCTGTTCTTTCAGCGCTTCGCGGATGTGCACCTTTCTCAGGGCGCTGAGGCCCTTTCCTTTAGGTTGCTCCTTATTGCCCAGGATACCAAGGAGGCCCCGCCCCTCGGTGAAGAGGCCTGGATTTCGTGCTCAGTTGAACAAAAGAAGGTTGGCAACAGGCTCTTTCTTTGGCTCAGCGGTAACCCGTATCTCCATCCTTTCGCCTGGGAGGGCTCCTATACAGGCGAACCAGCCATAGATTTCTTGAAGGCCCTTGATTCCTTTTCCGCGAACAACGCCCTCATTCCATACATAGAGAGGGCTAAGGCTGGGGAAATCAGTCTTGGGGAGCTGAGGAAAAGGTTATGAAGGCTTTCCGAAAATATCCTCGCTCCCCCGGAGGATTATCTCAAGAGAACGAGGCCCCTCGTTGAGGAGAAGGTCAAGGGTTGAAAGGTAAGGGACAAAATCCCCGAACAGCTGCGTGTAGACAGGATGCTTGTAGTCCTGGAAGATGACGGTTATCCCCCTCTTGGCGTAGACCTCAGGGTCCATGTAGTTCGCGCCGGCCGCGCCGACATAAAGCGCATCCACCCCTATTTTCTCGCAAAGTATGAAAAGCCTTTCGTTCTTGTCTGTTGTTTTTATCATGAGATCCCTTGAGGAGACCAAGAACTTCGTCTTTATTCCGAGCTTGTCAGCAAACCAATAAATGAGCTCGTGATCTAGGTCAACGAGGCATTCCCACCTTTTCTCGTAAAACCCTCTTAGCTCATCAGCGTAATCCTGGAAGAATTTGGCCTTCTTGTAGTTGCGCTCTATGGTTCCCCAGTGCTTTCTCTGCCAGGGCTGGGAGTTGTCAATCCTCATCTCGTAAATGAGCATGTTAAGATGGCCTTTTTTCATGACCGGGACGCTGAGCCATTTCACCCCATCCTTTGTTTTTATCCTATTACGGTTGCGCCAGTCGTTGACCGTGTATTGCACATCATCCAGGAGAACGAAGACCTCTGCCCTGGCGACCTGGTCAAAGAACCCAAGCCAGGGTAGGTATCCGGGTTGAAGAACGCCCCCTATCCTCATCCTTTCTCCCTATATGCGAATGCGCTGAACTCAAACGGATAGTAATCGTGCCTTATGAGGAACAGCCTACTGAGCTTTCTCAAGTGCTTTATGATCTCGCATGGGCTCATGTAAAACAGATCCGGGTCTCGCCAATCAACGGCGTCGGTCAAAAGGTTGAAGCCGATTCCGAGCAAGCACATGTCCCACATCTTGTTTATTACGGCAAATACTATATCCCTCCAAGCATCCAATCCCGCGCTCGGCGGGAGGTAGTTGAAGGAACCAGAGAGAAAAACATAGTCGTATTTCCCGGGAGGGGGATCTGTGATGAAATTGAAACGGGTGAATTCCACCCCCGGATGGCGCTTTCTCGCCTCAGCGAGATACGCCTCAGAGGCATCCGACCCGGAGTATGTGTATGGGAGGCCCAGTTCCTTTATCAGATCCAGCATGTGGCCTACGCCACAGCCTATCTCGTGAACCGTTATCGGCCTTTGTTTGTCTGCCGGGCGTATTCCCTCTAGGAGAGCCTGGTGCCTCATCCTCTGGGCCTCCTCGTCCTTCCAGGCAACCCCTTTCGCTGTGGGACCGAATTCAGAGAACCTCTTCCTGTAGAATTCCTCTATTTCCTTTAGTATCTTATCCATGTTTTCAATGGTCAATCTGCGCCTCCATGATGATGTAATTGGGCCTTGCTTTAACCTCTGAGAATATCGTTGCTATATACTCTCCGATTATACCGATAAGGAGCATCTGCAGACCCCCTGTAAGCAGGATTAGGCTCACTATTGCCGTGAACCCAGGGGGCACATCCGGATATATTATCCGGAGCACGATGTAGTAGACCGCAAGTCCTATTGCCGGAACTATGAAGAGAACTCCAAGGATGCTGGCGAGGCGGAGCGGAGCGGAAGAGTAGGTGGTCAGCACATTCAGGACGATCCTGAGCATCTTCCTCAGGGTATAGCTGCTCCTGCCCCTTATCCTGTGTTGCTGGGCTACCCTTACCGTTGTTTGAGCGAATCCTACCCAAGCGAAGGCACCATCAAGGAACCTAGCGGTATCTCCAAGGCCGGAAAGGACATCGTTGGCTCTCCGCGATGCCAATCTCAGCATACCTTGATTTCTCGGCATACTCACACCTGAGAGAATTGCCACGATGGACCAATACATCCAGGTAAAGAACCTTCTCATGAGGTTGTCTGCCCTTGCTTCCCTTATCCCGTAAACCACATCGTATCCCTCTAGAAACTTCTCGTAAAGCTTCGGGATCTCCTCCGGTGGTTCCTGGAGATCCGCGTCCATGATGACCACGCAATCACCTCGGGAAACAGCCATCCCGGCCATTGCGGCGGCATACTGGCCGAAGTTCCGAGAGAGCCTCAGGAGCTTGAACCTCTCGTCCTTCGCTCTAATAGACCTCATGATCTCCCAGCTCTCATCCGAAGAGCCGTCGTCAACCATGACTGCCTCCCAATCCCCACCAACAAGCCTTTCAAGGGTTCTCGTGAGCCTTTCGGAGAGCTCCGGAAGGTTCGGGGCTTCGTTGTGAACGGGTAGAACAACTGAGATCTTCGGCACGCGCCATATTATAAAGGATTTTCTTATCTCAGCTCACTTTGTATGGGCGCGAAAACCTTCCTGCCTTGATCCCTACGGGTTGAAATGAAGATCACGGGAGCTTTACTATAATATCGTTATGATATGGCTCTTTTTGTTCAGCATAAGCTACCGAGAATCCTCATCCGGACTTGAAAATCCGGAGATGGAAGAGGGGAGAACCGTCCTTGAAATAGGGGATGTCAATGGGGACGGAAACCCCGACATCGTTTCCGTTGGCGATCACGGCTCGCCATATGTGAATACTAGTGAACATGGGATAATGGTTTGGTTCGGGAACGGCTCTGGGTCATGGAGCGTTTATCAGAACGGAGATTTCGGTTACGGCGGAGTCGCTCTCGGAGACATGAACAACGATGGCTTCCTTGATGTCTGCTATGGGGTTCACCACAACTATTCCGGGACGGATTTCGGCGATCAACTGATTGAGGCGGCCATAGGGGATGGAACGGGGCAGAACTGGATCCCTTGGGATGATGGCCTAGCGAGCGAGGGCCAGGATTGGGGCATGTTTGATACGGACCTCGGGGACTTGAACAACGATGGGTGGCTTGATATAGTCTCAAACTCCTTCGGCGCGGATGATGGGGTTTGGGCGTATCTGAACAACAGGGACGGTTCCTGGACGAGCTCCTGGGGATTTCTCGGAGGCAATTCCACCGATGATGTATTCCTTGGGGATGTCAACAGGGATGGGTTCCTTGATGTTGCCGTTGCTCATCAGGGTGGGACAATATACTTGGGCACCGGCTCAGGAGGTTTCTCCCTTGATGATGACGGGCTTCCGGCCGGGGGAAGCCTTGGGAGGCCTGGTATAAGCCTGGGGGATGTGGACAACGACGGAGGGGACGATCTGGCATTCATCAACAGCTCAGGCGGGCTTGAGGTCTGGGTCTACAACGAAGGGACAGGATCGTGGGTGGATTTCTCGGGCAGCTTACCGGCGACCGGTTCATGGGAGTTCACCCAGCTCAGGGATATGGACTGCGATGGGAATGTTGACCTCTTGGCCGCTGGGGACAGCACGATCGCGGTCTATCTCGGCAACGGCGCGGGGGTCTGGAACCCAGCGACATCATTCAAGATAGATTCCTGTATCGGTTTCAATGCCTTTAGGGCCGGCACAGATGCCGATCACAACGGGTTCCCTGACATATATCTGGTTTATGAGAGAGAGAAGGATCAGTGGAGCTCGGTCAACACCCCTGCCTGTTATCTTGAAGAATCAAGCCCAACTGAGCTCAGAGTCTTTCCGGTTTATCCGAGGGGCGGAGAGAGGTTCTACGGAGGAGGAGTGAGGTTTATAGATTGGTATTGCGCTGTCCCATACGGGGCCGCGACGGTCTCTCTGGCAATATCAACATCAGGCCCAGGGGGCCCGTGGACGAATATAGCCACAGGTTTGCCCAATTCCGGCAGGTTTCAGTGGAGGGTTCCCCAGACCCCATCATCAAATTGCTACATAAGGTATATCGCCGCCTCCGGCCCAAGCGCTGACACAACGATAACGCCGAGGCCATTTGAGATAATAGGGGTTGGTGAGGAGGAACCCACCCGCGAAAAAGCAAATCAGCTCCTCATCTCCGTTTTCGGTCACACAGCCCTGATCCGCCTTAATCTGGTCGCGAGCCTGGACATAACCCTTTCGGTTTACGATGCAAGGGGTTCGCTCGTTAAGCTCCTCGCTATTGGTATGCTCCCGGCAGGGGAGCACGAGTTCTTCTGGCGGCCAGGAAAATCTGGGGCATATTTCGTCCTCGCGGAATCAGGGAGGTGGCGAGCATCGTCAAAGTTGGTTATTCCGAAATAACCCACCCTGATCCAGGGTGCAAAACCTTCTGGTGGCCCAATATAATTTGGCCATGAGGGTCCTAGTGATCAGCGGCCCGAACCTTAATCTCCTCGGCGAGCGCGAGCCTGAGATTTATGGCAGAAGGACCCTTTCAGAGATAGAGGGGATGGTGGCCGAGGAGGCCCGGGGGCTCGGTATTGAGGTTTCTTTTCTGCAGACAAACTCGGAATCAGAGATACTTTCTGCCATACACGAGGCCAGGAGAAGTTTTGACGGCATCATCATTAACCCCGGAAGTCTCACCCACTACTCCATAGCGATCGCTGACGCGATAAAGGCTGTTGGGATACCCGTTGTTGAGGTCCACATCTCAAACATATTGGGAAGGGAAGGTTTCAGGGCAAAAAGCGTGATCGCAAGAGCCGCAAGGGGCGTGATAACCGGATTCGGGCCTGATAGCTATGTCCTCGGCCTTCGCGCGCTATCCCGCATTCTGAAGGAATGAAGACTCGTTTCTGGGAGGTCCTCTTGGAGATTGTGGTTGCACTAATTCCCTTTGCTCTCCTTCTTTTTACAGCATCGGGAACCGTTGGACTCGTTGATTCAGGAGAGCTCTCATGCGTTGCCTGGACCCTCGGAATATCACACCCAACCGGTTATCCGCTTTGGACCATCCTCGGATACATATGGTCTCACATAGTTCCGGTGGGCGAGCCGGTCTGGCGGCTCTCCGCGATGTCAGCCATATGCGCCGGATTGGCTTCCTGGTGCCTTTTCAAGGCAGGAAAAGAGCTCGGCTTTGAGCTCGGTGCAAGCCTTTCTGCGGCATTGGCGTTTCCTTTCTTGCGCCTTGTCTGGGCAACATCGGCACAAGCGGAGGTCTATGCCCTCGGCGCGGCTCTGGTTGGGGTTTTCCTGTTCTCGCTTGCCAGATGGTTCAAGGGGAGATGCCACCCCGCTCCCGTTTTCTACACGGCCGGGCTCGTCCTCACGAATCACATGTCAGGGGCCTCGGTTGTCCTGCCGGGCCTGGCGCTCATGGCTTTTCTGGACAGGAAAACCCTGAGGTGGGCGTGGGTTTTCCTCATTCCCCTGAGCGTATACCTTTACCTGCCCATAAGGTCATCTCACGAGCCTTTCTTTGATTGGGGGGATCCGCAGACCCTCCAGAACATCCTTTGGCACATCACGGGAAAACAATACAGCGTTTGGATGTTTGGGGCTGGGTTCTCCGGATTTCTCTCGGGCCTGAGGGGTGTCACCGGAGAGCTCTGGAACAACCTCAATATCGGTGTTATCTTGCCAATTCTCGGCGTGGTTCTGGCACAGAGGCATTGGAGGCTTGTTCTTTTGTCGGCCGTAGCATTGTCTTTTATTTACCTGGCTGGCTACACGATACCGGACATAGGCGACTATTTTCTACCCCTATTCATTACCATATGCCTCCTTTCAGGGTTCGCCCTCAGCCGATTAGGGAAGTTTTCCTGGACAGGGCTTCTCCTTCCGGCCCTTCTCGTTTTCCTCAACTTCAATAGCCTCAACCGGCGAGGGGACACATTCGCACAGGACTACGCTAGAGCGCATATCGCTGAGCTGGAACCGAATGCTCTGGTTCTCTGCAACTATTGGGACCTGGTCTCGCCCACTCTGTATCTCCAGCATGTAAAGGGTGAAAGGGGGGACATCACCATAATAGACAAGGAGCTCCTCAGGCGTTCATGGTATATAAAACACATAAAGCTCAAGCATCCGGCCCTTTACGGGTGTGCTAAGGATGAGATAGAGGCATACGCCCGAGAGCTCAGGAAATTTGAGCGCGGGCTTCCTTACGATCCGGAGCTCATACAATCCGCTTACATAAACATGCTCAGGGCCATGCTCACCCGTTATCCCGGGCCCCGCTACACGGCCTTTGCTTTCTACGAGGAGGACGAAAGGCAGATCCTTGAGGGCCTGAAGGTAGTGCCGCAGGGGCTTTGCATCAGGATCGCCGAGCGCGATACCGCGTTCCCGTTTGATCCCACGAGATACACCTTACCCACATACAATAGGTTTCCCAGAAACCAGAGGGAGAGGGTTCTTTTTGATACATTTACACGGGAAACGACACTATCAAAGGAATTCTGGGAGCATCGCGGAAAACAAACACCCATTAGACCAAACAAATAGAGAAAGGCGAACAACGGAACTCCCAAGAGAGCGAAGGTTCACGTGATTTTTCGCGGCCAAAAAATCAGGGTTTTGCCCCCTCAAACTCCCCAGCGATTTTTGTCCTGCCCGCCAGCCTAAACCTATGCGTTAGTTTCTCTTCATTTAATAGTTTTCGGGACAGCGCGAACACTTTCCCCCAACGACCTCTTTGTCTGGGCGTTGAACCAGGGGGTTTCCGGAGGACGCGAAAAAAACTGAAATAAAAGCCTATACCCTGTCAGCCAATGCCCTCAAGGAGTTTCTTTGATAGCACAACGCCCTCCTTGTTCCCCGCATTCTCAAAGAGCTCAACGGCCTTCATTGTCTCAGCCTTGGCCTCGTCGTATCTGCCCAGACATCTGAGGGTAAGGGCAAGGCAATACCTGGGTTTAGGGTCATCTGGGTTCCTCTCAACCTCCTCCCTATAATGTTTCTCGGCCTCCTCGTAGCGAGCCAGGTCAAGAAGGACAACCTGGATCTTCTCCGCGACATCCTGGTCCTGGGGGTCAATCTCAAGTATACGCCGAAAAACACCCTCTGCCTCCTTGTGGCGTCCGTGGTTGTATAGGCAGACCGCCAGGTCATACAGGTAATCAGTGCTTTCCGGCTCCAGCCTAAGGGCCTCGCGCAAAAGGGCTTCAGCCTCCGGATACCTGTCCGCATCCTCAAGGACCTTTGCCAGGCTGGAGAGGGAGATGCCGTCCGCGGGGTTCAGCCTCAGGGCTTCCCTCAGCTCAGTCTCGGCCTCCTTCAGCTGGCCGAGCTTGTGCAGGGCCATTCCCAGGTTGCAGTGTGCCTGGAAGCTGTCGGGCTGTGCTTTGACTGCCCTGCTGAAGTAGTCCACGGCCTCCTGCCAGAGTTTCTGGGAATACCTTATGAACCCGATGCCAAACAGGGATTTGTAGTGCGCTGGGTCATGGCCTATCGCTGTCATCCAAAGGGTTTCCGCGTCTGCCTGCCTTCCTTCCCTGAACCGGATGAGTCCCAGGCTGTAGAGCGCGTCAGGGTCCTTCGGGTTCTCCTCCAGCCTCTTCAGTATATCTGCCTCGTTGAGCTCTTCCATGAAAGTTCTCTCCTGTTTTCTCCGGTGAGATTATCCTGCATGAGGCCGCCGGGTGGCAAATAGACTATTCGTTACCCCATGTGTTCTCCAAAGTTCCCATCCTGCTATTTGGCCGGATCAGTTTCAGAATTCTCATTTGACTTCTCCTTGGGTTCTATCACCAGACACTTCTGATGCAGTATTCCTGGATCGCTGACAAGCCCCAGGTAAAGAAGAACTGCACCTATCAAGGAGAAAACTTCCTTTTCGCTTTTGGCAACATCAGATTCAAGGTTGTTTTTGGACCATCGCTCGTAGAACTCTGATGCTACCTCTTTGGCATCCTCAGCGTGAGAAGACTCTTTCTCCTTACGACTAACGAAAGCCTCCCAGATGAAAAGATTGGCATTTCCTTCTTTGAATTCTTTACATTCAAAGGTTGGCTTCAAATCGGGACAGGATCTCTTTATCTCTCTAAAAATCCAGATACACTCAGCTAGACCTGTTACCAGGGCTGCTGGGCCCGCGCCCGCGCTCCAGGACCTGCCTTTCTCCCCATCTCTTTGCTTAATTAGAGCACAAGGGTCCTCTCTAACGGGTATAAACAAGGGGCATTCTATTCCTAAGGATACCTTTTTACCGGAACACAGATCCTCAGCGATGCCTTTGGCTACTTGTCTGATCGCCTTGTCATCCCCTTGGCATTCTGTGTGTTCTTTAGGAGAGACTAACCTGCACCATCCGAAATTCTTCTGACCCTTGCAGATTGAGCCTATATCCACTGTCCATATCACTGGATCCTTCACCATCTTTGTCTACCTCCTGAGACCTCTGATAAAGTCCCTTTTAGCTCCCTCTTTTTGTTCATGGGCATAGTTTATGGCTCACTCTTAAGCTCGCGCAACTTTACCCCGCACCAAAGCAACTATTTTTGATTATAATGCTCTAGCCTCGGAGGGGTTGATCCGTCATTTCAAACCTCTATCTCCACGCTCTCAGCCTTCTCCCCAAGCCTTTCCGAGACCTTCAGGATCTCTATGGCCACAACCTCGCCCTTCTCATCGTAATCAACTATGACCCCCGGGGCCACCTCCTCGCTCTCGGACACGCGAGCATCCGTGAGGGAGATATAAAGGGCATCAGCTTCTTTATCTATGCTTATCTTCATGGCTCCTCCTCAGCCATAACTAACCCCGACTTCTACCTACTCTCCCGCCCCCTTGCGGGGGAAGTACCATCGGCCTCTGCGGGCTTAACTACCGGGTTCGGAATGGTTCCGGGTGTGGCCCCGCCAGTATGGAAGTCGGGGAAAACTGGTTTGGTTGAGTGGGATGAGAAAGACGCTCGGTCTATTAGTACGGCTCGGCTGAACGCGTTGCCGCGCTTACACCTGCCGCCTATCAACCTGGTAGTCTTCCAGGGACCTTAGCCCACGAGGGGCGGGAGACCTCGTGTCTTGGGGCGCGCTTCCCGCTTAGATGCCTTCAGCGGTTATCGCTTAGGCACATGGCTACCCGGCTTCTGCCTCTGGCGAGACAGCCGGTAAACCAGAGGTGCCCCCATCCCGGTACTCTCGTACTAGGGACAGCCCCCCTCAAGTCTCCTGCGCCCGCGGCGGATAGGGACCGACCTGTCTTACGACGGTCTGAACCCAGCTCACGTACCCTTTTAATGGGCGGACAGACCAACCCTTGGGACCTGCTGCGGCCCCAGGATAGGATGAGCCGACATCGAGGTGCCGAACCTCGCCGTCGATGTGAACTCTTGGGCGAGACTAGCCTGTTATCCCCGGAGTAGCCTTTATCCGCTGATCTCCAGCCCTTCCACGCGGAACTGTCGGGTCACTATGCCCGGCTTTCGCCCCTGCTCGGCCCGTCGGCCTCACAGTCAGGCCCCCTTCTGCCATTGCGCTCAACGCACGGTTGCCGTCCGTGCTGAGGGGACCTTTGGACGCCTCCGTTACCCTTTAGGAGGCAACCGCCCCAGTCAGACTGCCCACCAAGCGCTGTCCCTGACCCGGATTCACGGGAACAGGTTAGAATCCCGAACAGACAAGGGTGGTATCTCACCGTTGCCTCCACCGAAGCTGACGCCCCGGCTTCGTAGGCTCCCACCTATCCTGCACATGCCTGGCCAAGATCCAACGCCAAGCTGCAGTAAGGCTTCACAGGGTCTTTCGGTCCTGCCGCGGGAACGGGGTGTCTTCACCCCGACCACAATTTCACCGGGTCCCTCGCTGAGACAGTGGCCCAGTCGTTATGCCATTCGTGCAGGTCGGAACTTACCCGACAAGGAACTTCGCTACCTTAGGACCGTTATAGTTACGGCCGCCGTTTACCGGGGCTTCGGATTGGAGCTTGCACTCCTCCCCTTAACCTTCCGGCACTGGGCAGGCATCAGGCCCCATACATCCTCTTACGAGTTGTGCGGAGCCCTGTGTTTTTGGTAAACAGTCGCTAGGCCCGTTTCCCTGCAACCCGCTTCGGCTCACGCCGCGAGGGCGCTCACCTACAACGGGCACCCCTTCTTCCGAAGTTACGGGGTTAACTTGCCGAGTTCCTTAGCGAGGGTTATCCCGCGCGCCTTAGCATTTTCTGCCCGCCTACCTGTGTCGGTTTACGGTACGGTCATCCTGGCTTCTCCGCACGCGAGGTTCTTTCTTGGCAGCGTGGTCCAAGCCCTTACCCGGAGGTTTTCCTTCCGGTTCCTTACTCCCCCTCAGGCTCCGGGCCGGGATTTGCCTCGGCCCATCATAGCCCTAGAGGTTTGGAGGGACGCCAACAGTCCCCGGGCCCTTCCCTTCTGCGTCACCCCATCGCGCTCCACCAGGATGGCAGGGGAATTTTGACCCCCTTCCCATCGGCTACGCCTTTCGGCCTCACCTTAGGGGCCGGCTAACCCGCAGTGGACGAACCTTGCTGCGGAAACCTTAGGCTTTCGGCGAGGGAGATTCTCACTCCCTTTATCGTTACTTATGCCCGGATGCTCACTTCCCAGCAGTCCACGGCTCCTCACGGCAACCGCTTCTTCCCGCTGGGAACGCTCCCCTACCGCCGCCGCCTTTCGGCGACGACCCGCGGCTTCGGTGGCAGGCTTGAGCCCCGCTATATTTTCGGCGCGAAGATGCTAGACTGGTGAGCTGTTACGCACTCTTTAAATGATGGCTGCTTCTAAGCCAACATCCCAGCTGTTTTGGCATCTCCACTTCCTTTACCACTTAGCCTGCACTTGGGGACCTTAGCCGGCGGTCTGGGTTGTTCCCCTTTCGGCAATGGAGCTTATCCCCCACTGCCTGACTCCCAGGCTTGGCCTGCCGGTATTCGGAGTTTGCAAGGGTTCAGAGTTGCCCCCTAGCCCAAACAGTGCTCTACCCCCGACAGGGAACGCCTGAGGCTATACCTGGATATATTTCGGGGAGAACCAGCTATCACCAGGTTCGGTTAGCTTTTCACTCCTACCCACAGGTCATCCGAGGATATTTCACCATCCACCGGTTCGGGCCTCCGCCGGGTGTTACCCCGGTTTCACCCTGCCCATGGGTAGCTCACCTGGCTTCGGGTCTACTCCTGGCGACTCGTCGCCCTATTCGGACTCGCTTTCGCTACGGCTACGGCACAGAGTGCCTTAACCTCGCCGCCAAAAGTAACTCCCGGGCTCATTAGGCAAAAGGCACGCCGTCAGGCCCTCAGCTCCCGAAGGAACCGAGAACCCTCCGACTGCTTTTAGGCTTCAGGTTTCAGGTTCTATTTCACTCCCCGCGCTGGGGTTCTTTTCACCTTTCCCTCACGGTACTTTGTCCGCTATCGGTCACGGGCTAGTATTTAGCCTTGGGCGGTGGGCCGCCCAGATTCCCTCTGGATTCCTCGTGTCCCGAGGTACTCGGGAGCCTGACGCAGGAAGAGCAACAGCCTTTCGCCTACGGGGCTATCACCCTCTTTGGCCGGCCTTCGCCATGCCGTTCGGCTAGACTATGCCTTTGTAACTTCCCGAGAGGTCCAGAGCCCTCTCCCGTCAGGTCCCTCTACCCCGCGCTGGCAACGCCTCTGGGCTTGACACCAACGCGGTTTAGGCTATCTCCCTTTTCGCTCGCCGCTACTGGGGGAATCGAATCTCTCTTTCTTTTCCTCCGGCTACTGAGATGGTTCACTTCGCCGGGTTTCGCCTCATCAGGGTACTCGGTAAAACCTTCCCCGGATGATGACTGCCGTAGCAGTCGGGTTTCCCCATTCGGGCATCCCGGGATCAAAGCGTGTTTGCCGCTCCCCCGGGCTTATCGCAGCTTGCTACGCCCTTCATCGCCTTCCCGTGCCTAGGCATCCACCTGAAGCCCTTTCCACTTTCTCATCCCACTCAACCAAACCAAAACTGCTTGTCAAAGATCAAAAGCTAATTTCACCCTTTCGGTGAGGTATAAATTATAACCCAAATGCCATGGCCGATCAAGTATGTGTAAAGGCGAGACGATCCGCTTTCAACCCCCCTTAAGCTCTCACCCAACCCGCTTTCAACCCCTTCTAAGTCCTTGGCTGACAAGGAGTTCGGTGCAAGTTCCTATGGCCCAAGAACTTAGCTAATCTAGATCGTGAAATTCCCTGATTTTATCGCTAAGATCTGGATTGATGGTTTTGGGGGTTCCGGAGGCCAAAAATGCCGGTTCCCGGCCCAGCTAGGGCCAAAACAGGGGTAAAGCAGTATCAAAATACCAATAATTACCAGTAGAATTATGCTATCGCTGATGTGGTGCGGGTTCTATGGCCTAATAAGGGAACCCAAAATTCAGGTGCAGGTAGTAGAAAAGTTGGCCTCTGAGATGGCCTCAGAATAAAATGTTCACCTCCCATGAAAGATTGAAAAGGAGGCTGAGGCCTCGTGCAACTATACGCTCACCCCTCCCTCGCCTTCATCACCTCAAGGAAGGCCTCCGGGGGCACATCAACCTTCCCTATCCTCTTCATCCTGCGTTTGCCCTCCTTCTGGCGTTCAAGCAGTTTTCGCTTCCTAGTTATGTCTCCTCCGTAGCACTTCGCGGTAACATCCTTTCTGAGAGGCGCTATCCGCTCCCTGGCTATTATCCTCCCGCCTATGGCGGCCTGAATCACGACCTCAAAAAGGTGCCTGGGTATCTGGGACCTCAGCTTCTCGCATATTGCCTTACCCATCCTATATGCCCTGTCCCTGTGGACTACTGCGGAGAAGGCATCGATCCTCTCGCCGGCAACCAGAATGTCAAGCCGAACCAGGTCTGAGGCCCTCCAGCCCACGAGGTCGTAGTCCATTGAAGCATAGCCCCTTGAGGCGCTTTTGAGCTTATCAAAGAAGTCATAGATTACCTCTGAGAGGGGTATCTCATACTCAAGTGTAGCCAGACCAGGGTCAAGGAAAGAGAATCCCTTTTGCTCTCCCCTCCTTGACTGAGCGAGCTCCATCACGGGGCCGATGTACTCCGTTGGCGTGACTATCTGCAATCTGACATATGGTTCTTCGGCTACTGCCGGGTCATCCGGAAAATCCGATGGTTTCTCAACATGAATGATCTCGCCTCGCTTTGTTTTTACCCTGTAATGAACGGTTGGGGTCGCGAGGACTATCTCAAGCCCGAACTCCCTTCTGAGGCGCTCGGTCGTTATCTCCATGTGAAGCATTCCGAGAAAGCCGCACCTGTAGCCAGGGCCTATTGCTGGGGAGTGCTCTCCAATGAATGAAAGCGCCGCGTCCTGGAGCTTCAGCTTCTCAAGTGCCTTCGTCAGCTCGGGAAAATCCCCCGGAACAACAGGGTATATCCCGGCATAGACCATCGGCTTCGCCTCACGGTAGCCCGGGAGGGGTTCTGTATCAGGGTATCTGGCATCAATTATCGTGTCCCCAACCCTGGCCTCGGATATGTCCCTTACCGCTGAGACGAGATAGCCGACATCTCCAGCCGAAAGGACATCCGTTTTCTGCATATAAGGCTTGAAGAACCCGAGCTCTGTGACCTCGTATTCCCTTCCGGTTGAGGCAAAGGCTATCCTCATCCCGGGCCTTATTTCGCCGTCAAATACCCTAATGTATGGGATAACTCCCCTGTAATCATCGTAGACAGCGTCAAATATGAGCGCCCTCAGGGGCGCGATTGGATTTCCTTTTGGTGGAGGGACCCTCTGGATTATAAGATCGAGGAGCTCCCTGACCCCATGCCCTTCTTTCGCTGAGATAAACTGAACATCAACATCACCCATTATCTCCTTTATTTGGCCAGCAACCCGCTCCGGATCAGCGCTCGGGAGATCTATCTTGTTCACAACGGGGATTACCTCAAGGTCAGCATCCAGCGCGAGGTAAAGGTTTGAAATGGTCTGTGCCTCAACCCCCTGAGTAGCATCAACCAGGAGAAGCGCGCCCTCAACCGCCGCGAGGGAACGGGACACCTCGTATGTGAAATCAACATGTCCAGGGGTATCTATTAGATTGAGGATATAGCCCCTATATTCCATCCGGACCGGCTTCATCTTTATGGTTATGCCTCGCTCGCGCTCGAGGTCCATGAAATCCAGGGTCTGCTCCGTCATCTCCTCTGGCCTCAGGGTTCCGGTTATCTCAAGGAACCTGTCCGCGAGGGTGCTCTTTCCGTGGTCAATGTGAGCGATAATGGAGAAGTTTCGCGTCCGGTTCACGCTTATATTATCTCGCGGGGGCGAGGCCGTGAGCAACATTTCTGGGCCAACACGATGAACAAGGGCCGCATCAAACTTTATAATTTATTCCTTTCGGGGCGTAGCGCAGATTGGTAGCGCGCATGGTTCGGGACCATGAGGCCCGGGGTTCAAGTCCCCGCGCCCCGATCCGAAAAAGCGGGCAAAACGCGGAGGATCCGAAACTCGCCCGATAGCGTCGTCCTTTAGAGTTGCCGAGCCACTTTAAGCGAGGCAACCGGAACAAGTCCCCGCGCCCCGATCCGAAAAAGCGGGCAAAACGCGGAGGATCCGAAACTCGCCCGATAGCGTCGTCCTTTAGAGTTGCCGACACGAGACTTTCCCGAAAAAATTATCCAACACCGAAATAAAATAAAACCGGGCCCCCGAAGGGGCCCGGTTCAAAAAGGTATGTTTTCCGATGGGAAAGGTATCCGTGTAAAAGGAGGTGATCCAGCCGCACGTTCCCGTACGGCTACCTTGTTTCGACTTAACCCCAGTCACCGAGCTCACCTTGAGCGCACTCTCGTGCGCCTTCAGGTGCTCCCAGCTTCCATGGTTTGACGGGCGGTGTGTACAAGGCCTGGGAACGCATTCACCACCCCATAGCTGATGGGTGATTACTAGCGACTCCATCTTCATGCAGGCGGGTTGCAGCCTGCAATCCGAACTGAGGCCGGTTTTGGGGATTTGCTCCACCTCGCGGTATTGCTTCCCATTGTGCCGGCCATTGTAGCGCGTGTGTAGCCCTGGACATAAAGGCCACACGGACATGACGTCATCCCCGCCTTCCTCCGGCTCATCGCCGGCAGTCCCATTAGAGTGCTTGACGATACATGATCGCCAATAGCAACTAATGGCAGGGGTTGCGCTCGTTGCGGGACTTAACCCAACATCTCACGACACGAGCTGACGACTGCCGTGCAACACCTGTGCTGGCTCCCGAAGGTCCCCCAGACTTTCATCCGGGGTACCACCAGCATGTCAAGCCCAGGTGAGGTTCTTCGGTGAGCATCGAATTGAACCACGCGCTCCGCCGCTTGTGCAGGCCCCCGTCAATTCCTTTGAGTTTCACCCTTGCGAGCGTACTCCCCAGGCGGCACGCTTAACGGTTTCCCTACGGCACCGAGCCCCAAGGGGCCCGACACCTAGCGTGCATCGTTTAGGGCCAGGACTACGGGGGTATCTAATCCCCTTCGCTCCCCTGGCTTTCGGGCCTCAGCGTCAGGAACGAGCTAGAGAGCCGCCTTCGCCACTGGTGTTCCCCCCGATATCTGCGCATTCCACCGCTACACCGGGAGTTCCGCTCTCCCCGCTCGCCCTCTAGCCCAGCAGTATCCGGCGCAGTTCCAGGGTTGAGCCCTGGAATTACACACACGGACTTGAAGGACCGCCTACGCCCCCTTTAAGCCCAGTGAATCCGGGTAACGCTTGCCTCCTCCGTATTACCGCGGCTGCTGGCACGGAGTTAGCCGAGGCTTATTCTGGGAGTACCGTCAAGGCTATTGGGTATTAGCCAATAACCCCATCGCCCTCCCTAAAAGCGGTTTACACTCCGAAGAGCTTCATCCCGCACACAGCGTCGCTGGGTCAGGCTTTCGCCCATTGCCCAAATTTCCAGCCTGCTGCCCCCCGTAGGGGTGGGGCCCGTGTCTCAGTGCCCCTCGGGCCGGTCGCGCTCTCACGCCGGCTACCCGTCATAGCCTTGGTGAGCCATTACCTCACCAACTAGCTGATAGGCCGCGGCCCCCTCTCTGGGCGCGAGCCGAAGCCCGCTTTGATAGCTCCGGGATGCCCCAGGGCCACCGTATCGGGGATTAGCCCGGATTTCTCCGGGTTGTCCCCGTCCCAGAGGCAGGTTAGCCACGTGTTGCTCCGCCGTCCGCCGCTCAGTCAATCCCCGAAGGGATTGCTTCGCACGACTTGCATGGCTAAGGCACGCTGCCAGCGTTAACCCTGAGCCAGGATCAAACCCTCCATAGGAAAGTATTTAGCAAGGGTTTTTGTCCCACCGGAAACATACCCTCTTCTTGTCAAAGAGCTAATACCTTCAGCTAGGCCGAATATTATAACCGATTTGCCGTGGACGATCAAGGCCCCGGGTCAAGCGTGATCCTTCACCCCCCCTGGCCCCTGATTGACCTCATGGTTTATCATTTTGGGCATGAAGGAGAGGGCCAGAAGAAAGCCCATACTCTGATAGGCTCTGGACCTTGGCTTCTCTCCTCTGGTATTTGGGGCTCTCAGTTGAGAACACGGCTAAGGTGATGAGGGCGATAACGGGAAGAAAAGTCTCTCCCTCAGGGG
>JBDRYB010000011.1:0-55123 GCA_039803205.1 Caldifarciminota bacterium
CTCGTCAGGGCATTCCCTTCGGCAAGGCGCAAAGCGCCTTGTGCCCTGACGAGCCTCTAGGAGTTTATAATTTAATCCCTCAGGTTGGAGAGTGGCCCCTAAGGTGCCCGGAAATCCGGACAGATCTGCCGGCCCAGGAGGCCGGCCTCGTTTTCGGACGGAAACGGCTTATTCTTCCTTCGCTATCCCTTCGGTCTTAGGCGCGGCCTCTGGTCTGGGTCTTGAGGCCAGGAACTCAAGCCGTTCCCACTCCCGGCGTATGTCCTCCTTGAAGTCCTCAAGAAGCTTCGGGTCCTTGAGGATGTGCCTGAAGCGGGTCTGAGCCTTGAGGAACTCCTCTACGGGTTTGAATTCCTTGGGCCTCACCGTTATCCTGAAATAACCGTTCTCAACCTCGTATAATGGCCAGAACCCAGTCTCAACAGCGAGCTGGGATATTTCTATTGTCTTCTCCTCAGGGAATCCCCAGCCGGGCGGGCACGCTGAAAGCACATTGAGGAAGGCCGGGCCCTCCGTCAAAAGACCTTTCTCCGCCTTACGAGCCAGGTCAAGCCAGTGAGAGGGTGAGGCCTGAGCCGCATAAGGTATATCATGGGCCGCAACTATCTCGGTGAGGGGTTTCCTGCGCTGCTGTTTGCCCGGGATAACCGTTCCAGCTGGGGATGTGGTGGTTGACCCGTGGCGAGGGGTTGCACCCGAACGCTGGATCCCAGTGTTCATGTATGCGCCGTTGTCATAGCAAACATAGAGGAAATCATGGCCGCGCTCAAGCGCGCCCGATAGCGCTTGAAGCCCGATATCGTAAGTCCCACCATCTCCGGAGAAGACCACGAACCTTATCTTTTTATCCTTTGGTATCTTCCCCTTGCGAACCAAGGCTTTGTAAGCGGCCTCTATTCCGGATATTGTAGCGCCCGTGTTGTCAAAGGCGCTGTGGAACCATGTAACGGGCCAGGCGTTGTATGGGTATATGGAAGTCACTACCTCCATACATCCCGTTGCATTCACAACGACTATGGGGTCCTCCGTTACCGAGAGGACTATCCTTATGATTGAAGGGAAAGCGCAACCAGCGCAAGCCCTGTGGCCCGGGGCCAGCTCCCTGGCTTGCCTCGCGAGTTTTCTTATGCTTATGGCCATCTCAGTCCTCCTTCAGTCCAGCGTAGTTCATGATCTCGGGTATCTCCTTCTTGCCAGCGGCCATATCCAGGAGGTCGTTGTAGACCCTCATGAAGTCCTCCGGGAAGATGTCCCTGCCGCCGAAGCCATAATAGTAAGACCTGAGGATGGGATGCTTATCGTGGTGGTAAAGCGCGCCTGCTATCTCCGAGAACATCGGCCCTCCGTGGTTCTTGAAGGAGTCCGCTCTCTCCATGATAGCGACGATCTTGTATTTTCCGAGGGCCTTCCTGAGGCGCTCAACCGGGAGTGGCCTCGGGACTCTGAGCTTTATGACCGCGACGCGCTTGCCCTCCTCGGCCATGAAGTCAACGGTCTCCTTTGCTGTTCCTGCCGCAGAACCTATTATGAGGACCGCGACCTCAGCATCGTGTGGGTCGTAGATCTCCATCCAGTCATACTCCCTTCCGAAGCGCTCCCCAAACTCCCTGTATGCCTGATCTATGAATCTAGGCGCTTCCATCATTCCCTCCGCGAGCTTGCGCCTGTGTTCCATATAGCTGTCCGGAAGGGAGAGGTGGCCGGCCATTATGGGATGATCCGTATCCAGAAGGTTATAGAGGGGTTTTCTCTCCCCAAGGTATTTCGCTATCTCGGCCTTGTCCAGGACATCAACAGGCTCAAGGGTATGCGAGAGTATGAAACCATCCTCGCAGACGAAAGCTGGTAAGTTTGAGAGCTCAGCGGCCCTCGTGGCTATGAAGATGTGATCGTAGAATTCTTGGACGCTCTCCCCGTAAAACTGAAGCCAGCCGGAGTCGCGGGAGCCCATTGTATCAGAGTGGTCGCCGTGGATGTTTAGCGGCGAGTTCAGGGCTCTGGATGCTATGACCGTGACTATGGGCAATCTCATGGACGAGGCTATGTATAACACCTCGTGCATCAGGGCGAGGCCTTGCGCGGCTGTCGCTGTCATAACCCTTGCTCCGCAAGCAGATGCGCCAATGCAAGCGCTCATCGCGGAGTGCTCCGATTCAACCGGGACGAACTCGGTCTGGCACTCGCCATTATTGACATAATCCGAGAAACGCTCAACAACCTGGGTTGATGGGGTTATGGGATAAGCCGCAACCACATCCGGATTTATCTGCATCATCGCGTATGCGGCGGCCTCGTTTCCGGTCATGGGTATCCTTGGCATCACTTCACCTCCTGAACTATGTCTATGGCCTTACATTTATCCGGGCACACCTCAGCGCATATGCCACAACCTTTGCAGTAGTCGTAGTCTATTCCGACCATCTTGTCTTCCTTCACGAGGATAGAGGAATCCGGACAATATAGCCAACAGAGAAGGCAGTGGTTGCACTTATCCTCGTGCCATACGGGCCTTCTGGTCCTCCAATTCCCCGTCTTTATTGCCCTGGATGTGCATGGTTCAGGGATAAAGGGCGCGGGTTCAAGCTCTTTCCAGCTCTTCATATCTCCTTCACCTCCTCGTATGCCCTTCTGAGAGCGGCAAGGTTCTCGTTCACGGTCTTCTCTCCCTTCAGTCTGAACCTAGCCGCGATTGCCTCCTCAAGGGCTTTCAGGGGCAGTAGATCCCCGAGAACCCTGGATACCGCGCCAACAATAGGGGTGTTTGGGATGTTCCTGCCGAATGAAGCGAGCGCTATTCCCGATGCGTCAACCGAAAATAGCCTTCGGCCATCAATCTTTATCCTCTTTCTGAGCTCCTCACCCGGCAAAACGGAATTAACCAGGATGATGCCGTCCGGCACGAGTCCTTCCAGGACATCTGGAGAATCAACGAAGCCTGAGTCAATGACCACGACCATGTCCGGTTCAGTGATGCCTGAGCGGACGCGTATGGTCTTGTCGGAAATGCGGTTGTAGGCCCTGACAGGCGCGCCCCGGCGCTCAGGCCCAAACTCAGGGATGGCTTGGACGAACTTGCCCTCCCTTACAAGGGCATCGGCCACGAGAAGGGCAGCTGTGACGGTCCCCATGCCTCCGCGGCCGTGCCATCTTATCTCGTATAGTCCTTTGACCTTCAAGGCAGTTGCCTCCTCAAGAAGAAAGATCATATTATATGGCCAGAGCCCCATGAGAAACAAGCAAAATGGCAAAGAGGCCCGGATTTGCTTTATAATATTCCCCTCGCGGGAGTAACTCAGCTGGTAGAGTTCCAGCCTTCCAAGCTGGGTGTCGCGGGTTCAAATCCCGTCTCCCGCTTTTTGCGGGGTCGTCTAATTGGCAGGACGGCAGACTCTGGATCTGCTAGTTGGGGTTCGAGTCCCTGCCCCGCAGTTCAGCTCCTTATCCGGCAATCGTTGGGGTTCGAGTCTCAGAATTTGGCTCTATTCCCCAGTCTTCCTTGGGAGTTATTACCTACCTCGTCACCACAAGCTTCTGGGTCCTGGAAACCTCTCCCTCCTCAAGCCTCAGGAAATATGCGCCCGGCTCAGGCTCCCACGCAACGGATTTGATCCCTTGGCTCCTGCCGGAGAAGAGGGTTGCGACGAGCCTACCCGTCGCGTCGTATGCCTTTAGGCTAGCGCTAGCCTTCCCGGAGAGCACAAACTCTACTTTGACCTTGCCCCTCACTGGGTTCTGGAAGGGTAGGAGAGCCGTGTTCGTTATGGCTTCGCACGGGTCCTCGCAGATATCGGCTCCTGCACCGGCTATCATGTTGAAGCTGGATGTGTTATTGTAGCTTCCAGCGCTTATGCTAAGGAAGAAGGGAACCCTGTGGCCGAGCGGGCACGAAGCGTTCAGGGTAACCTGGTAGCTGGCGTTTGATGTTCCGGTTCCCTCGGAAGGCATGTCCGGATAAGAAGAGGCATTTTGGGTTATGGTTACATAGGGATCTGGGGATGAAAGGGTCGCTGATACGCCGGAAGCGGTTTGCCCGCCTGAGTTGATCAGGGTTATGGTGAACGAACTGGGCCCGTATGGAAGGCTGTCGCCTATGGAATTGGAGTAATATGTCAGTATGGGTTGATTCGGAAGGGAGGTGGAGCCGTTTATGAACCACCACCAGGATGAGTTTTTCGCCCAGCATAGGTTCCTCCACTCTGAGGACGGGGAGCTAGTTGGCGCATATATGGCTATGCCATGACTCCCAGAAACCGAACCCCAGCTGTCATCGTTGTCATACCAGAAAGAGCCTATAAGCGCGGTGTCGTTATATACAGACCCGTCTCCCTGAATATCAACCACAGCCTGGGCCGCGGCCCTCAGGTTAGCGGGGAGGGAGGGGGTCTTCGCTATGCTATCGGCAAAATCATATAGGTCCATCAGGTCAGAATCCGAGTAGCGCTGAGCGTTTTGGTAGCAAGCGTTTATCTGCGCCTGGTTCTTTCCTCCGGCCTTTATGAGCTCCCGCGAGAACCTATCAACCGCCAGATAATACCTGGTGAACCAGGGCCCCTGATCGACCGCTGAGTGGGTGATGTTTGACGAACCATCATACTGGGTTCCGCCTGGCTTGTAGCTTTCAACATATATGCTCGCGAAGTTGTGGCCGAGCTCCTGGGGCGAGGCGTTTGGGTGATCGTTCAGCCACTGCATCAGCGTCTCATATGGATACCCGTCCCACGGCTCTGTCTCCTCCGAGTGAACCGAGACATCGGTGAAATCCTTTACCTCGTATTCAACCTCAAGAAGCCCCATCAGACAAGCGTCGTAGGACAAAATGCTCAGATTCCTGTCCAGTATTCCAAATATTGAATCCGCGAGATACCTGAGCTCTCCCCCCGCGACAGAGATGTAATCGTTGTCCGTGTCGTCATAGGAAACCCCCTTGTCCGGGCCCCTCTTGTCCCAGCCTGATCCGTGGTTCCAGATTATGATCCAGTAGCAGTCCGTTTGGGAGAGAAGCCGCACGGTGTCCAGGAACCATATCACATTGTCCGGGTCCCCCATGTTCAGCTCTCCGCAGTCCTTGATGAGCTGGGAGTTTATCGTTGTCATATTAGCGTCAGGGAGAATCCTATAAAGCCTGGTTCCTTCCCAGTTTCCGTTTGAGTTGTCGTAGCCCGGAGTCCTATCAAACAGCACATAGACATTATACTTGGTGGTGTCTATCTCGCTCTCCATCTCGTTTATGTCGTCTATGCCGGCCTCCTCAAGGTTGTTGTCCCCGTTGAGGAAAACGCATACGGTCCACTTCTTTCCCTGGGCAAATGAGAGGCCCAAGAAAACAGCTATTCCTGCAATAACTCTAAACATGCATGCCTCCTAAGAAGCAAATTATAAGGCCCAGGCCAGGGAGCTTCAAGGAGTGATGCGCCGCGCCTTTGTGCTTTAAAATATGGCCAAACCTGGAGGTTCGCCAAGATGAGATTGCAGAAATGGTTTAGGGATAACGCGCTGGGGATACTCTCCCAGGTGGTAGTCGCAGGCTTGGTCGTTTGGGCCACTATAAGCACCCTTTTCTGGATCGGTGAGCGCTCGGCCCGTCAGAACCTTGAGGATCAGATACGCAGGGGCTCTTTCCCCGCGTCCGGCAGAAACCTTTACGCCCGGGCCCAGTATGGCTCAGGTTCATCCCTTAAGGACATAAAGGGCGCGATGAAGATTAAACCATGAAGCTTCCCCTCGTCGTTATCGTGGGCCGGGTCAACACGGGGAAAAGCACGCTTTTCAATAGGATCCTCGGAAAGCCGCTTGCCATAACTGACGAGAGGCCCGGCGTCACCAGGGACGCCATCAAGAAGCCAGCCCAACACAACGGCGCTGGTTTTCTCATTGCGGATACGGGGGGGTTCATGGGTGAGGAAAACCCCAAGCTCTGGCCAGAGATAAAAAGGCGCATAGAGTCAATTGTAAAAGAGGCTGATGTGGTCGTTTTCCTCACGGACGCGAAGGATGGGCTTCTGCCCCTTGACCGGGAGATAGCCGCCTGGCTCAGGAAAACCGCCAGGGTCGTTCTTCTCGCCGCGAACAAGTGCGATTCCCGAAGATCTGCCCCTGAGGAGTTCTACGCGCTGGGTTTTGAGGTTTTCCCGATATCAGCCATAACTGGCTTGGGTGTTGATGAGCTCCTTGACCGTATAGCGGGAATAATCGGCCGTGTCCCCCCGTTGCCGCAGAGGACGGACCTCATAAGGATAAGCATAATAGGGAAGCCAAATGTCGGAAAGAGCTCGCTTTTGAACGCGCTAGTGGGCAGGGATGAGGCAGTTGTCTCAGAGTCACCTGGGACAACGAGAGACCCAGTTGAGGCCGTTGCCGGAGACCTCCTTGTGCTTGACACCGCTGGCATAAAAAGGAGATTCGCGGACGATCTTGAGTATTATTCATATCTAAGATCGCTGAGGAGCCTCCGCTACTCCGAGATATGCCTCGTGGTTCTGGATTCCTCCCAGCCAATAACCGCCATAGACAAGAAGATAGCCAGTCTCGCTGTTAAGGAGGGCCGGGGTGTTATCCTCTGTATCAACAAGATTGATTTGATCCCAAAGGGGCGGAGGGCAAAGCTTCTTGAGGAGATAAGGGGGTTCATGGGCTTCCTCTATTGGGCGCCAGCGATCCCCATATCAGCCCTTACTTGTGAGGGAATGGACGAGATACCCATCAGCGTCAGGGGCATTCACCGAGAGTTCCACAAGCAGGTTGGCCAGGAAGCCCTTTATGAGCTTTTGGTTGAGGCAACGGGAAAGCTCTCCCCAGGAACCATGCTCTTCTCCTTAAAACAGCTCAGGAGCGCGCCCCCGGTCTTTCTCCTCAGAGCAGATATGAAGCCGAGGGCAGAATATCTCTCTTTCCTTGAGAGGGAGATTAGGGCGAGGTTTGGGTTCTCGGGGGTTCCGATAAGGATAGAGGTTTCAATCCCCCGCGGCTGAGCGCGATACTTGGCACAGCGCTGAGCCATGCTTTATAATTTAGCCCCCCAAAAAGGAGGATATTATGCGCGTGAAGACCGGATACACGCGGAGACGCAGGCACAAGAAAATCTTGCGCGAGACCAGGGGCTACTACGGAGACAAGTCCCGGCGCTGGCGCAGGGCTCACGAGGCATGGATGCGCTCAGGCGCTTTTGCCTATGCCCATAGGAAGGATAAGAAGGGGGACTTTCGCCGTCTCTGGATAGCGAGAATAAACGCGGCCACAAGGCCTTTTGGTCTCAGTTATTCACGGTTCATGTGCGGGCTTTCCCGCGCGGGGGTGAACCTGAACAGGAAGATCCTCGCTGACCTTGCTGTTCGGGAACCAGAGGCCATAGCCGAGCTCGCTAGGGTGGCCAAAGAGGCCCTGGGCTAGACATGAATCCGGACGATGTTCTCCGCTCCTTCCGGGAGGAACTGAGCCGCGTCTCCTCTCCCAGAGATCTAGAGGGACTCAGGATCAGATACCTCGGCAAAAAAGGGATTATGAGGCAGCTTCTTGAAGGCCTCAAAAACGCCCCTCCCCAGGAAAGAAAAGAGCTGGGCCGAGCAATAAACGAGGCGAAATCCTCTATAGAGAAGGAAATAGAGGAGGCCCTTTCCCGGATAAAAGAGAGGCAAAGGCAGGTTGATCTCACCCTTCCCGGAAGGGAACTACAAAGGGGAAACATACACCCTCTGAGGCGCGTTTACGATGAACTCGTGGGGATATTCGTGGGAATGGGATTCTCTGTTGAGACAGGGCCGGAAATAGAGTGGGATTGGTATAACTTTGAGGCCCTGAACATCCCAAAACTGCATCCTGCCCGGGATCTTCAGGACACCATGTATATAACGGATAATATGGTGATGAGGACCCACACCTCCCCCGTTCAGATAAGAGCAATGCAGAAAATAGGCAGGCCCCCTATAAGGATAATCGCTCCCGGGAAGGTCTATCGCCGGGACCCGTTTGATGCCTCTCACTCCCCATGCTTCAACCAGATGGAGGGCCTGGCGATTGATGTGGATGTCAGCTTCGCTGGGCTCAAGAGCGATCTCACCGCGTTCGCGAGGGCGGTTTTCGGCCCGGAGACCCAGGTTGATTTCATCCCCTCGTATTATCCTTTCACGGAGCCATCCGCGGACATGGTCGTCAAGTGGAAGGGCAGGTGGATGGAGATACTCGGCTCCGGAATGGTTCATCCCCAGGTTCTGAGAAACGGGGGAATAGATCCGGAGCTTTACACTGGCTACGCGTTTGGTTTCGGGGTTGACAGGATAGCCATGATCAAATACGGCATAGATGACATAAGGCTGTTCTTTGAGAACGATAGGGCTTTTCTGGAGCAGATAAGATGAGGGTGCTCTACAAGATGATCCGCGAGTTCCTCCCGTCCTTGCCCGGTCCGGAGGAGCTTCGCCATATATTCCCGCGCGTGGGGCTTGAGGTAGAGGGATACCGAGACCTCTCTGAGGGGCTTCGGGGGAAGTTGATAGCGGGAATCGTCAAGAAGATTGAAAGGGACAGCAGGCTCAACCTAATGGAGGTATTCGTTGGGGATGGGATAATAAACGCCATAACAACGAGCCCGGTTGAGTCCGGCGAGACCGTTATCCTGGCTCTGCCGGGGGCGACTCTGCCCTCCGGAATGACAATAGAAAAAAGGGTAATAAGGGGTCATCCATCAGAGGCAATGGCGATATCCGAGGAGGAGGTTGGGCTTGCCGAATCATCCTCCACCATCCTCAGGCTTCCTGAGGGTATATTGAGACCCGGCGACGACCCCATAGCCTATCTGTGTTTGGATGACTGGCTCTTTGATCTTTACATATTCCCGAACCGAGGAGACCTCATGGGCGCTTGGGGGGTAGCGTGCGAGCTGGCCCCTATTGTTGGCGAAAGACCTCGCATCCCCGATCCCGAGGTTTCTGAGGACCCTTCAATTGAGGCTTATCCTGTTGAGCTCGCTGATCCCGAATCGTGCCCGAGGTATGTGGCGAGGGTCATCAGATCCACCTCGGTCACCCGTTCTCCAGCCTGGCTCAGACACCGGCTCGCCCTGCTCGGCCAAAGGCCCATAAACAACATCGTTGATGCGTCAAACTATGTGCTCTTCTGGCTCGGCCATCCAACACACACATTTGATCTGTCTGAGCTCTCCGGCAGGATAGTTGTCAGGAGGGCGCAGGACGGAGAGACCATGGCTATGCTTGACGAGACAAAGAGGTCATTTGATGCGGAGATGCTCCTTATTGCTGATGAGAAAAGGGGTCTCGCTCTTGCAGGCGTAATGGGCGGAGAGGGTTCAGGGGTCTCTGATGCCACTGAGGATGTGCTCATTGAATCCGCTTATTTCAACCCGCAGAGGATAGCCTATGCCTCAAGAAAGACCGGCATGATAACCGAGTCCTCAAGGCGGTTTGAGCGAGGGGCAGACCCCTTGATGGCTCCGATTGCATCCCGTTGGGTTGCCCGGCTCATCCAGGAGACAGGCGGGGGAAGGATAGGCCCTGAGAACGACGCTCGGGCCAGGGATTTTTCCAGGAAAGGCCTAACCGTTTCCCTTGCTTGGTTAAAGAGGTTTTCCGGCGCGGATATTCCATTAGAGGAGACAATAAGGATAACAGATGCTCTTGACCTAAACCCTGTGGTGGAGGGGGATTCCCTCAGGCTTGAGATCCCGCCAAGACGTCATGACCTCAGCATAAAGGAGGACATAGCAGAAGAGATAATCCGGTTCTGGGGCTACGAAAGGCTTCCGGATGATGCACCCACCATAAGCAGAACGAGGGGGTTCAGCGGCCAGAGCCACCTTGATGGGCTTGCCCTAGCGCTTTCGGGCTCAGGGCTTTACGAGGCAAGAACCCTCGGATTGCACGGCCCTCGGGAGCTGTCCCTTTGGGGCTTCGATCCTGAGCGTTGGGTTAGGATATCAAACCCAATAGGGGAGGACTTTTCCGTAGCGAGGCCATCCCTCTTGCCCGGCCTGGTCCGTTCCCTCGCTTTGAACCTGAACAGAGGGAGGGGGGGCCTCATGCTCTTTGAGATAGGCGGGGTGTTTTCCTGGCGAGGGGATAATGAGCTCCCTGATGAGGCCCAACTGCTCGGGATAGTTGGAGGAGGGGAGTTCCCCAGGACCCCGTTTTCCGCTGAGGAAGAGATAGGCCCCGCACATCTGAAGGGCGTTCTGGACCTCGTTTTTGCCTTTCTGGGAAGGGAATACTCTATGGCAAGGGCCCAGAGGCCATATCTGGTTCCCGGAACCGCGTGGGAGATAATTCACGACCGAGAGACGCTCGGAGTCGCTGGGCTTCTCAGGGAAGAGATAGCCTCTTTTTATGAGATCAAACACGATATCTGGCTCGCTGAGCTCTCGGTCCCTGAGCCGACCGAAAGCCTGTATCGTCCAATACCCCGTTTTCCTCCTGTAAAGAGGGACATAGCTTTTATCGCTGATGAGGACATACCATTCCAGGAGGTTTTCTCTGCGGTTCGGGATGCCGCGAGGTGCGAGGTTCCTGTGGTAGTGAGGCCCATTGATGTCTACAGGGGTCAGAACATACCCGAGGGAAAGGTCTCGTATGCCTTCTCGCTTGCTTATTACCATCCTGAGAGGACCCTAACAGACCAGGAGGTTGATGTTTGGTTTTCCTCCCTGATGAAAAAACTCAGCGAGGAGGGTTATCATATAAGGGAGAAGCGCCATGCTGGGTGAGGAGATACCCGATATTTCAGGCCAGGTTCAGGAGATAGTGGAGAAGTATCACGCGAGGGGAGAGGAGCTCCGGCGCCTGAGGCGCCGCATAGGGGAGATGGAGCGAGGCCTAGCGGAGATAGAACGCAGGCTCGCGAGGCTCCTTGAGCGGATTGAAAAGGAGGCGAAAGGTGAAGAAATTGAGCATTAATGTGATGGGAAAGGCCCACTCCTTTCTGGTTGATGACGAGGACGCGCCAACCGCGCAGGAGGCCTTATCCCTCATGGAAAGGGTCATAGGAGAGGTGGAATCCGATCCCAAGAGGCCATCCCAGCCAGAAGCGGTTTGCATAATCGCTTGTTTCAGGCTCGCGGCTGAGCTCCTGCGGGCAAGGGCGGAGATAAAGCGCACCGAGAGCATACTCAAGGGCTTTAGGGCCTTGGAGGAACGCCATGGAGATATTTGAGAAGCGCGAGGATGCCCCTCTGGCTCTGAGGGTTACCCCGAAAACCCTTGATGAGGTTGTGGGTCAGGATCACATCCTGGGGAAAGGCAAACCGCTGAGAAGGCTCATAGAAACCGGAAACCTCAGGGCCGCTATATTCTTTGGCCCACCAGGAACCGGAAAGACATCCGTGGCCAGGATAATTGCTCATCGTTTCGGTTCAAGGGTCTTTCATGTGAACGCATCAGAGCTCAAGCCAAAGGACCTCGTTGCCGCTCTTGAGTCAGCGGAAAGTTTCTTCCAGTCAACCGGTTCCCGTGCCCTTGTTTTCGTTGACGAGATACACAGATTTGACAGGAGGAGCCAGGAGGTCCTTTTATCAAGGCTTGAAAGGGGCGGCCTGGTTTTCATAGGTTCAACGGTCCACAACCCTGGCTTTGCTTTGTCCAAGGCCATTCTATCCAGGGTTTTGCTCTTTGAGTTCCGGGAACTGAAACGAGAGGATGTGCTTCTCGGCCTAAAGAGGGCAGTGGAGAAGGAGAGGATCCGGATCTCAGACGAGGTGCTTGACATGATAGCCAGGGCATCCGAAGGGGATCTGAGGAGGGCCCTTAACTATCTTGAAGCCTCGACAATAGAGGGCAGGGTTGATGAATCAGACGCCAGGGAGGTTTTAAGGGGAGCGTATCTGAGGTTTGACAAGACAGGGGACGAACGCTATGACATGATGAGCGCTCTAATAAAGAGCATAAGGGGCTCTGACCCTGACGCGTCCGCATACTGGTTCATGAGGCTCCTGGATGCAGGAGAGGACCCGCTTTACATAGCCAGAAGGCTTCAGGTCCACGCGGCAGAGGATGTTGGCCTGGCTGATCCGAGGGCTATCCTTGTGGCGGATGCGGCCGCTTCTGCCTTTGAGCGCGTCGGTAGGCCAGAGGGGGACATAATCCTGATGGAGGCTGTTTTGTTTCTAGCGACAAGGCCAAAGTCAAACACGGTCGTGAGGACAATGTGGGCGGTGAGGTCAGCCATAGCCGAAGGGAAGGTATATCCAGTGCCCCAGCACCTCATGGATAGCCACTATGCCTTGGCGAAAAAGCTCGGTAGGGGAAAGGGTTATAAGTATCCTTATGTTGATAAAGGGCCGCAGACATATCTTCCCCCAGAGCTCATCGGAACGAGGTTTTTTGAGCCAGCGGATTCAGGGGAAGAGAGAAAACTGAAAGGAGATCAAGCATGAACTATCTTCTAGCCATCATAACTGGATTAGTCTGCCTCCTTCTGGGGGCTTTTTTCGCTTTTTTGTGGGCCTCGGTAGGAATCAAGCGCAGAATAGCTGAGGCCAAGACCCAAGCCGAGAAAGCGCTCTCTGAGGCAAAGGAGGAAGCCAGGAGGATAGTGGAGAGGGCAGAGAAGGAGGCCGCGGAACGCTGGGAGCGTGAACGCAGGGAGTTTGAGCGCCAGACCAGGGCTGAGCGGAGGGAGCTGGAGCTTGAGCGAAAACAGCTGAGCGAGGCCAGGATTGAAATAGAGAAGCTCAAGGATTCACTGAACAGCAGGGAACGCTATCTCAGAGATTTACAGAAGAACCTGAAACAGAAGGAAAAGGCCCTTTCCGCGCGAGAACAGCGGATAGAGGAAAGGAACAGGGATGTGATAAAGAGGCTTGAGCAGGTCGCGAGGATGACGAGGGATGAGGCGAGGGAGGAGCTGATGAAGAGCATAGAGAGCCAGGTTAGATACGAGGCCGCTCAGATGGCATACAGGATAAAAGAGGAAGCGAGGCTAAAGGCGGAGAGGGAGGCTAAGGAGATAATAGCCTCAGCCATACAGCGCTGTGCCGCTTCCCATGCCGCAGAGACAACGGTCACGGTTGTCCCCCTCCCCTCTGATGATATAAAGGGGAGGATAATAGGGCGCGAGGGAAGAAACATCAGGGCCTTTGAGGCCGCAACCGGGGTTGAGGTGATAATTGATGATACCCCTGAGGCCGCTACCTTGTCCTCTTTTGACCCAGTGAGGCGCGAGATAGCGAGGATAACCCTCGAGGCCCTAATAAAGGATGGGCGCATACACCCCGCTCGGATAGAGGAGATCGTTGAAAAAGCCAAGAGCGAGTTTGAGGGCTATGTCCGCGAGATAGGCCAGAACATCCTCCTTGAGCTTGGGATTTCGGACATGAATCCGGACCTAGTTGCCATAGTTGGCAAGATGAAATTCAGGTCTTCATACGGCCAGAACCTCCTCCAGCACTCAATTGAGGTAGCGCGGCTCGCAGGGCTCATGGCCTCGGAGCTCGGGCTTGATGCGGAAAAGGCCAGAAGAGCAGGGCTTCTTCACGATATAGGCAAAACCTCTGAGATGGAAGGCCCACACGCTCCCCTGGGCGCGCAGATGGCGAAGCGCCTTGGCGAGGATGATCTTATAGTGAACGCGATAGCCGCGCATCACGAAGACGAAAGCCCAGCGAGCCCCATAGCTGTTCTGGTCGCCGCGGCGGACGCCATATCAGGAGCCAGACCTGGCGCTCGGAGGGAGACCCTTGAGGCTTACATAAAACGCATAGAGCGCCTAGAGGAGATAGCTGCCGCTCATCCGGGGGTTGAGGCTTCCTATGCCATGCAGGCTGGACGAGAGCTGAGGGTCATCGTTGAGGCTGAGAGCGTCTCGGACGCTGAGGCCATGGAGCTCGCTAGGTCAATAGCTCAGGAGGTTGAGGCGTCCATGGAGTATCCAGGGCAGATAAAGGTGGTCGTTATAAGGGAGACGAGGGCGATTGAATACGCCAGATGAAGATCGTTTACGCGAGCTACAACCCCTTTACCCCTGAGGTCCGTGTGGGCGCGCATTACTACTCATCCTTAATGGCATCCGAGGGGCACAGTGTCCTTTATCTAGCGGATCCGGATTTCATATTTCATCACCTGGACAAGCGCGAGCATGTCCGTGAGGGTTGCAGGGAGTGGTATAGGATCAAGAGGATGGGCGCGGTCCGTCTCCCAGAAGGCCCCGTGCAGTATCTTCCCAGCTCTCTCATCCCCACTCTCCGAAGGTTCTGGCCATTTAACACCCCCCGGGCCGCGCTTGCCGCGGCAAGGGTCACCTGGCCCTCTGTAAAAGGCGTGGCAAGGAAGCTTGGGTTTTCGGAACCGGATCTCTTCTGGATAGAGAATGTCAGATACCTCTATCTGAGAGAAAAGCTGGGAGCCCCAATGCTCGTCCAGCGCGTCCATGATATGACCCTGGCCTCGCCAGTTGAGAAAACCATAAGGGATCTCTTCGTTGAGAGCCTCAGGAAAAGCTCTGTTGTTTTTTGCATGAGCAAGTCCCTTATGGATGACTATATCGTGGAGCTCTGCCGCGATCCCCACAAGGTTCACTACCTCCCGAACGGGGTCTCTGAGAAGTGGTTCTCCGTGCCGAAGAATCTACCCGAGCCACCGGATCTTTCCCCTATCCCGAAACCAAGGGTCATAATGGTTGGAGTCTATGAGTTCTGGGTTGATTATCAGAAGCTCTGGCAAGTAGCCAGGGCGCTTCCGGATGTGAGCTTCATCATGGTTGGCCCTCTCCAGGTAATCCTGCCAGCGGACAAGCCGGAGAACATTCATTTCCTGGGCAAGAGGCCGCACGAGATCATACCAGCATACCTGAGAAATTCGGATGTCGGCCTGTCCATCTTTGCTAGAACACCGTTCACCGAGTATGTTAATCTCATAAAGCTCTATGAATACCTGGCCATGGGCCTTCCAGCGGTCTCCACCGCTCACCGCGAGCTCTCGCTCATTGATGCTCCCTGGCGTCTGGCCGATTCCCCTGAGGATTTCGTCAGGGCTATCAGGGAGAGCCTTGAGGTTAACGAGGATGATAGAAAGTGCTATGTTGATTTTGCCCGGGCCAATACCTGGGAAAGGAGGTTTGATACGGTCAAGGAGGTTTTAGGGCTTTGAGGGTCTTGGTGAATGCTACCCTTGCCGGCTCCAAAAGCAGCGGCCTAGGCCATTATGTGCTTTCCTTGCTGAGGGAGCTGAGAGAATTTCCCGTTGATATAATAGTTCTAGCGACTCACCCTGAGCTGTTTTCCGGGGAATTTGAAACGATTCATGTGAAAGGGCCTCTCGGGCCAGAGCACGGCGGAAAGAGCAACAGGCTCAGGTATATGTGGATACAGACCAGCCTAAGAGCCCTTCTGAGAAGGCTTCGGCCTGAGGCCCTTTTGATGCCAACCCACGAGGTTCTTATCTGCCCTCCGGTTCCGCAGGTCGTGATCATCCACGACATAATCCCCTTCATCTTCCAGAAGGATCACAGGTTCCTCGGAAAGTATTTCAGGTTCGTTTTGCCCTATGCTCTGAAGACATCAGCGATCAGGATAATAACCGACTCAGAATCTACGAGAAATGACCTCCTGAGATACTATGGCATCCGAGGAAGCAAGGTGGTCACGATCCACGCGGGGCCTGGCCTTAACCTCGGTTTTAACGATCTGGATCAGGAGATTCCAGAACATTTCGTATTGTATGTGGGCAGGATAGCCCCATACAAGAACCTCTCGGGGCTTTTGGATGCCCTTTCGGTCCTCAGGGATTCTTTTCCCCTTCACCTGGTCATAGCAGGGGCTGGCTCGCCGGATAACCAGCGATTCATACCAGAGCTCTTGGAAAGGGCCAGGAGGCTTGGTTTGAGCGAGAGGATAAGCTTCCTGAGCTATGTGCCTGATTCCCAGATGGGAACGCTTTACAAGAGGGCCTCCCTCCTGGTTCTACCCTCGTTTTACGAGGGATTCGGTTTTCCTCCCCTTGAGGCAATGCGGTGCGGCGCTCCGGTCGCGGTATCCAGGATACCAGCTCTGGTGGAGACGGTCGGAACCGCAGGGCTCTTCTTTGATCCCGCTGATCCGAATGACATCGCTAGGGCCATACGAATGGTTCTTACGGACAGCTCGCTCAGGGAGAACTTGATAAGGGAAGGCTTTCGTAGGTCATCGGATTTCTCTTGGAAGAAGACAGCCGAGAGGATTTACGGGGTTCTGCAGGAGGTTGCCGGAGGAAGCGCTTGAGGGTCTTCGTCAACGCCACCATAGTTGACAGGGAGCCATATGGGCTCGGCCACTACGCTCTTCAGCTGATCCATCACCTGAGGAGTGCGGCCGATTTGGTCGTGGCCACATCCGTCCCGGAGCACTTTTCCGGGGTGGAGGTAGTTGAGGTTCCAGCCTGGGTAAGGTCAAGCGAAACAAGGTTCAAGGGCAAGCCCAGATACATATATCTCAATACCCTCCTGAGGGGACTGATAAAGAGGCTCAGACCACAGGTAATTCTCTCTCCCAATCACGAGGTCATGTTTCGCCCGCCTGTGCCGCAGGTTGTAATTATTCACGATCTCATAGCGTATTTCTATCCGGACCTCATCCCCGGCCAAGGCTTTTACTACAGGAAGGTTTTGCCCGGTCTTTTACGCGGCCACGCTCGCAGGATAATAACCGTATCCGAGTCAACCAGAGAGGACCTCATAAAGGAGTATGGTATTCCGGGGGAGATGGTCATAGCGGTTCATTCTGGCGCGGGCGTAGAGCCGGGTTTTGATGAGCCGGGTTTCCCTCTTCCGGAGAGATACATCCTTTATGTGGGGAGTTTCCTGCCATACAAGAATCTCAGGGCTTTGCTGGAAGCCTTTGGCATCTTGGAGCATGAGGATCTTCATCTGGTCATCGCTGGCCCCACCGCGGGCAAGAACCGAAAGCTCTCGCGCGAGCTTCTCGCCCAGGTTCTCGCCAAAGGGCTTTCTGAAAGGGTTGCTTTTGTTGGCTATGTTCCTTCATCCCAGCTGGGAACCCTCTACAGGAACGCGGAGCTTCTCGTCCTACCCTCCCTCTACGAGGGATTCGGTTTTCCCCCGCTGGAGGCTATGTCCTGCGGCACTCCTGTGGCTGTGTCTCGGATACCCGCGCTGGTTGAGACAGTAGGTGATGCTGGGTTATACTTTGATCCCCGGTCTCCGGAGGACATGGCTAAGGCTATTGGAAGGCTTTTGAGCGACCGGCAACTGCGCGAGGAGATGGTTATGAAAGGCAAGGAGAGAGTTAAGTTTTTCTCCTGGGAGAGGACAGCGGCACGCGTTTACGAGGCCCTTTGCGAGGCAGTGAGAGGCCGCTCATGAGGACAGCCCTAGTTCATGACTGGCTCATTGATTTCAGGGGCGCTGAGAGGGTGGTTGAGCAGATAGTCCAGATACCAGAACTGGGCATCAAAAAGCTGTATACCCTGCTTTTTTCAAGGAACGAGTTTCTTGACTCGCCCATAGGCAACCTGGAGGTGGAGGAATCCGTGTTGGTAAAATTCCCCCTCTCCAAGAGGTTTTACAGACAATACATAATTCTCCTCCCTTTCTCAGCGGAGCAATTTGACCTTTCTGAATACGATATGGTCATCTCCTCAAGCCACTCCGTTGCAAAGGGTGTCATAACCAGGTCAGATCAACTTCATGTTTCATATTGCCACACCCCGATGCGCTATGTCTGGGATTTGTATCACCTATACCTCCGTCAGATGGGGCTGACCAAGGGTATAAAGGGCAACATAGTGAGGCTGATATTCCACTATGTTCGGATGTGGGATTACCTGGCTTCAAGGAGGGTTGACATCTTTGTGGCCAACAGCAATTACATTGCGAGGCGCATAAAGAAACACTATGGCCGCGAGGCCACCGTGATTTATCCTCCTGTGAATACCGATAGGTTCATGCCATCATCCAGACGGGAGGATTATTTCATCACCGTATCGCATCTGGTTCCTTACAAGAGGATTGACCTCATAGTGAGGGCTTTCAACAAGATCAACCTGCCCCTTTTGGTCATAGGCGATGGTCCAGACATGCGGGCCATCAAGTCCATCGCGGGCCAGAATATTGAGCTCCTCGGGAGGCTTTCGGACCAGGAGGTCTCCGAATACATGTCAAAAGCAAGAGCATTTGTTTACGCGGCAGAGGAGGATTTCGGTATCGTTCCGGTTGAGGCGCAGTCCGCCGGCGTTCCTGTTATTGCTTTTGGGAAAGGAGGGGTCGGGGAGAGCATTCTGGATGGGGAAACCGGCGTCTTGTTCCAAGAACAGAATGTCGCGTCCCTCATAGGCGCTATTCAGCGCTTCCTTAAATACGAGGATAGATTTGATCCAGCCCTTATAAGACAAAATGCACTGCGGTTCTCCGCGGAGCGTTTCCGCAAAGAGTTCAGGGATTTCGTTCTCTCAAAGTATGAAGAATTCAAGGCTGGAAAGAGCGTAAGAATGTAGACCGGGGTATTTCATTAGCGTTCTCCTGTTTTCAGATAATTCAGCAATCTCTTCATGTCCTCGGGCAGGGGCGCTTCAAACTCCATACTGTAGTTCTTGGCGGGATGGGTGATTATCAGCCTCGCCGCGTGAAGGGCTTGTCGGCCCATTATTTCCAGGCATGCCGCCACATGCTTCCGCTCCTCAGGGGGCACAACCCTGAATATCTTCCTGGTGTCGCGCCCGGAATACACGGGGTCCCCTATAACTGGGTGGCCATAGTGCTCCATGTGAACCCTTATCTGATGCGTCCTGCCTGTCAGGAGCTCAAGCTCCATGAAGGATGCCACGCGCCCGAACTCCTCCTGAACCCTGAAAAGGGTTATCGCTGGTTTTGAATGAAACGGGGTTACAGCCATCCTCTTTCGGTCTATGGTGTGGCGACCTATTGGCGCGTTTATCTCGCCTTCTTTGATCGGCAGGCGGCCCCAGACCAGAGCGAGGTAGATCCTTCTCGCCTCCTTCATCGCTATCTGCCTGGCAAGGCTCCTTACTCCTCGCTGGCTCTTTGCCACGACCAGGAGCCCTGAGGTGTCCTTATCCAACCTGTGGACAACCCCTGGCCTCGTTCTGTCCCCTGTATCCGGGAGCTCCTCCAGTTTTCCCAGAAGCGCGTTCACTATTGTTCCTGTGGTGTTTCCCCTCGCGGGATGAACAACCACTCCCGGTGGCTTGTTCAGAACGATGAGGTCATCATCCTCATAGAGTATCGGAAGGTCATCCCTGGTCTCGGGCAGGAGCTCAAACGGCTCCGGCAGTTCATATGCGGCCTCTATCTCGTCCCCTGCCTTTACCTTGTACCCCGGCTTTTTTACGATCAGACCATTGATCTTCACGCATCCGGCTTTTATCAGGTTCTCTATCTGGGAGCGCGAGAGCCCCATCCCTGACCTGAACATGTATAGATCTAGCCTAAGGCCCTTTTGCTTCTCTGCCACAGTGCGCCTGAACTCCCTCTGAGCCACTCTGAAATTATAAACCACCGAGGAGCGCTTCGGTGAACAGTGCAACGACCCGCGCCCATCCGTTATAATTTCGCTATGCCTGAGATAGCGAGAATAGCTGGTTCCCTCGTGGTTGGCGATGGCCTCAGAGGGGTCCAGATGAACGAGATAGTAAGAGTTGGAAAAGAAAGGCTGGTTGGAGAGGTAATAAGGCTCTCCGGGGACACCGGCTTCATTCAGGTCTACGAGGATACATCCGGACTCTTCGTGGGAGAACCAATAGTGCGCACTGGACAGGCGCTCTCGGTTGAGCTCGGGCCTGGGCTTCTGACAACCGCGTATGATGGCGTTCAACGCCCTCTTGAGCTCATAAAGGAGAAGGCAGGGGACTGGGTTACCAGGGGAATTGATGTTCCTGCGCTGGACCCAGGTAGGGAGTGGGATTTCGTCCCCACCGTTAGAGAGGGCGATATGGTTGAGCTGGGGGATGTCCTCGGAGAGGTCCAGGAGACCAGGAGCATAGTCCATAGGGTCATGGTTCCTCCATCCCTCAGGGGGAGGTTTCACCTGACCCAGGCTGACATGGATGAGAAGTTCCGCGTCATAATGATCGCGGAGGGGAAGCACAAGATCCACGACACAATAGCGGTTCTCAAGGATGACGAGGGCCGAGAATATGAGGTCCAGATGGCGCACAGGTGGCCCGTCAGAATACCGAGGCCGTTTGAGAAAAAGCTCTTGCCAGAGGTTCCTCTCATAACCGGTCAGCGCGTTCTTGATTTCTTCTTCCCTATCGCCCTGGGAGGGAACGCGGCGATACCCGGAGGGTTTGGAACAGGAAAGACGGTCACTGAACAAACCCTGGCGAAGTTCGCGCATGTTGATATAGTAATATACATAGGCTGCGGCGAGCGCGGCAACGAGATGACAGAGGTCCTCGCGGAGTTCCCCGAGCTTGAGGACCCGACCAGGCCCGGCGCGCCCCTCATGGACAGGACAATACTGGTTGTCAACACATCAAACATGCCCGTAGCCGCGCGCGAGGCCTCCATTTACACTGGTATAACGATGGCCGAGTATTACAGGGACATGGGGTATGATGTCCTCCTTTTGGCGGATTCAACATCTCGTTGGGCAGAGGCCCTCCGAGAGATGAGCTCCCGGCTTGAGGAAATGCCCGGAGAAGAGGGCTATCCAACATACCTTTCATCAAAGCTGGCGGCTTTCTACGAGAGGACAGGAAGGGTTTATCCCCTCGGAGGAAGGGATCAGATAGGCTCCGTGACCGCTGTCGGCGCGGTCTCGCCACAGGGAGGGGATTTCTCCGAGCCAGTAACCCAGAGCACCCTCCGTGTCGTGGGCGCTTTTTGGGCCTTGGACTCTGACCTCGCCAGGCGCAGGCACTACCCAGCGATAAACTGGCTCACCTCATATACCCTTTACTACGGCCTGGTTAAGAAGTGGTTCCACGAGAATGTTGACGAAGCTTGGACTGAGATGAGAAACTGGGCATCCGAGATGCTCCAGCGAGACGCTGAGCTCACGGAGATAGTTCAACTCGTTGGCCCGGACGCGCTTGAGGACGCGGAGCGGGTTCTCCTTGAAACGGGCGCTCTCATAAGGGAGGCTTTCCTCCAGCAGAACGCTTTTCACGAGGTAGATGGCTCATCATCCCTTCAGAAGGACCTGATGATCCTGCGCGTGATAAGGTTTTTCAGCGAGCTGGCCATGGACGCGGTGAAGGCTGGACGCTTTCACGCTGAGGACCTTCACGCCCTTCCGGAGATAGAGGAGATAGAGAGGCTAAAGGAGCTCCGGGACGAAGAGGTTAAGGCCAAAATAGAAGAGATAATGGCTTCTCTCAAGGAGAAGCTGGGTTGAGCCCTTTTCGGACTGAATACTCCCCAACTTTATACCCGCTGAAACTGCTGAACTATATCAAAACCGTGGGATCCGGGTAGACATGGCCCTTCTGACCTTACTGCTGGCCGGCATAAATGATGTCTCCCTGGTCCGCGTTCACGGCGCGACGGTTTTCTCCGAGAGGGAGATACTCGAGGCGAGCAATCTCAAGAAGGGAAAACCCTACAGGAAGGCCGCTGTTCTTGGCGCGGAGATAAGGATAAAGGGACTCTACGAGTCAAAGGGATACTTCACGGCGATCGTAACCGACAGCATCGCCCTGACGGACAAGGGGGTGGAGATACACCTCTTCATAAACGAGGGGCCGAGGGCAAGGCTTGTTGACATGATTCCGGAGGGCATGGAGGCCATAGACAGCCTTTCCCTTATAAGAATTCTCATGAAGAATGTCCCAGGAGAGCTTCCGGTCCCCTACGATGAGGCAATAATAGCCAAGGTGGAGCAATCCCTTTACTCGCTTTATCAGAACTCTGGATTCCCTCTGGTTGAGATAGTCTCTGAGACGAGAGAAGTGGCGCCAAACCTCATCTCGGTCAGGATAAGGATACACGAGGGGCCAAGGGTGAGGATAAGGGAAGTAGTGATCCAGGGCAACGAGGGGGTCAAAAAGAGCATAATAGAGAGGGAAATAGCGATAAGGCCAGGAGAGCTCTACAACCTTGAGAGGATAGCTGAGTCCCAGCGCAGGATATACGCGACGGGGCTGTTCTCATCCGTTGGATATTTCCTGGATTCCATCGGGCCAGCCGATACCATGACGGTTCTCTACTTCACTGTTGAGGAGACGAGCCCAAGGTATCTTGACATCGGCGGAGGATACCACACTCCGGAGGAATTGCAGGCAAAAGCTGGCCTCGGCCACCTCAACCTCTGGGGCATGGGACAGAGGGCAGAGGTCTCTGGGGAGGCATCATGGAACTTTCTCTGGTTCATTCAGGACACTATCCCCGAGTTTCCAAGGCGCAAGCTGAAGCTCAGCTACTCAGAACCATATTTCCTGGGTTTCAGGCTTGATGCGATCGCTACTGGAGCATATTCATACGATGTGGACCTTGAATACGAGGACTTTACATTCTCTTTCCTGACCCGGAAATACATAGGTAAGTTCTGGAGCATCTCACCAGGGCTCAGATGGTCATACTCCAAGAGCATATCGGACAAACCGGTCATCATGCCGAGGCTAACCGTCAACGCATTCATCCAGGAGGTGATGCTTGACGCGAGGGACAACATATTTGACCCGACCAGGGGTTCATACGGGAGGCTCAGATTGGAGGAGACGGGGTGGATCCTCAGGGGAGATGCAGACCTGATAAAGGGTTTCGTCTCCTTCGCGACATATTCAAGGCTCACAAAAGGGGGCTATTTCCTTGCTTCCAGGGTTTCTCTGGGATACATAGAACCATATGGGCGAACAAGCGTTGTCCCCCCGGCTGAGCGCTTTACCCTTGGCGGAGACGGAACCGTCCGGGGATACACCAGGTATTCCATAGGTGTTTACGATCCGCGTTTGATAAGGTCCGGCACAGTCCTCCTTAACATGAACTTTGAGCTCAGAAAGCACCTCACTCCGACATGGGGGTTCGCGCTCTTCGCTGACGCTGGCGGGCTGTGGAAAAGCCTAAGCTCTGTTGATTTGAATAGGATGGGTATTTCGGCAGGCCTTGGTCTTAGGTATTACCTGCCAATAGGGCCAATAAGGCTTGACTGGGCTAGACCAATAGTAAATTACTCTGGCTGGGGAATAGTCCACCTGGGCCTGGGCCACATGTTCTAGGAGACTTCTCCGAAAACCCTCTTTCTCAGGCGCTCGTAGTATTGCCTGTATTCTTCAATGTAGCGGTCATACGGGAATTCGGGAAGGAGCTCGCCACTCGCTAGCTCACGAGCCCGTGCAAGGTATTCCTCTTTTTCGGCGGGCTCGCGGGTCGCGTCTGCAAGCCTCATTAGGTTTTCAATCTCTTCCACATCAGTCCAAACCTCTTCAAGCTGGTAAAAATCCCCCTTTTTCGTGAGGAGTTCCCGCCTACCCAGGTGTTCCCTAACGAGTTTGATCGCGGTGTAAAGGAGGCTTCTTGACTTCTCGTTATACTTCCGCCTGGGCCAAAGGAGATAAAAGAGGTGATCCAGGGGTATCCTGTGCCTCGGAGAAAGCAGAAGGTAAACGAGGGCGCGAATGGCTTGGTTGTTGTGCCAAGCCCTCAAGGTTATCTCCTTTCCATCCACGAATACCCTTGTTTTACCTATGAGATAGGCCTTTATCCCACTCCATTCTTCTTTTTTGGCGCTCTGGGTTATGAGGGGCTCTATCTGTTGGAAAAACTCCCCCAGGAATGGGTCTTGCTTGAAACCCGGATGAAGAGGGGCCAAAGGGGAAAGAAACTTCAGAACGAGCGGAAAAATAGGACTGTCTGAGCGCCAAGCCAGAAATGCGGATGTTAACCCAGCAAGAAAAGCCTCTATGGGCTGATATGCGCGGTAGTAGTTCTTTGCGGCTTCAAAGAGGCGCACAGCGGCTTCGTTTTCATCTTCTAGCTGAAGGGCCCTTATTTCGTCGGCCGCTGCTTGTTCTCCCCAGCTTCCTCCTTTTGCCAAGGATAAACACCTTTTTACGATGTCCTTACTGGGAGGCTTAAGGCCAGAAAACCTTGAGAGGTTTATTGCCTTAGCGCAAGGGAAAACCGAATAAGCCGCGCCGAAATCCAGAAAGCCACGAATTGATTCCAGGTAGCTGTTCATAGCCTCTTCGCAATTTCCCAGTATCCTTTCTGCCAGACCCTTTATCTCTATAACCCCCATTTTGAACGACTTTCTTTCGGGAGATCCTAGAAGTGAAATTAGGGTTCTAATCGCTTGCTCGGGATTCCCCCGAATTATATCCGTAATCCCCAGGAGATACTGGATATCAGTGCTCCCGTGGTTGAGAGACTTCTGAAGGTTACGCCGAAGGGCCTCGTATTCAGCCCTGAAGAGCTTGTTGTAAAGAAGGACTACCCTCGCGCGAGACACCATATTAGGGTCTCGGATAGTCTCACCGAGCTCAAGGAACCGAAGAAAGCAATTTTCCGATCTTTCCATATCTCCCGTCATCCTGTAGGCCATACCCATATCCTCTAGCAGGAACGCGGCTAATTGGGGCTTATTCCAAAGTCTCTGTAAAAGTTTCACCCCCTTCCTGACGATCTCTGCGGATTTGGCCTTGTGGACCGCTACAGAGACCTTCAGAACCTCGGCGGCCAGAGGATCCTTTTCCCTTAATGTTCTTATATAACTTACAACCTCACCGATTTTGCCCTCCGCGAGCAGACCTCGGCCGAATTTAATCCTGTCAAGAGTGTCCATCTGAATAGTATAAGGCTTTTAGTGGCTCAACTCCAAGTTCTGTAAGGCCTATCGCCATTATCCTTCAGATTTCCTTCAGAACTTTCCGTATATTATAGGCCCTAAGCTTAGGAAAGGAGAATCTGACATGATGGGATTTATGACTGCAATAAGTGTAGCCCAGGTTCTCGGAACCTGGCCCATGTGGGGAGGCGAGCCTACCCACAAGTCTGTCCATCTCATGAGGGGCGCTATAACGACCCCAACGATAAAGTGGCGCTTCGCGACGGGCGATGCTATTGAGTGGCAGTTCTCCGCAATAGCTGATGTTGACGCAGATGGCCAGATGGAGGTTGTCATAGGCAGTCTCGACAACAAGGTCTATTGCCTCCGTGGCTCAGATGGAACCCAGAAGTGGGTATTCACGACAGGAGGCGATGTGTATTCCTCCCCAGCGTTAGCTGATGTTGACGGAGATGGCGAGATGGAGGTTGTCATAGGCAGTTATGACTCCAAGGTCTATTGCCTCCGTGGTTCAGACGGAACACAGAAATGGTCATTCACCACGACGGGAGGTGGTATCCCCTCTTCCCCAGCGTTAGCTGATGTTGACGGAGATGGCGGGATGGAGGTTGTCATAGGCAGTTATGACTCCAAGGTCTATTGTCTGAGAGGCTCAGATGGAACTCAGAAGTGGGCGTTCGCGCCGGGGGGTTACGTGCATTCCTCCCCTGCGTTGGCTGATGTGGATGCTGATGGCCAGATGGAGGTTGTCGTTGGTTGTTGGGACCGCAAGGTCTATTGTCTCAGAGGCTCAGATGGAACACAGAAGTGGACCTTTACGACAGGAGGCCTAGTGCTTTCCTCTCCTGCAATAGCTGATGTGGACGCCGATGGCCAAATGGAGGTGGTCATAGGCAGTAATGACTATAAGGTCTATTGCCTGAGGGGTTCAAACGGAACCCAGAAGTGGGCGTTCGTCACGGGAGGTACCCTGGAGTCTTCTGCTGCAATAGCTGATGTTGACGCAGATGGCGGGATGGAGGTTGTCATAGGCAGTCTCGACAACAAGGTCTATTGCCTCCGTGGCTCAGATGGAACCCAGAAGTGGGCATTCACAACTAGCTCCTATGTTCACCTCCCCGGCGCTCTCGCTGATGTAGATGGAGATGGAAAGCTTGAGTATCTGGTTTCTCAGGATATTCCTGGCATCTTTCTTTATTGTCTGAATGCCGAGGATGGAAGCGTGGCCTGGCAGATAGTCCTTGCTAGAGATGTCCACTCCCCGTTTGCAGGAGACATAGACGGCGATGGGTGCATAGAAATAATAACGGGAACCCATGATCCAGACGCTCAGGGCTACAGGGTTTTTGCTATTGATGACCCAGCTGGCGCCTCTAGTTGCGGCGCCCTCTACGAGGAGGTCGAGGAAGGGCTTGGAAAAGGCATCGATTTCAGGGCCTCCGGCAAGGGGGTATGCCTCTTCATGCCCAGGTCAGAGCAGGTCTCCCTCTCGCTCTACGATGCCTCGGGCAAGCTTGTTCAGAGACTATATGATGGCCTCCTAAGCCAGGGCGGCCACACATTCATCCCGAAAACGGAAGCGAGGGGCGTCTATCTCGCTGTTCTCAGGTATCAGGGAGGAACGAAGACCCTGAAGATAGTCAGGTAATTCTCAACCCCGGCCGGGCAAAAATAAACTGCACCTCCCGTTCCGGCCGGGGTTTCTACTTTTTTCTCCTGAGTCTGAAAATCCTCCCGCCCTCGCCATCAAGGACATACAGCGCGCCATCGGGCCCAGGCTTGACATCTATGGGCCTTCCGAGGTCAAGAGGGATGTCCCTGAAAACATACCTGCCCTTCTTCTTGAGGAGCTTTATCAGCCGAGGCCTCGTTTCTTCCTTCCTGAGGAACGGGTCCCCGAAGCAGGCTATATACAGGGTGTCGTTCCAGAAACAGAGGCCGCGGGGGTAATCCCCGGGTTCAAGGTGAACCGAGAGCCAATCGCCCTTTGGGTCAACCCGATAGACGCCGTCAAGGGTCTGATAGTAATCAGGGGGATAACAACCGGGATCAGTAACCCAGAGGGTGTCCCCCTGGAAAGCCAGTCCCCACGGGTCGTGAAAGCCACGGGAGAAGACCTCAAGTCCGGTTCCGTCGCGTCTGAACCTGATGATAGCTCCCGAGAGCGAGTGAGAAGAGGAAAAGCAATCCTCCTCGCCCTGGCCAAAGTAGATCATTCCCCCCGGGCCGAGCGTGAGCCCGTTGTTTGAGCATGAGCCGAACGAAGGGAGGCCCGTAATGAGATCGGTAAGCTTTCCCTCAGCAAAGACGCTTACCCTTCCCCTGTGCGAAATGAAGAGGCTGTCCCCTATGGGCAGGATGCCGTTCACCGGGGGTTTCAGGCCCCTGATCACGAGCCGAGGGGTATCGTTTCTTAGCGCCCATATCCTTCCATCCTGTTCCGCAACATAAAGGACAGAACCGGAGAAAGCAAAAGCCGTTGGTTTTGTGAAACGAACGGCCAGGGTTTCAATCTCAAGATCTTGTCCTACCTGGAACAGCATGAATGGAACAGCCAGCATCGCCTATATGACGGACAGAAGGTGCCCTAGCTTGCGCTTCTTTGCGGCGAGATAATCCCTGTTGTATTCGTTCGGCTCAACCTCAAGGGGAACCCTCTCAACGATCTCTATGCCCATCCCCGCGAGGTCAATTATCTTATCGGGATTGTTGGTGAGAAGCCTTATTCTGCATACGCCCAGGTCAGCGAGTATCCTTCCGGCAACATCGTATGTCCTCAAGTCAGCCGCAAAACCGAGCTGATGATTCGCTTCAACCGTGTCCACTCCGCGATCCTGGAGCGCATAAGCCTTTATCTTGTTCGCCAGGCCTATTCCTCGTCCTTCCTGCATGAGATATATGAGGATTCCGCTTTCCTCTTTGCCTATCATCCTGAGGGCCTTGTCCAACTGCAAGCCGCAATCGCACCTCAGAGAACCAAGTGTATCGCCCGTGAGACACTGGGAATGAACACGGACGAGAGGGGCTCCTGTATTGGGATTGCCCCTGAGAAGGACGAGGTGATCCTTGAACTTGTCTCCGTCAAGGGTTTCCCTGTATATCATTATAATAAATTCTCCGTATTCGCTAGGAAATTGAGCCTCAGCTACCTTGTGAACTCTCATGGGGTTTCATAATTATAAAACCAGGCCACCCTTGATTTCAACCTGCTTTGGGGTTTTGGGATCTCACGCTCCCAGTGGAGCATCCTCGCCTAACCTATTCCATCTTCACTCTTGGGGTCCATAGGGCGCTATCTTAGCTCTAAAAGCCCATGAGCCACCCTATAGGTTGTTCTCCTTGATACCCTGTTCATATATGTTAATCTAGGACCTCTTCGGCGATCGCATTTTTGGAGCTGAGCGAATAGTTGAATTAGCTCACTTTCTGGGGTTATCCTTATCATATTGAACCAGGGCATAAGTCTGGGTAGGATAGGGCAAGCCTTCCTGAGGAGGCGTTGGATATTCCTGACCGCTGTTGCCGTGGGCCTTCTGGGGAGCCTCCTTTGGCTTTTCAGACAGAAAGCGGTAACCGTCTATACTGCCACCTCAAGGCTGGTCAGCTCCGAAAAGGCCGAGGAAAGCGCTGAGGACATCATACCTGGCTATCTGTATCCCTCATCAGCCAGGGGCCAGGAATCCCGGATGGGGAGGGTAGCCGCGGACATCATGAGCCTGGATTTCCTCGCGGAAGTCGCCAGGAGAACTGGCATTCTTTATGTTGTGACTGAGAGAAATAATCCCAACCTGATAATAGAAGAGCTCGTCCTCTCTGATACGGCCGCAAGGGGCAAATACAGGATAAGCGTAGAATCCAGAAACGCATTCGTTGTTGAGGGGCCAAACGGGACTAAGAAGGGAACACTGGGCGAGAATTTCAGCGATGGACTTATATCCTTAAGGCTAGCGCGGGCAGATCTTCAGGATGGCGATTTCGTGGAGTTCCAGCTGGTTTCGCCTCAGGAAATTGCTTATTACATTCAGTCCTCTATTAGCATAGACATATCAAGATTGAGCGAGAGCGCGGCCGGGATCCGTCTTCCTACCTCAGCTGGATTCAGCGAGCCTCTTGTCATGTCAATAACCCTCACCTGGAATGACCCCGGCTCAGCCACCATTTTGGTCAACGGCATAGCCCAGTGCGCCATAGAGGAAAATCTCAAGAGAAAGAGGGCGCAGTTTGAGCAGAGCAAGGAATTCATAAATGAGCAGATGGAGAGATACAGCGCGGAGCTCGCGAGGATAGCTGATGAAATGAGGAGCTTCAGGGAGCGAGAGGGCATAGTTGACATATCGGCGGAGGAGGCAAAGGTTGCGGAGCGCCTAGCCCAGAAGGACGATGAGCTTGCGGCCATAGAGACGGAGGAGCGCCAGCTCAGAAACATAATGAGCTGGATAAAGGGCTCAGACAGCATTCCGGGCTACGCGGAGTTTCTCATAGCTGACCCAACCATAAGCAATCTTTTTGGAACCGCGAGAGCGACAAGCCTCGAGCTGGCAAACGCGAGCCAGGTCCTTGGCGAGAATCACCCGGATGTGAAGGCCCTCAGGGTGAGGCTCGCAAACCTCAAATCCGAATTATCAACGGCCATATCCGCCAGGCAGAAGGCTTTGTCAATCCAGAAAACAGCGCTCATGGGGGAGCTGGAGAAAGAAAAGGCGAGCCTCAGCGAGATAATGGAGAAGGAGCTTCAATACCTCCAGCTTGAACGGCAGAAGGAGGCCGCCGAGGACATATACACCCTTCTAGCCCAGAGATACGAGGAGATAAGGATAAATGAAGCGAGCGTCACATCCGATGTGACAATACTTGAGGAAGCCCCAAGGGCATCTGCCATCACAACAAAGCCTCGTGTCGTCAGGATTCCTCTCCTCGGCCTATTAATTGGGCTTCTGGCTGGGACAGCCTTGGTTCTGGTAATGGAATACCTGGACACCACAGTCAGGGAGGATACCGAGGGTCCGTGGGGAGAGGAGAGGGGGAGGCTTAGGTATATAGCGACAGTCCCAAAGGTTGAGATGGCAGGGCCAGAACCGGTTGCACTGAGAGACCCCATGTTCATGGAGGTCTTCAGAATAGCCGCGCTGAACATAGGGCTTTTTGGTCCCCTCAAGAAGAACAAAACCCTCTGCGTGACGAGCCCTAGCGAAGGAGAGGGCAAGACAACTGTGGCGCTGAACCTCGCGGCAAGCCTTGCCGCATCTGGCGAACGAGTTCTGCTGGTGGATGCTGATGCGAACAAGAGGAGCCTCACGATGGCAATGGGCCTTGAGGACAAAAAGGGATTCTTTGAGATCCTGGTGAACGGTTCGCCGCCAGAGAATGTCATAGTTGAGGGCCCGCTCCCCAATCTGTTCATTATGCCCATAGGAAGACAAACCTTTGACCCGATGGCTGCCTTGTCCACGGAGGTCTTCCGTTCCTTCCTTGAGAGGGTAAAAAGATCCTTTGATCTCGTGATATTTGACACCCCTCCAGCCCTTCTTCTGGCCCTCGCAGGCCTTCTCGCGCCCCAGGTTGACAGCACAGTCCTTGTGGCAAAGATACACGCAACGAGCACTCGGAATCTGGTGAAGGCCATTGAGATCCTGATCAATGCCGGCGCTGGTGTAGCTGGCATAATACTCAACATGGCGAAGGTGCACCGGGCCTCCTATTATTACGGAAAGAGAAGACCATGGTGGAAGAGGCTCTTAAGACGAGAATAGATGAGGGCTGAGAGGTATATAAGGAAGGTGATAGAATCTGATGGCCCCATCCCCTTCTCTAGGTTCATGGATATCGCTCTTTATCATCCTGAATTCGGCTATTACTCAACCGGCAAACCCTTTGCTGGAAGGGGGGATTTCTACACAGGGCCCTCCCTGCACCCTTTGTTCGGATGGACAATAGCCAGATTTCTGATTTCTATGGGGGCCTTTGGCCCTATCCTTGAAATAGGGCCTGGCAAGGGGTTCCTCGCTTCGGACATCCTTGATTACATCTCATCAAGGGAGCCTGGGCTCTACAACGGGATCAGATACCTAATAATTGAGAGAAGCCCTGCCTTCCGCGAGAAGACAAAAGATCTTCTCGCCCCTCACGCTGAGAGGGTTGAGTGGCTGGAACGCCTCCCGGACGCATTTTCTGGCATCATTCTCGCGAACGAGCTCCTTGACGCATTTGGTTTTGACAGGTTCATCAAGGGAAGCGATGGGTGGGAGATGCTGATGGTGGGTCCGGGTGAGCCGTTCTCGTGGGTAAGGGGCCCCGCGAGAGGGGATGCCATGAGATTCCTGCCTGAGAAAGCGCCGCCGGGATTCATATACGACCTCTCCGTTGAGGGGCTCGGTTTTCTTTCGGATTGCGCGAAAAGCCTCCAGAAGGGCTGTCTGCTCGTTGTTGATTACGGCTACCCGAGGGATGTCATTTTGTCCTCCTATCCGAACGGAACCCTCACATGCTACTACAAGCACACGGTTTCGGATGATCCGTTCGTCCGGGTCGGAGAGCAGGATATAACATATTTCCTTGACTGGGACCTGGTCAGGCAGGTCGCGAGGGGGTGCGGGCTCGTTGAGAAGGCATTCATGAGTCAGGCCGAATTCCTGATGTCCGCTGGGATCCACGATCTCCTCTCTGAGATGGAGGCCGCTCATTCCCCAGCGGAAATAATGAAGGCCCGGCTTGCGGCAAAGAACCTCCTCTTGACCTTTAAAAACCACAGGGTCTTGGTTTGGGAGAAGCAGGTTAGAGAATGACCGGTAATTGCTCGGAGCAGCTGCCCTGCTATATCCTATGCGGGTGAGGATAGGTATTGTTCAGCACAATGTCGTGAGGCCGAGGGAGCGGGGACTGAGACGCGTAGTTCAACTCGCCAATTGCCTTGATGGTCCTGACCTCGTTCTCCTGCCCGAGCTTTTCGCATCCGGTTATGGTTTTTCCGACATAAAAGCAGAAGCAAAAGCGGGAGAGAGCGAGGTCATTCCCCTTTTGTCCGACATGGCAAAGGGCCTTTCAGCTTGGATCGGTGGGACACTCATCCTTGAGAAGGACGGCAAATATTACAACACCTTCGTAATCCTCGATAGACAGGGCAACCTCGTTCACACACAAGCCAAAACCCACCTTTTCAGGCCCCTGAATGAACATGAGATATTCTCGCCTGGTGGCGAGATCAGGGCTTTTGATACCGAGTTCGGAACCGCCGGCGCGCTCATATGCTACGAGCTGAGGTTCCCTGAGCTAGCGAGGAAATTGGCCAAGGAGGGAGCAAGGATTATCCTCGTTTCAGCTGAGTGGCCCCTCGCTAGGGCTTCTGCCTGGCAAACATTGTGCAGAGCAAGGGCCATGGAGAACCAGGTTCTCCTGGTCGCCTGTAACCGATGGGGAGGGGATAAGGTGTTTTTCGGGGGGCGCTCAGGGATATACGATCCATATGGGGAACCCCTGGTTGAGATGTGCGATGGCGAAGGGGTCGTTTGGGCAGATGTTGATCTCTCCCAAATAGATGAAGCCAGGGCAAAGCTTCCCGTTTGGGATGACAGAAGGGAGGAGCTGTATTGAGCTGGATTGACCGGGACGAGCCCATATCCATTCTTCTGCCTGTGCTGGACCCAGCCCTTGCCCTGCCAGCGGCCGTGACGATTGCCAGAAATTTCCCCAAGCACAGGATCTTCTCCTCTGAGGAAGCCAGGGCCTACATCAGCCTTTACCTTACCAGCCAAGATGACCTCTCCCCAAAGATAGCCTTTGACCTCTCTCTGCCTCCTGAGACCCGTCCGATGCCCCGAGGCACGGCCGTTGGCGTTACCGCTAATTCGCTGAATGTTTCTTTCAATGTGCTCCTCAGAGTGAGATCGGATGACCCTCTGAGGGCCAGGGAGGGCTTTCTCTCGTGCCTTGGGCTTTCCCCCTCTGAGACAGATTGGCTTATCCCCCAGGCCTTAACGAGGGCTGAAAGGCACCTTGAACGCACAGGTTATTACAAGGGCAGACTAAGGGTATTTTTTGATTCAAAGGATAGCAAGCTGGAGCTGGCAATCCGCGAGATCTACGGGACCGATGTCATGTTCATAAGGCCCGGCGAGACCCCTCCTGACGAAACCCTGATGCTTCTCACCCTCTCCGACCTTTACATGGGCGCCGGATCAGTGCTCACGGGATTCGCGTTTCTTTTCGGGAAGAAGTGCATTCTAACCAGCGCACAGAGGGTCCCTGAGGGCCTTGATGCAAGGCCAATAGGAAACCTAAAGAGGACTTTGACCAGGATGGGATTTCTATGAACAGGGCCCTGCCCTTTGGACTCGCTTTCCTCGCGATCATAACAGCGGCCACCATAGCCATAACCCAGCCAGCTATAGCCCGGGCCCAGAAAGAGGTTAGGACAACCTCCATGCTCTTGGCAAAGCTCATGAGCAGTCTATTTCTCTCAGTCATATCAGAGGAAGAGATAGCCCAAGTGATGAAGGAGGTCATAGCAGGGGTTGATTTCCCCATGATGATAACAGATCAAGAGGGAAACCCGAGGGCATGGAAACAGGTCGGTGTTGACCCGGAGAGGTTCACGCCCGAAGAGCTCGCTGAGCCTGAGAAGCTTGTGGGGAATAGGGATTACGAGAGATTACTCTCAGCCAGGGACAGGCTCCGGAACCAGAACGAGCCCTTTCCCATATCGGCGCCAGGAGCAGTCCTGGGCTATGTGTATTTTGGACAACCAGCGAGCCTCTCATACCTTCGGCTCCTGCAGTTCATATTACCTCTCCTCGGATTTTTGACATTTATCGGGCTTCTCTGGGCCGCCAGGTCTGTCTACTCGTATCAGTCAGCGGCCTTCTGGGCTTCTTTCGCGAAGGGCCTGGCCCATCAAATGGGAACCCCCGTATCCTCCATGATGGGCTGGCTTGAGCTCCTGAAAAGGCAAGGACCAGCTGACGAAACCGTGGCCAGAGGCCTTGAGTCCGACCTTGAGAGGGTGAGATCCATCCTTAGGAGGTTTTCAAAGATAGGCGGCCCCCCACAGCTGCAGCCCGTTCCCCTTCCTAAGATAGCTGAGGGAGCAATAGCAGAGGCCAGGTCCCGCTTCCTTAAGGACATGGATGTTGATCTTGTGGTTCAAGGGGATTGTCAAGTGAGCGGTGACCCAGAGCTTTTATCCTGGGTTCTTGAGATATTCCTTAAGAACGCGTGGGAAGCGAGGAGAGCCGAAGGGGCTCGTGCGGTAATAAGGCTCCGGGAAGAGGGCCGGGATTGCGTTCTTGAGATAGAGGACAACGGCAAGGGCATTCCAAAAGACAAGCACCGCCTTCTTTTCAGGCGCTCATACAGCACAAAAGAGCGCGGCTGGGGGGTTGGGCTTCTCCTGGCAAAAAGGATAATTAGGGACATTCACAAGGGCGAGGTGAGGCTCCTCGTGAGCGTCCCGGGAGAGAGAACGGTTTTTGCGATCAGGCTCAGAAGGGTGCTGTAGTCCGGAGAAGAATGCTTGATCCGGCCCATGGCCGGGTATTAAAATTTGTCCCGAACCTTAACGAAAGGAGGTTTTAAGCATGAAGAGATTGCTCGCAGGCGCCATGGTCTTGACAGCGGTGGCATTTGCCGCGCAGACCGGAGGCACCACAGGAAGCGGAAGGGATATTGGCACCCTCTCAACGGGCGGACCAGATGCCTATGGATACACATGGATAGACAGCAGGGAGCCCGGAGGCCCCGCCTACAACTGGAAGGATATATCAGGCATAGGGACTCAGCTGACTGGCCTCGGGGACGACGGCTATGTTGGACCGTTATCCCTGGGGTTTGATTTCCCATACTACTGGTATACCACGAACAAGGTTTGGCTCCAGTTCAACGGCGCTCTGAGCATGTCAACTCCAACAGGGATGTATCACCCGGGCCAGACAGCATACATCCCGAACCCCCTCCCGCCGAACGATATAGTGGTATTCATGGGGGCTGACCTGGACTTCACCATAGGGGGCAAGGCTTACTTCTGGACGAACGGTTCTGACACAGCCATAATTCAGGTTGACAGCGTCCCAGAGTGGAACGATCCGTCCTCCTATCACAGCGCGCAGGTCATACTCTACCTGGACCCATCTGATCCGGATAACGGACACATTCTCGTTCAGTATGGCCCCCAGAACGGCGACTTTGACAACGGCGGCCAGGGCGTTCACTCCGCTATCGGCATAGAGAACATCGCTGGGAATGTCGGGCTTCAGTTCCTCATGAACAACAACCCGCCTAGTAACATGCCCTTTGATGGCCTGGCTGTTCTTTATGTCCGTCCTGACACCACAAACTATCAGATCACGGATGTTGGGCTTGAGGCTCTTTGGAACGGATACAACCTCGGGTTCTACCTCTACAAGCCTGATGGCTCAGCTACTCCGAGGCTCTGGGCGAAGAATGTCGGAAACCAGCCCATATCAACCTTCCAGGCCCTAATAACCATAAAGAACTTTGCTGGCACGACGGTATACGCGGACACGGTTGTCGGGCCTCCCCTGAACCCGGGCGAGGTTGTGATGATCACCTTTGACCCGTTTGACCTCTCGGCGAGGCCAACGGGCACATATCGCCTCACGGGCGAGCTCAAGATGACAGGGGACATGTATGCCGGCAACAACAAGATAGAGGACACGGAGTTCCGCATAGTTGATAACTCAACAACCTATCTCGGATGGGACAACGATAACGCTCAGAGCTACTCATGGTGGATAGGCGGCGCGAACGGCGATGCCGGATGGGGCGCGAGGTTCCCCCTTCCGTGCGACATGAGGGTTGACTCTGTGGTAGCGTTCGTCGGCTGTGCAAAAACAGGAAATGGTCAGGTCAAGGTCGCGCTCCTGGCGGATGACGGCTCTGGCATCCTGCCCAGGGACACCATAGTCATATCAAATCTCTTAAATGTTGCTGGCGGAGGCGTGATCTCCACAGCTAAGGTCGTGGTCAACCAGACCTTCCCCATGGGAACGATCCTATACGGCGGCTTCTTCCAGTATACGGACTCAACCGGCGCCGCGCTTGAGGATCAGGGCCCCTTCTCCCGGAACGCTCTTGAATACACCGGAACATGGGCTCCCTACAGGGAACGCGATGCCTATGACGAATACATAAGGCTCTACGGCGCGCTCCTCGGGGTTGAGGAGTCCGGGAAGCCCAGTGCGTTCCTTCTCAAGAGCGCTGGCCCTGTTCCCACGAGGGGCAAGGCCTTCTTCTCGTTCGTGGTTCCGGAGAGGGGAGATGTCAGCATCTCCATTTACAACGCCCTTGGCCAGAAGATTGCGGGAAGGACCGAGACCTTTGAGGCTGGCGCTGGAACAATGGCCTTTGACCTCTCATCCTTCTCCGATGGCGTTTATATCTACAGGCTGGGCTACGGAAGCACGGATCTCACGGGCAAGCTGCTCATAACCAGATAGTTTCTCCAGAGAAAAAGCAGGGCCCCCGGCGAGCCGGGGGCTTTTTACGCTTTCAAAATTTGCAGAAGCGGCGGAATTTTGGGTTTCGGCCCGTGAGCATATAATACCCAATCCATGAACCAGGAACGGAGAACGATTTATAATCTAGGGGTGCGAGTGGTTCACCTGGAATCGGCCGAATCTACCCAGGACGAGTGCTTCAGGCTCCTAGAGGAATATCCGGAGGTTGCTGTGAGGGCGGATGTCCAGACCAGGGGAAGGGGGAGGCACGGAGCCATATGGTATTCCCCGCCAGGAGGATTGTGGCTCTCTGTTGGGATGAGGGAGGCTGACCCTTTTGCCTGCGCGGTCGCTGGGCCGATAGCCGCTATTAATGCTGTAAGCCCTTATCTACCCATTGCCCCCTTGATACGCCCGCCGAACGATGTAATCTGCTCGGGAAGGAAGCTGGCCGGCATACTGGTTGAGAGGAGATCCAGAGGGGTTGTCACGGGCTTTGGCGTGAACCTCTATCAGGAAACATTTCCACCTGACTTGAACGCTGTTTCCCTGAGGCAGATGGGCGCGCGCGGATTCAGCCTTGAGGGCATAGCTGAGGCGCTGGTCTCCGGCTTTAAGGAGCTGCTGGGCATACCGATCGCTGATATGATCGCGGAGTATAACGAGCGTCTTCTCGGCCTCGGGAGGGTCGTGAGGGTCGGCGCGGTGGAGGGAATCTTTCGCGGCCTCAGCGAGAAAGGTTTCACGGTCGGAGAGAGCATCGTAGATCCCGGTAGGTTCACCGGCTTGGAGATAATAGAATGAGGGTTCTCGTCGTTGATGTTGGAAATTCAAGGATAAAGGCCGGGCTTTTCGTTGAGTTCTACCTGCCAGAGGTTAGGGTTATAGAAAACTTGGACGAGCTCTCTGGATGGGCAGATGAGGCTGATGCCATCGCCATATCCTCTGTCGTGCCGCAGATCACCAAAAACCTTGAGGAAACCCTCCCTTCAGCGCTCATCTTGAAGGAGGATAACTCCGGCATCCGGATATTCTACAGGGAACCAGCCAGGCTGGGTTCTGACAGGATAGCGAACGCTCTATATGTCAGGCATTTTCTCGGCCAAAGGACCATACTCGCTGATGTTGGAACAGCGGTCACGGTTGATTCTATTGGGGAGGACGGGACATTCTACGGAGGGGTGATATTCCCCGGGCCGGGTTTGGCACTTGGTTCTCTGGGGGCGAGGACGAGCGCCTTGCCCAGGATAGACCTTACAGATGAGCCCGTGGGGCCCCTTGGCAGGGATACGGAGGCAGGAATGCGTTCCGGGGTTCTTTGGTCAGTTGCTTTCGCGATTGAGGGTTTCGCGAGGGCTCAGGCTAATTTTCTGGGCTGGGAGAGATATAGGCTTCTCTTAACAGGGGGTTTGGGAAAACTCATAAGGCCCATGTTGAAGGCGAGGTGCTCGGTGGAAACCCATGCGACCCTCCTCGGCCTCGGCGCCTGGGCTCAGGAGCTCGCGCGAAAAGGTGAACTTCCTCATAGGGATAGTTCATAATTTCAGGGTGGAACTTCCCATATGTGAAGAGATCCCTGGCGGCGGCCGGCTTGAGCTTCACGAGATGATGGGCGATGACCTGGCCCCCGCGAGGATAGCGAGGATATCATACCTTTCCGAGGGAGGAGATGATGAACGAGACGCGGCCCTCCTCGCCAGGCTGATAAGGCTCGGCCACACATCTGTTTTTGAGCACCAGGTCTTCAGGTTTCTCCTTGATGGTGTTCCCATGTATATCGGCGAGCAGATCCTGAGACACAGGATAGCGTCATACACCAAGAGGAGCTTCAGATACACATCCCCCGATGAACGCCTCCCCGATGATCTCAACCAGGAGTTCCACATTCCTCCGGAGTTCCTCGGCATCAAGGAGTGGAAGGGGCACGGGGACCCGAAGGCGCTGAGATCAAAAATAGAGGAGCACATAAAACGCTCGGTTGATCTTTACCAAGAGCTGGTGAAAGCAGGGCTCAGAAAGGAGGCGGCTAGGTGCGTCTTGCCAGCGGGGACGAGGACGAGCTTCTGGTGGACGATAAACATGCGCTCAGCCATGAACTTCCTATCGCTGAGGCTGAGGCCGGACGCCCAGTGGGAGATAAGGGAAGTAGCGAGGGCCATGGCCAGGATATTCATGAAGGTTGTGCCACTAACCATTTCGGAGTTTCTAAGGCATTATGACCTGGAGAGATACTTGTAGAAGTTAGCCCTTCTGTTCCTTCAGAAACTCATAAGCGGATTGCGCGGCCAGGGCACCATCGCCTACGGCGGTGGATACCTGCCTCAGTGGTTTTGCCCTCACATCGCCCGCGGCAAAGAGGCCCGGCGTCCTCGTTCGCATATGGGCATCGGTTATTATGAATCCGTTCTCGTCCGCTTCAACCAACTCCAAGAAAGGCTGTGAGTTGGGCACGAGGCCAACATAAACGAATATCCCGTCCAGGGCTATCTCCTTGTTCTCGTGCGTTTCTCGGTTCTCTAGGACGATGGCCCTGACCCTGTTCTCACCCTTTATCTCAACCGGAACATACGGGGTCAGGAATTCAACATTTCCCAGGTTTCTGACCTCGTTCACGAGGTAATTCTGGGCCCTGAACTCGGCTCTCCTGTGGATGAGATAAACCTTTCCAGCCAAGGATGAAAGGTATCTGGCCTCTGAGAGGGCGGAATCCCCTCCGCCTATGACCGCGACTGTTTTTTCCCTGAACAGCATCCCGTCGCAGACAGCGCAGTATGAAACGCCACGGCCTATGAACTCATCCTCGCCTGGTATGCCGAGCCTTTTGGGTTCTGCGCCTGTGGATGCTATTACTGCCCTTGCGACGAGCTCTGCTCCTGATTCAGCAGAGAGCCTAAAAAGATCCCCCTCGCGCTTCACGGAGGCAATTCCATCCTGGATTATCTCCGCGCCGAAACGCCTTGCCTGCGCTTCCATCAGTTCCCCAAGCCTCGCTCCGGATATCCCCTCCGGAAACCCCGGATAGTTCTCAACCAGATCAGCGGTCGCTATCTGGCCGCCTGGGGCTAGCCTTTCGGCAACGAGGGTCTTTAATCCGAATCTGGCGCCATAGATAGCACCTGTGAGGCCTGCGGGCCCAGCGCCAGCTATCACGAGATCATACTCTGAGGATGACCGGCCCTTTGGGGACGAGAAGCGAAGTTCTATCGGAGTCAAACTCAAACCCTCGCTACCGTCATCTCGGTTGGCCTGAACTTCACAACCCCGTCCTCCATGTAGGCCTCAATGTGTTCGCCCTCCTTGAGGTCCCCCCTGAGAATGGCCTCAGAAAGAGGCTCTTCAATGTATTTGCGGATGGTGCGCCTCAGGGGCCTCGCGCCGAACTCCGGATTGTAGCCGTCCTCAACAAGGAATCGTCTAGTTTCCTCCGTAAGGGTGAGGGTCATCTTCTTCTCAGAGAGCCGCTCTCGGAGCTCTCGGAGCATAACCTCCACGACCTCCATTAGGTCATCCTTGTTCAGAGGCCTGAAGACAACCACCTCGTCTATCCTGTTGAGGAACTCAGGCGGAACCGTGTTTCTGAGCTCGGCCTTCAGGTATTTCTCCGATTCCTCATAGCTCATGACGCCCTCCTCGCCCGGCCTGAATCCGAGACGGGAGACCTGGGAGAGGCGTTTCGTGCCGATATTGGAAGTCATGATTATGACCGTGTTCCTAAAGGAGACACGGCGGCCAAGCCCATCGGTTATCACACCATCCTCAAGTATCTGAAGCAGGATGTTGAAGACATCCGGATGCGCCTTCTCAAACTCGTCAAAAAGCACGACCGAATAAGGTTTCCTGCGAACTTTCTCGGTCAACTGGCCTCCCTCCTCGTATCCGACATATCCAGGTGGAGCGCCTATTAACCTGGAGACATTGAACTTCTCCATGTATTCGCTCATGTCCACCCTGATCATTGCGGACTCATCCCCAAACAGGAACTCAGCGAGGGCGCGAGCGAGCGAGGTCTTGCCAACTCCGGTTGGGCCCAGGAAGACGAAACTGCCTATGGGCCTTCGTGGGTCCTTTATTCCAGCCCTTGAGCGCCTTATCGCCTTTGAAAGAGCGGCTATTGCCTCCGGTTGGCCTATTATCCTCTCGGATAGATACTTCTCCATCTCAAGTAGCCTTCGCTCCTCCTCAAGGCTTATCTGGGACAGGGGTATGCCCGTCCACCTGGAAACCACCCTCGCCACATCCTCCTCGGTCACAACAGGGGTTATCTCAGCCCTTATCTCCTCCCTCCGTTTGGCTATCTTCTTTTCCAGTATCTTCTCTTCATCCCTGAGACGAGCGGCCCGCTCGTAATCCTGGCGCTCTATGGTGCTTATCTTGAGGGCCCTTATCCTTTCAAGCTCCTTCATCAAAGCAGATAGAACCTCATCCCTGTTCCGGGAGGCCAGCTTTACCATGGCCCCGGACTCGTCCATCACATCTATTGCCTTGTCGGGCAGGAACCTGTCCTGTATGTATCTGTCCGCGAGCCTAGCCGCTGCAACGAGGGCTTCATCGGAATACGCAACGCCGTGGAACTCCTCGTATTTTGGCCTCAGGCCCTTGAGTATCTCTATGGTCTCCTCAACCGTGTTCGGTTCAACCATAACTGGCTGGAACCTGCGCTCCAAAGCGCCATCCTTTTCTATGTGTTTCTTGTATTCGTCCAATGTCGTCGCGCCTATTACCTGGAAGCGTCCTCTTGCCAGGGCTGGCTTGAGGATGTTCGCCGCATCCAAAGCCCCCTCTGCCGCACCCGCTCCCACCATGGTGTGCAATTCGTCTATGAATATTATCACATTGGGCGAGGAGGAGGCCTCCTTCACTATTGCCTTGAGACGCTCCTCAAACTGGCCCCGGTATTTTGTCCCAGCAACAACCGCGGCGAGGTCCAGGGCGAGTATGCGCTTTTTGGAGAGCCCCTCAGGCACATCCCCGTTGGCTATCCTCTGAGCGAGTCCCTCAACTATCGCTGTCTTGCCAACGCCTGCTTCGCCTATGAGGACAGGATTGTTCTTCTTTCTGCGTGAGAGTATCTGGATTACACGCTCTATCTCATCTATTCTGCCTATTACGGGATCGAGCTTCCCCTCTGAGGCCAGCTTCACCAAATCCGTTGAGAAGACCGGAAGAAGCTTCCCTCTTATCTCCCCAGGCCCCAGCTCCGGCCCGCCCATGTCGCTCTCGTCCGGCTCCGATCTTATAGTCCTCTGGATCTCCTCCTTCACTCCCGTATACTCAACACCTAGGGATGCCAGAACCTGCGAACCAAGGGAGCGCTTTTCCCTCAGTATGCCAAGAAGGAGAAAATGCGTGCCAACACTCTGCTGTTGGAGGCGCCTCGCTTCCTCAAAAGCGTAGTTTATTGCCCTCTTGGCGCTAGAATTCAGGGGAAGCTCACCCCCCGGAGGAGAACCCGTTCCCCTTGGCACAGAGTCCTCAAGTATCCTAGAGAGCTCCTCAAGGTCAACCCCGAGATTCGTCAGTATCATTGCCGCGCTTCCCTCACCCAGTTTAGCTATGGACATGAGGATGTGTTCGGTGCCTATATAATCATGGCCGAGCCTTCGGCTCTCTTCTCTTGCCATAGAGAAGATCCTTCTCACCCTCTCAGAAAACCTCTCGTTGTTCGCGAACATTACCCACCTCCTAGATATGCGGAGAGGAACCTTATCCTCGCATCAGCCTCTACAGCCGAAGGGGTTTTCTCATACCTCTGTTTTATCTCCCTATAGAGGCCTAAGGCCTCCCCTGGGTTACCGGAGATCTCCATGCACATCGCTCTCCGGTATGTGTAGAATGCCTTGTATGTCTCGTATGGCGTCTTTTCAGCGGCTTGGCTGAGTAGCCTTTCGGCCTCCTCGTAGCGTTCCTGGTTCATTCTGATGGATGCCATACCAGAAAGAGCGCATGCCTCTGTGAAAGGATCTCCGGGCTTGGATGCAAGGAACCTGGACCAGAACTCTTCTGCCTTCACTATGTCACCAGTGGAAAAGTAGTGATAGCCGAGATAATAGAGTGCCTTTTTCCCCCAGCGGGTGTTCGGAAAACGCTGATAAAGGTCAAGAAGGGCGGGAATTGCCCGCGTGGTATCCCCCATGCTCATCAGATAAACAGCCTGCACATATTCCCACTGACCCTTTGGTTTTCCAGCCCTTCCTCTCTGGGTGTAAGCCAGAAAGGCAACCCCGACAACCACGGCCGCGAACCCCCAAAGCAGGTTGCTTCTGTTGCGACCAACCCAGGCTCGGATGGCCTGAGCTTTCTCGCCGGAGAACATCTCCTTAATCTTCATCGCTTTCCCTCAGGCTTATATTATAACCCAGAACCCGCGTAAATCGCAAGTGCTTGAGAGAGTTATCAAATCTGGCCTTTACCCATTTCCTCACCTCTTGAAGATTTCATCAGGGTTATCCGTGCCTCACATGATAGCTCGCCAGAGCTTCTCTTTATCCACTCGTAATCGGCTCCTCATCCACGCTCACTGATACCGTGAGCCACATGAGGCCTCTGGTTATGACCTTCTTGCCAGGCCTGTGGTTCTTGAGCCCACTCCATGCTCCCAGTTTCGCTATGAGAAGGATCACCTTGTTATCAGCCTCAGCTCCCAGGGAGTAGATGTATCCTCCTGTGAGGGCCGTGATGGATGAGAGAGACTGTATGCTTTGCCAAGAGCGAACCTGGAAGCTATCTGAACCCAGGCACTCCTTCATGAACTTGAAGTAATCCTCAACTGCCCACCTCATAGAGTATATCTCGTATACCCTCATGGCCTCATCAGCATCCCTTAACGAGGTTCAGAACCTTGTAGAAGCGCCTCCTGCACCTCCTAGGGGAAAAAGAGGCCAGGGCCATGACCGAGAGCTTACCGCATTGGATTACCCCTGAGACAGCATCCCTCACCATTGCATAACGCCTGCCATGTCCCAAGACTTCCATCAGTGGTGAAAGATATTCAAGGAGTCCTTCCATAGGAGACAGATTATGAGGATCAGGGAAAGTTTTGGGTAAGGGTCAGTTCCGGGTGCCTCGCCCCCGCGACGAGGGCCTGGCCCAGACAAAGCCCCCCATCGTTCGGCGGAACGCGTTGATGCCAGTAAACCCGGATCCCCTTGGCCTCTTCAACCAAAAAGCCCAAAAGGAGCCTGTTTTGCCAGCACCCTCCTGAGACAAAAACCCTGTCATGGCCGAGAATTTTGGTAACTTCAAGCCCTGCCCTGATCAGGGTCATGTGGAATCTCATCGCAATCGCGGTCTTGCTTTTGCCCTTCACGAGGTCCTGGACTACCTCGCGAATCATGGGCCGCCAATCGATCTCGAGCAAATCGCCCTCTCTGGTTATCTCGTATTCGTAATTTCTCCGAGACCCCCGGCTGCAGAACTCTAACTCCATAGCGGCTTGGCTCTCAAACGAGACCTTCTGCCTTATGCCGAGGATCGACGCGACGCCATCAAAGAGCCTGCCAACAGCGGAGGTCAGGGGAGAACGGAAGCCGGTCTCGTGCATTCTTATGAGAACCTCTAGCTCCTTTGAGCTAAAATGTTCAACCGGGGGGAGATTCAGGTCAAAGGCGGCCTCGCCAAAGGTTTCAAGCAAAAGGGAAAGCCCACACCGCGCGGGCTCTCTTACCGCGGCCTCTCCGCCGAGCAACCTGAAGGGCCTGAAACGGGCGAGCCTCTGGTAATCCTTCCAATCCCCAAATATGAATTCCCCTCCCCAAACCGTGCCGTCAGTCCCCCAACCCGTTCCGTCCCAGCAGAAACCCAAAACCGGCTCATCAACATCGTGCTCTCCAGCAACGGAGGCAAGGTGCGCGTGGTGGTGCTGAACCCGGATAAGGGGAAGGCCCATCTCCTCCCCGAATCTCGTTGACGGATAATCCGGATGCATATCAACCGCGACAACCTCTGGCTCAAATTCCCAGAGCCTCATCATGTCATAAACCGTTTCGCGGAAAGCCGAGAGGGCCTCAGGGGTATCAAGGTCGCCGATGTGCTGTGATATGAAGACATTCCTGCCTAGAGAGATGGCAATCGTGTTCTTGTGATGGCCGCCCAGGGCGAGGACCCTCGGGAGATCGCGCCTAACCATTATTGGGAGGGGCGCGAATCCCCTTGCCCTCCTTATGAGAACTCGGGTCTTGTTGAAGAGAAACATGACGGAATCGTCAACCCTCCTGGCTATTGGCCTGTCGTGAAGAACAAAAGCGTCTGCGATATCACCGAGCTTCTCTAGGGCCTCGTCGTTATTCGTGGCCATGGGCTCATCTGAGAGATTGCCGCTCGTTGCCACGCATGGGAACTGAGCTGATGTCATAAGGATGTGGTGCAGAGGGGTATAGGGCAGGAAACAGCCGAGATAAGGGTTCCCGGGAGCGACCTCAGGGGCAATATCCGAGTCAGGACGCTCCCGAAGGAGAACTATTGGGGCCTCAGGGGAAAGGAGCGCGCTCTGCTCCTCACGACTCACAAAGCACCTCTTCTTGATCTCCTCTAGTGAAGGAAACATCACGGCAAGAGGCTTCTCATACCTGCGCTTTCTCTCCCTCAGGGTTCTAACGGCTTCACGGTTCCTCGCGTCGCAGAACAAATGAAAACCACCGAGGCCCTTTATTGCCAATATCTTTCCCTGGCCGAGCAGATATGCGGCAACAATGAGGGCATCTCCGTCCCTGATCACGATAGGATCGTGGTCAAGGACCATCCAGGCCGAGGGCCCGCACCTCGGGCAAGCGTTCGGCTGGGCGTGGTATCGCCTGTCCTCGGGGTCCTCGTATTCTGCCCGACAAAGGGGACACATCCTGAAGCCCTTCATGGTTGTGTTCGGCCTGTCATACGGGAGGGATTCTATTATTGAAAACCGCGGGCCGCAATTCGTGCAATTCGTGAACGGATAAAGGTATCTCCGGCTTGAAGGGACAAAGGTGTCAACGAGGCACTCCTCGCAAACCGCTATATCAGGGAGAACCAGGACGGTCGGCCTCGCGGATTTCACGCTTTCCCTTATCTCAAAGCCGTCGTAGCCGACCGGATCGTGCCAGGAGAACTCAAGGGACTGGATCCTGGCCGCTGGAGGGGGATCACTCTGTATCCTTCTCAGGAAACGAGAAAGGGCCTCCTCGGCGCCCTCAGCCTCAACGAAAACTCCCTCCTCTGAGTTCAGAACCCAGCCGGATATCCCAAGATCGCGAGCTAATCTTGCGATGAAGGGCCTCATTCCAACGCCCTGAACAGCGCCGCGGATGACGATCTTCAATAATCTGCGCAAGTCTACAAGGTCCTATCTCTTCTTTTGGGTATCATCTCAAAAATACCCCTTTTTATGTGGATGTTCATGGGTTTTGGAACCGCGCCGAACGACTCCTTGAAAGCGGCTTGGCCCTTGTCTCCTGGGGTTGTTGAGCCAAGGCTGAACTCCGTGATGCCCATATCCCTGGCGGATTCCACCGAGCGCATGATCAGCGCGCTCATGGGCCTAAGGCCGGCGAATTCCCTATCAAACCCGTGCAGGTATGAGACGGCGCGCTGATTGTGAAAGAAATTCAGGATGAAAGCGACCGCTCTCCCCTCGTGCCTGGCGATGAAACCGAGGATGTGGCCGGACATCTCCGTGAACAAGGCCTCCATTGCCCTAAGCCCGAACCTTAGTCCACCCTTGATAGCCTTTACTTTGCAGTAGAGACCATATATCTCCTCCGAAAAGCCCGATATCCTCTCAAGCGAAAGCCCCCTTCTCTCGGCTTGCCTCGTGGCTTTGATCTGGGAACGGGATGGGCTGAAGCGAGCGGTATCAATCAGGTGAACTGGGACCCTAATGAGGCTCCAGGGGGAAGTAAGAACCCCCTCCGGATCGCATATTCTTACCCTCCAGTAGTCTGAGAGGGGTTTGTGCCAATCGCGCGGGGCCGGAGAACCCAGGGGGCCGCCGGGCGCGTCAAATGGCACAGAATACCCCGCACGCACGAACAGAAATCTCCTCTCAACTATGGGCATGATACCCGATGGATAGCCTCCTTCATGCCAAACCAAGAACCTTATTTTGGAGCCAGGCAGGATGGTCCGGACGAACCTGAGCCAGGATAGGGTGTGGAATGGTGTAGCAGAAGGAAGCTCAAGAAATCTCAGGTAAACGGGGGATCCCTCTTCGTATCCGATGAACTCCAAGTCAGTGATCCTTAGAATGCCCTCGTGAAGCCGAATCTCGCACCGCCCTCAGGGAGGATCCTGATATGAAAACCCGTGCCCTCAAGGGGGGTTCCGGAAAACCACTGGGCGTATACGAAGGCCTCAAGCCCAGAAAACAGGTGATTCGCGAGCACAATCCCTAGCATGGTTCCGGAGAGGCTGAATGCGTTCCGGGAAGCAGACCTGAGGCGCATGAACTCCTTCTTGGCTTCCTCGCTCGGCCACGCCCATTTTTCGGTGAGCTTTACGGAATCAACATATGCGGCCTGCTCCTCTGGATCGTCGGGAAAGAGCTCTCTGGCTTTTGCCCAAAGCCCCTCTAGGTAGTCGTCGTAGTTCATGTATTCCTCCATGGCAGACCAGTATTCCTCACCCCAATCTGGGCGCGCGCCCGTCTTTTCGTATGCCCATATGACCGATTGCTCAGCGAGGCGGTCCCCTTTTATCCTGAAACCGAGGGCCCCAGCCCAGGAGCCAGCTTCGGTCCCGAGGAACACCCAACCCGGCACGGTTTGGCCTAGTGAGAACTGGCCCCAGCCGGGCAAAACCAGAGACCTGAGGCCAGCTCTGACCGAGGGCGAAAGGCCAGCCACCAAAGCGAAAAAGAGCATCATGCACATATTTTAAACCCTGCTGGCAGGACATTTCCAGCTTTATAATTTAACCCTTGAGAAGGTTCTGTCTTTTGGTGCTTTGCCTTTGCTGTGACTGGTTTGGCCTCAGAGAACCCAAACCACCTGCCGGGCCCCCATACTGGGAACAGCCAACAACCCCCGATGCAGTGCTGTTTAACCTTCAAAACTCCCTGAATTTCCAGCTTCCTGATAACTATGTTTCGTGCCTGAACGAGTTTTTCTTATTCGCGCCCGATCCATCCTTACAGGGCTCCCAATATGAAAACTGGAACAAGAGGACTGAGGACACGATAATAAGAAACATGATGGCGCAGCTGGACCTCGGCCAGCCAACCCCAATAAACGCATCATTCACGGTGATTGACGAGTGGGAGGATGGTCCATCATCATATTATTACAACATCTCGTATGACATAACAGTTTATCTCTCTGGCGGGAACATATACCGGGCAAAGGGAACCAGCAAGCTCAACCTCGTGAAAAACCCGGACACGAGGCTCTGGGACATCCTCACTTGGGAGGACTTCAAGACAGACTCTGTTTCCTGGGCAGAACTAAAGGTAATCTTCAGATGATAACAGGCATCCTCACCATGAGCGCGGAACTGCTCGCAGGGGCAGGGCCTTCAGCCCCGGCGGGGAGGATGATCTACCAGAGCTGCTACGGCGAGATAGACTACGGATACACCGCTTGGTTCAATTTCTTCTTTCAATTGTCATACCTGAAGGGATTCCCAATCGGACTTGAACCCTATTTCAGGATAAGCCACACGGATCACAACCAGCGCTTCTCTGAGACAACATACATGGGTATGCCAATAGGCTCAAAGATAAACGAGTCCGTCGTCTCATACGAGCTCGGGGCATCGCGCGGGGTTTTCAACTGGTCAAAGATATATTTAGTGGCCGGCGCGGCCATCACTGGGAACTTCGGCCACCTTGAATGGGAGTCTTATGGCTCTGAGGCCGCACTCAAGGATACGGTTATAAACCGTGCGACCCCTGGGCTACTTGGGCTTGCGAGGCTTGAGTTCAGGGAGAACCGGAGGGAATATCTGAGCGACAGGACCGTAACCCTGGTAATAGGCTCATCGGGGCGTGTGAACTACATGTGGCTGAGCCAAGATGACTGGCCATTCCAGAAATGGTTCGCAACTTTGGATATCTATGTAGGGGTGAGGTGGTGAGTCAGGAGGCAAGGGTGCGAAACCCCAGAAACAAGATGAGATAAAAACGGAGGGTGAGGGATTTGAACCCCCATGGGCTTTCGCCCGGCTGATTTCAAATCAGCTGCCTTACCTGGTTAGGCTAACCCTCCGGCGAGGATTTTCTGTTTTTCGCTTTTCTTGAACTGACCATAATTCCCTTGTCCCGAACCCTCTCTGTGTGGTCCTGAGCCCAGGAGCTCCGCAAGGGTCCGAAGGTCAACCCCATCCATAACCTTCCAGCTCGCGTATGTGTGTCTGAGATCGTGAAAGCGAAAGTCGCGGATTCCTGCTTCACGGCAAGCCTTTCTGAAAGCTTTCTCGGGATAGCGCATCCTCAGAGCCATATTATCATCCCCGCGTGGTAACTGGATCAACAGCTTCCTGAGATCATCGTGCAGGGGGATGAGCCGCGCTGAACCTGTCTTGCTCTCTCTGACTCGTATTATCCCCCTCTCCAGGTCCACATCTTCCCATCTGAGCGCCCTTATCTCCCCTATTCTCATTCCAGTGTATAGAGCTATTGCCACGAAAGCAAAAAGCCAGAGATTATTCCGGCAGGCATTTAAGAGAGCTTGAGCCTCATCAGGACTGAGGTAGCGAATTCTGCCGGCAGGTTCTCTGAGAGGACGAATACCCTTAAGGGGACTGGCTTCCAGGATTCCCCATTCCACTGCCCTGTTAAAGACCGAACGGATAAAGGCATAATATCGGTTGACCGTGGAGGGCGAGTGCGAAAGCGCGAGGCACTGAAGGGTTTCAAGCACCCTTTCTGTTCTCAGTTGGGAGAGGGGCAAATCACCCAGGGCCTCAAGAAAGAAAGCCGCGTAGAATACTTCAGAACGCAAATAGGATTTTGAATGCGCGGTTTTTGCCCACTCCAAATACCGAGCAAATAGCTCTGAAAGGGTTATTATTGCCCCGGCCCTCTTCTCAGGCATGACCCCAAGCCTCGCGAGGTGCTTCTCGTGCCTGAGCTTGTTGAGAAAAGCCTCCGCGTCGGCCCTCTCAGGGAACTGTCTCCTAACCCTCCGGCCCCAGGCATCATAAGCATCAACCTGGTAGGATATGGCCCCGCTCTCAAGGGTTATCCTGCGAATCCTGCCGCGGCCACGGGGCATAGTAAGGCTCATATTATAATGCCTGCGGGACAACTGGAGAATACACGCGGATAATTCGCATGGCGCCTCGTTTTCCGAACTTGCGCGCGCAAGATTATCAATCGTAGTGGGGGTTTGAGGGCAAAATTTTGAGGTGGGGAGCCCCATACAAAATACTTTGCGCCTCAGAATGAAGTTCCTAACACCCGGCCCAGGTTGCCGAAGAGCTCCAGTGCTCCTTGGACCATGTCTATGACCTAATAAGGGCCGGGGTTATTCCTGCCAGGGACATATCCAGGCCAGGAGCAAGGAGAAGGACCTACAGGATACCAGCCAGCGCGCTTGAATCCTTACCCCTATTTAATCCTCCAGGAACCAGGGGCCTCAGGGAGCCTCCTCCGAGCTGGAGATACGGGGGCATGGCCGAGTTCAACAGGATAGTCGCGGAGATAAAGGCCGAGGCCCGGAAAGCCCGGAGGGAGAGGTTTTCGGGCCGGGGGGATATTAAGATACCCCATGGGGGCAAAAAGGCGCGTCCTGAGCAAATCCCGACCCCGGCTCGCACTATTACCGGAGGGGAGGAGCTATGAGCGTATCCGCGCGAGACAATCGCAAAAGCGATCCCCTCTGGGCACGAGGGTTCACCAGGCTCTTTGACATCATAATTGAGAACACGGCCCGGCTCGGCCTCACTTCCCACCAAATAAGGATGATCCTGGTTCTCAACCTTCTGGCCTTCCGGGGCCAGCGCACCACATACCGCAAGATAGGTGAACTCACGGGAACAACCCCGGACGGGGCCAGGAAAATGGTCAAGAAAATGGCGGGCCTGGGCTGGATCAGGGTGGATAACGCGGACCCCAAGGACAGGATAAGCCTCAAGCCATACGAGGAGCGCGCGGTCGCATTAGCTAACCAGGTAGGCCCCAGGCGTCAAAAGGAACCCGAAAATTACGATGTAGAGTTTGTCTGGACAGCCGGGACCCTCCACTTCACCAGGCTCCCGGCCCTTCTCTTTGAGCACCCGGATATTGCCCTGAGCGCCACCGAATTGCACTTAATATTGGTTATCTCATACTTCACTTATGGGTTTGCCACGAGGATACGCTTTGGCCAAATAATTCACACGAGCATAGCGGAGATAGCCGAGCTCATGGGTGTTCGGCCCAGGAGCGTGTCCAGAATCCTGAGGCGCCTGGAGGCCAGGGGATATTTGATCAGAACAACCCAGCCGGGCCAGGCCCTCAGCTTTGACCTTTCTCCCCTGTTTGACCGCCTCCGTGAGACAGAAAGGGCGCTCTCGGAGGTTCAAGATATTGCAAGCCAATACAACCTGGAAATTCTCAGGGAGCTATTGCCCCAGACCCAGTTTGCCGAGGTGCCAGAAGAGGTTATCACGAGCCTGATAAAGCAGTATGGCGCTGGGCGCGTGGCTATGGTTGTGGACATCCTTAGCCTCCAATACAGGAACAGGAGGATACTGAACCCAGCCCGGCTCCTCAAGAGCATGCTGGCAAGGGGCATAGAGCCGGACGAGGGGTTTATACCCTGGCCCATAAGGGAGGCCCAGAGGAGGCAAGCGGAACAGGAAGAGGCCCGGAGAAAGCAAATAGAGGCCTTGCGCCGAGAACTGGAAGAATACGCTAAAAACGCTTGGAGAAACGCTTCCCCCGTGGAACGAGAACCATATATTTGTGAGGCGCAGGAATTCATCCAGTCTACGGGGTTAAACATTCCCCTGGAAAACCTGGCAATATCCCTTTACACCGAGGCCATAGCCTTTGACCGATTATGCAACGAGAGGGGAACGCCGCCGGAACGGAGGGAGAAACTGCGGAAACTCCTGTTTGGAGGAGCATGAGAGGGAAAAAGCCCGCCAAAGGGGCATTATTTACCATTCATGTCATTAGGCCCGATTGTTCTCCCAGAGAGATTTTGTGCCCCAGCGGTTCAAGTATCATTATCACAGGGCCCTATCCCCATGAACCCATAATCGGGTGGAGAACCGCGCGGCGTGGCCAGAGGGGAGCGCTGAGCTGACCTACAGAACCACCTGCCCTTTAGCACTCCGCTTATTCCTCCACAGGACCAAAGGGGGATATACCTTTCCCTCCTCAGGATTGACCCCTCAATTTATATCATAAAACAATAACTCCCCCACCAACCCCACAGCAACCCCAAACTGGGTTTCTACCCCCCACCCCTGACAAAAATTCCGGCCACCCCTGACAAAAAGTCCGGCCCCCCCTGACAAAAATTCCGTGGTCAAAAAACAAAACCCTCACCAGACAAGGCGCGCGGCCATTACCTAGAGACATATAAAGAGAGAAAAACAGGTCGTTGTTCCCTCTGTAAAAACGCCGCAAAAAGCCCATGAAAAGTTGGGCAAAAGCCGCAAAAAGCCCGTGAAAAGCCGCAAAAAACCAATTGCGGGCCCGGAAATGATCAAACGGTTCAGGTAATTCAGTCGTGGCGCGGTTTTCGGGGCGAAATTTGGTCGCACGGAACCATATACGAGATACTTTGCACCTCGCTATGAAGTTCCTAACACCCGGCCAGGCCGCCGAGGAGCTCCAGTGCTCCTTTGACCATGTCTATGACCTAATCAGGGCCGGGGTTATTCCTGCCAGGGATATAGAGAAGGACATACAGGATACCAGCTAGCGCGCTTGAGGCCTTCCCAAATAACAGGGGAATAAATTAGCATGGTCCAGAGCCGTATGCGCGGGTTCCCGGTCCCTGCCGGGGCTGGCTGATTCCGGCTTTCGCTCACAGATTGTCTTTTATACGGTGCTCGGAAATCATTATGTCCTCTCCCTGTCTCGCATAAACACAGGGCCTTTTGCCACACGAGGCCCTTCCTACGGCCCAAGTTTGGCCATTTTCGGCCGTCAAGCGAGTGCTAAGTCCTTACCGGATAAGAACTACAGAATAGCTGTCTCTGAATCCCTCATAAAACAAGCGTTTCCGCGACTTGACACCCATAGTTGCAATAGGTTCACCCCCCTCTTATAATGCTCAGGCTGAGCAAGCTGGAGGCTTAAAAATATGTTTTGGCTGATGCTCATAGGAGCCTACGAGGTGGTCCTGCCGGAGGGCGGGGAGGAGGTGGTTGATCTCGTAATTGAGAACCAAACGGACACCCTGCTCAAGGAGCCTTGGATATTCGTGTTCTCAAAGCCTGATTGGCTCTCGGTTAGTCCGGACAGCGTGATAACCCATAACCTTGCCAAGGGGGAGAAGGTTGAGCTTCGGCTAAAGCTCAGAAGCAAACCCTCTTGGTTCCTGGGCCTCCGCGAGGGCGAGCTAAGACTCAGGTTCCTGGTCAGGAACGGAGAGGTGGCCCCGGACTTCGCCGAATTCAAGGTTAAGGAAGAACCCTATGAGGTTGCTTCTCTGGTTCCCTGGTTGTTGGCGAGGGAATACACCTTCACGCATACCTTGACTGAGCACTACGATTATTATCCGATAATATTTTTGCATGGGATGAACGCGACTGCAAAAAGCTGGCTCCAGCCTAAATGGCAGGACCAGTTTGATGATAGCACAGCCTTAGAAAAGTTAATAGATTCGCACTATCAATATTACGAGGCCGGTGAGCCCCTTTTGCTCTACCCAGGTGATGAACCGAGTATTATTAATCGAATTCAGGCGGGAGAAATTTATGTAAAAAGAGCTATTTATAGCTGTGGATATTATTTTAAGTCTTATACACCGGGCGGGAGAAATTTATGTAAAAAGAGCTATTTATAGCTGTGGATATTATTTTAAGTCTTATACACCGGGAGACAACGAGATACAGGGGGTAATTGGATCCAATGGAGTTTATTGGCCCAGTAATCAATATTCCTGTGTAGAGTACAGGGATAACCAAAGACACGGTGAGTATGCTCAGCGGATTGTTTCATTAATAAATGCTATCTGTGAAGCTACATATTCAGATAAAGTTAATGTAGTAGCCCACAGTATGGGTGGATATGTTCTGAGGGCCGCAATCAAATATTACAATTGTGATAAGCTGAATCGGATCCTAATGCTTGCGACACCGAATAACGGGTGTCATTATAGCACTTACCAAGAAATTCTGACTTATCTATTCATAATTCCTGATTGGATGGATGCAGGGGAGGCAGCGGAACTCGGCATAGGAGAACCATACCCAGTAGCTTTTTGGGTTGGGTCAGGGGGTTGTGAGGGGGATGTTGAAGAAGGTATGCCCTGGTATGATTTATTGAATCAGGGGGGTTGGCCAAAGTATGAAGAAAAGTATTCTGTAATAGCTGGAGATTTAGGAAGACTTGTGATTGCTGGCATTCCAGTTGGACCTGCTGATGGAGTAGTAGATGTATGGTGGGTTCATTGGGGTCCAGCTAGATTTAATGTTACACATCGTTCTTCTCATAGTTCAGATCCGGAAGGTCCATTCAGTTATAAACGAGTCGGCGAACTATCTTTGATTGCTAGCGAATTTAGTACTGAGTATATAAAGACTTGGATAATAGATGGGAAAGAAGATAGGACCGGGGAACCTGAGATAAGGGAGGATCAAGTAATTCTTCCACAAGTATGGCATGTCTATCAAGAAGATCTAAAATTGAGAGTAACAGGGGGAACAATAGATGAATTTCTAAGTATTCAAATAGTATTAGAAAAATATGGTACAGCGTGGGCATATAGTGGTATTGACGCTTATTGGGGAGTATCTTATCGGGATGGGAAGGAGGTAAGTCCAGGTAGTTACGAATTTGTTGTTGCCAAAAGAGGTTCCTTTCAAACAAATACTCCATTTACCTATAATGTTCATGTGGTGTTTTACAGTCTCAATAACCGTAAGGAGATTATAAAATCTATGACCGTAGCACCTTAGGAGGTAAAAATATGCTTACTGTTTTACTCATAAGTTTCACACAAATTGGAGGAGGTGTAGAGGGCTCATTGTTTGTCATTTCAGGTTCAGGTAGTGCTTTCCTGACTTCAAAATTCTCCCAGACCCCCTCAAAGTATTTCCAGATAGACGCTGGATATACCAGACATTATACGGCGAGTGCTTTTGTGCCGGGTTCTGATTACTCAGCACAGGGAGGTATGTTCAAAATTACCCATCACTGGCAACAACTTGGTTCCTGGTGTGGTTGTGTTTTTAGTGGCAGGCGGGGATTTTACATTGGATTTGAGTCCGCGGTGCTCTATGGAGGTCGAGCCGGCTTAGATGAAAAAAACGAATACCTGCTGTTGGCAGGAAATGCTGGTATCACAGCACCCTTGTGCGTGCGTCATTGGATCTCTGATACCCTACAAACGGTGGATATAAAGGATTTTGGGGAGTTTTTTCTTGAGATCAGCGTCGGGAATGTTGACGAGCATTTCACGCTCACCTCTATCGGTTTGGGTTTTAACCTCTGGCTTTTCAAATGGGGCTCAGAACTCCCTAACCAAGACCAAGAAAAACACAAGGAGGATCAGCAATGAGAAGGTTTTCCGTGCTTCTCGTTCTAGCTGGCGGCCTGTGGGCCAACGGCCAGCATGTGGTCTATATGTGCCCAGGCGAGGAGGTGACGATAAACCTTATCCTTGAGAACCCTAAAAGCATCGGCGATCCTTACCCCGGAGACATGAAGGATGTTTACCTTCAATTCTGGCGAAAGGATGGAGATTGGCTCATCGGCGGTGAGGAAGACATCTGGGTAGGAACCATACCTAATGGTGGAAGCAGTGACCCCATTCAGATCGTTATCAGCTCGGACATCAATGAACCATACGAGCCAGGAAAGCAGGCCTGGTTGTATTACCGGGTCATGATCAGCAATGGGGAGGTTGTTCCGAGATGGGTCGCTTTCCAGGTCCTT
>JBDRYB010000012.1:0-49401 GCA_039803205.1 Caldifarciminota bacterium
TCAGGAACTACTTCTTCAACAAGGAGGACGACCATAGCTAGGCAGAACGAGACGCTCCTTAAGTCTTGCAGGGCTACGGCTCGTCAGGGCATTCCCTTCGGCAAGGCGCAAAGCGCCTTGTGCCCTGCCGAGCCTCTAGGAGTTTATAATTTAATCCCTCAGGTTGGAGAGTGGCCCCTAAGGTGCCCGGAAATCCGGACAGATCTGAGGACCCCTTGTAGTTGATCCGGCCCGGGCCTTGCATTAAAATTTGCCTGTTTAGGAGGTCAGATGTTGGATAAACTGCTCTCAGCTGACAAGATCATCCTTGATATGAAGGCTACTAACAAGGACGAGGCCCTGAAGGAACTCCTTTCCAAGGCCAACCTGCCCGAGGACAAGTTCGCTGTTGTGCTTGATGCCCTCAAAAAACGCGAGTCCATAGGCTCAACAGGCATAGGCAAGGGTATAGCCATACCCCACACCAGGAGCATAGTTCTGGACAAGGTCTATCTGGTGGTTGGACGCTCAAAGAACGGCATAAACTTTGACGCTCTGGACGACAAGCCGGTTCACCTGTTCTTTCTCCTGTGCGCGCCGCCCCAGGACATCGGAACTACATACCTCGTGATGCTCGGAAAGATAGCCCAGATAGCGAGGAAGCTGACCAAATCTCAGGAGTACATGAAAATAGAGGATCCGGAGAGGTTCAAGGATTACCTCGTCACGCTTTATCAGGAAAAATAGCTTGATATGGATTCCGTTCTGGAATGCTTGATACTCCTCCATGATGTTGACACCCTGATAGAGGATGTCACCAGCCCCGCCTACCGTGAACAGGTTGGGCTTGAGGCCAGCGAAAAGCATCTTGAGGAACTGAGAAGGAGGAGGGACGAGGTGGCTGGACGCCTCCCGCCCGAGGTTCTAAGGCAATACGAGCGGCTCAGAAAACACTATAGAAGGGGAATAGCGCCCGTCATTGGCGGCACATGCATGAATTGCTTTTCGGAATTGCCAACGGCCATGGTTACGAGGCCTGAGAAGAACCATCAGGTTGAGCGGTGCCCGAGCTGTGGGGTTTTCATTTACTGGGGCTGATTAGCGAGGTTTAACATGAAGAAGATAGCTTTGGTGGGCCTAGCGGGTTTTGTGCTCGCTGGCTGTGGAGTGAAGACGGAAGAGAGCGACGAGGAGATACTCCGCCGCCTAATACTCACATCTGGCTGGACCAGAACATCTCCCAAGGGCGGAATAGAATCCAGCGGGTTTGTCATCATGGAGGACACCATAACCCCGTTCGGATGGATCAGGGAGGAAACGGGAAGGGATAACCCGATAATCAACATATACTTTGTTGAGGGCGCGGAGTATGATTCGGCCTATGTTGAGCTCTCGGTCAATATCTGGGGCAACTTCCACATAGTCGCGTATAATCCGGACTCCGGAGGGATAAAGGATCACATAAAGCCCTACAAGGATCACTGCTATTTGGCGGCCATATTCAAGCGCATAGGGGACGAGGAACAGGATAAGGGCTGGGTCATGACTGATGTTACCAACATAAACTTCCAGTCCGCTGACATAGACCCGAGCGTGAAGCTGGACAGCCTGCTCCTTATCGGAGGCAATCCTGATTCCATAATGCTCTATTCCCCAGATACCTTGCTCAACATCCAAAACCCAAGATGGGTAGGTCTTGGGGATACAATGAAGGCCGTAGCCTTCACGGACGACCCCGATCCTGTCCTTGCCATATACGGGTTCACCCAGGACACAGCGGCCGCTGCCCTAATGACCCAGACTCAGCCGGGCGTCTGGGAGGGCCAAGTCCCCGTGCTCGGTTCAGGAGTCTGGTATCTAGGGGTTGACGCTTATCCTTGGTATGTCCTAAATATCCTTGACAGGCCGTATGAGGCCCAGCTCTGGATAACGCAGTTTGAAGCGAGGTAGGTCCCTTGTACGGAAAGGTTATTGACCCAGAGAGGCGAAAGATAGCTCTGGCTCTGGAAAAGTTCATAAACCTCAGACGGACAATAAGGAGCTATCTTCCAGAACCTGTGCCGCGTGAGGTAGCGGAGAAAATAGCCATATCGGGTTTAAGGGCCCCGACCAAAAACAACCAAATAAAGTGGCGCCTCCTACTGATTGATCAGAGCAGTGCGAAAAGAGGGGAATTTATAAGGCGTCTCATGGCCTCTTACTCGTATCTCTCGGATATAAGGGCTCTGTATCAGGAAGGATACCTTGATCTTGAGAGGTATCAGAGTTTCACGAGAAGCTTCATGAAAGGCTTGGGCACCATTCCTCTTTTTGCTGTTATGGTCGCGGAAAAGCCGCCCTCGTCCCTCCCTAATGCCCTCTACACAAGGGAGATGGCACACACCCTTGCCTCCTGCGGTTTTGCGGCGGAGAACATGCTCTTAACGGCCCTAGCCTGGGGGCTTGGCGGTGGGATACTCACTCTGGTTTCAGATGAGGCGGAGCGCGGTCTTCTTGAACTAATGGGCTTTTCTCCGGAGAACCATACGATCGCTATGGTCCTAACCTTTGGTTATCCTGCAGAAGTGCCGCAGAGACCACCAAGGGAACTTGAATTCAAATGGCTATAAAGAGGACCAGAGAACCTCTTGCGCTCATAAGAGGCCTCAAGGAGGGTAGGATCGTGTTCTTCGGCCCTCAGTGGGGCGCTATTATCGTTGATGTCAAGGAAGGCGAGCCTGTCTCTGTGAGGAGCACATGGGGCGATGGGCCAAAGGAGTTGGGCCGGCTTCTGTCGTGGAGAGAAGTAAGGTATATGATAAGACCCGCTGGTCCCGGTAGCGCCCCGAAAGAGTCTCCTCCTGGGGGCCCGGATCCCGAGTTTTTGCCGGATGACCCCGCTATACCTCCTGGTTATCTCGTTCTTCTAAGAAACATTTTTAGCCATAAGCTAGAAGAACACGGCGAGGAGGAGTGGATGAGCCTTGAGTTTGTGTTTGAGAGGATAGCAGAAAGCAACAGGGCTCTTATGGTTGAGCTGAGCGCTCAGGAGGTTTTTTCCGGACTCATTTTCTCGTTTGCCGGGCAGATGAGGGGCGCGATCGCGCTCTACCCCGACAGCGTTCTCTACAACAAAAAAGCCATCAAATCCATAAAGGCCGAGAACCTCATTATGCCTCTTGGGGTTTCAATATCTGCTCCGAGTATTCCGGATGAGGATGCGGCGTTATCGTTTCTGCCGTTTTCTAATAACCCTATAATCAGAGGGAAGGGCGATGCTCTGGCCGATTTCCTTCTTAGAAAGACAAACAGGCTCATACTTGCGGGCAATAAAGGATACATATTGGGAACCATGATATGGGACATGCTTTCTAGCAACATCATTAGCGAGGAGGATCTTATTTTGACCCTTTACGGTGAGAACGAGGTTTTGGTTTTTCAACGGGATTAACGCCTTCTTAACGGACCCGCTTTTATAATTTATCCCATGAAACCAAGAATTCTCGTTCTCTGCACAGGAAACTCCGCCAGAAGCCAGATGGCCGAAGCCTTCCTGGAGGCCCTTTTGGGCAAAAGGGCCGAGGTTTTCTCAGCAGGAACAAAACCCGTTCCGGTGAATCCCTTCGCGATAAAGGTCATGGCCAAGATAGGGTTTGATATTTCTCACAAAAGGTCAAAGGGCGTTGCCGAGTTCATGGGCCAGCGCTTTTCCCACATAATAACGGTCTGCGACAGGGCCGCGGAGGAATGCCCGACATTTCCGGGCATCGCGGTAAGAATGCATGTTCCATTTGAGGACCCGGCCCAAGCTATCGGAACCGAAAACGAGAAGCTTGAGGTCTTCCGAAGGGTCAGGGATCAAATAAGGGCCTGGGCCGAGCAGTGGGTTAAGGAAAATTTCACCGGCTGACCAGGCTACCGAATATCCCCATCAGGAAAGCGAACCCTATTATCGCGTTTGCCCTGAAGAAGGCGAACTCCGGCTTGCGCCTAGCATAGCGGTGTTCCAGTGTGAAAAGAACACCAATAAAGAGCATTGCCGCGAAATATGGAGGGCCAAGAGCCGTGAGGAACCCCAGGTAGATCCAAAGGGCATAGGTTATCACATGGGAGGCTAAAGACACCAAAAGCGCCCAATCCGAGCCTATTGCGGCCGGAAGGGATTTTATCCCGTGGGTTCGGTCAAAATCCACATCAAGAAGGGCGTATATTATGTCAAATCCAGCGAGCCAGAAAAGAACCGAAACCGAGAGGACCATTGCTGGATAGAATCCTTCAAAGCTGCCTCGGACAGCCAGCCACGCTCCAGTAGGCGCTATTGACCAGGCCGCGCCGAGAGCGAAATGGGTTAGGGGCGTGAAACGCTTCGTGAACGGATAAAACCAGAAAGCCAGCAGGGGTATTGGCGAGAGATAAAAGCACAGTGGGTTCAGGAGCCAAGCGGACAAAACGAATACCGCTGATGAGACCGCGACGAGTAGCCACGCAGACCACAAGGGCAGTTTCCCGGCCGGCAGTTCCCTTTCCCTCGTCCTTGGATTCAGAGCGTCCAGGTGCCTGTCTATGATCCTGTTGAGGGCCATTCCCGCGGCCCGAGCGCTTATCCCAGCTAGGAGAATGAGGGCGGTTTCCCTCACATCAGTGAGGCCTTTCTTCGCCAGAAAGGCACCGGCAAAAAGGTAAGGCAGGGAGAACAAGGTGTGTTCGGCCTTGATGAGACGGAAGAGGGAACGCATCTGTCAGAGTATCCTGTAGATGAGCCAAAGAAGGAGCAGAATAACCAGAACGGTTATCAGGCTGAACTCAAGATATATACCTATTGTGAACCTGATGAGTATCAGGTTCACCTCGGTTGGAGAGAACCCCACTGCCAGGTATCTGACGAGAAAGTCCTTGACTGGACTCTGCGGGACGAAATGCCTCACGGCCTCGTTTATCGCGGTGCCGACAACCGCTCCAAAAAGGAACGCGAGCCAGAACGCCTTCCAACCCCTTGTTCTCAGCATGGCTTATATTTTTGAGGACGGGGGTGGCCTGTTGCAAGGAGGGAGCGTTGCGGGTATGTGGTATTAAAGTCAGGCGCGGATGAGAAGACAATTAACTGGAAACCAAATAAGTAGTATGGGCCCAGAGTTAAGCATTATAATCTTCAGAACCACTAGGAGCGTGCATGATGAACCTGTTAATAGCAACCCTGCTACTATCTAATGGGCCTTCCTACTCTCAGAAGACCATCTACCTGAATGCGATGGGAGAGGTCCCGGTTGAGCCCGATATGGCCACGGTCTCATTCACCGTTTCAGCAACAGCGAACTCGGCCAAATCCGCCTACACGAAGGCCGAGACAAAGCTTGGAGATGTCCAGAAGAGGCTCAAGGCCGCTGGGGTCTCCGAGGCCACTGTCCAGAGCCTCTATGTCTCACCTCAGTATAGCTACGACGGCTCGCAGGTCCTCGGCTACACGGTGAGCATAACCTGTTCCGCTGATGTCCCTGACCTTTCCAAGATGGACAAGGTCACATCAGTCCTCTCCGGAGATAAGGATATCGTCCTCTCAGGGGTAGGTTATGGGGTGAAAGACCCATCTGCCGCTGTTGATAAAGCCATAACCAATGCAGTTGGGGAGCTCGGTTCCAGGCTTGACGAGGTCAAGAAGCTCACGGGAATAAAGACCGCTGTGCCCTGGACCGTGAGCCTTGAGGTCTATACCCCGAGCACATCGTATCAGGACTATTACTATGGCTATGGAGTGAGCAACCGGGTTCAGGCCTATGTTTATGTTACATATCTGATAGGCGAGGAGGACGGAACTAGAATCCCGGACAGCCTCCTGGCCATGAGCGCGATATCCTGCAACGGCTGGGGAGAAGCCCCTGTGAAGCCCTCAGCGGCTGTGGCGTTCCTGGACATAACCGCGACAAAACCCACAGCGGCCGAGGCCTATGCTGAGACAGACAAGGTCCTCGGCGAGCTCAAAAAGAGGCTGGGCAAGGATGTTGAGCTCTCAATGGTCTCGGTCTATACTACCCCGGAATACGGGGCTGATGGCGTCAAGATACTCGCATACACCGTAACCCGCTCTGTAGAGGTTCGTTCAGAAAACATAAAAAAGACTGGCGACATAATGGATGCGGCAACGAGCATAGAGGGCATCACTCTCACCTCCATGTATTACGAGAGCAAGTCTTCTCGTAAGGAAGAAGCAGAGGCGAGGGCCAAGGCGTTCAATCAGGCAAAGGGGAGAGCAGAAAAGCTCGCTAGCGCGATGGGGTTCGGGCTGGGTGGCGTAAGCTCCTTTTCCGAGAACATTACGCCCCCTCAGACCGGCCCCAGCGGATACCCAATGACTCAGGCCGCATATCACGGTGTTGAAGGCGAGGGCGGCGTTTCCTATGGCGCGCTGACGACCTCGGTGAACCTTTATCTGAGCTTTGGAATAAAGAGATAGTCTCTCGCAATTACTGACATATGCAGAGGTTCAAAGACCTCCTGTTTCCGGGGGTGATAGCTCTAAGCTTGGCTTTCTCCCTCCTTCTTGCTATCAGGCACCCAGCGAACGCGCCCCCGGTTCTCAAGTTCGGGTGGGCCTTTGCCATCTACTTTGCCTTGCCCCTTTCGGCCCTGGTGCTTCTTGATGCGAGGAGAAGGTTTCTCCCTTATTTTCTCGGGGTCCTGGGAACCATCGCTGTTGTTCTGCCCCTCGTCTTTCGTTCCTGGGTCCCGGGCGCCAGGGAGTTCTTCCTCTTTCATCCCCAATACCTTCTGGCTCCGGTTGGCCTAGGCGTTATTCTCCTGCTTATAGGGGGCGGCGTTGGCAAGGTCAGCTTCTCCGAGTGGGGCCTCGGACTCGGCAGATGGCGCTGGTGGGCTGTTTGGACCCTCGTTCTCCTTTTGCTCATCGTTCCCCTTGTTCTCCTTGCGGCCTGGGCATTCCCGGTTATGCGAGAATACTATCCCGTTTACGGACCAGCGAAAAAGAGCCTCTCGGAATTGTTCAAATATCAGGGAGGGATGGGTTTCTACATGCTCGGATGGGAGTTCCTATTCAGGGGATTCCTGCTCTTCGGGATGGCAAGGAGGGGAGGCGAGCACTTCGCCGTTCTCTTCCAGGCGATTCCCTTTTTTCTAATGCACGACGGCAAGCCTGAGCCGGAGATGGTCTCCTCGTTCTTCGGAGCCATATTCCTCGGATACTTCTGCCTAAAGGCCAGGAGCTTTTGGCCCGCCTTCATCCTCCACTGGGCCCTCAACCTGAGCATGGAAATACTTGGATTTTTCTGGTGAAACCGTGATCAGGAATCTGGGCATACCATTGGTTTTATTTCTGGCCTGCCAGAAGGGGGGCAGGTTGGTCGATCTCAGGAAGGATGTGGAGGAGAAACTCAACCAGGGAGACACGCTTGCCGCGGCGTGCTCCTTGCTCGTAGGCCTTAGCAATCCGCTCATCTCGTCATCTCTGGTAATGGGGGATGTTGGCGCGGAGGAGCTGGATTCCCTCTCCGTGAACCTGATCTCCCTCCTCACCTCCTCCGGATCCGCGAGCGCGAGAGCGGGCGACCTGCCGGATTCCTGGAACAAGGCCCACATCAGCCTGCGAATAACCGAGAGATACTGCGACATCAAGCCAGCGGTCGCCGGAAGGATGATCCCCATGGCCGTCTCAGCGTTATCGGCCTCGGCAGGAGCAAGCCTTCTCAGGGCTGAGGATATCGCTCATAAGGGCGATACTTATGGGGCGATAAGCCTTCTTGAGCAATCCCTTTCATACCTTTCAACCCCCCTTCCCCACATGGGCGCGAGCCAGGCCCTTTTGCCCCTGTATCGCGAAAAGGCCGCGCTCTGCCTCGCTGTTGGCAAGCTATCCGAGGGCATGACGGTGGCCGAGGCCGTATCCGTAATGGGGCCGCCCACGGGACACGATTCTGTTTACGCGGCACTTTCCGGCGATTTCTACCTGATGCTGTCCTGGGACACGGTGAGCGCTCTCGTGAGACAGGACACGGTCTGGGAGCTGGTGCGGGCCCAAAGATGATCTCTTGTCAAGCTAATCCGCTGAATTCGTTGATACTCAACGAAAACACTCATATCTTACGGCCAGAAATAAAATTCTCTCGCGGCTCCTTGATGCTTGCATTAGCTTGACCCTTTCCCATATACTCTAGGGGCCTAGCTACAAGATATAATTTTACAAGCATCAAAAGGAGAAAGACCTATGGTTAAACGGGTCATCCGAACCCAAGAGGATGTCTCTGGAGGCTTCGTTGATGAGCTTACTGCTTCTCCTGGGTCAGAAGCGCTCCGGGACTGTATTCAATGCGGAACCTGTTCAGGAACTTGTCCGGTAGCCATTTACATGGATTACACCCCCAGAAGGCTTATAGCAATGGCCAGAGAAGGCCTCAAGAAGGATGTCCTTTCGTCTTTCACGGTTTGGCTTTGTTCGTCTTGCTATGCCTGCACCGTCCGTTGCCCTCAGAAAATAAAGATCACGGACATTATGTATGCCTTCAAGAGGTTGGCCCTCCGGGAAGGTTTCTATCCGAACAAGTTCCCGACATCAGTCCTAGCCAAGGAGTTTTTCTCTGAGGCAAGGAAAAACGGCCGAATATCCGACATCGCTGTGGCTATAAGGCTGGTCATGAAGACCAACCCCTTCAAGGCCATTGGAATGATGGGCCTTGGACTAAACCTGATGAGAACCGGCAGATTCCACCTCTTCAGCCCAAAGATCAAGGGAACCAAGGAACTCCAGACCATCATAGACGCTCTCAAGGAGGAAGGCCATGCCTGATAAGCTCAGATATGCCTATTATCCGGGTTGTTCCCTGAAGGGTTCTGGGCGTCACTACGAGAGCTCCTTGCTCTCGGTTTTCCGCTCCCTTGGCATAGAGCTTGAAGAAATACCGGACTGGAACTGCTGCGGCGCTACGGCCTACATGTCCATAGACGAGACGGCCGCATTCGGAATGGTGGCCAGGAACCTGGCTCTGGCGAGAAAAATGGGATATAAAGAGATAGTGGCCCCATGCGCGGCCTGCTATCTCGGGCTGAAAAAGGCCCAGTCTTATATCTCCGAGTATCCCCATATAGCGGAAAAGGTGTGTTCCGCCCTTGCCAAGACAGGCCTTGAGTGCGGGTGCTACGATGCCCCCTTCATCATCAAGCATCCCATTGAGGTTCTAGTCTATGACTATGGCTTGGACAATCTCCGGGATAAGGTCAAGAAACCTCTAACCGGCCACAGAATTGTTCCTTATTATGGGTGCCAGCTGACCAGACCTTTTGCGGATATGGACGATGCTTTCTACCCTACCATAATGGATAGGCTCCTGGAGGCGATTGGGGCCGAAGTGATCTCAGATTACCCTCTGAAGACCCGCTGTTGCGGGGGGTCTCTGACGGGAACGATACCTGAGGTTGGATCAAGGCTCTCCTGGCTTCTCATAAACGAAGCCAAAAACCACGGGGCGAATTATATGGTTACGGCCTGTCCTCTTTGCCAGTTCAACCTTGAGTGCTTCCAGGGAAGGATGAAGCTCTGGGAGGGCAAGACCCCCAAGTTCCCCATCCTTTATTTCACACAAGCCATAGGGATAGCCCTGGGAATTGAAAGGGCTAGTCTCGGGTTTGGCCAACTGGTCTATAAGCCCACCATGATATGAAAAGGAGCAAGCGATGAGCGAGAAGGGGAATGGAAAGCTACCAAGGATAGGAGTTTATATCTGCCACTGCGGACTCAATATTGCAAATGTTGTTGATGTTGAGGCTGTTGCTGAGTTCGCTGGCAAACTACCCGGCGTTGTGGTCGCCAAGGCTTACAAATACATGTGCTCTGACCCTGGCCTTGAGATGATCAAGGCCGACATCAAGGAACAAAACCTTGAGCGCGTTGTTGTGGCGTCGTGCTCACCGCTTCTACACGAGCAAACCTTCCGTCGTGCCATACAAGAAGGCGGCATTCTGAACCCTTATCTTTATACGCATGTGAACATCCGTGAGCATGTCTCGTGGGTTCACGCTTCCGAGCCCGCCAAGGCAACCGAGAAGGCAAAGGCCTTGGTTGCCGCGGCCGTGCGTCGCGTCTCCGCACACAAACCCCTTGAGCGCAAGCGCGTTGATGTGAACCCGGATGTCCTGGTTTTGGGTGGGGGTATAGCCGGGATCCAAGCTTCTCTGGTCCTCGCTGATTCCGGCAAAAAGGTCTACCTCGTGGAACGGGAACCATCCATTGGCGGCCACATGGCTAAGTTTGACAAGACCTTCCCAACTCTTGACTGTGCCGCATGCATACTGACCCCTAAGATGGCACAGGTGGGCAACCATCCCAACATTGAGCTCCTGACCTACTCGGAGCTCAAAGAAATTGAGGGTTATGTGGGTAACTTCAAGGCAAAGGTTCTCAAGAAATCTAGACACCTCTACCTTGAGAAGTGCACAGCTTGCGGGGAATGCGCGAAGGTGTGTCCGGTTGAGATACCATCAGCCTTTGATGAGAACCTCGCTAAGAGAAAGGCCACATACAGGCCGTTCCCTCAGGCAGTCCCCAACAAGTTCGTGATAGAACGCCTTGGTTATCCACCGTGCCAGGCCGCTTGCCCCATCCATCAGAATGCCTATGGATATATGATGATGGTGAAGGAGGGCAAGTTCGCTGAGGCGCTTGAGGTCGTCCTCAGGGATAATCCTTTGCCTTCCTTGTGCGGATGGGTTTGCACACATCCGTGCACGGACACCTGCACGAGGGGAAAGGTTGATGCTCCTCTTAACATGCCGGGGATCAAGAGATTTATAGCGGATCACGCAGGAGATTTCGCGCTCCCAATGCCCAAGGACTTCAAGGAAAACGGAAAGAAGGTCGCGGTAATTGGAGGAGGCCCTGCAGGTCTTACGGCGGCATACGAGCTCAGAAAAAGAGGATACCAGGTTACGATTTACGAAGCAGCTGGAACCCTCGGTGGCATGCCTGCCATTACCATACCTGACTACCGACTCCCTAAGGATGTCCTAAAGAAGGATACGGATAGGATAGCTGCAACTGGGATAGAGGTCAGGCTGAACACAGCCCTAGGCAAGGATGTTAGCCTTTCCGAGATAACCAAGCAATATTCTGCTGTCTTTATCGCTGTGGGTGCCTCAAAAAACAGGCGACTCGGCGTTCCGGGCGAGGACAACAGCTGGGTCTTGCCCGGCCTGGAATTCCTCGGAAGGGTCAACTCCGGCGAGAGACCCAATTTGGGGAGAAGGGTCGTAGTAATAGGGGGCGGCCTCGTTGCTGTGGACGCGGCGAGAACAGCAGTTAGGCTCGGCGCGAATGTGACTCTCGTATGCATAGAGAGTTGGGAGGAGATGTTCGCGAGGAGAACATCAGAGGGCCAGAAAGAAGTTGAGCAGATGAAGGCTGAAGGGGTTGAGGTCCTAACTCGCTGGGGACCCAAGGAGTTCAAATCCGGAGGCATTGAACTCAAATCCGTCATCAGAGTCTTTGACGAATCCGGAAGGTTCTCACCCCAATACGATGAAACCAAGACTCGTTTCCTTGAGTGCGATACCGCTATCGTGGCTATAGGTCAGGCTCCTGATTCCGATCTCTTCAAGAGCCAGGGGCTTTCCGTGACCAGCTGGGGTGGGCTTGATGTTGATCCTGTGACACTTCAAACCAACATAGAGAATGTGTTTGCTGGAGGAGATGTTCTCGGGCCGGATGTGGTGGTCACGGCTATGATGGCTGGCAAGAAGGCCGCTGAATCCATAGATAGGTTCCTGAACGGTAGAGATCTTTACGAGGGCAGAGAGTTGGAGGGTCCTTTTGAGGGCGTAGCGAGGCCCATGGATCTAGAAAGGGTTGAGAGGAAACCTGCCATACGCATGCCGGAGCGGGAACCATCCGTGAGGATCAAGGACTTCGCTGATGTGCACTCCACATACTCCCCTGAGGACGCTCAGAAGGAGGCATCCAGATGCTTGATGTGTTCAATATGTTGTGATTGTCAACTGTGCAAGCCCGCATGTCCTGTTGAAGGATGCATAGATTACAGCATCCCTGACGAGGAGATAGAGCTGAATGTTGGAGCAGTGGTAGTGGCAACCGGTTTCAAGATCTTTGATCCCAAACGGATACCTTCCTATGGTTACGGAAAATACCCGGAGGTCTATACATCCCTCGAAATAGAGCGGCTCGTCAATTCATCTGGGCCAACCGAGGGCAAGCTAGTGATGAAGAACGGTCAGCCCCCCAAGTCCGTCGCCATAGTTCACTGCGTAGGTTCCAGAGACAAGAACTACAATGAATACTGCTCACGCGTTTGCTGCATGTATTCATTGAAACTTGCCCATCTGGTTCACGAACGCACGGGCGCGGAAGTGTATAACTTCTATATAGACATGCGGACCCCTGGAAAAGGATATGAGGAGTTCTATCACAAACTCCTGGATGAAGGCATTCACTTTATCAGGGGGCGTGTAGCTGAGATCACGGATTGGGCAATAGAACCCTCTGAGAAGGGCAAGCTCGTGGTCAGGGTCGAGGATACCATGGCTGGAATGGTGCGTAGGATCCCGGTTGACATGGTAATTCTCTCGGTTGGGCTCGAGCCACAGCCTGATGCTCAGGACATCAGGCGTCTCCTTAAGCTCTCGTGCTCATCTGAGGGCTTTTTCCTGGAGCGCCATCCCAAGCTCGCGCCGGTCTCAACGGTCACAGCTGGTATATACATAGCGGGTGCTTGTCAGGGGCCCAAGGACATCCCTGACACTGTCGCTCAGGCAGGAGCGGCTGCCGGCGAGGTTCTCGCTATGGTTGACAGGGGTTATATTGAGCTTGAGCCCATAAAAGCCCACATAGACGCTGAGGATTGCTCTGGTTGCAAGATGTGCAATGGGCTCTGCCCATACGACGCGATAACATACGATAAGGAAAGGAAGGTCTCGGAGATCAATGAGGTCCTATGTGAGGGTTGTGGCACATGCGTTGCCGCTTGTCCTTCCGGGGCGATCGATCAGGACCTCTTTGAAAACCAAGAGCTCCTTTACGAGATAGAAGGAGTGTTAAAGTATGTATGAGCCAAAGATAGTGGCCTTTTTCTGCAACTGGTGCACCTACACGGGCGCTGACCTCGCTGGGGTTTCCCGCATGCAATACGCGCCCAATGTTAGGATCATCAGGGTGATGTGCTCGGGAAGGGTGGACCCCGAGCTTGTTATGAAGGCCTTTGCTGAGGGCGCTGATGGGGTCCTCATCGGAGGCTGTCATCCGGGGGACTGCCATTACCAGTCTGGGAACCACAAGACCTTCAGGAGATACAAGTTCCTGAAGGCGATCCTGCCTCAATATGGCCTGGACCCTGAGCGTCTTCACCTTGAGTGGATATCTGCCTCAGAGGGCGACAAGGTAAGGGACACGGTTAACTCTTTCACTGAGAAGATAAGGAACTTGGGCCCTTCCACCGTAAGGGAGACCCTGAACGCCCTCAGAACAGAGGAGGTTAGCCATGGCTGAGAAGCCCTGGGTTGCTTTCTATTGGTGCGGAAGCTGCGGAGGTTGCGAGGAGGCAGTGGTTGACCTGGCGGAGAAGATCCTTGATGTCGTGAACGCGGTCAACATTGGCTTTTGGCCAGTTGCCCTTGACTTCAAGAAGTCCGATGTTGAGGAGAAGCCGGATGGGTTCTTCGCTGTCTCCTTCATAAACGGGACCATTGAATCCGATGAGCACAGGGAAATGGTTGAGCTCCTGAGGCGCAAGTCCGGCCTCGTCGTGGCCTTTGGCTCCTGCTCGCACATGGGCGGGATACCGAGCCTGAGGAACCTTTATGATGTGAATGACTGCGTGGACTATGCCTACAGGAAAACGGTCTCCACGGTGAATCCAGAGGGAACGATTCCTCTTCCCCGCTACAAGCATCCCTCGGGCCACGAGACCACAACCATGAACCTTGAGCCAACGGGTAAGGCCCTTGACCAGGTGATAGATGTGGATTATTATCTGCCCGGTTGCTCTGTCCCGAAGCACCTCATTCTTGACGCTGTGATGGCTATTCTCAGCGGCAACTTGCCGCCCAAGGGCTCTGTCCTCTCGCCCTCTAAGGCACTCTGCTCTGTCTGCCCTCGTCAGGAGACAAAGCCTGAGAAGATGCAGATCAAAGACATAAAGCGCCATCACCTCTCAGAAGACGATGGGACCTGCTTCAACGCGCAGGGCATGATATGCATGGGGCCAGCAACCCGGTCAGGGTGCGGAGACCCAGCGAAGGACAACGCCCCACGCTGCATCCTGGTCAATATGCCTTGCCACGGGTGCTTTGGCCCCCCTGACGGAACCCTGGATCAAGGCATGGCCATGCTATCTGCTATAGCGTCCGGCCTGGACTATACCCCTGATGAGGAAGCAGAAATAGACAGGATAATAAAGAAGATAGGCGACCTCGCCGGGACATTTTACATGTTCAGCACAGCGAAGTCCCTGATCCACGGAAGGCCCGCCGGCGAGGGGGTGAAGAAGCCGGTTGAGGTTCCAAAGGAAGGAGGTGCATGATGGCAAAGAAGGTAACCGTAGATCCCATAACCCGTCTTGAGGGCCACGGAAAGATTGAGATATTCCTTGATGATTCGGGGAATGTTGAGCACGCTTACTTCGTGATACCCGAGTTTCGCGGCTTCGAGAGGTTCTCGGTGGGGCGCAAGGTTGAGGACATGCCCTGGATAACCCCTCGCCTCTGCGGCGTTTGTCCAACCGCTCACCACATGGCCTCCGCTAAAACCTGCGACGCCGTTTATAAGGTAACTCCTCCCCTCCCAGCCATAAAGATCCGCCGTCTCTTCTACAACATGTTCATGTTTGAGGACCACCTCATCCACTTCTACTATCTAGGCGGCCCTGACTTCGTGGTTGGACCGACCGCGCCCAAGGCCGAGCGAAACATCCTAGGCGTCATAGGCAAGGTAGGCCTGGAGGTGGCTGGCCAGCTCATCGCCATGCGCAAGGAGGTCCGGCAGCTCATGGAGGATATTGGCGGAAGGGTTATTCACCCGGTCTTCGCTATAGCCGGCGGCATAACGAAGCCTCTTGACAAGGACATAGTGGAGCGACTCAAGGTCATGGCCGAACACGCGGTTGGTTTCGCGGAGTTCACCATAAAGGTCTTTCACGATGTTGTCCTCGGGAACAAGGAGTATGTGGACATCATCCTCAACGGCCCATATTACTCCGTGACCAACCACATGGGCATGGTTGATGAGAACAACAAGGTTGAGTTCTACGATGGGCCCATAAGGGTTGTGGACACCAAGGGCAAGGAGCTCTACAAGTTCCAGCACCACGAATACACGGAATACATAGGCGAGCATGTTGAGCCGTGGACATGGATGAAGTTCCCCTATCTCAAGAAGCTCGGCTGGAAGGGGTTCGTTGACGGCGAGGGCACATCCCTGTATCGGGTTGCCCCACTCGCTAGGCTCAATGCATCAGACGGCATGAGAACCCCTAAGGCCCAGGAGGAATATGAGAAGCTGTATGAGACCCTGGGCGGCAAGCCTGCCCAGCACTCCTTGGCTTTCCACTGGGCGCGCGTGATAGAGGTCATGCAGGCCGCTGAGGAGATGGTCGCCCTATCCAACGATCCGGACATCCTGGACCCGAATGTGAGGACTATACCGACCGAGACCCCATCCGAGGGCGTTGGTATAATAGAAGCGCCCCGCGGGACCCTCATCCACCACTACAAGACGGACCAGAACGGCATAGTTGAGGAGGCCAACCTCATAGTCGCGACCGCGCACAACGAGGCTGTCATCGCCATGGAAATAGACAAGGCCGCCAAGGCCTTCATAAAGAACGGAAAGGTTGACGACGGCCTCCTAAACATGGTTGAAATGGCATTCAGGCCATACGACCCCTGCCACGCTTGCTCAACCCACTCCCTGCCCGGCCAGATGCCCCTCGTGATAACCATAAGGAGAAGCTCAACAGGAGAGGTCCTTGATGTGATAAAGAGGGACTGACCCAACCAAATCATTTCCTAATCCTCCACCCCGGCGATTCCCCTCGCCGGGGTTTTTGATCCGGGATAACGAATTGCCTAGCTTCGTAGCAATGCCTTAAAATTATCCCGTGTTCAAGCCTATCTTTACCCTAACCCCCTCGGTTGTTGACAATCTCCTCGCTATTGAGCGGGTGAGGGGCTTCCTTGAAGCGCTCACCATGCGAGAGCACATATTGGCTGAGATGCAGGCTGAAGCCCTCATCCGTGATGTCCACGCTTCAACGCATATTGAGGGAACGCAGTTGACACTTGAGGAAACAAGGGCAATACTTGAGGGCAAGGAGGTGGAAGGCGCTTCAAAAAGGGATGTTAAGGAGGTCATCAACTACCGCAAGGCTCTAGATTTCGCCGCTGAGCACCTGAACTCCCCTGAGGCGATAACCGAGGACCTGATAAAGGAGCTCCACGCCATAGTCACAGATGGGTTTCCCGAGGCAAGGCCAGGCCAATACCGAAAGGTTCAGAACTACATAATCAGCTCGGAGACGAACGAGGTCATCTACACCCCTCCGCCGCACTACGAGGTTCCATACATGATGAAGGACATGGTTGAATGGCTAAATACCCAGGAGGAGCTCTCGCCAATACTCGTTAGCGGCGTGGCCCAGTTTCAGCTTGTCCACATACACCCCTTTGTTGACGGGAACGGCCGGACAGCGAGGGTTCTCGCTACACTGATACTATACAAGACCGGCTACGACTTCAAGCGCCTGTTCGCGCTCTCTGAATACTATGACAGGGACAGAAAGAGATACTACAGGGCATTGCAGTTGGTCAGAAAATACGACATGGACATGACTCCATGGCTTGAATACTTCACGGAGGGACTCAGATCCCAGCTGCTTGAGGTCCGCAAGAGAGGGCTTGAGTTCATTCGGGACTCAATAGTCGCGGAGCACCTCTCCGGTTTCCACCTTAACGAGAGGCAAAAAACCTGCATCCGTTATCTTGAGGAGCGAGGACACATCACCAGGTCTGAGTATGCTGAGCTAACTGGCGCATCGCTGAGAACAGCGAACTATGACCTCAGGGAGCTTGAGGACGCCGGCCTGGTCAAGCGCGTGGGGGCCGGAAGGTCAACGAGGTATATTTTGAATCTGTAGGGTTCTATTCAAGAATCGGGCATATCCTCAAGCCTCTTCTTTTCAGGACTACACGAGCGCGAACAGGAACATGAGAAGATAGGCAGAAATGAGAAAAGCCTCGGGACGCATCAATCCCATCCACCACAAACCCGCCAAACCAAGAGCAGAAATGAAAACCATTATGACGCTGATCCACTTGGCCGCGTTTGATCTCCATGCTATTTTCCTGGCAAGCGGAATTGCTGAAAGATCCTCCCCGAGGATCGCGGTTGTCCCGGCCTCCAGATCTATCCAGTCATCCGAAATCGCTATTCCCCAATAGGACTTTCTCAGAAGGTCATGCCTGTGCGGGAGATCATCAAAATAAGCAACTCGCCCGCCTTTCCTCAAGAGAACCGCTAGAACCTGTGATTTGCCCTCGGGCACAGCCTCGGGATAGACCTCCTCTATTCCCCAGCTCTTTGCCCAGAACGCGGCTGTTGCTTTTGAAGCGGAGCTCATCATGACCTTCCTCTTCCACGCTTTCATGAGTTCGGAGACCCCGGGCCTGGGTTTTCGCTCAAAGATTATCGCGCCCTGTGGCCCTTCTGATTCCAAAAACACAGGAAATAGTCCCTCATCCTCTCCTAAAACAGGGTATGGCTGGTCCACGAACCTGATGTTCCCAAAACGCAGGGGAACACCACCGACCACGCCCGTAACCCCCATTTCTATATGGTGGGTTCTCTGCTCAGCGGAGAACTCCGCGGGACCAAAAGCCCTTGATAGCTTTGAAAAGAGGCCGTGTTCAAGCGAAGAGGCTATCCCGATGAGATCGGGGGAACCCTCAATGCCCCGAATCTTGTAATTGCCAAGCGCGGAACCAAGGGGAACCAAAAGGGTGTTTGTTCTCGCAATCCTGTGGAGGTTCTCAGCGGCCTTGAAGATTATCCCATTCTCAAATCCTTTCCTTACCCCCCTGAGCCTGTGCCATTCGGTCGCCAGCATGAGGGCCTGCGGAAGGGGCATGGCAGAAATAGTGAGAAGTCCGGGCCAAAAAAACCATGCCCCAACCAAAGAAGCCAGCAGGAGCCCATAGGCAAATGTAATGAGCGTAATGTAGGCCTTGGAGGTGCTCCCTGAGGCAAAGGCCTCTTCGGCCAAAAGAAGCGTCTTAACGGGGCGAGAATCCGCGAATCTCTGGGTTGCTCTGAGCTTGATCCAGCCGGACTCAAGCCTCGTGGTTGCAGAGAGCCTCGCTCCGACCGAGACAGGACTGCCATCTATTATTCCGCTTCCTTCAATAACGATCCCATCCAGAGGGACCCTTTCTCCTTTATTCACAACGAGCGTTTCGCCCTTCTCAAGCTCATCAACCGAGACCTCAATCGCCCTCCCTCCCCTCAAAACCCTCGCAAGCGGTGAGAGCCTTGAGACTATCTCGGTGATGTTCTTGCTCATCCTGAATGAAACGAGTCCCTCAAAAAACTCCCAAGCGTAAATCAGGAGAATGACAAGGCTTGCGGTGGTGAAGCTCGGCATCCCCCCGGAAAAAAGCATCCATACCCCATGCCCAAAAAGGGAAACGGCCACCAGAATGCCCAAGAGAGCAGTATCCAAAAATCCCCTGAACAGAGAGGTTATGGCCCTTCGGATTATCGGCAAACACGGCCAAAGAAGGCACACGAGGCAGAGTATGCCAGCGAGCCGGAACCTGAGAAAGTATTCGGAAACCGCGATGCCTACAGTCAGCATAAAGGCTAGCGATAGCCTCCTGAGGAGAAGAGCGCGATCTTTGGATTCACGATCCCTGATGAAAGCGAGGGCAGAGGTTTCTGTGGCGGAAAAACCCTTCTCCAATAAGGTCTTCTTTATAAGCCTGGGGTCAAAGGTGTTCCTATCGTATTTTACGAAAAGGAGCCTTGAAAGGGGGTTGAACTTTACATCCTTCACTCCATTGAAGCCCAGAAACCTTCGCCTTATCCAGGCGCCAGCGAAAAGAGAAACGCCAGGGCTGATAAAGAATGAGGCCCTCTGATACTGCGGATGAAGCCCGAGGCTCTCCATCGCGGTTATTAGCATCTCAGGCGAGAATCCATCATCAACCAGGGCTGTTAATCTTCTGTGGTCCGGCTCCACGACCGCTTCCCTTATGCCGGGGAAACGAGCCAAACGAACCGCAACTTCGCCAGCTACAACCGAATCCACCGGAGAGGATAAGATGTATTCAAGACGCTTGGGCATCGGGCAGCTTAAAATTATACAAGGGATAAGGGCTCGGGTTCACCAAGGCCTCAGAAAGGATTTTGCCTGCGCTGTGGTGCCTGAGGCCCCTGTTTCTTTCTCTGCCGAGATAAAGTCCACGAGCCTCCAGGATAGGGTTGTCCTTTGGATGAAGGGTCACCGAGAACCCCTGAGAAACCCCTCTACATACTTTGCGAAGAGGTCAAACTCAAGGTTCAGGAGAGAGCGGGGAGGCCTTGAGCCGAAAGCGGTTGCCTTGAGCGTGTGCGCAACTAGCGCAACAGTGAACCTGTTCGGGAGCAACTTGACCACCGTGAGGCTAACCCCGTCCACCGCGACAGGGCCCTTCTCAACGAGGTATTTCCCCCAAACACGAGGGAACTCTATCTCCATCTCCGCCTCCTCGCCCCTCCTGGTCAATCTCTTAAGGGTCCCCACCGCGTCAACATGGCCCTGGACCAGGTGGCCTGAGAGGAATTTATCTGGGGTTAAGGGAGTCTCAATGTTGACCATATAACCAGGCCTCAGGACCCGGCCGAACTTCGTCCTCTTGAGGGTTTCTGTGGATAAATAAGCCACGAATCCGTTTGAGAGGACCTCCTCAGCTGTGAGGCAAACACCATCAACAGCAACAGAATCCCCAACTGAGAGGCTTATCTCATCCATCTCAATCCTGACGCGCTTGCCCGGCCCTGCCGGAGAAACCTCAGCTATCTTTCCGATCCCTTCAATTATTCCGGTGAACATGACCAAATCCCTGGTTTTTACACGCGCAAGGGATAATAGCCATCAGATCCTCCCTGCTTTCAGGGTCGCGTCCGAGACCTCAAGGAGCTCCTCTATGGGTATAGGAGGCTCTCCGCCCTCCTTGAGGTTCTCCAGGAAAACCCTCACTATCTCGCTTGTTCCCTTGTCCTGTTTTGCCCTGAAACGCCTCGCCCCCCGCTCTGAGAACAGGATGAGCTCTGTAAAATCCTCTATTATCCCAGCCACCCCTCGTCCCATAACCTCAATCCTCTCCTTGGGGAGGCTCTGAGGCCCCTCCGTGAAATAGGCTATTGCCGCGCCCGAACCATCCTCAAAACACAGGCAGAAAAGCACGTTATCCGTTTTCTGATAGACAGGCTCCACCCCTGTTATTCGGGAACCGATCAGAAACCTCGCCAGATCAACGAAGTGACAGGCCTCGCCAAGGATCCTTCCGCCCTCTGTCGGGAGGTTTAGCCAATGGTTGGAGGGGACCGGCCCAGCATTCACCCTTATATTTACCTGATAAGGCCCGCGGCCCGCGATGTGTTCTTTGAGGAGCCTTGCCATCCTGGAAAAGCGCCTGCCGAAGTCAACGGCGAGAAAACCCCCTGTATTTGAAAGCACGCCGCGGAGGCTCTCAAGCTCCTCTCGCGTGATAACCAGAGGCTTCTCAACGAACACAGCCTTCCCAGCGCTGAGGGCTTCAACGGCGAGCCGGGCGTGAGAGGAGTGAGGAGTCGCTATGAAAACAGCATCCAGATCGGGATCGTTCATGAGGCTCGTGGGATCAGGGGATGCCTTGGCGAACCCGTGGCGACGGGCAACATGTCCAGGGTTTACCTGATCGGCAACCCAGACGAGCTCAGCGAGACCACTGGACTTGATCGCTGGAATAAGGGTTGATGTGGCGAACCTTCCCGCGCCAATGAGCCCTATTTTTAACCCTTTTGCTTTAGGTTTGGGTATCTTAAGGAGGATCGCGCCCTCGGAGGGCTTCTCAGAAGGATACTCAAGGGCTATTCCCAAAAAATCCTCTCCCGACAGCAAAAGCGAATACGCCTCTGGCCCGCGCTCTATTGGAAACCTGTGGGTTACGAGGGGCTCAACCTCAACGGTTTTTCTCTCAAGGAACCCGAGAAACGCCTCTAGGCACCTTTTGATCGTCCAGCGGGACAATTCCTCAGGGTAATCAAGCCCAAGCAGTTCATATGTTGGGTCGTATCTTCCGGGGCCGTATGAGCGGGAAGAGAGGATGGTGATCTCCTTTGAGTAAAAATCCCAATACGGTATGGGTTTTTTCCAGGGGCCGAGGAAGAGAACACTGCCCCCAGGCCTCGCGGAGCGCCCCGCTACCTCCCCTAGGGAGCCCTCAGGGTCCGCGGCAGCAACTATGACGACATCATAATCCCCAGGGGGTTCTGAATCAGAGGCTTTTATCCCCAACTCCAAAGCCTTCCTGAGCCTAAAAGGGTTCCTCTCAAGCCCAAATACATTAGCCCCTGATGCTCTGGCTATCTGCGCGGCGAGGTTCCCGAGGATCCCAAGCCCTATAACCAGAACCCTCTCGCCAGCCGAAACCCCTGCCCTTTTCGTGGCCCAAAAGGCAATGGCGCCCAGGGTTCCGAAGGCCGCGGCAAGGTCACCAACCCCTTCCGGAACCCTCGCGGACATGAGCTCGGGCACAGAGACGATCTCAGCGTGAAAGGCAAACTCCGCGCCGGAGCAAGAGACCCTGTCCCCCTCGTTGAAGCCGAGAACCCCTTCGCCAACCTCAATTACCTGGCCGGACAAGGAGTAACCCAGGGGGTAAGGCTCTGAGAGCCTCTCGGTTGCTAGCTTTATTGCCTCGGAAATGCCCCGCCTTTTGGCGAAATTCAGGAGCATCCTCACGAGATCCGGGCGACTCCTCGCCAGGGCCACGGGATTTCCGCCGAGTCTCATGCGCTCCCCCTCTGTTCCCGGGCTTAGAGCCGAGAAACGGGATCTGACCAGGATCATGCCCGGTGAGACTACTGGTGCTGGCTCCTCAACCAGAACAGCCTTTCCCTTGATCTGCACGAGCTTTTTCATCCTGCAACCACCTTAATCAGAACCTTCCTTGCCCGAGGGCCATCAAACTCGCAGAAGAACACCCCTTGCCATGTGCCAAGAACGAGCCTGCCTCCTTTGATTATCAAGGTTATTGAAGGAGAAACAAGCACGCTCTTTATGTGGCTGTCAGCGTTACCTTCGGTGTGAGAGTATCCGGCCCCGGCCGGAACAAGCCTTGAGAGGGTTCCGGATATATCGCTCGCCACCGAGGGATCCGCGGCCTCGTTGACTGTTATTCCGGCCGTAGTGTGAGGCACATATATAACGCATATCCCATCGGAAACCCCCGAAGATGCAACGGCTTCCTCAACCTGCCGGGTTATGTCCAGAAGCTGGCACCTCCGGTCCGTCCTGAGGCTTATCTCTTTCATGGGTAAATTATAGGGTCTATATGCGGGCCTTTGCATTTATCAGGTTTAATTTCCAAGTTTGAGATGCGCCAGGCCTTGAAGTCCGGTAAAACAACCCCCTATAATTTCCATCAAGGAGGTTCCTATGAGGACCTTTATAGCGATTCTTTCAATAATCGGCTTGGCCATAGGGGCCACATACAAGGTGACAGACCTCGCGGACTCCGGCCCCGGCACCCTTCGCGAGGCCATAACCTCGGCGAACGCGAACCCGTGGCCGGACACGGTTGTGTTTGACACCCTCGCGTTCATTTCTAATGGCTACACACCAATATCCCGCGCGGCCCAGGGGGGCGAGAGCGCGTGGAGGATAACCCTGGCCTATGACCTTCCCCCTCTCACGGACAACTGGGGCCTAACCATACTCGGGGACATAAACGGGAACGGAACCCCGGATATCGTTCTTGACGGAAATCTCATGGCAGGCAATGGCCTAGCCCTCCACTCGAGGTGGAACATCATAAAGGGCCTCGTGATATGCAATTTCACGAACGCTGGAATATACATAGAAGAGACCATCCAAAACCAGGTAATGGGTTGCTGGATAGGCACTGACCCTGAGGGTATAGCCCCGGCCCCGAACACCTATTATGGCATCGTGATATGGGATGCGGATTCCAACCGGATAGGAACGGACCTGGATGGGCTTGGTGATGAGCGAGAGGGCAACATCATATCCGGCAATGGCTTTTGTGGATTATATATCTACAAAGGCTTCAACAACCAGGCCTCAGGCAACAGGATAGGCCTCGGATACACTGGCCAGGCCTGCCCTAATAACTATGGGGGGATTCATGTGAATGCCTCCTCGTATTGCCTAATTGGTGATAGCGCGGGCTACTCCGGGAGGAACATCATATCCGCGAATGTCATGAGGGGCATTATCGTGGACTCATCGGATCACATCTGGGTAGCTCACAACTACATAGGAACGGACACATCAGGAACGACCTCAGGAGGGCCTCAGGCAGACGGCATAGAAATAAGCAAGAGCACATACACCCAGGTCAACGACAACATCATATCGGGAGTGGGGCACGGGGTTGAGGTCAGTCGCGGCTCATACAACCACATCTACGGGAACTTCATAGGCTGTGATATGAACGGGAACTCCATAGGGAACGAGGGGATAGGCGTCTACATATATGACTCATCGCAGTATAATGTCGTCGGCTACAACCCGTATGTCCCTTATCCGAGCTCGGGCAACACCATAGCCTACAACGGCTTGGCAGGGATAGTCGTCGGATCAAGCGTCAGCGATTTCTACACGATAATAGACAGGCTTTCCAGGAACAACATATACTACAACGGAGGGCTTGGAATTGACCTCGCGAACAATGGCGTCACGGTCAACGACCCGGGTGATTTGGATTTCGGCCCCAATCTTCTCCTGAACTATCCGGTAATAACCGGAGCGACCCACTATGACCTTGGGGATTCAGCCGTGATAACAGGAACCGCCGCGGCGAGCTCCACGGTTGAGGTTTATCTCGCTACGGGAATCGCTGATCCCACCGGCTATGGCGAGGGGATTTATCTCGCGACAGCGAACGCTGACGGCGCTGGGAGCTGGCGCGTTGTGGTGCCAGGTGGGCCCACTGCAGGCGATACCATAACCTCGGTCTGCATAGACCAGTATCAGAACACATCTGAGTTCTCGCCCTATTATACGGTCCAGAATGTTGGGGTTGAGGAGTCCGGCGTTCCCGTGAAAACCGAGCTCGTGGTTATGCCATCAGCCAAAGGGCTCAGGATCGTTTTCGGCCTTCCTCAGGCCGGCAGGGTATCCCTGAGGGTTTACGGCATTGAGGGTAGGCTCGTCTCCGTGCTCTGGGAAGGCTTGGCAGACGCGGGGACACACGAGATCTCGTGGGAACCCGGAAAACCTGGAACATACCTCCTAGTCATGGAGTCCGGAGGAAAAAGGCTATACAGGGCCGCGGCGGTCGCGAGGTAAAACCCTCTCCAAGGGAATATGAGATGTTCGGCTCTCCCAGTTTTGGGAGGTTTATCCGGCTAGCTGGCAGAATAGCGGGAACAATAGCCTTCCTCCTGGCCGGAGGTTTCCTCTCGTATTCGCTTGCTATAGGAGGCCACATTGTTATCGGTGGCACCGAGATAAACCTCAGGGATCCCCTCCTCATGCTAAACAAGTGCCTGGGCCTTGTTCTCCTGGGGCTCTTTCTCTGGGGAAAAGGGAATTTCATCATCCCGATTCTAAGATGCTTGGGAACCAGAAAGGGCATGCTCGCCCTCTGGGGTGGGGTTTTCTTCGCTTATTCATCCATGAGCCTTATCGCTCACTACTTCCACAGCGATACCGTTTGGGATTACGCCATCTTTGAGAGCTACATGTTTCACATTGCCAGATACGGCCAGGCCCAGGCCTTTGTGAGCGGGCCCATTTCCATGGTCAGCGACCACCTCTTCTTCGTATTCTACCCATATGCCGTAATATACGGATTCCTAGGGGTGAACGCGGTAATGGTCCTGCACAAGCTCCTTCTTTCAACCGCTGTGCCCTTTGCCTGGCTTCTCTGCCGTGAAATAGGGCACGATGAGAAGCCTAGGGGCCTTGCCGCTCTGACAGCGGCTCTCGCACCAACCTTCTTTAGGCTGGGTGTCACCGATCTCTATCCTGAGGTCCTCATCTTCCCTCTAGGCCTTGCCTTGGCCTGGGCATTCCACGGGAGAAAGTGGCCCCTGTTCGCTTTATTCGCTCTGGCCATGGTTTTAGTGAGGGAGGACGGAGGATTCATCCTGGGCTTTATGGGGGTCTACTTCGCCATTCACCAGAGGAACTGGCGCTGGCTCTTTCTCACACTCCTTGGCCTTGGCGTATCCTTCGGTCTCATGGAGGCCCAGGCCTCTGTAGCTGGCTACTACCCAGCAAAACTAACATCCCGATATGGCATAAGGTCCTTGTTTGATATAGCTGGCCTCCTGCGCCTTCTTATCAGGGCCTTGAACCCAGTTGGTTTCGTCTTCTTCATGCTTACAGTGCTCCCCTTTGGCCTCCCGCCTTTCCTCAGGGTTCGGTATCTCGTGCCCGCATACCTCTCGGCCATTCCGCACCTGGCGAGCGCATACTTCAGGCAAGCGCAACTGAGAGGTGTAAACGCGGTGTTTTTGTATCCGTTGATATTTCTCGCTTTCGTCCATGGCTTGAGAAAGATAAAAGAGGAGCATTTTAACCTAAATGCCCTCCTCATCCTTTCACTTCTCTTTGTTTTTGGGGACAGATGGCTCAGACACAGGGTCAACCCAGCCTATGCGGCCGCGGCCGCAAAAGCCATTTCCATGATCCCATCTGAAAAAGCCGTTGTCTCAACCCCGTGCCTTGCCAACAGGCTCGGAGGGAGGGATACCCTTTACATCCTGCCCGGGGTGCGCCCGGATATTGCCGAATATGTGCTTTTGGAGGAAACGGACATATATTACAGAGACAGCTGCGGGAAGGCCATAGAATTCCTCCGAGAGAAGGGGTATCGGGAGGTTTTCTCCGGGGAAGGGATCCATCTGCTAGAGTGTCCCCCGGCCTTGAAAACCCCCAATCCCCTGCATTAACATTATGGGCAAATCGGAGGAGAAATGGCTGGCCACTCCAAGTGGGCTCAGATAAAACACAAGAAGGCAAAGGTTGACGCGCAGAAGGGAAAGCGCTTTGCCAAGCTCATAAGGGAGATACAGGTTGCGGCAAGACTAGGGGGCCCCGACCCTGATATGAACCCGAGACTGAGGCTGGCGATTGACAGAGCCAGGGCCGCAAACATGCCCATGGACAACATAGAGAGGGCTATCAAGAAGGCTACGGGAGGCGAGGAGGGCGCTGGGCTTGAGGAAACGATCTATGAGGGATACGGCCCTGGCGGCGTTGCTATTATGGTCGTCACCTTGACGGACAACAAGAACCGGACAACTGGCGAAATAAGGCATGTGCTTTCCAAGTATGGCGGCAACCTCGGGAAATCCGGGACGGTCGCGTGGCAATTCTCTGAGAAGGGCGTTATCTATGTTGAAAAGGAAGGGGCATCTGAGGATGATGTTTTCGCTGTGGCAGTTGATGCTGGCGCTGAGGACTTCAAGGCCCTCTCAGACACATACGAGATAACCACGGACATAAAGGGTTTTGGCCGGGTAAAATCAGCACTTGAATCAGCTGGGTTCAGGGTGTCATCCGCTGAGATAACCCGTCTCCCGAAAACCACAGTCAGGGTATCAGAGCGCGATGCGGAGCGGCTCCTCAAGCTCATAGACGCTCTTGAAGAGCTGGACGATGTCCAGGATGTCTACGCGAACTTTGACATACCTGAGGAGGTCTTGGAGGCTCTGGCTTGAGAATAATGGGAGTTGATACCGGAGCTAATGCTGTCGGTATCTGTGTGGTTGAGAGCGAGAGGGTCTTGGCAACATGCGATCTGAGGCCAAAGGGATCCCTGGGCCAGAGGCTCCTTTCCATATACTCTGAGATGCTAAGGGTTATTGATGAGTTCGCGCCGGGTCTTTTGGTCATGGAGGCCGTAATATATCACAAGAATCCAAAGACCGCGCTGATCATGGGCGCGGCAAGGGGCGCGGTTCTCCTTGCGGCAGCCGAGAGGAGCATCCCGGTCAAGGAAATATCCCCCACGGCGGTGAAGAAGGCGGTCTCAGGAACGGGAAGGGCAGGAAAGGAGAGCGTCGCCTACATGATCAAGAGGCTTTACAACATCCAAGGTGAAGTATCTGAGCATGTCGCTGATGCTCTCGCGGTCGCTTGGTGTGGGGAGACAATACTGCAATAAGGCGTCCAGAAACCATTTGTCCTCGGGCCTAGCCCTCGTCCAGCTCCCAACTGGGATAAACGCCGGCGCTCAGCGGAGTAAAAAGCCCTCTCTCAAGCCTGAACAGCCCTGTTCCTGCTATCATCGCTCCGTTGTCGGTTGAATATCTCGGATCGGGGAATATCACATCCTCGCCAAATGCCCTCCTGAATTTTTCCCTGAGGGCCTGATTCACGGATACCCCCCCAACGACTACGAGCTTCCTCACCCCCGTCATCTCAACCCCACCCAAGCATACCTCAAGCAGTTGCAGAAAGGCCGCTTCCTGAAAGCTGGCGCATATGTGGCTTATGTTCTCAGAGACAAACCAGGGCTCCTGTCTCGTGATGTAATATAGAACCGAGGTCTTCAGGCCGGAATAGCTGAAACCCAGGTGATCGAACTTGGGGACAGGGAAATGGTGAAAGTCCGGGTTGCCGTCCCTCGCGAGCCTCTCGATCTCCGGGCCCCCGGGATAACCAAGATCCATTATCCTCGCGACCTTGTCAAAGCACTCCCCGACCGCGTCGTCCTTTGTCCTCGCGAGAACGCGGTATCTCCCCCAATCTAGCACATGAACCAGGTCAGTGTGGCCTCCGGAGGCAATTAGAGCGAGAAACGGTGGGTCAACGCGCTGACCGAGCAAAACCGAGAATATGTGGCCCTCAAGGTGATTCACCCCAACAAAGGGGACCTTCAAGGCCTGAGAAATTGTTTTGGCAAATACCACACCGACCATAAGCGCGCCGGGAAGGCCTGGGCCAAGGGTAGCGGCCACGCCATCAAGTCCATCCCAGGAGATCCCAGCCCTCTCAAGCGAAATCTTGGTAAGCCTGGGGAGGAGCCTCATGTGCGCGCGGGCGGCTATCTCGGGGACAACTCCGCCAAAAACCCTGTGTTCATCATGGGTTCTGGTTGCCTCGGAGAGAACGCGAAAACCATCCGTAACCACCGCGCAAGCTGTCTCATCGCAGGAAGTATCTATCCCAAGGATCCGCAAGGCGCAAAGTTTAACGCGCGGGGAGGCCTTGGTTCAACCCGCTCCCAGAACAGATCATTTGGTTACGGAGCATGTGAAACTCGTTCCCGTGAGGGTCATGCAGGTTGGTTTCCCCCTTACCCCTTATGGAAAATTGCGCACACGGGATCAAGCCTGTTTGATCCCCTCCCTGGCTCTAGCTTACAATTTGGCCCCTAGATCAAGGAGATATTGTCATGCCAAAGTGGAGATTTGTTACTCTTAGACCCGAGGAGCTTCCGAGGGAATGGTATAACATAGTGGCTGAGTTCGGGGATGAGTTCCCTCCCCCAAAGGACCCGGATGAGGGGCCCTCTCGGCTCGCCGAGCTCCCCAACATGCTCATAGAGGAGTGCTTGAAACAAGAGATGAGCCGTGAGAGGTGGATCCCCATCCCCGAGGAGCTTCTTGAGATATACACCCAGGCAGGAAGGCCGAGGCCCCTTTTTAGGGCTTATGCCCTTGAGAAGGCCCTTGATACTCCAGCAAGGCTATACTACAAGGCCGAGTTCTACTCACCTACAGGTTCACACAAGGTCAATACCGCGCTCGCGCAGTGCTTCTACGCGAAGAAGGCAGGTTTCAAGCGCATAACAACCGAGACCGGCGCTGGCCAGTGGGGGACAGCGATAGCGTATGCGGCCGCACTCATGGGCCTCAAATCAACGATATACTGGGTCAGAGCAGTTCACGACTGGAAGCACGACCGCAGGACATTCATGAAGCTATACGGCGCTGAGGTCTTTGCTTCACCGAGCCCCAACACTGATTTCGGAAGAAGCTTATACGAGAAGAACCCGAAGCACCCTGGCTCTCTCAGCATAGCCATCTCAGAGGGGCTTGAGGACGCTAGGAAGCACGATGATACGGTATACACCCTTGGCTCTGTCTTGAACCATGTTCTCATGCATCAGACCATAATCGGGCTTGAGACCAAAAAGCAGTTTGAGCTATTTGAGGATTACCCGGACATCATGGTCTCTTGTCTGGGCGGGGGTTCAAACTTCGGAGGTTTCATACTTCCTTTTGCTGGTGAGGCATACACGAAGGGCCTCAAAACCAGGTTTCTGGCTGTCCAGAGCGAGGTCGCGCCAAACCTCCAGGGAGAGTATAAATATGACTTCGCGGATCACGCTGAGATGACCCCCATGCTCAAGATGTATACCCTCGGCCACCAGAAGGAGATGGCGCCAATAAAGGGCGACGGCCTCAGATACCACGGTGCGGCTCCCGTGATAAGCTTCCTTAGATATAAGGGCATGATAGACACGAAGGCTTATCCGAAGGACGAAAAGGAGGTCTTCGCGAAAGCGAGGCTCTTCGTCCAGACAGAGGGTTACATTCCCGCGCCGGAATCAGCATACTCTGTAGCTGGAGCGATTGACGAGGCTCTTAAGTGCAAGGAATCAGGAGAGGCCAAGTGCATAGCCTTCAATATTTCAGGCCACGGGTTCCTTGACATACCCGGATACAGAGAGGTCCTGGGCCTGGACTAGCTGATCTTACCGGATCGTTCTATTGTTTCTCCTGCGAGTGCTTGTAGATCTTTATACCGTCAAACACTGACCAGACATACATGCTGAGAGGGACACCGAGGCAAAAAATCATAAATGGCAGGAAGATGCTCATAACAAGCGAGAAAGGATCGCTGGGAACCGGAGCGCTTTCCACAGAAACAGAGGTGAAGGCCCAACAAAAACCGAGAAAAATGGAGACCAAGCTCACAACTATCTGGGTTATGCCGTTTATCCTCCTGGGCCTCTTCCTCATGCCCAAAACGATAAACCACGGGGTCAATCAGGGCTAGAGCCCGGGGGGTGAAGGATCACTTTTCCCCACTTCCTCGCCCTGCCTTATAATTTTCGGGCTAAGAGAAAGTGTTCGGAGGAAAGCTGACATGCCAGCGCCAAAGGCGGAGGAACCTTATGATATTGCGAAGGTCCGCAACATTGGCTTCGCGGCGCACATTGACGCTGGCAAGACGACCCTAACAGAGCGAATCCTCTTCTATTCTGGGAGAACCCACAGGCTCGGCGAGGTTGATGAGGGCACGACTGTCACGGACTGGATGCCCCAGGAGCGCGAGCGCGGCATAACCATCACTGCGGCCGCTACAACCTGTTTTTGGCTCGGCCACAGAATAAACATCATAGACACCCCTGGGCATGTGGACTTTACGGCAGAGGTTGAGCGATCTCTCAGGGTTCTGGACGGCCTCGTGGTCATATTCTCGGCCGTTGAGGGGGTTGAGCCGCAATCAGAGACAGTCTGGCACCAGGCAGATAGATATGGGGTCCCTAGGCTCGCCTTCATAAACAAGCTTGACAGGGTTGGTGCGAACCCTGAAAGGGTAATAGAGGAGATGAGGGAAAGGTTGGGGGCGAACCCATTAGTTATTCAGAAACAAATTGGTCTAGAAGAAGGCTTTGTCGGAATAGTTGACCTGATCCGCAGTAAGAAGGTGATATGGGAGGATGAGGCCGGCCTCGTTTTCACAACTAGCGAAGCAAACCGCTCCGATTTCTACGAAGCATACGAGGAAATAGTCCTGGCCGCATCTGAGTTTCACGAGGACATCCTGGACGAATACGAGAAGGTGGGCTTCGTGAATCCCGACAAGATGGACGAAGCCATAAGACAGGGGGTCATAACCAGGAAATTTGTCCCTGTCCTGATGGGATCCGCGGCAAAAAACAAGGGGGTTCAACCCGTCATGGACGCGATAGTCCGCTACCTTCCAAGCCCTCTTGATATACCCCCTGCAAAGGGAACCATACCGCACACGGGCGAGATCAGGGAATGTCCTCCGAGGCCGGACGCTCCCCTGGCCGGAGTCATATTCAAGGTTCAGCACCACCTTCACGCTGGGTATCTTTATTACACGAGGATATACTCCGGCGTCCTAAGGGGAAACCAGAAGGTCCTGAATGTGAGAACAGGTAAGATATCGCGGGCAACCAGGATATACCTCATGCACGCTGAAAGGCATACTCAGCTCCACGAGGCCAGGCCTGGAGAGATAGTTGCTTTGGTGGGGTTGACGGATGCGAGAACAGGGGACACGATAACTGACCCCGAACACCCCGTGATCATGGAAGGAATGAGTTTCCCTGAGCCAGCGGTTTCCGTGGCAATAGAGCCAAAGAGCTCGAGAGACGAAACCAGGCTAGCCGAAGCGCTTTCCGCTCTGGCTCAAGAGGACCCCACGCTTCAGATCATAAGGGACGAGGAGACAGGCCAGATAATCCTCAGGGGAATGGGGGAATTGCACCTTGAGATAATAACCGACAGGATAAACAGGGAATTCGGCGTTCCAGTGAGGGCAGGAAGACCGCAGGTCACATACAGGGAGACCATAGCCAAAGAGGCAACCGCTTACGAGGAGTTTGACAAGGTGATAGGGGATGCCAGGCACCGCGGAGCAGTTGAGCTCTCGGTCATACCCCTTGAAAGGGGTGCCGGGAACCGGATCCGGTTCCCGGAGGATATTCCGGAGGAGCTTGAACGAGAGCTTGCGCCGGCACTTGCTGAGGCTTTATCATTTGGAGCTCTCACAGGGTATCCTGTGGTTGATGTAGAGGTTCAACTTATGAAAATAAGCCTAGAAGAAGGGACGACTCCTTTGGGCCTTAGATACGCCCTTGGCATGGCGTTTAAGGAGGCCTTCAGAAAGGGGGGTAGCCTTCTTCTTGAACCTGTCGTGGATGTTGAGACCCTGGTGCCAAAGGAGTTCCTTGGCGTCGTTATGGCTGACCTCTCGGCCAGAGGAGGTGAGGTCACTGGGCTTGAGCCCGGGCCGGGGTCCATGGACAAGGTAAGGGCCAAGGCTCCTCTGAGAAGGATGTTCGGTTACGCTACTGATCTGAGGAACCTTACCCAGGGCCGAGGAAACTTTTGGATGAGAATAGCAGGGTTCGCGCCCACCGCAAGCGCGAATGAGAGGAGGTCTTAGAAATGGCAAAAGCCAAGTTTGAAAGAACGAAACCGCACCTCAATGTGGGGACAATAGGCCACATTGACCACGGCAAGAGCACGCTAACTTCTGCCATAACCAAGTATCTCTCGCTCAAGGGCCTGGCCAAATACATGCCCTTTGAAGAGATAGACAAGGCCCCTGAGGAGAGGGAAAGGGGCATCACCATTCAGCTCTGTCACGCTGAATACGAGACCGAAAAGCGCCACTACGCTCACATAGATTGTCCTGGTCACGCTGACTACATCAAGAACATGATCACGGGCGCCGCGCAGATGGACGGCGCCATACTCGTTGTCGCGGCCACCGATGGCGTCATGCCCCAGACAAGGGAACATGTGCTTTTGGCCCGGCAGGTGAATGTGCCGCAGATAGTGGTTTTCCTGAACAAGGTTGACGCGGTTGACGATCCGGAGATCATAGAGGTCGCCGAGCTTGAGGTCAGGGACCTTCTGAACAAATACGAATTCCCAGGAGACAAGGTTCCCGTTGTGCGTGGGTCAGCTCTCCTAGCCATGGAGGGACCCGATGATCCCAACGCGGATGTCTATAAGCCCATACAAGAGCTTTTGGACGCGATTGACAACTTCTTCCCCGAACCCGTTAGGGATGTGGATAAGCCGTTCCTCATGGCAATTGAGGACATCTTCTCAATAACGGGCCGTGGGACAGTCGTCACGGGAAGGGTTGAGCGCGGCATACTGAAGCCCATGGAGGAGGTTGAGGTAATAGGCTTCCGCGAGGAACCCATAAGGACCGTCGTCACATCCATAGAGATGTTCAGGAAGGTATTGGACGACGCGAGGCCTGGAGACAATGTCGGGCTTCTCCTCAGAGGGGTTGAGAAAGATGAAGTCTTCCGAGGCATGGTTGTCGCGAAGCCGAAGTCAATAACCCCTCACAAGAAATTCAAGGCCCAGGTCTATGTCCTGACCCAGGAAGAAGGCGGCAGGCACAAACCCTTCTTCAATGGCTACAGGCCTCAGTTCTATTTCAGGACAACGGATGTAACGGGAACCATAATCCTGCCAGGGGACAAGATGGTGATGCCCGGGGACCATGTTGAGCTGGATATTGAGCTCATATCCCCGGTTGCACTTGAGCGGGAGCTCAGGTTCGCCATACGAGAGGGTGGCAAAACGGTGGGTGCAGGTGTCGTAACCGAAATAGTGGAGTAGCATGGTAGAGGGAAAGATACGGATAAGGCTCAAGGCCTTTGATCCCGCCATCCTGGATGTGTGGGCAAGGCGGATAGTTCTCACGGCTCGCACAACCGGCGCGGAGGTCAAGGGTCCCATTCCTCTTCCGACAAAAAGAACCCTCTACTCGGTCATCCGCGGCCCCCACATAGACAAGAGGAGTCAGGAGCACTTTGAGCTAAAGGTGCACAGGCGCCTCATTGAGATACTCTCTTCCACGAACGAAACCATAGACAAGCTCTCCAGGCTGGATCTGCCAGCAGGCGTTGAGGTTGACATAAAGGTGGTATAGAAATGCTCATAGGCGTAAAGGTTGGAATGACAAGGGTCTCGTCTCCGAATGGGGTCGTGGAAGCCGTAACAGCTATAAAAGTGGGGCCCTGCTATATCCTTGACCTGAAGACGCCTGAGCGCGATGGCTACTCAGCGGTAAAGCTGGGGTTCGGGGAGAAAAAACCCTCCAGGATACCCAGGCCCATACTCGGCCAGCTGAGAAAAGCCCTCGGCGAGAGGGAGACTTATCCGGCTGAGGTCATAAAGGAATTCCGTCTAGACGACATATCGGGGTTCCAGGTCGGCCAAGAAGTGACCCTGAGAGATCTGTTGAACCTGCCGGAGGAAAGCGAGGGACTTTCCTGGATAGAGGATCTTTGGCTGGATATCACCGGCATCACGAAGGGCCGCGGGACCGCTGGCTGGGTCAAGCGCTGGGGGTTCGCTGGGGGGCCAAAGAGCCACGGAACGAAGTTTGGGAGGAGGCCAGGTTCAATAGGCCAGCACTCCGAACCATCCAAGGTCTTCAAGGGCCTTAAGATGGCGGGAAGGTATGGGAACGAAAGCCTGACGATCGTTGGCCTAAGGGCAATATGCGCGCTCCCAAAGAAGGATCTCCTCCTGGTAAAAGGAGCAGTGCCTGGCCCTACAGGCGGTTACTTGTTCATAAAACCCTCAAAAAGGAGGCAGTCCCGTGGCTAAGGCGCCCGTTTATTCCCCTGAGGGCAAGAGGCTTGGCGAGATGGATCTTCCTGCCGGAATATTTGACCTGAAGCCAAATCCGGAGCTCCTTTGGGAGGCAGTCCGAATGTATCTCGCTAATCAGAGACAGGGCAACGCGGAGGCCAAAACCAGAGGAGAAGTCATAGGCTCAAGACGAAAGATATGGCGCCAGAAGCACACGGGCAGGGCAAGGCACGGCGATCGGTATGCCCCAATATTCAGAGGCGGAGGCGTCGCACACGGCCCCCACAAGAGGGATTACTCGTATTCGCTTCCCAGAAAGGCCCTAAAAAAGGCCTTGGCCATGGGTCTCTCCGACAGAGCGAGCGCAGAAAGGGTAATCGTGGTTTCACCAGGCTTCCAGATGGAAAAACCCAGAACTAAGGAGATATGGAGCTTCCTTGAATCCGCGGATCTGGTGGGCAAAAACATACTGATCATCTCCTCTCCGGGCAACAGGAACCTGTATCTCTCCGGAAGGAACATAGGCAGGGTGAAGGTCATGGATGTGAACGAGACAAACGCATACCATGTCCTATGGTCAGATTTCCTCGTTCTTGAGGAACCGTGCGTGAAACTTCTGGAGGAGAGACTATCATGAAAGTAGCGCCGAAGGACCCGAGGGACATCATACTGAGGCCAATACTCACGGAGAAGGCCCTCAATCTCCGAGAGCATTATAACCAGTATGTCTTTGAAGTTCCTAAGAGCGCCACGAAGAGAGCGGTAAAAAGAGCCATAGAGACCGTGTTTGGGGTTCAGGTTGAGGGGGTTCAGATGATGAACATGAAGCCGAAGCCCAAGAGAACCAGGAGCAGGAGGCGCATGGGTCGGACCAGGGGATGGAAAAAGGCAATAGTGAAGTTGAGGGAAGGCCAGCGCATAACCGAACTGGAGGCAGGATAAATGGGAGTGAAAACCTACAAGCCAACAACCCCTTCCAGACGATACATAACCACGCCGGACTACTCCGGCCTCACCAAGACCAAGCCTCCTAGGGCTCTGAGAAAGAGGCTTAGAAAAACATCTGGCAGGAACAACCAGGGCAGGATAACTGCTTGGCAGAGAGGGGGAGGGCACAAGAGGATATACAGGGTAATTGATTTCAGGAGGGAAAAGCACGGGGTTCCAGGGGTCGTCAAAACCATTGAATACGATCCAAACAGAACGGCCTTCATCGCGCTGGTGGCTTACAAGGACGGCGAGCGCAGATACATCATAGCTCCGGAGGGGCTCTCGGTTGGGGATACCGTTGTGTCGGGGCCTGGTTCACCCGTGAAGCCCGGGAACGCTCTTCCTCTCAAGGAAATCCCTGAGGGATTCCCCATTCACAACATAGAGATGATCCCTGGCAGGGGCGGACAAATGGTCAGGTCAGCGGGAAGCTCGGCAGTCATCCTTTCCAAGGAGGAGAACAGGGTTCATGTTCAACTGCCATCAGGTGAGGTCAGGATATTTGATGGGAGGTGCATCGCTACAGTTGGAGTTGTCTCCAACCCGGACCACGAGAAGGTGGTAATAGGAAAGGCGGGAAGGATCAGGCACATGGGCAGAAGGCCGAATGTGCGAGGGGTTGCCATGAACCCAGTTGATCATCCCCACGGCGGCGGAGAGGGCAGGAACAAGGGCAAGGTCCCAAAGACCCCCTGGGGGAAGATGGCCCGGGGAGCAAAAACTAGAAAGGGTAAGAAGGCATCCGACCGGCTCATAGTCAAGAGGAGGAAATAATGGGAAGATCGGTCAAAAAAGGGCCTTATGTTGATGCGAAGCTCCTCAAGAAGGTCAAAGCGATGAACGAGACGGGCGACAAGAAACCCATAAAAACCTGGGCAAGGGCGTGCACGATAATTCCTGAGATGATAGGCCACACATTCCTCGTTCACAACGGTCGCAAGCACATTCCGGTCTACATCACTCAGGAGATGGTCGGGCACAAGCTCGGTGAGTTTTCGCCCACCAGGACATTCAAGGGCCACAAGGAAGCGAAGAAGGCCCTGAAGATAAAACCAGGATAAGATGACGGGAAGATGCGTTCTCAGATACAGAAGGGTCTCCCCTAAGAAGGCCCGGCTCCTCGCTGAGCTCATAAAGGGGAAACCCGTGTCCGAGGCAAAGGCACTGCTCTCGGTCACCCCGAAAAGGTCAGCGAGGATCTTCCTGAAAGCCATATCAGCGGCCGTTTCCTCTTGTAGGGAGAAATCAGGGGAGAAATTGGATGAGGGGGAGATGGTGATATCGGATGTGAGGGTCGATCAGGGGCCTAGCTGGAGAATACTCAAGCCAGCGATAAAGCCGCTGAGGTTCGGGGGATACAGCACGATAAGAAGAAGAACTAGCCACATAACTGTGGAGGTAAGATACGAGGAGACAGAAGGATAATGGGACAGAAGGTTCATCCGGTAGGTTTTAGGCTTGGAATAACCAAGGATTGGACGAGCAGATGGTTTGCTGACAAGAAGCGCTTCCCGGCCTATCTCCGGGAGGACATGGAGATTAGGCGTCTCATAATGAGACAATACTCAGGCGCGGACATCTCCAAGATAGTTATAGACAGGGCCGCGCAGAGGGTAACTGTCACCATCTATACGGGCAAGCCTGGAGTCATAATAGGGAGAAGGGGGGCTGATGTAGAAGCCCTCAGGGCCGAGCTCGCGAGAATGACAGGGCTACGCGGTTTGGGGGTTAACATACAAGAGATAACCAATCCTGAAACGGACGCGCAGATAGTAGCTGAGAACATCGCTAGGCAAATAGAGAAGCGCGTCTCCCACCGCAGGGCCATGAAGCGAGCGGTTGAAAACGCCCTGCGCATGGGCGCGAAGGGCATAAAGATAAGGTGCAAGGGGCGCCTCGGCGGAGCTGAGATAGCCAGAAAGGAGTGGTATCTCAGGGGGCGCGTGCCCCTTCAAACCCTCAGAGCCAACATAGATTACGGCTTCGCCACATGCTTCACGAAATACGGAACAATAGGGGTTAAGGTCTGGATATACAAGGGCGAGAAGCTCGGGCCCCGTCAAGTGGAAACGGAGGAATAATCTATGCTACTGGCGCCAAAAAGGACGAAATTCCGCAAACAACAGAGAGGCCGTAGAAAGGGCATTGCTCAGTCCGGGAACAGCCTTTATTTTGGGGATTACGGAATAAAAGCAACCGAAAGCGCTTGGATCACCGCGCGGCAAATAGAGGCGGTGAGAGTATCCCTCTCAAGGGCCCTTGGCAAGGGCGCGAAGGTATGGATAAGGATATTCCCGGACAAACCGGTTACCAAAAAGCCGGCCGAAACGCGCCAAGGCAAGGGAAAGGGTAATGTGGAGTTCTGGGTTGCTGTTGTAAAACGAGGCAAAATGCTCTTTGAGTTCTCAGGGGTCTCCGATGCGACTGCCCGTGAGGCATACAGGAAGGCGGCCCGCAAATTGCCGATCAAGACCCGGTTCGTGTCCAGGGCAGAGGGAGGTGTGTGAGATATGGGAAAGAAGGCGAAGGAGATAAGGGAGCTAACCCCGAAGGAGCGAGAGACAAGGCTCCGCGAGCTCAAGGACGAGTATTTCAAACTGAGGATAGCAAAGCAGTTGGGTCAGGTTCAGCAGTTTCACAGGTTTAAGGAGATAAGGCGGGAGATAGCTAGATTGATGACGATAATGAGGGAATCAGAGGGGGAGGAGAGGGGTGTATGAGATCCTATTCCTCCTGAGCTTCTCCACCCAAAGCCCAGAGGGGGCCTATCTCCCCTTCTTGCCTCAGGAGACCCTTAATGTAGAGCTCATAGCCACATGGAGCGATGGGGATACAAGCAATAATGGTTGTTCCGTGGTGGCTAGGGACGGATATGTCTATCTGGCCCTGGGGTCAGGGGGCTTATCGGTTCTGGATGCCAGATACCCGGATGACAGCGTGGTTGAGGTCTATAACGAGGACAGCGTATTCGTGGATGGACTGCAGGTGAAAGATACCCTTTTGCTGGCCAGAACAATAAGTGAAGGGGTTCGCGGGTATCTGGACATCTTCTCAATTGCTGATCCCGTAAATCCGCAACTGATCGGCAGGGTGCAATTGAACACCAGAAATGACGACAAGTTCTCCGGGGGGAGCTCCTATATCTATATATACGGCACAATAGCTGTATAGACTTATTCCAGCTGGTCTGCCCTCATCTTGATAGATATTTCCGAACCAACCGCACCCAAGAAATTAACCGGATGGCGCCCCACCTGGAACTCTGGCATCTATCAGGTTGCCTTCTATCCCCCGAAATACCTGTATTGCTCAAGCAACAGAGGGGTTGGAGGCTACAATGTCCTTTACATACTGGATGTCTCAGATCCGGCTAATCCGGTTGTGGCTGATTCTCTCCTTTCGTGGTTCGGGGTGTCCATGGCAATTGAGACCTACGATCATTATCTCTATTGCGGCTCAACAGCGGCCTCCGTGTGGGGCATCTCAGACCCCTTGAACCCTGTTCTCACTGACACATATCCCTTCTACGATAGGGCTGAGGATTACTTCATTAACCCTTCTAACAAGAGGCTTTATGCTGTAAATCACCTGTATGTGTTTGACATCTCTGAGCCAAGCAAGCTCAGGAGGGTTGGGGAGTGGCATGATACTGAATACTGGTGCTTCTCTGTTTATTACGACAGGGGCTACATCTACACCGCGGGAAGGGGAGGCCTCGATCATTCAATTGACCTCTACATCCTTCACTACAAATATGACACCATAATCCCCCCGGATACGGGGGACACCTCCGAGGATTACCTGGAGTGGGTTAGAACCGTTTATGGGAATCCGGGCCTTGAGTTCTCCCTGAGCCGGGAGGCCAATGTTTCTTTCTCCCTTTTCAACGCGGCGGGACTGAAAGCCTTTGAGAAAGACCTTGGCCTCCTTGAACCAGGGCCGCATACCATAACCCTGCCCGGAGGATTGAATCCTGGGGTTTATGTTCTTTTCCTGAAAACAAACGAACAAAGCACAAACAGAAAGATCATCTTTACAAAAGGAGGTTTTGGCCTTCCCCTGCCTTCCTTCTGATTCCTCTTTTAACATGAATAAGCTTAAAGCAGAGCAAGTAGGCTAAACTAAAGCCGAAGGGCGGCACATGAGCCCATTGGAAACGAAAAACAGCCGAGCCTTGGTGCTGGGGGAGGCAAAAGGAGGGTAAGGTTAAAATGAAAGAGATGGATACTATCCGGGATGAGACCACGATGGCTCAGATACTGAAAACAGCAAAGGATGAAACAGGACTCAAGGATACAAAGGACATCGGCAAGAATCTTGCAATAGGGGGAATGGTGGTGGCGGCGATAGGCGGAGCTCTGATGATGGTTGGTAAAATCCTAATGGAAAACAACTGACAATAAACAACTAAGAGGGTGGCACCGACCCAGAAACGGAAGGTCCTGCCTCCCCAGGTGCCGGGGAGGCCAGAGATACAGTTTAGAGAAAAGAATGAGGAAATGCTGAACACTCTGATCAACAAGGAAGACGAGCGGGTAAGAAGGATAACCCCTGAGCAATCACGCCGCCCCTCGGGGTTTTTATTGCACGAGGGTATTGTGTTCCTCTATAATTTCGCCGGAGGCAACCTTATGGAAGAAAAAAGAGAAAGGCTCCACTTTGTTTCATTAGGGACAAGCATCCTTAGCAACCTGAAGAACCTCAGGAAAGAGGAGTTTGAGGATATGCCTGGGCCTGGACCTGCACTTGAGGACTGGCTCAAAGAGAGGAGAAACGACAAGGAATTCTATGAAAAGGCCTACAAGGCCCTGGCTGAGGAACCTTATCGGTTCAGCGCTGAGCTGAACGGCATGAGGGATTTTCTGGACAAGGGTGAAGTTGACCAGGTTTATCTGATTGCCACAGACACGGAGGCCGGCAGATTTTGCTACAAGCTTCTGTTTAGATTCTTCAGGGAACGCGAAATTGAGGTTATGAGCGCCGGACCGCTTCTCGGATATTACAAGGCCGATAAAGCCCTTGGCAAGAAATTGGGCCCAGAAGCCGCTTCAGGCATATTTGCTGATGACCTGCACTTGCTTTTTAATAACCTGATGGAACTTCTCCGAAAACACAAACAAGAGCAGGGCAAGGATGTTCTCATAAACGCTACCGGAGGCTTCAAACCAGAAATGGCGATTCTCTCCCTTGCCGGCAACCTCTTTTTGGTCCCCGTTTATTATGTTCACGAAACCTTCAAAAAAGTCGTCTTCCTTCCTCCACTTATTCCCCCGGCTCTTTTCCCGGAGGAGCTGGAGGTCCTGGAACAAATCTACAGCAAGCCGGACAGAAGGATCGTGGGCAAAGAGTGGGAGGTCCTATACACCGAGAAAAAGGCTGTTGTGGACAGCCTTGCAGACTTCAGGGTACTGGAAATACTCTTTCATCACGAGACCGATATAGAATATGGAGCTGAGCTGACCCCTCAGGGGATTTTCTGGGTGGAGATCCAGAAGAAAACAGAGGAGTTAGAATGAAAAAAAGGATTCTCATTTCCACGGTGGGTGTAGGAAAAACCATAGTTGACGGCATAGCCACAAGCGTGAATTCTCAGAACCCAGACGAGGTGATCTTTCTTTGCACACAAGAAAGCGAGGCTCAGCACAGAAATGAGATTGAACAAAGGATAACCATCAAAAAAGAATTTTTTACTCTCAGCAGCCCCTCTGATGCTGACCGTCTTGTCCTTGAGTGCGCGAGGATAATAGCGGATAAACAGGGGCAAGGAGAAGTGCTTGTTGATTTCACAACTGGCACGAAGGCCATGTCCGCGGCCCTATACGCAGCCGCGCTGGCCCTTGATATTGAAACCACTAGCTATGTTGAGGGGGAAAGGGATGAGGGGGGCATAGTCATATCTAAAACAGAAAGGGTAAAAACACTCATGAATACGATACCCTCAGCGATCCTATCGTCTAAGCGGGCAATTGAGCTTTACAACTCCTGTTTTTACGGAAGCGCCCTGGAAATCGCGAGGGAGATAAGGGATAGAATAGGAAAGCTGAAGGACATGAGTGCTAAGGCCGAGGCCCTTTATCTGATCTGCGAGCTGTCTTACAGATGGGACAGCTTTGAGTTCGCTGAGGCCGCGAAAACCCTAAATATACACGATAAATCGGTTCTCAGTGCCATGGGAGAAATGCTCGGCTGTGCACCAGATGTTATCCAAGATAATATCCCCCGACTGATAGAATATCTGGAAAAATTAACCGAATCCCTGAATCCCTCTTTGGCCTGGGAGCTTCTGCGCAACGCTGAGAGAAGAGCAAAAACTGGCAGGTTTGATGATGCCGTGGGAAGGCTTTACAGGGCAATAGAGTATATAGGACAGTTGAAACTACACGATCTAGGGCTTTTTGACGGAGAAAATTTCAAGCTTGATAAAAGTGCATCCCTGCCAGAAGACCTGAATGAAAAGCTTGAAAAGGGTCTTCCCCTTGGCCTTAAGGATGTATTCAGATACCTTTGGCACCTTAAAAAGAACGATGATTCGTTAGCCAATGGGGTTATAGAGAACGATGAGCTTACTACCGAATTCCAGGTAGCCCTTGCCGCTCGCAACAAATCTATCCTAGCCCACGGATTTTCGCCGGTAGGTAAAGAGAACTACGAAAAGATCCGGAAGTTAGCTGAGGACCTTATCAAACGAGCGGGCATCAAAGAGCCTGATTTTAATATCCTCAATATAAAAGTGAGAACGCTACTTTGAAGAGGATCATGTTTTCGCTTATAGGGGAGCAAACTGCACCCAACTTGTTTTTGCACTTGCACTTTGAGCCTGATATTCACTGCTTGCTTTACAGTAAAAAAACGGGACGACAAAAGGAGAACCTCACTAAGGCTGTAGGGATGTGGGCTGAAGAAATGCGGAAGAATAAGCCTGATATACAGGGTGTCCTGCTTGAACATGAGAACAATTGGGGGTATGTCAGGGATGTGGTTACTAAAAATATGAGAAAACTTGCTTGTGATTCGAAGGTCATCCTGAACTTGACTTCAGGAACCAAGCCAATGAATATCGGAATGTGGGAAGCCAAGAAAACAATACCCAGAACAACCGTGGTATATTTGGACGGAACCCAGGTTAGATACATGGATGCCACATCAAAAACCGAGCCTTTGAGACAGGAACCTTCAATAAGGGTTTTTGTTAGGGGCTACGGATATGAAGTCAAAGAGACTACTCCGGATTCCTCTGAACTGCGTCTTCTGGTTAGAACTTCTGAAGTTTTGGCTACGGAACCTCGTGTGAGGAAATGGCTTTATGATATAAAGAAACCCAACACTGATAGGGTGATTACGCAAAGACTTTTGCCCGAGGATCTGGTTCAAGACCTAATCAAGGCTGGTTTTGTTTTAGAAAAGGACGGCGGGATAAGCATTTGCAGGGAGGATGTCTTCAGAGAAAAGGGCCTTAAAACCTTGGAGAATTTCTGGACTGGGGACTGGCTCAGTCTTTTTCTCTGGAAATTAATCAAGGAGAAATTAGGGAATAGGGAGGTTCTAGTAGGAACAAAGCTGGTAGATGTCAGTGGAAAACAGGGCACAAATGAAGTTGATGTTATGTTCTTCAAGGATTGGAAGCTATATTGCGTGGAATGCAAGGTGAGCAAACAAATTGGTAAGAACGAGCCATTCTACAAGATCAAGCAGGTCACGAAGGATCTGGGCGGAATATTTGCGGTTCCGGTTTTGGTAACAATAAGAATGGTTCAAAAGGCATATTACGACGACACAGTTAAACATGTAGTGCTAAAGGAAGATGTAACCAGCTTTATGAAGGAAATAGAAAAGATTCTCAACGAAGATGAAGGGGCTCAGAATAAGGCCCCCGCTTCTGACTCAACTTTGACACTAAAACCCCGATCTTTGGGTGACTTATCCTTGTAAAATCAGGGTTTGGTTTCTGAGGAAGGCTAATTTGGTCAAAAAGAAACCTCTAAAAAGCCCCTTTTCCGTAAAACAGGCCCACAAGGGGAATAGCGGAAGCCTAGGGGTTGGCTTATCAGGGGTCTCACTCTAATATTTTTCATGCGGATAGCGCTCTTTTTCTCTATGGCCTGATTGCCCTCGCGCAGTGGAACTCCCCTGGCCTCGGGGTTTGCCAGGGTTCTAGCCAGCTAGACCCGTATAACACCGTAAGCCCGGAGTATCTGCCGGGTTGGCGCCCGGAGTTCTCTCGTTGCTTCTGATAAACTGCCCCGGCGCGTGCTCTCGGATTATAATTCCGGCCATGGCAAGCGTAAGAGGATTTATAGAGAGGCTAGAGACCCAGAGATACGGCCTTGGCGCTGGTTTCCTCACATTCACCGGAATCGCGGTTCTGAGGGCTGTTCTTGAGGGGGCGCTTGAGAACGCGAGGCTTTTGACTGTCCAGAGCTCTGAGTGGCAATCCCTCCTCTTTATTTTCGTTCACCTCTACATGTTCTTCGCCGCATCGTATCTCGGCATAACGGTTTTTCTCTCGGTTTTCTCAAAAGAGCGTCCCGAGCGCGTCGCGAGGGCCGTCCTCTCGTTTTTCTGGATAATACTTTTGCCTCCCCTCATAGACGCCCTTTTCTTTGGCGGAGGCATGAAGCTCACATACCTCCCTGAGGTTGGAGAGGTATGGGAAACCGCCCTCGCGTATTTTAACCCAGCGAGCTCCATACGCATAACTCCCGGAATGAGGGTTGAGACGGGGCTGGTGCTTCTGGGCTCAATAACCTACATAGCGATAAAGAGGCGCAACATCTTTTGGGCAATGCTCGGAGCCATCGTTATATACGCTTATATGCTCTTCATCCTCGGCAGTTTCCCAGCTTTCATAGCCTGGGCCTGGCACACGGATTTCAAGGCGATATTCAAGACAGGAGGGTTTCTCCTTCTTGACACCCAAAAATACGGATTGGTCAACCTTTTTATCGCAACGGTGATGGCTGGGGTCATTGCTGGTGTTTGGAAGCCGCAGTTTCTAAAGGCCCTCTTCACCCAAACGAGGCCGAAGAAGATCCCCTTCTATCTGGTTATGGCTCTGGTCGGGTTCGGGGTGGGCAATACGATGCTCGGCTACGCCTATCCGAACCTCTGGAAGAATCCCTTTGATTGGCTTGCGGCTTTCGGAATGCTCCTTGCTGTCCTCCTGGCATACTGGTCAGCAACCCTGATGAACGATGCGATTGATCTCCCTCTTGATACCGAAAACAAAAAGAGGACATCCATAACGAGCGGAGCCCTTACAGAGAAAGAAGCAAAGGCCCTTTCGGCGGCCTTGGGATTGATGGGCGGCTTCTGGGCAATAACCCTCGGTTGGCCATCATTTCTGTTATACTCTGTCATGCTCTTTCTCGGGTTCGCGTATTCGGCTCCTCCGCTCAGGCTAAAGTCCATACCTATAATCTCCACCTTTACGCTCGCTTCCTGCTCCCTATTTGCCTGCTATCTGGGGTTTAGCCTTTTCGCGAAGGAGAAAGCGATAACTGCTTTCCCGGGCGAGCTGGTGGGGGCTTTTCTTCTGGGGATTACCCTCTCCTTCACCCTCAAGGATAAGACGGATATTGAAGGGGACAGGAAGGGCAACATAAGAACCCTTTTCGTCATCTTTGGTCCCAAATCTGGCTCCTGGATAACATCCATCCTTTCCGCACTATCCTTCATAGCCATGCCTCTTGTGCTTGGTGTCCCGGTTGCGCTATCCGTGGCGGTTCCTGCCGCGGCTCTCCTCTTCCTCCTCGGAATGAGAAAACGCTACTCCGAGGGACTCATGTGGCTTCTTACATTGGCCTACGCTGTCGGGGTCGGGTGGTTCTATTATCCAAGGCTAAAGGTCCGGTCTCCATCGGGGGAGATGCTCTCTTTCGGGGAACTCATGCAGGCAGAGCAGTATTACCGGCAGAACAAATATGAGCTCTCCCTGAATCACTACGCGAGGGCGATTGATGGATCGGATGATCCCATGGACTACACGAGGGCCGCGAAGTCCGCTGGGGAAATGAGAAACTTTGAGCTCGCCGAGGCCCTTCACAAGAGGTGTCTAGAACGCTTTCCGACATATACCCAGGGACACATCCTGTATATGCGCCTTCTCTTTAGCCTCGGCAAGCCGGATGAGATGCTCTCTGTGGCGAAAAGGGCGCTTGAGCTCGGCTGTTATAGCTCTGAGCTGGTAAAGTTCATCGGCCTCGCGAGGCTCTCTAGGGGAGAGACGGACAAGGCGCTTTCGGCCTTTCTCGTCTCCGCTCAGGGAGGCTCACACGAGGGGCTTTTTCTGGCCTATCTGACAGCGAGGCACATGGGGAAGCCCTCCCTGCACCTCAGGGACAGGGCAATGAGGCTCAGGGCTGATCCGGACGAGTCATTTCCCTATTTCGCTTACTGGCTTTACAAAAGAGGGGAGATTGAAAAGGCTAAGTCAGTCAATCAGGAACTCCTCTCTTTGAACCCTACAAGCGAGATAGGCCTTGCTTTCCAGAAGATAATCAGATGATAAGGGTTGAACGGGGGATCTCGCGCGAATATGAGGATCTGTTTCGCTCCGACCCCGGAGCGACCGCCTTTCACCATCCGGATTTCCTCAGGGCATATGAGGCAATATTTGGGGGGAGATTTGAGGTGTGGTGGCTGGATGATGACTGCGCCTGCCCTTTTGTGATCAACGAGAAGGGGCCTTACAGGAGCGCCAGCTCCGCCGGATACGGGTGCTACGGTGGCCCCATAGGGAACCCGGAGAGGTTCTCTGAATTTCTCAGGCTGGCACGCGCGAGGGGATTCTCGCGGCTTGAGGTCGTTGATTTCAGAAACCGATTGCCCGTGGATGGTTTCAGGGTTGCAGAGCGCACTGCCCACATAATTGAGCTCCCGGAAAACCCCGATGAAGTCACCAGATTATACTCCAACTCAAGGCGCAGGAACCTCAGGAAGGCTCTCAGGGTTGAAAGAAGCGCTGACCCAAGTGAGTTTTACGAGCTCCACAGTGAGACATTCCGCTCCCTCAGGACATGGGTTACCCCTGAGGAGGGCATAACTGCACTTTTTGGCTCTGAGATAGCCAGGTTTTACAGCGCTTACAAGGAGAGAGAGCTCGCCGGCGTCCTCCTCGTCCTATCGTGGGGCCAGGAAGCGATGTGGTGGATAAGCGGTCGGAAGCCTTGGGGAGAAGGGGTTATGACCCACCTCCTTCACGCGGCTATTCTGGACGCGATAGCCGAAGGAAGGAGATCATTCAATCTCGGCGGAACGGATGCCCCCGGCCCAGCCAGGTTCAAGGAATCCATGGGCGCGAGACCCTATTCTTATCGCTCGCTCGTCAGCGAAAGAGGGGTCTTTGGGCTTCTGAGAAGAATAAGGAGAAACCCTTGAAGGTCTTTCTCATCTCGCCTTGGGATGAGGCGGATCCGGAAACCGTCCGGGGCGCGCCGGACCAGGCCTATCTCGTCCGGGGGATGCTTGAGAAGGCCTGGGAGGTCAAGAGGATCGCCCCCGTTGAATTCCGAATCCCTCAGCTCCTCAGGCTCGCGTTTTTCCCCATAGAAATAGCCCTCAACACGATCGTCATCCCGCTCAAAGTTATCAGATGGGGAAAGCCTCATCTGGTTCTCTGTCTTGATGGCAAGCTCGCCCTCGGCGCTCTTTTGGTCTCCGGATTAACGAGAGCAAAGCTCGCCAAGTTTCAGCACGGAATAAAGGATTACCTGACCAGGGGAAACAGGCTCCTCGGATTCTTGGTGAATCCGGATGTCCCTTTGAACTATTGGACGCCCGGACTCCTTTTCGCGGTTGAGGACGGATCGGGCGCTTGGGTCGTGGGCCCAAAGAGGGTCAACCCCGTTAGATTGCCGCAGGCAAGGCCATCAGAGGCTCCCGACATCAGAAAGGATAAGCGCTTCGCCTTCTGTGGTAGGCTCCACAGGATAAAGGGAGCGGAGCGGTTTCTCAGGGTCGCTCGGATGATTCGGGAAAGCATCCCCTCAGCCAAGTGCCTGGTCATAGGAGAAGGCCCTCTTTCGGAGGACTTCAAAAAAGAGCCGTGGATTGAGATTCTTGGGGATCTGCCTCACCGGGAGGCCGTGAGATGGATAGCCACTGCAAGGGTTCTCTGCGCTGTTGCCCCTTATGGGAATTTCACCCTCCCTGTTCTTGAGGCCATGTCCGCAGGGACCGTTCCAGTTGCTTTTGATGTTGGGTGGACCAGGGATATGATCGGCCCTGGTGGCGTTCTGGTCCCTCTGTTTGATGAGAAAGCCATGGCAGAGGAGGTTATAAGGCTACTTGAGGATGATGATGTTTTTTGGGAAAAGAGCAGGCTAGCGCGAGAGCGAGCGAGGGATTTCCCCACTTGGGAGGAGAGAACGGATGAAATATTGAAAAGGCTGGAGGCGTTGTGCTCAAAAGGCTCATTCTAGGCTCATCCATGCTTTATTTGGGCTATGGCATTACCCTCGTAGCCGGATTCGCACAGCTGAAGGTTCTCTCCTTGAGGCTATCGGTAATTGATCTCGGGATATATTTCGCCCTGCAGAGCGCGGTGGCGCTGGTTGGAGAGCTTGCCAAGGCTGGATTCCCACTTGTGTTCGCGCACTATGTCCCCCGTTTCCAGGCAGAGGGCCGTGACCCAAGGCCCCTTGCCTTCTGGTCCTTGCTTGGGCATTTGGTTATAGGCTTAATCTTTGGCACCATATCGCTCATACTCGCCCTTGTCCTTCCAAACGAATTCACGAAGAATCTCCCGTTTGCCACCCTGTTTTTCTATGCGATGACCCATTATTCCTTGGCCTCATCCTTCATCCTCTCTGCGAGGAGGCCAGGGCTTTACTCCCTTCTGAACTCATCCGGAGCGGTTGGATACGCGTGCCTGCTTCTGGTGTTTTACGCGCCCTTGAACCTTCGGTATGCCCTATTGTCCGGCGCGGCTTCATACCTCCTTCTCTCATGTATTGCCTGGCTCATACTGAGGCCCGTCCCCGGAAGGTTTTCCCAGCTCAGGGAGATAACGGGCTACTGGAAATACGCCATAATGACAACCGCTCTGGGCCCAATATTCACCTATGCGGACAGGCTGATAGCCGCTGCGTTTCTCTCATACGAAGCAGTTGCTATCTTTGGGGTGGCCAGGAAGATAGAGACCATAGGCAGGAACATCCTCGGAACCCCTCTTGACCTTCTGGCACCCGAATCATCCTACAACTGGCTCACGAGGGACAGGGGGGAGATCCTTGGAGAGATGAGGCGTTTCACGAGGTTTTACTTTCTCTGGGGACTGGCAGTGGTCGCCCTGATCCCTTTGCTCGGAAAGCCAGCTATATTGCTGGTCTCCTCATCCCAATACCTCCCAGCCCTCCCTTATCTCCTCGTTCTCTGGACTGGCGCTACCCTCGGAACCCTCTACTATCCATACACGACACTCGCTAGAGGCGTTGGGAACATGAGGATATTCTTCCTCTCTGACCTCATGTGGACAGGGACATATCTCGCAATTGCCTTATCGCTCACGGGGTTCCTCGGACTTTGGGCGCTTGCCGTTGCTCCGCTCTTTGCCTCGTTCTTCACTTTGATCTTTGCCAGAACCTTGATATTCACCTATCTGGGCGAGAATAAGAGGGAATTCTGGGCCGAAGGCATAGCCTTCATCCTCGCCTCTGGGCTTGCAATTGCTGGCCTCATCAACCCCTGGTGGGCCGCGGGGGCCATAGCCGTGACAGTCTCATACGGGGCATGGGCCGCCCTCAGAAAGTAATTGAGGCTTTGAGAACCCAAATCCGTTAGATCTGTCCGGATTTCCGGGCACCTTAGGGGCCACTCTCCAACCTGAGGGATTAAATTATAAACTCCTAGAGGCTCGTCAGGGCACAAGGCGCTTTGCGCCTTGCCGAAGGGAATGCCCTGACGAG
>JBDRYB010000013.1:0-48534 GCA_039803205.1 Caldifarciminota bacterium
AACATGGCTGAGAATGGCTACTACAGCCCCATAACCCTGGGACGATTATGGCTATGTGCTTGTGCCACAAGGACTTTGAACGAACTCCTTGTCCAACAAGGACTTACGGGGGGTTAGAAATGGGCCATGTCAGTCAGGGACGGCCTTGACAGTCCATGAAAAGTTTGTTATAATATATAGCCTCACATGAAGGGAGGTGTGATATGATAAATGTATTGATGTTGATAGAAATGGTGGGGCCCGTTCCGAGAGGGCCCGTGATGAGAAATGAAGCAGGACGCCCTGAGGGACCCAAAGCAGTTAGGGGCGCGCCCCTTCAATCCGTAAGCGTGGAGAACGAAGTACCGAAGTATAGCCCATTCCGGCCTCTTGCCCCAGGGGATGGGTGGATTCCGCCGACAAATGTAAGATACACGGCCGAGGACGAATGGACACCCATGATAGCCGTTGACGCAAATGGCGTTCTTTGGGCCACCAATAATTGCGTCTGGGCTTCATATAACGGTTATTACAGCACGGTTGAGATATGCCGCTCCACGGATCAGGGTTTAACATGGACCAGGACGAACTACATATATCTGACCGGGGTTGACCTCGGCGACCCTGTGATAGCCATAGATGTTGGGAGAAACCCGAACAAGATGTATCTTTCCTTCTGGGCCGATTACTTCACTGACTATGATATGGCTTGGGCTACATATGATATATCCGGAACCTCGCTTACAAATTTTTCCTCCGGCTGGCTTGAAAGCTCCCCCTCTTATAACTCTGGACCCTCCATAGCCATGGTTGAACGAGGATATGCTACAAACTACGCGTTCATAGCTTGGGAGTTTCAGTCAGGTTCCCAGTATTCCATCAGGGTCGCAAGGACCACGAACTATGGCTCATCATGGAGCATATTGGATGCCTATGCTCCATTCTCAGGTTGGTATTGCGGCCAGGTTTGGGGCAATGCCGGGAACAACACAAATCCTTGCGTCCTGATTAACTACAAGCTCAACATAGGTTCATCAAGCTGGTCAACCGCGACCGTAGCTGGCCTTCTGGTATCCACGGACCGCGGAGCGAGCTGGCCCATCAACTGGCAGGCCAACTTCAGCCCGAACTATATCTTTCAGACTGCCTCAGCCATAGGTTTCGGGACCAATTATGTGGTATGGGCCATCCAGGTCAACCCAAACAGCAGCGACGGTAACATCTACATTTATTACTCCACTGACAGGTGCGCCAGCTGGTCAACTGGGTATTATCTTGAGAACGATATGATCACCCCAAAGGACTCACGAATGCCAATTGTCTACGCGGACGGAATGCAGCAAACCAACTTCACATCCCGATACTTCTACATCGGGTTTTACAGGGAGACAAACTCCCTTTCCGGGATAGGCAACTACTTCTTCAAGATGGCTCCGGTTTCCTCTGCATCAAGCGCGAGCAGCTGGATAAAACCTCCTAATGCGGATACTTTTGCCATAGCTAATGAGAACCAATATAGCGTCAAAGAGTCAAACTGGGCACAGCTGCACCTTACTTCTTTTATACGGAACGGGGGATATACCCCTGGCCTGGTTTGGAATCACGAATATTCCTCCACCGATCACGACATACACTTCACCAGAACCCTTGATCCGCTCTATGAGGATATTGGGGAAGATGCAGGTTCATCTGAATTCTATGCCAGGCAGATCGGCGGGCCATCAGGGGATAAACTCCTCCTTGAGATAGGATTGCCCGAAGGGGGTCTTGTTAACCTTACCATTTACGAACCGACAGGCCGAACAATGTTCTCTGATGAGCTTAACCTCTCCGCCGGCGTTCATCGCATCCAGAAGGACATACACGGGCTCTCTCCTGGGGTTTATTTCCTGAGGGTTTCCGCACAGATGGGCGAGGTGATGGGCAAGATCATGGTTAGATAACCCGCTTTTAATAGCGTGGTTTGGGTTATGGAGGCCCTGGCGCGAAAGTGCCAGGGCTTTTATTGTGTCTCGTTTGGTCGGGCCACTTATTGGGCCTTGGATTCACCACTTCCGGGTTAAAATTGGGCCTTGACAATCCAGGCCAAAACCGTTATAATTTTGAAGCTTATGCTTTTGTGGTTTTTGGAGCTGGAAACAAAACCATATATGGGAGGTGTTTTATGTCTTACATCATAGCTTTTGCGATAGCGGCTGGCATAGGGCCAGGTAGGGCCAGCTCAGCCACAGGGATAAACCCAAGCGCTGATTCGGCCGATGTCAAGGCCACTCCGCCGGTCATCGTCAACTTCCAGGGCCACCTGAGACAAGGGATGAACATCGTCAACGGGACATACTCCATGACCTTCAGGCTTTACGACGCGGCCGCAGGCGGCAACCTCCTCCAGACCATGGGTCCCTGGAATGTGAATGTGGCGAACGGGGTCTTCAATGTTGAGCTGCCTATAACCCAGGCCAACATCCTGAACTACACCAACCTCTGGATTGAGGTGGAGATTCCCGGCCTCGGCGGAATTTACTCTCCTCGTGTAAAGATAAACTCCGCGGCTTTCGCTTATAACGCCTTCATGTCCGATTCCACTCAGCGGATAAGGAACAAGGGCGTAACCCCTGAGGACCTCATGATGAGCGCGGCTAATCCCAACCAAGCCGCGAACTTTGACCTGAACGCGAACGGACGCATAGACGCGGCCCTCCTTGATGTGCCAGCTTCAGGGACGGATCCGGGGTATATATGGAACCAGTTTGCTTCGGCTCAGACCCCTGCTGACTTCTGGATCAGCGGCCGTGGCAGGGCCGGTTCCCCCACAGGTATGTTCGGACAACTATACTATCAGGGCGGAGGCGGCGGAACGGATAACGGCGGCGTTTATGGCCAGCACAGCAATACCACTGCCTATGGTTACCTTGGCGTCCAGAACGCGGTCCTCGGCAATGTAGGCGTCCTGGGCAACGGCGGAAACGATGGCGTATTCGGCCAGAACAACGCTGATTACCTGAGCGGCGCGGGCGTTGAGGGTTACTCTGCGTTTGCGGCCTCAGGAATAGGTGGCCTGTTCACGGGGAACGCCTCGGCCAGCTCCTATGTGTTTAGCACTGGCGGCGGCGTGTATGGCACCGGGACAAACTATGGTGTTGCGGGCTTCAGCAATACCACTGCTACCAATGGCGCAGGCGTCCGTGGCACCTCGCTGAACGCGGCCTCCGGGATAGGCGTAGTTGGAGCTGGTAACAACCTTATTCCGACAGTCCCCAGCGCTGGCTGTGGTGTTGCCGGAACCGGTGACACGGTCGGAACCTTCGGCTACGCGACCCTTGCTGGTGGCATGGGCGTCTGGGGTGTAGGCGCGAACGCGAGCTCAAACGGGGTCTATGGCCAATCCCCTGGAACAAACGCCTGGGCCGCAATAGAGGGATTTGCGACTAATTCCGCGGGTATGGGCATAAACGGCATAGGCAACAACCTCGGGAGTATATATTATCCGAGTAGCGGTGCTGGTGTTGTTGGTAACGGAACTGTGCTTGGGGTAGTTGGCTACGGAATCAACAATGGAAGCGCTGGTGTTTATGGCACAACCTTTTCTGGAACTGATGCCTTGGGGGCAAGTGTAGAAGGTTATACCGGAACCATGGGCAACTGGGCCGGATATTTTGATGCGCCAGGAAGACCTAGTAACACTGCTATAGGTGCAGTTCCAACACTTCAGTCAATCTGTAACGACGGAGGATATGCTATAGCTATACTTGGAGTTACCAGAGGTGGAGGTTTAATATGGTCTAGCAGTATGGAAATAGGGGTTGAAGGTGCTGCCACTGGTAACAACGCCGGAATAGGGGTTTTGGGATATAATAACGGAGGAAGCTCCGCCGCGTATGCTGGGTATTTCTACGGAGATGTCTATGTGTCTGGAGACTTTTCCGTGGGAGGAGCGAAAGCTAATGTTATCAAGCTGGACGATGGAACCTGGGTTGAGATGTATGCTAACGAGTCTCCATATACCGAATATACTTATTATGGAACCGCGAAGCTCAACAATGGCGAAGCGCATGTGACTTTGGAATATCCGTATCCTCAAACGATCTCCGACGAGATCCCTGTCAAAGTAATTGTTACTCCTGTGGGTTCCTGGAGTGGTATCTATGTGGTAGAGGCAAACAAATACGGTTTCACAGTCAAGTGTGGAGCTGGGGATCCCAACGCCACTTTCAATTACCAGGTTGTAGGTAGGCGCAAGGGTTATGAGAATCATGTGGATTATGAAGAGCTGACCGCGACTCGGGAAAAATTCGAGAGGTCTCTCAGTGTAGCTATCCCAGCAGCTGCCAGTATGATCGACTCCAGGTCTGATACTCGCTCCAAGTCTGTCCAGGTGATCACTTCCTCTAGCGAGGTGAAGACCATCAAAACCACCCACAAGCGCACGCCTGTTGATGCCAAGGAGCTCATTAGCGAAGAAGAGGTGAAATAACCATGTCCGGCCCCCTTTTGATCCTAGCCCTGAGCTTTGGCTTGTCCCCTGTGCAGGGGCCCACGAAGCTCGTGAGCCAGCCGAGCTACGAGCCATTTGTGCCCCTCGCCGCGGACTCCATTGACTTCTGGGTGATAATAGGAAATGGAGGCTCATCCGACTCCATATTCGGGCTTCAGCCCTCCCCGAACCCTAACAACTACTACCTCGGGGTCACGGTCGGCGAACCCTGCAACCAGATAAGCTACGCTGGCGCGGGGAGCTACGCGGGATACTTTGGGTTCTGGTGGCCCTTCCTCCGGCCCCTCTACGAGGGCGTAGAGGAGGAGCCCGGAGCCGGCTCCCAGAGGTTCATCACATTCCTGGGGCCGCCTTCGCCGAATCCCTCAAAGGGAAGGGTTACCATACAGTATGGGGTTGCGGATGAGCGAGATGTGTCCCTGGCTGTGTATGACCTGTCAGGGCGCCTGGTGAAGAACCTCGCGAGAGGAAAACCTGGTCCTGGCAATTACACCGTTATCTGGACAGGCGAATCCGAAACGGGAACCCCTGTCGCGCAGGGACTCTACATCCTGAGATACGAGGCGGGAGACTACAAGAAGGTTGAGAAACTGCTCATGGTGAGATAGAAACTCCGTCTGAGGTCTGTTTAATGGCCCCGGTGTCCTAGGCGCCGGGGCCTGTGTTTGTATCTCAGGTTAGCTCGGGGCCACCGCGCCCCGATGATTTTCCCAGGGCACAGGGGCCCTGGGCTAACCGATATTCTTATGGCCACCGCGCCCCGAAAATCCCCCAGGGCACAGGGGCCCTGGGCTAACCGATATTCTTATGGCCACCGCGCCCCGATGATTCCCCAGGGCACAGGGGCCCTGGGCTAACCGATGTTCTTATGGCCATCGCACCCCGACCCATAATCAAGGAATTCATGATAACTTGACCACCTGTATTCCGAGGGATCAAGAACCAATCCCGCCCTTACCGGATTCATGTGGATGTAATTTATCTTCTCCTTTATCTTCCTCTGATTGAACATTGGGAAATCATATGTCCCTCTTTGCCATACCCTTATTCTTCGGGGGCCACCGGTTATGTGCTCTGATATTTTGGCTGCAGTATGACTCTTTATCCTGTGCATAATGGTTGATATCTCAAGAAGAGGATTTATTTCTTTGTCCCACCAGAATATTGCGTGCATGTGATCCGGCATGAGAACCCAGGCTATTGTTTCAAACCCAAGTCTTCGTTCGTAAAACTTCAGATCCTCCACGAATATCTCGCAACACGCATCATCCCTGAAAAATGGGATCAGATTAAAGGTTTTAGTAGTAACGAAGTGCGCATAGGAATCCTCATTGAATTTGGGCAGCTTTTTTGCCACCGCGAAATTATAAGCCTGAAGGTAAGTGGTATTCCATTTTGGCACTATTCCAGGTATTCTCAGGTTAGCTCGGGGCCACCGCGCCCCGATGATTTTCCCAGGGCACAGGGCCCTGGGCTAACCGATATTCTTATGGCCACCGCGCCCCGATGATTCTCCCAGGGCACAGGGGCCTTGGGCTAACCGATATTCTTATGGCCACCGCGCCCCGATGATTCCCCAGGGCACAGGGGCCCTGGGCTAACCGATATTCTTATGGCCACCGCGCCCCGATGATTCTCCCAGGGCACAGGGGCCCTGGGCTAACCGATATTCTTATGGCCACCGCGCCCCGATGATTCCCCAGGGCACAGGGGCCCTGGGCTAACCCCTCAGGGGCCCTGGGCTAACCCCTCAGGGGCCCTGGGCTAACCGATTGTTGTTTGGCTTATAATTTACGGGTGCTCATTCTGTTGATCGCTCTGGATACCCTGAGGCTTGTCTGGCCAGACACCATAGCGCACCTCAGGCCCCACTTCAAGGATAGCATAAGGATTGAACCGGAAAGCCCCTTTGGGCGATCAGGGGATACCATCTGGGTTAGCATGAACCCGGGGGATACGGCTCTGGTTATCTACGAGCCACTTCCGTATGATTGGACGAGGCCCCGTGTCCTCTTCCCCCTTATTGAGGCCAAGCCCGAGAGCATCAGGGTTTTGGAACGAGATACCGGAGGGGGCGGCCTGGCCTTTAGTGGGGAGAAAACCATAGGAATAACATTCTCCGGGGCCGGGCCGTTTCTGGATGATGTGACGAGGCTCTCGGTCTCAGGCAGGACAGGAGGAGTGGAACTTGATGGCTACATGGAGGAGACAGGGTTTTCCGGCTCCGAGTTCACTGGCGAGCTGGAGGAGATAGACAAGGCTTACCTCACGGCATCAGGCGGCCTATACGCGATGACCCTGGGAAACCTCAGGAAGGAGCTCCTCATGGGCGGAAGCTATGGGAGCCTCAAGTTCCTCGGAGTTTCCGGGGTCGCAGGCTCATCCGAGGCATTCTGCGGATACCAGCGCGGCAATTTCACGATAAGAACCTTCTCTGGTTCGGATGCATATCAGGGACCCTATCAGCTTACGGAGCCAGGCCAGCTCATCACCCCAAACTCTGAGAGGATATACCTGAACGGTGAGCTGCTTAAGCCTGGTCCGGATGCTGACTACATCCTTGATGTTTTCACAGGGACGCTCGTTTTTACAGCCAGAAGGCCCATAAGGGCAGAGGACCGTATCCTCTGCGAGTTCCAGGTCTCCGAGTCGGGCAAGAGCTCTTATTTCGGAGCCGGCTCTTTGACAGCGGGGTCGTGGAGGTTTGAGGGCTTCGGAACTTGGGACGAGATGGCGTTCTCAGAGGGGCTTGATTCCCTCGGAGATACATCCTGGGCCTGGGTTTCTGGAGCGAGGCATGTTGGCCCGGGCAAGGGAAGCTACACCAAACAGGACAGCATCTATATCTATGTTGGGCCTGGAAAGGGGGACTGGGATGTTTCCTTCAGCTACATGGGCCAGGGCTTGGGGGATTACATTTACGATAACCTCCTCGGCGGATACAGGTTTGTTGGTTCTGGTTTTGGGGATTATTCTCCCCTTCTGAGGCTCTCGCCACCAGCCAGAAAGGCATACGCGGGCCTTGAATTCAGAAAGCAGAACGAGGGGTTTTCCTTTCTCGGTTTTGCAAGGGTTTCTGACCACGACAGGAACAGGTTCTCTTCCGTAGGGGACGAGGACAACCGCGGCGCGGATCTCGGTCTGGAGGCCTCTTTCTGGGGGCAAGGCCTATCAGCAGGGCTTGCTGGCGAATGGCGGGACTCCTCCTTCTCTTATCCTTTCTCGGGGCTCTCCGGAAGCGAGGATAGGATATGGGGGGTTTCTGATGGAGAGGGGATGGAGAAGCGGGGCGGATGGGGTTGGCTTGAGCTGAGACCCCTGGATTGGATTACCCTCAGACCGGAGGCGGGGATCCTGAAGATGGCTGGGATAAGCTCTTTCCGGCGCGGTGGTAAATTCCGCGCGGGAGCGTTTAGCATCTCCCACAGCCTCGTGACCATGAGCACTGCTTCTTGGATGGCCCTCTCGGAGGCCAGGGTTTCTGGTTCAAGGGACAAGCGCTCAGCCAGCCTAGGCCTCGGCAGGGAAACCGGGGACACCCTTAATGTCTGGCGTGCGGATGCCTCTGTCAGTTCGGAGACGAGAGGGGTTCTCTGGAGCACGAGCGGACTATGGCGGCTTGATTACAGGCGGCAGGAGAAAACCCTCTGGTTGGGCCTGGCGGGTCAGAACTGGGACGGGAGCTACATCCTGAGGAGTTGGTCCGGCGATTCCGTTTTTACGGAACATCACCTCTCTGGCGGTCTTAACCTATCTGCCGAAACAAGGGGATTTTGGGCCAGGGGAAGGCTCTCCAGGTCAGCCAGGCACCAGACCCAGGAGAGGTTCGTTTATGTGGGGCCTGGCCAGGGGGAATGGGAGTATGATTCCTCATCCGGCAGTTTTTACCCTTATCCTGGTGGGCCTTACATCAGGCAAATAATCTACCTTGAGGCAACAGCCCCAGCGACAGAGCGCGGAGCCGAGATCGGAGCCTGGGGGCTCTTAATGGGGACAAGCGTTTCCCTGTCGGTTTCCGGGGCCGAGAGGCTTTCCGAAGCCGAGATTTACTACTCGGATTATTCGGGCAACCTCCTCATCTCAAGGACCGGTAAAGGGCTCAGGCCATTCGCTGAGCTCTATGGGTCAAGGTTCTCCGACGCCCAGGGATATGTTGTGAGAGCCATGTCTTGGGCAGGGGGCAAGACGGGCATCCGTTTCCGGGCCCACGAGCCAGGCTTTGAGGGGGCATATGAGAACAGCATCCTAGGCGCAGGAATTGAGAGAGAGGTTGTGAGGGGCCTTATCTATTACAGAAGAGCGATCATGGTTGGGCTTGACCTCAGGGGTTCTTTTGGGCGCATGAGGGCATCCGAACCCATCTATAATCCTGGGGTAACAGCCTGGTTATGGGAGCTGGGCTTCTCCCCTCAGTGGACAGAGAGGCTCGGCAGGTTCTTCTTTAACATAAACCCTCAGCTCTTTTACAGGTGGGGAGAAAGGGATGCTCAGCTGAGTCAGGTCTTCGCTGTCTATCCTCCTGGTCTCTCATATATCCTCTCTGCTTCCGTAAAGATGGGAGAGGGGGGTTCGCTCACCTTTTCGGGATTTCTGCGAGGGGATGAGGCTGGTTTGAGGGACAGGAGGCTCTCGGTCTACGCGAGCATAGTCTTCTAATCGTATCCCAGATATGTCATTATCTCGGTTATCAGCTTCACGCCCTTGTGTATTCCACACTTTTTGTAAATCCTCTTGGCTATACGGAGCTCCTCGCACGCTTCACGGTGTCTTCCCAACAAAGAGAACAACTGGCCCAGGGTGACATGAGGTTCAGGGTCATACGGGTCTATGCGGATGACCTCCCGATACTCTCTTTCGGCTTCCGTGTATCTTCCCAATTCCAAAAGGAGGTTCGCGAGATTGAAGTGAGCGTCAGCGTAATCCGGATCCAGTCTTATGGCCTCGCGGTATTCCCTCTCAGAATCCTTGTATTTCTTGCGCTCCTTCAAGAGCTTCCCCAGATTGTAGTGATATTGAGGGTTATTAGGATCAAGGCTCAAGGCCTTTCGGAACTCCGCCTCTGCCTCCCATAGCCTCCCGGATTCCGCTAGAAACACTCCAAGGGCGTCGTGAGCAGAAGGGTCATCCGGATTCTCACGGATGGCCTCCCGAAGGACCTTCTCAATCTCTTCATAGGGTTCAAACCTTCCCATATTTTCAGCTCCCAGGGTTTATCCCAAACCCCTTCATTATCTCCGCGAGCTCTTCACCCGTTATTGTCTCTCGTTCCATGAGGGTATTGGCAACCTCCTCCAGGAGCTCGCGGTGCTTTTTCAGGAGATCAAACGCGTATTCCTCCGCCTCCGAGACGATCCTCTCTATCTCTTCGTCAACTATTTCCGCGCTCTTCTCGGAGTATGCCCTGCGGGACACGAGCTCCTTGCCGAGAAAAACCCCCTCCTCAAGGCTCTCCAGGGCTACAGGACCAAGCCGATCGCTCATCCCCCACTGCGCGACCATCTTCCTGGCCAGCTCTGTAGCCTGCGCGAGGTCATCCGCGGCTCCGGTTGATGCCTCACCGTATACCACCAATTCAGCCGCTCGGCCTCCAAGCATGTATGCCAGCTTTGCCTGGAGGTAGCTCTTCGGATAAAGGTGCCTATCCTCCTCCGGAACCTGCATCGTTACCCCGAGAGCGAGCCCGCGGGGAATCACCGAGACCTTGTGAATGGGATCAGAACCAGGGGTCAGCATGGAGACGATCGCGTGACCAGCTTCGTGAAAGGCGATGTGCTCCTTTTCCTGGGGCGAGAGGACAATTGAGCGTTTTGCGGCTCCCACCATGACCTTGTCCCTTGCTTCCTCAAAGTCCTGGGTCGTGACGCGATCCCTGCCTGCTCTCGCGGCCAGCAAAGCGGCTTCGTTGACCATGTTTGCGAGATCCGCCCCAGTGAAACCAGGTGTGCTCCTCGCGAGGTCAGTGAAGTCCACATCATCCGAGAGGGGAATCTTCCTGGCGTGAAGTCGGAGTATCTCCTCCCTTCCCCTCACATCCGGCCTATCAAGGACAACCTGTCTGTCAAACCTCCCCGGCCTCAAAAGGGCCGTATCCAGTATGTCTGGCCTATTGGTTGCGGCCATTATAACAACTCCCTGTGATGTATCAAACCCGTCCATCTCAACGAGGAGCTGGTTTAGGGTTTGCTCCCTTTCGTCGTGGCCGCCGCCCAGGCCAGCGCCGCGCGTCCTCCCAACCGCATCTATCTCATCAATGAAGACTATACACGGAGCGAGGCGTTTTGCCTGGTTGAACAGGTCGCGAACCCTCGCCGCGCCAACCCCAACGAATAACTCGACGAATTCGGAACCAGATATAGAAAGAAATGGCACATCAGCCTCGCCCGCTATTGCTTTTGCCAAAAGGGTTTTTCCTGTTCCGGGAGGTCCAACCAATAGAACCCCTTTTGGTATCCGAGCGCCCATCTTCTTGAACTTCTCCGGCCTCTTCAGGAACTCTATGACCTCGGAGAGGTCCTCCTTTGCCTCGGCCGCGTCCGCGACATCCTGAAAGGTCACGGAGGGCTTCTTGTCAATATATATCTTTGCCCTGGAGCGCCCGAACTCCAAGGCCTTGGATTCCTCACCGCCAACCCTCCTGAAGAACATGAACCAGAACAAAAGGAGAAGGGCTATCCATGGAACCGACGAGAGCAGCAGCTCAAGCCATATCTGCCTTCCTCTGGATTTGACATGGACATTCTTTGAGACGAGGTATTTAGCGAGTTCCGGGTCATCAAAAGGGAGGTTGAGCTTGAATCTCTCAACTGCCTCTTGGGTCGCGCTATCACCTATTACTGTTGGTTTGACGAAAACCCCCTCTATGTTCCTCTCCGTGAAGGTAACCTCTTTGACATTGCCAGCCTCAACCTGGGACATGAACTCGTCCATTGATATGCTCTTAGCGCCTGTCCTCATTCCCTTTATTATGTTGAAAATCAGGAGCGCACCCCCGATGATAACTGCCCATATCATTATTGTCCTCAGGATGCCTCCGGTTTTCGGCTTCTCTCCGTCCAACTTATCCTCCTTTTGTATCCACTGATTTCACATATGGAAGGTGCCTGCCATAACCAGCATAATCAAGCCCGTATCCGACGAGGAATTCATTGGGAACCACGAATCCAACATAATCCACCTTTACCGGGACCTCCCTTCGCTCCGCTTTATCCAGGAAAGCGCAGACAGAAAGGCTTTTTGGCTTTTTGCTTTTCAGGTATTCAATTATGCGGAAGAGGGTTCTGCCCGTGTCCACGATGTCCTCAACCACTATGACATCCCTGCCCTCTATTGAAACCGAGAGGTCCTTTGTGAGCCTCAGGACACCAGGCCTGTCAGAATCCCCATAGGAAGAAACGCCGATGAAATCTATCTCAACATCCATGTTTAAGGCCCTGCAAAGGTCTGCTATGAAAATGAAAGCGCCGTTCAGGACCCCGACGAGAACGGGATTCTTATCCTTGTAATCCCTTTCTATCTCAGATGCTATCTCTGAAACCCTCTTTGCTATCTCTTCATCAGAAATCATAAACCCAGAACTCATCAGAAAGTCTCCTTATCCTCAGGGTCAATTCCTCCCTGCCCCTCATCCTCCACTTGGCGAAACCTGGTATCCAGAGGACCTGGTTCCCTTTGGCTACCAATGGGATCCTATCCCTTCTCCAAGAAGGTATTCTGAGGCCTATCATCTTATCCTTCAAGGGCTTTTTCCCCCACCTGTCCCCCGGCCTCCTGGTCCTGAAGACGAAAGGCAGGAGAGCCTCCGGGAAGGTCTCGGAAAAGGGGCCATCCCCTGCTTTCCCCCTTATAACCTCAAGCTCAAGGTTCAGCTCCGGGACAGGATAAAACCCATCGCGCTCAACGAGGATCTCCCCGCGCCAGGCCGCAGGGTCATCCTTGAAGAACCTGATATCCCCTTCGGAGGCCTGAGCCTTCCACCCGCCGGGGAGGTGAACTTCGCCGCCTTTCTCAAGTATAGCAACCACTTCATTTAGGTGGGCCGCTGTCAATCCAGGGACGATCTCCAGGACCATCATCTTGAAGAGAAAAGAATTATAATCCAAGAGAGCGTCCCGGTTAAAGATGTATTGACCCCTTGGGGAAGGCCTCCGTGTCCTCTCCGCGAGGAAAATCGCCTCGGTCCTAACATGATCCCATGCCTCATTTAGCGCTATCATGTGCCTTCTCAGGGCATCGGGGGCCCAAGGAAGCCTCTCCTTTACTATGGGCAGAAGCTCGTGTCTTATCCAGTTCCTCCTGAACCTAGTGTCAAGGTTTGTCTCATCCTCGCGAAACGGTATCCCCTTTGCACGGAGGTATTCCAGTATGGCATCCTTTTCCACAAGTATAAGAGGCCTTATTATATCCCCATCCTTTGGTGAAAGTCCCTTCATCCCCCTGAGACCAGCACCGCGGAAGAGGTTCATCAGGTATGTTTCGAGCCAATCCGAGAGGGTGTGGCCCGTGGCTATCTTATTGAAGCCAATCCTGCTCTTTAGTTTTCGGAACAGGTCGTAGCGCGCTAGCCTTCCCGCCTCCTCAAGCCCGAGCCCCAGGTCCTTTGCGAGGGTTTTAACATCAGCCTTTTCAACTGTGATCTTCAATCCAAGAGCCCCCGCGAAATTCCTGCAGAACTCAGCATCCTCGGAGGATCCCTCCCTGAGACCATGATCCAGGTGCGCGAGGTGAAGCTCGGTTTCCGGGAAAAGGTCTCGTAGCGCGTGAACCAGGAACACGGAATCCGGGCCCCCGGAAAAACCCACTATAATCCTGTCATGGGGTTCAATGAGCCCAAACCTGTAAGAGGCTTCTGATACAAGGATAAATGGGCTTTCCACGCTTAAATTATACGGGATCATTGCCCCTTGTTGCGAACTCATTTGATCCTCTACCCGTCGCAGGATTAAAATCTCAAATAACATGAGCAACAAGCCTGTTCCAGAGTTGGTAATAGCTTTAAACACATCGGATATGAGAAAAGCCCTCGGATGGGTTGACGAGCTTTTGCCCCTTCACGACCTCTTCAAGATAGGGCTCCCCCTGTTCGTGAGACACGGGCCCGATTCGGTCAAACGCCTGAAGGACAAGGGAGCGAGAGTTTTCCTTGACCTGAAGCTGTGCGATATACCCTCGGTAGTGGCGGAAAGCGCTGGTGTCGCGGCTGAGCTCGGTGTTGAATTGCTTACAGTTCACGGGTGGGGAGGGCCTGATATGATAGCTGAGGCTCAGAGGGCTGTTGGCGGAAGGACAAAGCTCATCGTGGTGACTGTTCTCACGAGCGTGAGTCACGCTCAGCTCTCTCGCTTGGGAATGAAGTCCGATGCGGCTGTGAGGGAGCTGGCAAGCTGGGCTAGAGAGGCAGGGGCTTGGGGAATAGTGTGTTCGGGGCTTGAGGCGAGGGAAATAAAGCAAGAGTTCCCGGGGTTGGGCACCGTCATTCCGGGCATAAGGCTGGCTGGAGAGGAGACCGGGGATCAGGCCCGGGTCGCAACCCCTGAGGAGATAAGGGATGTTGCTGATTATATTGTTGTAGGAAGGCCTATAACCAACAGCCCTGATCCGAAGGCCTCGCTTGGAAGATACTTGTTAGCGCTGGGTTCTGGATAGGGGGATTATTGTCCTCCCTTCAATTTTCTGACGAACTCCCTTTTGTCCTTGGCCCTGAAAAAGGCTGAGCCAACCGCGAGGAACTCCGCGCCCGCGGCCGCGCAAAGGGGACCGGTATTGAGGTTTATGCCACCATCAACAGCGATCACAAAATCAAGGCCCTCTTTTTCCCTCAGATCCCTTAAGGCCTCTATCTTGGGGAGCATCTCCGGAATGAATTCCTGACCAGCAAAACCCGGCTCAACCGTCATCACCATTACCATATCCACTGCCTCAAGGTGTCTCTCTATAGCGTCTATGGGGGTCTTTGGCTTGAGAACGAGACCCGTTTTTAGCCCTCTTGATTCAGCGAGAAAAAGCGCTTCCTCAACCCCCTGGGATTCAATGTGAAAGTTGATCCAGCTGGCCCCTGCTTCAGCGAACGCGGAAACAAAACAGGCAGGATGGGTGATCATCAGGTGAGCCTCTACCGGCAGCTCGGTGGACCTCGCTACTGCTGAACAGAATGCTGGGCCGAATGTTATGTTGGGAACGAAGTGCCCATCCATCACATCAAGGTGAATGAAGTCAGCGCCGGATTCCTTGCAGGTCCGAAGCTCTTCGGCTACCCGCGAGAGGTCGGCCGCGAGTATGGAAGGCGCAACGCTGATCACGCCAAATTATATCGCAGATAACCAGGCCTTCACCACCACCTGACCCTGTATTTGACCAAGGTTCTGCCCTTCCAGGTTGCTTTGCCTTTTATGGCGAAGATTATGGAGCGCACCGATATCCAGAATATCAGGGCTATAATAGCAGGGTAAAGAATGGCAAAGTAGACCGGTATTCCTGAGCGCCAGTGGGATACCCCCCAGAGCATGATGGAGAGAACGACCGCGAGGAAAGCGAGCCCAGTGGAGGAGCTGGCCGTGAAAAATCCTAGAGCGCCTCCTATGAGATGGATGATAGGGAGCCAGAAAACAATAGCAAACCAAAGGTATGTGAGGAAAAACGGGATGATTGCGTAATCAAAAGCCGCGAATATGTTCTTCGTGAAGCCCTCGTATGCTTCCAAGAAGCCCCAATACATCCTGCAGGAAACCCTCCCGGCCCCGTCAACCAGTCGCCACCTCATGCCAGCCGCCTTGATCCGTCTTCCGAGGGCCACATCATCCACAGCATGGGCCCTGATGGCCTGATGCCCCCCTATTTTCTCATAGGCTCTCCTCCTGAAGAGCATGAACTGCCCTATTGTCAGGGAAAGGATCGGCGCCTTTAGAGCGTGGCAAAGCCCTACCGGAAGCATGGAGAAGACAGCCCAGGAAATGATGGGCACGATCATCTTCTCTCCCCATGTCCTGACCTCCTCTCTCGGGAGGGCTGTGATGAGATCCGCTTCCTCTTCCAGCATTGCACCAACAGCGTCCCTAAGAGTATAAGGATGGTGCCTCGTGTCCGCGTCCGTGAAAAGGATAAGCTCCCCCTCAGCCGCCTTTGCCAGCTGGTGACATGCCCAATGCTTCCCTATCCATCCCTCTGGCAGCTGTTCTCCTTTGATGATCTTTAGCCTCTTGTCTCCCCGGGAAAGGCTTTGTAGAATATCCCAAGTCCCGTCCGTGGATTCATCATCCAGCACGATGACTTCGTAATCAGGGTAGTCCTGAGCCAGCAGTGAGTGAACGCACTGAGATATGTTCCTTTCCTCGTTTCTGGCAGGAACGAGTATGGATACCCTCGGGAACCGGGAGGGTTCGGGATACGATGAGAGCCTTCTCAAGGACCACATATTGGTCAAGGCGATGAAAAGCAGAGCGGCCAGAAACAGGACGATGATGGTCTCCGGGTGCCACCAGAAAGGCATCAGGAGCGCCTCCTTTTAGCCATGGTGTCCTCCGAACATCCGTCTCATGGCTTTGATTATAACAGGCCTCACCCGCAGTGGTTCCCTGAGCTCGGGCAGATGTTTCCAGGTTACCACTGCCATGTTTCCAGCCCATATGGTGAGGGTAAACGGGTCAGAATGTCTCAAAAGCAGATAAGCGAGGAAAACCAGAAACCCGATGATAACAGTCCAGGCGTTGTTCTTCTGCCAAAAGTGTATTAAGCCCATGGAAACGCCGAGGGCCAGGGGGCCTTCAAGAAGGGCGAATCCTCCCCAGATACCGAATGTGCTCGCTATTGCCTTTCCCCCCTTAAAGCACAGGAATGGCGAGAAAGCGTGCCCCAGGACCGGCGCGAGGGCAACCAGAACCAGAGCGACCCCTGATACCCCGATCCAGAAACGGGCAAGGAAAACAGGCGCGAAGCCCTTTGAAAGGTCAAGGAGAACCGCCAGAAGACCCAAGGCAGTGCCCCCACCCGCGCGCCAGATATTGGCCGCGCCAGGATTCCTGTCCCCATAATCCCGAATATCCTTTGAGAGAAACAATCTTCCAAGTATAACAGAAAAAGGGATCGATCCGAGGAGAAATCCCAACCCTGCCCATATGATAGCATTTATCATCCTAGCCGTTATAGTATAAAGGCCGGGGTCAAAACCGAGCAACAAGCCGCGCTCTCACAAATTCGGCAGATACTCCCTTATCTCGTAGTCCGTGACTTGGATCCTATAGCGCTCCCATTCCTCGCGCTTGTTGGCCAGGTACTTCGCGAAAAGCTCCGGACCGAGCGCCTCCTTCACGACATCGCTCATCTCCATCGCCTCAATCGCGGAATAGAGGCTATCGGGAAGAGAATCTATGCCGTATTCCTTTTTAGCCTCCTCGGGGAGACTGTAGATGTCCCTTTCAACGGGGTCAGGCAAGGGGTATCCGTTTATTATCCCAGCGAGGCCGGCAGAGAGCATTACGGAGAAGGCAAGGTAGGGGTTGCACGCGGGGTCAGGCGCTCTGTATTCAGCCCTGCACGAGGATGACCTTCCCTCCTTGAACGCGGGAACCCGAACCAGGGCCGAGCGGTTCTTCCTCCCCCAGCATATGTAGACAGGTGCCTCGTATCCCACGACTAAGCGCTTGTATGAGTTGACCCACTGGTTCGTGACGGCAGTTATCTCCCTAGCGTGCTTGAGTAGACCAGCGATAAAGCCCTTTGCCACATCCGAAAGGTTATAGGGATCTGAGTCCGAATAGAAGGCGTTTTTATCCCCAGCAAACAGGCTCTGGTGGACATGTAGCCCGGAGCCATTTATGCCGAAGACCGGCTTCGGCATGAAAGAAGCGAATAACCCGTGAGCCCTTGCTTTCTCCTTAACTATTACTTTCGCTATCTGTAATAGGTCGGCCATCGTCAGGGCATCCGAATACCTGAAGTCAATCTCGTGCTGGGAGTAAGCGACCTCGTGGTGGCTCGCTTCAACCCTGAAACCCATCTCCATCAAAGCGAGAACAGCATCCTTTCTGGCCGCTGAGGCCTCGTTCAGGGGGAGGATGTCAAAATACCCGCCCCTATCCAAGGGGGTCGGGTCCTTCTCCCCGGGAAAGTAGAAAAATTCCAATTCTGGCCCGACATAATACTCGTAGCCCAATGCCCTTGCCCTCTTTAGGTTCCTCTTGAGGACGCCGCGGGGGTCGGATTCAAAAGCCCTGCCGTCAGGATACCTTATGTCGCAGATGAGTATCGCGGTTGGAGCGTTCCCGATTCCCTCTGGCAGGGTCTTGAATGTCGCTGGATCCGGAAATGCGACCAGGTCCGATTCCTCTATCCGGACGAACCCCTCAACGGATGACCCGTCAAACATTATCCCCTCAGAAAGCCCTCTCTCCAGCTCTGAGGCGGCTATGTTGAAGCCCTTGAGCCTACCGAGGACATCCGTGAACCAGAAACGGATAACCTCTATTTTCCTGTCCCTGACTGTTCTTAGGATTTCTTCCATGAGAATAGAAATTTTAACGGCCCCCCGCGTGCCGACTCAACAATGCCAATTGCCACCGCACAGGCGGCCCTATTCGCTCAAGGTCTTTCCTCCAGCCTTATCCCCCGACTCAGGTATTATCCCTTTGGTATCATCCTTCTCCATTAAGGATGAGATGCCCGCGTCAATGTATTCGTCAGCAGGCGCGATCTTATCCCTGTGCCTTTTGGCCAGCAAAACGGCTACTGTGCTCATGAGCGTCCCCAGAACCAGGGGACCCAAGCAGAAGAAGAACAACCCTTGGCCGTAGTTCCCTGGCTCGCCGTATCTTCCAAAAATGCTCGTTATCCCGATTCCTTCCGTTAAGAAAGCCACAGAGCAGAATAGGCTAAATGAGAGCGCGATAGAAAGAACGGATATGATGAGGTAGATCCACAAGGGGTTCCTTCCCTTCCTCTTTCTGCCTTTGGCTTCTCTGGCCATCTAGAGGCGACTCTATGGAAATTTAAAAGCCAAAGCGCCTGTTTAGATGAGGTTCACCTGAAACCCAGTTTTTCCTCGTATCTCAGTATGCTCAGAACCGCCTCAGCCTCCCCCATTCCGAAGCCCTCAAATTCAGCATTCGGGTTATACCAGGGCATAACGGAGAAGAACTCAGCCAGTTCCTTGTCCTCAAACTTGTAGCCAGCTCTGGCGTAGAAAGCGTTCCGGGCGAGCCTGAGCCAGGCCCTCTGCTTCTCCTTCTCTGGGGGGAGCATGTGTTCTATTTTCGTTTCAGAGAAGTCCCAGTAGTAGGGATAAAAGAACACGACCGCGAACTCGCTCATGAACTCCCCGTATGGCCCACCCCTCACCCTTTCCTCAAGGGCCTTTTGCTCCTCGTCAACCCTTTTCGCGGCCTCTATGGTCTTTTGGTAGCTTTCCGGAAGGTCTTTGAATTTAAGGGCTTTCTTGGGCTTATACCAGTCAAACTGCCTGAAAAGCTCATCCCATTCCTTTTCTTTGAACCTGTGGCCGGCCTTAGCGTATAGGGTGTTTATTAGGACCCTGATCACACCTCTCTTGGGAAAGCCATAGGGTATAAAAAGGTTTCTTATCTCATCCTCTGTCAAGGGCCTACCCTCAACCACGAGGGAGCAAACCTCTTCAACTATGAGGGCCTCATGATATATATTGTATTCCTGGCCGAGAACGGCTATGCTTATGTCTTCCTCCGGCTCCCAGTTGGTGAAGTGCCATACCACCCTCGTACTCTCAGGGTTCAGCGAGGCCTCAGGCGGGGTCAATCTCCAATAGACAATTGAGCCTTCTCCCCATCTTGGTTTCGGCAGTTTCTTCGGTATCTCTATGGATATGACGGCATCCTCTATGCGCCCCGCCCAAGCAGCTCCTGTTGTCGTTATGTAAGTGAATGTGTAGCCGAACATGGCGTCAACATTATACCACTTGTCCCAATCGGTCTGGTATCTCGTGATGAGCCTTCTGGTCTGACCCGGAGCGAAATCCACATCCCAGACGAAGAAGAACCTCTTGTTCCATATGGGGATGTTTTTGCTTTCCGTGAGGTCGGGCATTACCTTCACTTGCACCTTTTTCCCATCAACGAGTGAGACGAACCTGATGCTATCCTTGGCGTTTGGGATCTCGTTGAAGCCGGGTTCCCACATCTCTCCCCAGTTTTCATAGAACGGGAAGCCCATAGTGACCTTTAGGCTCTTGTCCGAGTGGTTCTTGAAGGTGAACCGGGCCTCAACCTCCACCCGGGTGTCCTTCTTCACCCTTACCATTACGGTCTCAGCGACCATCTGGATGCCGTCCTCAGACATCGGGATGACCCCTGAGCCGTCCGGATACTCCCAGACAGCGGTATCGTTAGCGAGAAGGAACCCAACGGTCCAAAAAGTTGAAACGAAAACCCATCTTTTCATGGCAGAAACCTCTTGTTCACTGGCAAATTATAATGCTTACCCCTCTTTGACTTCCGTAGTTCGTTCACGCCCTTAGCTTTATAATTTCTCATACGCTAAAGGATTTCCTGAGAATCTACCGGGAAAACTCAAGAAGGATAGGTAGACGCGGATGGATATTCCTTTTCGTGATGTTCACATCCTCGGTAGGAGGCGTTGCGGCTCACCTCATATTCAACCTTTATCTCAGAGAGCTTGGTTGGACTGATACCGGAATAGGGCTCGCTCAGTTCACCGCTATGGGCACGGGCGCGGGGTTCACCCTTCCTTCGGCCTATCTCTCATTCAGGATAAGGCCGTTTTACATGCTGTTCGCCTCACTCGTGGGGGCCGCTCTTGGTATCCTGCTCCTCTTTCTCTTTCGCTCTCCTGTTGCCATAATAGGATCAGCCGCGCTCACGGGCCTCTCATCCGCCCTCTCCTCAGCCTCCCTTTCCCCTTTTATGTTGAGGCTTGTTGGGCACGGTCCAGGGCCCTTCCTCTTCTCAGCGCAGTGGTCAACCTCAACCTTGGGGGGTCTCCTTGGGAACCTCGCTGGCGGTTGGCTCGCCTCGGCAGGATACAGGTGGACATTTGGCTTTGCGCTCGCGTTCTATGTTCTGGCTATATCGCTTGGGTTTTTCCTCAGGCCCCGTAGGATAACCGAGAAGAGAAGCGGCGCTGGGTTTCTTTTGGGTTTCAAGGATTGTTGGCAAAGCCTCGTTAAGCTGGGAATAACCCAGGGATTTATTGGTCTGGGTGCTGGGCTCTTCGTCCCCTTCATGAACCTGTATTTTAAGGACAGATTTGAGCTTTCGGCCGGAACCATAGGCATCCTTTATGGGGTTCACAGCGCCAGCCTTTTCTTTTCCGCCATGCTGGCGCCATATTTGGTTTCCAGGTTTGGGAAGATAAGGGTCGTGATAGCGACCCAGGCCCTATCGCTTCCTTTCAACGCGGCTCTCGCTTTTTCCTGGAACCTCGTTATTTCCTCGGTCTCCTTCTGGATAAGGGGCGGCCTCATGAACATGGCCCAGCCCATGATGAGCAACTACGCGGTTGAATCCGTGAGGCCGGAGTTCGGAGGGACTGCGACCGCGCTCATGTCCCTCTTCTGGATGGGGTGTTTCTCCATCTCAAACATCGCGGCTGGTTATCTCCTGGAGAGGTGGGGGTTTACGGTTCCAATACTCGCCGGAGCGGCATTTTACCTGATCTCCACCCTGCTCATATGGGCGTGGTTCGGAAGGAAAACCATCGCCTGACAACTGCCCGGCCTGACCCCTTTTTCGTTATCCAGAGATAGACGCCTGGCCCCAGGCTTATCCGGTTCCAGCCCTTATTTAGGCTCCGAGGGCAGACGGCCCTTCCATCAGCCGAGTATAACCTGGAAATCCGCCACTGCCTTGAATTATAATTTAACCGTGGACATCCTCACCCTCATCAAAACCGCTTTCGGTGGCCTAGCGGCGAACAAAATGCGTTCTTTCCTGACGACGCTCGGGGTTATAATCGGCGTCACGACCGTGATAGCCATGGTCTCCATAATTGAGGGGATAAACGGGTTCGTGTATAATGTTCTGGGCAGCGTTGGGTCAAACACCCTCTATGTCCAGAAGTTCAAGTGGAACATCAACATAGGGGGCGGAGGGCCTTCAAGGGAGGAGGTAAGGGAGCTCTCCAAGAGGCCCAACCTAACTGAGGAGGACGCGGAGGCTCTCAGGCGCCTGCCTTGCCTTAAATCAGTTGGGGTTTTGCAGGAATTCTGGTCATTTGGCGAAAGCTTCAGGCTTACATACAAGACCAAAAACCACGACATAAGGAGCATAAACGGCGTTGATGAGTATGGGATACCGCTTCTCGGTTACCAGATAGAACAGGGAAGGAATTTTACCCACGATGACATAAGATACAGGCGCCAAGTGGTCATATTGGGCAGGACCCCTGCTGAAAGGCTTTTTGGCGAGGAGGACCCGATTGATAAGGAGATACAGATAGCCGGAAAGACATTTCTCGTAATAGGGGTTTTGGGCGAAAAAGGGGAGCTTCTCGGCAATGACATGGATGATTTCGTGGCAGTTCCTCTGGCAACAGCCCAGAGATACTTTGAATTGCCCGCGAGGGGGCCATGGCGGCAGCTGTATGGCTCGCCTTATCTCGCCGCGCTCGTGAAGGAGGGCTGGACAATAGAGCAGGCAACGGAGATGGTGAGGGATGAGATGCGAGCCAGGCGGGGGATCAGGTTCGATCAGCCGGATAATTTTGAGATAAACACTCAGAAAATGCTTCTTGACATATACAGGCAGTTCACGATGGGGATATTCCTCGCCATGATAGGAATCGCCTCCCTCGCTCTTCTGGTCGGCGGCATAGGCATAATGAACATCATGCTCGTTTCGGTCACGGAACGCACCAGGGAGATAGGCATAAGGATGGCAATAGGCGCAACGAGGCGAAACATACTGCTTCAGTTCCTGTTTGAGTCTGTGACCTTGACCCTGACCGGCGGCATAATCGGGGTCATTATCGGTCTGGGCCTCGGGAAGATCGTTGACATTTTGACCCCACTGCCCTCTTCCGCCCCTCTGTGGAGCATATTTCTGGGCCTGGCTTTCGCGGCGGGGGTTGGGCTTTTCTTCGGTATATATCCAGCATACAAGGCATCCAGGCTTGATCCCATTGAGGCGCTGAGATACGAATAGGCATCCCTACGCATCCACATGCACGAACGCCCGAGAGACCTCCTCAGCGGATTCAACCCTCTCTTGGACTGCCGCGCCGATGTCGTGCGCCTCGCGGACGCTTATTTCTGGTGAGACCGTTATTATGACCTCAACATGAAGCTCCGCGCCGACATAGTGGGCCCTTACCTCTGTGACGCTCGCGACCCCAGGCGTTTCCCCCGCAAGCCTTCTTATCTTCATTATGATACCCTGATTTGGGGCCTTCCCCATGAGATAGGATAGGTTCTCCCTCATTACCGAGAAAGCGGACACGAGAACCCATACCCCAACTGCTGCTCCAGCGAGCGCATCCCATATCCCGGAGAGAACGAGGCCCAAGAGCGCGACCCCTGATGCGCCAATATCAGCAAAAGCATCCAGGGCAGTTGATTTTAGAAGGGGGCTCCTCGTCCTTCTGGCCCAGATCATGAAAAATGGGCCGAGAAAGCCCTTTGTTATAACTGAGACCGCAAGGACACAGATGGCCATAGCGGTTATCCTTGGCGCGTGGCCGGAGATTAGGCCCTCAACCGATCCCCTCACTATCTCCAGAGCGACCATAGCAACGAATATGGCCACGACAATGGCGCCCAGGGGTTCTGCCCTAGTGTGGCCAAAAGGGTGATCGGCATCAGCTCTCTTTCTTGACCAGAGGGCGACTATAACCATGACGGCATAAAGCAGGATATCCGTCCCTGAGTTCACGGTGTCGGAAAGGATCCCGAGGCTATGGGTTCCGAACCAGGCCGCACCCTTCAGGACGAAGAGGAGCGCGTTGATTATTACGCCCAGGGATACTATCTTGCTGACTCGTTTCTCATCTCCCATATTCAGCTAATCCAAACGCTTCGGCCCTGTTGGGGGAGGGCTCAAAACCCAAGAGCCTTCTGAGCTTGAACCCGGCGCTCGTGAGATTTTTGTGGGAGCGATAAAGTGATTTTATATCCTTGCCGAAAACTATGACCTGCTCTGCGACCCTGAGGCTCCTCGCGCTCTCAGCGAAAACCGGTCCCCTCTCAGCGTTTATGAGGAAAACATCAGCGAGGCCCTTGTCCACATCCAGGAGGTTATCCAGGGTTATCGTGATGTTCCAGGCATATGATGCCTCTGATGAAGCGAGCGTGTCCGCGAGGAGATCTGGCTTCGTATCAAAAACAATGACGCTTTTTGCCTTTTCTGCCAGAGCTAAGCCCAGGAAATACCCGACTCCGGCCTCCGCGATCCTCGCGCCAGGCCGAACCATCTCCTTTATCGTTCTGATAATGGCCTCGTGGAGGAATGGGTTTTCCGGCCAAACCCCTCCTGGGGTCATCCTGTAGATGGCTCGGCCTATCCTGTGGAAATAGTGGTGCTCGCCGGATAGAGACCACACCTTCCCCTCGCACTCCTCGCAGACGCCAGTTATATCGCCTGATAGCCGAGAGATCTTCTCGCCGAGGAGCCTTGACCTAACCGGGAGCCTTGTTATCAGCGATACGACGAGACTTTTTGGATCGGGTGAACCACAGAAACCTATACCCGATATCTTTCCCCTGCCAATTCTTTTGTCGTAGAAGCTGACCCCTTCTTCCTTGAAGAATCGCTTTATCCTTTCAAGGAGCGCGCGCTGTTCCCTGGGTAGGTGTGGGCAATCCCAGAGATCAAAGACCTGGCCCCTGGCCGAGGGCAACCCGATATATACCATGTCCTTGACCTTCTTGGCTAAGAAGCGCGGCCTATAGAGCCATCCCTCCTCTGGCCCCTGCCAAACCGATTCCGGTTCCGCGCCAAAGACACCTGAAAGCGTTGCGGATATATGCTTTGCTTGGCCTTCCCGATTCACCCATTGAAATTCACAACCAGGGCATAGATCAGCAAGCCTGCACGGAGGCTTTCGTTCAAAACCCCGCGCTGAAGAGCTCTGAAAGCGCCTGGTCAAAGAGGCTCGCGAAAGCCTTTCGTATGCCATCTTCCTCACTCTCAGAACCCACCCTGTATACGGCCCATCCCTGATAGGTTTTGGGTTCAAGATAATACTTTTGTCTGGCAACATCGTAGAACGAGACCTTGGCCCTTATTGTCACCCTGTAGGTTAGTATCTTTCCTGATGCATCGTATTCCTCAGGGTCTTTCCTGAAAGAGATTACCTCACCCTCGGCTAAGAGCGCGGCTTCTTCCTCCCCAACTATTTCAAGCCTTCCGTCCTTTCGTATCCTCTCACCGAGCACATCAGTGGCTGTGGTCTGGATACCCTGCCGGGCTGTGGTGTTCGTGAAGAGCCTGATGTGGGTTTTTCGGAGTTCCTTTGGAAAGAATCCGGAGAAGGAATAGACGCATCCGGAGAGGATTATGGAAACCAAAACAGAGGCCTCACGCACACCCAAAATATAAGGCTGGAGGTCGCCCGGGCGCAAAGTGGACGCCCCCTGTTATTTGATTTCCTATCAGGCCAGGGTGTATAATATTAATCCAACCGGAGGTTTTGAGATGTCATCAAAAGAGGAGCTTCTGAAGCTCATGAACGATGCTGTAGCAAGGGAGCTACAGGTTGCCATCCAATACATGTGGCAACATGTGAGGGCTTCTGGTTATCAGTCTCCACCAATAGCGGACGCGTTCAAGAAAATCGCCATAACCGAGATGAAGCACGCTGAGGCAATCGCTGAGCGCATGGATTACCTGGGAGGAGAGGCAACCACAAAGCCGGCGCCCATAACCGTTGGTCAGACCCTAAAAGAGATGCTGGAGCTGGACATAAAGGCTGAGGGCGAGGCAATTACCCTCTACAAGAAGATAATAGATGCGGCTCAGACTGCAAAAGATACCACGACGAGGCGCCTTTTTGAGGAAATACTCGCGGACGAGGAGGAGCACGACGACCTTTTCCGCAGGCTCTTAGAAGGGCTGTAAAGGATCTTTCCTGGATATTTCAAATACCTGCAAGAGGAGAATTTTGCTATGCGCAGGATGACAGAGGAGAACCTCAAAGCCGCGTTCTCGGGGGAATCCCAGGCCCACATGAAATACCTGATATTCGCGGAAGCGGCTGAGCGCGAGAACCTGCCGAATGTAGCCAGGCTCTTCAGGGCAATAGCCTACGCTGAGCAGGTCCACGCGACGAACCACTTCAGGAACCTGGGCGGCATAGGCGAAACCGGCGAGAACCTTAAGGCCGCTATAGAGGGTGAGAACTTTGAGGTTGATGAGATGTATCCCGCTTATGACGCGGTGGCAAGACTTCAGGGCGAACAGGGGGCTCAGAGGAGCATACACTATGCCCTTGAGGCCGAGAAGATCCACGCGGCAATGTATGAGAGGGCTCGCCAGGCGGTTCTCGCTGGAAAGGACCCTCAGATAGGTGAACTACACATATGCCCCGTATGCGGATACACCCATGAGGGCCCTCCGCCGGAGCGCTGCCCTGTGTGCTCTGCGCCCGGTTCAAGCTTCAGAAAGTTCTGAAGGGAGGATAAAATGCGTTTATCAGAAACCATAAACCCGCCCGAATACGAGGGCAAGGAGAAGCATGTGCCTCATATTCACGCTCCGGAAAAGGTCAAGGCCGGAGAATGGTTTGAGGTGACTGTCGTAGTTGGGGAAGAGGTCCCTCATCCCAACACCATTGAGCACCACATAGATTGGATAAGGGTTCTTTACAAGGAGGATGGGCCGAGGCCAGTCTACTCGGTTGCCTACTGCACTTTTACCCCTTTGTATGGGGATTCAAGGTTCAGCTTCAGGATGAAGGTGGACAAGCCCGGCCACATCCTCGCCGTGGAGCACTGCAACATCCACGGGCTCTGGGATAACAGCAAACGCATTGAGGTGGTATAGAGGTTAGACACACAGAACCCTAAGCAGGGCAGGTCTCGTGCCTGCCCTTATTGTTTCGGTATTTCCTCCCCTGACTCTATCTTTCCGATATACTCTGATATGAGTGCGTCAAAGAACTCGTTGGCGTTTCTCATCTGTTCCTCGGTCATTCCCTCAGCCGCGTAGGTCAGGCCTCGGGCCTTTTTGAGATCAGCGAGCGCACCCGCGGTGTCTCCGGTAAAGTAGCGCATGGCCCCTGTTATGACGAGAAGCTCCTTGGCTGTCCCTTGGTTCTCAGGTTTCTTCAGCATCTCTTCAGCTAACGAGAGTGCCTTTAGCCTCTCGGCTCTCGCTTCCTCTGGCCTTCCGGCCGCATCGAGGTGATACGCTTTCACTCTGTAGAACTCGCACCAGAAGCGATCATCCCTGCCCAGAACCCGATATACGACCTCAGCCGCACATAGCCTATCTGGCATGGGGATCCCCCGGTAATCATCGCTTTTGGGCAGTTCTACATCCTTGAGAGCGACCCTCAGGCCCTCCTTCTTATCATCGGGAATGTTCTCAAAATCCCAAAAGAACGCCGTGAGCTTGCACCGCTTGCACGACCAAAGGACAAGCCCGTCTGTCTTCGGCCAGAAGATGAGCTGATATTTGGACGGCCACTGGTATATGTAAGTGCCGTAGCTCATGATGGAATAAAAGGTGTTCTTTGCGCCGCAGAGGGGACAGGTTATCTCATCGGGGGCCCATGTTGTCGCGAAAGCGAATCCTGTGCTCGCGGCCAGGGCCGCCAGGGAAAGCAAAGCCAGTTTCATGTCCATCGCTGGATTATCCCTCGCCGTGGGTCATCCTGTGGCGCCTTACCAGCTCCTCCCAGTTGCGGTTTATGAACCCCTTCACATACTCAAGCCTTTCTGGTTCGGCGAAGAGGGGCCTGAACCTCCCTTGGAGCTTGAAGTATTCCTCTGGCGGGACATCCTCATCCGGCCAGTAATTTACGGTGTATTTCTCGCCATCCTCGACCTCGTAAAGCGGGAAAACTTTTGATCTGACAGCAAGGCGCATGGCTTTTATTGAGAGCTCTGATGGCATCTTCCATCCCGGGGGGCAAGCGGAGAATATGTGTATGAACCTTGTTCCCCTTATATCCCTTGCCTTTAAGAACTTCCTGAACATGTCCTCGGGAAAAGCGGGGGTCGCTGTCGCGGCGTAGGGGATCCTGTGCGCGGCCATTATCGCGACCATGTTCTTCTTCGGCCTGTCCTTTGGCCTTTCCTCTGGCGTGGTTGTAGTCCAAGCGCCGAACGGGGTTGATGAGGAGCGCTGGATGCCCGTGTTCATGTATGCCTCATTATCATACATCACATATATTATATCGTCGTTGCGCTCAGCGACCCCTGAGAGCGCCTGTATCCCTATATCAGCTGTTCCGCCATCCCCGGCCCAAGCCATGACCCTCGTTTCCTTTCCCTGGAGCTCCTTCGCGGCCCGTATGGAAGCCGCTACTATTGCCGCTGTCTCAAAAGCGGTGTGAAAGACCGGAACCCTGAGAAGGTGGGTTGGCCAAGCACCATCAATTATTGACCAGCAACACGCTGGTATAACTATGACCGTGTCCGGACCAAGTGCCTTTAAGGCTATCCTCATGGACAGGGATGCCCCGCATCCTTGGCAAGCCAAGTTCCCAGGATGAACCTGCTCCTCTATGGGTATCTGCCACTTCATCTCTCGGCCTCCTTTGGTTGGGGCTGGAGGGGTTTTATCTCGTATCTCTCGTGGCCAGGGCCAATGGGGAAGCCCTTTAGCCCAACATAAAGGATGTCAGATGGCTCCTCGCGTTTCACCATGTCGTCATAAAGGGCGAGAATATCCTCAACCCGGACATCCCTTCCGCCTATTCCAACTATGTATCCGAAGATGTCCGGCCTCCGGGTCTCGTGATAGAGGGCGGATCTTATCTCCTCGGAGAACACCCCTGAGTGACCAGGGCTCATGTTCCTGTCCAGGACCGCGACCTTCTTGCGGCCCGAAAGCGCTTCCCTCACCTCCTTGAACGGGAAGGGCCTGAAAGCGACCATCTTGAGAAGCCCGACCTTCTCGCCCCTGTCCCTGAGCAGTTTCACGGCGAGCCTTGCGTTGGATGTCATGGAACCCATTGAGACTATAATGTTTTCCGCGTCATCCATCATGAACCCCTCTGTGACCGAGTATTTCGGGCCTATGACCTCCCCGAACTCCTCGCCAGCCTCCCTCATGATCTCAAGGGCCCGTTCCATGTTCTTGTAGATCTTGTATCTTATCTCGTAGTAATGTTCTCTGGAGACCAAGCCTCCCCATGCCCTCGGATCAGCGGGATCGAGCGAGTAAATGGGTTTGTATGGGGGAAGGTAGGCATCAACCCTGTCCTGATCGTGAACAAGGAGGGGTTCAAAGGTATGCGAGAGGATGAAGGCGTCTATGGCGACCATTCCCGGCAGGTATACCTGCTCGCAGACCTTGTATAGCCAGATTATGAAATCCTGGGATTCCTGAACGCTCTCAGCGAAAAGCATGAGCCATCCTGTATCCCTTTGAGAGAGGAAATCCGTGTGCTCTGACCATATTGACCAACCGGGCCCCATTGCTCTCGTGACATTTGAGAGAACCACAGGCGTCCTCGCGCCAGCGGCCCAGTGCAGCATCTCGTGCATCAAAGCGAGGCCTTGCGCGCTCGTGGCTGTGTAGGCCCTTGCCCCCGCAGCTGAAGCGCCTATGCAAGCCGCCATGGCTGAGTGTTCTGATTCAACATTGACGAACTTGGCCTTGAGCCTTCCGGACGCCACTATCTCTGAGAGGAGCTCAACGATGGTAGTCTGAGGGGTTATTGGATACGCTGAGATAACCTGGACCCGAGAGAGCATCGCGCCGTAGCTCGCGGCGTGGTTTCCCGTTAAGAGCTTGTGTTCGGCCATCTTAGAACTCCTTTTCCCTTATGAAGGATATGACATTTCCGGGGCACTCGGTTGGGCAAATCCCGCACCCCTTGCAGTATTCATAGTCAAACAAGGGGCCGGGGCCCCACTTTATCGCGCAGTCAGGACAGAAAACGAAGCAGGTGCCGCAGTGATTGCAATATCCGCAAGAGAAACACCTTGATATTTCGGTTTTCGCCTCATCCTCCGTTATGGTTGAAGATTCCTCGGAGAAACCGGCCCTTATCCGTTCCAGAGCTGAAAGGGTTGGGCTCTCGTTCCTCGGAATCTTTGGGAAATAGGCTGGGTTGGTGTTCTCGGGCTGGACAACCACATCTGGGCAATCCCTTGCCCAATCAGGCATGGGGAGATCGCCGCCTATTGTTTTATTTATGGCCAAGGCGGCACGCCGCCCCCAGGCTATTGCCTCAACAACGGTTGCCGGGCCTGTGACGAGGTCTCCGCCAGCGAAAACCTTTGGATCGGGGGTGGAGCCGCATTTCTCAACGGAGAGCCAACCATCCTCTCCCTTCATGGTCCCCGGAAACGGGGACAGATCGGCCAGCTCCCCGACAGCCTTGAAGACCGAGTCAAAGACCTCCGTGTATGTCTCTCCTGTCCTCTCAGGGCGAGGGCGTCCGGAGGCATCTGGCTCACCCAACCTCATTTTTTCTACGGTAACCTCAAGCACATTGCCCTTTCTTTTGACGGCGATGGGAAGGGTGAGGGGCCGGAACTCAACCCCTTCCTCCACTGCCTTTTCATACTCCTCCCTTATGGCGGGCATCTCGGACTCCGTTCTCCTGTATAGTATGGTCACATCCGCGCCCAGCCTTCTCAGGACCCTTGCCACATCCATGGCCGTGTTTCCGCCCCCAACAACAGCACAGCGTGCCCCTGGGTTCACATTCTCGCCCTTCAGGACCCTAACGAGGAAGGGAAGCCCTTCTGCGACGAGCTCCTCTCCCTCAACCCCCGTATCCCGCTCCTTCCAGGCCCCAGTGGCAACATAAACAGCGTCGTAATCCCTCTTCAGGTCATCAAGAGAGAGTTCTCGCCCCAGCTCCTTGAGCGCGATGAACTCAATCCCCATCTCAGAGAGCCTCTTTATCTCCTCATCAACTATCCTGTTTGGTAGCCGGTATTCCGGGATCCCATACCTCAGGAGCCCGCCGGGTTTCTCTTCCCGGTCAAAGACAAAGACCCTGTGGCCCGACCTTCTCAGGTAATAGGCCGCTGAGAGCCCTGAGGGACCTGATCCGATTATAGCAACGCTTCTGCCGGTTTCCCCCTCCGGTTTCGGATGGGGAAGGCCTGCGGTTGCATCCCCGAGAAAACGCTCCACTGATCTTATTGATACAGCGCTATCATGAGCCTTTCTGTTGCATTCCCTCTCGCAGAAGTGCGGGCATACCCTTCCAGTTATCCGAGGGAATGGGTTCCTGAGGGCAAATATCTCCCTCGCTTCCTCAAGCCTTCCCTCGGAAAGCGCGTGGAAATACCTCGGAATGAAAACCCCGGCAGGGCAGGCGCCCGTGCACGGCGAGAGCTTTTCCTCGAGTAGCGGCTTCATGTTTCGCCACTCGCCGGTCTTCACGGTTCCGAGGGTCGGAATGAGCGATACCGGTGTCTCCGGATAGTTGTCAACATGCGATAAATCAAGCATCCTATCCTCCCATGTTTGCGCTCTCGTATGCCTCTCGGGCAGCGGCCTTGTTCTCCTCTGTTTTCGTTGGGGCTTCCTCTTCTATTGCCTCGAGGAGGGATTCCAGGCGAACGAGGCCGGTTGCCCTAGCGAAGGCGCCGAGAACCGTTGTGTTGACGACAGGCTGGGTTCTTGAACCTATGCCGTGTCTGACCGCTATATCGGAGGCATTAACCGTTGCTACCTTGTATTCGTGAGGTATTCCAAGGGCAGAAGGGGCATCTGGGGTGTTGACGACGACCCATCCGCCCTTTTTCAGACCAAAAAGCACATTCACGGATGAGAGAAGGGTGGGGTCAAGGATTATTAGGTGGTCTGGCTCAAGAATGTCCTGGCGCACGAAGAACTCGTCTCCGGGCTCAGCTATCCTAGTGAAGGCGATAACCGGCGCGCCACGGCGCTCAACCCCATACTGGGGATAAGCCTGGACATAGTGTCCCTCAAGGAAGGCGGCCTCCGCCAGGACCTTTGAGGCAACGACAGCGCCTTGACCTCCCCTTCCGTGGATCCTTATTTCAATCATAGTGGTCCCCTTTTGCGTCTTGAGGGAGTTGGTGTTCCGGAAATATTTGAAATCATCCCTCAGATGGAGTATATAGGATAAACCGAGAGCTTGTCTCTGCGCAACTACAAGCCCCGAAGGTATCTGAGGCCCTCGCTTATCGGCATGGGCTTCCATCCAAGCTCTCTGAGCCTATCGGAGCATAGGGCCCAATCCCCGAGCGCCATCCTTATTGAGCAGGGATTTAGGACAAGGTTAACCCCAAAGGCCTTCAAGAACATGGGCCCTGGACCAGCCAGAAGCCTCAAGGCCCCTGACCCAACGAAAATCGGCGGCCTCCTTCCGCAGAGACGAGCGAGGATAATGCCCAGCTCGCGCATTGAGATCACATCGGAGACGCACAGGTATTCCCCTGGTTCAGCCCTTTCAAGGCCTATTGCTATGCCTTCAGCGGTATCAGCAACATGGACAAAGGGAAGGCGGTTGTCGGAGCCTATGAAGAATACAAGCCTTCCTTTGGCCACGAGCCTCAGAAGTGGGTCTATCTGCGCGCCGGGGCCATAGACCACCCCGGGCATGATGCAGACCGTCTCCGGAAAGCGCCTCTTTATCGCGACCAAGGTGAGGTATTTGCTCCTCTCGTAGTGGGAGATAAACCTCTGCGGTCTTCGTTCAAGCGAGGATTCGTCCCGAATCGGTTCCCCGGGCCTTCCGGTTCCGTAAGCGGCTATGCTCCCCACATATACCACCCGTTGGATTCCAACCTCCATGGCCGTCTCCAGTAATCTCACGGTTCCGCCGACATTCACCGAATATATCGCATCTGCCGGATATGAACCGTAATCAACTATCGCCGCGCAGTGAACGAGGGCATCAGAGAAGGACAGAGGCTTTCTGAGACCATTAGCATCCATGAGATCGCCGCTAAATACCCTTGCGCCTTGGGGCAAGAGCGCGATCTTACGAGGGTTTCTAACGAGAGTCGTGACCTCGTGACCTAGCTCAATGAGCCTTTTTGCCACAGCCCTACCTATGAATCCAGTGGCTCCGGTCAAAAACACTCGCATAAAAGAGAAGATTTTAACGGAAGCCCTCAGATTTGATCCAACCAGCGCGGCTTCGTTATAATTTTCGGCCTGGCCCTATCGTCTAGTCCGGCTAAGGACACCTGGTTCTCAGCCAGGAGACCCGGGTTCAAATCCCGGTGGGGCTAGTATTTTCTCTCAGATGGGTTCATTTTCGTTATCATGACATTTTGATAATCAATGATCAGCTTCCCCTCCGGATCAATCCTAACCAAGGAGTGCTTTAGAAACCTATCATCGTTCCTTCTTGGGAAGTCGCTCCTGAAGTGCGCTCCACGGGATTCTTCCCTCGTGAGGGCGGCCAGAATTGAGGCCTCAGCGATCAATGCGAGGTTCTCTGTCTCAAGAAGGTGAAGGAGCTGGGTGTTGAAAACCAACGAAGTGTCAACGAGCCTTGTTTCCCGGAGCCTTTCCCTTATGGATCTCACCGCTACTACCGCTGATTCAAGCCCTGCCCTGTCCCTGAAAACCCCCATGTGCCTGTCCATGAGTGAGGTGAGCTCCCGTCTCAGCTTGTATGGGTTCTCAGGTCCAGCCCCGAATCTGGATGAGAGCCTCTTCATCTCCTCATCAAGTTGATCCTGTGCCAATACGGGAAGCGTTTCGGTTTCCCTCGCGAAACGGGAAGCGGCCGAACCAGCCCTTGTTCCCCAGACCAGGCATTCTGTGGTTGAATTACAGCCGAGACGATTGGCTCCGTGAACGCCAGGGCAAGCGGTTTCGCCCGCCGCGAAAAGCCCAGGTAGGCCTGTGAACCCATGAGAATCAACCGGTATTCCGCCCATAAAGTAATGAGCGCCGGGCCGAACGGGAAGGGGATCCGAGACCGGATCCCTCCCGGCAAACCGCATTCCGAGCTCCCGGACCAACCCAAGCCTCAGGTCTATCACTTCTTTTCCGAGGTGGCTTATCTCAAGGTGAACATATCCTTCGTCTATACCCCTTCCTTCGGCTATTTCGGTCGCTATAGCCCTGGAAACCACATCCCTCGGAGCCAGCTCCCACGCGCCCGGAGCATACCGCGCCATGAACCTCTCTCCCCATGAGTTCAAGAGGATACCTCCCTCCCCCCTGCACGCCTCTGAGATGAGCAGGCCTGAGGGGTAAAGGGTTGTGGGATGGAACTGGATGAACTCAGGGTCCTTCACCGGCAGGCCAATTCTCATGGCCATGGCTATCCCATCCCCGGTTGACGAGAACGAATTCGTTGTTATCCCGAACATCCTGCACGCGCCCCCCGTTGCGAGTATGACGGCCTTTGCCCGCATGGCCCTGAGAACACCAGTTCTCATGTCAAGACAGAGAACCCCCGCCACCCTTCTGCCCTGGTTCAAGAGGCTCAGGCTGAAGTGGTCCGGATATTCCCAAAACGCGCCGGCGTATTCCTGTAGCTTAGCGTAGAGGGTTCCCATGAGCATTATGCCCGTGCTATCTGCGGTGTGGTAAGCCCTTCTGCGGCTGTGGCCCCCGTATGGCCTCGCGTCCATGAGGCCCGAGGCTGACCTCATCCACGGCATCCCCCAGTGTTCAAGCCGAAGTAGCTCAACGGGGCCCTCCTTCGTTAACACCTCAACCGCATCCTGGTCAGCGAGATAATCAGAGCCCTTAATGGTATCCTCAAAGTGCAGATCCGGAGAATCATCCGGTTCAAGGGCCGCGGCAGTCCCTCCCTCGGCGCAGCAGGAGGCCGCTTGCGGGAATTCCTGTTTGGCGACGAAGGCTACCCTGAGGGTCGGTTCTGTTCTCAGGGCCTCCAATCCTGCGCGTAACCCAGCGATGCCTGTGCCAACCACTATCAGGTCAAAACGATCCTCTTCAACAGGGAATTCGGACAAGGCCTAGAAGTATAAATCTGATCAGGCTCATTTTTCATCGTCTACGAGGCCCACATTGCCCACTTCTCGGATTTTCGGATAGATAAAGGCGTAGACTGAGATGATCGTCCTGGTCCCTTCAAATAGCAGTTTGATCCCAAAGAGCTTTAGAATTTCACTCTAGAGGAGAGCCTCATGAAAAAGCTTATGATAACCCTGGGAATTCTGAGCGTTGTTGCTTGTGGGAAGAAGGAAAAGCCCCAGCCTGAGCCGGAGGGTAAGGTTCTTAAGACTGTAGGCGAGATCAAGATCACAGAGGAAGACCTTTCCTCTCAGCTCCCTGATATTGAGGGATTCACGGCGAGCCAGGGGGACACAGCGGCCCTTCTGGAGGGCATGGAGAAGATAGCGGTTTTCTACCTGGCGGCAAAGGAGGAGGGGCTTGACAAGGACCCAAAGGTTGCGAGGAGGGCAAGGTGGGCCGAGAGGGCCATTATCGCTGATGAGTTTCTGAGAAGGCGCCTTGAGAAGGTTGAGGTCACGGATGCTGATATCTCTAATTATGTAAAGGAACACCAGGACGATTTTGGGAGGGAAATAAGCCTCGTTGAGGTTGCGTTCCAGGACCCAGCGATGGCTGACACCATAAAGAAATTGCTTTTGGATGGTTCATACGCGGCTCAAAAGATGCTTGAGTATTTCGCACAGCGCGGCATGCTCATGGTTAACCCTATTGGCTATGTGAACGCGGCCGCACTGCGGTTCAACATGCCCCAGGATGCCGCTGAGGCTGTCAGAAGGGCAAAAAGGGGAGACATTCTCGGACCTTATTCCACAGGAGGGCTTAGCGTTCTCGTTATGGTCATAGACATAAGAAAGGCCGCCCCAAACATGGCCAAGATAGAACCGGTTCTCAAGGAGGCGCTCCTAGCGGAGAGGCGTCAGGCAACGGTTGACTCCCTATACAAGACCCTCAGTGTTAAATACACCTCAGGGAAAACCCAGGAGGAGAGATGAGCTGGCTGATGATGCTTTTTGCTCAGACAACCGCGCTTTCTGGTTCCGCTACCCTTGTTGGTCAGGAAGAGCTTTTGGATCAGGTCGTCGCGATCGTTGGAACCGAGCCGATAACCTTGGGGCAGTTGGAGGCTCTCTTTATCATTTACGCTGAGCAATTGCCTCCCGGAATCAACAAGGACGCGGCGCGCAGACGCATACTTGAGGAGATGGTGAACCAGAAGCTCCTATACTACGAGGCGAAGGCTGACACAGCGATAAAGGTCACCCAAGAGGAGATAGACCAGGCCATAGACCAGCAGTTGAGGGCCATAAAGAAGGAGATGGGGGAGGAAGAGTTCGCGCGGCAGTTGGCCATGGAGGGTTTGACAGAGGAGAGGCTCAGGGTTTTTGTCCGCGGGAATATTGAGGTATCCCTCTACATCCAGAAGCTCGTTGATCTGCGCATAAAGCCCAATATTATCATAACCCAGGACGAGGCAAGGAGGTTCTATGACGAGAACAAGGATAGCATTGCTGTTGAACCCGCTTCATACAGGCTCTCTCACATCCTGATAAGGATAGAACCATCCGGGCCCGCGGAACAAGAAGCATACAACAAGGCAAAGGGCATTTCCAAACAATTAGTCGGTGGCGCTGATTTCGCTGAAATGGCATCCCGGTATTCGGATGACCGAGAAACCGCCCCTGCCGGCGGAATGCTCGGTTGGGTTCCAAGGTTATACCTTTCCCCTGATGTATTGAGGGAGCTGGACGCGCTGAGGCCAGGCGAAATATCAAAACCCTTAAGGGGTGAGACCGGCTATCACATATTCCAGCTTTTGGACAAAAGAGGGGATGCTCTCATGCTCAGGCACATCCTTGTGAATGTGGTGCCTGAGAAGGCGGATTCCTCCGCGGCCATGATGAAGGTGAAGAAGGTTATGAACTTGGCAAAGGGCGGAAAAAACTTCGCTGATCTCGCCAGGGCATACTCGGCTGACCCAGATGCCAAGGAGATGGGTGGTGACCTTGGCTGGATACCTGAGGACATGATGACCCAGGAAATGATAGCCGCTCTCAGGGACGCCAAACCAGGAGACATAGTTGGCCCTATTCCAAGCCCTCTGGGCTACAGCATAGTCAAGGTTTCTGACAAGAAGGATAAGGTGGTTCATTCGTATGAGGAGATAGCGGATCGGGTTAAAAATTACCTTTATCAGAAGAGGGTCCAAGAGGAGCTGAACAAGCTCCTTGAGAGGATCAAACAGCGGGTCTATGTTGAGATAAGGCTGTGATATGAGACAGGGCCCCAAAAAGCCCACGATGGATCAGATGCTCATGGGCATGGCCTTGGTAGCGGCCTTCAGATCAAACTGCAGACGGGCCTTTGTTGGGGCTGTGGCGACCATAGAAAACCGGGTGAAGTCCATAGGTTATGCTGGTTCCCCTCCTGGGGAGCCGGAGTGCCTTGATGTTGGATGCGATCTCGGGCCAGAGGGGGGTTGCGTCAGGACGATTCACGCTGAGGCTAACGCTATAGCCTGGGCCGCGAAGGAGGGAAGCTCTTTGCGCGGTGCGACGATTTACACGACCATGTCTCCGTGCGTGACATGTGCCCGGCTCATCCTTCAGGCTGGGATAAAGCGGGTCGTTTATCACTGCGAATACAGGGACACATCCGGGATTGATTTTCTTAGATCCCACGGCATTCAGGTCGATCACCTGAGAGACTTGGGAATCTATCAGATGCTCGCTGACGCTCTGGCTGAGCGCATAGAGGAGTGGAGAAGGATAAATGTGGGCGATGATTCTGGCAAATAGAGAGATTTATCTCGTTATGTGCCCCCTGAGATTACCTTATTATCGCCTTTTTGTATAGGGTTCTGGCGCTCGTCTTGAACCTCGCTAGATAGACCCCCGGCTCCTCCATTGTGAGGACCTTCTCCCTTTCAACTGGGAATGATGCCGTGAGTCTGCCCGTGGCATCGTAGACCTCAGCGATTCCTTGGCCCTTGAAGGTGATGCTTCTACTTTTAACCAGAATGCCGTAGTTTTCAGGCTCGTTTGCTCCTTCCCCAGCGCCCAAGGCTATCCCTGTTGTGTCCATGTAGCTCTCAACATCACCCTTTATGTATGCCGTGACGCCATACCAGTAAGCCCCTGGGGGCGGGGCCAAATCAGTGAAGCTCGTGCCAGTCGTAAAACCAATCGTGTCCCAGTCTCCTGCGCCTGTTCTCCTGTAAATGAAGTAACCCGCGAGGTCTGGCTCAGGATTCGGGTTCCAGCTCAGCTGAACATCCGCGCCCATCTGAGAAGCGCTTATCCCAGTTGGCTTCTGCGGGTGTATCCAGCCCGTTGCCCAGAGGTCGTGCAGTCTCATGGGGTAAGGTGCGAGGTAGCGCCGGAATTTTACTCCTGTGAGCGTCCACAGATTGGCATACATGGGGTTGGGGTCACAGAGGAGAGAGAGCTCCGGATCCCCATCCCGGTCAACATCTGCTACATGGATAGCGGCCAGGAATGCCGGGCCTTGGATATCAAAGGGAGAACCAGATACAGGAGTTCCGTTCCTGTTGAACGCGAAGAGCCCGGTGGAGTTGTTTGGCATGAGAACCTCAAGCTCCCGGTCATCATCAAAGTCAAAGAGAATCGGCGTTGATTCGGTTATGTTCGTTACCGAAACGGGCCAGCCCGGCATTTCAGCCCCAGCATTACTGAACATATGGAGCCAGTTTGCTGTCGCGTTGTGATTCATCGCGTCCAAAACCTCCACATCTCCTGTTCCATCCTCAAGCACATCTGAGGCCACTGGGGTCGTATAAGCCTGCGGGCCCCCGAGCGCCCTTGCCCATGCCCTTGCTCCGGTGTGGTGAAACACAGCGATGGAATCCATCCCCCCTGTGTAGAATGTCACGCCTATCTCTAGGTCGCTGTCCCCGTCGAGATCAAAGAGGGTTGGCTGGGCATAGCTCTGACCTCCCCAGGCGTTTGAGAGCACGAGCTCTTGGTTTCCATTGGAATCCCAGATATAGAGGGAGTAATATGATACCGCGACTATCTCGTATGTTCCGTCCTGGTCAAGATCGCCCACAGAAGGGGTAGCAACGCACATGTAGTCAAGGGTCTTAGGCCAGCCGCCATAAGCCGTGCCCGTGTGGTGCCAGACATCAACCCTCCCGGATGAGAATGCCCTCTGCCCCAGTATTATCTCAAGGTCTCCGTTTCCATCCAGGTCCCACATCACCGGAGAAAAAGGGTTGTCTCCGACTGCTTTTGGCCAGCCGGGAAGGTTGGCCCCAAGGTGATCTACAACATAGATGTAGCCGCTTGAGTTCGTCGTTCCCACGAATGCTATCTCAATATCACCATCTCCATCAAGGTCTCCCACCGATGGCCTCTGCATAACTCTGTAGCTTCCTGTGGGGTAATACCAGAGTTGGGTCCCCTGGTAATCATAGGCATATAGACCGGAGCCGGTTCCCACCAGGACCTCTTTCATCCCATCCCCGTTTATATCAGCTAGCAGGTGGCCGCACATCGCGTATCCGGTTGTTGGGAATGTTTTAGGCCACCCTGGCATAGACGGGAGAGAAGCTCGGCCGGAGAGCCTAGAATCGCTCTGACCAGAAACTCTAGCGGGGTCCACCGATGCCGCATCGCCAGTTATCTGAGCGGTTATCAAAAACCAAAGATCCACAAACATATATACCTCCCTTTGAATAAGATTATAAATTACTTCCTTTACCAATTGCAAGCTTTAGGGTGGCCTCTGCCCCTCAGGTAGATTGCCTGTTTCGGGTATTGTGCCTTAACCTTGCAGAAGGTTCTCGCTCAGCTCCTTCAGGAGCCTATCTTTTGCTATTCTAACATACTGAGGATCTATCTCTACCCCTATCCCTTTCCTGCCTGTCCTCGCGCACGCGACCAGGGTTGAACCCGAACCGAGAAACGGATCCAGAACGAGGTCCCCTTTGTAGGTGAAGAGCTTTATGCAACGGAGGGGCAATTCAACCGGGAACGGCGCTGGGTGGCCTATTTTCTTCGCGCTCTCGCCCGAAAAGCGCCATATACCAAGTGTCCAGTCCATGAACTCGGCCTTTGTTATGTCCGATTCACCAGGTCCAAGCCTTTTCCAGCTATCTTTGTAGAAAACACCGATCATCTCAACCGGGGAAATGACATAGGGAGCTGAGGCACTGAGCCAACTGCCCCAAGCGGTCCTCCTTGATATGTTTCCCTCGTTCCAGACTATGCTGAAAGCGTATTTGAAGCCAACATCCTGGGCTATGCCAACCAGGTCTGCATACACGGGCCGAAGTCCCATCTTGTTGGTATCAAGAGGGATGTTCAGACACAGCCTGCCATCTGGCTTCAGTAGCCGGAGCGCCTTCTTCAACCATTTTTCAGAGAACTCGAGGTATTCCTCGTATTCCAGGGCATCATCGTGGACTCCATAGGACTTCTCAAGGTTGTAAGGGGGAGAGGTGACGATGAGGTTGACGGAATCCGGACTTATTCGCGCCCTCAGAAAATCTCCCTCAATTATGAGCAAGAAATCGCCCAAATAGTGTCTGATCAAGCTGGTTATCTTAAGTCCCGGATGAACCCGCCTGCAAGTAGAAGCCGACTACCCATTTCGGGTAAATAACAAGACCTTCGTGCCCTGCTTGTGCCTCCGGAAGCGTTGATGTCCTTACCGAACCGCTATCTTTCCTGTTCCAAGGCCCTGAGCCCTCACGAGATAAACCCCTGAAGAGAGGCTTATTTCCCAGCTCTCGCTCACCGTTTCCGAGGCTATTTGCCGTCCTGAGGCGTCATATACCGATACCTGGCCGGAGTATCCCTCAGGCAGAACGAGCCTGAACCCGCCAGGCCTAGGGATCAGGGTAAAGCGCTCAGATCCTCCAGCAGATTCGTCCGCGGCCAGCTCCAGAGGGTATGAGAGGACAAAGACCTGTCCGTTTCCGGAAAGACCCAATCTGGTTGACTTCGCCGCTCCCACGATGATGTTGGGCCTACCGTTGGCGTCCGGGTCCCCGACCAGACAAGCGGAATATATCCCCATAGTGTCGTAAGCCTGAGGGGCATAGATATAGACCAAGGGGGTATCTGTCAGGAGATCTATCACGGATGGCAAGGAATTTGACCAACGGAAGAGGTTCAGCTCACCACAGTTGGGCCTCCCGTTTCCAGGCCCATCTGCCATTACGCCGCCTACGATTATGTCAGGGGCGCCATCTCCCGTAGCGTCGCCAATTGCCGAGACATCCATCCAATCCCCGGACTCCGCGCCATAGAAAACGCACCTGTAATCCCCGGCCGCCATGTCCAAGGAGGAGGGCCAAGAGGCTCTCCCGAGGATCAGGTAGATCTCGCCGGCCGATGGCCTCGCGTTCCCAAAGCTCGCTGACCTTGAAGCGTTCGCTAGGATGTCATCAAACCCGTCTCCGTTAACATCGCCAGAGCAGTGCCTTGAAAGCCAATCCCCTGTGTCAGCCCCGTATATCACAGGATGAGGCCAGGTAGCGAGGTCATATGAACCCGAGAGCGAGGGCGATCCGAGGACTATGTGGAGCTCGCCAGCGTCCTTCCTGGCGTTTCCAGGGCCATCGCCGAGATAAAGGCCTATGATCAGGTCCTCGTAAGAGTCGCCGTTTAGGTTTCCTTTTCCGAGGGTGTGCGCCCTGAATAGATACTGAGCGCTGGTATACTGGTGCATGTCGTAGCTGTCCGGGTTGTAGAAGGCCGCGTTCGCACCTCCAGGAAGTTGAATGGTGCCGGGCAGGGACGCTGATCCCCAGATCACATATGTGCACCCCGCGTCTATCCGCGACCCGTAGTTCGCGCCTGTGGCTGAGAGGACAATGTCATCATAGGCATCTCCGTTCAGGTTCGGCGTCGCGAGCATGGAACCCAGGAAGGCAGAGCCATCCGGATCCCCTCCGCCGAGCTCAGTGTTGTAGATGTAGACATTGGCGGATGAGAGGCTCATTGATGAGGGCCAGGAGGTCCTCCCGTAGAATATGTAGGCTTCTCCCGCGTTGGTATAGGCATTTCCGAGGCCATCGCCGTTGGAAACACCTATGAGGATGTCCTTCATGCCATCGCCGTTGAAGTCTCCGAGGGCTATCTCAAAGATGTTGTCCAGCTCATCAATCCCGTTTATGGTCACATCGGCGTCCCCAGTCATGTAGTAGTTTCCGCCGAACCCGGACCCCCCGAACAGGATATAGACCCTTCCCCGGTCAATATTAGCGCGAGAAGCGTTGAATACGAGGTCAGCTATTCCGTCTCCGTTCACATCCCCAAGCGCTATGTCCGTGCCGCAGTTTTCGCTAGCCTCAGCGCCGTAGGCCGTCGCGAGGATGGCAGATGGATTGGACATATCTATCTCCAGAGCCAAAAGGCTCCCTACGCAAAGAAACATGCTTATCAATACGCGCATAAAACACCTCCACGGATCAAGGCGAAATTATGAACCACGGGCTAGGGTTTGTCAAGCTCGGTGAAATCTGAGATCTCACACTTTCCTCCCCTCTGAAACCCTTATCCTGCAAGGCTCTCAAACCCTTGGGGCCGTAGTGGCCCAGGGAGGCCCTGATGGATGAAAATATAATCCCGGCCCCAAGGAGGAAGGGCCAGGAAAGGAGAAAAAATATGACCCTTTCTCCACAAGTATCAAGCAACCACAGGCCAGGCAAGAAGCTCATAACCAGAGGCCTCATGTGGCTCACGGTATCAGTGAGCGTGGATGAGGAGCCGATTACGAGGGGATAAAGAGAAGCTCTGGCGAGCTATCATGTGGGGCACGGATAACCCTGATGAAATCTTCAAGAGGTGAGGAAATGGGTAAGGGTCAGTTGATCTATGGCCTGGAAATCATCTGGCCCTCTCCCTGTCTCGCATAAACACAGGGCCTTTTGCCACACGAGGCCCTTCCTACGGCCCAAGTTTGGCCATTTTCGGCCGTCAAGCGAGTGCTAAGTCTTTGACTATCAAGGACTTAACCCATAAGTCCTTACCGGATAAGAACTACAGAATAGCTGTCTCTGAATCCCTCATAAAACAAGCGTTTCCGCGACTTGACACCCATAGTTGCAATAGGTTCACCCCCCCCTTATAATGCTCAGGCTGAGTAAGATGGAGGTTGAAAGATGCTCTGGCTTATGCTCATAGGAGCCTACGAGGTGGTCTTGCCGGAGGGCGGGGAGGAGGTGGTTGATCTCGTAATTGAGAACCAAACGGACACCCTGCTCAAGGAGCCTTGGATATTCGTGTTCTCAAAGCCTGATTGGCTCTCGGTTAGTCCGGACAGCGTGATAACCCATAACCTTGCCAAGGGGGAGAAGGTTGAGCTTCGGCTGAAGCTCAAAAGCAAACCCTCTTGGTTCCCGGGCCTCCGCGAGGGCGAGTTAAGGCTCAGGGTTCTAGTCAGGAACGGAGAGGTGGCCCCGGACTTCGCCGAGTTCAAGGTTAAGGAAGAACCCTATGAATTTGCTTCCCTGCTTCCCTGGTTGTTGGCGAGGGAATACACATTCACGCATACCTTGACTGAGCACTACGATTATTATCCGATAATATTTTTGCATGGGATGAACGCAACAGGAGAGTCGTGGTTCCAACCGGCATGGGAACAGGGCTATGATGATTACACAGCTCTAGAAAAATTATTGGATAGTAATTATCGGGGTTATATACTAGGAAGTATCTGGGGCACTGACAAAGTATTAGATAGGGATGAATCTCCGTATTCTACCATCGGCAATACCTACCCAAAAAGAGTAATATATGTCGTAGAGTATTATAAGGAGAATTACAAACCTGGAGAAAGTGATCCACAAGGAGTTATAGGCTCAAATAGGACATGGTGGCCTACTGATGAGCATACCTGCAATAGATACCAAGAGAACATGGGACAGGGAGAATACGTGAAAGAGGTGGCCAAACAAATAGATAATATTCTTGAGGTAACTTACTCAGATAAAGTTCATGCCGTTGCTCATTCTATGGGGGGCATAGTCCTGCGAGCTGCAATTAAATGGTATGGGTGTGAGCCAAAGTTAAATAGGGTCTTAATGCTGGGTACCCCCAATGACGGTTGTCACTATTCCGCAGAGGAGGAACAGCTCATAAGTGGCACTTGTTATTGGCCTGGTCCAACGTTCCCCGAATGGATGTTTTGTGGAGAGGCTGGGGAGATTGGAATCCATCAGTGGGTCAGCATATGGATCCCCCCACTGTGCTTTGGTCAACGTAAGAACAATACTTGTTTTAATGTTACCTGTAGTAAAGGTGATTGCCTATCTTGGATGAACAAGCTTAATGAAGGAAATTGGTCAAGTGATGTTAAATATGCCACAATAGCAGGAGTACTTAATCCAAAGAGATTTCAGATTGGCCCTGATGATGGTGTTGTTTACACTGATTGGGTTAGCTGGCCATTCGCAATGTTTAATGCTACATGTCTCTCTGCTCATTCTTCTAATCCTCAAAATACAATCTGGTGGTTAGGAGGAGAGGAGGAAGCGATGGAAACCAACGGAGAAATCTCATTAATTGCTAATGAATATGTTACAGAATACATTAAGACCTGGGTTATTGATGGCGATATGACAAAAGATCTAGAAAAGATTACTATTACAAATATCTCCTATTCTATAGATGGCCATAGGCTCTTAATAGATTTTTATCTTGCCGACCCCTGCCAAAAAGTAATAGATGAGTTAGTAGCAATTCAAATTATAATTCTTATGAGGAACCATATAGAAACTTTTGAAGAAGCGGTTGGGGCAAGTTATAGAGATGCTGAATGCATAGATAATAAGCTACATTATGAGTTTCAATTGAACAAAACCTACAGCTATCCTCCAACGCTTTGGATTGCTCTTTATGCTTTGAAGGGAATAGCCTACGGAATAGAGGTAGAGCCATGATTTTATATTTTTTGCTAGTATTATTGAAATGTGGGGGAGGGGTAGAGATAGGAGTTTTTGAAACCAATGTCTACCTTTCTGTTCAGTCTTCTATACCCCACAATAGTAGTCCAAGCAGAGTAATGGGCGGAATACGGGTAGGTTTTGCAAGCTTCCCTACGGCTATGAATCTAGGATATGGGGGAGAAAACCGTGGTATTCAAGGTTTATACTGTTGTGGCACTTATAACTTTCCCACCTTTATTTGGAAACAGGGGGGTGGGTGTATGGGTAAGATAAAGCCCACTCTTGGTTTGGGGTATTTGAGGGGTGCAGAAGTAGAGAATGGCATGATCACAAAGAAATATACAAATTGGATTTTTGTTCAAGGAGGATTACTTTTCCCTATCATCACTACAGCCAAAGGAGCTCAACTAGCTGAGTGGTCTCTTCTGTGGAAAGGGTACAAATTATGTTCTGAAAATATGGGCGTGCCAGTAATTTCTGTTGGTTTTAGTTTCTATCCTTTCTGGTGGGGTTTTGTGCAGGAGCAGGAGGAACCATGAAAAACCTTTCCCTTATACTTATATCAGCCGGAGCCCTCTGGGCCTGGGACGGCTGGCTTTTTGTCTCACCTGGTGAGCAGAACATAAAGACCAGTTTCTCCCTTGAGAACCAGACCCTGGATAACTTCATCTTTTCCTGGCCAGCCATCTACCTCTTCTACTTTCCTGATTGGCTTGAAGGTCCTCAAACAGGCGATTGGATGGGCAGAACACCTTCGTTCCTCCTCCTTATCCCAACGAGCTTGAGCCAGGAGAAACAGACCTTATAGGTAGTTTCACCTTCCGCTGCCGTCCTGATGTTCAATATGGAACCTGGAGCGGGATAGTCCTTTGGCCGTCTGTTCTTAATGCGGAACTTAAACCCCAGCACGGCGACCAGATCACGCTCGGTGTCCTCGTGGGGCCTCCTCCGCCTGTCCTCTCTGAGGAGGCTGTATCTGCTCATCAGATAAACCTTAGCTGGTATTTCCCTCGCGACGAGCACTACTACAACGGTGGCCAATATGTGTGCTGGAAGAACGAATACGAGGATGAATTCAAGAAGATCGCGATCCCCTCTAGCCTCAGGGAATACGAGCTAGAAGTTCCTCATGCTTCCACCGAATATCAGGTCTATGTTGGCGCGCTTTGGACAGGCCACGGCGTTCCTGACGCCCCTCCCTACGAGGGCTTCTCCGAAACCGCAACCGATACCACTTTTCCTTATCTTTCCTCTAGAAGCTGGGACTTCTTCTCTGGCCCCGAGCAGAACAAAGTGGTCTATGACCCCGATAACAACAGGTATTACCTTGTCCTCGTTGACCAGGGCAAGGTCTGGTTCAGCTACTCAACAAACGGAGGCATGTCTTGGAGCGAGCACATCCCCATCTCTGGAAACATAAAGAACCTCGGCTCTCCTGCAATAGCTGATTTTGACGGAGGGGTTGGGGTGGTGTTCCTGGACGAGGAAAAGCGCATCTACTACACTTACGCTGAGAACGGGAATCTGGATACCTGGACAGATCCCCAATGGCTGGCACCAAATACCATCTGGGCAGATATAATCTCTTTTGCCTCGTCCGGGAACACGGCTGTTCTGGGATACGGAGATTGGGCCAAATCCGGAGAGTCTTGGATTGGGGCTTTCTCTTTTGAGTTTAATAACCCTGGAACCCGGACTATGCTCCTGAGCAAGAAGACCGGCTTCAAGGATATAGGCCTTGCTGTTTCTGAGAACGGTCAGGGAAGGCTCTTTGTGAGCGACGATTTCAATATCGTGATCTACGGAGGCCCTATTGATGGCTCGTGGCAAGAAGTTGGCAGTGTGTCAGCTTATATTTCCGAGACCACGGAACCTTACCTTACCGCGACCTCCACAGGGGATAACTTCATAGCCGCGGCTACAACCGGAACCAACCAGATACTGATCGTTCACGACGCCTCTGGCTGGCAAACAGGAACAATAATGAGGCCAGATCAGCTTGTTCCCGTGACCCCTCACCTCTCAGCCAATGGCCAGGGGGACTTTACCCTTCTCTGGGCTGAAAACAACAACGGCAGGCTTGGGGTCTGGAAGGCTGATGGAACCCTGAATGGTGGGTTATCGTTAGGAAACCCCTCAAAGGTCGGGGAGGCAAGCAACTTCACCGCCTATGGCGCTTATTTCCTCAACCCCCACGGGGTAAGGCCATTCCTTGATAAGATACTCGTTTTCCACGAGGACACGGTGAACCTTCCTCCCTATGAGCTGAAGGTTCATTCCATGCTTGAGGCGCTTATTGCACCCTCGGATGTTGTCATTCAGGCAATATCCTCCGAGGAGATTCAGGTCTCCTGGCTCAACAACTGCTCTGCGGCTTACATCAAGGTAGAATACACCCAGGAAAGGGATGGGCTTCCGCTTCCCGGATACGATGAAGTCCCGTGCACTGGCAAGGGAACACGACAGAGCCACATAATAGATAACCTCAAGCCCTCAGCAGAATACACCATAAGGCTCATAGCCGTTGACCAACAAGGTGAAGCTCCAACCGGGTATTACACAGCGATAACCCACCCCCACCTTTCGGCCCGCGTCCCCTTCTCCCTTGATCCCTCCAACAGCTCAAAGTTCGTAGAATCAAGGGACAAGGTCTATCTCGTTCACGAGGACCAGGACAGGGTTTGGCTCGCGTTCCTGGCCCTCTCCCCATACCTCATGAACAAAGGGTTTTACGAGCTCCGAGGCCCTCAGAACCCCAGATTTTGGCCTCAGGAATGTTCTAAGTCCTTATCAGTCAAGGACTTAAATGTCAAACCCTTACCGGATAAGAATTACAGAATAGCTGTCTCTGAATCCCTCATAAAACAAGCGTTTCCGCGACTTGACACCCATAGTTGCAATAGGTTCACCCCCCCCTTATAATGCTCAGGCTGAGTAAGATGGAGGTTGAAAGATGCTCTGGTTGATGCTCATAGGGGCTTTTGAGATAGTCCTGCCAGAGGGCAGGAGGAGATATGGGTTATGAATATAGAAAGTAATGGTGCCAGGAAGGTGTCTGGGCGGTTCAGGCGGACAGTTTGGATTGGAATTTTGTGGGTCGCCGGGATAGGTTGCTACAAGGATTTGCCCCTGGAATTCGATCACTAGCGCGAGATCGAGCTAGTTGAGCCAGATGATTTCGGGTTCAAAGCGTTCGGCCCGGTGGTGGTCAGAGGGGAAAACGATATATGGATAAGTGGGTGGGGAGAAGATTATTCAAATCCCATAGTTTATCCTGCCCCAATAATTTTCCACTGGAATGGCCAAATAATAGACGAATACCAAGTATTCAGCATTCAGTATGGGGTAGAGTTCCCGGCAATGAGCTTTGTGAGCTCCAAAGAGGGTTGGGCCGTTATTGACGAAGATGTCTGGCACCATAGCAGTGCTGGTTGGGAGAAGGACACTTCCCTCCCCTGTGACCTAAGCGACATTTACTTCCCCACCCAAGATGAGGGTTGGATCGTTGGGGGGAATTTCATATTTAAGTACCAAGAAGGAATCTGGATTGTTGCTGATAGCTTCCCTTTTAACCTCACAGCAATTGACTACAACGCCCCCAACGACATCTGGGTAGTTGGTGATGAGATTCTGAGATATGATGGGACAGGGTGGGCTGTGTTTGATTCCGCCATGTCAGGAGATGACATAGAAGTCCTATCCCTTGACGACATATGGGTTGCGAGGGTAGATAGTTTCGATCTGCTACATTGGAACGGTTCTTCCTGGGAAGAAATAGATGTTAAGTGTTACAATCTAGATTTTATTTCTGCGAATGATGGTTGGATAGTTGGTGATGGCATATGGCATTACGATCACGGAGACCTCTCAAAAGTAAGTCCCGACGGAATATGGATTTTTGGGGTAGATTTCTTGAATGCTGACTATGGGGCGGCCGCTGGTGATAAAATTTTTATATATGAAAAGAAAAGATAGGAGGTTCTTAAAATGAACCCACTTCCTGCATGAATCTCAACCGAGGTGGGTTCAGGGCCTAAAAACGGTCTTTGGAGGATGGGGGGAAGGATCTTTCTAGGGTTCTATTGCTCAGAAACCCCCCTCTGAGAGAGTCGAAAATGGTGTTTTCAGGGATG
>JBDRYB010000014.1:0-4928 GCA_039803205.1 Caldifarciminota bacterium
TTCGACTCTCTCAGAGGGGGGTTTCTGAGCAATAGAACCCTAGAAAGATCCTTCCCCCCATCCTCCAAAGACCGTTTTTAGGCCCTGAACCCACCTCGGTTGAGATTCGTGCAGGAAGTGGGTTCAATAGTGGGGAAGTTGATTTTCTGGTGATCAAACAAGAAGGAATCTTCCATGTTTTCTGGGGGCGCGAGGTTGTCAAGATTTTAGAACAGCATCTTAAAGTTGAAAATTCCAAGGCCAGAGGGCCAGGGCAAGTAGATGATCAAAAGGTTATATTCAAAGCATCAGGAAAAACCTGCGGCGAAGTAGAAATGCGAAATGATAGTGATGTGCACTACCGAGAAGTCAAGTTCTGGTTAGACAAGAAGCTGATCTTTGGGCTATTGAAATCAGAAATAAAGCAAACATATACTTTTAACAACAAAATCATACTCTATGGTGAGGCGATCAATAAATTAGCCAAACCTCCCAAGAAGAAAAGGGGTAAGACAAAGCAAAAACATAACATTCCTCCAGAAGGAAGCCTGTTTTAGGATTTTCGCCTTACTTTGTCTGTCACCATACTCGTCATCTGGTAGGCAGAACCACCGAAGAAGAGTATGCCTGGCAAGATACTGATAAGGTCCACCTGTGAAAGCGGCTCTGTTTTGTGCCGTATTAGTGATCTCATTATAGCATCTGGAATCCTAGTTCATCTGGCCTGCGGAAACATCACATTGATGTGTAGGCTTTTTTGAGCTTGGAGATGAACGCGCGGTGGAAACCAAACGCCATTCTCGCTTTATCATTTGAGCATGACCGAACACAAACTCATCATTGCTGGGAAAAGGGTTGAGACCGGGAACCTCATGGTGTCTAAGGACTGGCAAGGCAGGGATATAGGGAAGGTTCACGGCGCGGGCGAGGCTGAGATTGAAGCCGCTCTTTCAGCGGCAGAAGGGTTCTTCAAGGACTTCGCCAACTCCCCAGCGCACGAACGCCAGGCAATTCTGTTTAGGGCCGCGGAGCTTCTCAGGGAAAAGGCGGATGACTTCGCGCGGATGATAGCGCTTGAGGTCTACAAACCAATAAGATCCGCGAGGGCCGAGGTCTCACGAGCGGTCAAGACATTTGAGCTTGCCGGGTGCGCGATTGAAGATGCGCAAGGTCAAATCATCAGGCTGGATACATTTCCGGGCCATCCACACAAACTCGGTCTGGCCAGGCTTTTTCCGAAGGGGCCGGTGCTGGCAATATCCCCTTTTAACTTTCCGCTGAACCTCGCCATACACAAGATAGCGCCAGCGATCGCTGTGGGCGCGCCCGTGATCCTCAAACCCACCTCCTCCGCTCCTATCACGGGCATCATGATCGGGGAGCTCCTCCTTGAGGCCGGGATTCCCGAACCCGGGATATCCGTCCTGCCGACCAGAGCTCCCCTGGCCGAAAGGATGGCTCAGGACCACAGGATAAAGGTCGTTTCCTTCACAGGATCGGATGCGGTGGGCTGGCGCCTCAAATCCCTCCTGCCGAGAAAGACCGTTCTCCTTGAGCTGGGAGGAAATGCTGGGGTAATAGTGCACACTGACGCTGATCCGGTTTACGCGGCAGAGCGTTGCGTAATAGGGGCCTACTCCTATTCGGGGCAGATATGCATATCAGTCCAGAGGATACTCGTTCACGAGGATATTAGGGATGAATTTCTTGAGGTTTTCAAGGATAAGGGGGGTTCTCTCAGGATGGGCGACCCCCTCTCCGAGGAGACGGACCTCGGCCCCATGATAACCGAACAGGACGCTATAAGGGTCGAGAGCTGGGTTAACGAAGCGGTCTCCAAGGGAGGGAGGGTCCTTTTCGGAGGCAAAAGGAGCGCCGCGTTCTACGAGCCAACCCTCGTTGAGAACTGCCCGAGAGAAGCTAGGCTCTGGAGGGATGAGGCTTTTGGGCCCGTGGCCACATTCGGGACCTATCGCGATTTTGACGATGCGCTTGAGGCTGTCAACGACTCCAGGTTCGGGCTTCAAGCAGGGGTTTTCACGAGGGACATGGGCCTGGCCTTGAAGGCATTTGAGACCATAGAAACTGGCGGCGTGATCCTTAACGATGTGCCAACCTTCCGCGTTGACAGGATGCCCTACGGGGGGGTCAAGGATTCGGGCATGGGGCGGGAGGGCCCGCACTACGCCATCTCTGAGATGTGTGAGCTCAGGCTGTTGGTAATATAGCCTCCTACTATACCCTTCTTATCCTCGGAAAGCCAGGGGCATCTGGGATCCGTCGGGAGAAAATGCCCCCAGGGAGGCGGAATACTTTTTGGGGCTCCTGATTCCCTGGTTACTCACAGGATACCATTACCTTTACCCTTTCAACTCTGTAATACGAGGGTTTGGTTTTCGTTGCGGCATAGAACACGCAAGAGCCATCCTCTATAAAGCCAGGAATACTGACTCCCTTATACGGCCCGTATTCCTTGCCGTTGATGATGACATAATGTTTGCCGGATTTCCTGGCCCTAAATCCCCAGGCAGAGCCGTCTGAGGAGTGGGTGAGGCAAGATATATGATCAAAAGGGCCATATTCCCCGAGAGATGTGGTTTCGGCCTTGAATGCCTCGGATAAAGAAGATGACATCCTTAACCTCCTTATTGATGTTTATTCGCCCCTTAGCGCTCAGGGCTACGCCTTTACGGCCTCATTGCTTGCGCCGGCCTTTGGGTTTTCAACAACTGCTCCACCGAGAATCTCTTTCTTCAGGACTGTCAGTATATCCAGCTCTCCTATGAGAACATTTTCAAGATTTACCTTTTTCATTTTTAACCTCCTTTCTGCCTCCCCCAGCACCAAGGGTCGGCTGTTTTTCGTTTCCCATGGGCTCATGTGCCGCCCTTCGGCCTTACTTTAGCCTTAGTTTGGCCTTATTTCTTCTTGTTCTTCTCCGCGATGATGATCTGACCTATTTCAGCAAGTGCCTCTGCGAGTATTGTTATGATCGCCACCACACCGTTAGTGCTTATTGGTGGTTTTTTGTTTTTCATTTTAATCTCCTTGGGACGCTTTTACGACGGAGGCCCCTTGCCTCCGGGCTACTCACGCCCTTTCAGGTCCACCTGGACCCGAAAACAGGCCACATGCCCACGGCCCGGGAGGGTTGGGGGGAGGATTAAAGAGGGTTGTATTGGTGATTTGAAGAGCGGGGGAACACGACCTACTGTCTACTAAAATAACGCAAAATAAACCACTCCCTCTTCTTTATCCAAAGAAACCTTCCTACTCCCTCAGCTAGAGCTATATTATAACCGATTCAGGATAGTTTGTCAAGGCCCTCTTTTTTCTCACCCGACCCACTTTCAACCCCTTCTAAGTCCTTGGCTGACAAAGACTTAGGCCGAAGTGCCGATGGCCCAAGAACTTAGATGAGCTAAAATGCGGAATTCTCTGATTTTATCGGGAATATCTGGATTGATGGTTTTTGGTTCCGGAGGCCAAGAATGCCGGTTTCCGGCCAAGCTAGGGCCAAAACAGGGGGGAAGTAGTATTAAAATACCAGTAATAATCTACCAGTAGAATTAGGCTATCGCTGATGCCACTGGGGTTAGCTGGACTCACTGAAAGGCCAAAAACTGAGTGCAGGTAGTAGAAAAGTTGGCCTCTGAGCTGGCCTGTGATTACGGGCTCGGATAAGATGTTCACCTTATGTGGCCTGGGCTCTTACTTTTCATCAGAGGCCTTACTAGATAGCGAAGTCCGTGTGCCACAAGGACTTAGGAGGAAACGCTGGCCAAATCATTAATTCATGCAAGTTTCTGGTTACAGGCCAAGAGAGAAGATCAAAACGCCACGCCCGCAACACCCGATGAGTGAGTCTTTTCTGCCTGTTGCTTATCCGATCAGGGACAAGTCTTTCTGAGGCCGTCTCCGCATTCCCTTACGCTTCCGCTTCAGGATAAAAGGCAGAAAGCAGGTTTGAGAGGCTCTCTTGAAACCGATTAAACTCATCAACAGCCGCATGCGCATACTCCTCGTTGCCTTCGCAGATCCTCATTAGTTCCTCGTTGATCCTGAGGAGATCCTCTTCTTTGTTGGTTGCGACTCTAAGAGCCATCAGGAAACTTACTATCAGAACGAGGGACTCCTCGTCCATCCGTATGACAGCCTCTTTATCTTTAAGAGATACTTCTATCTTCATGGCTACCTCCTTATTTTCCAAACCGGGTCTGCTTTAACACCTTAAGCCCCGCAATCCCTTCGTAATAAGGGAGTCGTTTTTTCTGGTTACGGGTCACGGGTTACGGGATACGAGAGATTTTAGGAGTCCGCCGAGAATCTTTCCAACTCGCTCAATTCCTTGGGAAAGCTCATCGTTCAAGAAACCGAGGCGTCTCGCTATCTCTATCTGTGTTTCCAACTCCGCGTGCGAACCCTTAGCTATTCGGAGAAATTGAAGGAATTCTCGTTTGTTTCCACGAGAAGCTCCCTCTGCTATGTTGGAAGCTATTGATACAGCGGCTCTGCGCATCTGAATAACCAGCCCGAACCGTTCTTCTGGTGGAAAACCCTGGGTAATCCGATAAACACCCTCCACAAGATTCATCGCTTCCTGCCAAAGCGTAAGCTTTCTGTAATCACTCATGGACACATTCTAAGACAAGCCCTTCTCAACTCGCAACTCGTAACCCGCAACTCGCAACCCCCCCGCAATCCCTTCGTAATAAGGGAGTCGTTTTTTCTGGTTACGGGTCACGGGTTACGGGATACGAGAGATTTTAGGAGTCCACCGAGAATCTTTCCAACTCGCTCAATTCCTTGGGAAAGCTCATCGTTCAGGAAACAGGGGTAAGCTTTCTGTAATCACTCATGGACACATTCTAAGACAAGCCCTTCTCAACTCGCAACTCGTAACCCGCAACTCGCAACCCCCCCCCCCCCGCAATCCCTTCGTAATAAGG
>JBDRYB010000014.1:4938-48341 GCA_039803205.1 Caldifarciminota bacterium
CCCCTAAAAAACCCCCAAACGTAACCCCCAAAACCCCACCCCCCCCCCCCCCCCGCAATCCCTTCGTAATAAGGGAGTCGTTTCTACCAGATATCATACAAGGAGATGGAGCAGATAATCAAAAGCTACTCGTGGCAATCCCTTCGTAATAAGGGAGTCGTTTCTACCAACCAAGGTTCTTTGAGATACATGGTATTAGTGTTGGTGGCAATCCCTTCGTAATAAGGGAGTCGTTTCTACCCTGATGGGTTCGTCAGGGATGAAGGTGGCCGCATAGTTGCGTGGCAATCCCTTCGTAATAAGGGAGTCGTTTCTACCAAGAGATAGTAGATCTCCTCGGAGAGGAATACGAGGAGGGTGGCAATCCCTTCGTAATAAGGGAGTCGTTTCTACGACGCTTAGGGGATGCAATAGGTCTTTGCCGTAGCAAATATCACGAGTGGCAATCCCTTCGTAATAAGGGAGTCGTTTCTACTACCTAATTTAAAAATCGGTGTGTCATTGCAGGCTGAAGGCAGTGGCAATCCCTTCGTAATAAGGGAGTCGTTTCTACTTCCCAGTCTAGAACCGAAGCTATACAAAATTGCTGTGGTAGTGGCAATCCCTTCGTAATAAGGGAGTCGTTTCTACCACAATCATATATATCCAAAGTTCCCATTGGGACTTATACTATTGGGTGGCAATCCCTTCGTAATAAGGGAGTCGTTTCTACAACAGGGCAAGAAGTAGAGATCGGGGAGGAGGAGCTCGAAGAGCGTGGCAATCCCTTCGTAATAAGGGAGTCGTTTCTACGCCACTACTAGTTGGGGTACAGTAAGCTATAGAATGTGGCAATCCCTTCGTAATAAGGGAGTCGTTTCTACGGCAAGAAACTTGGATTCAAGAAGGTGATGGTTGAGTATGTAGTGGCAATCCCTTCGTAATAAGGGAGTCGTTTCTACCTGTTCAAATTCGGCCAATTTTGTAATATCATCTTGTTCAGTGGCAATCCCTTCGTAATAAGGGAGTCGTTTCTACGTTGCCACCGAAGCTTCCGACCGCAAGTGCTCTTTTGGTGGCAATCCCTTCGTAATAAGGGAGTCGTTTCTACTATTATGCTCTTAACGGAGTAGTGACTCATATACCTGGCTCTGTGGCAATCCCTTCGTAATAAGGGAGTCGTTTCTACAAACACTGATACTAAAACACAGGCGCTCACTTTATACTAATGTGGCAATCCCTTCGTAATAAGGGAGTCGTTTCTACCATGAAGATGATCCGTGTAGTCTTTGACACCCCATACGGTGGCAATCCCTTCGTAATAAGGGAGTCGTTTCTACGATATAAAGTAGCACCCAAGAAAAACTGAAAAATATCCCAAAGAGTGGCAATCCCTTCGTAATAAGGGAGTCGTTTCTACGAGCCGGGAGGGAATACTATGAGCACCATGTTAATACCAGTTCTGGTGGCAATCCCTTCGTAATAAGGGAGTCGTTTCTACCACAGGGGATTGTAAAATGAGCGAGAAAGAGCCTTATAAGAACGTGGCAATCCCTTCGTAATAAGGGAGTCGTTTCTACATAGTTATACAAGTTCAAGGGTTCAGAAGTTTCCGGTGGGGAAAGTGGCAATCCCTTCGTAATAAGGGAGTCGTTTCTACTAAATCCATAAAACCTGAGCCTGCTCCGTTTCCCGATGTTGTGGCAATCCCTTCGTAATAAGGGAGTCGTTTCTACTAGTTTTCCTTGCCGCGCCATTTCGACAAAATCTTCGGTGGCAATCCCTTCGTAATAAGGGAGTCGTTTCTACATGATTATTACTCCAAGAGGAGGTCAGCATACGTTCCGCGTGGCAATCCCTTCGTAATAAGGGAGTCGTTTCTACTGAGACTTATCAACCTCACCCCTCACACAGTGGTGTTGAGGTGGCAATCCCTTCGTAATAAGGGAGTCGTTTCTACATAAACCAGGGAGTTATGCCTATCAGAAAGAGAGATCGCCGTGGCAATCCCTTCGTAATAAGGGAGTCGTTTCTACATGGTTCCCATGAACCCGGCGCACGCGTGGAGCACCTTGTGTGGCAATCCCTTCGTAATAAGGGAGTCGTTTCTACTTATATTCTTTTAGGCTCTCTAGCATTGCTTACCTCCTTTATGTGGCAATCCCTTCGTAATAAGGGAGTCGTTTCTACAGCAATTGCTTCATGGGCTCTGGCTCGAGTACCTCACAGAGCTGTGGCAATCCCTTCGTAATAAGGGAGTCGTTTCTACAGGAGCTGATGTATCTCCCCCTGGTGGCCCTGAGGGCTTTAACGTGGCAATCCCTTCGTAATAAGGGAGTCGTTTCTACCTGGATAAGTTGCACTGCGAATACAGCACAGAAACAAAGTTCAGGTGGCAATCCCTTCGTAATAAGGGAGTCGTTTCTACAAGATAAAAGAGATAGACTGGAAGGAAAGAGGATTGACCTGGGTGGCAATCCCTTCGTAATAAGGGAGTCGTTTCTACGTGTAGGGTTGTTGAGTGTCTACCAGATACCGGGAAGCTAGTGTGGCAATCCCTTCGTAATAAGGGAGTCGTTTCTACGAGGCTATTGAAAGCGCTGAGGAACCTTTATAGGAGGTGTGTGTGGCAATCCCTTCGTAATAAGGGAGTCGTTTCTACTGGAGCTCATGTGCCGTTCCCAGCCCCAGTTCCCCGTGGCAATCCCTTCGTAATAAGGGAGTCGTTTCTACCTGATAATTGGAGCAGGAATGGGCCTTCTGGGGTTAACTCTTTTGTGGCAATCCCTTCGTAATAAGGGAGTCGTTTCTACGCTACAACGCCCGCTCCTGAAGGCTGGACGCCTCCGAAGGTGGCAATCCCTTCGTAATAAGGGAGTCGTTTCTACGAAACTTCTGATTGGTTAACTGCAATGTTAACTGGCAGTGGCAATCCCTTCGTAATAAGGGAGTCGTTTCTACCCCCTGGTTCCGAGCTTTGTGCTGGGGCTGTAAGAGGAGGTGGCAATCCCTTCGTAATAAGGGAGTCGTTTCTACGCCTTGTGGGAGAAAGGCGGGGGATATTCCAACACCGGCCACGCTGTGGCAATCCCTTCGTAATAAGGGAGTCGTTTCTACTCCTGTCTTCCAGAAGTTTAGCTACTACATTTTCCATTATATCGTGGCAATCCCTTCGTAATAAGGGAGTCGTTTCTACGTTGAGCTAAGTGGCTACGGAACAGAGCTTGATGGATTTCCGTGGCAATCCCTTCGTAATAAGGGAGTCGTTTCTACAAGAGGTGAGGTTGGTAAACCTCACCCCTCATGTTATGTGGCAATCCCTTCGTAATAAGGGAGTCGTTTCTACGTGAGATGAAAATAGAAATAGAAAGAACAAAAAAGGGGTTCCCCGCCGTGGCAATCCCTTCGTAATAAGGGAGTCGTTTCTACAAGGACAAGAGGTTCAGTTGGTGAACCTCACCCCCCAGTGGCAATCCCTTCGTAATAAGGGAGTCGTTTCTACGGGCGCTAAGGTGGTAATTGAACGAATAGACAGGGACGGGTGGCAATCCCTTCGTAATAAGGGAGTCGTTTCTACCCGCAGGATGGTACTCTATACATCGTCTCCTCCCTAGTGGCGGGTGGCAATCCCTTCGTAATAAGGGAGTCGTTTCTACGTAATAGATTTGCTGAAGTTCAGTATGTTGGTTCTGCTAAGGCCAGTGGCAATCCCTTCGTAATAAGGGAGTCGTTTCTACTCCTATTATAGATAATATATGTAATGGATATATCAAGGCTGGTGGCAATCCCTTCGTAATAAGGGAGTCGTTTCTACAGCGCTTGCTTAAATCCGACTTCTTGGGCCTTTAGTTTGTGGCAATCCCTTCGTAATAAGGGAGTCGTTTCTACTAGTTGTCACAGATTCTTTCCATACCCAATCTCTTGCAGTGGCAATCCCTTCGTAATAAGGGAGTCGTTTCTACAGGAGTATCGCGAAGAGGACGGAGACACAATAGAGATAGGTGGCAATCCCTTCGTAATAAGGGAGTCGTTTCTACAGCCACCCCCAAACTCCTTGTCATAAAGGGACTCTGTATCCCGTTTTGTCGCGAGGGCATCGGAGCCATCCTTTTCACTCACCCGAAGAGTATACAGCTCCCCGCCGGTGGGGATCAAGAAAACCCTGTATCACCGGCGGGGAGCAGGGTTTCGTGGTCCGTGCCTTCTTCTGTCGCGACTCACACTATCCAGAAATCCGGATCAGGCGTCGGTTCCGCGAGGCCCAGGTATTCGCACTGCCTCTCACAGCGAGAGCACAGTCGGTATATCCGTATGGAGTCCTTCTCAGGGTCTATGAGCCTCGCGACGCGTTCCATCATTCGTTCGGTCTGCCGCTCAGAAAGGTGGGCCTCAAAAACGCTCTTCTGCACCGCGTAGCCCCATCTCATCAGCTCCTTGTGAACCCTGAGGCGGGTTTTATCGTCCGTGATATCGTAGCTTATCACGACAAGCATGGTCATCACTCCAGGAGAAAGGGCTCATAATCAGAGTTGTCCCTTATGGCCCTGCTCAACTTCTCTGCTTGCTTTCGGATCAGGGGCCTGAAGCGCAAGGCCCTCCTCTCGTAGTGAGCCAGAAATCGTTTTCTCGTTTCTGGTGTCATGAGGAAACCGCCTTCTGGGGTTGGTCGGAAGCCTTCTTGGAGGTCCACCATTCGCCTTGAAACCAGATTCAGGACGACCATATCAACGAAGGGATGCCTAAACTCCTCCATGAGGTCCAGGGCCAGAGCCGGCCTTCCGTGCTTTATGCCGTGATAAAAGCCTATGAAGGGGTCAAGCCCGTGGGCGGCGAGAGCTGATGTGCAATCCGAAACCAGGATCGCATATCCATACGAGAGCATGGAGTTGATCGGGTCTTTTGGGGGCCTTCTCGTCCTGCGGAACTCGTTGAGCCCAAGCAAGAGGCTCCCGAAAGCGTTGAAGTAAATGGAGGTGCTGGCTCCCTCAAGCCCCATGAGGCCGTTTAGGCTAGTCTTCATTGGTATGCGGGAGCGTAATTCCCTCATCTCCTCAAGCGCATCGGCAAAGCCGGACTCCCTTCGGTAAAGGGCCTTCTGGATCACCCTTGCCTGGTTGTATAGCTTTGCCCGGATGAACTCCTTTGCAAGACATAAGGAGCGACCGGAGTCGCTGTGTGTTCTGTATTGAGAAAGCCTCAGGGGCGCGTTCACGGAACGAAGGGGTTCAAGGGACCCCTTGAACCTGCCGTCTGTTCCCAGGAACACCGTGGCAACCCCCATCTCAAGCAGGGCGCATAGGGCCTGGGTTGATACCTGAACATAACCCTCAATCACGACCCTCTCGGTGTTGGCTATTGGAACCTCAAGGAGAAGCTGGCTCTCCTTCTCAACAAGGAGCCTTCCGCCTTCCTTTCTGAGCACAGAGCCTTGCTCCACGAGATAAAGAGTCCCGGCCATCTCCGTTTCGGGTTGGCCGCAGAGGATCCGGTAGTTCGGTTCCTGTCCCGCTCATCAAACCGCCTCTTTGCCAAAGAGCAAACCCAGGCTCGGAGCCTGGCTCAATCAACCCTTCTCAGCTTCACCCAGCCGAAGACGGGTTTATCCTGGTATTCTGTTGCTGATATAACCTCCCTTGTTTTGGGCATAAAATTCTGCCAGTTATACCCTGCGAGACGCACGGTTTTCCTGTGTCTTCCGGTGCCTCGGGCCATTGAGAGGATTGCCTCGCCGGAGGAAGTGGGGATCTGAAGCATACCGCTGTTGTAAAAAGACTCAACCAGATTGTAGAGACTTCTCTGGGAAGCTTTATTTTCTCGGTTGTCATATAGCTTACCCTTGCGGTCTTTGAGGATCTTGTTTTTGACCTCACCTAGAGATTCTTGTTCCGATGCGAGGACGGCCTGTGAGAAGAGGTTACTCGCCCCCAACAGCTCGCGCACGATGGTTTCAGGATCAGAGCCGAGACCCGTTTTTTCAAACCATTTCCCGGCAAAGCTGTGTCCGAGATGGATCTTGATCGTAAAGGTGAATTTCCTTCCCGGAGGCACGATTTCCCAGTAGTTGATCAGCTTCCTTCTGGAACCTATCCTCTGGCTTTTCACTACTTGAAGAACACCATCATCGGGCTCTTTGGGCAGGGCATCGGACACGCCAATGGCCTTGAAGACATCGTCAAAGCCTCCGCCTTCCTCTTTCTCCCTGAAAAGATCTTCTACATCACGGTAAGGTTTCCCTTTCTTGACCAAGGCAAAGGCCGCGGCGGTTCGGAGCGCGCCCTTGATTGAACTGCCTGGGATATATGGCCTGCTGTTGAGGTCCTTGATGAATGTGTGTATCTCTTGGCACCGCCCTGGAAGGAAGTCCTTAACCAGAACCCTCATTACCCTCTCCGCGCCTTTTTCCCCTTCAAGGTTTATTACCAGGGTTTCAACAGTTCTTTGGGAATCTGTGAGTCTCTCTCCCAAGTAGAAGATGCCTTCAGGGATCCTGTCCACGAAGTCTGGGTAATTATTCAAGATCCACTCCAATTTCACCACATAGAGCTTGTTCTGGTGGAAGATGTATTCCATGGAGAGCAAGCTTGAACCGTCGCCTATGTGCAGAGGTGTAAGGATCTCCAGCTCCATATTAAAGACTTCATAAACCTTATCCATCGTAGCTCTCCCTCTTCGTTGCCCTTACCGCGAAAGCGACTCCCTGGGCAATAACCGAAAAATCAGGCCTGTTCTCGCCCTCTGGCGTGACATCCGGGTTCTTTCCGGGGGTTGGGTTGTCCAGCCACGGCAAAACCGAGCCCTCGGCCATGTAAAGAACCGGACGCTTGAAGACATTCACACCGCCGGTCAAGCGAGAGCTATCAACCCTGCCTTTGCGGCGCTCGGTCCTGTAGGCGCTTATGGGATCTTTCCGGATCCTTTCCCATTCATCGTGTTGGGGGTAATATAGGGAAAGCGAGACCCAGGCGTTGCCGTCTGTGAACTCCTCAAAAGGCATGTCTGTCTCCCCGAGCTCAAAGCAACCCATCCCGTATGTCGCGCCTCCTCCGAGTCCCCTGTCTCCGATGAACCTGAGAGCGGCCTTTGCCTTGTCTAGCCATTCGTCCTCGCCTCTCATAACGAGCCAGGCCCCGGCCGACAGGATGACCAGGCGCTGGTAAAACAGGTCAGTCTCACCGCCTGTTCTGGGAACCCTGACCCTGGGCCGCTCATTGAGCTTACCAGGGGAGGGATATTTCTTGAAGTCCTCATCGGTCTTCAGATCCTTCAGACACTCAAGGGAACCCTCGGATACGGCCTTCTGGAAATCATCAGCCTTGAGCCACCTCAACTTCTTGCGCCTCTTGAAGATCTCGTATTGCGCCTCATCCTGGAAATCCCCGCCGGGAGTTTCATACATGGGTTTGGGCAGGAAGAAATAGCGCGGAGGCTCAACAACGATGTCCTCGCCTTTGTCATCTTTCTCATACGCGCACGGGAACACCGAAGAGAGAACCAGGGGAGGGGATTTCTCGTAGAGGTCAAGGAACTCGGTTTTCGGGTCCCCAATGAGGCCCAGCTCCTTCATTGCCCAGACCAGAGCGCCGAAGAGGGTGTCGGAGCGAGGAAGCTCGTTCTGAAAGACGAGAGGCCCGGATAGGGGTTTAAGTCTGAGAGCGAGGGTTTTCATTTCCCACGACTTCCTTGAGCTTTTTTATCAAACAACCCTTTTCCTCTTCGGTCATCCTTATCTTTACACCTTCCACAGGTTCCTCGCGGTCGCCCTTCAAATAGTAGTCTTTGCTCCTGAAGACCACCTTCAGGTCCTTGAATTCAACCTGGCCTGATCCTCTCGTTCCCATTCCTCCGAGATAGGAATCCTCAAGGAGGGCCATGGCCTTGAAGATATAGGGGAAGAACTCAATATCCAGTCTCTCGTTCTCGCCGGGTATCTCGTATATAGAGTAGACCATTGAGAACTCAAACTCGGTTCCCTCTGGGACGCGCTCAACTGGCCTGGGATGTTCCGCTTTGCCGCTTATCCTGTCAATGGCGTTCTCGTATTTCAACTCAGTCTCAGAGCCGAGATTCTTAAACCGCTCAAGGCTACTCTGATCCGGAAACGCATCCCTCACGATAAGCCTTGAGGGGCCATATGTCCTTTCACTTTCGGCTGGACTTCCAAAAACACGGCATATGGGACAATCTGGTTTCCCGCACCTACATCCGTATCTGGTTCGGCCATCTTTGATCCTGGTTTTGTCTCCCTCTTTTTCTGTTTCAGGTCTTCCCCTGGTATGTAGTTTGTCTTCTATCCATTCTAGGAGCGACCGAAGCTTTCCCTTTAAGGATGAACCTGGTATATACGGAATGTCCTCCAGCGTTTTTATAACCGGGTTGTCCATGCCTCCTATCTCGTAGGCGTCCTTTGCACCGCCTATGTGGAGGGCTGTTTTGCACCGGATCCTGCCCTCTAGGATGATATTCCCTATAAACTTATACTCGTTCATGGTTCACCTCACCTATTCTTTGGCACTATGGAAGTAGTGATAACCTACCAGACATTCAAAGAAGTCGCAGAATCCAAGAACTTCCTTCTTGAACTCCTCTGGGTTGCTCCGTAGGTTCTTAACCCTCTCCACAAACACATCTATCAGAGGCTTGAGGGCATCAACGCCTTTAACCCCTTGCCTTTTGCTGTCATACGCGGCCTTTGCCTTCATCTTAAGAAGCTTCACCTTCGCCTGGTCTACTGTCTTCTTACCAGCCTTCAGTTCTGTAGCTATTTCCTTTATCTGGCAGAAGTATTCTCTGATCTTGGTTCTTTCTAGCTTCTTCTCGACAAGGTGTCTAGCTTCCGCCTCCGCTTGCTCCATGGCTTCCTGATAATTACCATCTTTTATAAGCTCCTTCGTGCTTTTTCCATTGCTCATCTCTTTTCCTCCTTTGTTTCTTTGGTCTCCTCTTTCTTCCTTACCTTCAAAAGCGCTACATTTGCCCACAGTTGGGCGGTTTTCATCATGGTGTCCTCCATGGTTTTCTCGTTTACAGGGATTTTAACGAGCTTCTCCTGGAGCTCGCCCTTTAACTCATCAGGCACATTCCTGGCTATCTGATAAAGGACTCTTGAGGCCCAGATCAGTCTCCCTTCTTTGTGATCCTTGTGATATATGTCCAGCATGGTCTGGACAAAGCCTTTTGAGATTTGGCTATTTCCTATATAGTGCTCTAACATTTCCGCAAAACAGAGGGCTTTCTTGACATCCTTCCAACCGAAGACCTCGTTGAAGGCGCAGAGCGCGTTCTTGCCGCCCTTTTTTGCCTTGTTCTCTGCTTCCCCGCATTCCTCAGCGGCCCTGCCTATGGGGAACTTTGGCTTGAATATGGTGTAGCCAGCCGAGAGGTGAAGGCTCTCGCTGTTTTCGGTGTATTCCCAGAACTCCTTGTTTATCTCCCTTGCCTTCTCAATGACCTCGTTCCACGCGCCCACTATGAATAGGTCATCCCCGCCAGCATATACAATGTAGAGGTTATCGTTTTCTCGCACGAGGGTGTTGATGTATCCGGAGAAAAAAAGGTCCAACTGCCTGCTTATTGACGCGTAGACAGATGGGGTGCGGAAATCCATTGGTATGCCCTTTGCCAGCAGATAGCCCATGCCGTCCACATCCATGCGGAGGGCCGCGAGGTAGCTGGCTCCCTCGGCCTTTTTGGCCATGCTCTCAAAGGTATCTGGCACATGAGAGGCGATGAACCTGAACCCCATAGCCAGATTCCTGTTTTCTCCAATTGGCTCAAGGAAATTCATGCCCCTTATCTTGTAGAGGATTCCGGTTTCCGGTGGGCTATCGGGCGCTTCTTTGAGAAGGCACCATTTCTGACCCAAGATCTCAAAGAATGGGCCGTCAGAATTCCAGTCCTCTTCTGTCCACAGAAGGTATTTGGAATCCGGCAATAGACCCCCTATGCTCTCGTGGAGCTGGCAATCTGGGCATATAGAAACCAACCTTTCGGTTCCATCCTCCTCAACCAGCTTGCCTTCGCTTTCCTTCATGGGTGCCGCACAGACGATACATTCGTCCTCGTCCGAAGCCAGCTCTGGCCATGCCTCCATTTCCGAAAACTTGCGCTCCTTTGCCTTAGCTAGCTCCTCGTGTATGTCTTTCATCAGTTTCCCGAAATTGCTCCCCATATCGTTGATGGAGGCCTCAACCTTTACCACGGCGAGGCTGAGCTGGCCCAGGTGCCTTTCCAGAAGCCAGGCTTCGGTTTCTTTGATAGCCTCTTTCAAATTCTCGTTGATTCCGGATGTATTGGGCGCCAAAAGCAGGAATCCTCCCCCTCCAGCGAAAATGAGGTTGGGCTCAGGGAGCCTGAGCCTCCCCATTATGAACCTGGCGATGCTTTCAGTTAGAAGAGAAAGGTAAAGAGAACGCCCCCTGAGCCTCTTGGCCATGCCGGTCTGGGCATCATCCGGAGACGCAAGGTAGTAAATGAAGTCCTGTATGCCGCCAAGGTCTCCACTTATGAGCATAAAGCGTTTATCATTATCACTCTCAGCATTTCCGGTGTGATACAGGCACCAGGCTATGGCCGCTGTCATCCTGGCGTGGTCAAAGAGGGAAATGGTTGGATAGCTTTTGAAAACAGCCGAAGGAACGCACCAAGTATATTTGTAGAGAAGGTGATAGAGGGAAAGGAAAAAGGCGTCAAAGGAGTCTTTGGGAAGGTTCTTAGCTTCATCGGCAAAACCCTTCCAGATTTCCTCATAGCTGCCTTTATCCTCACTTGGTTTTATGGGGAATATGTTATCGGCGTATGTGCCGAGGGGAGCAAGGGGCAACATGGGAAGCGAGTGTATGTCCTGGCTACACGATTCCTTTCCCAGGGCAGAGAGAGAGGAGCGCAGGCGAAACTCGGATATTTTCTCATCGGAAAAGAAACGCCTTTCCTGTCTTTCGCTTGCTGAGATGCGATCAGCCTTTTTAACGATCCTCGCTATGAATTCAGAAGGTTCTCCTTCATGATGTTCACGCACGATCACTCTAACCCTCTCTTTGTCCTCTTTGTCCAGAAAAGTCAAAAGGTCAGTGAGAGCCTTGACAACCTTCTCGCTCAGTTCTTGATGAAGCTCTCTTTCACCTTCATCCAAAGCCCTCTGCGCAAACTTCCCTATGTCATGCAGTAGCGCTCCAAGGAGGAGCACTTGCTCATTCTTTTCAAGGTTCAAAGCCACGGTTAAACCTCCTCTATCCTGTATGTTCCAAAGCCAAAGCTGGTCCCCTTACCCACATGAATTATCTCCCCAGCGATCAGAAGGTCCCAGAGCTCGCGGCTGCCGCCCGACAGCACCACATCGCCCATAAAGCCTTGGAGCCTGAGCCTCTTCCTCTGGCGTCCAGAGAAGCTTTCGTGCTGAACCGGGTGGGTCTCGTCTCTTAATACATTCAAACCCTCAAGGAGTTCTTCTGTTGGAGGAAGTCCGAGATTCACGCGAGGTTCCTCGTGGATTCTGATCAAAAGGGAAAGCCTTCTAATGAGAGAGGAGATAACGCCCTCCGGAGAAAAGCGTTTCATTAAACTCCCATTATGAACGATCCTGGTGGGAGTCTTGAAAGAGATAGCCCACTTGCCCTTTGGGCGCATTCTTGCCGCGATGTAATCACCGATGCTCATAATAATGGGCTTGGCTGTGATCACACCGTCTTTATAGACCTGAAACCCACCGGAAAAAACCACGGGCGAAAAACGGAATCGCTCTCTTCCGAGCCCATTTTGTCCCATCCTTTCAACAGCAAGAAGAAGATTGTTGAAAAACTGGGTCCCCTTTCCCAAGAGGATAATGCGAAAAGACTCCCCATCCAGGGGCGGTTCTATCACATATGGGTGAGGATAGTAGGGATACTTGCGTGTTCCGGGTTTCTCCGGGTTTGGTGGCGTTTCAAACAAGTAGAAATAAGCGCACTGCTCCAATAGTAGACAGGAATCGCATTTGATTCTTGGCCTCAAGCAGCTTGTCTTCTTCAAGGAGTGCCCAAGTGCACCCCTTATTGTGGAGCCCCTTAATTGACCGATATATTCAGCCGGAATTCCGGCAAGTTTTATTTCTGTATTTACGAATCTGAGGCATGCGTCCATGAAGAAATTATACTCTAGAACCTGAGAAATAAACCATTTAGTGATCCTCTCCCTCTCTGTGCTTATTTTTGATCTCCGGCATATCCCCCTGGTCTGAGAAGCGATGGGCAGCTCAGCTGAACAGGGCTTTCATGTCCACTACGCCGCGCAAATGCCTCACCAAAGGCCCGGGTGTGATGAGCTCAGGATGATGACCAAAATGCTTCTCTGTCCTGAGGAGTCCTACTGTATTTGAAAGCCAGAACAGGATGTCCTTCGTGTATCCAGGAGGTGCCCTCCCTGAGGTGAAACCGCTATGTGCACCACGGGCCAGTTCTTCTTTCTCCCCCTGAGCCTCTCTTCAAGGTCAAACCCGAGCATGAGTAGGCGCTTGTAGACCCCTGAGGGAGAGACATTCCTTCCTGTCATCGCCCTCATTACCTTAGCCGTGTTCTCAACTGAGAGCCCCAAATACCAGAGGAGAGAAGCCAAGGTCCAGAGCCTATAAGAGTATGTGCTTTCTTCTGGTTCTCTCCTTCATGCCCAAAATGATAAACCATGAGGTCAATCAGGGAAGTGAGGGATCACATATCTACTCTACCCTCTTGCCCTTCCACTCTCCTATGTTCCAATCCCCGCGCTCGTTCGCTTGCCCCCACTTACCCTCTATCCTATATCCCTTATCCCTCAGGACAAAATAGCCTACTCCCTCGGCTTTCTGGCCAGCACTGATCTCTGTCCATGTGAAGTAAAAGGTATCGTTCACTATCTCGCCGGTGAGCATGCCCTTTGTCCCTTTGTATTCGTATGTTCCGTCAACAACATTACCCTTCTGAGTGAGCTCCACGGTTCCCCAGTTCGTGTCCCACCTCCCGGTAAAGCTGTCCTTTGCCTCCTTCTTTCCAAACATCTGGCAGGCCAAGAGGGCCGCACCCAGAATTACGGCAGGAAATATCCTTCTAGTATTCATAGTTAAAAAAGTATAAAGGGATCGAGCGGGTTCAAACAAGGCAGATGCCCCTACCTCACCTCAAGCACCTCTATCCTGAGCTTGCCCACCACCGGAATTATCTCTGACTGCCTTTCTATCTCGCCTATTTTGAGGATGATGTGGCCGCAGGAAGCGGGAAACTCGCCGGCTATTGGATCGACCCCGACCCACATCCCATCAACAAAGCTCGCGTTCCAGGCATGATAATAAAACCTGCCTTCCTGCCACACGAGTCCAGCGAGGACAACAGTGGGTATCCCTGCGGCGCGGGCCAGCGCGCCATAGAGGATTGAATGCTCGTTACAATCGCCATAGCGCATATCAAGGACCTCACGGGCCGAGGGAACCGTCACGGTTGCCCGTTTGTCAAGATAACCAAAAACCCATCGCATTATTGCCTCGGCCTTGTCCGTTTCTCCGGAGATGCCTTGGGTGATGCTGTCAGCTATCTGTTTTATCCGGGGATCATCGGCCTGCATGAATGATGTGGGGGTTGTGTAAAGGGCGCGGAGGCTATCCGGAAGCCCCTGGCCCAACCTATCAACCATGGCTCTGGGGTCATCCGAACGAACCTCAATTATAACGAATCCCTTCCCTTTTTCCAAAAGGTCTTGAATCCCCAGCAGCTCCAGATCAAGCTTTCCTTCAAGGTTTCTGAGCCTGTATTTGATGCGTTTGGCTCCCCTATAAACCGGTTTGCCTTCAGGTTGGATGGAGAAGGTTCTCAGGAGGTCCAGGGGTGGGCCGGGTTCCTGCATGAGGGCCCTTTCCCTCCCTTCTTCTACGAAAGAGAGGTCCATAGGGTAATTCTCGCGGATTATTCTCCCCTTGCAGAGGTAAAAAGAGGTCACCGAACCCATGAACACGGATGTGTATTTGGAGGCCTTTACACGCTGGCCCATGTAATCCATGGTTGTATCCCCCTTATATTCAACGCGCGCGCTATCCAGGCTAAATGTAGAGGGGTCATAGAGCCATATTAGGCCCATGGGCGCCTTACCAAAGGCAAGCGCGCCTGCCCATGTCTGGGGCAGGAATGTATTCTCGCGCCAGGGGATCTCTCTCTGAATAACTTTGCCCGAACCATCATCAACCGAGAGAAACAGCTTCTCCGCTGAGACTGTTCCGTCAACTATCATGTGCTGGTCTCCGGTCTTCATCGCGAATGTCATCCTATCCATTCTGAAGCTGGAATCGCACTCAGCTGTGAGCTGGGATGTTATTTCCTTCGGCACCCCCATCATCGCGAGGCTCATGTAGCCATCCTCTTGAACGCGAAAACCGGAGCTGGTCGGTATCACCTGGAAGTGGCTGTGGCCTATCTTGGTCTCCTTTAGGTATGTGCTCATCCAGAGATCGAGCCCTGCCGGCAGCTCCTCTTGGCTTGGCGCAACAGCTGTAGCCTGTGGTTTCCTGCAAGAGGGCAATAGGGCCAGCAAAACCAAAAAAACACGCTTTCTCATGCAGAAATTATAATCCGCGCCTCCGGCCAGGATCATCCTAATTCCATATCCTATCCAGAGACCGGATTGACCTACCAAAAAACACTAATAAAAAGACCGGGGAGCTTAAAAGCCCCACGGCCCTAATGGAGGTATTATCGCTTCGCTAGCCTTCGATCGCGAAGCCCGAAAATTATAAAGGATCTTTTATGGAGTTTCAAGCTCTAAGCTCCTGTGCCCCAAGAACCCGTAGGCTGTTGAGAGTGTGTGAGAGCTCAGCGCTGGTCTATCTTTTTCTAAGAACCCCCACATAGCTCCTCTCAAACCCGTGGACGGGGATTATCTCGCACGAAAAGCCAAAAGATTCGGCCAAGCCAGAGAACTCCTCAGGCTCTATGGTGTAGATCTCAAGGCCCGTGGTTAGCCTGTGAAAGAGCCTTAGCGCTCTCGTGAACCATGTTGAACCCGTGAGGGTAACCACAGCGGCCCTCTCGGTCAGCTTATAGAGCTTAGCCATTGCCTCATCCCTGGGCCAAAGGAGAACGAAAAGCCCTGAGAGCAGGACGCATTCCGCCCCGCGCTCCAGATCGTAGAAGTCAGATGTCATGAAAGAGAGGTTTCTGATGCTGTTGTGCCTTCTCGCCATCTTCGTCATGGACGGCTCGGAATCAACCGAGATCACCCTTGCTCTCGGCAAGAGCAAGGCAACCCTGCGTGCGAACTTTCCCCATCCTCCTCCTATCTCCATTACCTCGAAGGGGTTAAGGTCCTTGATGGCGCGGAGGACTGCTCTTTCTGTAGCAAGCTTGAGAAAAAGCAAGGGCCAAACCAAGAAGGCTACTTCCCTGAGGCGCGGGGTTTCGTAGTAGTGGAAGAAACCTCTCATCTCTCGTTAGATAAAAGAGGGGGTTGGGGGCCAGAGAGGATCAAGGGCATCACCTTACGATGACAAAGCTCTCCCTCCAGGCCTTGCCGGATGCTATCACATAGACCCCTGGCCTAAGATCCGAGACAGGGATGCGTATCTGCCCTGGACCATCAAAGTTCGCCTCTTTCACCCTCCGTCCAACTGGGTCATAGATGACGAAGGTATGGGAGCCCGAAAGATCTGCCCCGATCATCAAATAATCTCCCACAGGGTTTCTCAACAAGGAAAACCCTCCTGATTTTCCTGGCAATTCAACCACGCCAGGGAAGTCCCACCCTATTGTCTCAGCGTATATGTCTGAGCCCTTTGAATCACGCCAATCGCACCAGACCGCGGCAACCCCGGCCGAGGTTCCGACTGTCCCTAATGCGTATGATTGTTTCGGTAGGGCGCCTCGGTCCCCCATCTCAGCAAAGCCGTCCCCTGGATTCCCTACATTCTCGTTGTATTGCTTTATGTAGAGTCCGGGGTGATTCAACCACCCATCCCACAATATGGCTATGCTGTCCCCGAAAGCGGCTACCGAGGGCCTGGATTGGTATCTCTCCCATGTCGCTGGGGTTACTATGTCGGATGCTGGCGAACCGTCTGGCCGGAAGCTCCTCGCGTATATGTGTCTGATGTCCTCCCAGGCTATCGTGAAGATGGAATCCGTCGCGGCAACTGAGACATCCTGGACCTGATGGGTGGGCTCAGAAATAATCATGGGCAGGGTAATAGGAATGCCGTCGGAGCTGTAGAACCTGGCATAAGCAGAACCCCCCTGAACCCAAGTAACGCAAAACCTTCCGTCGGCAAGCGCGGAGACACGAGGGTTGTGGACATCCCCTACTGAGGAGATGGTTAGGGGAATTTCCGCGGGCTTCATCACGCCCCTTATGACCCAATCCGAGACCAGCTCCTCCCAAACAGCAACATAGCCACTGCCTTGCCTGACGGCAGAGGGTTTTGCCTGATAATTGACGCTGGGATAGAGCTGGAAATCCCCCCCGAGGAAATTGCCGAGGGTATCAGAGAACCTCCCGTATATCTGATAGTGACCGAGCCTGTTGTCCTGCCATAAGATTAGGAAGGAGTCAGCAAGCCCAACGACCGAGGGATACAGTTCCTTCCCAGATGTCTGAGTTGGGACCGGAAAGTCGTCCCCCGTAGGGCCGGAGCTCGTAAAGAGCCTCGCGTAGACATCCGGATTATCTCTGGGGCCCGTGTCGTTCCTGTAATCCGTCCAGGCGGAGAGAAATATCCTGCCTGCAGAGGACACGGATGGGGTCCACTGGGAGGGTTCCTCCGCGTTCAACATCCTGCCCCCGGAGGTATAGACATCGTAATCTCTCCTTCTCCTGTCTGTCCAGAATGGCACAAGACCAGACCCTTCCTGAACCACTGAGAACCAGAAAACCGAATCAGGGCTATCGTCTAGTCTGGCTGGCCCAGATATGAGGCCGAGGTTCATGTCAGTGGTGGCCCACATCACCTTACCCTCCTCAAGCCATGCTATTGCAAATGTGTCTCCGGGAAGCCTGGCGCCTGTGAGGTCGGTTTTCGGGGCTCCAGGAAAAACCACGATCTGGCCAAATCCAAGGGATGAACCAAACTCCGTAAATGCCTGGCCTATTATCCCTGGGCCTGGTCCTGAGTCGCTCATCCAGAAAACCACGAATCCCTCTGTCCACCGGAGGACGAGGGGGTAGCTTTGTCTCCCTATGTATGAAACCAAGGAATATGCAGAACCAACAGGGGAACCATTCTCGCGGAAGACCCTGTAGAAAGCATCTAGACTGGTGTCGGATTTTATGGCCTGCCACGCTATCATGACGGTTGAATCAGCCACACCAATGGATGGGTTCGCGTGGGCCTTGTTCGTGTCTTCCGGGACATTTATAACGAAAGAAGCCGCAGAGCCGTTCGGGTAGAAGAGCCTCGCGTGTATCCCTTCCATGCCCAGCCTCTCATCCTCCCAGGCTATCCAAAGTATGGAGTCCAGCCAAGCGCAGGCGGGGTTTCTCTGGTTGTCGTTCTCCCAGTAGTTATCAACCTGGTATGCCTTGAAGAGGGGTTCCCCCGTGGTGGTGCTGAAAAGCCTGAACCAGACCTTTGGATACGGTGTCCTCATGTCCTCCCAGGCTATAACAAACCTATCAGGGCCAAAAGCGACAGCCGGGTTGAGCTGATCCTCCAGGGTTGAATCCCTGTTTGCCCGAACATCCTGAACTATGGGGTTGCCAGTTGGATCGAAAAGGCTGAAATATATGTCCGCGTTCCCGTTCCGCCAATCCTCCCATGCCACAACAAAGGAACCATCAAGCGCCCTCGCGGACGCGACCCGGCCCTGCGCGGCTGATCCAATAAGGCCGACATCAGAATTGAGCTTGAACGCTCCCCACAAAGCGAGGATCAAATTGATCATGGGTAAATTATAATATTTGGCAGGCCTGGTTTTCAATCCCGCGCCGCGCGAAAACCATAACTGGCACGAGGCAATTGCCCCTCGTTATAATTTGCCCATGTTTCCCATACTCCTAAAGCTCGGCAGTATTGAAATAAGGACATACGGGGTAATGCTGCTTTTGGCCTTCCTCTTCGGAATATGGTGGACGGGAAGGGAGATGGCGAAGAAAGGCCTCCAGAGGGAAAAGGTCTGGGATCTGGCTCTGTGGATCATGATCGCGGGCGTCGCGGGCGCGAGACTCGTATATGTCTGGGAGCACTGGGCTTATTTCTCAAAGAACATGGGCGAGATAATCGCTGTGTGGCACGGGGGCCTGACTTTCTACGGGGGGCTCCTGGCTGTGCCAGCCGCGCTCGTGTTCTTCAGGATAAACCGGTGGCCCTTCTGGCAAACAGCGGACATCATAGCCCCATCCCTCGCGGCTGGAATAGGCATAGGCAGGTGGGGTTGTTTCTTCAATGGGTGTTGCTACGGCAAACCAACCAGCCTGCCCTGGGGAATTAGCCTACCGCCCGGAACCGAGTTCGGCCAGCTCTTTCCGGGCCAGCGCATTCATCCATCGCCTCTCTATGAGAGCCTCGGGGAGTGGATCCTGTTTTTCGTCCTCATATTTCTGGTGAGGAAAAGGGCACCATATCCTGGTTTCACATTCCTGTTTTTCGTGTTCTTCTCCGCTCTAATCCGTTTCTTCAACGACTTCACTAGGCACTACGCTGAGACCGCTTATGTGCTACCGCCTCTAACATTCAACCAGCTGATAGCCATAGCTCTCATGTTAACAGCTCTAAGTTTCATAATCTACTTTGAGATTCGCAAGAGACGCCTTAGCAGGGCTTCTTGATTTCTTCCTTCCGCCGGCTTGCTCTGGTTGCGGAGCCGGAGGGGTGGATTTGCTCTGTGACTCTTGCAGGAATGAGCTTTCGGGGCTTTTTGGAAAACACCTGAAGTCAACCGAGGGCATTGAAATACTCGGGGGGTTCCCCTACGAGGGGCCAGTAAGGAATCTTGTGGTTGACTTCAAGTATCACGGGATAAGGGGCATTGCAAAAGAAATGGCCCTTTTCATGGCAGAGAGGATAAACGGCCTCGGCATAAATTCCCTCGTTCCGGTCCCAATTCACAGGGGGAAGATAAGGGAGAGAGGCTATTCCCAGACCGCGCTTTTGGCAAGGGAAATATCAAGGATAACCGGCATCCCTGTCTGCGACTGCGTGAAGAGAAGGCGCTATACGGTCGCGCAGGTGGAGCTTAGGGGCGAGGAGAGGCTCAGGAACCTCGCCGGAGCCTTTGTCTTCAAGGGCCCTGTCCCAGAGGAACCCGTTGCAATCGTGGATGATGTAGCAACCACAGGAACAACCATATCTGAGGTATCCAGAGTCATCCCAGCAACCAGGAAGATAGGCCTTGTTTTTGCCATAGCTGGGGAGGGCCAGGATGCGCGTTAGAAGAATAGTGCTGGTCTCTGATTTCACCGATGAGATGGCCGCGGCCATCTCATACCTTGAGAGGATCACGCGAAAGAGGCTGGCGTCCGGGTTATTCAGCTCGCTGTCCACGAGTTTAACCAGCCTGCCATCGGTTTTTATGAGAAAAAGGGGTTCAGGACACTGATGCGAAAAATGATTAAGAGGATCTAGATGGAAACCAGCAAACCTGTGAGCAAAAATGTTGTCCTTTTCATAACGGCAACCAGCTCATTCCTGACCCCTTTGATGGGCTCCGCGGTGAACCTGGCCTTGCCAGCCTTGGGGAAAGAATTCGGGATGGACGCTGTTACCCTGGCCTGGGTCTCCACAGCTTATTTGCTTTCAGCCGCGGCTTTCCTGGTGCCTTTTGGCAGAATAGCTGATATATTTGGGAGGAAGAAGGTCTTTCTCTTTGGGATAGCTACCCTGACCATCACATCGCTTTTTTGCGGATTTGCCCCCTCATCCGGGTTTCTCATACTCTTCAGGGTTCTCCAGGGCTTAGGCGGCGCCATGATCTTCGGGACAGGGGTGGCAATACTCACCTCGGTGTATCCGAAAGAGGAGCGGGGCAAGGCTCTTGGGATAAATACCGCGTCGGTCTATCTTGGCCTATCCGCAGGGCCATTCTTGGGCGGTATCATAACCCAGTATCTCGGTTGGCGCTCTGTATTTTTCATGAACCTTCCCATATGCCTTTTTATAATCGCCATGGTTCTTTGGAGGCTCAGGGGCGAGTGGGCTGGCGCGAGGGGTGAAAGGGTGGATATCCTCGGCTCTTTGGTTTATGCCCTATCAATAACGGGCTTCATCTATGGATTATCTCACATGCCGTCCGCGCTCGGTGGAGTGCTCATAGGTTGTGGGATTCTTGGGTTCATGGGTTTCATAATTTGGGAACTGAGGGCGAAAAGCCCTGTTCTTGATGTAAGGCTATTCGGCCTAAACAGGGTTTTTGCCATGTCAAACCTCGCGGCGCTGATAAACTACGCCGCGACCTTCGCCGTTGGTTTTCTAGTGAGCCTTTACCTTCAATATGTCAAAGGCCTGAGCCCGCAGTTCGCAGGTATAGTAATGATCTCCCAGCCGGTTGTTCAGGCCGGATTCTCTCCTGTTTCAGGAAGGCTTTCTGATAGAATAGAGCCGAGGATCGTCTCCTCAGTTGGGATGGGCCTTTCGTCCCTCGGGCTCCTTCTGATGGCATTCGTTACCAGGACAACCCCTTTGGGGCTGATTATCCTGAACCTCATCGTCCTCGGCCTCGGTTTCGCGCTCTTCTCCTCGCCGAACACCAACGCGGTAATGAGCTCCGTAGAGCAGAGGTTTTACGGCGTCGCGTCCGGAACACTCGGAACAATGCGCCTCGTGGGCAACATGCTGAGCATGGCAACAGTGATGCTCATTTTCGCGATAATAATTGGCAAAACCCAGATAACCTCCCAAACAACGGAGATCTTTCTGAGGAGCATGCGGGTTGCTTTCTTTCTTTTTTCGGGGGTGTGCGCGGCAGGCGTTGTCCCATCAATGGTCAGGGGAAGGGTCAGAAATCAGCCTGTATAGGGTATCCCTTTTGGCTGGCCTGAAACCAGAGGCCTCTATGAGCTCTCTTATCTCGGATTCGGTCGCTGTAAGCCTATGGCCAGCTGATCGCATGACATTCTCCTCAACCAGAAGGGAGCCGAGATCATCTGCCCCATAATGCAGAGCGAGTTGGCCTATCTCCTTCCCCTGTGATGACCAGGATGCCTGGATGTGCGGGAAGTTATCAAGATAAAGCCGGGATAGGGCGATTATCCTCAGATAGAGGGTGGGAGATGCTTTTGGCAGATGCGCGAGCCGGGTGTTCCCGGGCTTGAAGTCCCAAGCTATAAAAGCTGTGAAACCCCCTGTCTCATCCTGAAGTTTCCGTATAGCTTCAAGGTGTCCCACGATCTCTTCTGGCCATTCCCCGACCCCAAACATCATGGTGGCCGTTGTCTTGAATCCTATTTTGTGTGCCTCTCGCATTATGCGAATCCAATCCTGGGCCGAGAGCTTGCGCGGGCTGAGAGCGTTTCTCAGCCTTTCCGAAAGGATCTCGGCTCCCCCGCCCGGAATCGTCCTGAGGCCAGCGCTCCAGAGCTCTAGGAGCGCCTCTCTCGTTGAAATCCCCTCTTTCTCAGCAACAAAGCCTATCTCTGGGGGGCTAAAAGCGTGAAGATGGATGCGGTATTTCCTTGCCCTTCTGACCATCTCAAGCATGTAATTTAGGGAAATATCTGGGTTAAGACCTCCTTGAAGCAGAACCGTCGTGATTCCAGAGGCCTCAGCGTCTCGAAGCCTTTCCTCATATTCCTCAAGGCTCATGGTATAGGACTCAGGATGCTCGTGCGACCTCCAGAAAGCGCAGAAAGAGCAACGGGAGGAGCAGACATTGGTGTAATTGATGTTCGTATCAACTATGTATGTGACCCTCTCCGGATCGTTTAGGCGACATCGGAGCTCGTGCGCGCGGGAACCAAGAATGTGCAAGGGTTCTTCAAAAAATAGCCTGAGGCCCTCGGAGGGGGAGAGCCTCCTTCTCATCCGGAGACCTCTGAGCGACATCCCTATACCCCAAGCAGTTCCCTGAACCTCGTGAGGCCCTGTTTCTCAGCTGGTCCCATCCTGTAGGTGAATCCCTTTATGTATGAGACCGCCTCTGCCTGAGAAAGCCCAAGCTTGCGCCTCTTTTCCTCAACGAGCCCAAGCAGGTCGTTGAGGTTTGCCGTGAGGGCAAAGGCGAGGTCCCTAGCGAGCTCTGAGGCCTGCGTCTCGTCAACATCCCCCCTTATAACCCATATCGCATAGACAAACGGAAGGCCAGTCCAATCATACCAGAGCTCCCCGAGGTCATATGCCTTGTAGCCCGGGAAGGACCTAAGCCTCTTTCTCAGATAAAGCGCTTCGTCCCCTATGGAGAGATACGCGATGGGCCTTGAATAGAGATCGTCCTCTGTGTAGACAAAATCATTGACACCAAAGGCCTTCCTGAGAAGAACATCAAGGAGAGCGGATGATGTCGCTGTTTGCTTTGTTATGCCTATCTTCTGGCCAGCAAGCCCGCTGATCTCAACCCTTGAAAACAGGAGCACGCTCCTCACAGCCCCCCTCGCGGCAACGCAGAAATCCTTCAGCGGAAATACCTTACCCTCCATGGCGAAATATGTCGCGGATGGCATGATCGTAGCGTGCACGAGGCCGGCCGAGACCACAGCGCCGGCATCGCGGGGCATTATTGGCACGAGCTTGTAGCCCACGAGGCCCCTGAAAAATGGGTCAGAGTTGAGATAGGGTATTCTGCCCAGGATCATAGGAGGTTGTAAAGCCCATCCCTCTTTACAGGAACCCCACCTGCCCAGCGAATTATCTCTTTGACTTCATCCTCAGCGAGGCCAAAGGGGCTTTCGGCGCCGGCCGAGTGCGCGACCCGCTCATGGCCGACCGTGCCATCGAGATCGTCCGCTCCAGAACAAAGGGCAACCGCGGCGAGACGAGGCCCGGTCATTATCCAGTAGGCTTTTATGTGGGAAAAGTTATCGAGAAACAGCCTGCTTATGGCTATCACGCGAAGGATCTCCTGGGATGAGAGAGGCTTTACCCCTTGGCCCAGAGGATTGTTCCTTCTCTGGAATGGTAGGGGAACAAAGCACATAAATCCCCCTGTTTCGTCCTGAAGCTCCCTCAAGAGCTCAAGGTGTCTGATTATCTCATGCCTGGTTTCCCTGTGGCCAAAGAGCATAGTAGCGTTTGATCTGATGCCGAGCGAATGCGCCTCCTTGTGAACCCTGAGCCAGGTCTCCGGGTCAGCCTTCCGTGGGAATAGTTCACGGTGCAGGCGCTCAGAAAGGACTTCTGCCCCTCCCCCTGGCAGTGCATCCAGGCCAGCATCCTTAAGGCGCCCCAGAACATCAATCGTATTCATGCCCTCCTTATGTGCTATGAATGCTATCTCCGTGGCCGTAAAGCCCTTCAGGGTGATCCGAGGGTTTCTCTCCTTTATTCTCCTTATCATCTCCTCGTAATACCCTATTCCCAGCTCCGGATTGAGGCCGCCAGTTATGTGGAGCTCAGTGAGGCTGTTCCCGACCGTGGAAAGAACCTCCTCCACGCTGAGAGTTTGGGAGCTCTCCCGGTCCCTCCAAAAAGCGCAAAAACCGCATCTGGAGACGCAGTAATCCGTGTAGTTTATGTGGAGGTTCAAGGAGTAGTAGACCCTCTCTCCGTGGAGCGAGAGCTTAGTCCTGTGGGCTTCCTGAAGGAGCTCGTGAAGGCCCGCGTCAAAAAGCCCAAGCGCTTCCTTTGGGGAAAGCCTCTGGGAAACATAGGGCATCAGACTGAGATTATAAAGGCCCAGAACCATAACCTGCCAACTGTTTTGGTTGCGAGAGCACGCGGTTTTTCTTTATATTTTCAAGCTCAATGAGAAAGAGAGTTCTCATCCTTGGAGCCGCAGGAAGGGATTTCCACAACTTTAACATGGTTTTTAGGGCCAGGCCCGAATATGAAGTGGTTGGCTTTACCGCGACCCAGATACCGGGCATAGCTGGGAGGGTCTACCCGCCTGAGCTGGCAGGGGAGCTCTATCCGAAGGGAATCCCCATTTACAGCGAAGAGCAACTTGAAGAGATAATCCGGGACAAAGGGGTTGACCTCGTTGTTTTCGCGTATTCCGACATAACCCATGAGCATGTCATGCACACAGCCTCAAGAGCCCTTTCGGCCGGAGCCAGCTTCATGCTTCTCGGACCCCGTGAGACAACCCTGAAATCGTCAAAGCCGGTTGTCGCAATATGCGCTGTTAGAACGGGTTCGGGAAAGAGCCAGACAACGAGGCATGTCGCGAGCGTGCTTGAAAGCCACGGCAAGAGGGTCGTTGTGATCAGGCACCCAATGCCATATGGAGAACTGAAGGAGCAGATATGCCAGCGCTTCGCTTCACTTGAGGATCTCGTTCGGCATAATTGCACGATTGAGGAAAGGGAGGAGTATGAACCCCACATAAACGCTGGCAGGGTCGTGTATGCTGGGGTTGATTACGAGATGATACTCCGCGAGGCCGAGAAGGAAGCCGATGTCATACTTTGGGATGGGGGGAACAACGATTTCCCGTTTTATCAACCCGATCTCCTTGTGGTTGTTGCCGATCCCCTTCGCCCCGGCCACGAGCTCCTTTATCACCCAGGAGAAACCGTCCTCAGGATGGCGGATGTCGTTCTCATCAACAAGGTGGATTCGGCCCCCCTAGAGGGGATAAACGCGGTCGCGAACTCAGCGAAGAGCGTGAACCCAAAAGCAGAGATAATCCTTGCCGCGAGCCCCGTGTTCGTAGAAGACCCCTCGGCCGTGAGGGGCAAAAGGGTCCTGGTCATAGAGGATGGGCCCACCCTCACCCACGGAGAAATGGGATACGGTGCTGGATGGGTCGCGGCAACCCGTTTCGGAGCGGCAGAGATCATAAGCCCGGTCCCATATGCAGTTGGGTCAATATCTGAGGCATACAGAAAATACCCGCAGGTCAAGGATGTCCTACCAGCGCTCGGATATTCCCCACATCAGCTAAAGGAGCTTGAGGCCACGATAAACGCGTCTCCGGCGGAGCTGGTTTTGTCAGCCACGCCCATAGACCTGGGGAGCCTCATAAATGCCAACAAGCCCATAATGCGCGTGCGGTATGAGCTGCAGATCATAGGCAGGCCGAACCTTGAGGACGCGCTCAGAACAAAGGGGCTCATAGACTAAGTCCATCCGAACAGCTTAACACCGCACGCTCATCCTCACCAGTGTCCTTGGTTTAACTCACTCTCTTGAACCCTGGGAGAGAAGCGAGCGTTTGCGATTCATGCGGGAACTGGGTTATAATCTGCTCATGACTGACCCAAGAGTGGAAAATCTTGCGGATATTTTGGTTGACTATTCCCTGGAGATCAAAAAGAACGACCTCTTCCGGATAACCGCTGGCATAGAGGCAGAGCCATTGATCAAGGAGGTATACCGGAAGGCGCTTGAGCGAGGGGCACATCCCTTTCTCAGGCTATCGCTTCCGGGGCTTTCTGAGATATATTACAGGCACGCATCGGACGAGGAGCTGGAATACCTCTCAGAGATAGCTATGTTTGAGGTTGAAAGGATAAGCGCTTCCCTCGCTATATGGTCTGAGCTGAACACGAGGGAGCTAACCAACATCTCCCCTGATAAAACCAGCAAACACCATAAAGCACAGGCACCTTTGATAAAAAGGTATTTTGAGAGGGCGGACTCCCGCGAGATCAGGTGGTGTGGAACCCTTTTCCCGACACCATCCTTTGCCCAGGAGGCTGAGATGGGGACAGAGGAATTTGAGGATTTCGTATTCTCAGCGTGTTTCGCGGACAGGCCTGAACCCATAGCTGAGTGGAAAGCAGTGCACGAGCGTCAGGAAGAGCTGAAAGGGTTCCTGGACAGGGTTTCTGATATGCACATAGAGGGCAGGGAGATCGACCTTCGGATAAAGGTAAAAGGCAGGTATTGGGAGAACTGCGACGGCAAGAAGAACATGCCGGACGGCGAACTCTTCACCTCGCCCGTGGAGGACAGCGCGGAGGGAGTGGCCTATTACCCTTACCCGAGCCTGGCTGGAGGCCGCCTCGTTGAGGGCGTGAGGCTTGAATTCAAAGAGGGCAAGGTCGTCAAGGCCTCTGCTGAAAGGGGCGAGGATTATCTCCTCAAGAACCTTGACTTGGATGAGGGCGCGAGGTTCATAGGGGAGCTGGCCTTTGGGACGAACCCTTATATCCAGAGGATAACGAAGAACATACTCTTTGATGAGAAAATAAAAGGGACGATGCACATGGCACTTGGAAAGGGTTTTCCTAACCTGGGTGGGAAGAACGATTCCATACTTCACTGGGACCTCCTCCTTGATATGCGAGAGGGTAGGGTAACCGCGGATGGCTCGGTAATTTACGAAAACGGGGAGTTTAAGGTCTGATCCAAAGAACAATTCTTCCGATTCGGTTTAGGATAGGACTCGCACATGCGAACAGGCGCAGAGACCTACTCCTGCATTATAATCTTCCGAGTGAAGATAATCCTTCTAGGCCCGCCAGGAGCGGGAAAAGGGACCCAGGCCGCGCGCCTTGAGAGGGAGTTCGGTTTCAGGTGGGTCTCCGTGGGCGATATGCTCAGGAAACACGCGGCAGAAGGGGTAGAATTGGGCAGAAAAATAAAGTCATTCCTGGATAAGGGGGAGTTGGTTCCGGATGAGATAATCATGGAGCTGATAGAAAAAAGCCTTTCTCACGAGAACATAATCTTTGATGGGTTTCCCAGGAACCTTAACCAGGCGAAGGCCTTGGATGCGCTCCTGGCCAAGAGGAACGAAGGGATTGACGCAGTTGTCCTGATTAGCGTTCCGGAGAAGGAGCTGATAAAAAGGCTCACGGCAAGGAGGGTGTGTAGCAATTGTGGGGAAAACTACAACCTCATAACGAAGCCGCCGAAAAACGACAATAGGTGTGATATATGTGGAGGACTTTTGTATCAAAGGGAGGATGATAACGAGGAGACCGTCAAGCGGAGGCTTGCAGTCTACCATGAAGCCACGAAACCCCTCATTGACTTCTACAGCAAAAGGGGCAACCTGATCGTCATAAGGGGCACGGGTAGCCCGGACGAGATATATGTGGAGCTGAAAAAGGCGCTTGAGCTTTGATAATCCTGAAGTCAAGGCTTGAAATAAAGGGCATCAGAAGGGCCGCGGCGTCTGCCAGGAGGGTTCTTGATTTCGTAAACCCTCATATCCAGCCCGGAATCACCACCAAGGAGATAGAGCGCCTCGTCCACGATTTCATAGTGAAGGAGATCGGCGCAGTTCCGACTTTTCTAGGCTACAGGGGATTCCCAGCCTCTTGCTGTATATCCCTGAATCACGAGGTCGTCCACGGCATCCCATCCGAGAAGGTGATAATAAAAGAGGGCGATCTCGTTAAGCTTGATGTGGGGGTAACCATTGATGGCTATGTGGGGGATGTGGCTGACACATTCATCGTTGGAAAAGTAAAGCCTCAGACCGAGCTCCTCGTTAAGGCTACCAAGGAGGCATTCTACAAGGCACTTGAGGTCATGAGGCCCGGGAACAGACTGGGGGACATAGGCCACGCGATTCAGTCCTATGTTGAGGGATTTGGGTTTTCCCCTGTAAGGGACCTCGCTGGGCACGGGGTTGGGTTGCACCTGCACGAGGAACCGCTTGTCCCGAACTACGGCACCCCTGGCACAGGGCCGGAGCTGAGGCCCGGCATGACCCTTGCCATAGAACCCATGATAAACATGGGAACCTGGAAGGTAAAGACCCTTGAGGACGGCTGGACAGTGATCACAGAAGACGGAAAACCTTCCGCGCATTACGAGCACGATGTTTTGATAACGGATGGGGAGCCGGAGATCCTCTCTCTGTAGGGATATAGTGAGCCTCCGTTCTTCACCATGAACCGAGTGCCGCAGCATTTCAGGATTCCGGATCACCTAAAGGCACCCTGAAGGGTATAGAACTGAGTAATTCCCACCGGGAAAGCGTTTCAGATTCACGCAGGACCTGGGCTGAAAAGCCTTTTCGAGTTTGGGTAAAGCTATTCTTGTAGCTATCGCGAGCTTGATCCCCATCCTCCATCTGTTTTATAATTTTCGGGATGAAGGACTTGCCCCACCATCATACCACCGGAGCATCCCTCCGGGGCCGGAGTATTGTCTTCCGGCAAGGGGCAGATCTGTCCTGAAAAAGCCTGGTCAATTCTGACCAAAACCCATTCCATCTGTCTCTCGGCTGGCTGGTCGCCGATTCTTATGCCGCCGACAGAAAGGGTTCAGACCTACCTTGAATTATTGGGAACGATTCCACCTGACCTAATGACCAGCTCGCACGGATTGGCTCTTCAATACGACCCCACATGTTCCGTGATCAGGATGCTCATGGATAATGCTTTACCCGGAAAGCGCGTTTTCTATTTTGCTCCAGTAAGCAGAAACGGGAGGACATCCTGGCAGATAGGGTTTGAGGTCCTGGGCGAGGAAATGCCCTATGGCGAGATTGAAGCAATAATGATGATGCTTGCAGTGATTGAGTCGCTTGGCCTCAGCGAATACAGGGTCTCCCTCGCACCACCTGGTTACGAGGGGAGAATAGTGGAAAGGACAGAGCTGGACGCGAGTTGGCTTGATTCGCTTGGGCCCCTAATAAGCCTCCTCGGAGAAAAGGCAATAATAGGAGGAGTTTTTCCCGTTAGCATGGAATACTATCGTCGGGTGCGATTCCTGATTTACACGAGAGGAGCGGGTATTCCAATCGGTGCTGGCGGCAGATATGACGGGGCCATCCCAGGGCTTTTGGGGACCGGGGGTTATCTGGACCTTGAGATACTTGGGAGAATGATATGTTTACCATAGCCATACCCAAGGGCAGGCTTCAGGATGAAGCCTTGAGTTTCCTAAGGGAACGCGGGTTCCGGATAAACAGCAACTGGGAACGCGATCTCGTTCAGGTTGCAAACGGCTACAGGTTCATTCTAGCGAAGCCAACCGATGTCGCTGTTCTGGTGCAAGAGGGATTAGCACAAGCGGGTATAACCGGGACAGACATACTTGAGGAAACTGCTCCGGAAGTGATAAGGCTGAAGAGGCTGGGTTTCGGGTTTTGCAGGTTGGCCCTCGCTGGGCCTGAAGCGCTTCCGCAGAGGCCATGGACAGTTGCAACCAGGTATCCAAATCTCGCGGCTAGATTCCTCGGCTCCAGGGACAGGATCATAATACTCAACGGAGCAGTGGAGCTCGCGCCCCGCCTAGGATTAGCACATGCGATCGTTGATCTGGTGGCAACCGGAAAAACCCTTGAGGCAAACGGCCTAAGGGTAATAGAGTTCTTTCTTGATTGTGAGGCTGAGCTCATAGCCAATCCAGCGAGCCTCAGCTTCGGCTGGGAGGAATACTATGAGATGGCTCAACTTTGAGGATTTCTCTCGCGAGTTAGCGAGGGAGGATTTTGATGAACGCACGACAATCGTGCAGAAAATCATCCGCGATGTAAAGGAAAGGGGCGACTCAGCCCTCGTGGAGTTGACCAGGCGATTTGACGACCCGAAATTCAGAGCGGAAGATCTGATTCTAAAACCCAAACCAACCCTCTCGGGGGAGCTAGCGAGATACATGGATATGGCGGCTGAGAGGATCACTTCTTTTGCTCGCGCCACCCTGCCCTGCGTTGATCCGGATGAATTACCATCCGGCACGAGCGTGAGGTTCGTTCCTGTTAAAAGGGCTGGAATATATGTCCCGGGAGGCAGAGCACCCTATCCCTCATCTGTGCTAATGGGCGTAATACCCGCTGTTGTAGCCGGAGTAAGCGAGGTATATGTTGCAAGTCCTCCGCGTGTTAATCCAATCATAGTCCACGCCGCTTGGCTAGCTGGGGCAAAGGCTATATTTCAGGTCGGAGGAGCACAAGCGATCGCGGCCCTGGCCTTCGGAACCGAAACCATACCTAGAGTTGATTTTGTTGCTGGGCCGGGAAATGCCTATGTTCAGGAAGCCAAAAGATTGCTTTGGGGCAAAATCGGCGTGGATACAATAGCCGGACCCTCGGAGGTTTGCGTTGTGGCAGATGAATCAGCTGAGCCAGAGCTGATCGCTTGGGAGCTGGCCGCGCAGGCAGAACACGACCCTGACGCGAGGGTTTATCCGATCCTGATGGACGCTAGACTCATCTCATGTGTGGAGGATCACCTTTCCCAAATACTTCGGCAAACACCGAGGGCCGAGATAACCGAAATGGCCCTGAGAAACAGCTTCGGGCTTTTGGCTAGGGACGAGAATGAAGCGATCCTCGCTGTGGATGCGCTCGGGCCTGAACACCTGGTATTGATGACAAGAAACGCGGATGCTCTTGCCGAGAGAATAAAGAATGCTGGCGCGATATTCTTGGGCAAGTGGTCACCTGTGGCCTCCGGAGATTACATAGCGGGGCCATCACACATACTCCCAACCGGAAGATGGGCAAAGTTCTCCTCTGGCTTGACACCGTTGAACTTTATTCGTATCCAAGGAGTGATTTCATGGAAACCCGAAGATCTGGCCTCGGCTGGGCCCCCAGCCGCGGCAATAGCGAAAGCCGAAGGTTTTTGGGCACATCAGAAGAGCCTGGAGGTGAGAATTGATATGCTTGGACAACAATGAGTGCCCGTGGGATATTCTGAAAGAGGCTAAGGCCGAAATAGCCTCCAGTATACCTTGGAACCGCTACCCCTCGGCTGAGGCGGAGTCCTCCCTTATCAGACGACTAGGTGAATATCTCCTGTGGGAGCCGGAAAACATCCTCCTGACTAACGGTGGAGATGAGGCAATTCTTCTCTTGACCATCATCTCCAGTGGCAAGGTAATAGTTTCCAGGCCCGGGTTCAGTGTTCCCGAAAGGATAGCGAAGGCCCTTGGGAGAGAGGTTGAACCTGTAGCTCCGAGAGATATTCCACTCCGCAGGGGCGGGCTCGCGTGGCTAATTTCACCGCACAACCCGTTGGGTTTCATGTATGATCAGGAGGAGATAACCTCCGCAGCTGAGAATTACGGGATGGTCGGGGTTGACTGCGCCTACTGGGAGTTTTCCGAAACCCGACCATGGGAAGGCATTCCTGATAGGAAAAACATCCTCTTTATCGGAACCTTTTCAAAGGCTTGGGGCATTGCTTCCCTGAGGCTAGGGTATATTCTGGCTCGAGATGGGATCAGCGCGAAGATCAGGCAGGCACGGCTTGACTATCCTGTCAATGGCGTTGCTCTTGCCGCGGCCTCATGGATGCTGGGGAACATTGAATTGGTAAGGGAAAGGGTAAATAAGATAATCTCTGAGAGGGAAAGAATCAAAAGATCCCTCAGGGGCTTGGTTGACGAAGTCTTTGATACCAGGGCCAATTTCGTGACCTTCCGCGCCAGACCGGGCCTGAAGGAAGACCTTGCGAGAAGGAGAATTTTGATAAAGGAATATGAGGTAGGTTTATACCGAGTTACCGTGGGAAAACCAGAAGAAAACGAGGCTTTTCTGTTCGCTATAAAGGAGATGCTTTCATGACACGCTTAGAGAGACGAACCATGGAGACATTGGTAGTGATTGAACTGGCTCTTGAACCCGGTAAGATTGAGGTAAAGACAGAGTATGGAATGCTGGATCACTTCCTGAACACTCTAGCCAAACACGCTGGCTGGACCCTCATTTTCAGGGCAGAAGGGGACCGGACCGAGGACAAACACCACCTAACCGAGGATGTTGCCATAGCCCTCGGCCAGGCTTTTGGCAAGGCTTTGGGCGAGAGAAAGCTCGCCAGGTTTGGGCACGCGCTGGTTCCCATGGATGAGGTGCTGGTCAGGGGAGCCGTTGATCTGGCTGACAGGGCTTTCTTCTCCTCCAACATGGCTGATCCGCTCTTTCACCACTTCATGAGGAGCTTCGCATTTGCAGTCCCCATGACCCTCCACCTTGATGTCCTCAAACAGGGCGAACCCCACCATGAAACTGAGGCTTGCTTCAAAACCTTGGCCCTGTGCCTGAAACAGGCAACCAGACCCGCAGAGGAATTTCCGACGGTAAAATGAAAAGGGTTCTCATCCTCAACTACGGAGCGGGCAACCTTTTTTCGGTTGCCAGGGCTTTTGAGGCTTTGGGCGCTCTCTCGGAAATATCTGAGGAGCCCTACAAGATCCTACGCGCTGATCTGGTTGTCCTGCCGGGTGTTGGCCACTTTTCAGTATTGGCGCAATCCCTTGAGAAAGGCCTTGGTGGGACACTGATGGAACGCTTGAATCTTGGAGGCAAAATCCTGGGGATATGTCTCGGAATGCATATCTTATACGAAGGTAGCCAAGAGGCTCCGGGGTTTAGGGGCATGGGAATATTCCCCGGCGAGGTATTGGCGTTCCCTCAGGGCATGAGGGTTCCCCACTTGGGTTGGAACACCATAAGAGAGACAAGCGCGGATTGGCTAAGAGATTTTCGGGGCAAGCGCCTCTATTTCGCGCACAGCTACTACTGCCCGCCGCCGGGCGACGCCACAACAGAACACGAGGGGATAGATTTTGCATCGGTTATCAAGCAAGATGGGGTCATCGGGATCCAGTTTCACCCCGAAAAGAGTGGTCCAGAGGGCTTGGAATTTCTAAGGAGGATATTGTCATGGAAGTGATACCAGCGATAGACCTCCTGGGTGGAAAATCTGTCCGTCTGATCAGGGGCTCGTATGAGGATGTCATTGTCTATGGCAAACCCATTGAGTGGGCGAAAAAATGGGTTTCTATGGGAGCCAAGCGCTTGCACATTGTTGATCTGGATGGTGCCAGAGAGGGTAGGCCCGCGCACCTTGACACGCTATCAGAGATAATCAGGGTGGGAGTTCCGGTTCAGTTTGGAGGAGGGATAAGGTCTCCTGAGATCGCTGAGGAACTCCTTATGATTGGAATAGAGAGGCTGATCGTTGGCACTGCATTCTGGGAAAGTCCGGATTCTTTCGCGCATCTCCGCGAAAAGATACTACCCGCTCTGGACATAAGGGATGGCTTGCTCGTTGCATCCGCTTGGCAGAGAGGGATTATGAACATGAATGAGGCCCTTCATCTGCTTCGGAAAAATCGCATGAATAATGCGTTTCTCACTGCAGTATCAAGAGACGGGACCCTGGCGGGACCGGACATCGGGCTGGTTGAGAAAATCGCATCTGAGGGGTTCACATTGACAATCGCTGGCGGTATAAGCAGGCTGGAGGATCTGGCTCTGATTTCAAGAATTGCCGGGGTTGAAGCCGTTGTCGTTGGAAGGGCGCTTTACGAGGGTATCTTAAAGGAGGTCTTGCCTTGCTGGCCAAAAGAATAATAGTGTGCCTGGACACCAGGGATGGAAGACTGGTAAAGGGGGTTCGTTTCAAGAGCCTCGTTGACCACGGATCTCCGGCCGAGGCCGCGATGAGATACTACAACGAGGGCGCGGACGAGATATGCTTTCTGGATATCTCGGCAACCCAAGAGGGAAGGCTAGCGCTCGCAGATGTAGTAAAGGATGTTGTGAGAGGGGTTTTTATACCCCTCACTGTGGGCGGCGGAATAAAAAATCTCAGTGATATTCGCGTCCTTACCGGCTCTGGCGCGGACAAGGTATCATTGAATACGGCCGCCGTGGAGAACCCAGGCCTCATTGAGGAGGTTTCACGACTACTTGGTTCCCAGAGCGTTGTCATAGCCATAGACGCCGCTAGAACTCCGGATGGTTTCCGCGTCTTCACTCACGCGGGCACTAGAGAGACACGCCTCAGGCCCGACGAGTGGGCGAGCGAAGCAGTATCTTTGGGAGCAGGAGAAGTCCTCCTGACCAGCATAGACGCGGATGGGACTCAGGAAGGTTATGACATTGAACTCCTCCGGACGGTGAGAAGGGCTGTTAATGTTCCTCTGATAGCCTCTGGTGGCGCGGGGAAACACGAGCATTTTCTGGAGGCTTTCTCAGCGGGGGCGGACGCGGCCCTTGCCGCATCGCTCTTTCACGAGGGAAGGATGAGCATAGGGGGGCTTAAAAATTACCTGAGAGAAAAAGGGGTAGCAGTCCGATGAAACCTGATTTTGAAAAAATGAACGGGCTCTTGCCGGTCGTGGTGCAAAACGCCAGGACAGGCGAGGTTCTCATGCTTGGATACATGAACCAGGAGGCTCACGATAAGACCACCGAAACAGGGCTTCTTCACCTATGGAGTCGCTCAAGGGGATCGCTGTGGCTCAAAGGAGAGAGCTCGGGCCATCTCCACAAGGTAGTTGGACTCATCCTTGATTGCGATAGGGATGCCTTGCTTGTTGAAACACTGCCAAACGGACCAACATGCCACACGGGCGAAATTTCCTGTTTCCACAACATCGTCAAGGGCTCCGGATTTGAGGCCTCCAAACTGAGAGAGCTTGAGGATATTATAAGAGACCGGTTGTCCAGACGGCCCGAGGGCTCATACACCTGGAACCTGACGAAACAAGGGCGAGAAAGGGTTGCCAAGAAGATAATTGAAGAAGCTGGCGAGGCGGCCTTGGCTTACCTTTCCGGGAGCGACGAGCGCTTTCTTGAGGAAGCCGCTGATCTGGTTTATCACCTCCTCATATCCTTGGCTGAAAGGGAGCTGAGTTGGTCAGGAGTTGAAGAGGTTCTGAAACGGAGAAGAAAATGAACGAAAACGCATTTCACCTCTCAAGCTACAGTGTGCCTGAAGGGGGTTCGGGTAGAAATTATGAATCAGTCTGTTCTTTGAAAGCCCTCTTTCTGAGCCTCTCGTAATATTGCCTGTATTCGTCAACATAACGGTCATAAGGAAACTCGGGCAAAAACTCACCCCTTGCCAGTTTCTGAGCCTGAGCGAGATAATCCTTCTTTTCGGCTGGATCGAGGGTCGCGTCAGCAAGTCGCATTAGATTCTCAACTTCAGAAAAGTCAGTCCACACATCACCATCAAGTTGGTAAAAATCCCCCTTTTTGCTGATAATATCACGCCTCCCCAGGTTTCTTCTTATAGTATCTATTGCGACATAGAGCCTGTATCTAGTTTTCTCATTAAATTTGGTTCCGGGCCACAGGAGGTAAAAAAGGTGATCTATGGCCAACCTGTGTTTCGGCGACAGCAAAAGATACACGAAGACCTTTATGGCACTCTTTCTGGTCCAGGACATCACCTGAATCTCCTTCCCATCCAGGAAAACCCTGAATCCTCCTATAAGGGTGGCTTTTAATCCCCGTTCACTTCTGAAACTCGTCTCCCCTTCTGTAAAAGATTCTACTCTGACCATGAAATTTCCAAGTAGGGGGTCATTTCTGAACCCCGGATGAAGAGGTAATAAGGGCATCAGAAATTTTACGGCTTTGGGGAAAACCGAGCTGTCCGTGCGCCACGCGAACCATGCGGAGGTGAGCCCTGCGAGGCATGCCTCCATGGGTTGGTATGACTTGCGGTAGTGCTCGGCCGCTGAAAGGAGCATGTCTGAGGCTTCCCCTTCATCTTCTATGAGCAGAGCTTGTATCTCTTCAGCCGCGGCTAGCCCCACAGAGCTTTCCCCCTTGACTCTTCTGAGGCATTTCCTTATGAGCTCATGCGGGGGTGGTTCAATGCCTGCAAGCCTGCTGAGCTGCAGTGCTTTCGCACAGGGGAAAACTCCCGCGGCCGAATCCAAATCTATACTCAGACGAATCGCCTCCAGAAAAGAGTCCATAGCCTCATCAAACCTGCCCATCATTCTCATAGCGAGACCTTTCATCTCTATGACACCAGAACCACTCTGAGTTCCGAATTTTTTTAACAGCATGTCCAGCATTTCCAGGGCTTTCTGAGGCCTACCAGCGATCACTTCCAGAATGGCCAGGTAATAAAAGGCTCTTGGTTTGTATGAAGGCGTGGGACGATGGAAGAATTTCTTTATCTCGGAACGGATTGACGAATATTCCGCCTTGAGGAATCTCAGAAAGATGAGACCCATCCGCGCCGCATCCATGGTGGCCTTTTCACCTCTCTCGTCAGCGAGCTCTAGGCATCTGAGAAAATAGTTCTCGGCCGTTTCCACCTCCCCCAACGCAGTGTAAGCGAGCGCGAAGATCTCAAACGCTATGGGGGCGAGATCCGGCCTCCGCGCGATCTCCAAAAGGAGCTTCTGCTTTCTTCTTAATGCAGGATAAGGTGTCCGCGTTTTCGTGGTGATGTGGAGTTCCAGTAGCTCCGCGGCCAGGGGGTCATCCCCTCTCAGGTTTTCCAGGTGTTCGCCGAAAGCGGCATGCTCGCCCAAAGCGAACAACCTCAGCCCCTCTCTTATCCTCTTCACTGCCTCAGGGCTCACCCTGAGATCGTCAAGCATCCCAATGGCCGGTTTCAAGTTGATTAGAAAGGGATATCTGCCTCACCCTGTTAAATCTTTGTTAAATTATTTCCTATAATATGGGCGTGAACAAACGGAGGTTTTTATGATGAGTTTCTTCATACTCATGGGTGTTTCTGCGGTCATCCCTCAGGGATGGCCCATGTTCAGGTATGACCAAGCACGGACCGGGTTCTGCCCTGCAGTCTCTGACTTCTCCGCTAAACCCCGTTCTAAGGTAGAGTGGATGGTTTGGGACGAAGGTGACCTCATACTCGCTTCCCCTGTTGGCGCTGATTTCAATGACGATGGCTGGCATGATGTTGTGACTAGCTCCTACACCGCTGGGTTCTTTTATCCGCTTGTTGATGTATACCGGGGGGATAATGGCTTGAGGATCTGGTCCTCAGGAAGGTTTGCCTCCGAAGGATGCTACCGTAGTAGCCCCGCGCTCATGGATGTCAATGGAGACAACAAACCGGAAGTCTTCGTTTCACACACGGGGGCTGGCGCTCTTTATGCTTTGAGTGGAGTGGATGGCTCCAAACTCTGGGAGGTTCCTATCGGCCCAGACCAATACTCATCCCCCCTCGTTAGGGAAGATGGTCCCGAAGGCAGGGTCTACGCATGCAACGACGCAGGGGTTCTGTATTGCTTGAATCCGATCACGGGAGCTGTGCTCTGGGCACACGGCGCTAGCGCTGGGGGAACATGCTATTCTTCCCCTTCTGCCGGCGATGTGAACAGCGACGGCCAGGACGAGATAGTCTATTCCTGCGGGACAAACCTTTATGTGGTTTCTGAAAGCGGTGTAGAGCTCTGGAATGTCTCTGTTGGAGAGGATTATCTTAGCACAGTGGCCCTCTCGGACAAAGACGGGGATGGAGACCTAGAGATGTGGGTTTACTGCGGTAAATCAGGTTTTCTGAAGGTCTATGAATACGGAAATCCCTCCCCTGTAATAAGCACTTTCGTGGGTTCAATCTATGGCCTTGGTGGTTTGGATTGGCCCCCTCCTCCAGCGGTCGCTGATGTAAATAATGATGGGACACCGGACGCGGTCCTACACCACTTCAACGGCGTAATCATGGTTAATGGGGCATCGGGTTCAGTGGCCTGGAACACACCCGCGCAGGACCTGTATGGCCCGGTTATCATGGCCAACCTTGACCTTGATCCGTATCTTGAGATCGTAGTGACAGGAATGCCACCAGACTGGGGAACCCGTTGCAAGGTTGAGATGTATCAGGAGAATGGTTCCCTGGCCTGGCAATGGTGGTCAGAAGAAAACGCTGATTATCATGACGAGGTGGAGGGCGAGGCCATCCTCATCAATGTTGATGCTGATCCCGAATACGAGATAGCCGCTGTTGATTACTCATGCTGGGCCGTCGTCCTGGATAACAGCCCTCTGCAAACCGAAGAGGACGCGCATGACAGGCAGGTTATCTTCACGACCAGAGGGCATGATCTTTACCTTTGTCTTCCGAAAGAGGCCCGCGTCTCCCTTTCTGTTTATGACGGCTCGGGTCGCCTGACAGAGAACCTTTACGATGGTGTCCTTTCAGCAGGGGATCACGCCTTCAACCTGAGCACGCAGACCAAAGGTGTTTATCTGGTTGTTCTCAACTGTGAGGGCCAGGTAAGAACCGTAAAAGTGATAAGATGAGAGCTTTGGGCCGGCCGGCAATATCACATCGCACCTCCATCAGAAACCGGCCGGCCCGTGTTATCCGAAAACAAAACCCCAAGGAGGTATGATATATGCCTATGAGGTTCTTTTCATCGTTGTTGTCTTTTGGTGTTGGTGTTTCGGCCCTCCTTGCCCAGACATGGAGCACATACCACGGTGATAACTACAATACCGGCTATGCGCCGGGCATGGGGGCCATGAGTATGCCCACTCTCAGATGGGCATTCAACGGAGGCGGTAGAATATGGATAAACAGCCCTGTTGTGGGCGAGCTGGACGGCGACGCGAACCTGGAGGTGGTCTTCGGAACATACGACAATGGCACATATTATGCCCTACACGCGGAGGATGGATCTCTGTATTGGTCTTATCATCTTGCCACCACCCAGAACTTCGGAAGCGCTGTCATTGGCGATGTCGATGGAGACGGCTGGAATGAGGTCATATGTCCCTTTGAATCCTTTGATGATGACACCAAGAACCAGATCGTTTGTCTAGAACACGACGGGACACTGCAGTGGAGCTTCAGCGACTTTTGGAGCGGCTGGTTTGAAGCCCCGTGCAAGCTCGCTGATGTAGATGGCGATGGAAAACTGGAGGTGGTAACCACATCCTACCTTGGTATGGTCTACGCGCTGAATGCGGAGAACGGCTCTCGGTGTTGGAATGTAGCCAAAGGGACAAACTGCTTCTCCAGCCCTGCTATAACCCCTGTCAGTATAAACGGAGGAAGCACCCCGGATGTCATAGTTACCATCTATACCCCCCCCGACGGTGGTGGCCTTTACGCTCTTGAGGGTTCTAACGGGGCCGAGATATGGTCAAACCCTTCAGCTGGCTACGGTTATTATACCGCTCCGGTCATCGCTAACATAACTCCGGACCCAAGCCTTGAGGTAATAGCCTGCAACACAGAAGCAGGGGCCGTCTATTGTGTGAACATAGAGGATGGCAGTCTGAACTGGCGCTACCCTGCGGCTGGCAGTATAGGCGATATCGGCAACACCCCAGCGGTTGGTGACCTCAACGGGGACGGGGATAACGAGATCGTCTTCGCCCGTGATTACTGGCCAACAGGGACGGTGTTCGCGTTGAATCCTGATGGAACGCTTTTCTGGAGCACGAACCTGCCCAGGATAACCTATTCCTCCGCGGCCATATGCGATATAGATGGTGATGGTAAACCAGAGGTGCTCATAGGGACAATCAGCGATACCAGCCTCTATTGTTTGAACGGCGAGGACGGGACAATACTGTGGAGCTATCCAACCAGAGGCGCTGTGGTCAGCTCGCCCGTGCCGGTGGATGTTGAACATGACGGCGCACTTGGCGTGCTAATAGGCTCCACTGATTATAACTTGTATCTGTTGGATGTCAAACCCGTTTACGGCGGTTCACTGGAAGATGAAACAGTCCGTGGCCAGAGGCTTACGGCCACCCCAAGCGCCGGGGGAATCACGGTGAGGTTTTCCCTTGCAGACCCCTCACCAGTTTCCCTGGAGCTCTATGACATATCCGGCGCTTTGGTTTCGCGCGTGAACCTTGGAGAGATCGGAACCGGAGAACACACCAGGTTCATCCCCACCAGAAAGGCTGGGATTTTCTTCCTAGTGCTTAATACTAGAAGCGGTTCATCGAGCACCACATGCTTGATTCCAGAGCGTTGATTCTCAAAGGTGATCGACCCATCATGATAGGTTTCAGGGCCGGCCGGAAAGTATCTGTACCTCCCGTTTCCCACTCCGGCCGGCCCTTGTTTTTTCTTTGAAAACAAAAACGCGAAGGGGGTCTTAGCATTAACATGATTAGCATAGCCCTTGTGCTGATGATGGGTCAGTGGACCTTGATGCCGGTAGACACAACGAATTACATAGGCTGGTTCCCTTCCCTGGCCCTGGATGTGAACAACAACCCACATATATCTTATGGCAATGAAAGCAGTGGCGACCTTATGTATGCCCGGTGGGATGGCTCAGCTTGGCAAATTGAGGTTGTTGACACTGCTGGCTGGGTTGGCGAGTGCACCTCAATAGCCCTTGATTCTCAGGGCAGGCCACATATCTCCTACTTTGATAGGTCCAATTATAACCTCAAATACGCCCGGTGGGATGGCTCAGCCTGGCAGATAGATGTGGTTGACGCTACCGCCGACTGGGTTGGCGCCCCTACCTCAATAGCCCTTGATTCTCAGGACAGGCCACATATCTCCTACTATGATTGGTCCAACTCTAACCTCAAATACGCCCGGTGGGATGGTTCAGCCTGGCAGATAGATGTGGTTGACGCCGCCGGCGATGTAGGCGACTATACCTCAATAGCCCTTGATTCTCAGGACAGGCCACATATCTCCTACTTTGATAGGTCCAATTATAACCTCAAATACGCCCGGTGGGATGGCTCAGCCTGGCAGATAGATGTGGTTGACGCCGCCGGCGATGTAGGCGACTATACCTCAATAGCCCTTGATTCTCAGGGCAGGCCACATATCTCCTATCATGACGCTGACAACGAGATCCTCAAATACGCCCGGTGGGATGGCTCAGCCTGGCAGATAGAGGTTGTTGACGCTACTGCCGGTTGGGTTGGCGTCCATACCTCCGTGGCCCTTGATTCTCATGACAGTCCACACATATCCTACCATGATTGGTCCAACTACAACCTCAAATACGCCCGGTGGGATGGTTCAGCCTGGCAGATAGAGGTTGTTGAAGGAGGTGGGCTTGGAGCAGGTTTTTTTGGCACCGACCGCTCTCTGAGAATAGGCACGGATGACTGTCCGAGGATAGCTTATCATGTGGAGGATCCGGAAGACCTTTACTACGCGCACATGGGCTGTCCTCCCCTTGCTGGGGATATATCCGAAGAGAAGGGGAACAGGAATATTGAGTTCCGGCCCCTGGGTAAGAAGGTTTACCTGTTCCTGCCGGGCCAGACCCGGATCTCTCTATCGCTCTACGATGTTTCGGGTAGTCTCGTGCAGAACATCTATGACGGCATCCTTTCCGCGGGGAGTCATACCTTTATCTTTGAGAATGAGAGGATGGGGGTCTACTTTGCGGTGCTCAGACACCCGGATGGGATGAAAACCATAAAGGTAATAAGATGAAAACAAAACCACTAAGGAGATTTTATCATGACAGGATGTATCTTGACTATGTGCATGTTCAACCTGTGGGTCAACTGCATAGCGTTGAAGGACGGATATCCCGGAAACAGTTCTGCTGTCTCTGCCTCAAGGGTGTTTTCCGGCGATTACCAGCCCTTCTATCTGCCTGAGACTGAGACCCTCAAGGTTGATGATGGTGTGATGGCCGCCGAGGTTTCTATGGGTGGTCCGCAGGCATACTTTGTAATCCAGCTACCAGTGACCAAAGCGGGATGGATAACTGCTCTGCTTTACTATCCTACCGACGCTGGTGGGGATACCGCTATTGATTTGATTCCTCTGGATTGGTGTGTTTGGGATGATGACGGAGCAGATGGTTATCCTGGCACACTCTTGGCTTCCGGGACCAAAGCGGACTTAGCCTACCTTACCTGGAACTCTGTGGATGTGAGCTCCTATAACATCAACATAGACCCAGGTTATGTATATGTTGGATGGAAAGGATCCCCGCAAGAGGATTCATCTTATTGGAACGGGCTTGATGCTCAGCGAGACGGCCACCTATACTACTATGACGGTTCGTCGTGGATGCTTGCTGACCAGTGGTGGCTTTGGGGCGACCTCATGATAAGGGCCGTGCTTCAGACAACGGATGTAGCCGAAGGTGAGGCGTCAAAACCCATATCCTTCAGAGTATATCCAAACCCTTCTGATGGACTCGTGTCTTTCGTTCTATCGGGCGTTGATAAGGGTATGCTGTCCATCTATGACCCTTCTGGAAGGAGAGTGATTGAGACCGAGTTTTTCTCCACCAAGAGCGTGATCCTTGACCCCGGCTTATACTTCTACCGGGCATCTGCTGGTAACCAGACCTTTTTGGGAAAACTGATGATAAGGTAACCAAATACCAGGGGCCGGCCGGTAATATACATCGCATCTCCATCAGAAACCGGCCGGCCCGCTTTTTTGTGAGGATTTTGCGGGCCTCACTCTGTTAAATCTTTGTTAAATTATTTCCTATAATATGGGCGTGAACAAACGGAGGTTTTTATGATGAGTTTCTTCATACTTATGGGTGTTTCTGCGGTCATCCCTGAGGGATGGCCCATGTTCAGGTATGACCAAGCACGGACCGGGTTCTGCCCTGCGACCGCGGATTTCAGTTCCCGGCCCCAGGCAAAGGCTGAGTGGATGGTCTGGAGCGAGGAGGACAACATATACGCTTCGCCGGTGGGGGCTGACTTTGGGGGCGATGGTTGGCACGATGTGCTCATTGGCTCTTATGGCAAGACGGCGAGCTACCCTCTTGCTGATGTTTACTGCGGGAACAATGGCGCTCTGATCTGGGCATCCAGCACATATACCTCGCAAGGATGTTATCTTGGCGGCCCCGCGCTGATGGATGTAACCGGGGACAACAGGCCCGAGGTCTTTGTTCCAAATATACAGGCCGGCGCTCTTTATGCCCTGAATGGTGCGGATGGCTCCAAGCTCTGGGAGGTTCCTATCGGCACTGACCGATATTCCTCTCCCCTTGTAAGGGAAAATGGGCCAGAGGGCAGGGTCTATGTCTGCAATGATGACGGGACCCTGTTTTGCCTGAACGCGACCACAGGGGCCACCATGTGGACATATACCCCTGATTTGGGTGGTACATGCTACTCGTCCCCCTCGGCTGGGGATGTGAACAGCGATGGCCAGGACGAAATAGTCTATTCCTGCGGCTCGGAGATACATGTGGTCTCACTCGGTGGTGTGGAGCTGTGGAGTGTTTCGGCTGGGGACGCCTCTCTAAGCACCGTGGCCCTTTCGGACAGGAACGGGGACGGAACCAGGGAAATGTGGCTCTACTGCAATCAAACCGGTCGCATCAAGGTCTTTGAATACGGCAATCCAGCCCCGGTCGTGAATGTTTTTATTGGATCAGCGAGCCTGGTTTGCCCGCCTCCCCCCGCGGTCGCTGATGTGAATGCTGATGGTGTCCCGGACGCGGTCGCGCATCATAGCGACGGACTTACCATGGTTGATGGGGCAAACGGCGCCCTGGCCTGGAATGTATCCGCGCAGGATCTGTATGGCCCGGTCATCATAGCCAACCTGGACCCTGACCCTTACCTTGAGATAGTGGCCACGGGGAGACCTCCGATACTCTACCGTTGCAAGGTTGAGATGTATCAGGAAAATGGCTCTCTGGCCTGGCAATGGTGGACTCCGAGCCCTCTCGCCAATGACGAGGTGGAGGGCGAGGCCATCCTCATCAATGTTGATGCTGATCCCGAATACGAGATAGCCGCTGTTGATTACTCATGCTGGGCCGTCGTCCTGGATAACAGCCCTCTGCAAACCGAAGAGGA
>JBDRYB010000015.1:0-47845 GCA_039803205.1 Caldifarciminota bacterium
CCTCTCATATGACGTCAACATATCCAGGTTCTCCGAGATAAGGGTGGCAGTTGTATATTCCGGTAGGGAAAATGAGGATGTTGCGGATGGATTCATGGAGGGCTTCGGGGGGCTCAAGAACAAGAATGTGAAAGGTATTCCTATATCGGCCACCAAGACAAAGACCGGATCTGACCTATCTGGATACCAGATAATCTACATAGCCTCTGACAAAACAAGCGTAGTGAACAAGGTTTTGACTAATAATAGCGGTGTCATAACCGTAACCCCTTATCCCAATATGGTCAATTTGGGCATCGTGCTGGGCCTCGGAGAAAAGGACGGCAATCCGAAGATATGGGTCAACCTGAATGCCAGCAGGGCTGTTGGTTGCAACTTCTCGTCGGATTTCCTGAGGCTCGCGGAGGTCGTTGAATAGATGAGGCTTTCCCTTCGCTGGAAGATAGCGGGAATCCTTCTCGGGGTTGTCCTCTTGGAGATAGCTGGGTTTTCGGTTTTACTCATAATGGGCGTGGGCCCACGGACCAAAAGGAGGCTTGCTGAAAAGGCTGAAGCGTTTGCCAGATTGCTTGAGCCGGGCGTGGCCGCTTCACTTGAGTTCATGGACCCCGCTACCGCTCAGAGGGACCTTGAGGCCCTCAGGGGGGACAGGGATTTCCTGTATGCGGTTGTTCTTGACGGGGAGGGAAAAACATTTGCCCAGCTCGGGGACACCTCTGCAAAGGGAACAAGATGGGAGGGCCCAGTTATCCGGGAAGGGGATACCATAGGAACAATAATCCTCCACCTCAACCCAGGCCCAACAACACGGGAGGAGACATCAAGGGTTCTCTCCGCCGGCCTTCCCGCGGCCGGCCTTGGACTCTTCTTGGCTTTCCTGGCCTTGCTTTACATGGGCAGACTGATAGCTCCCGTGTCCCTCACCGCGCGCAGGCTTGAGGAAATAGCCGCGGGTGGCGCTGATCTCACCGCCAGGGTTCCTGTGCTTTCCTCAGATGAGGTTGGTCGGCTCGCGGCCGCCTTCAACCGTTTCGTGGAAAGCATATCCCAGTCAGTAAAGGATACCCTTTCAGCGGCCAAGGAACTCTCCGAGGTCGCGTCCAGGCTAGGGGCTTCGTCCGCCGCGGCATTGGAGAGACTGGAGGAATACCAGAAAGAGGTCGTGGAGAGCTCTCAGAAAGCCAGAGAGCAGGCCGCATCCCTGCGCAGGTTAGCAGAAAACGCTTTTCTCATGCAGGACCTGAGCCGTCAGGCGAGGGCCGCAGCATCTTCCACCTCCGATATGGCTCAGGAGGTCAGAAGATTATCTGAGGAGGGACGGAAGTCCTCCGAAGAGGGCTATCAGAGCCTTGATTCCGTCGTGATGGCCATAGAGCACCTCGTTGGGGTGATTGAGAATCTCAGAAAAGAAAGGGAAACCCTAATGGGAGCGGCTGAGGCGCTAAGAGGCTTGGCAAAGAGGGTCAGGACCCTCAGCATAAACGCTCGGATAGAATCCTCCTCAGGAAGGGTTAACCCGGAGAGCTTTGTCGTTATAGCAACTGAGGTCGATAGGTTTTCAGAGACCATAAGGGGCTTCACCGAGGTCGCTCTCTCGTCAATTGAGCGTCTGGGTAGCGTAATGGAGAGGATAACCTCTTCCGGGGAAATGGCGAAGGAAGCGGTCAAATCAAGCGCCGAGGCGAGCATGAATGTTCTTCAATCCCTGGCTCGTATTCACGAGAAGGCAACTGCAGTGACAGACTCCATGGATAACCTGATGGAAAAGGCAGAGAAAAACATGGAAGCCACTGCGCAGACAGCTAGCGGGGTCTCAACCGCGGAGGGCGCGGCTCAGGAGCTCTCCGCGGCCATCTTGGGAGTCATGGAACAGAGCGCTAGCTGGCAGAGGCTTCTGGAAGAGGTTAGGAAGTCATCAGAGGATCTACGGAGGCGCTCCGAGGAGCTGCAAGCCAGGTTCGGCGCTTTCAGGATCTAGGGGGTTTTCTCAATCAGAGCAAAGTAGAACCCCTCATAATCAGGCTCATCCAAGGGATAAAGGCGCCTGGTGAGGGTTATGGATGGATGAAATGACTTGCCCTCCCATTCCGTGAGTCCGGGCGAGAGCGAGATGCCTTTGATCCTTATGTTGATAGCTCTGGCATTCGGCCTCTCCCTGAGCAGATAATCAATTATCCCCTCGTTTTCCTGGGGGGTTATCGTGCATGTTGAATAGAGAAGCCTGCCTCCGGGGGAGAGCGAGTCAAAAGCCGAAAGGATGAGCCTGCGCTGAACCCTAACGAGCATCGCCACGCGCTCCCAAGACCACCAGCGCATTACCTCAGGGTTTTTGTGCAGGGTTCCGATGCCGGAGCACGGCGCGTCCAGGAGAACCCTGTCAAAGAAACTGGGATAAAGTTTAGCGATTCTAGCCCCATCAACCGAGCATGTCGCGACATTCAAACATCCGAGCCTGTCAATGGCACCATGCAGGGCCTTTAGCCTCTGTCTATCCGGATCATTCGCGAGGATAAGCCCTCGGTTCTCCATTAGCGCGCTCATCTGGGTTGTCTTTGAGCCGGGGGCCGCGGCGAGGTCAAGGACCCTTTCGCCCGGCTGGGGGCCCAGGATCACCGGCGGGATCATGGACGACGGCTCCTGGATGTAGATGAGGCCAGCCGCGTGTTCAATGCTCCTGCCCATCTCGCCGGGGTGATAATCAACGCGGAATCCAGGCTCGTAAAAGGGCAAAGGGGTTAGGCGGAAACCTCTCTCAAGAAGCATGTCCCTCCCTTCCCTCACACCGATCCGCAGGGTGTTGATCCTGAGACCTGGCCTCTTTGGTTTCATCAGGGCATCAAGGTAATCTCTCGCTAGCTGGCCAAAGAGGTTATCAAAAAATTCCAAAAGCTCCCGGTTCTCGGGCACGGGGAAATATTACTGGATCAGCCTCGTTGAATGAAACCAGGCGGGGGCCATAAGCTTTGACCATGTTCAGGTCATCCGGATCCAAGAAGGCACTGACAATAGCGAGTAGGGTCGCTGGATGGGGGCTTATGGCTCTGGCCGCGGCATGGTTTCTTTACTGCGTGATCCGCGGGGGATACTTTGTTTTCGGCAGTGATACGGAAATAAACCTGCGAGATCCTTTTCTGATAATCACCAAAACCCTGGCCTTGGTTCTCCTGGCCCTGCTTTTCCTGGGGAAAAAGGAATGCATAGTGCCCCTTCTTAGGTTTGCTGGAACAAAGGCGGGCATGTGGAGTCTGACGGGGATAACGGCTTTAGCTTTCGTTATCATTACCCTGCTTAGATTCTATCTTTTCTACGACCACGCCAACGATATGGCGCTTTTCGATCACTATCTCTACAATCTCTCCCATGGTTTCAGGACCATGTGTTTTGCAAATTACCCAAAGAACATCTTCAGCGATCACATATGGCTTCTGTTCTACCCATATTCCCTCGTATACAGGCTCGGAGGCATCTATGGTGTGATGATCGTGCACAAGGTTCTACTCGCGGGAATAATACCCCTTTCGTTCCTCCTGGCCAAGTCTCTTAGATGGGAACAAGAGAGGATTGGCTTCCTCGTGATCATTGTGGCTATTGTCCCACGGTTCTTGTCTACAGGAGTGGGAACCTTGTATCTTGAGACCATGTTTTTTCCCCTTGGTATAGCCGCGCTATGGGCATTCTGGTCAAGGAGGTGGCTCTGGCTCGTTCTCGTGAGCCTTTTTATGCTCGGTCTTAGGGAGGATGGGGGCCTGGTTCTGGGATTCATCTCTATCTATTTCGCGCTCTCCAGAAAAAACTGGAAATGGCTCGTTCTGGCGGGAGCGAGCTTCCTTATCTCTTTGGCGCTTATCCAATGGCAAACAACCCTCCCTGGCTTTGCGGCATCCAGGCTGTATGTGCGTTATGGCATAAAATCCCTCACGGATTTTTCGGGTTTGCTCAGGCTGACTGTCAAACCTTTCGGTCCAAAGGCCATAGCCGGTTTCGTCCTTTTATGCCTCGGTTTTGGGTTTCTTCCTTTTCTCTCCTGGCGTGGCATCCTATCTTCTTATTTATCGGCCATGCCTAACCTAGCGAGCAAATTCATTAATCAGGCTACTCTTAGGGGCTACTACGGAAACTTCGTTTATCCCCTACTCTTCGCTGGCGTGGTTGAGACCATACCGAAGCTGAGTCAGAGCAGCTTCCGGACGCACGCCAGTATCGCGCTTGCGTTGGCATTATTATTAGGACCCAGAGAGTTCTCGCGCCGTTTTGATAGGAACTACTTCGAATCTGCAACTCGGGCCATCTCCCTGGTTCCGAGAAACGCCCCTGTTGCTTCTACATCATCAGTGGGGAGCAAGCTGGGTGCCAGAGACACAATTTACATCCTGACCAACTTTGAGGTAGATTCGCAATCCAGGAGGCTGGAAAAAGCCCCGTTCGTGATAATTGAGGAAACCGATGTCTATTACAGGCATCACTGGCAAAGGGCTCTTGATTACCTGAAAAGCAGCGGCTACACTGAACAGTTTTCCGGCGGAGGGGTTCACCTCTTGGTCAGAAAGCAAAATCCCTGAATCCCTCGTCCGGGGCCGATTTCCAAAGTCCTTGCCGGGCCAGAACTTAGCTTGACACAGGCTGAGCCCATAGGTTAAAATTTGGGAGTGACTCAGCACAGGGTTATTTTCGGAAACTCCCGAGAGATGCCGGAGCTCGCGGACGAGAGCATTCAGCTAATCATCACATCCCCCCCTTACTTCAACGCGCCGTTTGATTACCAAGGGCTTTTCCCAAGCTACGAGGCTTACCTTGAGCTCATAAGGGATTTTGCGAGGGAGTCAATGCGCGTCCTTGAACGGGGCAGGGTTGTCGCTATAAACACGGATGACATGCTTATTGAGGGAAAACGCTATCCAATAGTCGCTGACACCACGAGGATATTCATTGACCAGGGCTTTGATTACAGGGACAGGATAACCTGGAAGAAGCCAGAGGGCTACATCCGAATATCGCGCAGGAGCGGGGTTCTTCTCCAACATCCCTGGCCCATGTATTACTATCCGGACAACATCCAGGAATCCATACTCATATTCCAGAAAGGGAAACCGGACTATAAGGCGCTGAGAGCAAAAAGGGACGAGGATGACCCCATTGAGAAGGAGGAGTATCTGGGGGGCAAATGGTATCTCAATCTCTGGGAGATAACCAACCGGTTGCCCAACCAGACAGGGGGCTGGAAAGCAGAAGAGTATCCTGCGGCTTTTCCGGACGAGCTCGCCTACAGGCTCATAAGATTGTTTTCATACAAAGGCGAGACCGTGCTCGATCCTTTCTTGGGAAGTGGGACCACGAGCCGGGTCGCGGCCGCCCTCGGAAGGAACTCCGTTGGCTACGAGATCATGAGGAACCTTAAGGGGCTTATAGAGCAGAGGATACGAGAGGCGGCTCCGGACGCTTTGGTGGAGTTTTGGGACAGGGCCAAGGTTCTAACCCAAGAATTTCCAACTAATTAAAACATCTATCGTTCATTCCATCTTTCCCGTAAGACTTTCCTCAGGATGCCAAAACTGATTCTCATCCCAAAAGAGAGATCTGCGCCAACAAGTTTCAAGTAATCCCTTCCGGACGGGTTCTTCTCCCTTTTGCACGTGAAGCTTGTTTCGGCCGTTAAGGCACCGTAGTCTCCTTTGCTTTTGGTCCCTATAACAGAGAAACCCAGAGTTCCACCAAACCGCGCGTCGTCTATAGGGTCATGAGTGTAAAAGAGGCTGTAATAATATCTTCCTCGTCCGTAAAGCTCATAGTAAAGCTCATATTTTTTCCAAACATATCCTACTGTGAACCCAGGGTATACGAACCTATTGTGGTAGTTCACTTCGCTCATTGATTCGAAGCGGGTATCCCACGAGAGACCCATCCCCAAATCTCCAGTAAAAACCCAATAGGGGAGTTTTCTCTTGGTGTTGCTCCTTAACAAACAGGCCCGCAGATCACCACCCAAATAAGAGAGGCCCGCCCTTATGCTCACATCCCCCAAATTCCACAATCCATATCCAACCCGTAACATAAGGGGCAGATAACTGGTGAGCGCGGTCGCTGAATCGTCATAACTATGCAGTCCAAAATTTGTAATGATGGTCGTTTCAAGAGTTCCTCCCCTTATCACTTCAGCGCCGCCGCATGTGGAATATGTAGCACAGCCTATCAGAGAACAAAGGATGAACGGAAACCCCAAAGAGATAACTCCAAACAATCTATGACGCCATATCATCTGTTTCATTCTTATATCCTCCAGCCATCCAGAAATTTTAGCCCGAGCTTATCTTCTGATTCAAATTCAGCAATTACCATCCAAAAGCAAATCTCATAAATCTTTGGCTTGACGGAGAAGTTTTTCGTGAGATCTTAGAAGACAGCGCTCTATTGCTGACCCTTTGCCTTTCTTATCTCCTTAAAGAAGTTCCCGGCGGCCTGCTCGGTGGCGTATACCCTGTCCATGCCCCCACCCCTTGCCCTGCATGTATAGAGTATCTCGCCGGTTTCAACCGAGACTATCCTTCCAGAGAGGGTTATCTCCCAGCTCTCATATTCAGGGTCATACCGATCCGAAGCCTGGCTTATGAGAACAGCATCCGCTCCCATTAACTTTCCCAGCTGAGCGGCTTTAGTAGGATCCACGACCCCCGAATAGCTGAACTCCTGCTCCTTGAGGATCTCCTCAACCTTTGAGCGTTCAACAGCCGAGAAGCCAGCCTTCATCCCCTCGCGGTTCATCGCGTCCATCAGGTAGGATGAGGGGTCATCCTTCTGTGCTGGTTGCTCTAGCCTTGTTCTGGAATCAACTGTTATACTGCCTCGCTGAGCTTTGAGGACGAGCCTTTCTCCTTTTCCTATGTAAAACCTCCCTTCTGCCAGAGCGTCGCCCATGAAGGCCATCACCTTGACAGAGTGAGAGCCAGGAGGGATGTTCTTTGTGGTGAAGCGGTCTTCGGTCCAGCTCATTGAACCGACCTCTTTCCCATCAATGAAGACCTCGTTGGGCTGTTCATCAGAGTCGCCGGCCTCGTAGTAGATTTCAAGTATATTGGCGTATTCCTGCTGGGTTGATGAGTATTCTGGCGGCAAGACGGCAAGACGGTATGTTCTGGAGAGGTCAAAGTTGGGGGATATGGTCGCGGTTGCCTGATATTCCTCTATGGCCTTTACCATCGCGGGAGGCACGCAAGAGGAAAGTCCAAGGACACCCATTAGGCTTGCTGATAAAATGAACCTTTTCATAAGCGTTAGATTATAATTGACCCCGAAGGCCATAAGAAAGTTCCGCGCGGTTTGCACCATTTCCTTCTTCGGGTTTATACTTGCTGGGCCATGCTTGAACTTCTTGCTTTGGTTTTGACAGTGGAAGGGTGGACAACCCAGTCCACCACAATGGCCGTCTCAGAGAAAGACGGCATCGCGAGCATATCTGGAGTAGGTTCCTGCTACATAGACCTCACATCCCAAGCTCTTCCATCACAGATAAACGGGGTCTCTTTCATGGTTAAAGGCAAGGGAACTGCAAGAGCCAGGCTAATGATGGACACAAAAGGAACCACATATGCCCTTGTAGTGGGGTTCACGGCAGGAGATGAAGAGACCTCTGTGTTTCTGCCGAAAGCAAACGCGAAGCCCATATCCCTGAGGCCTATCGTGGAGGGAATGCCCGAGCGCATGAAGCTGTTCATAGATGCCGATGAACCGATTGAGATTCAAATACGGGGGATAGAGACATGGTGAGCCTCGCGCTTTTACTCTTTGCTGACTGGCCATGGTCAACGGACATCAGGGTTGATGATGCTACGGGTTCGTCCTCCCAGAACGAGACCACATTCTCGCCCTTCGGCGGCGGCTGGAACGATATAAGAACCGGGGGCTGGCGTTACGGGTTCTCCGGCTCCACAGACCAGGGCGAAACATGGAGCGCAAACCAGCAACACCACTATACATCTGGGGTTGCGTATGATGGCGATCCCGTTATTGGCACGGACAGATACGGCAGGCTTCACGAGATCATAATGAACTTTGATTATAACTACACTGGCCATATTGTTCACCGGTCTTCAACGGATATGGGAGCGAGCTGGAGCCCTTTCCACATGGTCTCGGACGGATCGCCTGCTGGCCTGAAGGACAAGCCCTGGTTCACATTCAGCGTCTCAACCGACACCCTTTACGCGGTTTATAACCTGATAGATGCATACCCTGAGGGCATAAATGTCTCTAGGAGCACGGATAACGGGGTGAACTGGACCCGCCAGCATGTATCGGGTTCCACATACGCTTCAATGCCCTTTGTCGCGGTGGATCAAGCGAGCAATGTCTATGTGATATGGCTGGATTATTACCAAGAACGCTATTACATGGCCGTTTCCACCAACGGAGGCGTCTCATATTCCTCGCCAAAACCAGGACCGGATTGCTACTTCAACTACGACAACTACAGGGCTTATCCGGTTCCGTGGATCATGGCTGGGCCGCCTGGCCATGTCTATTTCGTCTGGCTGGATGAGCGCTATTCCACTACATACGAGTGGGATGTTGCGTTCTCGCGAAGCACGGACTACGGGAACACTTGGTCAACCCCCATTGCCATAAACGCCCAGTTGGGCTACGGCCACAAGTGCCTCGTTCCATCGCTTGCCCTCACCCCTCAAGGTGACCTCGTTGCGGTTTGGGCTCAGAGGCTTTCGTCAGGGAACTTCATGCTTGCCTACGCGCATTCCCAGGATGAAGGCGCGACCTGGCATATAACCCCATCAGCAACAGGAAGGGTCTCAGATACGGATTTCCCCGTGTCCTTCAGCCAGGGCATGCAGATGGGGGATTACATGACCGTCTACGCGGACGCACAATATGTCTACGCGCTCTGGGCTGATGACAGGACAACAGGGGACTACAAGATATATTTCTCAAAGGCCAAGATAACTGACCTCATTCCCACCAGCGTGAGGGAGGAGGCCGCTAGGCGAGGAATGGGAATAAGGCAGACCGCGGGCGGATTCCTCCTAAGCCTTGAAGGGAGATCGGATGTGAGCGTTGAGATATACGACCCAGCTGGCCGATTGGTCTCAGAGGTTTTCAAGGGAGTGCTTGAACCAGGCGAGCACTCCTTCACATGGCCGTCCCTAAAACAAGGGGTATATCTCGCTACGATTCAGATAGGGGAAAGGAGGACGAGCCTGAAGTTCACGGCCAGGTGATACCAAAAACGAAACGAGTTTTACCCCGTTGCCTTGCTTTATAATTTTCACACGAATAAAAACCTGGAAACAACTGGTGGACCTCCGGGGTCAAAACAACGAGGTAAGACCATGAAAAGGTTTCTGTTTTTTGGGATGCTCATGTTGGCGGTTTCGCCCCTTTGGGCGGGCAAGAAGGGAAAATGGGATTTTGGCGGCTCTGTCGGGCTCACATGGATAGATAACAAGCCATATCCCACCGTGTCCGTGTTCGCGAAATACACCATATCCTCATACTTCATATGGAACAACGGGCTTGAGGTTGTTATGCGTTCGGCGGATAGCCTTGACCTCTCGGTTCCGTCAACCATAGAGTTTCACCCCCTTGCCGGTAAGCAGAAGATAGACCCATACCTTGGGCCTGGAATCAAATACACCCACACCTACACTGGAGAGGATCAGCTCGGCGGGCGCGGGGTTATTGGGATTGACTTTCTCTTCATAAAAGGAACCAAGTTCGGAATAGAGGGCGTTCTTGACTATTACTTTATCCCGGAGGAATCCTACACCTGGACCATAAGGCCGACCGGCTCCTGGAACTGGAGCTTCTAGAGCCTTAGCCGCGCCCTGATCTCTGGAAGCACGGTTTCGTAAAGGGTTTTTTTCATATCCGCGAGGATTATTTGCCTGACAGACTCCTCTAGCCCATGGGGATCAGGAACCCCAAGAGGCTTTATGATCTTGAATGGGCTAACGCCGATGCCCTCAAGGAATTCCTTGTGATACTCCTCCATAGGAAAGATCATGTCTGCCCAAGTGGCCGCTAACAGTATCTCGCTCTCTGCCCAGAGGGTTCCAACATGTCTCGCCTCAAGGCCATCTATACCCTGATCCATAACCCATCGCGCGGCTGCCGGGCTCCTGTCAACCCCACCCGTGCAAACGAAGAGAACTCTTAGATCATCTGAGACAACCCTCACCCCACCCTTGGCCTCAATCTCTCGGAGCCCTACAGGCCCTCTCCTAATCAGTATAACGGGTTCAGCCCTGAGATCAATAAGCGTTGATGGCTCCTGGCCCCCGGATTCACCCCTCAGGGCGGGCAGGCCCGGGAAATAGGCCTCAAGCTCCCGAAGCCTTCTGGCTGGCTCAAGGCCCGGAGGATTCGCGCTCGTCGTGGCGAGAGGGAAACCTGCCTCAGCTAGGAGCCTCAAGGCCTCTCTGTGCTTCGGGATCCTTATCCCTATGCTTCCATCGTGAGCAACCACACCCTTCAAGTTAATCCTCGCTTCAAGTATGACGGTTAAAGGCCCTGGTATGAGCCCCCCATCCAAGATGTTTTTGGCGGCCTCCCTAAGCTTCGCGTATTCCCCTATCCTGCCCACGCTCTCAGGGAAAAGCGTCAGGGGCTTTTTCTCCTCCCGGCCCTTGAGGTCTCTCAGTTTTCCAACAGCAACAGGATCATCTGCCCTGGCCGCGAGCCCCCAAACCGTCTCAGTTGGGATGGCAATAACCTGTCCCTCCCGAAGGAGCGAGATGGCCCTTTTTAACTCAATAACCAAGGTCTATTTCAACAACCTCACCTGCTTCAAGAAGCGGGACTATGAGCTTTGATCCGCTCAGGGAGATGCTGAAATCCGCGGGCGTCGTGAGGCCCTGGGCTATGACTTCGGCCTTTGCTGTAGCGAGGTTTATCCTGATTATCTTCCCGGAATCATAACCACCGGCGTAGAGGAACCCCTTAGACTCATCAAGGCAAAGCCCATCCCCTCCGCCTATGTCCTCGGAAGTGAAAACAAGTTCGGTTTTGCCATCCTTGTATGCGTATATGCGGCCAGGATTCGTGAATGTTATGGTGTAGACGGTTCCATCGGATGCAACTGCAAGTCCGTTTGGCTTCTCAACCTTGAATAGCTGCTCAACCTTTCCCAGGGTAGAGAGCCTGTAGACCCAACCGCCAAAGGTATCCGATACATAAAGGTATCCGGTCGCATCCGCGGCCATGCCGTTCAGGAAACGGGGCTTTTCCGGGAACGCGTTCGGCCCAGCTATGAGGGAGACAGCGCCGCCCTTTTCAACGCGCCAGACCCTGTCAACATCAGCCACATATAGTTTCTCCCTGGCTACCACCAAACCCTTTGGGTCAGTGAGGTTCCTCACGACAGCCTCTTTGGAGTTGCCAGAAACCCTCCATATGACCCCGTCCTTCATGCTGAACTCGCCAACATCCGAGATATAAATTCCTTCCGAGGTCTCCACCGCGCTCTCTGGGTGGGCAAATCCTGTCCAAGCTGTGAGAAAGATTAGGTTCATCATGCTCATATTATAAGGCCCGCGAATGATTGAAATGAAATAAAGCCTTCCCGGTCGCGTAGCGCCACTTTACCTGATGAAACCCTTTTGCTTCGCGTATAATTCACAGCCCCAGCCAATCTGCCTCAAGAGTTGGACTGAGCGGTTTCAGGGCACTTGGTCTAGATACTCTGAGAACCTGATTCTGAGGACCCCATTAACTCCTTTACCCTTTCGTGCGCCTTGTTCAATAGGGCACGCTGGTTTCTGTATCTGGCCCTCTTCATGGCCTCCTCAAACTCAAACCAACCTCCGTCTTCGTGTTCGTGGGACAGTCTGAGAGCCTGATCGTTCGCCCTGGCTAGAAAGAAGATCACCTTTTTGTGGATAGTGTGGCCCTCCCTTCTGAACCAGTATTCAATGACCTCGTGGAAATCAGGGATTATCTCCACATCCGAAAGCCCCGCTTCCTCAGCCAGCTCTCGGCGCGCGGTGTCCTCCTCGGTCTCCCCATCCTCAAGGTGGCCCTTTGGAAATCCCCAGTATGAAGGGTGCTTCAAAAGCAGATAGAGGGGCTTGCCATCGGCTATTCTGAAGACGATTACGCCAGCGGAGCGCTCAAACCTGGTCATTTAAATCCCTCCGCTTTCTCTATCCACTCAGCGGCCCTTCTCAGTCTGAGAAGACACTTAGCCTTTCCGAGCGCGGCCATCATCTCAAATAGACCAGGCCCGAATGTCATGCCGGAGAGCGCGAGCCTAGCGGGGTGTATGAGATCCCTCGCGGGAATTCCCCTCTCATCCGCCAGCTCCCTGAGCGCATGCTCTATGCTTTGAGGATTCCAACCATCAATTCCCGCTAGCCTTCCCGCCAGCTCCCTCAGGAGCTCCGGGACACCTGGACGAAGGAAGTGCTTCTTGACACCGTCCGGGTCATATGAGTCCGGCTCAGCGAAGAAATATCCGGAAATATCCGCGAGCTCCCTGAGGGTCTTCGCCCTGTCCTTGAAAAGGGGGATTATCTTGAGTATGGTTTGCGGATCGTTGTATCCCTTCTCTTTGAAGAAGGGCATTGCCAGCTCAGCGAGCCTCTTATCCGGCATTGCCCTCATATACTCGCCGTTCATCCACAAGAGTTTCTCGTAGCTGAAGACAGCCCCTCTGACCGAGAGCCTTTGGAGGCTAAAAGCCTCTGCCATTTCCGTTAGGCTCATTATCTCCCTATCATCCCCTGGAGACCACCCGAGAAGCGCCAGGTAGTTTACTATTGCTTCGGGGAGATAACCCTCCCTGCGCACATCCCTTATTGAGAACGCGCCTGAGCGCTTTGACATCTTGCCCTTGCCATCCGGAGAGAGTATGACCGGAAGGTGGATGAACACAGGCGGCTCCCAGCCAAAGGCCTCATAAATTAAAATGTGGTAGGGAACCGAGGGTATCCACTCGTCAGCCCTCATGATGTGGGTTATTCCCTGATCGTGGTCATCAACCACATTCGCCAGGTGATATGTCGGCCAGCCGTCAGACTTCAAAAGAACAATATCCTCAAGCTCCCTTGCGTCGTAGGCTATCTTGCCCCTCAGAAAATCACGGAATCCTATTTCGCCCGAAAGGGGGACCCTCAGCCTGATGACATATGCCTGGCCACCCTGCATTTTTGCCTTGACCTCATCCGGAGAGAGGTTCCTGCACGCCCTATCGTAGCCTATCTTGAGTCCGGCCTTTCTCCTTTCCTCCCTCACCCTCTCAAGCCTCTGGGGGGTGCAGAAACACGGATATGCGGCCCCGCGCTCCACGAGCTCGTGCGCCTTTTGCGCGTAAACCTCTCGCCTCTCCGATTGGAAGTAAGGCCCTTCATCCGGGGGAATGCCTAGCCATTCCAAGCTCTGGATTATGTCCTGGACAGAATCCGGAACCAGCCTGGACCTATCCGTGTCCTCAATCCTGAGGATGAAAACGCCCCCCTGATTTCTGGCAAAGAGCCAGTTATAAAGGGCGGTCCTCGCGCCCCCAAGGTGCAGATAACCCGTTGGGCTCGGAGCGAATCGGACCCGAACCTTACTCTTGTTCATATTGATATTATGAGCCTCAGCCTGTCTCCTGTGCAAGAAGTCGCCCCCCAAGTTCCTTTTTCGGGAACACGGGCCTTTGGCCTGGGTTTGGCCAAACCTTTTTCCTAAGTTATTATCCGTCAAGGACTTAGGTTCTAAGTCCTTACCGGAAGGCTACTTAATGGATGCTGTCCTATGAAACACGCATAATTAAAGGGAAAATAACTATTCGGATTGGAGCTTGACAATGCTTTATACTTTAGCCCTGGCATAAGGTGGCATAAAGTGGCTAAGTCGCCTAAGAACAGAAACGGCGCCCTCGCGGCCGTTGATCCAAAGGGCCGAGTGGTGATCCCAGGCGGCGTCAGGGAGCACATAGAGGCCATTACCAAAAGGGCAATGTCAAAGCCTTCCAGAAGGCTAGTGATGACGCAGATAGGAGAACCATGCGTGGTCGTCTATCCAGCTTGCGAGTGGGAGAAGGTTGAGGAGCAGTTGAGGGACCTTGATTCAAGGCCTGGGCCAGGCAGGGCCGCGGCGAGGCTCATCCAGGGTTTTGCGGAGTTCGTTGAGGTGGATCCTGCTGGCAGGGTTGTCATCCCCGGGCACCTCGCTGAGCACGCGGGGATAAAGGATAAGGCTCTTTTCATCAAACTGCCAAGGGGCTTTGAGATATGGTCGCCGGAAAGATACCAGGAATGGTCAAAGGATGTGGAACTGCCAGAGGGGTTGAGGCTTTGATGCACAGGCCCGTTATGGCTGATGAGGTTCTGGCCTTGCTGGAGCTTGAACCAGGAGAATTCGTTGTTGACGGAACACTTGGCTTTGGGGGACACGCTCTCAGGTTCCTTGAGGCAGTTGGGCCTGGGGGCCTCGTTCTCGGCATAGAGAAGAACCTGGATACCATCCGGAAGGCAGGCCCAAGGCTTGCGAGCGCCGGGATAAGGGTCATGCGAGGGGACTTCAGACGCATAAAGGAGATCCTCACTGAAGGCCTTTTTCCCGAGCCCGATGCTATCTTCCTTGACCTGGGCCTCTCTTCGTTTCTCTTGGAGGGTTCTGACTTGGGGTTCTCCTTTAAGCAGGAGGATGAGCCGCTTGATATGCGCTACGATCCCGCAGAAGGCATCCCCGCGAGCGATGTCTTGAACGCCCTGAGCCCAGAGCACCTTGCTATCCTCTTTAGGGCTTACGGCCAGGAGCCTTCTGCGTCCTCAATAGCTAGGCAAATAGCAAAAACCAGGCCGATCAACAAGGTCCGCGAGCTCGTTGCTTGCGTTGAAAGCGCGGTGCCGCCTGGCCGGAGGGGAAAGGCTCTACACAGGGTCTTTCAGGCTCTCAGGATCTTCGTCAATGACGAGCTGGGCGCTCTTATTGACGGTCTCGTCTATGGGCTTTCTGTCCTGAGAGAGGGAGGGAGGTTAGCTATCATATCATACCACTCCCTTGAGGACAGGTTGGTCAAAAGGGCCGGAAGGCTTCCGGGCGTTGAACCGATCACGAAGAAGCCGGTTCGTCCTTCCACGAGGGAAAGGGAGGATAACCCCCGTTCCCGTTCGGGGAGGCTAAGGGTTCTATTGAAAAAAGGAGATATTGATGAGAAGGTCTCTCTTGGCGTTCTTCGCGCTCTTTGTCCTTCTCTTCCCTTTGGCTTGGGCTAACAGCGCTGTCTACTCTGAGGCCCGAGCGCTTGCGGAGAGGAAGGCTGAACTCGCTAGAGCCAGGCGGGAATACAATCTCGTGAGGTCTCGCCTCGCCAAGGAGGAGAGGCTTCTTGCGATAGAGGAAAGGGCAAAGGCCATAGGAATGAGCTATCCGGAGGGCATAGGTTTTGACCAGGACAAGGGCAATAGTGATCTGCCTCCTTCTCTGGTCCGCGGCAATAGCCTTGCGCTTGATCTGGCTCCAGGGACCAGGCGCGAGTAAGTTTAAGGAGATGGGAAAGAGGCAGTTTCTGACCCGGATGGAGCTCCCCGGAGAAAGGGGAATAATCTATGACAGGAAAGGAGCGCTTCTGGCTGGCAACAGCCTCGGTTTCAATCTCTATCAGTCCGGACCCGTTTCGGATCCCAGGGGCGCGCTCGCGAGGCTTGGGATTTCCCCCAAACCTATGGGAGACAAAAAGGCTATTCTCCTGGCAAGGGGCCTTTCACCCGAGAGCGCGGAGGGGCTCTCAGGGGTTAAGGGCATATTCATGAGGCCGGGTAGCCCGAGGTTTTATCCTCTTGGGGATGCAACCCGTGGCTTAGTGGGTGCCGTTGGCCACGATGGGGTTGGGCTTTCGGGCGCTGAGCTGCTGTTTGATAAGTGGCTCTCGGGCGAATCCGGATACGAGATATTCCTGAGGACAGCTGATGGCAACCCAATTGCTATTCCTGGGGTCTCTGGAAAGCTGGCCGAATCCGGCCACGACATATATCTCACCATAGACGCTGACCTTGAGGACTTCGCTTTCTCGGCAATAAAGGCCACAGTTGAGGATACACGAGCCAAGAAGGGGTTTGTGTTGGTGTTGGACCCATCAACGGGAGAGGTTTTGGCCATCGCCCAGTATCCTCCGTCCGAGAGGATATACGCGCTCACAGACCCATACGAGCCAGGTTCAACCCTGAAACCTCTCATAATGGCAAAGGCGCTTGAACTCGGCCTAATCAACCTATCTGATTCCGTTCCGATCGGTCAAGAAAAGCTCCGGGTTGGGAAGCATTTTATCGGCGATGTTGAGAGGTTCCCCGGAGGCCTCAGTTGGCGAGACGCACTCATTCACTCGTCCAACCGGGCGATGGCTTACCTGGGCCTGAAGCTCGGCCCCAAGAACATATATGAGGTTCTGAGAAGGTTTGGGCTCCTCAGCCCCACCGGGATATGCCTTCCTGGGGAATGGGCGCCGAAATCAGAAAAGCCCTCCAGGTGGTCCATTATAAGGACAGCGAACTCCGGAATGGGCCAAGGGGTAATGGTTACTGGAATAGGCATGGCTATGGCCTTCTGCGCGATAGCAAATCGAGGGGAGCTTTTGGCCCCAAGGATCATCAAAAGGATGGCCCTCGGGGGTGAGGTCAAGGAGTTTCCGGAAAGGATAGTCGTGAGGAGGGCTGTCTCTCCTGAGATATGCGATACCATAAGGGAGCTCATGATAGGGGTTGTTGAGGAAGGAACGGGCAGAAAGGCGAAAATAGAGGGGATAAGCATAGCCGGAAAGACGGGCACCGCGCAGAAGCCGGACCCAGTCTCCGGGGGATACAGCGAGAGCCGGGTCATCGCATCTTTCGTGGGGTTTTTCCCTGCCTTGTCCCCGAGATACCTGATATATGTGGTTGTTGATGAGCCAGAAACCGCGCACTACGGCGGCGATGTCGCCGCGCCGTGCTTCAGGAAAATAGCCCTGTTTCTCATCAACAGGGATTACGGCCTGCTCGCCATGGAGGGTTCATGAAACTGCGCGAGCTGGCTATGGGATACGAGATAATAGGTGAGCTCAACCCTGAGATAACTGATATAGTCTATGATTCAAGGATGGTGGTTCCTGGGGCGCTCTATTGTGCAATAACCGGCAGAAACGCGGATGGTCACATGTTCATCAACGATGCGGAGCGAGCGGGCGCGGCCGCTCTCTTGGTCTCAAGGGATATGGGGTCACGGCTTCCGCGCATCCTCGCTGAGGATACGAGGAAAGCCATGGCCATCCTCTCGGACAGGTTCTTCGGCCACCCATCCGGGGGGATGAAGCTTATCGGGATAACCGGAACAGCAGGAAAATCAACCACCGCTTTCATAATCCACTCCGCTCTGAGGGCCCTCGGCCACCAAGCGGCCCTGATAACAACGGTCCAGTATTCCACGCCCAAGGCCACACGGCCAGCAGAGAGGACAACCCCTGAGGCTCCGGATCTCCAAAGGCTACTTAAGCAGGCCCTTGAAGAAGGGGCGGATTTCGGAGTGATGGAGGTCTCCTCCCATGGGGTCGCGGAGCATAGAATACTTGGGCTTGAGTTCTCCGCAGGGGCCTTCACGAACCTCGGGAGGGATCACCTTGATTACCACGGAACAATTGAGGCATACGCGGAGGCAAAGCTGGAGTTCTTCAGGATGCTCCCGCAGGACGCGGTCGCGGCAATAAACGCTGATGACCCTTGGGCCTTCAGGTTTGCACAGGAAACCCCGGCAAAAGCCATATTTTACAGCCTCAACGGAAGGGGCGAGATCAGGGTAAGGGTTCTCAGCTCAGATGCAGAGGGGCTCGCGCTGGAATTTGAGATGGCTGGACAGAAAGCGAGAACCCTTTTACCCTTGGTTGGGCTTCATAACGCTGGAAACGCTGGGGCCGCACTCGCGGTCCTGGTCGGCTTGGGCTTTGAACTAGGGGCTGTTGCCTCGGCGTTTCGCTCAGCAAAGGGCCCGCCGGGAAGGTTTGAGAAGGTAAGCGAGGGGAAGGATTTCCTCGTGATAGTGGACTACGCGCACACACCAGAGGCCCTCTCCAGGGCGCTCTCAGCGGCAAGGCTCTTGACAAAAGGAAGGCTTCACCTCGTATTCGGCTGCGGCGGGAACAGGGACAAGGGCAAAAGACCGCTGATGGGGAGAGCGGCCGAAGAGGGCGCGGACTCGGTGATACTGACAACGGATAATCCCAGGGATGAGGAGCCATCTGACATAATCCGCGAGATACTCTCAGGAATGGAGACGAAGCCCCTTGTTATCCCAGACAGGCGCGAGGCCATCAGGGCCGGAATAAGGTCCCTCGGCCCAGGGGATGTGCTTCTCATAGCTGGCAAGGGCCACGAGGAATACATGGAGATAAAGGGCCAGAGGATACCCTTTTCCGACAGGCAAGTGGCAGTGGAGGTCATGAATGAGATACAGGCTGGCTGAACTGGAAAGGCCTCTCATGGGCGAGCTCAGAGGCCCGGACGCTGTTGCAACGGGCGCTTGTGTGGATACGAGGGCTCTCGCTGAGGGGGACCTCTTCTTCGCGCTCCGGGGCGTGAGGGATGGAGTGGATTTCGTGCCGGAAGCGTTTTCCCGCGGGGCTTCCGGGGCTGTTGTTCCCGTATATTTCAAGGGGACTGAGAGGCCGATAATAATCGTTGAGGACACCCTCACCGCCCTGGTAAGGCTCGCTTTCTTCCACAGAAACAGGATTGATTCCAGGGTCATAGCGATAACTGGCTCATCCGGCAAGACCTGCGTTAAGGACATGATAGCCCTTCTTCTCGGAACCAAGTTCTCCGTGTCTGCCAGCCCGCAGAGCTTCAACAACCACATAGGCGTTCCTCTCTCCATACTCGCTTCCAATTGCGAGGATTTCCTCGTCCTCGAGATAGGGACGAATCACCCAGGGGAAATAAGGCCTCTCGGCGGCCTAGCGAGGCCTCATTTTGCCGTAATAACTTCCATAGGAAGGAGCCATCTTGAGGCATTCGGAAACACACATGGGGTAGCGAGGGAAAAATCGGAGCTCCTCTCGTGCCTTGAAAGGAATGGGATCGCCTTTCTGCCAGAGCGGCTTCTCCACGAGGATATCATCTTATCCGCAGTAAGGCCTGATGTGAGGGTCATCCGCTACCAGGCAGAGGACATTGAGGTGAACGGGTCTGGCACCTCCTTTACCTTCAGGGGGGAGAAATTCCGCGTCCCCGTTCCCCATCCCGGCTATGCCCAGAACGCGGCCTGCGCCATAGCGGTTGCCTTTGAGATGGGCATAGGGCCGGATGCCGCGCGAAAAGCCCTCCTCTCCTTCGTTCCCACCGGCATGCGCATGAAAACCGAGCGAATAGGAGAGATAGATGTCATAAACGACGCTTACAATTCAAACCCGGACACGGCTGAGGCATTTGTCCTCTCGCTTTCTCAACCCGAAAGGACAATACTGGTCCTCGGAGATATGCTGGAGCTCGGGCCAGATTCCCCGCGTTTTCACCGCGAGCTCGGCGAGATCGCGGCCAAGAGGAATTTCAAGAAGATAATCTGTGTTGGCGACTTGAGCAGAAATACCGCGGATTCCTCCGGGGGCATCTGGTTCCCTGGCCCGGATGAGGCCGCAAAATACCTATCTCAGACCCTGAAGCCAGGCGACAGACTCGCCCTAAAGGCATCTAGGCTCATGAGGCTTGAGAGGATACTGGAGGTTCTCAGAGATGTTCTATGAACTCTTTTACCCCCTGACCCCGCATTTCAGCCCGTTTAACCTCTTTCAATACATAACCTTCCGGGCCGCGATGGCCGCCCTCACATCCGGTTTCCTGGTCATGGCGGCCCTCCCTTGGTTCATAAGGCGCCGCATCCTCCCTGAGCGAATATCGGAGGATGTCCCGCGCGAGCACACCCATAAGGAGGGCATCCCTTCGTCCGGCGGCATAGTTATCCTAATGGGAGTATTGATTTCCTCCATTCTTTGGGCGAGACCACAACCTCTGGTCTGGATAGCCCTTTTCTCGGTAGCATACATGGGCATAGTTGGACTGGTTGATGATCTGATAAAGCGCAGGGGTGATAAGAAAAAAGGGCTTTCCAAGTGGTGGAAGCTGCTGCTGCAGTTCATCTTGAGCGTCTTGGTCGTATTCGGTCTCGCGTGGGCTTATCCGCAGGGCGCGTTCCTGGTTCAAATGCCATTCGCCAAAAACCTCCTGATCAATATAGGGTATTTCTACGCGCTCTTTGCTACCCTGCTTTTCGTCTGGACAACGAACTCGGTCAATCTCACCGATGGGCTTGACGGCCTGGCCGCTGGCGCGGCAATGCCTGTCTTTGCCGCTCTTGGAGCCATTGCCTACGCGGCTGGCCACATAAAGCTATCCTCTTATCTCGCTATTATCTACATACCGGGCGCTGGGGAGCTCGCCGTCATATCCGCTTGCGTCCTGGGAGCCCTCCTCGGTTTCCTGTGGTTCAACGCTCATCCTGCTCGTGTGTTCATGGGAGACACGGGGAGCCAGGCCATAGGCGCGGCAATGGCGATAATAGCGATACTTTCCAAGCACGAGCTCGTGATGATCATTGCTGGAGGGCTCTTCATGGCAGAAACGCTCTCAGTTGCCATCCAGGTCGGATATTTCAGATTAACAAAGGGCAAAAGGGTTTTCCTCTGCGCGCCTCTGCATCATCACTACGAATACAAGGGCTGGAAGGAGTCCACCATAGTGACGAGGTTCTGGATAATCTCTATACTCTGCTCCCTCTTTGCCCTTTCAACCCTAAAGATAAGATGAGCGGTTTCTGGAAAAGCTGGGGAACGCTGAGGGCCACCGTTGTCGGTGGAGGCAGAGCGGGGATCGCCGCGGCAAGGCTTCTGGAGAGGCTGGGTGCAAGGGTTTTCATTACTGACAGAGCGAGGCTTTCCCCAGGTGTGAGGGGATCTCTCGGGGAATACGAGGACGGAGGTCACACCCTTAGAGCGCTTTCGGCTGACCTCCTTGTCATCAGCCCCGGGGTTCCACCCTTCAACTGGCTCATCCAAAGGGCAAGGGACACGCGCATCCCCACAATGGGCGAACTGGAGCTCGCTTGGAGAAACATCTCAGGAAGGGTTATAGCGGTAACAGGAACCAACGGAAAGAGCACCACAACAGAGATGATAGCAAGGATGTTCGGTGTCCCCGCTTCCGGCAATGTTGGGCTTCCCCTTTCGTCCCTCGCGCCCGGAAGGGGTGTTTTCGTTGTAGAATGCTCGTCTTTCCAGCTCGCCCAATCCGATGCCTTCAGGCCATCTCTCGCTTTGATCCTCAACATAGACCAGGATCACCTTGACTGGCACTCCGACCTAAACGACTATATAAGGGCCAAAAAGAGGATCTTCGCGAATCAGACAGAGGAGGATCACCTGATCCTGAACGCGGACGATCCGCTAGTAAGGGATGCGGCAAAAGAGGCCCGAGCCAGGACCTGGTTTTTCAGCCTAAAGGAGGAGGCTGATGCCTGGTTATCTGGTAGGGATCTCTTGATCCTCGGGGAAAGGCTTCTCAGCTCCTCGGAGCTGAGGGTCGTCGGCCTGCACAATATAGCCAACGCTCTTGCCGCGGCTTTAGCCGCAAGACTCGCCGGCGTGCCATCAGAAAGGACAAGGGAGGTGCTTCGGGAATTTGAAGGCCTACCTCACCGCGTTCAATTCGTCCGGGAACTTCGGGGGGTTCGGTTTTACAACGATTCAAAGGGAACAAACCCCCACGCTACCCTAGCCGCTCTCTCCGGTTTTGAACGCGATGTGATACTGATAATGGGCGGGCTAGACAAAGGGGTTGATTTCAGCGGAATGCGAGAGGTGGTCCGGGAAAGGGTAAAGGCCATTATCGCGCTCGGGGCTTGCAGAGAGAAGCTCAGGGATACCTTCTCCGACCTCATTGAGGTGAGCCTCGCTGATGACATGAAACAAGCCGTCAGCCTCGCTTTCCGCGCGGCAAAACCCGGAGATGTGGTTCTTTTATCCCCAGCCTGCGCGAGCTTTGACATGTATAAGGACTACAAACAAAGAGGGGAGGATTTCCAAAGTGCGGTCAGAGAGCTATAATCCGAACACGCCAAAGCCTGGTCTTGACCTCTGGATAGCGGTCCCAGTGTTCATTCTGCTGGCTTTGGGTGCGCTTATTGTCTATACATCTTCATCCTACCTGGCTGAGGCCAACGATCTTCCCCAGTTCTATTTCCTGATGAGGCACTTTCTGAGGCTCTCAGTGGCAGTGGTTGTTCTCATACTCTTCTATGCCGTTCCCTCTGAGATATGGGAGCGTCATGCTGGGAAGGTCTTCTGGATAACCATAGCCCTCCTCGTTGCTCTGTTTTTCCTGGGGAGGACCGCTTACGGCGCGAAGAGGTGGTTCGTTCTCGGGGGCTTCAGCTTTCAACCATCTGACCTGGCAAAGCTAGCCCTCGTGATGTTTCTGGCCAGGTTCATGGCCAAAAAGGACATAAGATCCTTCAGGAGCGGCTTCCTCCCCGCAATTGGAGCAACAAGCCTGCTAATTGGACTCGTCCTACTGGAGCCAGCGGTCTCAACCTCGGCCGTCCTCGCCCTGCTAGGCGTTCTATTGCTTTTCGTCGGTGGGGCGAGGCCCCTTCACATCATCCTGACCTGCGCTTTGGCCGCCGGGGTTTTCTTCGCCAGCATCAGGATATTCCCCCACGCGAGGGAGAGGATAGAGGGTTTCACGAAAGGAGGGACATATCAGGTAACCCAAGCAAAGATAGGGCTCGCGGAAGGGGGGCTTCTCGGGGTTGGGCCCGGAAACGGAAAGGAGAAGTTCCTTTACCTGCCAAAACCCCACACGGATTTCATATACGCTGTTGTCGGAGAGGAGCTCGGCCTCGTTGGTTCTCTTGCTGTTTTAGGCTTGCTCATGCTCATCGTTCTCAGAGGCATCGTGGTATCCAACAGGCTCATCCAGCACGATAGGTTCTCGGGGATTCTCGGTTTCGGCGCTTCCGGAACGATCGGGCTTTATGGGCTCGCGCACATGTCGGTGGTTATAGGGCTCCTGCCACCCACAGGCCTCGCCTTACCCTTCTTGAGCTACGGCGGAAGCTCCCTGGTGATCTACTCAGGGATGGCCGGACTGCTCCTAAACCTTTCAAGGAGGTCATCGGGATGGAGCTCTTGATAGGAACAGGCGGAACAGGGGGCCACCTTTATCCAGCCCTCGCCCTCGCTGAGGAGGCGGCCCAGAGGGGCATAAGGACCCTGTTTATCCTTGGCCAGATAAAGGAAGGCGTGATTCAACATGAGATCCCTGGCATCAGGATCCCATCGGGCCCCATATCAGGCGTCCCTGTTACCAGAAAGCTGATCTCGGGCATCAAAATAGCGTTCGGGACCCTCAGGTGCCTCGCCTTGACCAACCGGGGCCCTCTTATTGCCTTTGGATCGTACGCGGTTGTCCCCGCGCTCCTCGCGGCCAGGATCACCAGAAGGAGATACTGGCTCATGGAACAGAATGTTATACCCGGCGCCACAGTGAGGACCTTTGCCCGCCGCGCAGAGGGCGTGTTCACGACCTTTCAAGAGACCGAGAGGAACCTTCCTGGGGCTAAGTGCATCCTGACGGGTAATCCCCTGCGGAAGGGCCTGAAAAAAATGGAGAAAACCGAAGCCAAGTCCATCTTTGACTTTGACGAGAGGCCTATGGTCATGGTCATGGGGGGCTCCCAGGGCGCCAGGGCGCTTACAGCAAAATCCCTTGAAATGACCAGCCTGATGCCGGATGTGCAGTTCCTCATCATAGCGGGCAAGAGGGATTATCCCGTTTTCAGAAAAACCTATCCCGAAAGGGGAGAAAACTTTCTCTTGGTGGATTACCTTCCGGATGTTTCTCCAGCTTACTCCGGCGCTGATATAGCAGTTGCGAGGGCTGGCGGAGGGGTAGCGCAAGAGCTCGGGTTCTTTGGCCTGCCAGCCATACTGGTTCCATTTCCCCACGCGGCTGACGATCACCAGTATGCGAACGCGGAGGCTTTGGCTAGGACCGGAGGGGTTCTCGTCCTCAGGGAGGAGAACCTTTCGGATCTACCCGGATTGCTCAAGGAGCTTCTTGAGGATAGGGAAAGGCTTTCGGCCATGGCCCAGGCGATTTCGGGTTTCAGTAGGCCGCGGGCCGCGGCTGATGTTCTGGATATCGTTCTGAAACAAACATATGGAGGTCCTTAAATGAACGAGGCTTATAATGCATATCGGGGAGGGGTATCCCAGCTTTTGGGAGACTCCCTTGTAGATCTCGTCATGTGGAGAGATGAAGGAGGATTGGTAGGCGTTCTCGTTCTGGATGGAGATGCAGACCTTGACACCCAGACCAGGAGAGCGCTTTCTGAACTGGAAACATCCATACTCCAAGAAACAGGCGTGCATGTGTTGACCCTTGCCATGCCGAAGGGGGAAGCCGAGAAAAGGAAGAAGAGGATAGCCCTGATGGGAGGCGTCAGGCAAAAGGCCTATCGGGGCCGGAACGACTACCAGACCAGGCGCATGAAGGTCCTCATTGACCGAGCAGAAAAGAACCTAACTGCCGCTGAAACCCTCACGGATAAAGGTCTATACAACATAGCGGTCTCATCGGCATATTACTCCGCATACCTCGCGGCTAAGGCCCTCTTGGTCATGGCTGGGGATGAACCTCCGGACGCTCGCAGGTGCTTGGACATGTTCATGGACAAGTTCGTGAGAGCAGGGCTTGTCCCCAGGGAGCTCTCAACATCCCTAATAATGCTCCGGGATGCGCACACAGAGGCTGAGTTCAGGCTCAGGAAGTTTGGCAAGCATGAGGCGCAAGAGCTCCTCCTGGAATCCAAGAAGTTCCTGAGAGCCGCGAGGACGATATTGGAGGGAATGTGATCCTACCGAGAAAAAAATACGAGCGCGTTCACTTCATAGGAATAGGTGGATCCGGAATGAGCGGAATAGCCGAGGTGCTCCTCAACCTCGGGTTCACCATCACGGGTTCTGACATCTCAAGGCAGGAAACCACAAAGCGGCTTGAGGAGCTAGGGGCTCGCGTCTTCTATGGACATGACCCCGGGAATCCGGCCGGAGCTGACCTCGTTGTCGTCTCATCAGCCATAAGAGAGGATAATCCCGAGCTAGTTTCCGCGAGGGAAATGGGCATTCCAATAATACCAAGGGCACAGATGCTCGCTGAGCTGATGCGCGTAAAGTTCTCAATCGCTGTCTCCGGGATGCACGGCAAATCGACAACCTCCTCCATGATAGCCCATGTTCTCGCGCAGGCGGGTCTCGATCCGACGGTTGTCATAGGCGGAAGGTTCAGGGCAACCGGAACGGGCGCGAGGCTGGGACAGGGAGATTACCTCGTCGCAGAGGCGGACGAATCGGACAGGAGCTTTCTAGATCTCTTTCCGACCATTGCAGTTGTCACAAACCTTGACCCAGAGCACCTTGACACATACTCCGGACTTGAGGACATATCAGAGGCCTTCATCAAATTCGTTTCCCGCGTCCCGTTCTACGGTGCGGCTGTCCTGAACCTGGATTCTGACCCTGTCCGAAAGATCATGCCCCTCATTGAGCGCAGGATAATCACATACGGAACAAGTAGGCAGGCTGATGTCTCTGGAAGGGATGTTGTTCTTTTAGAGCTAGGCTCGGAGTTCTCGGTTTTCTGGGATGGAGAACACATCATGGATGTCTCCCTCTCGGTTCCGGGAAACCACAATGTCTCAAATGCTCTTGCGACAATCGCGGTTGCGCTTGAGCTGGAGATACCAACAGAGGAAATAGCCAAGGGCCTAGCGTCATTCTCCGGGGTTGAGCGCCGGTTCCAGATAAAGGGCGAGAGGGACGGGATCAGGGTTGTTGACGACTACGGCCACCACCCAACGGAGATAAGAGCAACCCTTGAGGCCGCGAGAAACTACTGGAAGGATGGTAGGATCGTTGTGCTTTTCCAGCCCCACAGGTTCACCAGGACCCTTTACCTTCACAGGGAATTCGGGGGCGCCTTCCTTGAATCCGACCTCCTCTTCATCTTGCCCATATACCCTGCCGGGGAACAGCCCATAGAAGGCGTCAGCTCAAGGCTCATTTACGACGCCGTAAAGGAGTCCGGGCACAAGGAGGTTCACCTTCTGGAGGAGACAGACGATGTTTTGGAGGTCCTTGAGGAATTTCTCAGGCCTGGGGACCTGCTCATCACCCTGGGCGCCGGAAATGTTTGGAAGATAGGGGAGGCTTTCCTTGAGAGATAGGGCTCAGATGATTAGCAACCAGGGGCCAAAGCATGGTTGATATAAAACGCGATGTGATCCTGGGTCCCTTGACCAGCTTTGGGATAGGCGGACCAGCGCAGTTCTATGCGGAGCCAGCCACACCGGAGGAGCTCAGTGAGTGCCTAGATTTTGCAAAAGCAAACGGGCTACCTGTTTCTGTTCTCAGCTTCGGAACAGATGTTCTCATAGCGGATGAGGGTGTCCCTGGCCTCCTCATCTCAATGAGGAGAATGAAGGGCATAAGCATAGACAGAGGGCTTTTAATAGCTGGTTCAGGAGAAGGACTGGCGAGGGTGTGTCTCTTTTCGGCAGAGCTAGGGCTTTCTGGAACAGAGGAGCTATACGGCATACCAGGCGCGATCGGGGGCGCTGTCGCCAAGAACGCTGGGGCATATGGCAGGGAGATGGCTGAAGTGGTAGAATGGGCAGAGGTAATGGGTTATAACGGCAAAGTAATCCAAATAACAAAAGAGGAGCTGGGAATGGGATACAGGACATCCAGACTTCCCGAAATTGGGATACTCGTGAGGGTGGCACTGAAGCTGGAAAGGGGAGACCCAACGAAGCTCAGGAGCACCATGTATTATTACAACGAGAAGAGAAAGCGCCACCAGCCAATAGGCCAGCGTAGCGCTGGATGCGTCTTCAAGAACCCGCCCGGCGCTCACGCGGCAGTCTTGATTGAAGCCGCTGGCCTCAAGGGCAAGAGGGTTGGAGACGCTATGGTCTCCCCTGTCCACGCGAACTTCATAGTGAATGTTGACCAAGCTACTGCCAGGGATGTCCTGGAGCTCATTGAGATGATAAAAGCAAGGGTTCGCGAGCTCCACGGGGTGGAGCTTGAAACAGAGATAGAGTTTATGCCAGGAGGCAAGATATGAAAACACAGGAAGGAATTTTGGGAATTGACCTGGGTTCGGGTTTCATCCGCTGTGTCGCGGGGGAGGTGAGGGATGGCCGGGTCTTCATAACGGGCGCGGCTCAGGTCCCATCCAGGGGCATAAGGGGAGGCGTTATAGTCAACATGGACAGGGCAAGCGCCTGCATAAAGGCTGTGGTGGCCGAGACATGCAGGATCGCGGATCTGAAGCCCGAAAACCTCATTCCGGCCGCTGGAATAACAGGGCGCTACATATACTCCAAGGGCTCATCGGGCCTCGTTACCGTGAAAAAGGGCAAGCCCATAAGGGAAGAGGATGTGAAGCGGGTCCTTGAGCAGGCAAAATCCATATCCCTTCCAGCCGGGCACGAGATAATATATGTGCACCCGAACCAGTATGCGGTTGATTCCACAAGGGGCATAAGGAATCCAATCGGTCTTGCTGGCATAAGATTGGAGCTTGAGGCTTACATAATCACAGCAGACAGGGTCTTCCTTGAGAACATAACCGCGTGCCTTTCTGGCGCTGGCATACACCAACCCCTGTTCTTCTTTCAGCCCATCGCGGCCTCGTATGGGGTTATGGACGACGAGGACTTTGAGGAGGGAGCGGTGCTTCTTGACATAGGCAGAACCACCACGGGTGTGGCTGTCTGGCAGGATGAGATGCTCCTGAATGTTGATGTGATAGAGCTTGGGGGCGATTACATCACGGAGGCCATAGCCTCTGAGTTCCCGATGAGCCAGGCAACCGCTTCTCACCTCAAGGAAAAATACGGGGTTGTAGGGGGTTATTACACGGTTGATGAAACAGAGGAGATAACGGTTAGGGACCCGAAGAGAGGGGTTGAATACAAGGTGGACAGGAAACGCCTCTCTGTGGTCATAGAGCAAGCAGTTGGTGACCTCCTCATGCGAATAAAGGACGAGCTTGAGCGGGCAGGGCTTTACCGGGTCACGAGGGCTGGGACCCCGATTCTCCTCGTCGGAGGCACATCCACCCTCCCCGGCGCGAGGGAAATGGCAGAAGAGATATTCAATCTGCCCGCCACGGTCGCGACGCCGAGAGGGGTTGAGCCGTTCTCAGATACGGTGGCCGGGCCGGATTTCGCTGTTTCGGCCGGGCTTTTGAAGATGGCCGGAGCCAGTGTGATAAAACCACGGCCCCGGTGGGCCTTTAAGCAATTCTGGGAGAACATAAAAGATATGTTTTAGAAAAAAGGAGAGCTTGAGATGAAGATATACTACGATGAAAAGACCGCGCCTGCCAAAATACTGGTCATTGGCGTGGGTGGGGCAGGCTGTAACGCGGTGAATCACATGGTGAAAAAAGGGCTTGTGGGAGCGGCTATAGCTGCTGCCAACACGGACAGACAGGCCCTTGAGACCTGCCTCGCAGACATCAAGATACCCCTTGGGGAGACAGTGAGCAGGGGCTTGGGCGCAGGCGCTGATCCTGAGGTGGGCAAGATGGCGGCTGAGGAGTCCGCGGATAAGATAAAGGAGGTCTTGGATGGCTATGACATGGTTTTCATAGCCGCTGGCATGGGAGGAGGAACGGGCACTGGAGCGAGCCCCGTCATAGCGAGAATAGCCAGGGAAAACGATATTCTTGTTGTTGCAATAGTGACCAAGCCCTTCAAATTTGAGGGCAAGGCAAAACACGAGAAGGCAGAGGCCGGCATACGCGAGCTCCGCGAGCACGCCAATGTCCTTTTGGCAATAAGCAACACGAGGCTCGCTGAGCTGACCAGGGAGCTCCCGATGATCCAGGCGTTCGCGCAGGCAGACGACATCCTGTATCACGCGGCAAGGTCCGTGGTTGACATCATACACAACCCAGGCTACATAAATGTTGACTTCGCTGATGTCAGAACGGTTATGAAGAACGGGGGGCTTTCCCTCATTGGGATAGGTGAGGCCAAGGGTGAACACAGGGCAGTTAGCGCGGTGAAATCCGCTCTGAACGCGCCCCTCTTGGATGGGATTGACAGCATCTCAGGTGCAGACAAGATCCTGGTCAACATCCAGTTCCCGGATAGCCCGGAGCACACCATAAGGATGGAAGAGGTGGAAGCAATCCTCACCACCATAAGTCAGGAGGCAATGGCCCAGTCTGGTTCGCCTGAGATGATCCTTGGCACTGTTGTGGACAGGGAGCTCACCGATTCGATCCGCGTCACCCTCATAGCAACTGGGATAAAGGAGCGTCGGGGCTTCGTTTCAGGATACCGAGCCCGGCCCACAAGGACCACCAGGACAGATAGGGAGCGCGCCCCCACAGATGGAGGCCTTTACTCCGGATTTGAGTTCAAGAGGGCAATCTTTGATCCGGAAGAGGAGGATGATTGGCAAGGGTTTGGCTCGAAGGCCTAGGTGGTGGGCAACCTGAGATAGCCCTCGTTTATCCCGGGCCAAAAAGGATAGGCGTTGACAACCTCGGGCTTCATGCTGTGTTCCGGGGCCTAAACAGGCTCTCCTTCACGGATATATTCTTCACTGATACCCCGCGCGGCATCCGTTCCGGCAAGCCCCTCTATGAATTTCCCTTTATTTTCTTCACATTTCCTTATGAGCCCGAATACCTTTCAGCCCTCAGGTTTCTCAAATATGAGGGAATAGAGCTGGACAGGAGACGCCGGGCTCTTCATGCCCTCATCGCGGGAGGAATAGCGCCATCAGCAAACCCTTTTCCCCTCTGGCACACATTTGACGCTGTTCTTCTCGGGGAATCGGAAGCCATAATCCCATTTTTAGAAATTGAAATATACAGATCAAAAGAGGGATTCCTCTCCGCAATATCAGATAAACCTTGGGCTTGGATCCCTGGGCAGAAAGAGGAAGGGGAAAGGGCACGGCTTTCGGATATAACGCGGACAGACGCTTATTCTGCTTTCATAGAGCGCGACTCGTTTTTCAGGGGGGAATTCCTGATCGAGGTTTCCCGTGGATGTCCGAACCGGTGCAGGTTTTGCCTTCTGGGGTTTTCAAACCTACCCCCGAGGTTCCTCCCAGGTGATATAGTCCTTGACATCCTCGGCCAATTGCCCGTTGGCCTCACCAAACAGGTTGGCCTCGTTGGGTCCGCGGTTGCGGAGCATCCAGGGGTCCGAGAGATATTTGAGAAGGCCCCTCCACACCTCCTACTGAACCCCAGCTCCGTCAATATCTCGTCTCTGGATCCGGAGCTTCTCAGGCTCATGGCTCGCCGCGGAGCGAAAACCCTGACCCTGGCCCCTGAGGTCGCCTCAGATAGCCTCAGATGCTCAATAAACAAACCTTTTGAGAACGAGAGGGTCATTGATGTCGTGAACTGGGCAAGGGACGCTGGGTTCTGCTCTCTAAAGCTTTACTACATGATAGGGCTCCCCAGAGAAACCGATGATGATGTCCAGGCTATATCCAGTCAAGTAAAGGAAATAAAGCGGATCTTCAAAAAACGCGTTCGCGTCACCGTATCACCATTTATTCCGAAAGCACAGACGCCACTCTACAGGGCTCCATTCATGTCTGAGGCTGATTACAAGAGAAAGGTCTCTGCCCTCAGATCTCCCAAGGATGTCCTTTTCAAGCTCCACGGCTACAGAAAATCCCGAGAGGAAGCCATACTCTCCAGAGGGGACGAGATGGTTTCCCTCGCGCTGCTTCTGGCCGCTGAGGAGGGGCTTGGGTTCTCCTCCGCTCTCAGGAAAGTCGGTGCGATTCCATCGCTTTACCTCGATGATCCGGCTTACCCTCTGTCAGCCCCTTTTCTGCGCATAGACACCGGGGTATCACGGGATTACCTGGATGAGGAGTGGGAGAGGTGCAGGGGGGGCGAGCCATCCCCTCCGTGTCATCCCGGCTGTGGAGAATGCGGGGCATGTGGAGAGGGCGCCCACGATCCGCCCCGGTGATCCTCTTGAACTTCCAGGGACATTTCTGCTTCAGGAACAAAATCATCATCTTCTTTGTCTAATGCTTTGAGCTAGAAGGTTCTTTTATAGGATAATTTAAGCATGCCCGGCTGGGAATCCCTTTTGGGACTCCTCCTCCTGGCGCAGGAGGCTCCGGTTGACACGGCTACTGGCCCGGACACCCTCGTGGCCCCCTATTTCCACACCGACTTCTCATATTATTTCCTGAGGAGCACCCAGGGCATCAAGGACACCGCGGCGATACACAGGGATTATGTCTTTCTCTCAAGGGTCTACAAGCAGGTTCCTCTGGACACTTTCGGGATAATGCCCCTCTCGCGCTACCTTTCTGAGCGCGTGAGCTATAGGAGGAGACAGTGGCTCGTTGATGCCCTTATCGCGGAGAACAAGGAAGAAAGCCAGCAAAGTCAGGGTCTCATCCCTGATGTTGAGATACCCGTTCAGATGCCGGGCCGCCTCGCCTTTCTCGGGGAGGGAGGAAAGCTTGAGATAGACGGCCAAAACAGCCTTACGGTTGGCGGAAGGGGTGATTATCCCATACTCCCTGAGACAACCCGGGCATCCCGGGACTACGGCATGGGAACCCCGTTTTCACTCGAGATGGACCAAACCATGCAGATACGGCTTACGGGCACGGTTGGGACAAAGATAAAGGTGCTAATTGACCACGATTCCGAACGCATGAACCAGGCCAAAAACCAGGTCGTGATAAAATACGAGGGCGAGGAGGATGAGTTCGTTCAACTGCTTGAGGCAGGGGATACGAAGGCCGAGTTCCCCTCAACCCAATATGCCTCATTCCCCGGCGGCTCAAGGACAGGCCTCTTCGGAGTCAAGGGGGTCTTCAAGATGGGCGGCCTCACTACCACACTTCTGGCTGTTAGGGATAGGGGCACCAGGGAATCAAAGCAGTTCACGGGCGGTGCCGAGATGGTCACCGAAACCCTTACTGCGGAGCAGTATATCAGCAGGAAGGTCTTCAGCCTCGGAATAAACCCTTCAACAGATACCATACTCGGTTTGGCGGTCTACCTTGATGATAACATCCTCTCCAACAACCTCCAGCTCCAGGCAAAGCCAGGAATAATTTACTACGAAGGGGATCAAACATCGCCGATGAAAGAGACCGGAATGTTCCATCTTCTTCGTCCAGAGAAAGGCGAATACACATACTTTCAGGACAGATCTGACCTCGGTTGGATCCAGCTAACAAACGCCCTGAGCAAGGGTCAGAGGCTCGGGGTCTACATGGTGATAAAGCGCGGCCAAAACACCATTCAGATAGGGGATATATCCGGAGACACTCTCAGGCTAAAGATGATATGCCCTGGTGCGTTTCCGGATTCCATAGACTGGCATACCGCCTCGCCAGAGACCCTCAAGGTTTGGAACTATGAGTTCAAAAACATATACTACATAGGCTCAGATATGTCTCGTCAGCCCTTGAAGGTCACCATATTCAGGGAGGAGGGCCGCAAAGAAAACAACCCCATAGGGGACTCCGGCAGGGGTCCTTATATTGCTGTTCTCGGCCTTGACAGGGATACGAATGGGTTCGTTGAGGAAATGACCATGATAAATGGCGTTCCAATAAGGCTGGTTGATTACAGGGAGGGACTGCTAATATTCCCGGACTCCATGCCGTTCACATCCGATAGCCTCCTGGTTCCGGACACCACTGTCTATTACAAAAGGCAGTGGAATCCGAGCGACGAGAGAAAATACAAGATAGTGGTCCAATACACTAGGAAGGTTGACCAGATATTCCTCGCGCCCGATATTCAAGAGGGTTCTGTTGTGGTAAAGGTTGGGGGCCAGGAGGTCCCTCAATCCGCATACAGGGTTGATTACAACATGGGATTCCTCTACATCCTTGATGACTCCTACTTCTCGGATCCCAACGCGGTCATAGACATCTCCTATGATGTCATACCCACATTCTCCCTGACCCAGCGCTCCCTCCTTGGCCTCAGGACTGACTACGAATACTCGGACAACATAACCATAGGCTCAAGCCTCATAATGAGCACAGAAGCAACCGCGCAGATAAGGCCCCGCATAGACGAGGTCCCCAAACGCGCGGCTGTGGCTGAGGCAGACATCCAAGGGGAGTTCTATTACGATTGGCTCACCCACGGACTTGACCGCCTCCCTCTCATCTCAACGGACAAGGACTCAAAGCTCAGCTTGCAGGCAGAGGTAGCGAGGAGCTTTCCCAACCCGAACACATCCGGCGAGGCTTATCTTGACGACATGGAAAGCATAAGGGATTCAAGGACGCTTTCCACAACCAGATATGACTGGAAATATGGGTCTGTGCCCCCGGGCAAGGACACATCCGGTTATGTCAGCAGGGTTGTCTGGTATAACCCTCGCCACAAGTTCAAGAGGGGGGACATATATCCGAATCTCCCGGCTGACGAGGCGGATGACTACGAGGAGAATGTGCTTGGCATAGTGCTGGAACCCAAGACATCAAACCCTTCACTCAACTGGGCATCTTTCAACCACCTGGTCGCGAAATCCGGCGATAACTATTCAACCATGGAATTCATTGAGCTCTATGTTAAGGGGGAGAACGCGGTCCTTCACATTGATCTGGGGTATGATATCCCTGAGGACGCGCCGAGGCGCGGCAAGGACGGAAAGATAAGGGGCCTTGATACCCTCAACAACGAGGATAGGAACGGAGATGGCATATTTGACGCTGGTTCTGAGGATACGGGCCTTGATGGCGAGTGGGGGAACGACAGCCAGTGGACCGGGGCCTCGGCTGATGATGGCAACGACGACTACGACCCCTATGATGAGTCACGGATGATCGGAACGGAAAGGAACTCAAAGTGGGACAGCGAGGACCTTGACCAGGATAACTTAATGAACACGAGCTCAAACTACTACTCCTGGACAATAGACCTTGACACAACAGAGTATTTGAGCATGTATAACGGTTGGAAATACTACAAGATACCCCTTCGGGATTCTTCTCGGTATGAGAGATACGGTTCGCCGAGCTTTGACCTCATCCGTTATGCCCGGCTCTGGATAGAAGGGTTTTCAGAAGCTGATACCATATGGATAGCGAAGATGGATGTAACCGGAAACCAGTGGTTCAGCCAGGGAACCACGGTTGACTCATCCGGGCTCCCCATAAACTCACCAGAACGATTCAGGACATCATATGTCAACAACAAGGAGCACGCCGCATACTATACCCCGCCCCCCGGCGCTAGGATAATGGAGACCGCTCCCGGCAAGTTTGAGCAGGAGGGCTCGCTTGCCCTCACATACGAGAGCCTCCTCCCTGGACACGCTGGCCTCTCTAAGAAGGGAATAGCATACGGCAAGCACAATCTCCTGGATTACCAAGGGGTAGCGTTTTGGGTGAAACCGAACCCCACGACATCCGCTCCTTATCCGACCGTTATATTCCGCATGGGGACCGATTCTCTAAATTTCTACGAATACAGATACAGGATAACCTCGCCTGATTGGCAAGAGGTAAGGTTCAGCCTTGACTCCCTGACCAGGTTCAAGAAGGCTATCCAGGACAGCCTCGGGGACACGGTCACGGGTTATTACAGGCAGGGAAATTTCGGTTTCCGGGGAAGGCCAAACATCGGCGAGATAAGCTTTTACTGGTTCGGGGTTTATAATCAGGAAAATGCTAGGATCTCAGGGGAGATATGGGTGGACGAGCTCAGGGCGATAGATCCTCACACAGAAGGAGGGAACGCCTACAGAGCACAAGCAAGCCTCCAGATGGCTGATGTTGCCTCGGCTGACCTATCAGTGAGCAAGGAGGAGGCTGACTTCCAAGGGCTTTCGGACGCATCCAGGAGAACATCAACGAGCTCAAATGCTACCTATTCAGCAACATTCAACGCGGACAAGCTCTTCCCAAAGGCCTGGGGGATGAGCATGCCAATAAGGTTCCAAGGAACATCCGGTTATTCCCTTCCCAAGTATTCAACCGGTGGAGATGCGCTCCTGTCCCCTGAGGAATCATACGAGCAAAGGACCCTCTCCGGCTCAGAGGCCTACTCGGCCTCATGGTCAAAGAGGGGTTCAGCAAACAGATTCCTCAAGTGGTTCGTTGACCCCATAAAGATCCAAGCCAACAGTAACAAGAGCTATAGCACGAACATAGCCTCCACGAGCACGACAAATAGTCAAAGCCTTTCTGGTTCTTACTCATATACCCCGTATATCAAGAACCCGCCCAAGATCCTCGGAAAACAGCTCCGCTATCTACCGAGCTCATACTCTTTCAACTATACGATAACCGACAACTGGCAATACCAGTATCAGAAGACCACCGGCAACATCATAGCCAACGACAAGAGGACCCAGGCCACATACGGAGGTGATATATCCTGGACGCCCATAGACAACATATCAGGGCGATACTCCCTCACAAAAGAGGTTGATTACAGGGCGGACACCCTTTTTGGAGGGCCGAAGGGCTTTTCTTTCCCCTGGAGTAGGCCTCTCTATGGTTGGGAGGCTGGCCACGATGAAAACCTATCCGGAAGCTATAACATAACCTTTTTCCAGGGCTTCATAGCCCCACGGGTCTCATACTCTTCAAGGTATTCCGAGGATCATTCTGCCAACAAGCAGATCGAGGATACGCTCGGAAACCTCGTGGACATAAGGGATGTCAATGCTTCAACAACAACGGATCTCACCATTTCAAACAGATTGCTCTCGTCCTTCTTCGGTCTGGGGGCAAAGCTCGCGCCCAAGGACTCAGGGGGCCAGGCAAACCTCTTGGACAAGGTGAGCAGGGGCCTCGGAAATACAACTCTGGGATACACATTCACGAGGAACGCGCTCTTCGGAGGGCTTCTTGGGAGGCCGGGCTGGATGTTCAGATACGGGTTTACTGAGGATCCGGGGTGGCCGAGCTACATTCAGACCTCATCAAACATAACCGAGTCAAACTCCTTCAACCTCTCCCAGGGTTTCAACTTCGCGAACCTATCGGTGAGGAGCTCGTGGGCGCTCGGTTTCACGAGAAATAAAGCCCCGACATCAGCTACATGGGCCAGAAACCTCACAAACCCCCAGATCAATGCCACCCTTTCAAACCTGAACTTCATCCTACCGCCCGAATATCAGAAACAGGTGACCTCTGCTTCGCTTTCCTCGGGTTTCACCCAGAAGTTCGGCTGGACAGAGCTCCTACCCGATAAGATCCTAACCCAAAACACCATAGAGACCTCGTTCTCTCCCCTCGCACAGCTAAACATGAACCTCAGATCCGGCACGAGCATAACCGCTTCCTACAATACCAGAACCAGCATAACCGTAAACCACCTTCCATACCTCCAGAAGGACTCAACCCAGAGCAATAGCCTTTCCCTGAACCTCTCCCATACATTCCAGAGCTTCGGCGGCCTTAAATTCCCTTGGGCAGAGGGGAGGATACTGAAGCTGGAATCCGAGCTCAGGCTCTCCTTCAAGTATAGCCTCTCGATAACCAGATCCTACTTGATACCCTGGGATGATACAACGGGCGGATGGCACGACCTCACCGATGAGGACAAGCCCTACTCGGGAACGAAAACCATGAGCTACGGAATTGATGGGACATACAAGTTTTCATCCTCGGTAACGGGAACCGTTTCTTTTACGAACGATGAAACCCTCAACCTGGCTACAAACACGGGCTTCAAAACGATGAAATTGCTATTCACGGTGAATTTCGTATTCTAAACCCTGCTAAACCGGATAAACTCATAGATGAGACTGGGTTACCGGACCCGATCCCGGAGCAAGGCCCTTATATACAGAGGCAATCCCTCGCAGAACCCCTCTGTCCAGAGTATTGGCTTTCCGAGCTCATCCAGAAGCATTACCGAAGGAAGTTTTTCAGAACCCAGAGCGGCCCTCAAGGAATCAAGAGAAACGCAAATCCCCTCACTCGCTCCGACCCTGATCGGGTAAACATTAAGCTCCAACCCCTCAATCTGCCTCTGGGTCCTGTAAGAACCCTCATCGTCCCCGAGGAAGGCGACGAGAGCAGGATACTGAAGGAGATCGTTCAGGGTTCGGCCATCGCATAGCCTCAGCCTTGGCAACGAATCAATGGGCCTTGCCATGATGTCTCCGGGTTTTACCTCCTCGGCCGGAATTCCTGTCTCAAGCACAAGGGAAAGCTCCTCGCCTGACCGTATCTTGAACTCCTTAACTTGAACGAAAGGTTCTCCCTTCGCGTTTCTCCTTCCCCAGGTAAGGATGTAGTCTCCGGGTGCGAGGTGAAAGACCCAGAAATCCCCATTCTTTGGCCATGAGCCATCCTCCATTGGCCACCATAGATCATCAAGGCCCTCCCATTCCCATGTCTCCCTTCTCTGGACCGAAAAACCCTCAAACGATGTGTCTGGTTCGCCAAAAAGGGTGAAACAGAGCCTCAGGGTACCCGTCCTCAGGTAGCGAGGGGTTGCCTGCGCCCAAGCGAACCCCTTCTGCACAAGGACGACGCTAAGGCCCTTTGGCTTCTCAAAGTAAATTGGATGCCAAGCCCCACGATCATAATACTCAACCCAGACAGAAAGGGGAGAGGGGCATCTAGCGAGCCTCGCTGGAAAGCCCCTGGCTCTCAGGGCCGCGACGAGAAGAACTGCTCGCTCCATCCTTGAACCCCGGCCTCTACTCAGGGTTGTAAGGGGCGAAGGGAATGGCCCGAAGAAATACCTCGTGGTGTCCAGTTTCACGGCTTTCTCAATTCTCTTCTTTATGTCCCTCGGTCTCCCGCAATCCGAGAATGCATCCCTAAGCGGCCCTCTCCAGTCCTCGCAGGGCTCATCCCATATCCTGTATGAGAGGAGATAATCACGAAAGATCGTGTCCGGGAAGGGGCCCCGGCTCTCATTTGCGAGCCGGATGTGATTCAGAAGGCACTCAGCTGTTATCTGGAGCCTATCAAGGTGAGGCATGCTCACAATGAGCCAGGATGCCTGTTCCCGGAGTTCTCCGGCCTCAGCGAGCGCGCGCTCAAGCTCCTGTCTGTTCCTGCCAGCATCCGCGAGAGCAGAATCCAAGGAATCCGGAGAGACCTCAAACACGCTTGCCAAAAGGAACAGGATCACTCGTCCCCCTTTGGATACCTGAGCCAGAAACTGTCTGTGAGCCTCGCTCCTCTGATGGGTCTTATCCGTGTGGTATCCCCTTTTACCGTAATCACGGTAGAGAAACCCCTACCGGAAAGGAGATAATCCCCCGGACCTATCTCACAGGTTGCAAGCCCATCATTCCCAACTACGAGAACCGCTATGGTTCTAAGCGCACCGTAATTGAACACCGAAAGAGCAAGCGTGTCCCCGGGCCGGGATTCAACCAAAAGAACAGAGACATCCCTGTAATTCCTCGTAGAGTTTATCAGGGTGTAATCCGCCCCAGTCCTGTAAACATCGGGTCCAGAGGAATTACCCAGCCCAACCGAAAGAACGAGGCCTGCGCGCCTGACTGGCCCCGAAAACCAAGCGGTGCAAAGGGAATCAGCTGGCTCGCAGCTTCCCGCGTATTTCCAAACCCCATTAACATAGACCTCTGTCCAGGAATGGTTTGACTCCGTGAAGGGCCACCAAGGCGTGTATGCTTGTCTCGCGGGGATCCCGACTGCCCTGAGGGCGCATATGTAGAATATGGTCATCTCCTCGCACCTTCCCCATCCAGATCGCCATGTCTCAAGAGGCCCCTGATCTCTTCTCTGATTAGGTTTATATTTTACCCGCTCGCCGCACCAGCGATTGACTGCGATCGCCACCTCCTCGGGATCCTTTAGGCCGCAGACAACCGGCCGCAGGGAGTCCAGGAAAAACCCGCGCCAATCCTCGGGCGGCTCCTGGGATACTATTGGTGGAAGAACATATCTGAGGAACACCGAATCAGGGAGCTCGCGCGCCCAAAAAAATTCCTCCCGCGCCGCGAAAGCCAGCTCAATGTTCCTCATGAAAAGCCCCTGTCCCATCGCCTCAAGGAGTGAAGGGGGAAGGGCTCTCATTAGAAATTCAGCGGCCTCTTTTTTCTCAGGAGGAAGGGTGTCAGGAATAACGAAAAGCCCCAGCAAGAACGCGCTCATGTTTCTCTAGCTTCCTCTTTCCTGTAATAGTAAAGAGCGGCCACAAGCCCAGCGAGGCCCCAGAATGTCGTTCCGGCTATGTGCTCTATCCAGACCCAATAATAAACCGTCATCCCTATGAATGCTACAGCAGGAACCACGAGCGAGAAGACCATAGCCCTCTCGTCCCCATCTTTGGCCATCTTGAAGCAAGGGATAATGAGACAGGCCGCGCATATTGCCATTGCGGCATATAAAATCACGCCTAGATAGCCCGTCTCGTAGAGAGAGACGGGTAGCTGGGTTGTCAGAGCCGCAAACGATCCCTTCCTGGCCGCAAAAGATACGAATTTGCTGAGCACGACCGAACCCAGGCCATAACCCATGATGAGGCCCGGCAAACCCTTTACGACGAGGTAGGAATGCGCTATCTTCGGTGCAACGAAACGCCCAACATGCGCTACCGCGTAGACCCTTTCCTGATTGTATATACCCCAAATAAAAGTCCTGTAAAGGATGTGATAAAGATTGTTCAGCATGGGCACGAAAGCAACTCCTGCGGCCAGAGAGATCACGGTTACAAGTGCCCCAGAAAACCCCTTCCTGATCACGGGTAATGGGTTTTCTTTGGAGACAGCGGAGAGTATGATGGGAGAAATAAGGAGTATGAACGCGAGGACCGGGTAAAAGTAAAATACAGCCCTTATGCCGCTCATCACGGGTATCACGAGAAATACCCCGCAGATCAGAATGAGCGAGAGCAGGTTGATCCTCTTGGTGTAGAGGTATAGCCCATAGATAAAGCCTGTGGCCCAGAGCAATATGAATGTCAGCTCAGGCCCGCCAGGGGTAAAACCCCTCACGAGGTCGCTCATGCCATAGACGCGATAGTTCCAGAGCGCCACGAGGGCCTGGGCACAGGCAAGGGCGAAGAAGAACCAGAAGCCTCGTTTTACGGTCTGGGGTTCAAGATTGAGGTTGGCAAGGGAATAAAAGAAGAGGATAAAGAGCCCCATGTGTCTCAGTTTCAAAAGAAAGTTCAACAATGGAATATGATTCATTGAGGCTGAAAAGCTAACCAAAATAAGCCAGGCAAGCCCTGGAATGAAGGCGGGGGTAAAATTGAAGCGCCCCTCTGCTGCCTTTGAAAGAAGAGCCCTTATGAAGAGGGCAATTATCAGGATGTCCATTATGCGTCTAGATGCATCCAGGTTTGGGAGGAGCTGCCTAATGAAATCATGGTATATTATGGAGAAGAAAAATACCAGGAATATCGTTATCTTTGGATTAAGGAAGGCCAAGACCAAAACGGGCAAGCCTATTACTATGGCAACCAAGAGATCATCTCCTGTGGATACGCCAGCCCCTCCCACAACCGCGAACCCAGCCAAGGCCACGCCAAGAAGCACTCTGATCCACTTATCTTTCATATCTGGCTGATAAATCCCAAAAGCCTCTCTGCCTGAACAGAGAAGGAATAACCACAAGCCAAAGCTCTTCCGCCTCTCGCGTCTACAGAGCCCGCATTTAGAGCCATCCTGAAAGCGGCATCAAGGCCATCCGGACCCTGAGCCTTGAACCAGAAACCTTTAGAATCCAGAACCTCCCTAAGAGGGGGCACATCTGTCCCCACTATGGGTTTTTCCATGGCCAGGGCCTCCAAAAGCTTAACTGGGCAACTCGTATCAATCACGGGCGTCCTCAAAAAAGGTATGACAACGAAATCCGAGGCCGCAAGCAGAGAGGGAACATCCTCGTGCGCCACAGGAGGGATAACCCTCACGAGAGAGCCTCCCTCTTGCTTTATTCTCTCCTTGAGCTCGCCATCCCCCGCGAACACCAGGATGGCGTTATCGGGCCTTGCCCTCACGAAAGCCCTCACGGATTCAAGGAGTCCCCTCCCTCGGGAACTCAGAGCACCGTGATAAAGGAAAACCTTCTCTTCTTCAAAACCCCAACGCTTTCTCTCGGCCTCGCGATCGTATCTTGATGGGTCAAAGACCTCAGGATCAACCCCTGATCCCCATACCCCAACAGACAGCCCACGCAGTTCCCTCCTCAGGAATCTCGCCATGGCTGGGGTTATCACGGTCGCGCCTGAGAAGAAGGCTCTCGCGAGAAAAAGCCCGATCCTGAATAAAACCCTGTCAAGAGCAAAGAATACGCGTCCCCTTTCAACTGGAAGGGTTCTCACATCCAAGATGACCCTATACTTACAAAGACCCCACCTGGCCAGTAGGGCAAATGGCAAAGCCGAAAGGGCCATGTATGGTTCCGCAATGATCGCATCCCCAGGCGCCGCGTGCCGAAAGAGGGCAAGCCACGCGGAGACAGCCTGGCAGATGTGGTTCACGAAAGGCAGAGGGGATGAACGGATGTATATGACCGGAGAACGGTTATCTTTGACCCGCCGGTGGCCCGTAATCAGGAACATAGGGTTACCAGTTCTCGTTACGGCCTCGGCCATGCGAACCAAAGCCCCCCGATCCATCCTCTCATCCAGGTATCCCCTGAAGACCCAAAGAATTCGCAAGGGAGTAAATGTTAAGCTAAGCCTCCGTATCTGAGCAACCCCTGAGCCATTGCCCCTTGAAAATCCATCCAAAAACCCTTAATATAAGTTGCGCGGACACAGGGAAGGAGGCTAGAATTTGAGCATGAAGGTTCTTCTGGTAGGCTCGGGGGGCAGGGAGCACGCTATTGCGTGGAAAATAGCCCAATCCCCTCTTTTGGGAGAGCTCATAATGGCTCCGGGGAACCCCGGCATGTCCAGTTTGGGACGATGTGTTCCCATCCCTCCTGTGAACATACCTGAGCTCGTCGCGCTCGCCCACGCGGAGAAGGTTGATCTGGTCGTCGTTGGCCCGGAAAACCCTATAGCCTTGGGGATAACCAACCGGCTTGAGAAGCTTGGGATACCGGTCTTCGCGCCCCGCTCGGATGCGGCCCAACTTGAGGCCTCAAAGGTCTGGGCAAAGAGCTTCATGCGCAGGAACAGAATACCCACCGCGGACTTTGAGGTCTTCTCGGAATACGATGAGGCAAAGGAGCATGTTTATTCGGTCCGGGAATACCCCTGCGTCATCAAGGCAGACGGCCTTGCTGGGGGCAAGGGGGTATTCGTGGCCAAAAACAGAGCCGAGGCGCTCCTCGCGCTGGATACGATAATGATCAAGTCCAAATTCGGCGCGGCTGGGCGCGAGATCGTGGTTGAGGATTTTCTGAAGGGACGAGAGCTCTCGGTTTTCGTCGCGTCTGACGGCTTCACCCACAGGTTTATAGGCTGGGCTGTTGATTACAAGCCCCTGCTTGATGGTGACCAGGGTCCCAATACGGGCGGCATGGGGACCGTATCGCCCGTGCCCTTCCTGGGCCCGGATGATCTCGCTCGGATAGAGAACGAGGTCATCCGACCAACATTTGATGGTCTAAGGAAGGAGGGGCTTCTCTACAAGGGCATACTCTACTTTGGGCTCATGTGGACGAGCGAAGGGCCTTATGTTCTGGAGTATAATGTCAGGATGGGGGACCCCGAAGCCCAGGCAGTGCTTCCCCTGATGAAAAATGATTTTCTGGAGATATGCGTGGCTGGGGTAAGGGAATCCATGCCCCAAATAGATCTCATGCCCCCTGAAGGTGCTTCATGTTGCGTTGTTCTTGCCTCAGAGGGGTATCCGGATTCCCCAGTGACGGGGCGCGTGATAAGGGGGGCTGAAATTTCCTCGCAAATTCCGAATGTCCTCATATTCCACTCAGGAACCAAGGAAGAGGGAGGGAAGCTTCTCACGGCTGGAGGAAGGGTTTTCTCGGTTGTTGGCCTCGGCAAGGACATAGAGGAGGCCAGGGCCAGGGCATATGAGGCTATCTCCAAGATCAGCTTTGAGGGTATGATTTACAGAAAGGACATAGGCTCACCAGGGAGATTCCAATAATCCTGAACGCTCTTGTTCTTCTCGCAAGCGGCCTGGGCGCGGGGCTTTTGGGTTCGTGCCTTGGGGTCGGAGGAGGGGTGATCCTTGTTCCAATACTCACGATAATAACGGGCTCCCCGCATCAGGCGATAGGAACGAGCCTCGCGGCCATCATCGGGGTTCACGGCTCAGCCACCCTCTTTCACCTGAGAGAGGCATGGGTGGATATGAAAATCGCGTTCCTTTTAGGGTCTTCAATGGTCTTAGGGGCTATCATAGGAGCAATAGCCGCGGGATTCGTCCCGGGGAAGGCTTTGGGTATCATGTTTGCGGGGGTTGCCCTCTATGTAGCCACAACCATGTTCCTGCCCGCGAGAAGGAAACCGGAAACCCAAAGCGACATGCTCACCGGGCCCAAAAGAAAACCCCTGGGCGTCTTGCTGGGTGGCTTTGTCGGCATGATATCCGGCATGCTCGGAATAGGGGGAGGCATAATGAATGTCCCTGTGATGCACCTGGTAATGGGAGTCCCGACCAAAAGGGCAATAGCAACCTCATCCTTTCTCATAGGGACCGCGGCTGGCCCCGGGGCCATCATATATCTAGCTAGGGGAGATGTCCTCATCCAGACCATACCCCCTGTTGTCATAGGAATAATAATCGGCGCTCTCGCTGGCGCCTGGATCGCCAGGCGCGCGAGGCCCCGTTGGCTCAGGGCGGCTTTCGGGATACTCCTCCTCTACACAGCGGCTCAGATGCTATGGAAAATCCTTACATAAAACCCATGACAGTGGCCATGGGCGCGACGCTGGGCCTTTCGGTTGCCCTTATGGCTATTGGGATGGCATGGCACCCTGTCCTTTTCTGGGGCGTCGCTACTCTGCTCGCTCTCCCAGCAATAGGGGTTATCTCGGCCATGTTCGGCTTCGCGAGGGTGGGGAATTGGCGCTATTTTTTCCTGGGATTACTCCTATTGGGGTTCATGTGCTTGTCCGCGATCCTCGGGTTTGCGAGGCCGTGAAAACCCGATCCTCCGGTAAGCCTAAGTTTCTCTAATCTCGCCACTTTTCTGATAGTTATCGCTTCTCCATCACCATTATCAGATGAACTTCCCACGCAATGCCTTTTGTCATCCTGAACCCAGCCTTCTCGTATACCCTTATTGCCGCATGGTTGTCCCGGTGCGGGGGAACTACGAGCACATCCAGGGATGTCCCATGCCTAAAGTAGTCAACCACGGCAACCATTGCTTCTGTCCCGTAGCCAGCCCCCCAAAAATCCCTGGCCAGCTTCACATCGCATATACCTGCGTTTTTCCCAAAAGGGACTCTGAACCCCTCGCATGCCCATCCGGGCGGCAACTTCCCGATGCCCGATTCCCCTATCCGCCTGCCATCCCTCAGACATATGATGAGATGAGTTTCCTCTGGAAAAAGATCGTCCGGGAACGACGGATGTAGCCTCGGCTGTTTCCCGAACCAATCAATGATGTCGGGCCTTGACCAGTTAAGAATGCCACCCGCATATCGCATTATCTCAGGGTCATTCCAGAGAGATAACAGGAAATCCAGGTCCTCTTCGGCTAGGGGCCGCAGGGTTAGCCTCGGGGTATGAATTATGTTATTCCTCCTGCGGCACCCAGGAAGCATCTACGACCCTATCCCCCTCGGCCACCGTCATTATCCTTACACCCTGGGAATCCCTTCTGTATTCAGGAACCCCAGAGACATCTATCCGTGCGGAAACGCCTTTTTCCGTCAGGACAACCATCTGCCCTTCTTCCTCACACCTCATGAGCTTGACCAACTTGCCCGTCTTTTTGGTCACGCGCTGGACAACAACGCCCCTGCTCCCTCGCCCGAGGGGATGAAGCTGCAGCCTGCCGTCATCCTCCTGGTTGGGGTTAAAGCGTTTCCCACAGCCCTGCTCGGTTATGGTGAAGAGAATGGTGTCCTTCCCAACAGGCACCAGAGACACAACGGGCGCGCCGCGGGTTCCCTTGACCGCTCCAGCCCTCCTTGACCTGGCGGGTATGTCCTTTAGCCTAAGCCGGACAGCCCTCCCATCCTCCTTTGCCATAACTACATCCTCATCCGAAACCAAAACAGCATCAGCGACGCAATCTCCCTCCTTCAGGGTTATTATCGGGGTTCCCTTCCGGCCCCTGAGGACATCCGCGAAGCGCACCTTCTTGATGAGGCCGTTTCTCGTGCCAACAACGAGGAACTTATCTGAGTCCGTCTCAGGGTCAAAGACCAAGGCATCAACCACATACTCCTCCTCCTTCGTCTTGAAGAAGAGGCTTAGGGGCTTTCCCTTCGCGCCGAAGCCTGCCTGAGGCACCCTGTATGTCTTCATCCAATAGACCGCTCCGTTGTTCATTATCCACATGGTATATGAGTGGGTTGAGGCTATCTTCGTTGCTATTGGCCAATCGTCCTCATATGTGGAAAGGGTGTTCCTTCCCTGGACGCGGCGCCTGTTGGTTCTGTATTGACGGAGTGGAATCCGCTTTATGTAGCCCTCTTTTGTAACCAAGACAACCATGTCCTCTTCCTGGATGAGCTCCTCGGCCTCAAAATCGTCCTCCTCAGGGGCTATGCTCGTCCTTCTCTCGTCCCCAAACTTCCTCTTTATCTCCAGGAGCTCCTCCTTTATCACTGAGAGAAGGAGCTTTCTAGAGGCTAACAGGGAATTGTAGTATTCTATGTCCTTAAGAAGTCCCTCGTATTCAGCCCTTATCTTGCTTCCCTCAAGCCTGGTAAGCTGGGAAAGCCTCATATCCAAGATCGCCTTTGCCTGCGCCTCGGAGAAACCGAAATCCCTTATAAGGCTATCCTTTGCCTCAGAGGTCTCCTCAGATCTTCTTATTAATGCTATTATCTCGTCTATAATATCTAGTGCCTTCAGAAATCCCTCAAGGATGTGGGCCCTGGCCTGGGCTTTCGCGAGCCGGAACTTGGTGCGCCTGGTGACGACATCCTCCCTGTGCGCCAAGAACCTCATCATCATCTCTCTGAGGGTCATGATCTTGGGCTGGAGGCCATCAAGCGCGAGCATTATGGCGCCGAATGTGGTCTGGAGCGCTGTGTGCTTGAACAGCTGGCGAACCAAAACCTCAGGGTCAAACCCCTTTTTAACCTCCACCACCAACCTCATTCCCTCCCTGTCGGATTCGTCCCTCAGATCCCCTATGCCCTCAATCCTCTTCTCCCGCACCAAGGCCGCTATCTGCTCTATTATGGCGGTTTTGTTGACCATGTATGGGATCTCGGTAAAGACTATTTCCAAAGGCTTCTTTGGCTTTTCTTCTATTCTGTATCTCGCCCTAACCACCACCCTTCCCTTTCCGGTCAAATACGCCTCCTTGATCCCCTTATCGCCGAGTATCACGCCTCCGGTTGGGAAATCAGGGCCCTTAACAATTGAGAGGAGCTTCTCCTCATGAAGCTCGGGGTCATCTATAAGCGCCACAAAACCATCAACGAGCTCGGATATGTTGTGCGGCGGGATGTTCGTTGCCATGCCCACCGCTATGCCTGAGGAACCATTGGCGAGGAGGTTTGGAAACCCGGATGGCAAGACAACCGGCTCCTGGAGCCTGCCGTCAAAGTTGGGAACGAAGTCAACGGTTTCCTGGTCTATGTCTGAGAGGAGCTCAGTTGCAACCCGTGAGAGTCTCGCTTCGGTGTATCGGTATGCCGCGGGGGGGTCCCCGTCTATAGACCCAAAGTTCCCCTGGCCCTGCACCAGGGGATACCGGAGAGAGAAATCCTGAGCCATGCGAACGAGGGCATCGTAAACCGCGGCGTCACCGTGGGGGTGATACTTGCCTATGACCTCGCCCACGACGGTCGCTGATTTCCTGAAGGGTTTATCGGGCGTGAGCCCGAGCTCGCGGAGGGCGAAGAGTATGCGCCTCTGGACAGGTTTCAGGCCATCCCGGACATCCGGAAGCGCGCGCCCGGCTATCACGCTCATCGCGTAATCCAGGTATGAGGTGCGCAGTTCATCGGTTATTGGGGAAGGGATTATCTGCTCAGGCACAAATAGATTATAAGGCAAAACCGCGCCGAGGATCAAAAGCAAATGCTGGCCAGGCAAGGATTTTGCTCAGAACAAGGACTGGGTCTTTGACCTCTGGGGGATCAATTCCGGGAAACAGTATGTCCCAAAGCGTCGTAATGAGCACCTCTTGGTTCTGGAGAGGGTTCCCCTTCCTCAACCTTCTTTCTTATGATGCCCATGCCGCCTTGAACGGTCTGAGCTCCTCCTGCACCAGTCCACCCTTCTCATCTTCCTCGGGTCCTGCTCCACTACTCATCCTCTTCCTCGAGTCCATGTTTGAGAAATCCCTATCCGGTTTGGAGATGCCCAGCTCCTCAACACAGAGCGCTATCACAACAAGCGCTGGGCAGAGGTGAGATACATAGTTGAGCAGAAAATAGCTGGGTTGAAGAGGTATTGCGGCCTGAGAGGGATGATGCGGATGGGGTTAGGAAGGGTTCAAACCCAGGCTGAGCTATCAGCTATCGCCTTCAACTGCGAGCGATAAGGTGTGATCCTTCGCCCGGATGGCCTTGAAATCGTTCAACTTAATGACGGTCCTCAGATTCCTGGAGCTCTAGCCAAAATCGGCAAGCCTCGCTTCTAGAGCCAATTACAGCACAAGGATCGCCGTTGTTTCAGCTGTCTTGGCCCATTTCTAACCCCCCGTAAGTCCTTGTTGGACAAGGAGTTCGTTCAAAGTCCTTGTGGCACAAGCACATAGCCATAATCGTCCCAGGGTTATGGGGCTGTAGTAGCCATTCTCAGCCATGTT
>JBDRYB010000016.1:0-42049 GCA_039803205.1 Caldifarciminota bacterium
CCCACCTCGTCCTGATATACATCCTCACCTCAGAGCCTATCTGGGTGCTGTCCCAGGCTATCCAGGAGAGCCTGGCCTCGGACTGGAGGAGGGGTTCTGAGAATATGCCGGATTCATACCACTCTGTCGGGGAGCGGTCGTAGACATTGCCGGGCTCGCGGAAGGCCGCGTGATGATCGCGATCGGTAGGAAGCATGGTCAATTTTTGGATGCTATCCTGGGTCCCCGTTATTTGAGCTCCCCAAAAAACGAAGGATGTGTCAGCATCAGCATATATTTCAGGCTTGCCGTCGTAATTCAGATCCCCCACAAAGCCTCCAGCGTAGGTTTGAGGAATTCCGATCCTTGCGGTATCCTGAGGGTTGAAGTATGGCCATACTCCTGAATTGCGCCAGATTAAAAGAGGAAGATTGGTACCATACCCTCTAAAAAAGACCAGGTCCAACCATCCGTCATCGTCAATATCATAAGCCGCACTTCCCCCAAAAGAGGTAGAAGTTGCAAGCTTCACGGAATTGGCCGGATCAAACAGACCTCCGTTTGAGAAGTAGATAATTGATATCGCGCTTATAATCGCCCACCGGGAAACCACTATATCTAGCCATCCGTCGTTGTTTAGATCGGCCAAGGTTATACCGTGCCAGTCAACACCTTGATTCAGAAAGATCTGAGAGGGATTATCCGTTAGATTCCTGGGCGTATTATCTCCCCATAGGATCAAAACTCCTCCGCTGTCCTTGCTTACTCCAGCTTTGGATATTGGGGTGACTATATCCAGGTATCCGTCCTTGTTTAGATCAGCGACCTCAGGGTTGTGAGATATCCAGCCTCTTACTCCCCAACTGGAGAAATTGCTCGGAGAATATCCAGTTGAGCTACCCCAGAATATCTTTATACTAGTTGTCGTAGTCTCGCATACAAAGATGAGGTCAAGGTAAGTATCCTTATCTATATCGTGGATGTAGAGGGCTTCACACTTAAGGGTTGGCAAATTGGTAAAGGTGTTAGGGTCTGGTCCCCCGGCAGCCTGGGAACCCCAGAAGACTCTAGAATTAGTTTCCGAAATAATAGCCCACCCGGAGCTTACCACAAACTCTGGCCATCCATCGAGATTCAGGTCAGCCATATCGCATCCACCAGCATACTGGTTTGGCAGCTGATAATCCCTATATAGGTTTTGTGAGTATCCGTCTGCGCTACCAAACCATATTCGCGCCTTATAGCCTAAATAAGAGCTCGAGAACAGATCACAATACCCATCCCTGTTCGCGTCAAAGCGAGGAACGAACTCAACCGCGCCCGAGTCAGAGGGATTTGCTCCCTCAACCATCAATCTCCTTGAGACATAGAGGAGATCGCTATACCATCCATCCATAAAGTCCTGGGGCCTTGTCTCTGTCCAGGACCCCGCTACGAGAGCTACGCAAAGTTCAAGCATGCTACACCTCCAAAAGGTTTCAGCTAGGGCTATATTATACGGAACGGACTGAAAGAAAACTGAAAGAGAATACGGATTTTTCTTTGTCCAGATTGAATTAGGCCATACTTTTGCCTTAGAATATCAGGGTGAAAACCGGAGAGAGGGTAGATTATGGCCTGACGCTCATAAAAGAAGAGCGTTGGGATGAGGTTTCCGATTATATCCGGGCAACGAAACAGGATGATCCTTTGGCCTCGGAGCTCATTGAGGTCGCATTGTCCGTTTACAGGTATGCCTCACCGGATGCCATAAGAAAGGGCCGCAGGCTGCTTTCTAGGGTTTCCGATGCGCCTGAACTCGCAACCAGGCTCTTTAACTGGCTCGGCACAGCGCACAGGATGATGGGCGAGCTGGAAACAGCCGAGAACTACTTCCTGAGAGCCCTTGAGATAGACGAGGGCCTAGGCGAGATCAGGTTTATTTCTGCAACGAAGCTAAATCTCCTTCTAAACAGGTTTTTCGCCGCGGACTACGCCTCTCTCCGCCAGGAACTCCCCGGATTCATCCGTTCCGCAACCCCCGCGAACGCGTATTGGGGCAGGTGCCTCCAGGTGATGCTGGATGTTTTCTCTGGAGACCTTTTAGCCGCGAGGAGAAACCTGAACGCCATCCTGAGAAAATCCTCTGGCCTCTACCGTTACGGCGCTCGGGAGCTGGACGCGGCTCTCCTCAGGCTTGAGGGAAGGCTTGAGGATTCGGCGAATCTCTATCTGGAGCTTACCGAGAATTTCCTGCGCTTTGAATCCCCATACGCTGGGATAACCTGCGCGAAGGCGCTTGAGATAATCAGACTTAAGGGATTTGGCCTCCCCTCATCGGGCCTCATCAAGAAGTGTCTGAGAACGGCTAAGAAAGGTTCTTGGGGAGAACAAGCCGCGGCTCGGGAAATAGAGGCCCTCTTGGAACCCGATGATGCGTCCGCGGCGGCCGGAGCCCTTGAATCCGCTGAGGGCTACAAAAGGGCATCTTTGCCCTGGGAAAGCTTCGTGGCCGGTCTCACATCCGCTTATCTTGCCTGGACCTCTGACGCCCCGATATTTCCTAAGGCTCTCAGGTTCCTGGGTCCTCTGGCCCCTCTCTACCCTGGGATGAAACAAGACCCCATCTTCGGCGATTTCCTGAGGAAGGCTGAACCTCTCTTAGGAGCCTATGCCTCAGACCGAGGTGTTGCCAGGATAAAGGCTTGGCTGATTGAGGGGCCCAGGATATTAGTTGACCAAAAGGAGATACTGCTTGAGAAGTGGTATAACAAAAAGGCCGCGAGGGCTTTTCTTTATCTCCTCCTGTCGCCCAGACACAGAATACAAGCGGACCATCTCTTTTATCTCCTATGGCCCAGAAGGAAATTCAGCGCGAGGAACAAGGAGCTCCTCTATGTGGCCATTTACAACATACGCAAGGCAATTGGTGACCCTGGTCTTTTGACTAAACGGATGGACTATTACCAGTTGGAGGATGTTTGGACAGACCTTGATGAGATGGAGGAGCTCACGAGGCTTTCGGATGTGAATGGCGATGAATCCAAGAGGGCTGAAATGATAGCGAGAGCCAGAGAGATTGCCAGGGGCGAGCTCCTTCCGGATATAATAGATGATAGGTATATTGAGGAATACAGGCTACATTTTGCACGGTTGAAAAAGAGGTTATCAGAGCTAAGACTTTAATAACATGGCTCGCTCGCATTTAATAGCGAAAAAGATGTTGTTGCAAAACCTCAATCACATAGCTTAAGCTTTGCACCTTGACTTTATCCTTTGTAAAGGAGGAACCATGAAAAAAGCACTAGCAGTTGTAGGTCTGGCTCTGGGCCTGGCCTACGCGACGGAGACGAGGGTGATGACCATGGGAAACGAGCCCCAGTTCCTTCAGGACGAGTTCCTGGTGCTCTACTACCCCTCGGTCATAACCCAGGTGTCAAGCATGTATCTCTTTGAGCTGGGCGATGTGACCCTGGCTCCGAGATACGCGGGAGTTTTCTGGACCGGAGGCGAGAAGGAGACCGGAAGGCAGGGACTCGGGCTTTATCTCAGGAGGAACACCCTCCTTGAAGGGGTTCCGCCCACTTATCCCCAACCAAAGATGGGTTTTGGCCTCATAGGGGGCAAGTCCTTTGGTTCCATGTCATTCGGCGCAGGGGTCTATTACTCCCAGGAGGCTGACAAGGAAGAGCTTGATACCACATTCGCGACCGGCTTTGTTGATGACACGGCTAATGTGAAAATCGCCGATGACTTCAAGACCTCAAACATGACCTTCATGCTCGGCGGGACCCTGAACTACGGAACAGGGAGCTTTGCTGATCTGTCTGTGGGCTACGCTATGCACGGATACAACAGCACACACACCGAGGATGGGAAGCTGATATACATAGACCCGGACGACTCAACCCAGAGGTTAGACAAGTATTACTACAAGTCCTGGGAGGAATCAGACGGCGCCAGCTCCATGCTCTTCAGCCTGAGGGCCTTCCACTTCCTGAACGAGAAGTTCGCTCTCGTGCCCGCTTTTGGCTACAGAATGGACAACTACTCAACCGTTACTCCGGATGACACTTCATATGAGCACTGGGTCTTCCCCGACTCCTCGTGGAGCGACCCCTCTGACTCCAGGTTTAACCTTGAGAACAAGGGCACTATCATGGGTTTCGGTCTCGGCTTCAATATATATCCCACAGAGGGGATGACCATCATGGCCGGCATAGGCGGGAGCATGCTCAACTGGGATCATAACCTCAAGTATAAGCACGATACAGCCGCAACCGACAGCACATACACAGATACCCTTGAGAACACATCAGTCAAGAAGATAGCATTCGTGACCGGCGCCGAGGTCCCTGTTTTCACCTGGCTCTCCGTGAGGGGAGCGATGAAGAAGACCCTCGCTGGGAACATCGTCAAGACAACGACCCTTGATTATCACGATGCGCGCCCGTCGGACAAGAGGACCGAGACAACCACCATTCCCGATGATTTCCAGTTCTGGGTTGGGCTAGGAATTCGTGTTGGCAGTTTCAGGCTTGACGGAAACCTGGATCCCATGTTCCTCTACTACGGCTTTTACGGCCTTGGCGGAAACGCGAGCACGGGCTTCCTGAATGTCTCGGCCGCTTATCAGTTCTAGCTGAATCCCTGAGAAAACAAGGCCCCCGGATAATCCGGGGGCCTTTTATTCACTTCGGGGTTAACTCCTTATGCTTCGGTCTCCTGCCCCTCCGTGATAGCGGCCCTGGCAGCTGCTAGCCTCGCAACAGGCACCCTAAATGGGGAACACGAGACATAGTCCAGGCCTACACTGTGGCAGAAGGTAATGGAGTCGGGGTCTCCACCGTGCTCTCCGCATATCCCTATCTTTAGGTCAGGCCTAGTCTTTCTTCCTCTTTCAACCCCTATGCGCACCAGCTCCCCGATCCCAGGCTCTATGGATATGAAGGGATCAAACTTGAATATACCCTTGGCGATGTAGTCCTGAATGAACTTTCCGTAGTCATCCCTGGATATGCCGAATCCGGTCTGGGTTAGGTCGTTTGTGCCGAAGGAGAAGAATTCCGCGCCTTGTGCTATCTCGTCTGCCATCACCGCGGCCCGCGGGAGCTCAATCATGGTGCCGACCGAGTAATCAACCCTAACCCCCTCTCTCTCAAAAACCTCTTCCGCAACCCTCCGGACTATGGCCTCTTGGTTCCTGAACTCGTTCAGGTTGCCCACTAGCGGGATCATGACCTCGGGCTTCACATCAATCCCCTCTTTCTTTACCGCGCACGCGGCCTCAAATATGGCCCTGGCCTGCATCTCCGTTATCTCAGGGTGGGTTATTCCTAACCTACAGCCCCTGTGCCCGAGCATGGGGTTTGCCTCGTGGAGCTCTTCAACCCTTGCTTTCACCCTCTCGTATTCCAGGCCGAGCTTCTCAGCTAGCTCGCGCTGGCCTCCCTCTGTGTTGGGCAGGAACTCGTGCAAGGGCGGGTCAAGCGTCCTTATGGTCACTGGCCTGCCCTTCATTACCCTGAATATGCCCTTGAAGTCCTCTCTCTGGAGGGGAAGAAGCTTGTCAAGCGCCCGTATTCTTTCGTCCTCTGTTTCCGCGAGGATCATCTCGCGCATGTGGTCTATGCGTTCCCCCTCAAAGAACATGTGCTCTGTCCTGCAAAGCCCTATCCCCTCAGCGCCGAAGGTTATGGCTGTCTCCGCCTCAGATGGCCTATCCGCGTTTGCCCTCACCCCAAGGCGCCTGAACCTATCAGCCAGTTCCATTATCCTCTTGAAACGCTTGTAGACAGGAGCCTCATCAGGGGGCCTGGTCTTGTGGATGAGGACCTCTATGACCTCTGACGGCCTCGTGTCTATCTCTCCGAGGAAAACCTCACCTGTGGAGCCATCTATTGAGATCTGATCCCCTTCCTTTATTATCGTGTCCCCAACCCGAATCTGCCTATTTTTGTAATCTATCTCAAGCGCTGAGCACCCGACTATACAAGTCTTTCCTCTTTGTCTGGCAACGAGCGCGGCGTGGGAGGTCATTCCCCCTCTGGATGTGAGAATGCCCTCTGAGAGCTCCATTCCCTTTATGTCCTCAGGGGATGTCTCGGTCCTGACCAGGATGATCCTTCCCCAAAGGTTTCTCTTTTCCTCAACCTCATCAGAGAAGAAGCACACCCTCCCCGATGCCGCGCCTGGGCCTGCTGGGAGGCCGGTCGCGATGAGCCTCTTCTCCTCTTTGGCCTTCTTTTTTGCCCCTTCATCAAACACCGGCCTCAGGAGGGTTGTTATCTGGTCCGGCTCAATCCTCGTTATGGCTGTCCGTTCGTCAATTATCCCCTCCTCAAGCATGTCCAGAGCGATGTTCATGGCCGCGAGGCCTGTCCTCTTTCCGGCCCTCGTCTGCAGGATGTAGAGCTTCCCTCTCTCTATTGTGAATTCCAGGTCTTGCATGTCCTTGTAGTGGCGCTCAAGGATGTTCCTTATCCCTTCAAGCTGAGCGTATATGTCCGGCATGAGCTTGCGAAGCTCCTCTATCGGGACCGGCGTCCTCATCCCAGCAACCACATCCTCTCCCTGCGCGTTCATCAGAAACTCACCGTAAAGCTCGTTTTCGCCTGTTGCTGGGTTTCTGGTGAAGGCCACGCCAGTGCCGGAGTCCGGGCCCATGTTGCCGAAGACCATGGTCTGCACATTCACCGCTGTGCCCCAATCGTCAGGAAGCTTGTATATCCGTCTGTATTCAATAGCCCTCTCGTTCATCCAGGAGCGAAATACCGCGTTTATCGCCATCTCCAACTGCTCTTTCGGATCGGATGGAACATCTAGTCCAAGGGCCTTCTTTATGGCGTAACGAGAACGAGCCGCTACCTCCATCAGCTCCTCAGCGGTGAGGTCAGTGTCCAGTTCCCTGCCATGCTCGTGCTTTACCTCCTCCATTATGGCGTCAAACGGGTCTGTCTCCCCCTTTTTGGGTTTGAGACCGAGAACCACATCCCCAAACATGGCAATGAACCGCCTGTAGCTGTCAGCCGCGAACCTCGGATCCTGGAATATCTCGCCCATAGCCCTCGCTATCTCCTCATTTATGCCGAGATTGAGAACCGTGTCCATCATGCCCGGCATGGATGCCCTCGCGCCTGACCTCACGGAGACCAATAGAGGGTTATTCGGGTCACCGAAGCGTTTGCCCGTAACCTCCTCAAGCCTGGCCATCGCCTCATAGACCTGTTCCCGGAGCCCCTCTGGCCACTTGTTCCCGTGCTGGAAATAGTAAACGCAGGCCTCTGTGGTTATCGTGAAACCAGGGGGGACCGGCAGACCTATTCGACACATCTCGTGAAGCCCTGCCCCTTTTCCTCCGAGGAGCTCCCGCATCTCAGCGCTTCCTTCAGCCTGACCTTTGGCAAAGAAATAGACCCACTTCATAACCAAAACGAGATTTTTAGAAAATCCCTATATCCCTACCTTTGTTCACGCGCATAATCTAAAGCTTGCGGTAAATCTCGTTCAAGTTCGCGCTTGCTCGCTATAACCAAAAACTGGTTGGCGATTAGGGGATGCGCGTGAGGCTCAAGCATCTCGCACAACCACCGCGCTAGGTTCTTGCAAAGCCTCTCGGCCGGCCTCGGCAGAGGGTTCATGTCAAAGAAGATGACCCTCCGGACATCAAAACCGGTTCCCGCGAGAAGCTCCCTAACCTCCGGAGCGGTCGGGTGCCAGCGAACCGGCCTTCCGGGCCCCTTCGCGAGGGCCGCCTTGATGCACGAGGAGACCGGCAGATAAACCTCTTTGTCCCAGACCCTCCTGACGGATAGACGGTTCGGAAAGCTCCCAAACAACAGCCCCTCTTTCTTCAAGACCCGGTGGGCCTCGTGCAGTGCCTCGGGCAAAAGACTGTATTCAAGCGTCCCGGCCGCTATCACCACATCAAAGGCCTCATCTTTGAACGGCAGGCTCTCATTCAGGCCGCACACCCTCGGGTATGTTCCTTGGCTGAGGACCGACCTGTTCGCGTCAAGAGCGATTACCCTTCCTCTAAGCTCCGGGAACACTCCGGGGCCAGAACCAAGCTCAAGGACAAGCCCTTGGCTCGGAATGTTCTTTAGGATGAGGGCCTTTCTTATCGGATAGAACCTGTATAGAATGGATTTTCTCTCATATCTCTCAACCCAGTTCATGGTATATCATCTCATATGCCCGGGCCACACGGGTTATATCGTAATCCATGGCGCGCCTTCTTAGGCTCTCCCCCATATACCGGGCCTCATCGGGCTCTCGCATGTAATAGAGAACCCTCTCGCGCATTTCGGTCACATCAGAGACGATCAGTTCCGGGTAGCCCTCAAGGAGCTCACAAACCCCTCCACCATCAGAAAAGCAAAGCACGGGGACCCCCAGGGCCATGGCCTCAAGAGCGGAAAGGCCGAAGGGTTCCCCTTGCCCTGGCATGATCATGAGATCGGCTGCGGCAAGGTAATCAAACGGGTTCTCAACGAGGCCAAGGTGGATCGCCCACGAGGGTAGAGGTAGCCTCTGAGAGCCATCACCTATTACCAGGAGCCTCGTTCCAGTGTTCTCAAGGGATTGGATCATCCTGTCAAGTCTTTTCATGCGAGCGAGTCTCCCCAGATAGGCGACGACGAAATCCCCATGAGACAACCCCAGGCATTCCCTGACCTCCTCCCGTGGCCTTTTCGGTTTTATCTCGGATATGAACTCGCCAACCGGGATCACCATGGCCTCAGCGCCGTATATCTCCTCGATCTTCCCGGCCGTGAACCTTGAATTCGCCACAACAACAACCCTGTTGTCCGAGAGGAACCTTTTCTTTGACCTGACCTTCAATATCCTCTTCAGCCGCGTTCTTTCCTGGTCAAACATCCCGTGCTCCGTGAAGACGATCCTGGACTTGGTTTTCAAGGCTATCCTTGCAAGCTCTGGGTGGAAGTAGTGAAAGTGAAGGACATCAAAGCCCCCGAAGATCCTCTCAGCCATTTTCAGTCTGAGGGGGTTGGTTGGCCATCCCCTCTTTATCCTCAGGTCATAAGCGAGCCAGGCCTGGGCCTGTGCTCTTTCCCAAAGAGGCCCCTCAGCTCGCCCAAATGCGAGGGCGGGGTCAAGGGTCTCTTTCTGCGCGATGAATAGTTGTTCGGTGAATCTCGCTATGCCACCCGTGTGTCCGGAGTATAGGATGTGAAGCACCCTCATGGGACCCACCTCCTCCAGCCGCGGAGGGAACGGAAGGATGCTGGGGGCGAGAATCCTGGGAGCTGGCACATTATCCTTTCAGAGAGCGCTATGACCTCCAAGTGTTTTTCCCAGTCATTTTTTCCATCAGCTGGCGCGAGCGTCCCTGAGAGAAGCCCAGAGAGACCAGGAGCTATCCCGAGCTCAAACCATGTTGAGTAGTATGCTATTTCTCCGAGGCGGCCCTTCCTCGGGAGCCAAGATAGCATTCCCCTTCTCTCTCTGGAGCCATCCCCGCCGTAGAATCGCCAGTTCTCAATGAAAAGCTCGTCTGGCCCAGACTCAATTGCAGAGGGAACAGGCGCATTCTTGAGAAATTTAACGCAAGCGTCTTGGGCCTCAGCTAGTAGATTTTCCAGCCGGGCGTATCTTTCCTGGCCCAGGCTGAGCCAGGACCTTCTGAGCTCAGCGGCCTCCTCAAATACGGAAGGGACAGGCATATCCATGAGGGTGAAATTATGGCGTATGCCGTGAACCCTGCACAAAAAGGAGCGGACCCTGGCATACCCCATGAATTGAGTTCTCATCAGACCCAGGAGCTTTGCTGTGACAAACCTGGCGGAAACCATGAGATTGACGATAGCCTTGTTTTCGGGTTCAACGAAAGATAATTGTTTACCCTCAAGCCTCCGGTATCCCCTGATATCGTTAACATACCCGAGCCATGGCAGGAGGGATTGGGATATCGCTACGGGAGAGTGGAGGAGGATGCGAATGGTCTCAGGAGAAAGGCTCTTCTTCATCCGATTCCAGGAAACCCGGGCCCCGTCTCTGACCACTATAAGGAAATCCAAGTCCGATATTCCTGGGACTGAGACAGAACCCGTCTGCCAGACCCCCGTGATGCCATTTGTTCCCCTTGCAACTCGGAGGAGATCCTCGGTCGCCCTATCGTAGTCCTCGTGGCTCATGGGGATTACATCGTCAATCCAGAGCATCCCTCATCCTCCGGGCCATCTGGCCTACGCCCTGATAGAACTCCTCGTCCAAAGCATCTAAGAGTCTTCTGGTTGGCCTGAAAAACCTCCTTAAAGCAAAAGCGAAGTCCCAAGGGGAACGGGAGAGAGCGAGCCCCATCTTGAACGCTCGGCTATCCGGCCTCTTCCAGCTTGCCCTTATTTCTGTCGCCAGATCCAGGGGCGCGCGCGCCTCAGGGAGCATCTCCTTCACCAGAGCGAAGGATTCCGATTTCGGGACATCCTTTGATTTAGCTGATAAAAAAAGGCTAGGCAACAGCATCAATTGAGAGAGGAGGAGCTTTATCCCGTAAAGGTTCCTGGGCCTTTGCGCTGGGTTATGAGCCAAAGCTACGCACTTGTTCACTATCGGTTCCAGGTTTGCCTTATAGGAGCCCTCCCAGCCCCCTATTGCCACCTCATTTTTCCCTTGTAGGACTACAGCCCCGTGGAAAGCTGATGGTGGAAGCGGCGAGCGTGCCACAGCCATTCCCTCAGGGATCACGAAAACCCCATGGTGCTGAAGATGGTCAAACGAGAGAATGATCCTGGCAACTTCTCTGATGGCACGGCGGATTTTGGGTGCCGAAGTCGCAAATTCCTCGTCCTGCAAAATATAGGCCAGATCAACATCTGAGTAGCCGGTTGATGTGTTGTCGGCAAGGGAGCCCATTAGTATAAGGGTTCCGGATAGCCCGGAGAATTGCCTTTTCAGGCCTTCTATCAACTCGCCATGCCTCGAGTTGGAAGCCTTATCCTTCCCCCAGACTGGAAGGCGGATACTTTTGGGCTCCGGGCACGGGATCCCCCTCAAGGTGGCCCGGTAAAGCCTCAGGGCCTCTTCTGGTTCTACCCCGGTTTTTTTCCATATGAGACGGTATGTGGGTATGCCGTTAAGGTAAAGGTTCGCGTATTCCCAGAGATCCAGAGATTCCATGTTAAGGCTTGAATTATAAAGCCTTTGGATCCTGGAAACCCACAAGAGATAGCCGTTTCCGGCATGGGTTCTCTGATCCGCGAAGTAAAAGGTGAACTGACGCTTGACAGTTCTGGGTTTGGGTGTTAATATATATCCGCTATGAAACAGACGGAAAGAAAACCCGAGGTCAACATGGAGCAGGATTATCCCAGGAACCTGCAGGTTGCCCTTTCTATCTCCCTCATATCAATCATTCTCCTCTTCAGCTTACTCAAGGGCATGCAGATAACCCCTTATTCCAGGCCCCAGGCCGAGAACATCACCATGCTGGAGGAGATGGCGGCCCTTGAAGACATAACCGTGCCTCCACCGCCAGTTCAGCGCCCTCAGGTCCAGGTTGAGGTCGCGGAGCCCGGCGAGACCCCTGATGAGGTTGATGTTAATGCTGACATAGACAACTGGGATTTCGGGAACCTTGATGTTGCCCCTCCGCAGGTGGATTCCGTTTTTGAGCCCTACGCGGTAGAAATACCGCCTGAGATAACTGCATTTGTGACCCCTGAGTATCCTGAAGTAGCGAGGCAGGCTGGGATTGAGGGCAGGGTTGTCGTTCAGGTCGTGGTTGATGAGAACGGGAGGGTAATCCCTGGAACGGAGCGGATCCTCACCTCCACGAATGAGGTGTTCAATGAGCCAGCCCTCGTCGCGGCGATGGCATGCACCTTCAAACCTGGCCAGATGGGAGACAGGAAGGTAAAGGTTAGGGTCAACATACCCTTTGCTTTCAGGCTGAGGTAGTGGGGCCTGCCCATCAGGGGTTGTTTTAGACTATTTATATACATTATAATATTCGCATGAAAGATCAAAATCTGGAGAGCCTCGTTGCTTTCCATAAAGCGCTTTCGGACGAGACGAGGGTTAGGATAGTTAACCTCCTAATGGAGGGGCCCTGTTGCGTTAAGGACATGGTTGAGGCCCTTGGCATAGCACAATCAAGGGTTTCCCAGCACCTTAATGTGCTCCGGCACGCTGGTATGGTCAGCGTTTCAAGGGTAGGGACCTCCAGGCGCTATAGCCTGGAGAAAGGCGCTTTTCCGCCGGAGCTCTTTGACTGCATCAGGAGGGCCAGGGATGGTTCTTTGACCCTTCTGAGAGACCTGGAGAGGGTGAGGGCCTTGATCCGGGATTAATCTTTCCATTATAATATTAGCACTAACTAATATAGGAGAGCCATGAAGGCGTTGAACAAAGAACAGAAAGCCTGGCTTGAAGAGCGTTTTGGCCCTCGCGTTAGCTTCTCACGCCGCGAGCGCTCCATGTATAGCCACGACATAGGTTCAATCCCGGGCCTGGTCCGGCCCTTTATTGGTAAGACCATTCCGCACGCGGTAGTCCAGCCGCAGTCCGAGGACGAGATAGCCGATATAGTCCGTTGGGCGAGAAACGAGGGAATCCATTTGATCCCAAGGGGTAAATCAACATCCGGCTACGGCGGGGTCATCCCCGTGAAGGGGGGAATAGTTCTCGATCTCATAAGGCTCCAGAGGATCATTTCCATTGATGGCGATCTGGTAACCGTTGAGCCTGGAATATCCTGGAAGAAGCTTGACGAGGCCATTTCTGATAGGGGCCTTACCCTGAGGCTTTATCCGTCATCTTACCCCTCCTCAACCGTTGGGGGTTGGCTCGCGCAGGGGGGCGCTGGTTTCGGTTCCTGGAGATTCGGTTGGTTCTCGGAAAATGTCGTATCCGCGAGGGTTGTGCTTCCAGATGGCTCTGTCCGGGAGTTTTCCGGCAGAGAGCTCGGCGTCATCTCAGATGCCGAGGGCACAACAGGCATAATAACCGGGGTGTCCCTCAGGGTCATGCCCAAAAAGGATCTCAGGGTAACCGCGCTGGCCTTTGATTCCCCAACTGATGCGGCCGCCTTTGTCTCATCCATAGGAACAGACGGGATATGGTCTCTTAGCTTGGTAAACCCTGAGATGGTGAGGCTGTGGAACATCGCGCCGCTCAGGACCCACCACGGACACCCGGCTGAGGAGAGGGTTATCCTTCCAGAGAAATACATGGTCATCCTCGCGCACGAGAAGAACGATGCTGATTTCTTTGAGCCAGTGAAGAAGAGCCGCGGGCAATTTCTTTCCCCTGAGATAGCCAAGCACGAGTGGGATGAGCGGTTTCACCTCATGAAGATAAAGCGCCTGGGCCCATCCTTCGTCCCGGCTGAGGTTGTTGTTCCCATTCAGAGCATAGGGGATGTCCTGGCGGAGCTTGAAAAACGCTTGCCATTCCTCGCGATTGACGGGATGGGCGTCTCAGGCAAGGAGATGGTTCTCCTGGGCTTCATAACCCACGATGAGAGGAGCTTCTGGTTCAACACCGCGTATTTGAGTGCTCTGACCACCGTCAAGATCGCCGAGAGGCACGGCGGGAGGCCATACTCAACGGGGATCTACTTTACCCGGTGGGCAAGGGATGTCCTCGGAAGGGACAGGCTAGAGGAGTTGTCTGCCTTCAAGAACAAGCACGATCCGCATGGAATCATGAATCCGGGTAAGGTCACGGGTTCAAGGCTTTCCTGGTTCATGGGCTTGGCAAAGACATTTGAGCCAATAGCGAGGCCACTTGCCGGGATCGGTAGGCCGTCCCCGGCCGAGAGGATAGGCCTCAAGCCAAAGAAGGGCATTCCGCCCGATGTTGCTTGGTTCGCTTATTCGTGCTCTCAGTGCGGATTTTGCGTTGACACCTGCGACCAATTCTACGGAAGGCTCTGGGAGAGCCAATCCCCGAGGGGCAAGTGGTTCTTCCTGCGTCAACTGCTCGAGGGAAAGGAGAAGTTTGATCAGGAAGCGGTCAATACCTTCATGGTTTGCACGACCTGCGAGTATTGCAATGTGATGTGCTCAGAGGGCCTGCCAATAGAACCCAGTTGGCTTAAGCTGAGGGGAGTTGCGATTGAGGACGGGGGTATGATGACCATACCGCCCTTTGAGATCATGGCCGCTTCGCTGGCGCGCAACCTGAACATATGGGCCCACCTGAGAGAGAAGCGTGATGAATGGGTTCCGGAGGATGTAAGGCCCCACATAAAGGACAGCTCTCCTGTGATGTATTTTGCTGGATGCACCGCATCTTTTGTTGAGAAGGACATGGCCCAGGCCGCGGTTAGACTGCTTCGGGACGCTGGGGTAGAGTTCACGATGCTCGGGAAGGACGAGTCCTGTTGCGGACTGCCTATGCTCGTTGCTGGGAAGTGGAAGGAGTTCGCTGATGTGGTCAAGCACAACATTTCAGAGGCTCGTAAGCGTGGGGTCAAGACCGTGATAACAAGCTGTCCAGCTTGCTGGTTATCCTGGCACACATATTACAAGGAGTGGGCAAAGAAGCTAGGCATTGAGCATGATTTTGAGGTAAAACATTACTCGGAGGTTCTGGCGCCGAGGGCTCGCGAGCTCGGTTTCAGGGAAGTCAAGGAGCGGGTAACCTTCCATGACTCCTGCCACATAGGGAGGGCTGGAGGGGTCTATGAGGAACCCAGGGAGCTCATAAAGGCCGTTCCCGGACTTGATTACCAGGAGATGCGCCATAACCGGGAATATGGGCTTTGTTGCGGTTCTGTTCTCACTCTCATATCAGAGCCATCTGTGGCGGCTGAGGTCGGAAAAGAGCGCCTTGACGAGGCGAATGAGATAAAAGCGGATAGGGTTTTGACCCTCTGCCCGTGTTGCCGTTTTCAGCTCACCGTCACGAAGGAGAAGAAAGGCATCCCGGTTGAGATCACGGACCTCGCAACATTCCTCGCGAGGGCAAAGGGCTATGATGTGAAAGAGGACAGGGATTACCTGCTCTCTTCCTGGGCGACATTTGAGGCCATGATAATGCTGATGAAGCCCCACAACATGGCCGCTCTCATGACTGAGATGTTCCCTCAGATGGTTGATGCTATGCCATTTGGCATGGGAAGGATGATGCGGTTTATTGGCAAGCTTGGCCCCGTGGGGCGCGGCTTGCTCAAAGCGATGAAGCCCCTGTTCCCCGTCCTATTCCCCATACTCCTGCCCATGATGATGCCGAAACTCACCCCAACCATGATTGAGCTGATGGCTAAACGGGTCCCCATGCCTGAGTTCATGGCAGAGCAGATGCCGGATCTCGTGCCCAAGGCCATGGGCAACCTCATGCCCCATCTCTTGCCTGATGTGGTCCCTTTGGTTTCACAACCCTTGATAGATTACTTAACGGGCCGGAGCCTCCCATCCTCAAGCCTATAGGAATTGGTGAAGAACGGGATGAAGGCCTCGTTATGGGTGACCATTATTATCGTGAGGGACTGGATGCGGTTCAGCGATGAAAGTAGCTCCATGAGCTTCAGGCCGGAAGCCTTGTCAAGGTTGCCGGTCGGCTCATCCGCGAGCACCAGAGACGGGTTGTTCACGAGCGCCCTTGCTATCGCGACTCGCTGACTCTCGCCCCCCGATAGCTCCTTTGGGATGTGGTGCGCCCTTTCGGCTATGCCAACAGCCTCAAGGAGAGCGGTTGCCCTTTCCGCTATCTCCTTTTTGGGCCTCTTGGTTAGGAGCCCCGGAAGCATGACATTCTCGAGAGCGGTGAGGTCAGGGAGGAGATGGTGAAATTGGAATATGAAACCTATCTCGTTGGCCCTGAAATCCGAGAGCTCTTGGTCGGACATGGATGAATATGCTTTTTGGCCGAGCCTAACCTCTCCTGATGTGGGCACATCAAGGGTTCCGAGTATGTTGAGGAGGGTTGTCTTGCCGGATCCAGAAGGCCCCGTTATCCCGACGAATTCTCCGAAGTTCACCGTGAGATCGAGCCCATTGAGAACCGTTAGCTCCTCGTGCGGCCCCTTGTAGACCTTTGTTATACCTTTTGCTATCAAAAGTTCGCTCATCTTCCCTTTGTTATTGCTTGGGCTGGCTGGAGCCTCGCGGTCCTCATCGCTGGGATGAGCGCCGCGCCGAACGCTATTGCCAGAGCGGCTATTATTATATAGGCCACATCCGAGACCTGAACGAGGACGGGCAGCCTGTCTATGAAATAGACATCCGGCGGGAGCTTTATTATCTGGAACCGCTCAATGACCCAGGCTATTCCGAGACCAACCCCTGTGCCGAGGCCGGTGCCCAAAACCCCAAGTAGAAGCCCTAGGATTATGAATATCCTAGAAACAGACCTCCTGGTCATCCCTATTGACCTGAGAACGCCTATTTCCCAGGTTTTTTCCACAGCCAGGGTTGTCAAGGTGGTTATTATGTTGAACGCCGCGACCAGGACTATGAGAACAAGGATGATATACATGGCCAGCTTCTCCAGCTTAAGAGCGGAAAAAAGAGAGTAGTTCATCTGTATCCAGGAGAGGACCCTGAACTCGCCTCCGAGGGCCTCGTTTATCCTTTTAGCGTATGCCTGCGCGTTATACGGGTCATCAACCAGGACCTCAACCCCTGTGGTTCCCTTCATGTTGGCGAGCTGCATGAGCTCGCGGGCGTTCATGAAGGCGAGGTTCTCGTTATAATCAAAAAGCCCGGCATCAAAGACCCCCGATACCACGAATGCCCTCGTCCTGAAAGCAGGGCCTATTGGGGTTGCTTCGGTTCCGCCGTAGAATATGACCGTGTCTCCCACGAAAGCCCCTAGGCGCTGGGCGAGCCCTATTCCGAGGACCACCTGCCTCCCCTCAAGGTCAAAGCTCCCGAACTTTATGTGCTTTGAGATGTCCTCAAGGCCAACGCTAGAACCAGGTATCACCCCCTTGACCACGATGCCATCGGCAACGCTCTTTCGCTTCACTATGAGCTTTGTGAATATGTAAGGGCTAGCGCCCTTGATCCCCTTTACCCCTGTTATCCTTTTGGCGACCGAATCAGCGTTCGGCATGTCCCCGAGGTATGGTATGACGACGAGGTGAGGGTTGAACCCAAGTATGCGCTTCTTGAGCTCCTCCTGAAACCCTGACATTACTCCTATTACAACTATGAGCGATGCGACTCCGAGGCCTATTCCCAGAACAGCGAACGACGAGAAGAAGGATAGAACCCCTCTCCTGGTTGCCTTCAGGTATTTCCAAACAATGAGGAGCTCAGCGCGGTTCATTTCGGCCTCAGCTGAGGGAAGGCTATCACATCCCTTATGGATGGCTTATCGGTGAATATCATAGTCAGCCTATCCATTCCTATACCTATTCCTCCTGTTGGCGGCATTCCCCTTTCCAGGGCTGTCAGAAACTCCTCGTCAACCTCCGATGGGAGTTCCTCATCCCTGAGAGCCGCGTCTCGTTCCATGTTCTCGCGCTGGATCAAGGGATCATTTAGCTCAGTGAACGAGTTCGCTATTTCGGTTCCCATGACGAAGAGCTCAAATCGCTCAACGAGGCCATCCCTCGCCCTGTGGGGTTTTGCCAAAGGGCTCATTATCCGGGGGTGATCAAGGACAAATGTTGGATCAGTTATGCGCTCGCCAACTGCGATGTCAAAAAGCTTGTCTATGAGCTTTGCCCTGTGAAGAGTTTTGGGATTCTCAACCCCGTATCTCTCTGCTACCTCCATTATCTCCGCATCAGACGCGCTCATAACATCTATTCCCAGGATCTCAGAGAGCGCGGTCGTGTAATCAAGCCTCTTGAAGGGCCTTCTGAACGAGAGAATTTTGCCCTGGTATTGCACGGTTTCCGAACCAGTTAGCTCCAGAGCCAGGCGGTTCAGGAGCTCCTCGGCCAGCTCCATCATGTCGTTGTAATCCCAGAAGGAGGCGTAGGCTTCAAGCATGGTGAACTCAGGGTAATGGGTTCTGTCTATTCCCTCGTTCCTGAAATCCTTGCAGATCTCAAAAACCCGCTCGTATCCAGCGACGAGAAGCCGCTTGAGGTATAGCTCGTCCGCTATCCGCAGGAACAGCTCAGCGTCCAGGGCCCAGCTCCGGGTCCTAAAGGGCCTTGCGGCCGCGCCGCCGTAAAGGGGTTGGAGCGCTGGGGTTTCAAACTCAACAAAGCCCTTCTCGTGAAAGAAATCCCTGACTATTTGAATTATCTTTGCCCTTCTGAGAAAAACGGCCTTCTCATCGGGGTTGGCTATTAGGAACAGAGGCCTGTCCCTGTAGGCGAGCTCGGGGTCCCTGACCCCGTGCCACTTCTCAGGGAGAGGGAGGAGGGACTTGGCCAGCATTTCGTATCTTTTTACCTTAATCGTTTTTTCTCCCGTCTTGGTCTTAAAAGGGGTTCCCGTTATTCCAACGAAGTCCCCAGGGTCAAAGAATCTGTCAAAGAACCTAACCGGGTTCTCTCCCCGGATCAGGGGCTCTGTTTCAGCGTCAAGGTATATCTGAACCTCGCCGGACTCGTCCCTGATGTGCGCGAACAGTATCTTGCCGAACCTGCGCTTAACCAAAAGCCTGCCGGCGAGCCTCGTCTCTTTCCCCGCAAGCTCCTCGTAGCGCTCGTGGACCTCCCTCGCCAGGTGAGTCCTGCTGAAGGAGTGGGGATACGGGTTTATTCCCATATCACGGAGCTCCCGCAGCTTTTCTAGACGAACCTGATATTCCTGGGGTTTTTCCATCAGGGAGAAATTATAGGGCAGGGGGGAGCGCTCGTGCCTCACCTGAACTCAACCTTGTTCTGCAATCTTGACCCGAACAATGGCGCGAAAAGCCCGAACTTGTCCTCAGCCAAGATGGTTGTTCCCCGGCCGTCCAACTCGGCCCATCTGACGGATTCCGGAAACTGGTAAGAGTAATATGACATGAGGCTAACTCGTTTTCCTGTGAGGTAATCTTTCAGAGCCTTGGGGAACACCCTGTGCTCGCCTAGCTGAAGAGCGCCCAGTGATTGAAAGAGGACGGAAAGGATGATTACCGATGAGACCATCCATGGCCTCCCAGCCAAGCGCCATGCCCTCGCGAGGGCGAGAAACCCGATTGCAAGGAGGGGCATAATGAGCCTGAGCTCTCCGGGATGGATGTAGCCGGGTATTGTAGCGAAAAGGCAGAGGAACAGAGGCGCCTGTGCCCAAACGAAGACAGAGGGCCAATCCATTTTCACCGCGTCCTTTAGCATGAACAGAAGGGCCAGGGGCAGTCCAACGAGCCAGAATAGGGGTCCTGATCCGCCCTCGTATGTCCCGAGGCCAATATCCCTGAAGGGAAAAACGATTACCTGATTGATCGTCGCGAGATACTGGTAACCGTATGCATATGGCGAAACTTTGCCTTGGAAGATGACCCAAGGCCCTAGCTTGATGCACATGTCAAAGGCTGGGTTTCCCAAAACAATCCAGTTCCTGATATACCATGGGAGCCACAGGCACAACGAAAGCCCGATCGTTGTAATTAGCGCCAGAGCATTGCGTTTCTTAAAACCAAGGATGATCAGGATGAGGGTGAATATAATGTAGAACACGAGACCAGTATACTTAACGCCCGCGAGGGCTGATAGCGCGATTAATGCCAAAATTAGCCTCGCCCGCCCCCCATGCTTCCAGTAGCCCCAGAGGAAACCGGTTGCCCCGAGATACCAGAAGCAGAACCCCCAGTCTATGTAGTTCGTTATGGCCTGAGCCAGGCCAAGCGGGCTCAGAAACATGAGAAAGAAGGCGATTGACCCATCATCCCGGGATAGGAGTTTCAATGCGGGGAAACAAAGCATGGTGTATATAAGGGGCGAGAATCCCAAGAACCTCTGCGCGCCGGTTATCCCCAATTGGAGGAGGTAGAGGGTTTCCCCGTTTGCGGGATAAGCGAACCCTGCGTTTTCCTTTAGTATAGAGTAGGGGAGTAGGGCTATTTTCCCTTCCTGGAGCCAATAAAGGGGATTGGTTAAGTGATAGCTGAGGCTATCCCAACCCCTGGGTGGCATAACCCAGGCCTCCACTGCCAGAAAGGCAAACCATGCCCCAGCGATCACCCAGAGGAATACATTGAGTCCGCTTTTCGTTCCTGGTTTTAGCCGGGATTTGGGCGCCAGGGAGCAGGGGCCGATCCCTCGTGTTCTCAGAGCGAACAAGGTGTGCCCCACGATGAAGCCCATTAGGGTGGTCGCGAGGGCCCACGGTTTCAAAAACCCCAGGAAACCCAGGATCACGACCGAGAGTATGTTCTCGGAGAGGAAAAGGATTGCTCCGGCCAGGAGTTTTTCAGCCCCCCTGAGCCATCTTGAGGTAGCCAGCGCGCCGGAGAGGATTCCAGCCGTCATCAGCAGGATGAAAAGGGATTCGCGGAGGGGGATCATCCTTGTCGCTCATGCTTTCTTCTCGTCAAACCACCTCCTCTTTATCCAGAGGCCAACTGCCCAGAATAGGGCTATGCCTATTATGGATGCTATTCCCCCCCAGATCAGTGTCTTTGCATCAAAGAACCTGAAACCGCCGCCCCAGAGGATGACGAAGAGGTCGCCTGGGATCCTTATTCCGAGGAGTATGAGGAGGTAATGCTTGAATGGGACCTTTAGTATTCCACAGGCGTAGCACATGGCGTCCTTTGGGAGGCCTGGAAGGGCAAAGGCTATGAAAACCAGGAGGATCCTCTTGCCGGATATGTATCTTTCGGCCTTATCCAGGTTATCCGGGCCAACGAGCTTTGCTACAACGGGCCTCCCCAGCTTAAGGCCAATGAGATACACCGCCAGGGCCCCCACAACTAGACCCACAGCGTCATAGACCGCCCCCCAGAAAAACCCGTATAGATAGCCTGATGTTAGGGGGATAACATGGCCGGGGACAGGCGCGAAGACTATCTGCGCGATGTGAAAAAAGATTATGAAAAGAGGACCCCACGGCCCCAGGTTCTTCACGAAACCCGAAACATCACCAGCGAAGAAGAGAACCCAGATGAAAAAGGCGGCGAGTAACAGGAAGAATATTATCCCGACTATCCAGCCTACTGCCCTTTGAACTCTGCCTTCCTTTTCTCCAAGAACGCGGTCAATCCCTCTTTTGAGTCTGCTGTCTCGCATAATTCGCCGAATAGGCGAGCCTCCTCTTCGAGTCCCTCGTTCATGGGCATGTTCACGGCGTTGTATACCGAACGCTTTGCCGAGGCCAGGGCAAGGGGCCCCTTGCTCGCTATCTCGCCAGCAAGCTCCTCCGCCTTCGCCATCAGCTCTTCGGCCGGATACGCTCCCTGGACGAGGCCCATAGACATGGCCTCTGAGGCCGTTATCATCCTTCCAGAGAGGATCATGTATTTGGCCCAGCCAAGCCCAACGGAACGCACGAGCCTCTGTGTGCCTCCGTAGCCAGGGATTATCCCAAGATTGACCTCTGGTTGACCCATTTTCGCCGTCTCGGAAGCAAGGCGTATGTCACAGGATAGAGCGAGCTCAAGGCCTCCGCCAAGAGCGAACCCGTTTATCGCGGCTATCCAGACCTTCGGGGATCGTTCTATCTTGTCAAAAAGAGACTGGCCCCGGCGCATCTTCTCGTAACCGGTCCTTCCGTTCAGGGTCGCGAGCTCCGAGATGTCAGCCCCGGCAACAAAGGCTTTCCCCTCTCCGGTGATTATTACAGCGATTACCTCTGGGTCGCGGTTTATCTCGTCAACCAGCTCCTCTAGCTCGTCCAGAACACCAGCGTCCATGGCGTTCAACTTCTCTGGCCTGGACATTCTCAGTATGGCTATCTTGCCCTTCTTTTCAAGCTTTATGGCGTTCATCTCTTCAAAGCCTCCTTTTGCATCCTCGTTATTTCAATAGCGGCCGGCGTTGCTATCTCAATCATCTTTCCCACGATCCCGGGCTCCATGAGCCCCTCCTCTGAGCTCATTTGCAATTCCGCTATGTTCCCTTTCTCAGATATGACGATATTTGCATCAACGGCCGCCTTCATATCCTCGTTGTAATCGGGATCCAGAAACAATTGTTTGCCAACCAGGGCAACCGAAACCCCAGCGAGGAATTCCCTAACCGGAAGCCTCTCAAGTATTCCGGTTTTTCTCATGTGCTCAAGGGCCCTCACCAGAGCGACGAACCCCCCTGTCACCGCGGCAGACCTGGTCCCTCCGTCTGCCTGGATGACATCGCAGTCTACTGTGATCGTGAAGCCATCAAGTGCCTTGAGATCAACCCCTGCCCTCAGAGACCTCCCTATCATTCGGGCTATTTCCTTTTCCCTCCCACCGAGCCTGCGCTCCTTTCTCTCAGGGACAGACCTTGGCAACAGCGCGTATTCAGCGGTTATCCACCCCTGGCCCCCTCCAGAAAGCCACTGGGGCACCCCCATAGAGAGCGTCGCTGTGCATAGAACCCAGGTATTTCCGTATTTTACAAGGCAACTGCCCTCCGGGTCCTTCAGGTAATCCGACTGTATGCTTATTGGTCTGAGCTCGTTCCAGCCCCTATCCTTCCGCATGAGCAAATTATATTAGTTGCGAGTTCCGGGTTTCCAGTTGAGGCAGGGGCCTTTCTCTGATTTCCGGAGAACAAGGGCTCAGAACACCTTCACGAGTCTGAGGGTTCTCCTCCCAGCCGTGGCCAGGTATACCCCCGGCACCAGACCGGCGAGGTCCAGTCGGCCTCTCTCGGATAGGTTCTCCTTTATCAGGGCGCGGCCAGCGGGGTCGTATATTGAGAGGCTGAACTCCTTACCGGGCCATGAAACCTCCAGGAATCTCCTCCCGTCCCAGAAGAACGAGGGATAGTCCGCGGCAAAAAGCTCCCTCACATCGTCGCAAAGATATGTGGAGCCAGCGTAGACATCGTAGACCAAGGTTCCTGTTCGCCTGTTGTCGCTCCACGCGACTAGGGGCCAGCCATCGAGTCCAGCAACGGTTGGCGCGACCTTGCTGTCACCGGAACCCCAATCAACCCTTATGTCCTCCGCGAACGCGAGCCCCCCGAAGCAATCAAAATCATAGTATATGTGATATGTTCCTTCACGCTCGTCGTGCCAGGTGACATGGGTTACCCAGTCCTTTGCCCACACAGAGGGCTTTGTTGCGCCGCCTATCGGTTCGCTCGTTAGGTCATCAACCTTTACATTCTGGGCCCAGCTCGCACCGTAATCTGTGCTCCTGGTTATGTAGACATGCCAGGGCGTCATGCTTCTCCCGTCAACCCAAGCGACGAATACCTCTGTCGGGCCGTAAAGCTCTCGCACATCAAGGGAAGGTTGAATCTGCCATTCGCTCGTCCCATCGTCGTTCAGGCGCTGATTAGTTTCCCAGCTGGCCCCGAAATCAGAGCTCCTTGAGAAATATATGTCCCACTCGGTCGTCCCTGAGTTTCTGAAATCAGACCACGCGACGAAGACCCAGTTCTCGTGAACGCCGAGCGTCGGTTCCCTCTGCAATCCTGTCGCAACATCGTTGACCCGGACAGGGCTTGACCAGCTCGCGCCTCCGTCCGAGCTCAGAGAAAATAGTATATCAAAGTCCCCGAATCTGTCATCCTGCCAAGCCAGGAACACCGTGTCCCTTCTCGCCCAGACCGATGGCAAGTTGTGGTTTGAGACGACCGCGTCAACAGGATGAACCTGCCAGTTGGCTCCGTTATCAGTGCTCCTTGCGACCTTAACCGATGCGTAACCAGTTCCCCAATCCCTGTATGCGACATATATTGTGCCGTCCTCCTGGACATATATTGATGGATACTGCTGATCCGATGTGTCTGTAGGGCCAGCGTCATCAACCCGAGTTGGCGTTGACCAGGTGTTCCCCCCATTCGTGCTCATGGAGAACATGATATCCGAGTCCTCTCCGGACATCTCCTCCATCCAGACCAGATAATAGGCTCCTCCAAAAGCAAAGGATGTGCGCCCGCCGGAGCCAAAGGTTGGGCCGGTCCCGAGCGTTCCGTAGTAGCCTGGGCCCTGGTTGACCTTTATGTTTGGGAACTGGGATAGGATTATGAGTAAAAGCATAAAAAACCTCCTCTCGCAAATTTTAATCCAAGATCGCTTTAGCGCGCAATTTGATCCGGGACCTAATCAGATTTTATAATTTAGTGTGGTTAAAGACAAGGATAAGCTGATAAGGCAATTGGAGGACATGGGCCTGAACGAATACGAGTCCAAGGTCTATCTCGCGCTGATTGAGGGAGGGGTAATGTCAGCGCCCGGCGCGTCAAAGCTCGCAAGGATACCCATTCAAAGGGTATATGACATACTTGAGAGGCTCGTTGAGAAGGGTTTGGTCTACATAGTTCCTGGCAAGACCAAGAGGTTTGGTCCAGCCGCTCCCCAGACCGGGCTTGAGAGCTTCTTGCAAAAGGAGAGAAACAGGATGGAGAACCTCCTCAGGGAGCGCGAGAAGGTAGCGGAGGAGCTGTCCCGCGAGCTCTCATACCTCTATAACCCAGCTACTCAGGATGAGGATTTCCTTGATTACATAAAGATAGCGAAAGACCCCTCTTATGTTGGGCTCATATTCGCTGAGGCGCAGAATAAGGCCAAAGAAAGGGTTTGGGCCTTCATGAGGCCTCCATACTCGGTTCCTCCGGACGAGAATGTTGAGACCCAGCTAGCGGCTTCCAAGCGCGGGGTCCAATACAGGGGAATCTACGAGATTTCCACGGTTGACGAGACATTCGCCTTCTTCATTAAGCTCGGGATGGCGGCTGGCGAGGAGGTGCGTTTTACTGACCGCGTTCCCATAAAGGCCGCGATATTTGATACCAAGCTGGTTTTCTTTGCCCTGCAAGACCCCCTGCGTTCCTCATATACCTATTTCTTTATAGATCACGAGGACATCGCTATTGCTCTCTCCGATACATTCAACTATGTCTGGGAGCGATCGAGAACCCCTGAGGAGATCCTTGGCCCAGGGGTTTGGGACGAGGTCAAGAAGTTAAGGGAAGGGATTGAGGGGAAATGAAGAACAAAAGGCGGTTTTATGGGGAGCATCTAACCCCAGATCGGATTTGTGAGGAGTATATCCTGCCATACATAGCAAATTTCCTTTGGGATCGCTTGTGGGTGGATTTATTTTGTGGTGAGGGCAGTTTGATATATCCCTTAGTCAAAGCTGTAGAGCCTTCAAAGAGAAACGCGTTCTTCGCTGATCATGTGCTTATGTTTGATGTTCAGGCAGAGCAGGTAGAAAAGGCCATTAATAAGGCTGTAGAGTTGGGAATCTCCAGAAGTATAGCCCAAAAAAGAATAATGGTTAGAGATACTCTATTTGATTACCCCACGGAAATGTTTGGCAAGCTGTCTGTGGTTCACATAACTAATCCTCCATATCTTTATCTGGGATACATCGCCAAGAAAGCCAAAGAGCACCTCAGATATTTCCAGGGCAATAACGACGGCTATCAGGATCTCTATCAGATAGCTCTTGCTAATGATATGCGCGCTGGTTTAGAGGAATTTATATACATAATTCCCACTAACTTTCTTTATGGTGACGCGGTGGCCAACAAAATAAGAGAAGATCTTTTGCTCTTTTATCAGATTGAGAAGGCTTTCCTGTTTGAAACCCGAATATTTCACCACACCGGAACTAATGTAGGCATTTTCTTTTTCAAGAAGAAAAAGGCTCCTTCCAAAGAAATTCAGGAATTTACAGCGCTTAAAATAGGCCCTTGCGGCAATCAGGAGAGACGATACAAATTAAATCCACGGTTTAGATACCGAGCTGGCACTGAATTTGATGAATTTGTAGAAAAGAATAGAAATCCTCGCGCCCCAAAGGTAAAGTTTTACTTAATGATGGATGAAGTTACCAGACATCCAGGGCCCAATAGGCTCAGGCTTGTTGACGCCAATACCTATGAGGCAGGCAAATATAGAATACTTGAATTTTCTGTTGATGATGCTCTTTTCCGTAAGGTTAAAACGAACATTCTTTTCGTGCGCACAGTTGATACTGGAAGCCAGGAGAGGGCTGGCCTTTATGAAATAAAGAAGGTTTTTGATGCAGACGGAATTGTGGTTACACGCTTTACTTTTAGAACTCATCCAATCCAGCTTTTCTTTGAACCGGAGCTCTCTGAGGAGGAACAACTTGAATTAGCAGAATATTTTAATTCATCACTTGAGGCTTTGAGGACTGAGACTGATAGCGAGTTTATGACTACCTTTAAGTATTCGGACGCTACATACACCAGGAAATACTTAGGCCTAAAACAAGTAAAGGCTCTTATATCTACCTACAAATCCAAAGGAGACGAGCATGCCTCTAAGGAAAAACCTTCATTATTGGCGGATCTCTTTAGAAAACCCTGAGCCTCTTTTGGATCCCCATTACTTTCACCACCCAGAAAAATTGATTTTTGATGATGAGGTAACAATAGAGAGGATTCACAAGATAAGGGACTTAGTAGTTACCTACTCGGCCCTTCGCTCCCGTAAATTGGATGTCCCAAGGCAGATATTAAATGAGCTTAAGGAGATGGTTTTTGGTAAAGGGGGTAATTTGTCCGAATTTTCCGCCTTCTTCAAGGTTTTGGATTTTTCAATGACAGCAGCACGAGATTTACCCGAGAACGAACTCATTGAGTTCATGAAACAGGCTTTGAACTACTACTTGAATTTCAGAGAGGAAGCTTACAAAAGAAGAAGGCTGGAGTATTCTGACATAACCGCTCAGGTCCTGCGGGATTACGGGGCCATCAGGGCTACAGGTGGACTGGCCAATGCCAAAATCATTGCCATACTCAAGGAAGCCGGCATCAGAGAGATAAAAAAGGAGCCGAGTGTAGAGGATATTAGGGAATACACCGGTGCAAGATATCAATTTGCTGAAAGACACCAGGGTAAGAATCCTGATGTTCTTTTTAGGCATGGCACGAGTTGGTTTGTAATTGAAGCCAAACATCTAAAAGAATCCGGTGGCGCACAGAATAAATCAGCCAGCGAGCTTGTAGATTTTATAGACCAAGAGGACAAAGGTGTTCATTACATATCATTCGTGGATGGCATATTTTTCAATCGCTTGATACAATCGGGTTCAAACAGGAGGACAAAATATAGCAAGATTAGGAATGATATAGAAAGAAAACTTTCGAACCACCCAAGAAGCTTTTTCGTTAACACACGAGGTTTTCAGGAACTAATATCAGACATAATGAGATGAATCCCCCCACCCTTGAAATCCTCATTCCCCACAAGGAATTTCTCGCGAGGTTGACAAGGGAGGGTTGGATACCCTGGGAATGGGAACCTGGCCAGGACCTTCCGGCCGGGGCCGGCCTCATCCTCATCCCGAACACCGTTCTGGTTTTGGCCGGAAAAAAGATAATCATTGATCCCGGGCCCTTCTATGTGGGAAGGCTACCCGCAGTAGCTCTGTCGTTTCGGGGGCTTTCCCCTCGTGATATTGATGTGGTCATAAACACCCACCTCCACACGGATCACGCTGGCGCGAACCTCATTTTCAGGGGCAAAAGACTGCTATTCCACGAGGCCGAGCTTTCGTGCCACCCGCGGACATGGATTGATTATGTTTCTGATGGTATGACTGTAAAGCTGATGAAGGGTGAGGCCCTTGATCTTGCTGATGGCATAAGGTTGTTTCATACCCCTGGCCACACCCATGGTTCAATCTCTGTCCTTGTTGAGACCGAAAAAGGCAGGGTTCTGATAACCGGGGACGCTGGGGAGCGAGAGACCGAGGCCCTCATATCTGAGTATTCTCCGAGCCTAATCATCCCTGGCCACAAGGACCCATATTGAGGCTTTATCAACCCATTTGAGAGCCAACTATCCGGAGGCCTTTGCCCTTTTGGCCCTCCTTGACCTTATTATGCCCCAGATGATGAGCCAGATTATCAAGGCCAGTATAACGAGGGGCAGGAGCCCTCCGGCTATAACGACCATAGCCGCTGTAACATATGTGAACAGGGTTGCGGCAACCTCAAAGCTCTTTTTCATTATCTTCAGGGGGCCGCCCTCTTGGCCAAGGGGGGTTGGATAAGGCTCGTGTAGGGTTATCTGGATCTGCGAATACGAGGTTATGCTCTGCAGGAACCTCATGCGCCCCTCCATGCGTTCTATCTCCTCAGTTATGCGGGCTATCTCGTTCTCAACCTCCATGGCCTCACGGACCGAATTGGCTTTAAGAAGGAGAGAGCGCATCCTTTCAAGGAGGCGGCGCTTGTTCTCAAGCCTTATCGAGAGATCCAGGTATTCTTCAGTAATATCCTGACTCGTCTTGTTGTATGTGATGACCTCTGCTTCCTTGATTCCCTTTATCTCTTCCTCGGCCTCCTTGAGCCTATCGGAAGGGACCTTCATTATTATATCCGCTGTCCAGGCAGAATTCTCTGTTTTGTATATGTTTGATGAGACTATGTAGCCCCCGTATTTCTCCGGAACGCTGACTATCCTGTCAGCGACATCATTGAACTTCTCTGTTTCCATCTCCCAAATGACCGTGTATGCGACCATGCGCTCAGGGAGCTTTATTTCACCTGAGCTCGTTGTGAGAGTTGGATTCTGGGCACCGGCTCCGATTTGGCCGGGCTTTGTTTCTTCAAGCGCGGTGTATCCCTCGGTCTCAGAAACCCCCTTGGTGCTCGTGGGCGCAGGGGAGGTCCCAGACTGACCCTTCTTGCCGCAGGCTGTCAACATCACCAATCCCGTTAGAATAAAAAGGATTCTTCTCATAAGATCAAAATTATAACCCAGATCCCCCACAAATTGCCACCTGAGAGACTGAACCACTGACCTTGATCACCTTCGGCAGATTCCTTTATCATATCACCATAAAGGAGTGGTGAACATGATTTGGAATCTCTGTCTCCTGCTTTTTGCTGAGGATACAGTCGTCGTATATCCCAGGGTAAAGATCTACGACCACCCCACAAACGAGGCTCTCCTGAACGGCGAGAGGGGGATAATAGCAATAGACAAAGGGCCAACCGGACAAGAGCTGTATGTGGGTTTTGAATCCAGGAACGACGGGGACCTCGCGAAATTGCTATATTCAACTGACCGCGGCGCGACATGGACGGACATGGCCGGAATAGGCTGGACAAGCCAGACCAAGAGGCATTGCTCGCTTTCAAAGGGCGGCGGCCTCGGATACATGACTTGGAACCTCTTTTCAACAACATTCGCTTCGGTCATATATGTGACGAGGCGACGCGACGCGACATCAGTGGAGCTGGCAGATAGAACATCGGATTTCTACCAAGAATATGATGGCAACACGGTCAACCGCTGGTATCCTACTGTCGCTGTATCCAACGGGGGGGATACAGTCTACTCGGCTTGGCTCAGCCAAGACCCCAATACCCTTAACTGGATCTATGTGGATTATTCATACAGGGAATGCGGCCAGTGGAACTGCTTTAATACCATGGGATACTATGATTTTGATGTGATAGCCGCAGATTGCAGGAGGCCAGTCATGCGCATGGACAGCCTCGGATACATATATCTCCAATACACGAACTCATCAAACGCACGAATCTACTTGGCGAGGCCCCAGGTCCCATTCCCGACAGAGGCCACGAGTTGGATAACTGGGCTGAGAGCCGTAACCCCTCTGGGATACACAACGGAGATAGCCTCAGCGACATCCGGTTCACACACATCCATGGAGATCCTCGGTGCCCAGCCAAACACTTGGACATATCACGCTTGGGCCTCAACTGATTCGGTCATTTATTTCAGAAAGTCAACCGACGGCGGAAACTCTTTCCTCTCTGACCCCATAAGGGTCTCCGATGATGGTCACAAGGGGATATGGCCAGAACTGGACATATCCGCGAACGGAAACCTGGTGATGATCGCGTGGAGAGAGCTATCCGGCCCTGATTCGGACATATACATGGACTACTCCCTTGATGGTGGTCAGACCTGGCACACGGATGTTGCCTTGGACGCGACTGCTGGTGAGGCCGCAGCCTTCCCCCACATCACCATAATAGAGAACTGCGGATATGTTGTTTATAACGATAATTCCTGGCTCGGTGATGTCTATATGGTTAAGGCGTGCGTTGAGACATCTGTTGGAGATGACGAAACAGCAAGCCAAGGCTCTTTCAGTGTCCTCGGCCTTCGTGGCCTCTTGATCATAAAGGGGGACACGGGTTATTCGGAGATAAGGGTCTATGACGCGAAGGGGTGTCTGGTTGCTTATGAGAAAGCCCTACAGGGCGAGAAGGCACTGAGATTGAGGCCAGGAGTTTATTTCGTCAGGGGCATTAACCAAACCAGGAGGGTAGTGGTCTATTGAAGACCTCAAAATCCTCACTGCTTTAACAGAACGCTAATCATTTGCGTTTTTTCGCTCCAGGCTGTTTAGAACCGTCCCCTCTTCCGGCTACCCAATCACCAGGTCTCTCGGGAGAGTTCCCAAAGCAATAATAGAACAAACCCTATTGCGGCTGTTACCAACATGCATCCGAGGCCGGCGAAAAGAAGCGAGGAGGTAGTAGCCGTAGTAAATTGCCCTTCATCCGGGATGATCTTTCCGCCATACCAAATAGTTGGGTCTACACCGAGGCCCACATATGGCTTCACTTCAAGATTCCGGTCCACTGAGACGAGGGCATCCGCACACAAGGGCCAGAGAAAGGGAGAATGAATTCCGCCTATTAGCCTCATGCCGTAGTCTTTTTTCGGCGTCGGATCGTAGAAATAAAAGGGGCTCGCCCGAAGAAACAAGCTTGACCTCCGCCAATAGGATGGGAGACTCACGGGCTCCCTCCCGAAAGGCATCCAGAAGACCGTTACGGGAAGCTTTGTCCCGTAATCTACTAAATCCTTATTAACAGGGGAAGTGTTCATGGGCAATCTGGATATCCCGGTAACTGAAACCCCGAAACCGCTCTTTCTATGAAGAAGCGAAATATCAACTAAATCAAGTTGTGGAGCAGAGATCAAACCAGCGTTGTTGTGATCAACGATGCCGACGCCCAGTCGCCCGAAACCAATTCCCGTTTCAAAACCGCTCTTTGATTTGGTAGAAGCACATCCAGCCAGAACTACGAAAATCAAAGAACATATCCTTTTCATAGGGGGAACATTTTAAGGGTTCGCCATACCCTCTTTCAACCACCAATTTGCTCTGGCCATAGAGAACTCATGGATAAGCGCCGATGGCCCAATGGGTTAGCAAGGCCGCATTGCGGATTCCTCTATTTTTGAGTTCAGTGCCATGCATGCCTTTCACCTAAACACCAGGGGCAAGACCCAGACCGAAAGAGCGGTTGTCAGGAGGACAGCGATGAGGTTTACGACAAAGCCAACCCTGACCATCTGGCCTATCGTGAACCTCCCTGTCCCATACACGATGGCGTTCGGCGGCGTGCCGACGGGGAGCATGAACGCGCAGGATGAGGCGAGCGCCGCAGGGACGGTCAAGGTATACGGTGAAAGCCCAGCACCCTGCGAAACCCCGGCGAGAAGCGGGATTACCAGCGCGGCTACGGCTGTGTTTGATGTCAGCTCCGTCAGAAGCGATATGGCGCCCGCAACAATAAAGACCATTAGCCAAGCTGGAAGGCCTCTCAGGCTGACAACTCCGCGGGCGATCCACTCAGAGAGCCCTGAGCTCCCGAAAGAGCTCGCGAGGGAAAGCCCGCCCCCAAAGAGGATGAGGATTCCCCAGGGTAGCTCTGATCCCTTTTCCCACGAGAGGACAGGCGCCATCCTCTTCCAGGAGCCTGGTATACCAAGCAGGGCGAGAGCCCCGATGATTGCCACGCTCGCATCCCCAAGGTAGCCCTTGAGGCCGAGGAGGTTCTCCCAGCCCGGAACCCCAAAGAACCCCTCCCTGGTGAGCCAGCCGAAAGCCACCAGAACGAAGACCAAAATCACATATATCTGGGAACGGGTTAGCGGACCTTTTGGCTCACTTGGAATCGCAAGCTCCTCTGATCTGATCCTGAAGACCTTGAAGTAAAGAGAAAGGTAAAGCCACGCTAAACCAAGAAGCACAAGAGAGAATGGCAAAGCAAAGCCCATCCACCTCGCAAAGCCTATCTCAGCCCCAGGGAAAAGCCTCGGCAGTTGCCCGGCCAAGACGAGGTTGGGTGGTGTTCCGACCAGGGTCGCCGTTCCGCCTATGGAAGCAGAATAAGCGAGTCCGAGCATGAGCGCTATGCCGAAGCGCTTGTTGTGGATCCGTGAAAGAGCGGCCAGCGCTATCGGGAGCAGGATCATCACGGTCGCGGTGTTTGACATCCACATGGAAACAAACGCTGTTGCGAGCATGAAGCCAAAAAGAACCAGCCAGGGCCTCTTTCTGCCCATGGCGAGAAAAGGCATCGCCATGCGCTCGTGCAATCCGTAGACCTCAAGACCCCTCGCTATTATGAAGCCCCCGAGAAACAGGAAGACCACGGGATCAGCATAGGCAAGAGCCGCTTCCGTCAGCTTCACTACACCCATTAGGGGGAGGAGGGCCAAAGGCAGAAGCGAGGTCGCGGGTATCGGCACGGCCTCAGTCATCCACCATACAGCCATCCAGGAAGCCAGAGCCAGAACCTTTCTGCCATGAGGGGGAAGGCCTGGAATTGGCAAAGAGAGAACAACTGCAAAGAGCAAAGGGCCGGCCACGAATCCGATCCTCTTGGCCACGGAGAAATTATATGGAAATGGAACACCCCCTCGCTATTTATGTAATTGAAAGCCCCTGGCGCAAGGACCAGGGGCTACCCGTGGGATTTCTAGATTACGGCCTTTCCACGACCATCGCGACCGCTCCGCCTGTTCCGAGGCAAAGCGAGGCAAGGCCTATCCGCTTGTTGTAGCGCTTGAGCGCGTAAAGAAGGGTTGTCAGTATGCGGGCTCCAGAGGCCCCTATCGGGTGGCCGAGGGCGATCGCACCGCCGTGCACATTGTAGCGCTCCCAGTCCCACTGCAGTTCCTTGTGATCCGCTAGAACCTGGGCCGCGAAAGCCTCGTTGACCTCTATGAGGTCAAAGTAATCCGGCCCCTTCGCGCCGACCTTCTCCATCACCTTTCTGACAGCGCCTATTGGCGCGTAGAAGAGATCCTTTGGCTCAACGAAATGCGAGGCGTATGCCCTTATGTATGCCATTATGGGTAGGCCCAGCTCCTTTGCCTTTTCCTCCGATGTCACCAAAACCGCGGATGCACCATCATTAAGGCCGGGAGCGTTTCCTGGGGTTATCGTCCCGTCCTTCTTGAAGGCAGGCTTGAGCTTTGCTAGCGCCTCAACGGTTGTGTCAGCCCTCGGGCCCTCGTCCCTTTCAACCACTATGGGATCGCCCTTCTTCTGCGGTATCTCAACCTTGACAACCTCATCGGAGAAATAGCCCTTGTTCCAAGCCTCAACAGCCTTGCGGTGGCTCTCTGCCGCAAGCCAGTCCTGCTGTTCGCGGGTTATCCCGCTCTTCTCGGCCGTGTATTCACCAAGCTCGCCCATGTGGACCATGCCAACGGGGCAAGTGAGTCCATCAAAGATCATGAGATCTTTGAGAACTATGTCCCCGTATTTCGCGCCCCAGCGAAGGTTTGCCGCATGAGGGCACTGGCTCATGGACTCCATTCCTCCAGCCACGACAAAATCAGCATCCCCGAGCTTCACTGCTTGCGCGGCGAGCATCACGGCCTTCAGGCCGGAGCCACAGACCTTGTTTATGGTGAAGGCGTTCACTGAGGGGGGCAATCCAGCAAGCAGAGCGGCTTGTCTTCCAGGGGATTGGCCCATGCCGGCCTGAACCACCTGGCCCATTATGACCTCGTCTATGAGCTTTGGATCAACGCCTGAACGAGCAACGCACTCCTTTATGGCGATGGCGCCGAGGTCCTGAGGCCTAAGGCTACTGAGCGCGCCCATGAGCTTGCCTATAGGCGTCCTCACCGCAGAAACGATAACTGCTTCTCTTATGCAAGACATGTTCATCCTCCGGTAGGGGGAAATTATAAAGCAAAAGCAAGAGATGAACCTATGGTGCGACCCTAAGTAGTTTCCTTAACCTCTCCGCGACGGTCCTAACGCTCTCTTTTCCCATATGCGGATACAGGGGGAGGCTGAGCTCGCGACGAGAAAGCTCCTCAGCAACCGGTAATCTTATGTCCGGAAACAGCCTCCTATAATATGTGAATGTGTGGACGGCTTGATAGTGAACCGATGTCTGGATCCCCGCCTCAGCGAGCCCTTCCATAACCGAGAGCCTCTCGGCTTCCTCAGGGAGCACAACCGGAAATATGTAGTTTGCTGAATTCTCGTAATCATCGAAGGGGATTATGAGGCCAGGCACATCCGAAAGGAGCTTTCTGTATAAACCCACCAGCTCAACCCGCTTCTGGTTTGCCTCCGGCAATTTCCTGAGCTGCACCCGAGCGAGGGCGGCCTGCATATCGGTTGCCTTGTAGTTGTAGCCCATTTCGGTTATGTCGTATGTCCTGAGCCTCGAATCCCTGAACCTATCCCAGGCCGCGGCAGTCCTTCCGTGGGAGCTCATGCGCCTCACCCTCTCGGCCAGCTCCCTGTCAAATGTTACGAGCGCCCCGCCTTCCCCGGATGTCATGTTCTTATTGGCGAAAAAGGAGAAACACCCTATGTTTCCAAATGTGCCTGGTTTTTTTCCGCCCGAGACCGAGCCATGGGTGTGGGCCGCGTCCTCCACGAGAAAAAGCCCTCTTTTTCTGCAAAATTCAGCGATCTCGGATATACCATCGGAAAAGCCAGCATAGTGAAGGAAGATAACTGCCTTGGTTCTCTCGTTCACGAGGCCTTCAATGGTTTCGGGAGAGATGTTCGGGTTTTTTAGGGATGAGGAGTCAGCGAGTCGCAATGTCCCCCCTAGCCAGAGAACCGGAGAGCATGTCGCTATGTATGTGAAGCCAGGGGCTATCACCTCATCCCCTGGGCCTATGTTCAAAGCCGCTAAAGCGAGGTGAATGGAGGCGGTTCCGGACGAGAGAAAAACGACCTCTGGGCCTCCGAGGAATTCCGAGAATTCTCGCTCAAATTCTTTGGTCTCAGGCCCGGCAGATACCCACCCCCTTCTTATGACACTAATGAGGGCCTCTTCCTCTTCAGGGCCGAAATTCGCATCAAAAAGGGGGATTTTCCAAGTCAATTTACCCCCTCGGCCTCCTCGGACTCTCCGAGCGTCTCTTGAAGTCTTTGGGCTTCGGAAGCAGGGCCTTTCTTGAGACCTTTATCTTGCCAGCTGGGTCTATCTCCGTGACCTTTACCTCAACCACATCCCCAACCTTGAGCACATCCTCAACCGACGGTATCCTCTCCCAGGTTATATCAGAGATGTGCAGGAGCGCCTCCTTCTTTGGTGCTATCTCAACGAAAGCGCCGAAGGGGGTTATTTTCACCACTTTTGCCCGATAAACCTCGCCTATTTCAGGCTCCCGAATTATGGATTCCACTATGCGTTTCGCCTCGTGGACCTTCTCCATGTCATCCCCGGCTATCATCACCCTGCTCTCGGTATCGTTTATCTCTATCTTGGTCCCGGTTGCATCCTGGATGCTCCTTATCGTTCTGCCTCCGGAGCCTATTATGTCCCCTATCTTGTCGTAGGGCACTGGGAAGGAGACAACCTTTGGAGCGTAGCGCGAGAGCTCTGGGCGCGGCCTCGGGATGGCTGAGGACATTATATCCAGGATGGTCATGCGAGTTTCCCTTGCCCTTTCAAGAGCGGCCCTGAGAACCTCTGGCTCAAGGCCTGGGAGCTTAAGATCGAGCTGTATAGCGTTCACCCCCTTTTCTGTTCCCGCGACCTTGAAGTCCATGTCCCCAAAGTGATCCTCAAGGCCGATGATGTCAGTCAAAAGCAGGTTTTGCCCACCTTCTTTTATCAGGCCGACGGATATTCCCGCAACATGTCTATCTATTGGAACCCCAGCGTCCATGAGCGAAAGGGAGCCCCCGCAAACGGTCGCCATGGATGTTGAGCCGTTTGATTCGGTTATATCAGAGACTATCCTTATGATATATGGAAACCTGTCTGTATCTGGGATCATGACCGAAAGGGCTTTTTCGGCCAATGCGCCATGGCCTATCTCCCGTCTCGCGGGGCCGCGCATTGCCCTGACCTCGCCCGTTGAGAAGGGCGGGAAGTTGTAGTGGAGCATGAATCGCTTTTCCTCGTAGTATTCAAGCTCAGTGAGGCGCTGGACATCCTCTTCTGTTCCGAGGGTGGTTACAACGAGGGCTTGGGTTTCACCCCTGCTGAAGAGCGCTGATCCGTGGGTTCTGGGCAAAAGCCCCAGCTGGCAGGTTATCGGCCGAAGCTCATCAAGCCCCCTACCATCAACCCTCTTCTTCTCACGGATCACATAGTCGCGCATCAGCCTCTCAGCGAGCTGGTTTATGGTGCTGGTTATCTCAACGGATTGATCCGGAAATTCCTCAGCAAGGGCCTCGCAAGCCTCTTTTGCGAGGTTCTCCAAAGCCCTGTATCTCTCATTCCTGCCCCTGGAGAGGAGGGCCTCCATGATCCTTTCACGGTATAGCTCTTCGATCCTCTTTGATAGCTCCTCAGGCACCAGAAGCACGGTGGGTTCCTTCTTTTCTATGCTGATGGAAGAGAGAAACTCTTTCTGAAAACGATATGTTTGTTCGACAGCCTCCATGCCAAACTCAATCGCTGACCAGAGCTCTGGCTCAGGGATCTCCTTGCCTCCAAACTCTATCATGGAAACCGAACCAGGCCTGCCAACGAGCAATAGTTCAAAATCGCTCTTCTCAAGCTGGGAATTGGTTGGGTTGAGAACGAATTTGCCGTCTATCCTGCCAACCGTTGCCGCTCCGAGGGGATCGTGAAACGGAAGGGTTGAGGCGCAGAGCGCGGCCGAGGCGCCTATTATGCCCGGCAAAAGGCCAGGGTTCTCCATGTCGTAGGAGAGAAGGAGGACAATTATCTCAACCTCGTCCATCATTCCCTTCGGGAACTGGGGCCTTATGCCTCGGTCTATTGCCCTGCTGTAGAGTATTTCCCTGTCACGGGGCTTCCCCTCCCTCTTGAAGAAGCCTCCGGGTATCTTTCCGGCCGCGTATGTCTGCTCCCTGTATTCCACAAGAAGGGGCAAGAAATCAACTTTTTCCTCCGGCGGTTTTGTTGTTACGGCCACGAGCGCAACCGTGTCCCCATAGCTGACCAGGACCGATGCGTCGGCGCTCCTGGCCATTGTTCCCGTTTCCAAACTGAGAATTCTTTCCCCTATAGGGATGGAGTGCTTTACGGGATCCATTCATCTACCCCCTGAGTCCCAGAGAGTGCACCACTTCCCTGTATTTTGCGAAATCATTCTCCTTCAAATATTTGAGGAGCTTTCTCCTCCGCGCGGCCATTTTGATTAGGCTGTAACGGGAGTGCACATCCTTTCTGTGGCGTTTCAAGTGCTCTGTCATGGCCTTTATTCTGACCGTAAGGGCCGCTATTTGCACCTCTGGCGAACCCGTATCTCGTTCGTGCCTGGACAAATTAACCCTCTTTTCCTCTTTCTTCCTTCTTGGCATACCTTCCTCTTTCTTTTCTCCGTTCTGGCGAAATTATAAAGGCCAGGGCCGCTGCCGGGCAACCACTCGGTTGCGGCCTCAGCTCACATACGATTTTACTCGGTTTTCCAGGGATAAGACCCAGAAAATCAGGGTTTTGGTGTCAAAGTTGAGTTTAACTCTCCACTCCTGCTAAACAACTATTTTACGACTGCCTTGCCTTTATAAACGGGAGAATTTCCTTCAATCGTTCCCACAATCCATATGTAGGCTCCTGCCCCAAGAGGTATCCGGTTCTGGCCCTTTTTTATCTCCCCTGAATAAAGTATTTGGCCATTAGGCGAGTATATCTTTATCCGCATGGCATCAGGAGAATTAACTAGCATTGCTCCGGGGACAAAAGAACAAGTTATTCCTTGATTTGGGCTCTTGGGGTTCAACTCTTTTACATCTTGAGAAGCGCAGGCATCTTTTACTGTTAAGGCGGATGCAGTGATGGCGATTGCAGGGTCCAAGCTTAAAGGGGATGCATCGTTAACTATGATAGGGGACGAAATCGCGTTCAGAGGGGGACTCATCACCGTTAGGGAAGATTCCTGGACGCATCCCGGATAATTCCCATTGCGGTCAAGCCTCAAAACAAAAAAATCCTCCATTCCAGCGCTAAAACTCCATGTGTATCCAGCGACAGCATAGCCTCCGTCCGCAGTCTGTATCACGGAGCTGGCAAGGTCACTGCTTGTTCCCCCGAATGTCCTTGTCCACGAGGGGTTTCCGGAGGGATCTAGCTTGAGAACCAAAAAATCACCACCTGTGCCAAGGCTTTCTGTGTAGCCGGCAACAGCATATCCCCCATCCACTGTCTGGATTATGGAGTATGCCCCATCCCAACGCGTCCCTCCGAATGTTTTCGCCAAGGAGAGGTTCCCTGAGGGATCAAGTTTAACGAACAAGAGATCATTATCCCCAGCTCCAAAACTGTATGTCCTTCCAACCACTGCATATCCTTGATCCGTGGTCTGGATTATGGACCAGGCTTCCTCGTAGTCCGTTCCACCAAATTTCTTTGCCCAGGATAGGTTTCCTGATGCATCAAGTTTAATAACTAGAAAATCCCATCCCGCGCCAAAGCTGTAGGTGAACCCTGCCACAGCATAACCCCCATCCTGGGTCTGGACTATTGAATAGGCCTTCTCTTCGTCCATTGTCCCGGGCCCTCCGAATGTCTTTGCCCACAAAAGGTTTCCTGACGCATCCAATCTTATAACAAGGAAATCGCATTCGCCCGCGCCAAAGCTGTAGGTGAACCCTGCCACAGCATAACCGCCATCCTGGGTCTGGACTATTGAATAGGCCCGTTCCTCGTCAGTTCCTCCAAATGTTTTCGCCCAAGACAGGTTACCTGAGGGGTCAAGCTTGAAGACGAGAAAGTCATAAAGACCTGCGCCAAAACTCCATGTTCTTCCCGCAACAGCATAACCTCCATCCATTGTTTTGATCACGGACACAGCACCATCATTACTCTGTCCTCCAAAGGTTTTTGCCCAGTCTATGGTGCCATCCGAGTCAATCTTTAAGACGAGGCAATCATAGGCTCCCGCGCCAAAACCGGAGGTAGAGCCCGCTATTATATAGCCTCCATCCTGGTTCTGAGCTATTGAACCCACATAGTCGTAATCAGCACCTCCATATGCCCTTGCGAATAGAACCTGTCCGATCAGCAAGCTTATCAAAGATGCTGTCATGTCAAAACCTCCGTTTTATTCTCGTTTCCAAAAAACGCGGGCTGGCCAGGCCCTCCCAGGAGGCGTTCTAACCCTCTGGCCAGCCCGCTGTTTGGTCTCATCTCACCACCGCCTTGCCTTTGTAATTCTCAACACTCCAGATATATACCCCCTGATCAAGGGGTATCCGGTTCTGGCCCTTTTCAAGCTTTCCGAAGTAGGCCAGCCTTCCATCTGCCGAATAGAGCCTTATGTCCATGACATCGGGAGAAATGAGAAGCAGACCTCCGGCCAGGGACAAGCAGGTTATTCCGGCATGAGAGCCAGAGCCGACCTCACCAACATCCTCGTAAACAGGCTCACACGCCTCTATCACTGTTGGGTTTATTGCCAGTATCTGCATGGTCGGGATGTTGACTGCCGGAGAGCAATCCGCGCCCACGATAGGTGAGGATATTTCAAGGGCGGGAACGGTCGTTAATGGAGAACATTCCAGAACGCAGTCGGCATAGTTACCCTCAGAATCCAGCCTGAGAACGAGGATATCAGGGCCTACAGCGCCGAAGTTGGCCGTATATCCAGCTACAACACAGCCTCCATCCGTGGTCCGGGTTACTGAGTGAGCTTCATCGTTAGCCGCTCCTCCAAATGTTCTGGCCCACTGGAACGCGCCATCTTTGGCCATCTTGACCAGGAGGCAATCATACTGACCTATGCCAAAACTCAATGTAGAACCCGCAATAACATAACCTTCGTCCGCGGTCTGGGTTACCGAGTAGGCATAGTCCCAGTTCTCTCCCCCGAACGCCTTCGTCCATTCCAGGCCGCCATCCGAGTCCAGCTTGACCACGAGAAAATCCGGAACCCCAACGCCAAAGCTCCCCGTGAATCCACCGACAAAATAACCTCCATCCGCGGTCTGGGTTATGGAGTAGGCAAAATCACCACCTGCGCCGCCAAAGGTTTTTGCCCAGTCCAGGCCGCCATCCGAATCCAGCTTCAGGACGAGGAAATCCTGGCTCCCGGCACCGAAGCTTCCCGTATATCCTGCAACAACAAGACCTCCATCCGTGGCCTGGATTACGCACCAGGCGGCATCATCCCCCGTTCCACCGAAGGTTTTTGCCCAGACCAGGCCGCCATCCGAGTCCAGTTTAAGGACAAGGAAATCGTACCCACCTGCGCCAAAACTCAGCGTAGAACCCGCAACCGCATAGCCGTCCGTGGTCTGGACAACTGAGTAGCCATAATCAGTGCCCGGCCCGCCAAAGGTTTTTGCCCATACGATGTTGGAGCCGTCCGAGTTTATCTTCAGGACGAGAAAATCATCCAGACCAGCGCCATAGCTCTGTGTCCGTCCCACGATAACATAACCTCCATCCGTGGTTTGGATTACGGAATAGGCGCGTTCGTTTTTCAAAGTAGCTCCGCCGAACCCCTTGGCCCATTGGAGCGCACCGTTCGGGTCAAGCTTCAGGACGAAGAAATTGCCATCACTTTGGCCAAAACTCCTCGTGTATCCAGCAATAGCAAACCCCCCGTCCGTGGTCTGGACTATGGCGTTGGGATAATCCGCGTAATCGGTGCTAGTTCCACCATAGGCCCTGGCGAAAAGGGTCAAAGACATCAGGATGTTCGTGGTTAAGAAAAAGATTGGCACGATGAAACCTCCTTGAGGGTTTTTGTTTCCAAGAACAAGATGGGCCGGCCGGGTTTTAGGGAGGTGCGATGCAATGTTGCCGGCCGGCCCATGGTATTTGTTCACCTTATCATCAGCCTGCCTGAACAGGCCTGATCGCCAGCAGAGAGCAGATAGAAGTATACACCGGGATCAAGGATCACGTTCTTAGTCATGTAGAAGTCTGTTTCAAGCACTGTCCTTCCAGAAGCGTCGTAGATGGAGAGTATGCCCTTCTCAGCGCCTGATATCGTGAAGGACACAAGGCCATCAGAGGGATTAGGATACACCCTGAAGGATACAGGTTTTGACGCCTCACCTTCGGCCACATCCGTTGTCTGAAGCACGGCCCTTATCATGAGGTCGCCCCGGAAAGCGCCTTCCCACCATCCATCAGGGCCATAGAAGTATATGTGGCCGTCTTGGTGAGCATCATACCCCGTAGAATAGAGCAAGTCGAAATTCGTGTTGCTCCACCCCACATATACATAGCCCGGATTGATGCTGATTCCGTAAGCGCTGACATCTATGGGATTCCAGGCGTAATAGGTCAAATCCGTTTTGCGTCCGGATGCCAGAACCGTGCCAGGTGAACCCCCTGTTCCATCATCATTCCAGACATACCAGTCCAATGGAGCATAGGCCTGATTGGCATTCCCAGGATAATAGAGCAGGGTGGTTATCTGTCCAGCTTTGCTTACTGGGAGCTGCATTGCTACCATTATTTCATAACCCCCAGCAATAATATCCTCGCCGGCCATCACGCCATCATCAACCTTGAGGGTCTCAGCCCCGGGCAGATAGAAGGGCCTGTAGTCGCCAGATACCCTGGTAGGCGTGAGCACCACGGGGTTGCTCACGAGATTCTCAGCCCTCACCGCTGAGCCACAGACCCACAGGTTGAACATGCACATAGTCAAGATACATCCTGTCATGACAAAACCTCCCTATGGTTTTGTTTTTTGCGATGCACAAAGGGCTGGCCAGAGTAGGGAAATGGGAGGTGAGGTAGAGATATTCTCCGGCCGGCCCGAAAGATCATCTTATTACCTTAAGGGTTTTCGTCTGGCCTTCAAACCTGAGAACGGCCAGGTAGACGCCTTTGGTTTCCGTGTTTAAGCTGAAGGCGTGATCCCCTGCTGAAAGGACACCATCGTAAAGGTTCTCTGTCAGGCGACCCGAGCCGTCATAAACAGAAAGGGAGACGCGGGCCTCTTTCGGAAGACAAAGGTAAAGATCA
>JBDRYB010000017.1:0-39625 GCA_039803205.1 Caldifarciminota bacterium
ATTACGCTCTATTCTTCTCCGTCCACGATGTATCAAACCCCCTGAATGTTAACACCCTGGGTTATTACCTGGGTGATACATGGAGATGGATCTGGTCCATTGATTGGTCAGGCGGAAGGGTGTTTTGTGCGGTTCCCACGCATTCCTATACACACAGGGGCGACCTCCTCATCCTCCACTATATCGGCGACACCCTTGAACCCCTACCGGAGTATCCCGATTCCGCGGAGAACCCGCCGGAGTTTGAGTTTGCCGTGGATCTCAAGGGGAACATAGGGAGCGATTTTAACCTGGTGATAACCCTCCCTGAGGAGGGCTGGGTCTCAGTGAAGGCCTACGATCCTTCTGGGAGGTTAGCCGAGAATGTGTTTGAAGGAACTCTCTGGAAGGGCAAAAACTCCCTCTGTTTTGGCCTGAACAAAGCCGCATCCGGCATTTACTTTCTGAGAGTTTCCTATAAAGAGAAGCAAAGATTTTTCAAGATACTCAAAGGAGGATAGAACCATGATATCCCTGAGAGCCAGAATACCCTATGCCATGGCTACAAAAAGGGATGGTGAACCAGGCCGCCTCGAGCCGCTTCTAAACCTCTCCACCTCAACGAGGCGTAGTATGCTCAAGGTGAGAACAAGAAGCGGCAGACTGATGAGCGTATATGACCAGCCTCAGAGGCCCCTAAAGAGGCTCTTGCCATATCTCCCTGAGGAGACAGCTAAGGAGCTCTTGGAGCTCAGACAACGCCTTAAACCCCTGGGCCCTTGGTTCGGTGATCTGGAATTTTGAAACACTACGCCAAGGCCTACTTCTGGTTTAAGTGCAAGGATTATAATTTTCAGTATGCTCGTGGCGTTCCTTCTTTCAATATCAGGCCCGTCTCAACCCTTGTCTGGGCCTGGTGGGAGTGATTACCCACACAAATCATATACCGTTAAGAAATTCGGGGAGGACGAGAAGGCGTTCTGGATATTCCTGCCATCCAGCCCAAAACCCGATACCGCTCCAGTGATACTATTTCTCCACGGGTGGCTTGAGGTCGACCCGGTTGGGTTCATAGCTTGGCTTGAGCACCTTGCCAGGCGCGGGAACGCGGTAATATACCCCAGGTATCAGAGGAGCCCATTGCATCCGAGGCCAGACATGTTCTCGGAGGCAACGGAGGCCACCAGAAAAGCTTTGGAGACAATGCCCTCCCTGGGTGTTATCCCTGATACCTCAAGATTCGGGGTTGTGGGCCATTCAATCGGCGGGATGATGGCATTTGCCATAGCATCATATTGGGATTCCCTTGGCCTACCCAGGCCAAAGGCAGTGATGTCAGTTCAGGGAGGGGGGAAACCCTTGGCCGAGTTTGCGCCTGAGCGCATCCATCCGAACACCCTTCTGGTGGCTGTTGCTGGGGATGATGATTTTATCGTGGGCGAGGGGCTTTCAAGGGATATGATCGCTAGGGCAGTTCAGGTTCCCGATTCAAACAAGGATTTTCTCGTTGTTGTATCGGATGACCACGGGTTTCCGCCGCTTTTTGCCGATCACATATCCGCTCTGGCTGGCCCACCGGGAATGGGTTGTTGCGCGGCGACCCTGATAACGAGGTTCTACGGCAAGTCAAACGCGAACACGGACGCGCTTGATTGGTATGGATGGTGGAAGCTCTTTGATGGACTCACGGATGCGGCTTTCTACGGCAAGAACAAGCACTACGCGCTCGGGGGAACCCCTGAGCAGTTATACATGGGAACCTGGAGCGATGGAATGCCTGTCAGGAGGATGAGGAGGCCGCTGTTTGAGGGGCCGGAACCTGAATAGGCTCGTGGATTTATCAAGATAACTCCTCAATTATCCTAAACATACGCGCCGGATCAACGAGGTTCCCAGTGCCAACCTGGACAGCCACAGCACCCGCTTTCAGATAACGCCGAACATCACTCGCGTTCCTTATGCCGCCTACGCCAATGACCGGAATGCTTACTTCCTTTGAGACCTCCCGAACCAGAAACAGGCTGAGGGGCATTATCGCGGGGCCAGATAGGCCTCCAACAAACTCTGATCCATCATCCCTTATCCACAAGCCCTTATAGGTATTCGCGACCACCAGCGCTTCAGCGCCCCCGCGCTCTGCGGCTTTGGCCTCTGATATCACATCCGTGAGAAACGGCGTCAGTTTAACCCAGAGATGCTTTTGGGTTCGCGTCCTGAGCTCTCGGACGAGCCCTTCCAAGGCCTCGTGGTTCCTCCCGAACTCTGTTCCTCCCTCAACATTCGGGCAAGAGACATTTACCTCAAGCGCGGAAACGCCCTCGGCAGAATCAAGAGCCTCCGCGAGCGCCAGGTAATCCGATGTGTGCTCGCCAGCGATGTTGACTACGATCGGAGGGCCCAAGCCCCTTATTTTCGGAAGAATCTCCGAGAAAAAGCCCTCAAGACCAGGATTCTCAAGCCCCACGGAGTTCAGCATCCCGCAGGGGGTTTCTTGGGCCCGTGGGGGAGGGTTGCCCTGTCTCGGTCTCAGGGTCACGGCCTTGGTCACTATGGCACCCAGTTTGCTAATTGGCAAACGATCAGCGAGCTCGTAGCCGAAACCGAATGTCCCGGATGCTGGCATTATTGGATTCTGTAGCTCCAGGCCCCCGATGCGGATCTCATGCACCTTCAGATTATGGAGGTCAAGACCCTTTTGCTTCAATCACAAAAGCCCAGAGAAGATACCCCTTTCCTCTGAGATGAGAGCGCCCGCCTCCTTTTCTGAGGCAGAAGGGAGTTTCTCAGCGATCTCCCGGAAATGGGCAGACTCAGGCCTCCCCATCTCCTCAAGGAAATCCGCAAGTAACTTGTGGCCGATCGCTGGTTCGTGCGCCCACGCGAGTTTTTCATCTCCCCTGAGCATCCCAGAGGCCTTTATCCCCCTACCTGGTTTATCGGGGAAAAGAAACCTCCTGGCAATCTCTGAGAGAGCCTTCCTGCCCGCTATACCGAGAGGAGGGATGTGCTTTGTCTTTTTGTATGTGTATAGATAAGCCTTAAAAGGCCCTTCACCCTGAAAGATCCCTTCTTCAATATCTTCCCAGGGGATGATGCTCTCCCCGGATGCGGCGCCTGCGCCCTCAATTCCCGTGAGCGCGATCATTTCCCCCTTGAACCTCACGGCCACGGGTGTTTCTCGGCCCAGATGCTCTTTCAGGTATTGCAGGGCCTTCTCACGGGAGACCGTTCCAAACTCCTCGCAGATTATTCCCAGGGTTCTGGCTGTGTTCATTATGATCAGGTGTTCTGGCAGGCAATCAGAAAGCCTCCCGTTTTCGTATGAGACAGCAAAGCCAAGCCCAAGCCCAAAAACAGCGGCATCTGAAGCATCCAGGCCCGTCCAGCTCAGAAGTCTTCTTGCGGCTTTCATCCGTATAGGTCTTGCGCTTCCTCAGGGCTCATCCTTTTCTCTGGCTCTTTCCAGGAAGCGGTGACGGGGATGTCCCTTCCGGTTGGCTTGTTCTTTGCCTCTGCTATCTTTACTAGCAGTGGAACGCGAAACGCTGGCCCTGTGCACACCGCCTCACCGGGGTTCAGGGATGGCAGGTATTGAACCAGATCAGCGGAGAGGTTTTCTGATGCCTCAGCTATGTGGCGCTGATCAGATGGTTCAACTATGCGCAGCACGATCATGTTGTTCATCTGGGAGAGAACATCAGGGTCAAGGCGTTTTGGTCTCTGGGACACGAGACAAAGCCCAAGCCCGAACTTTCGCCCTTCACGGGCTATCCGGGATGCTATGGTTTTCGTTCTGGTTGATTCCTTGTCCGGGCAGAAAAGGTGAGCCTCCTCTAGGACAACGAAAGCCGGCCTGGGGAGGTGGGATGGCTGGCCGGCCGCGGCCTTTTTTCTCTCGTAGAGTATGTGCCGCAGGAGGTGAGCCGCAACTATCTCTCCCGCATCCTCCCCTATGCCGGAGAGGTTCACCGCGTTTATCTTCCCTTCCCTTATCCTCTCAATCAAAGGACGGGCCTTCGCGCTGAAAAGGTCCCCGAGGTTATTCTTCAGGTTCTCTATACGGATGAGAAGCCCGGCAACCGAATCCTGTTTCCGGGAGATCCCCCTCAAAAGGCCATCCTGTTCCTGGATGGCGAATGATTCAATCTTCTCAGAAAGGGCCTGGAAGAAATCGGTTCCCCCGATAACTCTCCAGTCAAAATCATCTTCGCCAGTTATGTTGCTCTTTTTCATCTCCTCATCCATTTCCTTTTTGGCAGTCTGCAGGAGATAATACTGGATGCTTGACCTCTCCATATCAACGCCAAGCAGGCCGGCCAGCTCATCAACCGTGAGCCTGAATGGGTTTATGAAGGGCCTTATATCTTCCCCCATTGTCCCGTATTCCCCGTGTGGATCAAAAACAATAGCGGTTCCGCCCCTCCTGACCATCTCCTGGAGTATAACGCCCACAGCGTTGGATTTCCCGCCTCCTGTCACAGCGAGAACAGCCAGGTGCCTCAGGACTATCTGGTCTATGTTCATGTAAACAGGCGCATCGGAGCCAAGTAGGGTTCCTATCCTGGCCCAGTCCGCTTCATCCTCTGCCCCCAAGACCTCCCTGAGCCCCTCTTCGTCAGCCTCAGAGACCTCCGCTCCTGGCAACGGAGGGGATTTGGGGAAGCTCAGCCTCCCCTCTTCCACCTGGCCAACTATGCTCAGCTCCGTCCTGTAGAAGGAATCCCATTTTTCCAGCTCCATTATCCGTATGGCGTGCTCAGGGTCAGTGAGTCCCTCCTCAAGGAATGGGTTCGCTCGCCAAACCCTCTGGACCAGAGCAAGGAATCTCTGGGTTTTGCCGTGTTCCTCGTAGCTCACGAAAACATATTGTCCGACCCTCGTAGGCTGTTTTGAGACCATTGTTGCGGAAAGGGGCTTTGTTTCTCCAACCAGAACGCCTATCCTGCTCACGCTCAGATTATAAAGGTTGGGGATTAAAGCATGCTACTCCTTGAGAAAAATATAGTATCCTATGCTTCCGGCGAGCAATGCCCCGCCTATGGCAAGGATGCTCACCCATCTCGCCCTTCCCTCTGAGCCTCTGTCTGGTTTTATTGCTCCGTCATAGCATAGGGTGAGATCGAGACCTCCACCAAAGCAAGGGGAGAGATCCCCCCTCTGATTTTCAATGAAGCACGCATCCAGGGCAAAAGGCCAGAGTATTGGCGCGTGGAGGCCCATGGCCAAAAGCATGTTGGGCGGCTTATCCCCTGCCAAAAAGAAGGGGGTCGCGCTGATGTAGAACCTGGTCTTGTTGAGCGTCAACCAACCCAGATCCCACTCCGGCAGGGGGGCATAGAAGAGCTCGCATGGCAGTGCATAGATGTAGTAATCCCCGTGGGGGAGGTCGCTTATGGACGCGCCGGCTACCCCAAAACCGACCTTTGTCTTCTTGTCCATGACCCAGAACGAGGGGCCTTTGGCATAATAAGCGTAAGAGGAGACCGTATCCGGCGATGAAGGGTCAATTCCTGCGAAACCTTGCGCCACGCCCATACCCGTGAGATACTGCCCTTCCTGTATGGTGACGCAACCAGCCAGAGCTAGCGGAACGAGAATCTTCCTCATGCTGAAATTTTAACTCTGATGTCTTGCTGGGTGCAAAGCGTAAGCCCACTAGGATAAGGTCTGTGATTCGGCCGACTTCTGATTATCGTTGTTCACCAGAGCAACTTAAATGGTTTCCTCTTGCCCCCTGCCGTGACCAAAATCACATATAAACCGTGGTCTTTCAGGCCCGGATTGAAGACATGAGTCCCTTCGGATAGCGGGCCATCATAGAGAACCCGGACCAGCCTCCCCGTTGCATCGTAGAGGGAGATAGAAAGCCAACAGCTGTTAGGGAGATAGATCTGGATGGCTTGCCCTGTTATTTTTAATGTGAAATCAGGCGAGGCCTCGTCCTCCCTGGTTCCAGTGAACCCACAATCAGACGCGCCCTGTGGGTCATCAATCGCGAATATCCTGTATCCCTGGGGATCAGGGTCCCATGTCCCAGCTACTACCTCGCCGCACCCGTCTCCGTCAATGTCCCCGGCAAATGGGGAGTGAACCGCGTATCCGAGCTTGATGCTCCAGAGAAGGGTGCCGTTCGTTGCCCTTATGCACCTCAGAAGGCTGTCCTCCGAGGATGAGACCAGAAAGTCAAAGAATCCATCTTCGTCAGCGTCAAATATGGCTCCTGGAGTTCTCAACCTCTGGCCAGCGTTGTAGGCCCATATCTGTGTCCCAGTGGAGCCGCTGATGCAGTAGACATTTCCGTCCCAGCTCCCTATTATTACCTCACGGGTTCCATCCCCATTAACATCACCAACAACAGGCGAGCTCCTGACATCATCTCCGGTCGTGAAAGACCACCTGAGAAAGCCACCATCCGCATCAAAGCAATACACGAGGTTGTCGTCAGACCCTATGAGAACCTCAAGCTTGCCATCTCCGTCAAGGTCAGAGATCGCGGGCGAGCTCCTGATCTTATCCCCCGTGGAGTATGACCACCTTAGAGCGCCCTCGGCTGAGAGCGAATAGGCCTTTCCGTCAAAGGAACCGAAGAATACTTCAAGTTTTCCGTCTCCGTTGCAGTCAGCCAGCGCGGGGGATGACCAAACCCATCCTCCTGTTGGAAATGCCCAGACGAGGCCCCCGTTTGAACCCCTGAGGCAATACATCTTCCCGGCGTCCGAGCCCACAACGACCTCGTTTTTGCCATCGCCGTCAAGGTCAGCAATAGCAGGGGAGGATGTCGTTATGTTCCCGGTTGAAAACGACCACCTGAGCGAACCATCGGAGCCGCGGAGGCAATATACCTTGCTGTCCCAGCTTCCGAAGACAACCTCTGGCTTGCCATCGCCGTCGCAATCCCCCACAGCAGGAGATGCTTCAACCGAGTATCCTGTCGTAAACGACCACTTGAGGGAGCCATCTGAGCCCCTGAGGCAATAGAGCTTGTTGTCATCAGAACCCATTATAACCTCTGGTTTGCCATCGCCGTCGCAATCAGCAATAGCTGAAAACTGGCTCTCAGTCCAATCTCCGGGCGCAAACCGCCATTTGATCGTTGGGTTGGTTATAGCTCCTCGGATCGTCTGAAGGCCCGTGTGCCTCAGATCCCCTCCCCACATGGGCCACGGCCCTATCACCTGAGATAATACAATGATCACTGACATACAGGGGCTTTCCCCTTTTCCCTCCCAGCGGCCCAGAAATAGACCCCTGGCCTCACTCCTATCCTTGCTCCCTCTTGAGATACTATACCTGACCAAACCAAGGAGCCATCAGAGGAGAAGACCTTTCCCGATACAGGGCAATCAGAGTAGAGGATGAGGAGACCGGGTTCCAAACGCGTTCTTATTCCGCGCGTGGATGATGGGCCTTCCTCCACTTGCGTTGGGACGCAGGCATCGGAGACGCTTAGGGATGGATTAGCCTGGGAAAGGGACCTGCTCACGCTTGAGACCGACCAAGTTGCGAACCCAGAGGCATCAAAAGAGCTGGGCGATACCTGGACGAGGGAGGGCGAGCGCGCCACAAGGCATCCGGGAAGATTCCCCTGTTGATCCATAGTCAAGAGCAAGAAGTCTGTGTTCCCGGCGCCATAGCTCCATGTGGTCCCGGCCCCTGCCAGGCCACCGCTCGCTTCAATCACATCGTATAGGTATTCGTAGTTTGAGCCCCCGAAGGTCCTTGACCAGAGGACGCCGAGGGTAGGGTCCACCTTTGCTAGCCAAGCCTCGCCCCCAGAACCCCAGCTGGTAGTGTAACCTGATATAAGGAAGGCCCCATCGCTAGTCTGGATTACCGTCCTCGCCTCGTCCCACCCAGAACCTCCGATAACCCTTGTCCAGCTTAATGAGCCTCCTGATGTTAGCTTTATCAGTATCGCGTCCGCTCCCCCTGCCCCCCAGCTCCCCGTGTATCCAGCCACAGCCAATCCGCCATCGCTGGTTGGGATAACAGAATAGGCGTAATCGTAGCTTGTGCCTCCTATTGATTTTGCCCACAGCAAGTTCCCTACGGCGTCAGTCTTCATGACGAGGATGTCATCGCTCCCTCCAGACCTGTATATGTATCCAGCTAGAACAATGCCGTTGTCCGAGGCCTCGCAAACCGAATACCCGTAATCATAGGTTGTGGTCCCTATTGTCTTTGCCCAGAGGATATCCCCTGATGAGTTGAGCTTCACCAAGAAAGCATCCTCCTCTCCGGCGCCCGAGCTCCTCGTTGCACCAACAACCGCGAACCCCCCATCGGATGTCCTTGCGATCGCGTATGCCTCGTCAAGCGCTGAGCCGCCAAAAGTCTTTGCCCAGCTCAGGTTCCCGGAGCTATTGACGCACATCACTATGGCATCGCCGTTCGCATCGCCGAAGCTCCTCGTGTGGCCTGAAATAACATAGTCTCCAGTGGGCAGTTGGATCATTGAGCATCCCTCATCCCTGCCGTAGCCGCCGAAGGCCCTCGCCCACGAGAGAGAACCGCTAGAGTTCACCTTGATGAGCATTATGTCGTTGTCACCAAACCCGTATGATGCCGTGTAGCCGCAGAGGGCATAGGCGCCATCGCTTGTCCTCAGTAATGAGTATGCCCTCTCGTGGTTTCCTCCTCCATATGTCTTTGAGAAAAGCTGAGATATGAGAAGTATTTCAATCATGCTCTCACCTCAGTATGGCCCTACCAACCCAAGGGCCTGCTTTCCAGATATAGACGCCTGGGGCCAGCTGAACATCGTTCTCGCCGTGCCTTATCCTCTTAGAGAAAGCGAGAGAGCCATCAACAGAGTAGACCCTCAGCTCCGCCTCCCTATCCGAGATGAAAATGAGCTTCTTGGCTCCGGATACGCAGATTATCCCTTGGGGCCTCGTTTGCTCTTCTGAGGCCTCAACAGGGACGCAGGCATCGGTCGGCGTCCAGTTTGGATTCGTTGTTGTCAAGGAGACGGCTGAGTTGGTTGGCGTCCAGGTTATCCCGCCCGTTTGGCTCGCGGAGCTCATGGTCGGGCTTATCGTGGAGGGAGACCAGCTCTGAACGCATGCCGGATAGTTCCCGTTCAGGTCCGTCTTGAGGATGAGTATGTCTCCTCCGCCAGGCCCTATGCCGTATGTCCAGCCTGTCATCCCTATTCCATCTGTTCCGAGTGCAATGTGATAGCCATCATCCGCGCTGGTTGTTCCCCATGTTCTCGCCCACTGAAGCGTCCCGGCCGAGTTTATCTTCATGAAACCGTAATCAAATCCCCCCGCGCCGGATGCCCTGGTCTCCCCTCCGAGGAGAAATCCGCCGTCGCCTGATGAGACCATGTCATAGCAATAGGTTGTGTTGCCTCCTCCGTAAGCCCTTCCCCAGCCAAGGCTTCCGGTTCCGCTCATCTTGAAGAACCAAAACATATAGTATCCCGTGCCGGAGTTCAGGGTGAAGCCGCCTATGGCCAGGCTGTCCCCGGCAACAGGAATAACCTCGCAGGCCCTCTCGGGCATGGTCCCGGCGCTTATCCTCCTTGCCCAGCTGAATGTTCCTGTGGATGTGTATTTAACCGCCAGAGCGTCCCAATCCGTCCCAGAAACCTCCGTCTCTCCAACAACCGCGTAGCCCCCGTCCGGCGTCTGAGCAACCCCAAAGGAGGTCTCGTCATAGATGCTCCCGAAAACCCTTCCCCAGCTCAGGGCCCCGTTTGTGCCCAGCTTGAGAAGCAGGAAATCGCTCTCGCCTGAGCCAATACTTGATGTGTATCCGCAGACAGCGTATCCGTCCGAGACCTGTATGATGTCGTATAGCATCTCGTAGCTTGAGCCCCCGAAAACCCTCGCCCAAGCCACTGAGCCATCGGAATTGAGCTTGAAGACGAGGGCATCGTAGCTCCCAGCGCCCCAACTGCCAGTTCCTCCGGCCACAGCGTATCCTCCGTCTGTCGTGGTTATTATGGCGCCCGGAGCCTCCCATCCTGGTCCTCCGTATGTCCTTATCCACTGAGCGGTCCCTGTGGGGCTCATCTTTATAACCACTATGTCATAGTCTCCTGCTCCCACGCCGTATGTCTGGCCAGCGACTATGAAGCCGCCATCGGATGTTGGGGCAATCGTGAGCCCGGCCTCGTAGTTTGATGAACCAAAAGCCCTCGCGTAGAGGGCCGACAGCAAGCTAAAGATCATCATGATACACCTCTTTTATTCGCGGAGCGCCTTTGCCACCTTAACCCCCTCTGGCGTTCTGAGAACTACCAGGATTACCCCCGATCCTTCCAGGGTGTAGCTCTTTGTTCCCTCAATCTCGCCGGAAAAGAGCTCTGAAATGAGCCTCCCGGCCGGATCGTATGCTCTCAGTTCTGCCCGGGTGGGCCTATCGGATGAGACAAAGAGGCGGCCCCCGGATGCCCAAATACTCGGCCCGAAGTCCCTCTCGCTTTCCTGAATTTCCTCGTATAATGGGTCTCCACAGGTTGGCTCCCTTTGCCAGGTGCCCGCGGCGTCTATCACCATGAGGTTAGGATCAGGGGTTATGCTTATTACCTCAATTTGGCCATCGTTGTCCCTGTCCCCTATGGACGCCTCTATGTCAAAGCAGAGCTCCGCGGTTGACTGGAGATCTATAACATCCCAAATGCCCTTTAACCTTTTGCCGTTCTGGACATCGTGCTCCCAGAAATAGACCATTCCCTCTCCTTGACAGTTCCCTCCGGTTATGATTATCTCAAGGTATGAGTCCCCATCTATGTCCGCGAGGGTGGGACATGCCCTGAACCGGTCAGCTACTCTCTGTATCTTGTCCTTCCACCTGAGAGAGCCGTTTATGCCGTTTATGACGATAACAAGGGTATCAGCCCACACGTAAACGACATCAGGGGTTCCATCCTTGTTAAGGTCGCCTATGCCGGTTGCCGAATACTGGCGTATGAAGGAGCCGGGATTGCCTCCCCAGGCAGAGCCATCGTATAACCAAACCTGAGAGAAGCCGGAGCCCGTCCAGTTCCTGAGGGATACCTGGGACGGATACGGCGATGTCTCCCGCCTGTAGAAAACCACTACCTCCAAAGCCGCATCCCCGTCAAAGTTTTCCAGGCCAGGGGTATATGTATCGCAGTAATAACCTATGCTGTCTTTGGCAATGACTGCGCCGTCCACCGGATTGACCATTACTATTCCCGAAAGCCTGCCGTAAACGGGGAACAGGATCTCGGGGACCCCATCCCCCGTAACATCCCCTCCAGCTGGCGCCCCGTATGAGTAAGATACATTTTGCAACGAATCCTTGGCTATCAACCTGCCGGAAGTTGCGTTCAGGATATACATCACCCCGCGCTCATCAATAGCCGCGACCCTTCCGCTATCGGAAGGGTAGGGCAATGCCAGGAGGGAGTGCTCCTCGTAGAACCTCCTGGTTCCGCTCACGGATGTCCTCCAGCGCTCTGTTCCGTTTGCTCCATCCAGGCAGGCTATGAAACCCCGTTGGTAGCTCGCGACGAAGACCTCCGGCTTGCCATCGCCAGTGACATCCATGAGAGCGCCTCCGGCCCTTATGTCATATGTGTCGCGGTGTGCCCATAGCTTCACTGCTGGGCCAGGGGGATTCATCCTGTAGACATAAACGCAGCTGTCGTAACCGGGCGTGTTGTCCTGGGTTATAGCAACATCAATCCTCCCATCGCCTGAGTAGTCATAGAGCAGAGCGCTACCTATGACCGAGCCCCACCCGTTTCCTATGCGGATGGTATCCGTTGTCCAGGCCGCGCCGTTGACTATGTTTCCGGTTCCACCGAACCTTCCTGTCCTCTGGGGGTTTGCCCTGAACATGCACCATGTCGATGGCAGGGTAACTGCCCCGATCATTATAATCCCTATTAACATCATGTCTCACCTCCATCTTAGGAATTTTATTATACCCTTTTCGCTGTAAAGAATCTGTAAAAATTTTCAGCTGGCATCAGTATTATCAGGGGGTTTATAATTTCGGTATGACCAGGGCTGAGAAGGTCTTCAGGGGAGCGAGGCTCATCAGGGCATCGCCGCATGAGGCGGACGCCTTTCTGGAGGCCCTCAGGAAGGATGACCCACTCGGTTCCTCTGTTCTGGAGGTGTTTCTTCTGGTTATGAGGGATCAGCACCGATCCGCGGCCCAGAAGGCCCTCAGGCTCATACCCAAACTGAGGGATGACACGAGAACCCTTTACTTTCTCTTCAACGAGCTCGGAAAGGCATACAGGGGAATGGGAAAACTTGAGCTGGCTAACAGATATTTTCAACAAACGGTTGAGATAGGGGAGTCAATCGGCGAGCCAAGCCTCATATTCCCCGCATACACGAGCCTCTACTTCAATAGGTTTTTCGCGGAGGATTTCCAATCCCTTTATCCGGAGCTCTCCTTATACATCAAGAGGGTGCCCAAAAGGTTCAGGCCGAGGGCATTGTATCTACTAGCGATACTCAAGGCCATACTAGGGAAGCCAAAAGAAGCGCTCTTGCTCCTAGAGGACCCCGTCCACAAAGCGACCGGAAGCAGGTTCCACGAACTAGCGACCCTGGAGATAAAAGGCCTCGCCCTGCGGCTCATGGGGCGGATTGATGAGGCTCTGGAATGCTTGCTTTCGGCCGCGCGAGGCTTCCTTGAGATGGGATCTGCCTATTCAGCATTTCCCCTCTCAAAAGCGCTCTCCATAGAGAGGCTATCAGGAGTACCCTGGGTGCCGCGCGATCTCGCGGAGGCCTGCATCTCCCTCGCGAAAAAGGGGGATAGGGGGCCACAGGGCGCGGCCAGGGAATCAGAGGCTTACATGTTCTTATCTGACGATGAGGCCTCAGGTGCGATATACCGTGGGTCCGTTTCCTTATATCAGGAGGCGCTTCAGCCCCTTGAGGCTTTCCTGGCCGGGGCAACAGCCCTCCTCCTTGCTTGGAGAGCGAGGGCACAATCCTTTCTGGAAATAGCCTCTTTCGTGGGCTCAAGAATTAGGATTTACCAAGGGTTCATGAGCGATCCCCTCCTCGGGGATTTTCTCAGGAGACTCGAACCCCTGCTTTGTCCAGAAGGGCCAAAGATAAAGGCAAACCTCATAGGGGGCCTAAGGCTTATCGTGAAGGGGATTGAGACAAACCCGAGGGGGCTGAGAAACAGAAAGGCCCTCATGCTCCTCGTTTATCTTCTCCTGGCGCCCGGGCACAGGATCGCGGCTGACCACCTCTTCTCCCTTCTGTGGCCGAGGATGAGATATGCGAAAAGGAACCTCAACAGGCTTTATGTGAATGTCTATCAGCTGAGGAGGTTTCTCGGAGATCCATCCCTCATCCTGAAGTCCCAAGACTTCTACCAGCTTGAGGGCGCGTGGACCGATCTGGATGAGATCAAGAATCTCCTAAGGCTCGCGGATGCCACAGGTGATCCGGATCAGAAGGAGGAGCACCTGTCCAAGGCCAGGAGCATGGCGCAGGGCGAATTGCTTCCGGATTTCCCATACGATCCTTATATTGAGGAGTTCAGGCAGGATTATAACGGGATAAGGGCGAGGCTTTTCGGAGCGCAAGGGGTCTTAGAGGAATAGCCACCGGAGGGACTTGAACCCACAACCTACGCCTTACGAAGGCGCCGCTCTGCCGTTGAGCTACGGTGGCTAAGGCTTATATTTTAATCTGCGATGTAGGGGGGATTCAAACAGGAAAATTCTAATAAACCGGAGCCTTGCCCCTGAGAATCACATCCCCGCACCTCGCTTCCACAAAGTAGACCCCCGGCCCGAGGGTAACCTTCCTCGGTTCTCGGGTTAAGATGACCTCTTCTAGCCTTCGCCCTGAGGCATCCCAGATGGTTGCCTCCGCGCCATCTAGGCCCTGGACGCTCAGATAGAGAATCCCCTTTCCCGGCCTGGCTAACAGAGAGGGAGGGCGAACCCGCTCTTCCCCTTGAACCCCTGCCCAGCATCCTGAGCCCGGGCCGTCCAGGGCCGTTATGTTATTTCCAGCAGAGGAACCCCCCGATCCCAAGAGAACTATCTCCGAGCGTGAGTCGCCGTCTATGTCTCCAACCGCTATGATCTCGGGCACGCCGTCCCCGAGACATCGGTTAGGCAAACAGGGGCCATGATCTGTTGGCCGTTGCTCACCGTGTCTAGCCACTCCAAGGCCCCGGTCTGGGCGTTCAAGCAAAAGAGGATGCCGGGCATCTGCTTGCAAGCAACCATCTCCGGAATACCATCCCCATCAACATCGCCTACGGCCGGAGTGGAGTTGGGCAAGTAGTCTGTATCCGGCAGGGCAAAGCTCCATATCTGGTTCCCCGTGTTCCCATCAAGACACTTCAGGTATTTCCCGTCGTTGAAGAGCACCTCACATCCAGGGTAATCCGCCCTGACATCCGAGAGAACAGGTCCACATGACCTTTGGAGGATTTGGGTCACGGGAACGCGCCATTTCACTGAAGGAGCCGATATCTCAGCGCCCGAAACCGATTGATATGAGCTCCTCTGGCTGTCGTGGCCCAATGTGGGCCAACCAGCGCTTGGGATGTATGCCATGAGTGCTATAAACATTCCTCACCTCCCCATAGTTTGGTGCAATTATTTAGCTATCAGAAAACCGAAATCAAACAAACACAAACCCCGGCCCGGAGGCCGGGGCACACCTCCCTGCCCGCATCTCTGCGGGCTTTATCTCCAAACGCTACGAGAAACCATCCTCTACAAACCGGTTCACCATTCTTCCCTCTCTGCCCCAGAGGTTTCTCGCCCCTAACTCTCTATCCTCGTTCACATTTATTATATAACCGGAAAACCCGGAACTGTCAAGGGCCAAATCAAAAAACCGGGCCCAGCTCACTCCATTTTCATCATTGGGCAGGGGACTGCCTCCGCGCCCATTATCCTGACCTCCCTTTCAACCTGCATACCTTGCGCCATAGCGCTCATTTTAATGAACTTCATCCTTTGTTCAGGGGTCAGGAGTTTCATAACCTCAAGCCAAAGGGAGAGGCCCTCGTTGAATATGGCCTCGCGAGCCTTGAGAACCTCTGCCGCGGCCCTCCTTATCTCCTTTTCGTCCAAGTTCTTGGCTGATTTTGCCCTCTCAAACGCGAGCTCCTTCTTCTTCAGATCCGCTTCTAGGTCTATCATTCTGAGATGGTGCTCGTAAAAGAGCTTGTCCAACTTCTCGGATTGCTCCTGGGTCAGGCCGACCTTCTCTCTCATCATGGGGTCTTCAAGCGCGCAGACCCCCGCGCCACATTCCACTGATACGGTTGCGGCTATCAAAAATCCAAACATGTCAAACCTCCTCGGGTTGTTTTAGACCCTGTTATTTGCCCTTGAGTTCCCTGAGCCTCTCCTCAACAGCCTCCATTTCCTTTTTCAGCTCCTCCAGGTATCGCTCAAGGAGCTCTATCTCTTCCTGCCTGGTCAGGTATCTCCTATGCATAAAGCCACAGCAATGGCTGTATCCATGCCCTTCATGTGTGTGACAGCATTTCATTTCAGTTCCTCCTTTAGGTTTGCGAGCTCTTTTTTAAGCTTTTCGATCTCTTTTATGAGACCTTCAATGAGACGTTCAACTTCTTCTCGCTTCATGTATTTCTTGGCCACATAGCCTAGAATATGGCACCGAAATCTTCGGGAGCCCCTGTCGGGTTCACAGCAGGCCATGTTGGCCCCGTTCGACACATCACAGCATTTCATCTTGGTTTCCCCTTTGTTTTTTCGTAAGCATCCAGAAAGGTTGCGAGGGCCTCCAGTTCCTTTTTTATAGCCAAGGTCCATCCCTCAAGCCTCTCAGCCCCCTCCTTCGTGATCTCGTATAACCTGCGAGCCGCGCCGCGCTCCGGAGTATCCCAGGAAGAGCGGACCAGGCCCTCTTCCTCCATGCACCTCAGAGCCCTGTAGATCGCTGGTGGATCGATCCTCTCAGGGAACCCCTGCTGATCAAGGAGCTCAATGAGCCTGTAGCCGTGGGTTGGCCCCTTGGACAGGAGAAGAAGGAGGAGCCTCGGTTCAAGACGCCTCTCCCTGAAGCGACAGCAGAGCTCATCGTGGCCGTAGCTTATATGTGTCATTAACAACTATATGTTAAAGCTACTTAGCGGCTCATTTCAACCTAAGCCTTAGCATTTCGTTAACCATTTCTTTACCCGGCCTTAACAGACCAGACCTTAAACTTTTGAGGCTGATGGAGAACCTACTCGGAGGTGAAAGATGAGAAGAAGGATAGGAACAGGAATGATGGCGGCACTCATAGCCGCTGGATGCGGCGGAGGCCAGAAAGGTCCTGAGGCCATAAGGATAAAGGGCTCTGACTCGGAGGTCAACCTGGTTCAGTCCTTGGCCGAGGCATACATGGCGAAGGACAAAAACGCTGTGATAAGCGTCCAGGGGGGAGGCTCCGGAGTCGGAATAGCGGCCATAATAAACAAAGAGGTTGAGATAGCCAACTCCTCAAGGGAGATGAAGCCTGACGAGATAGAGAGAGCCAGGGCCAACGGAGTTGAACCCCTCGGTTTCATCTTCGCCATAGACGCCATTGCGATAATAGTCCATCCTGATAACCCCATAAATGAGATAAGCCTAGAGAACCTCGGAAAGCTTTACCGCGGTGATATAAAGAACTGGAAGGAGATGGGCGGTCCAGATGCTGAGGTTAGCCTATACGGCAGGCAGTCAAACTCCGGGACATTCGTGTTCTTCAGGGATGCTGTGCTCAAAGGGGATTACTCCCCGAACATGAAGGCCATGAACGGGAACTCCCAGATAGTTGATGGCGTTAAGACTGACAAGGCCGGGATTGGTTATGTTGCTCTCGGATATGTCAGGCAGGGCGGCAGTTTCACTCCAGGGGTGAAGGTTATCAGGGTTGATGGCAAGCTCCCTGGAGAGGGAGGCTATGCCCTAGCAAGACCGCTTTACCAGTATCTTCAGGGCAAGCCAAAGGGAAAGGTCAGGGACTTCCTAGCGTTTGAGCTCTCGGACGAGGGCCAGACTATCATAGAGAAAGGAGGGTTCCTGAGGGTTACGGGAACGGAATACGAGAAGGTTTCTCAGGAGATCCTGGAGTAAAAGGAGATAGCCATGAAAAGAGCAATAACGATAAGCATCGTGATGGCAAGCGCGGCCTCGGCCGCGAGCGTGAAAACGGGTGGAACGATATTCAGCTACTATGCCAACATCCTATCAAATCCGGACACATCTAAAATAGGCTACGCTGAGTTCGGGGTAACGAGGGCTTATCTGGACCTCAAGGCAGATTTCGTAGAAAAGGACAAGGATAACATCCCCCCATTCCTGGCGAGAGCCAGGGCCACATATGACGCTGAGCCTTTGACCGGATTCGTGAGGATAACCCCTGATCCTGCGGACAGCACACCACCTTCGGTTTCAATAAGCGGCGTTTATATGGGATTCCTCAAGTTCGCGTATGGGGAAATAGGCGCTTTCAGGGGCATGCCGGGGGAGCTATGGCTCAGGATTGGTCAGATACCAACGCCCTGGACCGGAAACGAGGAAGGCCTCTGGGGCCTCAGGTATGTGGCTAAGGTCATGACGGATGAATATAAGGTCCTCAACACAGCGGATAGAGGCTTAGGGCTTGAATACAAGCTTCCTTCCGGCTATGGTTCGGTTCACGCCACATACATGAACGGCGAGGGATTCAAGTCAGGAGAGGTTAATGAATTCAAAGACATGGGGGCCAGGGTTTCTGTCTTTCCCCTTGCTGGCATGAACAATCCCGCCCTATCAGGACTTGGCATCCACGGGTATTACCATCTCGGCAAACCAACGGATGATCAGGTCAGGGGCAGGACCATCATCGGGGCCTCATACGCCTACAAGGAGAATATCGGCGTCATGGGTTCATATCTCATGGCTAAGAGTGGGTCCTCAGATGAGCCAACTAACTCATCCGGCTACTCGGCATGGGCCTGGTTTGATCTGGGCAAGATCGCGACCAAAACCCAGTCTTTCGGCTTCTTTGGCAGATATGACAACTTCGATCCGAATACCGAGGAAGAGAACGATGCCACAAGCTTCCTGATAGCCGGCGCATACTACAACTTCGCTAAGGGCTGGCAATTGGCGCTTGATTACCAAACAAAGACCCCCGAGGACCCTGAAGAGAACCCAACCTCAATCATATACCTTCACCTCTTAAGCCAGTTCTGAGGCTTTTTTTCATGTTCCTTCCCGGCTCCGGCCATCTGGCCGGGGCTTTTGTTTTTGGAAAACGCGCGCGTCTGTGGTTTAACATTTTGGCTTTGAGTGGGATATCAATCCGAGAGGTCGGAAACAAGAAGTCTCTGAGGGAATTTGTCTTTTTGCCGGAGGCACTCCCTCACCCTCCCCCCTGGGTTCCTCCCATTTATTCCGACGATCTCGGGCTTTTTGATCCCAAAAGAAACCTCGCGTTCAGATACTGTACCGTGAGGCTACTTTTGGCATGCCGAAATGGGAGGCCAGTCGGAAGGGTAGTGGGAATAATAAATCACAGGGCAAACTCATTCAGAAATGAGAACATAGCCAGGTTCGGTTTCCTTGAGGCTGGGGATGACCCTGAGATAACCGAGGCGCTTCTTTCGGAGATTGAGGGGTGGGCTAAGAGCCAGGGAGCAGACGCGCTCGTTGGCCCCATGGGCTTTTCGGATCAGGACCCGCAGGGGATGCTCGTAGAGGGTTTTGATACTCCACCACTTATCGCGACGAATTACAACTCCCCGGAAATGCCCCGAATCCTTGAAGGTATGGGATACACGAAGAAGGTTGATTACGCGTGCTTCAGGGTTGACATACCCGATGAGATGCCAGAATCCCACAGGCGTATAGCCGAAAGGGTAAAGAGGGATTTCAGGCTCCTTGAGTTCAAGAGGAAAAGGGATCTCAGACCCTTCATAAGGCCAGTCCTGAGTCTGATGAACGAGACATACGCTTCCCTACACGGGTTCGCGCCCCTTGACCCGGAGGAGATGGACCAGCTAGCAAGGCGCTACATGTCTTTCTTGGAGCCTGATCTAATAAAAGGCGTTGAGAAGGACGGCCAGGTCGTCGGATTCTTCATAGCCATGCCTGATATATCCCCAGGGATAAAGAGGGCACGAGGCAGGCTTTTCCCGTTCGGATTTCTCCACATCTTGAAGGAATTGAGGAGCTCAAAGGACCTGGTCTTGCTCCTGGTTGGGATACGCAAGGACATGCAGGCCAGGGGCATCGACGCCTTGATGGCTATCTCGCTCTACGAGAGCGCGAGGCGCCGTGGCATGAAGAGGGCATTTTTTCACCAGGAACTTGAGGACAACCGTCTCGTTTTAGCAGAGACACTCCGTGTGGGAGCGGTGCCATACAAGAGGGCGAGGATATATCAGAAGAGCTTATAGGTGGCCTTCCCCTATCCCCTCACCATAACCAGAAGCATCTTGAACCTATCGGTCGCTCTTACCGCGTGCGGAACATTCGCTGGCATGAGAACGGCCTCGCCGGATCTAACTCGCAATGGCTTCCCCTCTATGGTTATCTCTGCTTCTCCATCAATGACATGGACAAGCGCGTCAAAAGGCGCTGTGTGCTCGGAGAGTGCTTGGCCTTTGTCAAAGGAGAAAAGGGTTATGGTCCCGCTTGGGCGCTGGATCAGGGTTCGGCTGACTATAGATCCCTCCGCGTAATCAACGAGGCTGGCTAGCTCTACAATCCTGGTTGGCTCAAGAGTTCCTGCGTTTGGTTTCATAATAAGCCTCTTTTACTCCCAATCAAGGAGCCTTTTCTCACCCTCAAGCTTCCTTATATCAGTGATGTCCTGCGAGACCTCAAGGGTTCCCTTGTATCTGCCTTCCTTATCCCTCAGGGCAAAATATCGGATGTGGATCAGCCTCCCACCCTTGTTTATCCAGAACTCAGCTACATCCCTATTTCCTGCCCTGAACTCATCAAGTATCCTCTGGACAACATGCAGGCTCTTCGGTGGATGGCAGTTCTGAACCTTGCGGCCTATTACCTCTGGGAATCGTGGAAATATCCTCTCTTTGTCGGAATAATACATTACCTCGTCGTTCTCGTTCACGAAGGTTATGTCAACAGGAAGGTTCTTGAGGATCAGGTTTATTTGCTCGGGGGTAAGTTGTCCCACCTCAAGGGAGATGAGCTCTTTGGAGGCCGGAGGGGCGTATTCCTCAAAGTGTGGTTTTGCGGCCTCACCCCACTCCTCAGGGCTCAAAGTCTCCATGAGCATGGGGAATAGGATGTTTTCCTCTTTGTTGATCATTCCCTCAGCCTCGGAAGCGAGCTTTTCCCCGACCGGAATGAGACCAGCTATGTCGCCTTTTTGAGCGAGCTCGTTCGCCTCCTTCAGCATTGCCCTTATCTGGTCGTGAACAGCCCACATTACCTGAGGCGGAGCTGTTATGCCGTGCCTCTCAAGAAGGGGGAAAAGAACGTTCTCCTTTCGGATATAGTGCTTATCAATAATGGACAGGACATCTAAGGCTTGTCTTATCCGGAGGGGGTCTCTGCTGGCAATCGCGTCCCGAAAAGCCGAGAGAGCTCCTGCTATTCGCCTGTTTTCCTCCTGGAAAACCCTAAGGGGATGGCCCTCTGGGAACTGCTCAGCCATCTTTCTCTCCATGGCTTCCTGAAACAGCTGAACATGAAGGTTGCAGAGCTTGGTTATCTCTTGCGGATCAAGTCCCTCTTTCACCAGCTCCTGTTCAATAGCCCCTATCTCAGCTGGGCTCACATCTCCTGCTATCTCAGCGAAACGGGGTCTCAGTTCCTCCAAAGAAGCGCCCTCGTGGAGCCGCCTCAGCAGCTCCTTGAGGGCCTCTTTGCGCTTTGCCCTGTCTTGGCCGACATCAGGAGCACTCCTTATTGCCGCTGATATGTCCTCTATGAGCCTGTCCAAGGGAACCCCTCCCATCTCCGCGACCCTCTGGAGGGTTGCGAAACGCCCAAGGGTGTTTCTGAGAACAGGGTTCCTGAGCTTCTGATACTCCGGGTTGTAGTTCGCCAGAAACTCCACGAGAAAAGGGTATTCCCTGAGAAGCTCAAATAGCTTGGTGTCAGGTCCGATCTCCCTCATTTTCCTCCTTTGGCCCGAGCCTGGGCCGACAGGCCTGATACCTGCGCCTGCCTGGCAAGATCAATTGCCTCGCCGAGAATCCGCGCGGCTTCCTGAGGTGCGTGGAATCCCATACTGTTCGCTGAAAATACATAGTCCCATAGGAACTGGGCCTTTCTGAGAAGGGCCCTGGCTCCCTTGAGGTCCTCGTCCGTCGCGCCCGCGACCTTTGCATCCGCTATTGCCCTATGCGCTTCAGTGAGGGCAAGCTCCGCTGTCTGTAGGAGTTCGTGATTCCGGTCCTGGATTATCTCAACGCGCGCCTTTATCTCACCCTCTGAGCCTTCGTGGCACGGCTTACAGGCGCGCGAGATGTCTTTCAGGGGGCTCTGGATATGGTGATCCGTGAACTTCAATCCGCCCTCAGTTATATAAGGCATATGGCAATCAGCGCACGCGAGGCCAGCCTGCGCGTGGGGCCCCGATAGAAATATCTCATAATCAGGGTGCTGAACCTTTATGAGGGGAGTGCCGCTTGTGGGATGGATCCAATCGGAGAACCCCATCTCCTCGTATAGCTTGAACATGGCCTCAGCTCCCGTGCCGTATTTCCAGGGGAATATGAGGCGCTTTGGTTCTCCCGCGAAGAAATACTCCGAGTGGCACTGCGCGCAGACAAGGGAGCGCAGTTCCTGCCTCGTTAGCCTCGCTGTGTCCTTGCCCATCGCAAGTAGGGCTTCAGAGAGGGCTGGCCTCGTTATCCTGAGCTCCATGGTCTTCGGGTCGTGGCAATCAGAGCAGGAAACCGGATGTTTAGCCTTTGCCAGTAGATCATCAAGATCAGCGGAGTAGAAGCTGTCAAGCCCCATCTCGTTCATCAGGCCAGGGACCTCGGAGCTCTTGCATGTGAGACACATCCCCTTCTGGGTTTTCCCTCCCCTGGCAGGGTCGCGCCTGGCGGTTTTTTTAAGATCAACGAGGGTCCAGGCGTGTCCTCTGTCCTCGTTGTATTCAACCGAAAAGGGATAACCAGCCCAGAGGAAACGCAACAGGGTGTCCCTTTCAAGCCAAGAGAAGGGCGTAGGGCCGCCGTATTTCGTTGAACCCGTTGTATCCCGGGTCATCAGGAAGCGGCTGTATTCCCTAGGAAAAACCTTTCCCCAGACAGCGGGATCGGTCTCATTCTCAGGGATGTCAAGGCTCACGACAGGCGCCAGACGGGTCTCAGCCCTGCGCCCAAGGACCATGGCTATACCCATGCCAAGGATGAAGACCCCGGCCAGGCAAACGAAGAAGATCGTCCATTTAAGCCAGTTCTTATTTCCGCTCATGTTTTTCTCCCTTTATCGCTATCACGGAGCCCGTTCCCGAGGGGCCAGGATGAATTGTTTCCCTGTGGCATGTTCCGCACCAACGGTCAGACCCCATAGCTTCAATGTAGCTTATGGTTTTCTCGTGACAGCGCTCACAATTGGCTTCTAAAGTGGGTTTTGACCTTGCCTTTATCCGGATAACGGGTGGTTCCTGCCTCGTGTAATAGACATAAGCATCCCAAAATCCATCCCTTGCCTTATATGCCAAGTATTTCAGTGGATTATCGTGAGGAAGGTGGCACTGGGTGCACTTGATGTTTCTGTGTGCGCCGTGCTCCCAGGATTCATACTCGGATTGCATTGTGTGGCAAGACGAGCACATCTCAGCTGAGTCACTGAGATACGAGGGAAGGTATGAGACCATTGAGAAAACCAAAATGGCGCCCATGAAGCTTCCGAGGGCTCCGTATACCAGATAATCGCTCTTTTTCAAAAGGATTATAATTATAATGCCTACAAAAATAGTGGGGCAAGTCCGAGGAACATCTAGAAAAGGGATCCCATCCCTTCCTTTTTCAGCCTGAGACTTATCTTTCCGTATTCACCATCGTGTCCAGGGATTATGTCAACATCGCCCCGCCTGGCCGCGGCAACCCCTTTTGCTATGGTGGAATCGGAAAACTTCGCTATATCTTCAAGAGAAGCATTCAGAAGAACATTCATCTCGCTTCCGAGGCCGGAGATGAGCTTGGAGTATATGTTGTCAACTGACTTTGAACTTGGGCTAGTTCCGAGCACATCCCCTATTATCTCCCTTAGGGGAATGAGGCTCCTGTAATCAATAGCGGATGGAGGCTTTTCGCCTTCTGGCCTGTCAGCGAGCTCCTCAACCCTGTGTAGAACCCCGACAGTCACAGGTTTTCCGCAAACAGGGCAGATGCCGTTGTGCTTCTTGGTTTCCCTGGGATGGAATACAACCTTACAGACCCTATGCCCGTCATAGTGATATTTTCCTTCCTCCGGATAGAATTCAATCGTGAAGAGGAACCTTGATCTGTCCTTTTTTTCAAGAGCCTCTTTGAGCTGGAAATAATCCAAGGGCCCAGAGAACACATTCGCTTCCCTTCCTATCCTGTCGGGGGAGTGCGCGTCAGAGTTGGAAACCAGAGAGAACCTGTCCAACTCCGAGACCCGCCAGTTCATCGGAGGATCAGAGGAGAGTCCGGTTTCAAGCGCTGTTATACTATCAACCAAAGGGCCGAATGCCTCTTGTAGGCTGTTGAACCCTGAGTTGGATCCGAAGACCGAGAACCACGGTGTCCATATGTGCGCTGGTATGACCATCGCGTCGGGAACATGATCCAGGATGAACTTGGTGAACTCAGCCGCATCCTCGCCAAGTATAGGCCTTCCGTCTGATGTGAGGTTATACTGCCCCATGCCCCTGACCAGTTTCTCAACATCGCGGAATGAGGGGAGCGCGTATAAGATATGAACCTTTCGGACAGAGCCGCGCTTTGGATATATGAAGGAGAGCTCGCCCGTCAGGATGAAGTCAACGCCTTCAAGGTGATATATCCCCCGCCCCTTTTCCTCAAGCTCTCGTTCAAGCTCCTCCCGCCAATCCGGGTGAAATATGTCCCCTGTTCCCAAGAGGGAAATACCCTTTTGCTTCGCTGTTTCTGCGAGTAATCTTGGGGTCATTCCCTTAGCGGTTGCCCTGCTGTATGAGGAGTGGATGTGAAGGTCAGCTATGTAGAACCCGGTCATCTTATCGCTATGTATGTTATCCTGCTGGTTTTCCTGGTCGGAGCGAGGGTTGTCAGGTGGTGAAAGGCCCTCGCCCCGCTGAATCCAACCCTCCTCAGGAGATTTAGAATCAACGGATGATTGTATCCTCGCTCAACATGAAGCTCGTCAAGCCTTCTCCACCTATCTCCCTCGTCAACGAAAACGCTTATTCTCAGCTCTGATATGTCCGGTTTGATGAAGCGTGTCCTCCAGACAGAAAGGAGCCCATCGGATTCGTAGACCTTGACATCATCGTTCCAATAGCGCTTGAGACCGTAGACCGTGTTCAGGTCAAACACGAATATCCCCCCAGGACGCAAGTGTCTGAGCGTCTCAGCGAAGGCCTTCATCATCTCCTCGTCCATCAGGATGTTGTTCAGGGAATCGTAGACACAGGTCACGGCATCAAAATCCTCTTCTATGCCCCAGTCCAGGAAATCCCCTTTGAAAAATCTCACATCCGGCAGCTTCTCCTTTGCCACTCTGAGCATATCCCCGGAGGCATCAAGCCCCATGACCCTGTATCCTCTGGCGAGGAGCTCGCGAGTGAGATTTCCAGTTCCACAGGCAAGGTCCAGGATATCAAGTATCTCCCTCTGGGCAAACCCGAACAGCTCAGTGATGTAATCGCACCAGGCCCCGTAGTCCACCTTGGACATGAGCCTATCGTAATACGGTGCTATTCTGGTGAAAGCCTCTGCCCAGGGCATAGAGAATATTATAGTGGGTGCCTGTTGCCGGTCGCCAGCTCTTTAACTTGAACCTGCACCCGCGGCAGGTTTAACATTCTCGCATGAAAACCATGAAAAGCACCAGGCAGTTTGACTTCATGGAGTTCTACATGCTTTATCCCAGGCTCACTGTCTTGGTTGGCTCAAGGCTAAACGGAAGGGATAACCTGATGCCCGCTTCCTGGCACACCCCTCTCTCAGGAGACCCTCCACTTTATGGGGTTGTGATATCCCCGAAAAGGGCCACATACAGGGCAATCCAGGAGACCGGAGGCTTCACGGTCAACTTTGTTCCACTGGAGATGGCTGAGCTCTCTGAGAAGACCGGCTTCTGCTCCGGCACGGACACTGACAAGTTTAAGGCCTTCGGGATCGAGAAAGCCCAAGCCCTTCTTGATGTAGGGCCTATACTGAGGGGCGCATACGCGGCTCTAGAGTGCCTTCTTGAGGATACATTCTCCGCTGGTGACCACGCCATAATGGTCGGATTGGTTGATGCCGTGCACTGGGACGAGTCTTTCGCCGAGAGATACCAGGATCAGAATGTCATCGCTCGTTCCGCCAGGCCCATGCTTTATGCTGGAAGGGGCATATACGCGACCTGGGATCCGAGCTCCCTGATAAGGCTGAGAGACTAGCTTGCCCGCGTTCTGGGCCGCGGTAGGCTTTTCAGCCGGGATAATCCTGGCTGATAATTTTGGCTGGCTCTCGCTTCTGAGCGCGACTTTGGGGTTGTTTTACCTCCGTTGGAGGAGGCTTGGTCTTCTCTTGTTGTTCGTTCCCCTCGGCGCGTTGGCATACATGTTATCGCTAGCTAGGCTTCCGGATGATATATCCGACATTAGAAACACAAACGCCCTCCTCGTTGCTGAGGCCCTTGATACGGAGCGCATCAGGATACTTGGCTTTGATGAGGATGGCTTTGCCAGGGCATCTGGGACCCTCAGGTACGATGGCATGTGGCTTCCGGCGAGAAAGCCTTACTTTCTCGCGGGCCACATTGATTCCGCTGGCACATTTAGGATAGCAAAGGCCGTTGCCCTTGAGACATACCCCGTTTTCTCGGGAGCGAGGGCCTGGGCCAGGGGGGTTTTGATGAGAGCCTCATCGTCCCCTGAGAACTTCGGGCTTTCGCTCGGATTTCTTCTCGGCGAAAGGGATCGCATTCCAAAACCCCTTCTTGATGACTTCAGGTCAACTGGCCTCATGCACCTGCTCGCTCTTTCTGGCCTTCATGTCGGCCTCATTTTCCTGATCCTCACGGTCGGGCTTTCATTTCTGTCTAAGCGTTGGGGAGCGAGCATTGCGGCTGGCCTTGTCTGGATATATGCCTTCTTTGTTGGCGCCTCCCCTTCGGTCATAAGGGCGGCCATATTCGTGTCCCTATTCACCCTGGCCTACATATCCGGCCGGAAGAGGTCTGATCTGAACACCCTTGGAGCCGCCGCCCTCGCCACCCTTCTGGTCAATCCAAGCTGGATCGCTGATATCGGTTTCCAGCTCTCCTACCTGGCTACATTTGGAATCTTATACTACATGAGAGGTGTCTGGCTCTCTGGGAGTTGGTTCAGGAAGTGGGTGATCTCCCCCATACTGGTGACACTTTCAGCCCAGGTTTTCGTAGCGCCAGTTCTCCTATCTGAGTTCGGAACCCTTTCCCTTTGGGCTTTTCCCCTTAACATAGCCTGTGTTCCCCTTCTCGGCCTCGTTATGTCCGAATGGGCCCTTTACTTTCTCTTTTACCCCTTGAAGATTGCCGCTCCGTTCGCGGCAGTGGCAAACCTGGGTCTCGATCTACTCCGACTTATTATAACAAGCGCAGTCTCGCTTTCACGATTGCAATTGAGATTCAGCATGCCTTTGTGGGCCATGGCCCTTTGGTGGGCCATAGCAATATTGGGTAGGCCTGGGGTTTTCTGGCTCAGGGCGCGGTTTTCCAGGAGAAATACATGAACCAGCTTGCTAATCATGCCTATCTGGTCCTCTCATGACTTCACAATACATATTCGCGCGGGCTTGAAACCATAGCCCAGCGGATCCTATAATCTCCTCCTTGATTATCTACGGCATCAATCCGGTTCTGGAGTATCTTAGGAGCCACGCAAACCTGCCCCAGCGGGTTCTGGTTGCCGAGGGGAGGCGTTTGCCCCCAGAGCTCAGAGCCGCCATAGAATCCATGGGTCTCAGGATTGAAAGCGTGCCCAGGGGGCGCCTTGATAGGCTATCAGGCACGAAAAAGCACCAGGGGGTAATCCTCATAATCCCCCCTATTGATTACATGTCGCCGGAGGCATTCCTGGGCCTCATGACTGAAAGCAGGGGAGTGGGGTTGCTTCTTCACGATGTAGAGGATCCCGGAAACATCGGCGCGATAATAAGAACAGCAGAATTCCTGGGAGCGGTTGGAGTTATCGTATCCGGCGCACACAGCCCAGGGATTACGGAGGCGGGGGTAAAGGCATCCGCAGGAGCGGCTTTTCACTTGCCCATATGCAGGCTGGGCAATCCAAAGGGTTTCATCAGGGAATTCAAGGCCAAAGGAGGATGGGTGGCCGGGCTTGAGCTGGGAGGGGAGGACCTCAGGGCAATTAAACTGCCGAGGCCGCTGCTTTTGATCCTTGGCTCTGAGGGCAAGGGGATTCCCGAAAAGCTCAGACAGAAGTGCGACTTCATCTTGACCATACCCCGCAAGGGCAAAACCGGCTCCCTGAATGTTTCTGCTGCCGCGGCCATAGCCCTCTGGACAGTTCTGTCCTGGTAGGGGAGGGGAGGGGCAAAATTATAACGATTATCCGTTAGGAAATTCAAAGCGAATAGCTCAAAATTGATTAAGGTCAAAATGATTAAGTCCTTATCCGCCAACATCTTAAACCTCTAAACTTAAAGTCAATTATAATTTTTCTCATCATAGGGGCCACCCTGGACTACTGGTTCATAATTACTGGTATAATTATACCAGTATATTATTACTGGTATAAAAATACTACCAGGGGGTTTGTCCGTATAGTAATAAATTACCAGTAATAAATTACCAGTATATTTGTATGGGCACCCTTGGACTAGAGCCTTTGTCTCAATTGATAACCATGGTAACCAGGTTGAAAATCCAAACCCACCAACCAGTATAATATTACCATGAGCGAAGGGGATATACCCGAGAGGCTGAAAGAGCTTAGGGAAGATTTCGGTATCTCGCAGGAGCAGTTCGCAAAGGAGCTTGATATAACCGTGTTCACTGTTCAGAAATGGGAGCGTGGAGCGTTTCTTCCGGGCGCAAAGGCCCTCATCGCGATAGCAGAAAAATACGGTGTCTCCTTGAACTGGCTCCTCCTCGGCGAGGGACCGAAATTCCTGAAGAGGTAACGAGAACATGGGGAGACGTGTCCTCATAATCATAGAGAACTTACCCGCGCCATTTGAGAGGCGGGTCTGGGAGCAGGCCAAGGCCTTGCGCAAGGCCGGATATGTAGTGTCCGTGATAAGCCCAAAGGGAAAGGGATTCAATAAGTGGCACGAGGTCATAGACGGCATTCACATCTATCGACATCCCCTTCCGATTGAGGCCGCGAACATACCCGCTTACCTATTTGAGTATCCCTGGGCAGTTGCGTGGCAGTTCATCCTCGCGGTCTGGATATACTTCTTTGGCCCTGGGTTCTCGGTCATTCACGGGTGTGACCCGCCGGATCTGGTTTTTCTGGTTGCGTGTCCGTTCAAGCTTCTCGGCGTGAAATACATATTTGACCACCGTGACCTCTCGCCAGAGCTATATGTCGTGAAGTTCGGGAAAAAGGGGATCTGGCACCGTTTGCTCCTTTTAGTAGAACGCTTATCCTATAAGACAGCTGATGTAGTGATAGCAACAAATGAGTCATACAGGAAGATAGGAATAGAGAGGGGAGGATTTGATCCTGGGAAGATATTCATAGTGAGGAGCGGCCCCAGGGCTGGTTTTGGTGAGGGTGCGAGGCCAAGGCATGACCTTTATCCTGACAGAAAGCTCGTTGGTTATGTGGGGGTCATAGGTCCCCAGGAGGGGCTTGATATGCTGGTTGATGCCGCGGATCACCTCGTGAATCGTCTGGGGCGCAAGGAGGCCATGTTCATAATAATGGGTGAAGGCCCAGCCCTGAAGGATGTTAAAGCATACGCGCAGAAAAAAGGCCTCCTTGACAAATACATGAAGTTCACTGGCTATGTCCCTACGGAGGAGCTCATTTCAACCCTGGCTTCCTGTTATCTGTGCGTTAACCCTGATCATGTCAATCCGTTCTCGGACCGTTCAACAATGACAAAGGTGATGGAATACATGGCCCTTGGGAAGCCTATCGTGATGTTTGAGACAACAGAGGGAAGGTTCTCAGCGCAGGATTCCGCGCTCTACGCTAAACCCAACGATCCAGCAGACATGGCGGAGAAGATAGCCTACCTGTTTGACCACCCTGATGAGGCTCGTGAAATGGGCAAAAGGGGCAAGGAGCGCTTTGAGAAATACCTGAAGTGGGAGGCCTCTGTTCCAAGCCTCCTCGCGGCCTACAAGAAGATATTCGAGATTTGAAGAAAAAGATACGTGTCCTTTACATCGTCACGGCGTTCCCGCGCCACGAAAAGGATGTAATAACCCCTTGGCTCTGGACACTGATCCGCGAGCTCATGAAACACGGGGTTGAGGCTGAGGTCCTGGCCTCAAGCTACAAGGGGATGGGCCGCGGAGAGCTCTGGGGGATTCGCGTCCACCGCTGGCGCTACGCGCCCGCCTGCTGGGAAACGCTGAGCCACGATGTGGCGATACCTGAAAAGCTGAAGGAGGGCTTATTCCCGAAAATTATGATTATCCCTTTTCTTCTTGGTGGATTCATAAAGGCATGGAAGCTGGCCCGAAAGGAGAAATACGACCTCGTCCATGTCCACTGGCCATTCCCCCTGGCATTCCTGGCCATGCCTTTCAAAGTCCCCAAGATATACACCTTTTATACCGCTGAGATCGTCCTTGCAGAGAAATTCAGATTCATCGGAAACCTGTTTCAATATCTTGTGAACCGGGCCCGGATCCTCACCTTTCTCACCGGATATTGTCTCTCGCGATTCAGCAAAACCTTCAAGCTCCCCAGCGGTTCAAGAGCCGTTGTCATACCCTTTATGCCAGCAGGGGAGATGATTGAACTGCCTGAGATAAAGAGGGAAAATAATAGGCTTCTGTTCGTAGGCAGACTTGTGGAAAGAAAGGGAGTAAAGTATCTTCTGAGAGCTTTGAAAATCCTGAAAGAGCAATATCCTCACATAAAGCTTACGGTTATCGGAGCTGGACCTGAGGAGGGAAATTTGAAGTCTGAGGTGGAGGCCCTTGGAATTCAAAATAGCGTGGATTTCCTGGGTTTGGTAAGCGAAGAGGAAAAGGCAAGGGAATATGGGAGGGCGGCCGTATTTGTCTTGCCTGCTATAGTTGACTCAAAAGGAGATACCGAGGGCCAGGGTGTTGTCATCCTTGAGGCCATGCGAGCAGGGGTTCCTGTCGTAGCCTCGGCCGTTGGGGGCATAACCGATCTGATAGTTGATGGTGAAACGGGCTTCCTCGTGCCGGAGAAGGATCCGGAGGCCCTTTCCGCTGTTCTGGCCAAGCTAATAGATTCACCGGATAAAAGAGAAATGGTTGCCATCGCGGCTCTTGAAAGACTTGAAAAGGAGTTTGGCCCCACTGTCATAGGCGAGCGACTCATTGATCTCTACTGGGAGGTCCTTGATCATCCATAGTAAAGATGCTATAATATCACCCGGATAATGAGGAGGTGTTGAAATGTTTTTGCTATTTTTGCTCTCTGCTACGCTGTATCTGGCGAGGTGGAATACATCCAACTTCTGGGATGATACCGCGCACTTCATCCAAGTGTATCGCTCTATAGATAACGCGTGCACATGGGAGTTTCTGGCAAATGTGGGACACAACGGCACAGGCTACATAACATCTGACTTTGGCCTTGGCATAACCTATGAGGTCAATACGGGATATCTTTACCTGATTACTCTATGTCACTACTATGAACATACCTCGTTTGTAGGAACAGAGGTCTTCAGGTCAACGGATGGGGGTTTTACATGGCAATCCACAAAAGATTTCGGAGTCTTTTACACCTACAACACCTATGACTATGCCACCGCTGGGATAACAAGTGATCCTTTTGGAAACAGACTGTTCTGCTATTTCTTTAGAGAAAATCCCCTTGGCATAACCGTCCAAATGTCCACAGATGGCGGCTTCACTTGGACCCAGAGAAGCACCTTGCCTTCTGGAAGCGGGACTGATCTTGAAGGCGAAATGCTCGTTGGGCCTGGAGGAATCCTCTGGATAGCTGATTGGTTCAGCAACTATCCTGTTTGCTACAGAAGCACTGACGGCGGCATAAGCTGGTTATCCAGCAACATAAGCACACAAAACGGAATCAACTGGAGCGCGCGTTCAGTAGCCATTGCTTATCTATACCCGGATGTCTTTGCCCTGACCTGGGGCACAGGAAGCTCCGCGAGGTTATATCGTTCAACAGACCTGGGGGCCAGCTGGCAATATGTCTCCACAGTGATAAGCGGCTATGCTTCTGAGGATGGCTGTTGTGCCATGACCTCCCAGTATGGCTCTCTTTTCGCGGTTTTCTGGGATGCTTCACGGCGTTGCGCAGTGTATCGCTCTGATGATCGTGGTGTGACCTGGCAGTATGTCAGCAACATACCCAGGCCAGAACCTTGGTATCCCCCTGCTTCCGCAGTGACCATAACGACGGATAGGCCCCCGTTGGCATCAGAAGAGAATGAGGCCGGCCAGGAAGAAAGATTCATAGTGAGTCCGATAATGAGCGGTCTCAGTCTTATCTCTCTTGGAAACGAACTACCGGTACAGATATACAGAACTGATGGTCGCCTTATTGCCTCGGTGCTGGTTAAGGATCGGGCCACGGTATATCTTGACCCAGGAATCTATTATCTCAGATCACCTCTGGGTAGCCGAGTCAGCGTTGTTAGATAAGGCCTATTTCATAAACGCCTCTATATTCTCCGGCGCGAGATAGTAGTTTATCTGGTCCTTGATTATCTCCGAGAGGGTCTTTGTTACCTTAAAGCCCAGGGCCTTCGCCCTGGTCGCGTCGCAGAGGAGTATGGGCACATCCGAAGGTCTCATTCTCTCCTGATCAAAAAGAACCCTTATCTCTCCCCTCTCGGTCTCAAGGATCAAACCTTCGTCCTCTGGGACAAAGTCAAGCCCACCGAAGAGCAGGGCCTCGTCCACCCTGGTCCCCGGGAATTCAAGGCCAAAGGCCTTCAGGGTTATCAGCTCCCCTGGCTCATCAAGGGCCTTGTCCCCCTTTATGCTCCTGAGCTTGTGCACCTTGTAGCCCGCCTCAGCGAGGCCGAGGAGTATGAGCGAGAGAACAGAGTTTGTCCTTTCTGAGCCTTGGTTATATACCTGGCCCGGCGTCCCTTTTTCAGCAAGAAGCATATATCCCCTAACTATGTCCGAGACATGAGACCAGTCCCTGAAAGCAGAAACATTCCCGATGGTTATGGCTTCCGTTTCCTCGCGAAGGAGCCTTGCTATCTGCATGGCAACAACGGATGTGACGAAGTGGCCTCCCCGTCCAGCGCCCTCGTGATTGAATGCACGAGAGACAACTGTGGCCATGCCGTTCGTTATGTGATACTGACGACAGAGGAAATCCCCGTGAACTTTGCTGACCGCGTATGGCGAGAGAGGTCTCAGTGGGTTTGTCTCCTTTATCGGAACCTCAGGGATGGCGACCGGATCAGGGAAATAGCTCCTGTTTTTGGTGACCCTCCTATACTGATCCTCAGAGTAAAAAACCATCCCGTATTCCTCTGATGAGCCAGCGAAAATAACCCTTGCCTCAGGTGCCTTCAGCCTCACTGCCTCAAGCACATTCGCGGTCCCAAGTGAGTTTATGTGCACGGTCTCGGAGCAATAGATGAATGACCTGTGGACAAAGGACTGCGCGGCCAGGTGAAAAACCACCTCCGGCCTCGTCCTGTCCATTACAGAGAGGAGGGAATACAGGTCTGTTATGTCTCCCTCTATGAGCCTCACAGCCTCCATCAGTGATTTGTCCGCGAGGTTCTTGGGATATACCCTGTCAGCCCTGAACCTGAGAAGCCCAAACACATCTGCGCCTTCTTTGACAAGCTCCTTCGCGAGGTAGGAACCAGCAAAACCGGATATGCCGGTTATCAAAACTCTCTTACCCTTCCAGAAACCCATAGGGGGAAATTATAATGCGCTCTCATGGTTCTGTGCCTCGTATCCAGCCGCCAACGAGAAAACGGAAAAGCGCAACCATTATAATTTCAACATGCGCGTTCTCGTATCCGGGGGCGCTGGGTTCATAGGTTCCCACACCGCTGAGGAGCTCCTGAGAAGGGGCCACGAGGTCGTTGTCCTAGATAACTTCTCAACCGGCAAGCACGATAACATTGATGACATGATGAGCGCTCTCGCGAGGGAGGGGATTAGGCCCGGGCACAAGTTCAGGCTGGTTGAAGGCGATGTGAGGGATCCGAACGCAGTGAGGGAGTGCCTTGACCGTGTCGCCGGGATAATCCACCTTGCCGCGATACCGGCTGTCCCTAGGTCATTAGAGGACCCCGCGGAGACCTCTTGTGTTAACTATATTGGAACAATCAACATCCTGGAGGAGGGGAGGAGGGCGGGGGTAAAGAGGTTTGTCTGCGCCTCCAGCTCAGCTGTTTACGGCAATACACCCTGCTTGCCAAAGTCTGAAGACATGACCCCTCAGCCCCTTTCTCCATATGCGGTTGGGAAATACGCGTGCGAGATATTCGGCAAGATATTTGTGGGGCTTTACCCAGACCTGAACATAGTGTTTCTGAGATACTTCAATGTCTTTGGCCCCAGGCAGGATCCCTCCTCAGGATACGCGGCTGTTATTCCAGCTTTCATTTCTAATATCCTGAGAAACGAGCCTCCCGTGGTTTTCGGGGATGGTCACCAAACGAGGGATTTCACCTTTGTAAAGGACGCTGTTCAGGCAACCCTTCTCTCGCTTGAAATGGGACAAGGGTTCGCGGTCTACAATGTCGCTAGGGATAGCCAGACGACCCTTCTCGAGCTTCTGGAGGTCATATACCAGCTAGCGGGAAAGAAGATTGAGCCGGTCTTCACAGAACCGAGGCCAGGGGATGTCCTTCACTCAAGGGCGTCCCTTGAAAGAATAGGGCGCGAGATAGGCTATGTGCCGCGGTATAGCCTTGAGGAAGGCCTGGAGCTAACCGTGAGATGGTATGAAGAGCGGTTGCAAAACGGGTAGTGGCGGGCCCTATGCCCGCTTTATGGCGGAGATTTTCTCATGAGGGTCGTATCCGTTGTGGGTGCCAGGCCCCAGTTCATAAAGCTGAAGCCAATTCACGATGCCCTGCGAGATTCAGGCCACGAGCATGTTATCATCCACACTGGCCAGCACTATGACCCTGAGATGTCGGATGAAATGTTCTCCGATATGAACCTCCCAGAACCCAACGCGCATCTCGGAATAGGGCCGGATGAGCCAGCTCGGCAGGTCGCGAGAATGATAAGTGCACTTGAGGCTGAGATAATTAAGGTTTCTCCGGACTGGGTTCTGGTCTACGGGGATACAACGACAACAATGGCAGGCGCCATAGCCTCATCGAAGCTCAGAGTGAAAACCGGACATGTGGAGGCAGGGCTCAGGTCATACGATCCAATGATGCTGGAGGAGGTCTCGCGGAGGATCTCAGACCGGCTCTGCCAGGTGCTTTTTGCGCCAACGAAAGGGGCTGTCTCAAATCTTGAGCGAGAGGGGCTCGGCGAAAGGGCAAGGCTCGTGGGAGATGTGATGCTGGATGCCTTCCTCGGATTCTCGCAAAAGGCGTCTGAGATAAAGTTCAGCGAGCATATCGGAATAGGAAAGCCCTTCATCCTCGCGACTGTTCACAGGGCTGAGAATGTTGACGATCCGGAAAACCTCGCCGCCATACTGAAAGGGCTTCAGGAAGCAGGGAGCCTTATGCCCGTGGTCTTCCCCGTTCATCCGAGGACAGCCAGGAGGGTGGAGGAGCACGGCCTAGAGGGCTATCTATCGGCCATGAAAACTATCCCACCCGTGAGCTACCTCAGAAACCTCTCCTTGCTTCTTGATTCTGATCTGGTCATAACGGATTCGGGCGGGCTTCAGAAAGAGGCATTTTTCGCTCGCAAGCCCTGCATTACCCTGAGAGGTGTAACCGAGTGGCCGGAGACCCTTGAGGGTGGAGCGAACCGTCTCTTGCCGCGCGGGGATGGATTGGCTAAAACAATAAGGTTTATAATTAATAACCCTCCAGCGATTCCTGAGCCGAGCGAGTTCGGTTCAGGGAGAGCGGCAAGGCTTATAGTGGAGGTCATGGGTGAAACCTGAGATAAGCTTCTTGTTTGTCAACTACGATTCGGGGGACTACCTGATGAGGTCCCTTCGCTCCATCATTGACGACTCGATTCCGGTCCCTTACGAGGTCATAGTGATAGATAATGCCTCAAAGGAGGGGTTGCCGCTTTCGGTAACAGCTGTTTGGCCATGGGTTAGACTTTTCATATCCGAGGAGAACCTTGGCTTCGCGAGAGCCGCGAACTACGGCGTTCGTCAGGCCCGTGGCAAGTATGTGGTCTTGGTGAATCCGGATACCCTGGTTTACCCCGGAACCATAAAGAAGCTATACGAGTTCATGGAGTCCAATCCTGATTCAGCAGGCGTCTCGCCTCAGGCCTTCTACACTACAGGTGAATACCAGCCCGTTGCCAGAAGGTTTATAACCCTTGGATATGTGCTTTTCGGAAGGAGGAGTATTTTCCACAGGTTCCTGCCGAATAACCCATTAACCAGGAGATACCTTTATTCAGGAATAGAGCATTCACCGGATCCGGTTGAGGTTGAGGCTCTTATTGGCGCTTTCATGTTCCTCCGGAGGGAGGCATTCCTGGACGCAGGGGGTTTTGACGAGCGCTTCTTTTTCTATGCGGAGGACATAGACCTCTGTAGACGCCTCCATGCCAAAGGCTGGAAGATATACTTGCATCCCGGAGCCAGGATAATCCACTTCTACGGAGGCTCTAGAAAGAAGATACACCTCTTCTCCGAGTATCACAGGATGAAGGCATTCTATAAGTTTTTCACAAAGCACATGAGTAGTCTCAGAGCGCTTCAGCCCATTCTGGCACAGGGACTCGCTGGGGTGACCGCGGCCATGATGTTCACCTCCATATTCGGCGCGGAGCCAAAGGAACCCTCTTGGATAAGGGAGAGAAAGAGAAAATGAAGGGAACCCTCATGAAGAGGATCTTGCCTCCTATCGTGCTGTTCGTGGGTGATATTGTCGCTATAATTCTCTCATACATGACTGCTTTTACTCTCAGGAAGTTCATAATGAGCCAAGTTCTTGATTTTCTGCCCCCAACCCTCGCTTTCAGTCTATTCGTGGAGAGGTTTTATCTTCTCTTGTTCTGGATCGTAGGGTTTGTCTACGAGGGGCTTTACACGAAGCGCTATCCCTTCTGGCAGGAGATACTTCGGCTCTGGAGGGCAGGGGTTATGGCCACCATGCTGGTGACAGCAGTTATGTTCGTAACCGCTGAGCCCTTTTATCTCTCAAGAATAGTTATGCTCCTGGCCCTCCCGGTGAGCTTTGTCTACCTGCCAGCAACCAGGGCGATTCTCAGAAACCTCATGATCAAACTCGGAATGTGGCGGAAGAAGGCATGCCTCCTTGTTGATCCGAAGGATGCGAATCGGTTGAAGGGGGCCGTAGAAAGGGACAAGGCCCTCGGGTATCAGGTCATAAGGGTGATGAATGGATGGGACCCCGATATTGATTTTGAGGGGGCCAAGGCTCTGATAATACAGATGGAACATTTCAAGGGAAAGACCCTCAACAAAATACTTGAGGAAGCGGAAGAGAGGGGTATAAATGAGATCCTCATAGCCCCTGACCTCGCTAACATGAGGCTCACCAGCGTGACCCTTGAGAACCTTGAGAGCCAGGTTTTCCTGAAGCAGGACGAAGGCCTTCTCATGCCGGGCAAGAGGGCCCTCAAGAGGGTCCTTGACTTCATTTTGGCTTCGGTTTTTCTCGTGCTCACATTTCCCCTTTATCCGCTAATAGCCATTTTGGTAAAGCTGGATTCCAAGGGCTCAGTTATATTCAGAAACAAGAGAATAGGCAAGGATGGCCAGGAATTCATCTGCTACAAGTTCAGGACCATGTATGAGGATGCGGATGAGCGCCTTGAGAGATACCTCGCTGGGAATGAGAAGGCCCAGAAAGAGTGGCTGGAATACTCAAAGATCACCAACGATCCCCGGATAACCAGAGTGGGTAGGTTTCTCAGAAAATTCAGCCTTGATGAATTGCCTCAGTTCATAAATGTTCTCAGGGGCGAGATGAGCATAGTCGGACCAAGGCCCTACATGGCATGGGAGATAGCGAGAATGGAGGAGCCCGCTCGCACCATTCTCAAAGTGAAGCCAGGAATAACTGGCCTGTGGCAGGTCTCCGGCAGGAACGAGATAGATTTCAAGAACCGGCTTTTGCTTGACGAGTATTATGTGAGAAATTGGTCGTTGTGGCTGGACACGGTGATACTCATAAAGACCTTTAAGGCAGTGATCCTCGCGAAGGGCGCGTATTAAAGGCTGTGGGGGATCAGTTTTACTGGGCTGATAGTCATGGTTTATAATTTATACCTATGAGGAAGACGATTTTCTCGTTTGTATTCTTGTTGGTTTTCGTGTCTTGTGAGACAGGGGAGGAGAACCCTCCTGGCGATCCCATGCCCCTTGTCCTCGGCAACTATTGGCTTTATGAGGCTGAGGGCCCAGATAGCACCTATCATGTTCTTGACACACTGGCCGATACACTGAATTTCTCAGGTTATCATGCTTATCTCCTGTGGCACCGAACACCGGATGGGACGGACACCGTATTCGCTTACTATGACGACGAAGGCTATCTAGTGTGGGCGGATGTCGGTGTCTCTGACACCCTATTCACTAGAGTAGCGAAGAGGGACATGGCTCCAGGAGACACATGGAGCACTTGGCCTGGCTCGCCGGTCATCATGAGGGTTGGAGAGAGGGAGACCCTTCACTTATCAGCCGGGGATTTTGAAGCCCTCCCAGTAATGATGAGCACAGGAACGGACACGATGGCGATTCACTGGTTTTCCTTTGGAGCTGGAAGGGTTCAGCATTTGGACTTCGGTGGATTCTACCACAGGTTGGTGGAATATAAGCTGAACTGAAAAACCCAAATTCCGATACCTACCGGTTTTGCCTTTCTTCTAAATATCTAGCTAACATAATAGTCCCGTATGCCGCCGCGACCCCAGCCCAGGACGCGACCATGTCTCGCCAGCTGAATCCATCGCCTACGAAGTGATAAGGTCTCGCCTTAGTCTGCTCAGAGGGAAAGTTCTCCGGATTGTAGTAGGCATCCTTGACCTCCCAAAGGAAAGCCACGGTAGCCACGGATGAAGTGACAACAGGGTCAGAGAGCCACGGCCAGCCCGAGGCATCCCCCAAAACCAAGAGGGGCAGGGTTCCGATGTAGCCGCCGACGAAGTGCTCAAGCTTATCGGATGTCCTGGTGGTTGTCCTCCAGTGGTCGCCTTTTGCCCAGCGCCAACAGATGGTTGCTTGCTGAGGGGCTCTTAGGGAGTCCTCAACCGCTGTTTGGGCCATCAGGAGGAGTAGGAACATGGGAACATTATTTTGCCAGGGGGCATGATATTTCAATCTGCAAATTACTTTACATAATATCTCTTATGTTAACTAATATGGGGATCAATCGTGCCAACCATTTCCAAGTGGTGAGAGAATTCCTCTCTGTGTGCGGGTTTCAACCCCTTGCACGATAAGGGTCTCCCCGCTCTCTTTGTGAGAAACCTTGTGAAAAAACTCTGAATAAACCCCGCGGATGCGCAGTTATCTTCTCGATCAACATAGCCATATCGGATCGTTCATCCTCTTGAGCAACAAGGACTTAACGCGTCAAATCTAGAGCGATTTGTAGGATTGAACCACAGGTTTCGCGCGCAGGATAGACGCTTTCGTGCACGAGCCTAGAACACGAGAAAAGCCGCTATGATGAAGGGCGTGATCGCCAAAGAGTATCCCAAACAGAAGTAAGGGATGCTCTTCTCGGTCATGGTTCCATAAGTTTGCGTTCCACCGGGCTCGTAGGTCTCCACCCACCTGTCTCCCTCCCAGTGGCCCTCCACCCTGGCTGGTCTCTCAACCTCGTAGGTTTCCTCCTCCCCATACATGAGGACCTTGGTATATTCAAACCCAGCAAAAGCGGCCCCACATCCGAACCCAATGGCAGAGGCAGTAAGCGGAACCTTCAACGAGCTATCGGCGGGGTCCTTGTAAAGCCATACCGCGCCAGCTGTCAGGGTTCCAGCGAGACAACCCAAGCCCAAGCCTCTCCCGAGCGCCTTTTTCTCAGGGGTTGTGCCTGCGGCCAAAATCACGGCTATGAAAAAGATGTTCATAGATAAATACAATTATACAGCCTCTTGCTCACCGAAATCAAACCAAAGCCTCCAGAAGGTTCAGTCCGGTTTTCCGGGCACAGCTGGCTCGGATTCGGCCTTTGGATTAGAATATGGGCCACCTCCTCTGAGAGGTATGGAAAAAATGGAAAGATGAAAGGAGATGGCCCATGAACATCACGATCACTAGGACCGTGAGCATCCAGATAGAGCTGG
>JBDRYB010000018.1:0-38980 GCA_039803205.1 Caldifarciminota bacterium
ATGGCCTCTGAGGCCTTCCAGAGGATAATAACCTCAAAGGCACCCACCAAATGAGAATTCCCTCCCAAACCCCAGGGGTGTCATTACTGGTTCTCAAGCTGTGCTCAGCCAGGTTATTCAGACAATCTCCATCCGAGAGGTATGTTGACCTCCTAATAACCAGGAGGCTCAAGATCCCAGGAGCCAGTTGGAACGTGAAGGGAGCCAACAACATGCTAAAAGCCAGGAACTACTTCTTCAACAAGGAGGACGACCATATCTAGGCAGAACGAGAGGTTCCTTAAGTCTTGCAGGGATACGGCTCGTCAGCGCCTTGTGCCCTGACGAGCCTCTAGGAGTTTATAATTTAATCCCTCAGGTTGTAGAGTGGCCCCTAAGGTGCCTGGAAATCCGGACAGATCTCTCATTCATCCGAGGTCTCAAGCCCGCGCGCCGAGCTCAAATTGAAGCCTATACAACCTCCTGTAAAGGGGGCAACGCTCAAGGAGCTCGTGGTGGGTTCCAACATCAACGATCTTCCCCTCATTGAGAACAAGGATCCTATCGGATGAAAGCACAGTTGAGAGCCTGTGCGCGATTATCACGGATGTCCTGCCGGAGAGGACTTTCTCCAAGGCCAGCTTCACTGCCTCCTCTGACTCCGAATCCAGAGCGGATGTCGCCTCGTCAAGAATGACGAGATCCGGATCCTTCAGGAGGGCCCTCGCCAGGGCTATCCTCTGTCGCTGACCGCCGGATAGCCTCGCGCCTCGCTCGCCGAGCTCGGTATCGTAACCGCGAGGCAATTCCTGGATAAAATCGTGAGCATAGGCGTCCTCAGCGGCCTTTATCACGGAAGCCACATCCGCCTCAGGCCTCGCGTAGGCTATGTTCTGGAAAACCGTGCCCGAGAAAAGGAAGGTTTCCTGCGGAACAAGGGAGACCTTTTGCCTGTAAGAGGTTATTGAAAACTCCGAAAGCCTTATTCCATCTATGAGTATCTCGCCCTTCTCGGGTTCCCCAAAACCCGCGAGAAGGTCAGCCAGGGTTGATTTCCCGGCTCCCGATGGCCCAACCAGTGCTAGCCTTTCCCCTTTTCTTATGAAGAGATTTATGCCCTTGAGGACGGGGATTCCGGGATCGTAGGAAAACCAGAGGTCCCTTATCTCAATTCCCTCCCTGATCCCAGGGAACTCCATCCCCTCGGTTCTTTCCTCCGGAACGGTGAAGACCTTGCCTAATCTCGCCATGCTCGCGAGACCCTGCTGTATTGGTGCGTTTGCCTGAAAGAGCATCTTTAAGGGCCTCATAAGCGAGAGGGCCGCCACCAGGAAAACCATGAATTGATCAGGGGAGAGGCTCCCTTCCAGGAATATCAAATTCGCGCTGTAGAGGAGCATCCCGGCCGCGACCAAGGCCGTTAGAAACTCAGTCAGGGGTGGCCCTAGGTTAGCGATCCACGAAAGCCTCATCATGGAAGAGAAATACGCCCTGTTGTGCTTTGAGAACCTCGTGCGCTCCGCGCTCTCCTGGGTGCTTATCTTCACAACCTTCATCCCGGAGAGGACCTCGTATAGATACCTGCTCAGCTCCCCCATCCTCTCGGCCGCTCTCCCGGAGCGCTTCCTGAGCTTGCGCCCAACATAGGAGATGAGGATTATGCTCACCGGAACGAGAACGAGCGCGAAGAGAAGGAGTTTCCAGCTCACCAGAGCCGCGACGACCAGATATACGAGGCCCTTCAATCCCTCTTGTAGAACTATGAATACCCCATCCGATAGGGCGCGCTTTACCTGTTCCGAGTCAGAGGAAAAGCGGGCCATTATGTCCCCGGATGAGAGCCTCGCGAGCTCCGATAGGGGCACCCTCGTTATCTTTCTGAAGAGCGCGTCCCTTATGTCTCTGGTTACCCCCTCCTGAACACCAGCGGCCCAGGCCTTGTGGAGGTAGGAAAAGAGGGATTTGAGTCCGTAAAGCACGATCATGAAGAGCGCGAGCTTTCCGACAGCGAGCATGGGGCTGACCTCTAGGATCTGTTTCCTCACGAGGTTTCCGAGCCACACGAGACGGGGATCAGAGAGAAAAGGGGGCAAGCCCTCCTGGTTGAATAGGACACGCAGAAGGGGCGAGAGGGTTCCGACAGCGATTCCCTCGGTCAGAGAGGCCGCTAGTGCCATCAGGAAAGAGGATGAGAAGAGGAACCAGTGCTTGGCCAAAAAAGCTAAAAGCAAGGAAAAGGGGCTTCTCTCAGTTCGCTCCAAGCTCAGACTCAAAGTATAAAGCAAATCTGTGGATTCGCGGAACGCTTGTGGTTTGATCCTTTTATGCCAGGCGCATTATCATTCAGGCCTGCAACGAGAAGGAGGTTGAGATGAACGGACCCCTCCAAACCCGAGTTCTGGCAACTTTTACATCTTCAAGCTGAGTTCGGAAGGAAACCAGCTCTGGATAAGGCACTTCGGCGGCAATAATACCGACTATGCGAAATCCATAATAATGACATCGGACTGGGGGTTTGCTATACTCGGAATTAGTTCCAGCTTTGGCGCGCACGGTTTCACCCTTCTCAGACTTAACTCCTCAGGAGATTACTACGACTGCGTGTTAGATCTCAGAAAAGGCGAGAACCGGATAGGCCTTGAGACAGGGGTCTATATTTGGACGGCTGGTAATCAAAAAGGGAAGCTTAGTATCCGATGATTTTGCGTTATCGTATGTAAAGCTTTATAATTTAAGCCTAGCGAGGTAATATTATGATTCATGCTCTCATGGTTATAAATATCTTGGAGGGCCAGTTCCTTTTTGCCAAGGCATTCGGCGGAACGGGGAACGATGAGGCCTGGTTCGTTTCTTCAACCCAAGACGGAGGTTTTATCTTGGCAGGAGAGACAGAAAGTTTCGGAGCCGGCAACAACGATCTCCTCGTTATCAGGCTTGCATCAGATGGCTCCTTGAACTGGGCAAGAACATATGGAGGAACGACCTATGACTATGCCCTATCCGTAACCCAATCTGCCGACGGCGGGTTCGCTGTTGCGGGAGTTACATCCAGTTTCGGCGCTGGTAATTATGATTGCCTCGTTCTCAAGCTGGCTTCAGACGGCTACTTGAGCTGGGCAAGGACATATGGAGGAACAGGTATTGACACTGCTAGGTCCATAATCCAGACCACCGATGGCGGTTATGCTATCGCGGGATGGACATGGAATTTTGGCGCCGCAAGTGCCGATTTCCTCATTCTCAAGCTGAATCAAGATGGGTCTCTTGCCTGGGCTAAGATATTTGGAGGAACAAAGAGCGATTACGCGTTCTCTATAATCCAAACTGCTGATGGTGGTTATGCAGTTGCAGGATGGACATATAGTTTCGGGGCCGGGCAGGCTGATCTCCTCATCCTCAAGCTGAGCCAGGATGGCTCTCTTTCTTGGGCAAGGACATTTGGCGGTGCAAACAACGACTATTCCTCTTCCATAATTCAAACTACAGATGGAGGCTACGCTGTTGTGGGAAGCACATACGGGTCCGGCATTGGTAATTGGGACCTCCTGCTTCTGAAGATTAACTCAAGCGGCTCGGTTGTCTGGGCCAAGGTATTGGGCGGAACAAATGCAGACGAGGCTTACTCAATAACCCAGACACCAGATGGAGGCTATGCAGTTGTGGGGCATACTATGAGTTTCGGTTCTGGCAGTTACGACTACATGGTTCTCAAGCTGAACCCAGATGGCTCTATTGCCTGGGCGAGGACATTGGGAGGAACGGGTGCCGAGCGTGCTTACTCAATAGCCCTGGCAAAAGACAGCGGGTTCGCTGTTGCGGGATACACAAACAGTTTTGGCGCTGGCAATAATGATTTTCTGGTCCTCAAGCTCAATCCAACTGGGAGCTACCCAGGCTGTGTTCAGGAGTGCTCGCCGAATGTCATGACGGTGAACCTCTCCACATCCTCTCCGAGCGTAACAACCGCGACATGCTCCCCGAGCACAACATTACCAACCTTGACTCTTACCACCCCCAGCATCACGATAACAGACGCTTGCCCGCCCGGGATTGAGGAGACGGTTTATATCAAGCCAGGTATAGCTTGCTCACCAATACCCGGAGGCGCTCTGTTTTTGTCCCTTTATGATGCGTCAATAAAGATTTACTCGGCCGATGGAAGGCTGGCCTATTCCGGAGATCTCAGAAAAGGCGAGAACCGGATAGGCCTTGAGACAGGGGTCTATATTTGGACAGCTGGTAATCAAAGGGGGAAGGTCGCTATACGGTAATTCCCTATCTCCACTTCGCCCTCCAGATGCCCTTTTCGCCCCAGAGGAGTAGCCAATCCCCTTCAACTCTGAGCAATCTGTTCGCCATCTGATAGCCCTGCGGAGCCTCAAGGGTGGCCAGCAATTCGCACTTTGGGACCGAGTAAAGAAAGACCTTCAGGATGCCAGCCAGGGGAACATAAACGCAGAGAAAGACCGTGTCCTCCTTGAAAGCCGAGGAATAGACCTGTCTTAGAACCAGCTTGCCGTCCGTGGTCACGGTTGCCTTTTCCAACTCCATGGGTATCTTTGCTGAGTTCAGGTAGCGGCCGTTGCCGTAAAGCATACCTTTCGGGTGAAATGGGTTGACGGCAAACAGCAGGAGGGTATCCGGGCTAACCGAGAGTCCCACGGGCGCGCACGCTCCCGGATAAATCTCTGATATTGCCCTGTCCCCGGGAAGGCCGAAGCTCCCCTCTTTTCCCCTGTGGCCTGAAAAAGGCTGGAAAACCGTCCCATCGGATGGATCGTAGCCCAGAACGAGGATGTATGGCCCGTATTGGGCTATTGATCTCGCTACGGGTTGAACCAGAACCCCTTTGGTCTCAAATATCTGCTCGCACGAGCCTTTCTGGTTAAGCAAAGCAACATGGCCTTCAAGGGCTACCAGGATGTGCTCTCCGTTCCAGGTGAGGCTAAATGGTCCTCGGAAATCCTTCCAGAATGGGAACTCCCAGACTACACTACCTGAGCTGTCAAACGCGATAACCCGCCTGCCCGAGGAATCAGCGCCATAGAAGACCCTTTCCCCTGGCTCAAGATCAACCAAAGGGCAGGGTATTGCCGCGACGGGTTCCCAAATATTGAGCACCTGAGAGAGGAGATAAAGGATCATGACCAGGATATTTTAACGCAAGGAATCCTGTTCAGGCTACAAGTGGAATCTCCCGTAAAGAACTTATGTGATCTCTGGAAACAGGTGGACTATCCCTGCCTGAATATGTGAACCGCGGCTAGGTGGACATCCTCGGCCGATTCCATTATAGCCTCGGATAGGGTAGGATGAGGATGAACGACCCTTCCCAGCTGGCCGGCCTTAATTCCTGCCTCCATGGCAAGCGCCAGCTCGGCTATCATCTCTGAAACATGCGGCCCCGCCATGTGCGCGCCGAGTATCTCGTCCGTTTCCGCGTGGGCTATTATCTTGACGAAGCCCGATGTCTTACCCATTGCCACTGCCCTTCCGTTGGCCGCGAACGGGAACTTGCCAACCCTTATTGGTATCCCTTTATCCCTGAGATCGTCCTCTGTTGCTCCGACCGAGGCCAACTCAGGGTCAGTATACACGACCCCTGGGATGAACCTGAACCTCTTACCCGAGGAAACCCCCGCCAGGTTTTCTACCACTTGAAGTCCCTGCGCGGATGCCTTGTGGGCGAGAAGAGGCCCGCCAATAACATCACCGATGGCGAAAATTTTCGGGTTGGTTGTCCTCAGGCCCTCATCAACTTTTATGAACCCCCTCTCGTCCGTTTCCACACCCGCCTTCTCAAGGCCCAAGCCGGATGAGTTTGGTTTCCTTCCAACGCAGACGAGGATCCTGTCGGCTTCGGTTAGCTTTGGTTCATCGCCGCACCTGAAACTGACAGAAAGCCCCCTGGCGGATTCCGAACAAGCGGAGGCAAGCGAGCTGAAATTGAATTTAACGCCCAGCTTCCTGAGCTCCTGCTCGGCTATCCTCGTGAGGTCCTTGTCCATGCCAGGGAGACAACCAGGCATCATTTCAATTATCTCAACCTGCGAGCCGAGCCTAGCGTATACGCTCGCTATTTCAAGGCCGATAACGCCTGCCCCGATTATTAGGAGCCTCTCGGGTATCTCACTAACATCAAGCGCCTCGGTTGATGTGATTATCCTCTTGCCGTCAAACGGGAACCCAGGTATCTCTATCGGAGATGAGCCCGTTGCTACTATCGCGTGGTCAAAGCGAAGCTCGGTTCCGGAGACCGAGATCGTTTCTGGACTCGTGAAAACAGCCTCTCCTTTGATCAGACTGACCCCGTTTTTCTTCAACAGGAACTCAACCCCGCTTGTTAATTTCTTCACGCAGGAGTCCTTGAACGCTCTGAGCTTCTCGAGGTCAAATTTCACATCAGCCAGAACCCCCATTCCGGACGCGGATTTCGCGTCGTGTCCGAGTTCCGTAGCTGAGAGGAGAGCCTTCGTGGGAATACAGCCGACATTAAGGCAAACCCCTCCAACCTTATCCTTCTCTATAAGGCTAACCTCAAAACCGAGCCTGGCTCCACGGATAGCCGCTACATAGCCACCGGGACCGGCGCCTATGATAAGGAGCTTTTTGTCAGGCATAGGGCTAAGATTATAAGAGCGCGCGGTTGCCGTTCCTCTAGCATATCCTCGGATACTGATCCTCCGCGAGCACATCAAGGACTCGCTTGCCGCCGGTCTCGGTTATCCCCATGACTATTCCATTGCCTTCCTTAACAACGCCTATTACGGTTGAGCCTCGGCCCAGGGGATGGCTTCTCAGTATATCAAGTGCCTCTTCGGCTTTTTCCCCGGAGACGAAGATGAGAGCCCTTCCCTCACAAGCCGCGTAGAGCGGGTCAAGACCGAGGAGCTCCGAGGCCGCTGCAACCTCCGGCCTCACAGGAACATCCGGCTCGTTTATTATGAAATCAACCCCTTGCCTAGAGGCCTCGTTCAGAACCGTGGCTAGCCCTCCTCTGGTCGGGTCTCGGACGAATTTCACATCCCGGCCCAATTTTCCGTAAAGGGGCTCAAGCATTCCCCATATTGGCGCGCAATCAGAGGGAAAATCAGCGGAGAGCCCGAGCTCGCCCCTCGCGAGGATCACGGCAAAACCATGGTCCCCAACGGTTCCAGTGATGATTATCCTGTCCCCAGGCTCAATCCTCGCTGGGCTCAGATCAACTCCGGGCATTACCTCGCCAAGCCCTGCTGTGTTGATGATCACCCCCCCTGAGCCCTCTATGACCTTGGTGTCCCCGGCTACGAATGTCGCGCCTACTTCCCTTATGGTCTCTGAGAAAGATCGGGTTATCCTCTTAAGATCGTCAAGGCCGAGGCCCTCCTCAAGGATAAAGCCACCGGTTAGGTAAATGGGCCTCGCTCCGCAGACAGCGAGGTCGTTTATGGTTCCTGAGGCTGATAGCTTGCCTATGTCACCGCCAGGGAAGAATATGGGCCTCACGACAAATGAGTCCGTGGTGAGGGCGAGGGTTTTGCCATCAAGATGAAAAACGCCGGAGTCAGCAAGCTGATCCAGTATGGGATTGCCGAGAAGGGGCAGGAAGGCCTCCTTTATCAGCCTAGATGAGAGGGCTCCGCCAGAGCCGTGTCCGAGCCGGATCCTATTCTCCACCGAGAGCCTCCCTGAGCATATCCAGGGTTTCCAGGGCCTCTTCCTCGCTCAGGGTTTCTATGGCAAAGCCAGCGTGGACAATAACCCACTGGCCTGGCTCGGCATTCGGAACAAGGGCCAAGGAAACCCGCCTCCTCAACCCGCCGGACTCAACCCAGCCCTCGTCTCCTTCCTTCTCCAGAAGCCTCATGGGGATTCCAAGGCACATGGCTATCCCCCGCTCGCCTCAAGGCCAAGGTCAAACGCCCTCATGTTGAGGTCCCGGTATTTTGGGGGAACCCTCTCCGATATGACTTTTCTCAGCAGATCCTGATCCAGCCGAAGGAATGGGCTCCCAGCGCCTATGAGAACGACATTCACAGCGCGCTCGGTTCCTGCCTCCTTCGCGAGGCTGAGCGCGTCAATTGCTATTGTCCTGAATCCGGCCTCCCTCAGGCGCTCAACAGCATCGTGCGGATAATCGGAAAGCCCCTGACTAACCGTGACCGGGATTATCTCCTGGGTGTTCATGACGATGACGCCCTCGGCTGGGTTCAGGAGACCTGTCCACCTAAGGGTCTCTGATTTCTCAAAAGAGAGGAGGAGGTGGCCTGTTCCGGGCTCAACGAGGGGAGAAAAAACCCTCGGCCCAAAACGGACATGGCTCACAACAGAGCCTCCCCGCTGGGCCATGCCGTGAACCTCGCTCTGTTTAACATCGTGTCCGGCCTCCATCGCGGCCGCCGAGATTATCTCAGAGGCGAGGACAACCCCTTGGCCCCCAACTCCGGATATGAGTATGTTTGTTGTCTCAGGCATCTTTCACCTCCGAGAGCTCGTTTTCTGGGAATATAGCGTTATATGTCTTTGGGCATACTTGGGCACACAGGGAGCAGGATGTGCAAAGGGTCCTGTCTATCCGAGCCTTTCCCTCAAAAACGAATATGGCGGGGCAACCAAGCCTCAGGCAGAGATGGCATCTTTCTCCAGCACACCTATCTTCAACGACAACGAACTTCGGGAGGGCCTCCCAGCGTTTTCTCTCCTCAGGAAGAAGGACGCAGGCCCTTCTAGTAACGAGAACGCTGGGCCCATCGTGCGCCATGGCCCCTTTTATGGCTTCCCGGGTGGCCCTGAGATCGTATGGGTCTATAACCTGGATGTGGTTTACGCCCATGGCCTTGGCTATTTCCTCAGGGAGGAGAGCGACGGTCTCCTCACCCTTTAGGGTCTTGCCCGAACCAGGATGAACCTGGTGGCCTGTCATCGCGGTTGTCCTGTTGTCAAGGACGATGAGGGTGTTGACCCCTTTGTTGTAGACCATTTCCATTAGACCAGGAACCCCCATGTGGAAGAATGTTGAATCCCCGATGACCGCGACGGTCCTCTTTGCCTCATCGCCTCCGCGTGCCTTAGCGAACCCAAAAGCATTGGTCACCGAGGCTCCCATGCATATGCATGTGTAAATGGAACTGAGGGGCGGAAGCGCTCCAAGGGTATAACAACCTATGTCCCCGAAGACATTCGCCTTGAGCCTGTTGAGCTGGAAGAAGACGGATGTGTGCGGACAACCGGGGCAGAGGTTTGGCGGGCGGGACGGGGCGCCGGAAACGGGTTTCGTCTCGTAGGTTTCCCCCTTTATTGCCCTGCGTATTATCTCAGGGGAAAGCTCGCCTATCTCGGGTATGAGCTCCTTCCCCCTGCAGGGTATTCCAAGGGCTTTCACCTTCATCTCTATGAATGGGTCAAGCTCCTCAACGATGTATATGGTGCCGCCAGCCTTCAGGATCTCTTCTGCAAAGGTCCTGACAAGCTTCTCTGGGAATGGATAGCTCATGCCGAGCTTGAGATAAGAGGCCTCGGGGAAGACCTCCTTAGCATACATGTAGCTTATGCCTGATGTGATTATTCCTATTTTCCTGTCCCCGAATTCCAGCCTGTTCAAACCCCCGCTCTCCGAGAATTCCGCGAGGGCTGAGAGCCTCTTTGCCAGGTCAACCCTCCTTGGCCTCGCGTTCACGGGCATCATCACATACTTATCCCACCTGAGATCCGGCTCTCTCAAGGGAACCTCGGTCCTCCCCTCCTTGGTATGAACCCTTGCCTTCCCGTGGGACAACCTCGTCTCTGATCTGAGAAGAACGGGAATATCGTATTTCTCTGAGACCTCAAGGCCTAAACCCACAAAATCATAGCATTCCTGGGGATCCGATGGTTCAAGGAGGGGGATCTTGGCAAAGGCCGCGTAGTTGCGGTTGTCCTGCTCATTCTGGGAGGAGTGCATGGAAGGATCGTCCGCGGAAACAATAACCATTCCTCCGTTTATGCCCGTGTAAGCCGATGTGAAAAGCGGATCAGCGGCAACATTAAGTCCAACATGCTTCATGGCAACGAGGACCCTGGCCCCTGCCAGGGAAGCCCCGAAAGCAGATTCAAAAGCGGCCTTCTCGTTTGGAGACCACTGCGCGTAAACCTCTGGAAAAGGCGCTATAGCCTCAAGTATCTCTGTTGAAGGGGTTCCGGGGTAAGCCGCGGCAAAATGCCCACCCGCGTCCCGGAATCCCCATGCTATCGCTTCGTTGCCGGATAAAAGCATTCTTGGCATAGGTTGAAGATTATAAGGCCAGACCGCATGGAGGTGCGTTAATTCCTAGCTCAGAATTCGGCCTGGAAACAAAGAGGGGCCTCCGGGAGGCCCCTAATTTTTTCCTATGTTATCAGGCTATTTCAGCCACCTGAGAGCAAATACTCCGGTCTGCCACCTGCAACGAACCGTCACTGTGTAGCCAGAAACGCTCAGGACTTCCATCTTGCCGAAGAGGTCAAGGCTAGTCCATCCAGGAGCGCCTATTCCGCACTCGTCAACCCAGAAATAGAAGAGGTCTCCGGCCGCGAGGGCAACCCCAGCGCTGTCAAAGTTCACCGTTGACCAGCCTGAATCGCTAGGGGCTGGAGCCTTCGTCATTTCGTCAAGCGATGACGCGGTTGTTTCCCTGTAGAGCCGGACGCCGGCATCGTTCTCGTAGAGGATGTAGGAGGAATGGAAGGTTATGGTGTCCTGCGGCCCCTTGAGGAACCCATATGACTGATACCTGTGCGCGCTGTCAACAAGGATTATGTCGCCTGTATTTAGATCAACCCTGAAGTAGCCATAGTGGGTGGTGTCCGGGTCATTCCTGGAGTATAGCACGGTTGTATCAAGCGCAGTAAGAGAAAGGTCAACGGTTCCAGGGTCCCCCAGCTCTCCGTCCAAAATGGTGGAGACACCAACCTGAGTGCAAACTGTCCCAAACACATAGCTGAGAATGGTGTCGCCCTCCAGGGTGTCTATGGGTTGGAGGGTCCCTGAGCTGTTATCATAGAGAACATAGCCGTCGGTGCCGTCAACCTTGAGCCATTCTATCTTCAGGCTGTCTCCCTGGGCTACCGCGTATCTCCTCCATATGGTCACCGAGCCTTCGCTTATTGGCGCCTTGTTGCACGCGGATACAGCGAGTCCCAGAAGGACAACGAGGTATAGCAATTTCTTCATGTTAAACCTCCATCAAAAAACATGTCTTTCAGACCCAAAAAACCGGAAATTGTTCCGTAGGAAATTTTAAACCGCAATATTGCGCTATTGCAACCTGTTCCCTCGCCCGAACGCGCGGACTGGAAAACGGAAACCCAAAGATAATATAATTTCCATATGCATGCGATTCTCTCGCCGGAAGAGATGCGGGCCATGGATGATTTTACCATAAAAAATCTAGGGGTTCCTGATGCCGTGCTCATGGAGTCCGCTGGCCGGGGATGTTTTTCTGCTCTTACCGAGGCTTTTGGAGACCTTTACGGGGCCTCAGTGGTTGTCGTAGCAGGTAAGGGAAACAACGGCGGCGATGGTTTTGTGATAGCGAGATACGCGCATTTTGCTGGCGCGAGGGTAAGGGTATTTCTTCTGGGAAAGAGGTCAGAGCTTAAGGGTAGCCCGAAGATATACGCGGGTGTCCTTGAGAAGCTCGGCATAGAAATAGAGGAAATAAGCGCCCGGAGCAAGGCTATGGCCGCGGCCCTGGCTGGCGCGGATGTAGTGGTTGACGCCATATTCGGCACCGGGTTTTCTGGGAGGGCTGAGGGGCTTTACGCTTGGGCAATAGAAGCGATAAACGAGACAGGAGGGTTTGTTCTCTCTGTGGATATCCCTTCTGGGGTTGATGGCGCGACCGGAATGGTTTTGGGGCCAGCGGTGGTTGCGGACATTACCGCGACCATGGCTTATCCGAAGCTTGGGCACATCCTCTATCCAGGAAGGCTTTTTGCCGGAGAGATATTCGTGGTTGATATTGGCATACCGCCTGAGCTTGAGCCCTCTGCCAAAAGGTGGGTCCCCGAGCACGATGATGTCTCCGAGATCATTCCCGTGAGGCTAGGGCCAGAAAACAAGTCATCCTTTGGGCGCCTCGGGATAGTTGCTGGTTCCTGGCAATACTCAGGCGCGGCGATCCTGGCTGGCCTGGGGGCCCTGAGAGCCGGTGTTGGAATAGCCTATCTCTGCGTTCCCGAGAGCCTCAAGCCGCACCTGATCGGGAGGGTCGCGGAGGCCATCCTGGTCGGAATGCCTGAGAAGGAAGGCCACCTCGCTCCAGGAGGAACGAGGATCCTGAAAGAGCTTAGGCCAGATGTCCTGGTTTTGGGCCCAGGCCTTGGGAGGACAGCCGAGACAAAGAATGCTATACGGGAGATCATCGCGGAGATTGATGTCCCTGCGATCGTTGATGCCGACGGTCTTTGGGCGATAGCCGAGGTTCTTGACTCAATAATGAAGAAGAGGAGATCTCCCCTGGTTTTGACCCCGCACCCCGGAGAGATGGCCTTGTTCACCGGAGGCAATCCATCGGAGATAGATCAGAACAGGCTTTCGGTTGCAGAGGATTTCGTAAAGGAAAGAAAGAACCTGGTTCTGGTGCTCAAGGGGGCTCCTACCATCATTGCCACCCATGACATAACATACCTGAACCCCACCGGCAACCCCGGCATGGCCACAGGCGGTTCTGGGGATGTGCTCTCGGGAATGATAGGTTCGCTTCTCGCGCAGGGAGCGAGCGCTGAGGATGCGGCAATTGCGGGCGTCTACCTTCATGGGCTAGCGGGTGATCTCGCTTCATCTTCTCTGAGTGAGGCCTCGGCTCTGCCGTCGGATGTCGTGGATTACATCCCGTATGCTATGAAGGAGGTCCTGGGAAGGTATGAGCATTCTGATCGCAATTCTGGGGATTGAGGTCCTCCCCATGCCTGATCTCGCTAGGGTGAACTCCATATGCAGGTGGGGCAATAAGCTTTATGTGGCTGGCGAGGGTGGGGTTGGGATCGTGTTTCTCTCGTATCCTCCAAGACTGGAGCACGCGATTGCCACCGAGAAGCCGGCCCTGCTTGCCGCGCCCGATCCGACAAACGGCGATGTCTACTTTATCTCTGGAGGATGGCTCTGGCGATGGTATCCCGGCACTCCGCAGCCTTTCATGCTGAGTCAGGCGGAGGCGAGGTCTCTCGGGGTGGGGATGAGGTTCCTTTACCTTGACGGAGAGGCCTACTCAAAAGGGGGTTTCCCGACCAGCGGTGACCCTTCCGTGGATGGCGTTGTCTGGGTTGGAGAACGGGTGAACGCTAGGAGAGGTGACAGCACGACCCTTTTTCTCACACCATATTATCTGCCGACCTTTGAAATGGGGAATGTTGAGATGAGGGTTTTCTACCCGGATATGCGCGACCTCTGGGTGGGAACATGGGGGCGTGGAATATACAGATACAGGGCCGAGACCTGGATGCTCGCTGAATCCGTGTGTGTATCCCCTCCAATGAGGAGGATCTATGCCATTGCCGGCGATACATCCGGGGTCTGGGCAATAGGGGATAGCGGAGCCTCACGCTTCTCCCGGGGGTTTTGGCTAACATACACGGCGAAGGGTAGGCTCTTCTGGTGCGGAGGAGGGGAGGCTCTCGCTGTTAAGGATACCTTGGTCTTCCTCGGAATGACCTGCGGACTCATGCGAAAAAAGGGGGAAAGCTTCATCCTAACGAGGACAGGAAGGCCAGTCCGGTCAGTAGCCCTTGATGGCGAGAGGCTTTGGGTGGGAACGGAAGGAGGATTGTTTCTCGGAACCCTGAGCGCAAACGAACTCAGCGAGATAAGCGGTTCCTCTGCGCTCCGTATAAACGAGATACTCGTTGGTTCTTGGGGAACCCTTGCGCTAACAGACGCAGGGGTATATCTTGTCTCAGAGAGCCTAACGGTCTCCCGGTTGGAGGACCCTCGCTCGTTCCTTTCCGGGGAGGCATACGCCGGCTTCGTCCTTGGCGACACAGCTTTTATTGTAGGCAACGGGGGTCTCGCCCTTTGGAATGGCGGAGACTGGAATTACATGAGCCTGCCTTTCTCGCCCATATCCCAGAGGGTGCGCGGCGCAGGGGCTAGCTCCGATTACATCGCTATAGCCACGGAAAACGGCGCTTATTTCCTGGACAGAAAGAGAGATCGCTGGGACAGGATAACTACATTCCACGGACTCCCATCGGATTTCTGCTGGGATGTGCTCCTTATGGGAGATTCGGCTTATGTCGCTACGGAACGAGGACTGGCAAAGGTCTATTTGAAGAGGTGAAGGAGAGATGCTCGTTGGCCGAGATTACGGCACATTTAAGGATTGCCTCACCGCACCCGTGCACAGGTGGTTCAAATACCCAGCCGGCTACTCATACAGGCTGATTCGTGAGAGGATAAAGGAATATGGACTTGGAGAGGATGACCTCGTTCTTGACCCGTTCGTTGGCTCCGGCACGACCCTCATAGAGGCCATGAAGGCTGGAGTGCCTTCTGTTGGGGTTGAAATGCACCCATTTGTCGCTTGGGTAGCGAGGGTTAAGACCCGGTGGGATCTTGATACAGCAAAGCTGAGAGCCGCAGAAAGCGATATGGCACGGATCATAGAATCATACAGGCCGGGATACAATCCCAACGGCCTACCTCCGCTGGTGAGGAAATGCTACTCGGCCGAGAACCTCGGAAAGCTGGTCTTTCTGAGAGAAGCGATTGAGGCCGTGGATTGGGCTGATGATACGAAGGAGTTTTTTCGGCTCGCGCTCGTGGACACCCTGAGAACCACATCGGTAGCCGGGACAGGTTGGCCCTACATCGCGCCAACGAGGTATCACGCGAAAACTACTGAACGCGACGCATTCGCGGAGTTCAAAAAGACCCTTTCCGGCATGATAGAAGACTTGGAGAAGGTAAAGTCAGACCATCCGGATCACGCTCGAGCGCGTGTAATAGAGGGCGACGCGAGGCACATGCCGGAAATAGAATCCTCAAGCGTCTCGCTTGCTATAACTTCTCCCCCATACCTTAACAACTACGATTACGCTGACAGGACCAGGCTTGAGATGTATTTCATGGGATGGGCCGGCTCTTGGAGAGATATAACCAAAAGGGTTCGGGACAGGCTCATGATCGCCGCGACAACGCAGATAAGACGAAGTGAATTTGACCCCCATCATCCACTCTCGGACGAGGTGAGGTGTGCATCACTTGAGGTTCACGAGTATCTCTCGGGGGCCATAGTCAGGCTCGGAAAGCTGAGAAGGGAAAAACCCGGGAAGAAGAGCTACGATCTCATGGTCGCGGGATACTTCAACGACATGGTTAGGGTTCTCAAGGAGGTTAAAAGGTGCCTGAAGCCCGGTGCTGATTTTATCTTGGTTGTTGGGGATTCCGCGCCATACGGGGTTCACATCCCAACTGACGAGCTCATCGGGAAGCTCGCGCTCGGGGTTGGTTTCAGGGATTACGGGATAGAGATCCTGAGAAAGAGGGGAGAGAAGTGGAGAGAAAACCCGCAGAGGCACAAAGTTGGCCTCAGGGAGAGCTTAATACTCCTAGGAACATGAGAGCTGTTATCCAAAGAGTTTCTCTCGCGCGCGTTCTCGTTGGGCGCGAGACCGTTGCTGAGATAAGCGAGGGCCTCCTCGCGCTTGTCGCTTTTGAGAAAGGGGATGACGAGGGAGTAGTCGCCCGGACGGCCGAGAAGTTGGTTCGCCTCAGGGTCTTTGAGGACTCCGCGGGCAAGATGAACCTCTCCGCGCTTGATTCGGGGAAGGAGATCCTCCTGGTTCCCAACTTCACGGTTGCTGGTTCTACGCGAAAGGGGCACAGGCCCTCATTTGACAACGCCATGGAGCCGGAAAGGGCAACAGAGCTCTTTGAGCTTCTCGCCGAGGCAGTCAGGGGCATGGGCGTGAGAACTGCAAAGGGCCTCTTCGGCGCTCACATGCATGTTGAGCTCGTGAACGATGGGCCGGTTACGGTATTGCTGGAGCTTTAACTACTCGTAAGGCCCTCCCCTCTCTACCCTTCTGAGCCTGTGGGAGACTATGCTACCGTCTCTGGTGCTCACATATATCTCATAATCCCCTATCAACCCTACCTCTCTGTCATAGTAAGGACCGGTAGCCTTCCAGCACAAAATTCCGTTCTTATCAACTGGGCCGGTCATCTCCTCGCCAAGGTCGCGGCCTGCCTCGTATCCTTTAGAAGCGAGAAATTCTTCTACCCTTTTCCAAGCCTCATCTTTCGTTATGTTATATCTGATACTCTTCACCGCCAGGTCTTTCTCCATCGTTATTCTCCAGGCCTCGCCTTGTTTTCTCAGGCCAATCTCCGAGACAACGTGAGCCTCTTTTCCGCACCAGTATGAGTATTTCTCGTAGTTAACCGTGGCCTCTTCGCCCTTTATTTCCCATTAGCTTGATTTTGGGCCTTATCAGGAGATTCCTCTTTTTTCTTCAGGAAACCACACCCAGCGCTCAGCGCCAAGATCAGAAACAGAAAAGGATTAAACCCTCTCATAGCATAAAAATTATAACCCAAAGGACCAACCACATTCAAAAATTGAAATTGCGAAAGAGGTTTTCTGTGGCTGGAATCGCCCTCATAATACGCCTTATGATTTGTATCGTGTATAGGATCTTCTTCACTGCGGATACGCACTTTCTCCACGAGAACATAATCTACTACTGCAACAGACCGTTCAGCAGTGAGACGGAGATGAATGAAACCCTAATATCAAATTGGAACAGGGAGATTCGTCCACAGGACCTGGTTTATCATCTCGGCGATTTTGCCTTGCCGAACCGGAATTTAACGCCCGAAATGCAGAAGGAGCTTATAGGCAAAATTCTCTCCAGGCTAAACGGAAGGGTGGTTCTCGTTCGGGGGAGCCACGATAGGTTTCCAGAGCTCTTTGAGGAGTGGCATGACATCATGATCATTAATTTAGGGGGGCACAGGGTTGTTCTCTCTCATTATCCCATGCTGGAGTGGCCGAATTATTACAGGGGCTCTTTTCACCTCCACGGTCATGTCCACGGTAGGCTTGAGGCCCTCAAGGAGCTGCTTTGGGACGAGATGCCCGGCATGAAGAGGTCAGTTGATGTGGGGGTTGATGTTCACGGATACAGGCCCATATCTTGGGAGGAGGTAATTACGATAATCAGAGCCAGACAGAGTTTATAGTCATTGTTGGCCCCTTGCCTTTCTTATCTCCCTGAAGAAGTTTCCCGCGGCTCCCTCGGTCGCGTAGGTCTTGTCCATGCCGGCGCCCCTTGCCCTGCAGGTGTATAGTATCTCGCCTGTTTCAACGGAGACGATCCTGCCGGAGATAGTTATATTCCAGCTCTCATACTCAGCGTCGTATTTCTCAGATGCCTGGCTTATGAGGACAACATCCGCTCCCATGAGTTTTCCCAGCTGGACCGCGGTTGATGGGTCAACAACGCCTGAGTATCCGAACTCCTGCTCTGCGAGTATTTCCTCAACCCTTGATCGTTCAACAACGGAAAACCCAGCCCTCATACCCTCGCGGTTAAGGGCATCCATGAGCTCAGAGGCCCTTGAGTATTCAGGAGGCAAAACAGCCAAGCGATATGCCCTTCTCAGGTCAAAGCTAGGGGATAGCGTCGCGTCCGCCTGATACTTCGCGACAGCCGCACAGCCAACCGAAACCGCCAAAGCGCCGAAAAACAAAATCACCCTTCTCATACTGACTAATTATAAACCTTGTTGATGAGTCGGTTAAAGTTGACAGCGAACCAGCCCAGGTGTTTTACTCTATCATCTCAAGGGTAACTCTTCTCGTCCCGGTTCCATCCGTGATCAGGATGAAATATATTCCTGCGCCGCCTATCTCATCCGATCTTATGGTGAGATCGTTCGCCCAGCTCTTCCTCAGAACCTCCCTTCCAGCCGCATCGTAGACTGAGACCGCGGCCCCTGATGGGATCCGGAGGGTCGCGCTCCTTCTGGCGGGGTTCGGGTAGAGGAATAAATGGGGCCTGTATGCCATATCCTCATTTTCCCCGGTTGGCGTCCACTTTACCTTGTAGACCTTTCCGGTCGCGTTGTTCGTCCCAACCCACATGAAACCTCCGCCAAAGGCGAGCCCAGCGCAATATGACCTCGGAAAGGCCTGGGAGGAAACAACCTGTTTGGTTCCGGTATCAACAGCGTAAAGGATGCTGGGTTCGCTCATTATGTAGAGATACTGGCCGTCAAACTCGCAATCCTTAGGCGAGAAAGGAAGGGGCCAGCTGCCGTTGGAGACCATGTTTGAGGGGTCAATCCTGTAGAGCCGGTTTTCGTTCTGATCGGTATACCAGAACCACCTCCCATCCCAGGCCATACCATAAGGATAGGGGGTTGAAGGTGCGGAATATGTGTTGTCGTGCGAGCCGTCTGCGGGGTCAATCTTCCAGATGGCATCATCAGGCCAATACACAGGCCAGAGAAACCCGTTTGCATATGTCATTCCAGTGTATCCGCCAGAGGTGTAGCTGTAGTTATAGGTCAGGATGACATACATGTTCCCGGTTGTGGGGTTTATCTTTTGTATCTTGGTTCCGGGATCATTATCGTTGTTGGTTACCCAGAGATAGCTCCCGTCCCACGCCGCGCCGTTTATGTAGCCTCCTGGTATCCAGAGGCTATCCTCAAAGATGAACTGAGAGAACAGAAACAAAATCATTTGCACCTCCTACACAAAGTATAAAGCTGCGGGTGCATGGGGTTCATCTTTCTGCCTGAACCCAGCATGAGGCAATCATCTTGCCCCCTTGGTGAGAGGATGTCTGCCTGGTTTTTGTCCCTGAAACAGCTCAAGCGAAAGCCTTATCATTTATCTCAGCATGACCGGCGCCTATTTTCTGTTGGCTGTGGTTCCCGTAGCGATAATCCTTCTGGCAATACTGCTTTACTTCATGACGAGGGAGGTCCGCTGATGGTTGCCGCGGCATTTGGGCTTTACTTTCTGGTTATCCTCCTCGTTGGATTTCTGACGGCCCGGCGCTCCTCCCGGTCGGTCTCTGACTTCTTCCTCGGCGGCAGGCGCATGGGGAGCTGGGTTGTCGCCCTCTCAGCTGTTGCCTCTGGCAGGAGTGCCTGGCTCGTTCTCGGCCTCTCTGGTATGGCATATGCCAAAGGGGTATCCGCTGTCTGGGCATGCATCGGCTACATCATCGTTGAGCTCTTCCTCTTCATATTTCTCGGCAGGAGGCTCAGAAGCTTCACTGGCGAGCGCGGGGACATAACCCTTCCGGATTTCCTAGAGTCAAAATTCCGTAGCCCAGCGCTGAGGGTCATATCCGTGATCATCCTCCTCTCGTTTCTCACGACCTATATAGGTGCCCAGGTCCTGGGCGGAGGCAAGGCATTTTTTGGCTCCCTGGATGTCCCTCAGGCATGGGGCGTGGTTCTCACAGCGGGGATAGTCTTTCTCTACACCGTATTTGGAGGCTTCTATGCTGTCTCATATACGGATGTAATACAGGCGATTTTCATGATCCTCGGGCTCGTCCTTTTGCCGATCGTGGCCCTCGTGCATCAAGGTGGGCCAGGGCCCCTGCTTGAGGCTTTAAGGGCCCTTGATCCGAGGCTCGTTGATCCCTGGGCCCTCGGTGCCGGAGCCACATTTGGGCTTTTGGGCATAGGCCTTGGTTCGCCTGGGAACCCGCACATTCTCGTTAGATACATGAGCGCGAGGGACACTGAAATTTTGCGAAAATCAGCCATCATAGGCACATTTTGGAATGTTTTCATGGCTTGGGGCGCGGTTTTCGTGGGTCTTGCCGGCCGCGCGAGCTTTCCGAGGCCCGATATTCTGCCGAACGCCGATCCGGAGAACCTCTATGCCCTGCTTGCCCGAATGTATTTCCATCCCTTTCTCTTCGGGTTGGTTATGGCCGCTGTTTTCGCGGCCATAATGAGCACGGTTGATTCCCAGCTCCTGGTTGCTTCAAGCGCAGTCGCCAGGGATATTTACCAGAGGTTCTGGGGGAAGAGAGCCTCAGAAAGGGTTATGGTTTGGCTCTCAAGGGGATCGGTGGCATTGATAACCCTAATTGCTCTCCTGCTCGGATACCTGGGAAGAAGCTCTCAGCTCGTCTTCTGGTTCGTCCTCCTAGCCTGGGCCGGACTTGGCGCGGCTTTCGGTCCCGCGGTTATCCTGGGCCTATACTGGAAGAGGGCAACCGCGCCGGGGGCCATTGCTGGGTTGATCGTTGGCGCGATAACCGTATTCGCCTGGAGAATCAGCGGGCTATCGGGCTTTCTATATGAACTGGTGCCAGCCTTTGTTCTTTCTGCAATAGCGGTCTTCGTTTTCAGTTTTACGAAAAAGGGAACAGAACACAACTGATATGCCATACATAATGATGTCCCTTGCCCTCCTAGCCTGGCCCCTAGCCCACATCCCCCTTGGGGCTCCTCTTTTCCTCGCCAGAAACCCCAACAAGGAGCTCAACTTCGTTCTGGTGAATTGCGGATCGTCTGATTGCGCGAACAGGGAGCTTCTCCGTATATTCCATTAAGCACCCTCGCGCTTCCTCTAGCCCCTGATGGCCGAGGAATTTTATTAATGTGCCGAGGCCGGGGCTACATGGTGGCTGGCTCGTTTGGCTACTTCTTCACGATCTTCTCTTTTAGAACAGCCGTTCCGTCAAGCCTCGCTCGCATGAAATAAACCCCGGGGCTGAGAGCCTCAGCGTTCACGGCCATCTCCGTTCCTCCGTCAGAAGTAACCCGCATCGCGAGCCTTCCGGATGGGTCATATAGAGAGACCTCAAGGAGCCCCCGCTCGGGTCTAGCGAGCCAGAACATCCCGCGCGAGACACTGGGAGAGATTAATCTCACCGGTTTGTTTCTATTGGACTCCTCAACCCCGACGAGACTGGTCAGCTCCCTCCACTCGTCCTGGGTCACAGTGTAGGGCGTTCCGAAGACATAGACCACTATCTCGTTGTGGCTCGTGTCCTTCACCCCCCAGTTTCCAGGAGACCACCAGAGATGCGTCTTGCCGGTCATAGTTGCGGAATCCACGAGGGGAAGGCTGAAGTAGAACACGAGGGCCGAGGCTTCTCTCCGGAGGCGATAGGTATAAAAGGTGCCAGCTGGAACAGTGATGGTATCCGTATCCTCAACGAAAATGGTGTCTGCCCGTATCAGGATGCTATCGGGCTGGCCATCTCCATCAAAATCATTGGCGTATTTGCCCTCTGTCCCAAGCGACCACTTGTCTCCAATTACGAAGGGCGTTCTGAAGATGTAGGCATCAACTACATTGTTCTCCGTGATATGGAGCCTTTCTCTGAGCCAAGGGGGGTCGTTGTAAAAGGTGTCCACATAGCTGGTATCCAGAGCCGTGTCTCCGGTCATGTGCTTGGCTGTCCAGACGCTGAGAGCCTCATATCCGTTGTAATTGAAGGTATTGGCGACTGATTCCGTATCCACTGTGGTCGCGTTCACCGAGTCAGTGCCATCCCACTGGACCCATCCGCCCTGAAATGCGGCGGTCTGGCCCAACACTATACCCAGATACTCGCTCGGGGACTGGGCATATGCCAGCCCCAGGGCAACTGCGGCTATCATCAACCTTTTCACAGGCTTGAACCTCCTTAAAAACGGGAAAATTATAAAGCTTTGATAAGGAGCTGGCCCAGGGATGCGCGTTCGCAAAAGTGGTTGTTAGGTGATCCGGACTGCTAGAATGCAGGATAATCTCCCGGATGATCCTCGCTCTGACATCCGCGATATTTCTCCTTGAGGACGCGGGCCACGCTCTCTCAGCGCCCCGAAGGTGGGACAGGAAGGCCTGGCTTCTTGTTGCCGCGAGCGTGTCTGCGGGCGCCGGGTTTTTCATCCTTGACGGTGGGATAAGGGACTTGATTACGGGAGGACAAAACGAGGACCTTCTCGCGATTGCTGATGGCCTTGATCATTTTGGAAACGGCCTCTGGCTCTCAGGTGGGCTTCTTCTGGCCTCAGGTGCAGGATTTGTCGCGAAGGATCAAACCCTCGTGGACGCGGGCTTGGTTGGGATCGAATCCTGGCTTTTGGCCGGGGCAATATCCCAAATCGGAAAATACGGGTTTGGCCGGGCAAGGCCATACCTGAACGAGGGCCCTTTTTCCTTCAGCCCCCTTTCGGCTGAGGAGGACCGCCACTCCTTCCCCTCAGGCCACTCGGCTGTTGCTTTTGCTGGGCTTTCAGGATTCGGGTTCCGGACCAGAAACCCCTGGATCATAGGCACATGCCTGGCTATAGCCTCAGGCGTGGCTTGGGCCAGGGTCTATCAGGATGCTCACTGGGCCTCGGATGTGTTTTGGGGAGCCGCTCTGGGAACCGCCATAGGCTACTCCTTAGCCAACAAGCACGATCGGAGGCAAGCCGGCCTCTCTTTTGAAGGCGGAAGGGTTATCTACCGGTTCTGAGCCGCATCCTCTTCCCAGCTGAAATGGAATATCACATCATCGCCATCTTGCTCCCAGCTCAGGTGAGGGTTTTTTGCACCCACCTTCTCCAAGAGCCTCTCCCCCCATCCGCAGAGGTGCTCCTTGTGAATGTCGTTTATAGAGTAGATTTCTGAGAGCCTTCCTCTTGCCCAGCCTTCCCCTATTTCAATCTTGATGATACCCGGAGTGTTGTAGAGGCTCCAGAGCTGTTCTATTGCCCGAATAGCGTCCTTCGGGGTTTTCATTAGAATGAACGCGAGGCGATATATGTCCGCGTATGCCCTCTCCATGGTGAAGCGCGCTATCTTTCTGGCATATGTTATGTCCCCCCCGAAGAACCTGTCCACTATGGCCTTTTCAAGCTCATCAAAGTGATCCAGCGGATACCAGGCCCCCGGTTCTATTTCGCCCGTAAAGGTCTTTTTGGCCTCGGGGCTCAGGGTCTCCAGCAACTCATCCAAAGCCCCCTCTCCGATGACCTCCCTGACGAAATCCATTAGCAAGCGAAAGCTCGTCCCCTTGAGCATCTGTCTCATATAAACACCTCCCCATCAAAGTTAAAATTATGGGATAAAGCCCTCTGGCAGATCAAGCTTGCCCTGGGGGAAGCGGATGGGTTATAATTTACACTGTGAGCGAAAAGGGTAGGGTTATTGTAATAGCAAACCAAAAGGGCGGCGTCGGGAAGACCACCACAGCCATAAACCTTTCGGTTTCCATAGCCCTCGCGGAAAAGAAGGTCCTCCTCATTGACCTTGACCCGCAGGCAAATGCCTCATCCGGCTTCGCAATAAACGCGAGGGGTCAGCTGAACACCTACCACCTGCTCACAGGAGAGGCCGGGCTCTTTGAAGTGATAAGGGAAACGGAGACAAAAGGGCTTCATATCGTGCCCTCATCGCCGGACCTCATCGCGGCAGAGGGGGAGCTCAGGGGCCAGCCTGGATGGGAAACCCGGCTCAGGGACATCATAGCCCCTGCAAAAGAGGCTTACGACATCATCCTGGTTGACACACCTCCTTCTCTCGGGTATTTTACCATACTGGCCCTTGCGTCAGGGGATTCTGTTCTCATCCCGGTCCAGACCGAGTATTACGCGCTTGAGGGCCTCGCGCAGCTCCTTGAGACGATAAAGCATGTAAAGAGGAGCCTGAACCCATCCCTTCGGATAGAGGGATTCCTGTTGACCATGATGGATACGAGGCTCAGGCTCTCCGCGCAGGTCGCGGAGGATGTCCGGGGGTTCTTCAAGGACAAGGTGTTTGCCACTGCCATACCCAGAAATGTTCGCCTCGCGGAGGCACCCAGCTTTGGCAAACCAGGAGTGCTTTATGCTCCTGATTCCCCTGGAGCCATCTCTTACATAGCCCTAGCAGAGGAAATGATGGGGAGGATGCCCTCGTGAAATCAAAGAAGAGATTGGGCCGAGGGCTTGAGGCTCTCATATCAGAGAGCCTGGCAGGGCCTGAGGTCGTGTTCTTGCCTCTTGACCGCATAGACCCGAACCCTCGCCAGCCAAGGGTGAATCCGGATGAGGGCCTTGAATCCCTAACCGAATCAATTACTAAGCACGGGGTTCTTCAACCCATTCTCGTCAGGGAGAACGGAGAGAGATACGAGCTCGTAGCCGGAGAGAGGCGCTGGAGGGCCGCTGGTTTTGCCGGATTAGCCAGGATACCAGCGATAATCGTGGATGCGGATGACCCGGAGAGCCTTGAGCTAGCGCTGGTGGAGAACCTCCAACGCAAGGACCTAAACCCAGTAGAGGAAGCCAGGGCAATACTCCATCTTCACGAGGACTTCGGAATGACTCACGATGATATAGCCAGGATAATCGGCGCGGACAGGACAACCGTGACCAACAAGATCAGGCTCCTTTCTCTCTCAGAGCCTGTTCTCAGATTGCTCGAGGGAGGCCTTATAACAGAGGGACACGCGAGGGTTCTCCTTAGAATTGATGATCCCGAGAAACAGTCCGAGGCCGCAAGCCTGATAGTTCAAAAGGGCTTGACAGTGAGGGAAGCCGAAAACCTGATCGCATCAGAAAGGAGACGGAGACCCAAGCCGAGGGAACCCCTTCCCGAGGAGAGGCGCTACGAATCCGCATTCGTTGCCCTCGGGGCGATCAAGGCAAAGGTAAGGTTCGGCAGGAAGAGGATAACCGTAGCCGTAGAATTCAGGACAGCCGAGGAGATCGATCGCTTCCTCAGCAAGATAAAGGAGACCATGGAATGAGCTTCATTGTTGTGCTTGCCGCGATAGTTCCTTCTCACTCAAGCCTTCTGATATTTCCGGAGCTGGATTACGATGGGCCAACCAGGACAGGGGTCGGCGCTATTCTCTCAAACCCAGCAGGGCTTTGGGGGGTAGGGGAGGAGCTCATGGTTGCGGGTGGATTTTGGTTCACGGACTCAAGGTTGACGCTTGCTGGGCTTAGGGCTGGCAGTTGGGGATTCCGTCTCTCATACCTTGATTACGGCTCCTTGGAATTCCAGGATGAAACCCCTGACGACGAGGGAGGCCCATCATTCAGGCCATACGCGTTTGAGGCTTCGGTGATGAGGGCTTTTTTGCCGGAGAAGGAAACGAAACTTGGCATAGGATTCGGATACATACGCCAGGGCATATACGATGAGGGCTATACCGCTTACCATTTCTCTGTTGGCGTGTTGCACACCCCTGAGAGGTTGAGAGGGCTTTCGGTTGCCGCTGGCATAAGAAACCTGGGCCTGGATAGGATAACCGATCTCGCTGAGGAGCGTATTCCAACCCAGTTTTACGCGGGCCTGAGCTACGAGAGAGGCCCAGCCAGGTTCGGGGCCGAGTGGGCGAGGGTCCCTTCCTACGACACTAGCGGTTCCTATCTCTCTCTTACCCCCACAGGAACGGAATTGCGCTTCAAGATGGATTGGACCATTAGGGAGGTTTTAACCCCGTCGGTGGCCTATTCCTACGGGAGGGAAATAGACCCCTTGGAATTCAGGGTTTCTTTTGTCTCCGGCAAACTTGGGTTTTCATACGGTTTCAGGCCCTCATTCTTGGGCTTTGATGCTCTTCATCTCCTTTCTCTGAGGTATAAGCCATGAGGGTTCTTGACTTTGAGAGGCCAGTAATTGAAATAGAAGAGCGCATACAGGAGCTTGAGTCCTCCTTGCCCACCAACCCTGAGCTCAAGAGAGAGATAGATAGCCTCAGGGAACAGGCCGAGAACCTCAGAAAGCGCATATATTCTAACCTCACCCGGTGGCACAGGGTTCAAATAGCCAGGCATCCTGATCGCCCTCACGCCATAGACTACATAGAGCATCTGTGCGATGATTTCATTGAGCTTCACGGGGACAGGAGCTTCAGGGATGACCCGGCCCTCATAGCCGGAATAGGCATATCCAGAGGGAAAAGGATAGCGGTTTTAGGCCAGGAGAAGGGCCGCAAAACCGAAGAGAAGATATTCAGGAATTTCGGAATGCTTCACCCCGAAGGCTACAGGAAAGCCATGCGGATAATGGACCTAGCCGCGAAGTTTGGGCTTCCAGTCGTTTCTTTCGTGGACACGCCAGGGGCTTATCCTGGCGTGGGGGCTGAGGAAAGGGGCCAATTCTCGGCAATTGCCTATTCCATTAAGAAGATGCTCCAATTGCCCGTTCCGACCGTCGTCACCGTCATAGGCGAGGGAGGTTCGGGCGGCGCCCTGGGGGTCGCCATAGGCGACACGGTTATGGCCATGGAGTTCTCCTTCTATTCGGTCATATCCCCTGAGGGTTGCGCCTCAATCCTTTGGCGAGACGCCTCACTCGCGGACAGAGCCGCTGAGGCCCTGAAGATGACCGCCCCAGACCTTCTTGAGCTCGGGGTAATAGACAGGATAATTCCGGAGCCAGAGGGAGGGGCGCACCGTGATCCTGAGAGGGCGAAATCTACGGTTTGCGATGCGATTCACGAGGAGCTTGAGAGGCTTTCCGGCCTTGCGGCGCAAACCCTCATACGCAGGCGATGGGACAAGTTCGCGCGGATGGGTTTTTTCAAAGAGGAAGAGTGAATCCTATTCCGGCACAACCAGGATGGAGACCGCCGCTGTGCCAGAGAGGATGAGGGCTTTGTCCCTGAAAAGCGGGGAATGCCTCGCTCCCCTCTTTCTGTAGACCACCAGGAGGTCTTTGTCCTCAAGCTCCCTTGGCCAGCTCAGTATTCCGGCTCCGGTTGCCCTGGCAAGGTCATCTATGCCGTGGCCCCCGCCGAAAAGGATTATCCTCTTGTATGGGAAACTGCCCTTGGGAATGAGGACTGGCGGCCTCAAGGAATCAAACACCTCCTGGTATGCGTGCCTTGCCCCGAGACGGTGGCTCAGGCCAAAATCAACCGGCGGAAAAGAGACAGCCCCGTAAAAACCCCTGTTCGCGACGCGTAGGAGGTTTTCCAGGCCCTCGCCCTCCCTCATGTGAAAGAAATCCGCGTCCTCCGCGCCTATAACCGAGGCGAGATAAAGGGCCTCATCCAGGTATTCCCCGGGCAGACCGTCCCTTAGAACAACCAGCACCCTTTTGCCAGGCGTCCACGCGAAAGGATAGTCCTGGGGCATCTATATCTTGAAATCCTTTTCCGAGAGCCCTTGATTCAGCTTCAGCTCCTTGAATGTGGCCTTTAGGATCACATTTCCCTCGGAATCGTAGTGGATAGTCTGATATGGGAGCCAGTTGTCCTCCCTGAGATACATCACTATACGGGCAGACCCGTTTTCCTCATCAGGATCAAGCCCCTTCGCGACGAGCCTGAAGACCTTTATGTCTCCCTTTGTCTCCTCGCCGCCAACAGATACCTTGCCTTGCGCCAGGTAGGACTTCCAATCCTTTAGTATCCAGCCGAAGTCGCTACGGTCCATTCTCTCACCCCTTTTGGATGTGACGCGGCTGTCGGTTGGATCGGTCGTTATCTTTATGAAACCCAGGACCCCACCGAGGGAGGCCGTTACCTTTCCGGTGTTCGGGTTATATACCGCCTTTGAACCCTTCTGATCACCCTCAAGCTGGGTGTATTTTATCCAGCCGGGCCTCATGTATAGCACCTGATAGGAGGTGTATTCGGTATCCTCTCCCACCCTCTCAGCTGTGGTCAAAACGCATGAGTAGTCCTGAACCCCAGCCCAAGCGGCTTCGTATTTTGCGAGGAGCTCAGACGGCTCCTGGCCTATCAATAGGATAAAACTCAACCCGGTCATGACTATATTATGGAGGCCGGGCGTTATTGGGTTCAATATAAATCTCGGCCCAGTTCTCATGGAGGGTTTTGGCTAAATTTTTCGTCCTCCCGCTCCCAGCCAGGCCCCCTCCAAGGCCAAAAGGGCTATTGCGATGAAGATGAGCCATGGCGCCAGATTCACGAGATTGCCCCTCTCTCTGAGGAAGTTCTCCAGGCTTACGGGCTCAGCCCCGAAGCACTCGGTTATCTCCTCCCGAGAGAGCCTCTTGGGGTCTGATTCTGCTCTGTCCGCGTTCACCGCGAAGAGCCTTTTTACCCTGCCCCCCTCAATTAGGGTGTAGAAGCCGGCTTTGCTCGGCGAAAAGCCCCTCCTCGCCAGACGTCCTTCTGGGCCTGTTATGAAGCCATCCCCGGGGCCAGGGTTTATCATCTCGCCCACCAGCCTTGCCTCAGCTATTGGCGCCTCGCCGAGCGAGAGAACCCATTTCCACACCAGGACTGGAAAATCCCCCTTGAAGATAAGGTCAGTCACCTCCGGCACTGGATTGAAGCCAACGAGAACCCAATCGCTCCACCTAACCGCTATGGGCCTGCCGTTGTCGTCAGTCAGGAGGGGGTCTCCTTCCCCGAAAAGGATCCCTCGTTTTATCGTTGCCTTGCCGTTGAGGACTCTGGCGTTTTGGAATCTCTCCCACCGGATAGGGGATGGGGAGTCTGGCAGGAAGGCCAGCCCCTTTTTCCCAGGTATTGGTTCACCGACAACGACCACCAATGGAGCGCCGGGGGCATGCTTTATTGGCGAGGGATAACCCGCAGGAAACAGCGCGGCTCTGAGAAACGGGTTATCTGAGAGGAGCTCGCATTCTACATCGGGCGCGGACGCGACGGGAATATATAGAGTGTCATCAAAGGCAAAGATGTCGGCCGGTTCTGATATAGCGATTAGGCCAAGGGTCCCTGGACTTATCTCAACCCTTTCGCTTATGAGGGTATCGGACTGGGGCGGGATCTCAAGCATGAGGCTCAGAAGGCTTTTTTTGCCGTCAGATACGGTCAGGGACCTGGTCTGGGGTTTGTCAGAATAGTTTCTTACAATCAAATCAAGCCTGAACGCTCCAAGTGGAGCCGGGGTCTCAGGAACACCTGATACTATAGCCACATTTCCGCCTTCGGTCTCAGGGACAATAACGGGCTTCATGCTTTTTGCTTTTATCCCACGCCAGTTCTCTGCCTGAAAATCCGATATCAGGTATCCTTTTGAGCCGGATAGAACATACATGGGCTCAGCCCTCTGGCCGACCGTTCCCTTCCATCCCTTCCAGCTCCTGGCCGCAAAATATGTTGCTCCTGCTATTTCCAGATATGAGGAGTATGGTTCCATGCTAGCTGAGGCATCAACGAAGACATCCCCTCCCGCTCTCCCGAGCTCTGGCTTCGTGAAGGCAAGAACCAGCGCGGCCACAGCGATTGTCCTCATGGCGAGTATGAGCCACTCGGTTATCCTTCGCCAGCGCTTTCCTTCGGGTTTCGTTTGGATGAGCAGGGCTATCCAGGGAAAGGGCCTTTTTCTCTGCCAGAAAAGCGATATGAGGTGGATCGCTATCGGCAGAGCCGCGAGGATCAGAAACCAAAGGGCAGAGGGGTTTGCTATGCTCATAGAAGAGGCTCACGGCATTCTCGCCCTCTTCGTGAAGAAGGCGGAGAGAGCCCTTGAAAGGGGTGTATCTGTTGTTATGGCGTGGTACTCAGCCCCTGCATCAAGAAGCCCAACCTCAATTGCTTTTTTCCAGTTTAGGAGGGATCTTCGGTATAGTTCCGCGCCGGATGAGGGGTGAAAACGGACGCGCTGGCCGGTTTCCATGTCCTCGTAAAGCCCTGGCCTCTCTGGGGCACGGGTTTCCTCAGGCGAGAGTATGTGAAACACTATAACATGGTGCTTCTTGAACCTGAATGCCCTCACGCCCCTCGTTATCTCATCCGGAGAGGCCATGAGGTCAGAAATCAGTATAACCAAGCCCCGTTTTTTTGCGAGGCCAGCGAGCTCGAGAAAAGCCACCCTCGGAGAGGTCTTTCCTTTTGGGGAAAGACCGGATAGCTTGGTCAGAACCGATTCAAGGTGAACCCTGCCTGTTCTGGGAGGAATGACCTCAAGAACCCCATCTGAGAAGGGGACCAGGCCAACCGCGTCCCTCTGAAGGTAAAGAAGGTAGGCCATCGCGCCGGCGAGGGTCGCGGAGTATTCCATTTTGTTTCCGTATGCCATTGACCTTGAGGTATCCACCATCAGGTATGCCCTGAGATTTGTCTCTTCCTCAAAGACCTTGGTAAAAGGCCTCCCTGTCCTGGCCAAAGCCTTCCAATCAAGCCACCTAAGGTCGTCCCCAGGGGCATAAGCCCTGTGCTCGGAGAACTCAGCGGAAAAGCCATGGTAGGGGCTTTTGTGCGCCCCGACTAAGAATCCCTCAACCGCGCCCCGGACCCTGAGCTTGAAGTTCTTTATCCTCAAAAGCTCAGATGGGTTGAGGAGCATGCCGGTGTTTTTCAATGGCAAAACACACCTTTACTACCTTGGCCTTGTGGGAATATTATATACTGCTTACGGGCCCTCGTTCAACTCGCTGGCTTTATGCTTGAACCGGGCCTGCTTCCCGCTATAAAATCTGAGCGTGGAGGCGATATGTTTATTTTGCTTTTACTAATGCAGGGATGGACAAAGCAGGTCATATTCAATTGGCCTGCGCCAAACGGAGGGGATGTGACCCTCGCGGATCTTGATGGAGATGGAGACCTTGATATAGCCGCTTGCGCGACGGATATGTATGACGATTATCCGTATCTCTATGTTTTTTGGAATGAGGGGTTCCGGAACTTCACCCCCGAGGCCATGCCACGGGGAGCGGCTGGGCTAGCCACGGGTGACCTTGATGGCGACGGGGACATGGATATCGTTCTCTCACGAGAAGAATACATAGTTTGGTATGAGAACCCCTCTTGGTCGGAACACCTCCTTGACCAAGCATATGGCTCCTATGCTATGGATGTTGAGGTCGCGGATGTTGATGGTGATGGAGACCTGGACATAGTCCAGTCAAGGGAATCCGTTAACTCATCGAGCCCCATGAAGCTATTTGAGAACCAAGGGGGAGGCAGTTTTGTCGCCTGGGACATAGCCTATCATAGCCGCGCTGATGGGGTTGCTATTGCTGATTATGATGGGGATCTTGACCTTGATATCGCTGTGGTGAGCGGGAGGCCTGATTGGCCTGGCAAGGGAATATCCGTGTATGTCCGGGCAAACAACTACACATGGGGGGATTATTTTCTCAGCGGAAACCCTGATGATTACGATGATTGGTATATAGCCGCTGGGGATGTCAATGGGGACGGAAGACCGGACTTCCTCACCCCTTGGCCGAGGATATACATCAACCAGGGTGGGTTATCTTTCATGCCCGTTGACCTGGACAACTGGGGCCACGGCCTCTCCATGCGATTTAGGGGAGGTTGCGACCTGGCCGATATTGACCGAGATGGAGACCTTGACGCGATTATCCAGGCAGGTTCCGAAAACATGACCCAACCGAGGGTTGTCGTGTTCTACAACAATGGCGCCTCAGCCCCAACCGCGGATACGGTTGACCTTACTCATACTCCTTACATCTCAGGCATAAAAGCCGCCAGCATGAATCCCCAAGAGGATGACTGCGTGGACATAGTCGCGAACGGGGCCTACCAGCTTGTGATATACTGGTGCGTTCCCCTGGATGCTCCAGAGGAAGAGAACGCCACCAAGATAAGGATTATACCCGGCATAGGCTCTTTCAGCCTTCTCCTTCCCTATCCTGCCACGGTTCGGGTCTATGACGCGACCGGGAGGCTCCTGATGATCAGGGATTGCCCTGCCGGCAAGGAGGCCTTCAGCCTGAGCCCAGGGGTTTATATCATCAGGGCTGGGAATGAGACCCTCAGGGTCGCTGTGCCATAGCCTATGCTCGTTAAGGACATGGCGGGCAGTCTTTGGTTCTCGGAGGGAGGGTAGAACCGTTTGGGTTTCTTGTATCTCATTGCATAGTCTCCGGGGTGAGATTTTAGATTATGACTATATAACCCTGATAAAGCCCGAACTGGCCCGTTTTTGAGATCTTACAACTCTCATCCCCCAGAAACAGGTTCTGATGCAGGATAGCCTGGCGTATCCTCCTCGCGATCGTTCAAGACACAGGAGTGCCTTGGTGAAGACGCCATACCTCCTCTCGTAGCTCGTGAGGCTGGGTATGAAGGTGGAGACGAAGGGTTCTATGGCCATACCAACGAGAATGAGGAAAGCGCAAGCGAGGAATATGGCCTTTATCACTCCCTTGAGATGCTCAAGTCCCTCGTATGTCTTTGAGGACTTGAATGTCTCCTCAACGAGGATCCTCCCTGGAATAGCTCACACCTGTAAAAACATCAGGTTCAGGGTGGAGCTTGCCTTGTGGTCTTGAGGTAAAAATTTCCGCGTCTTTCAATCCGGATAACTCATTTGGGGAACCAACGAGACCCCCCACCTGCCTCACAAAGCATTAGAGGCCATTTCTATCCCTTGAGAGGGTATCCTGACAGAAATATCCGCAACAGGGAGGAGCAGAAAGGCCCCTTTCCGGGGCCTTGTCTCTGGCTGATCTGAGCCTGCCTATCTCGTCAGGATGAGCTTCCTCGTCTCCCGGTATTCTGGGGACATGAGCCTGAGGTAGTATATCCCTGATGAGAGGGCATGAGGCTCAATCCTGAACTCGTAGGACCCTGGAGCGTAGACCCCTTTAGCGAGCGAGAGAGCAAGCCTTCCCGTGACATCGTAAAGGGATAGGTCTATTTCCTGCCTCAGGGGGAGGCTGATGGAGATGCTGAACCCGCGCTTTGAAATGCTCGGATAGGTGCTCAGAGAGAATGCCGTGGCTTCGGGGCCCTGGGACTGCGGGCCTCCCTTGTCTTCTCCTCTTGGGAAGAGGTATGCTTCTGAGAGAAAAGCTCTTTTCGCCTCCTGTTTCTCAACCGAGAAGGTTATAGCTGAATGGGACATCACCGGCATTTGCCAGTAATATCTCTCATACGGGGGAACATATACCGCATATGTGTCAGAGTAGATTATCACCCTAAGGGCCTGGGTGTCGGGTTCCTGGTGATAGAAAACGAGTCCAAGCTCGTATTCGACCGTGTCTGATACCTCGTAGAAGGTGTAGATGAGCCTCTCGGAGGCTGTGTCGCTTGCCTTGCCTTGTTCAAAGAGCGTATCGTCATAGATGATATAACCCTCCCTGTAGTCGGTTATGAACGCTGGGTTCTCCCCTCCCAGAAAGTGGTATGATGCTCTGGGTTCCCACCTTTTATCCCTTGACCTCTTCACCAATCCAGCCTCCCCATCGCGCTCCTCGTATTCCGTGTAGAGAAGTAGCCACTGAGGAGAAGCGCCCCATGAATAGCAGACCATCTCAGGATTCAGCGACTTCACCCAGGGCGAGAGGGAGACGATTTCTATTGGGGTTGTGGTTCCTGGTTTGGGTATCTTCCTGGCCAGGATCTCGTTTCTGATCTCGGTGGGCTTGCTCCATTTCCTTGACCACACCGCATATCCCTCCTCCAGAAATGGGGTGCTCAATCTACCGAACTCTGAGTAAGTGTAATCCAGAATTATTGGGGAAGAAACCTCAACTCCCTCTTTCACCTGAGCGTAGAAGATTGCAATGCTTCTACCAATGTCCCCTACAAATGCTATCTCAGCTATACTCGCAGTATCCACTCCTATCTTAGAGGGGTAAAAGCCATCACGGTAGACCCTCAGGCAGGGCTCGCGTTCGCTTGTAGTATATTGGGTTATGCTCAGATCGCATTTTACCCACCCATAGCCCGGCTTCCTCTGGAATACTCTCATGCGATCCCTGTCTCCATCCCAAACTATGTGAACCGTTCCAGTTGTCCTGCCCACAGCGGCTGAGACTCCGGCAAGATGGTGGACGAAGCTCTTATAATCATCTATATCCCTTGCCTGAAACTCAATCCTGTCCAACTCAGAGTAAATGAAGTCTCGGGGGTTTCCAGTGTTAAGGGTGCCATAAAGAAGAGCGTAGCCGCAGTTCTTGTGGGGATTGCCCCTCTTTATGCCTGACTTCCAGGCTATGTGAGCGACGGAGCCCTTCACATCAAGAGCGGGCGCACCTATGCCTATGTATCCTGAGCCAGGGGTCATTTTGAGAAGCCTCACCTTAGCTCCCCATCCTCCGCCCGGGGATTTTGACCTGTAGTAAAGGTCTGTTGTCATGCCGACCACATCCGTGTAAGCGAGGTGTATGGTGAGGTTGTCATTGCCCAGGGCTATTGTTGGAGCATATCCCCGGCCGAGGTCCTGAGGCTCTGACCAAGCCCCTCCAAAGGGCCTCGCGATGTAATAGATGTGATACTCGCCATCCTCAAGGGAGCGGGACGCGTAAACCAGGTGAGCGACCCCATCGTAGTCCACGACCAGGTTCTCTGTTGATGAAGGGAAAAGGGCGAGGGTGTCAGAGACAGCGGCGGGGCCAGGGTGATAGAACAAGGAGGTGTCGCCGAGGTCGTCAGAGGCCTGGGTATAGCGGACCATGGAGTCCACGATGTAAATGGTTCGCACCCCAAACCTGTCCCAGTAGCCGGAGTCTGTCTTTTGGGGTTCCAGGATGTGCCAGTTTCTTAGGTGGGGGTTTTCCCAGGCTGAGGGGGTTGTGCCCATGGGATAAACCCTGACCGAGTAGCCCACATCAAGAACATAGGTGTCCCAGGGCCAATCCATGAAAGCATAGCCGGAACGAGGATCAAAGAACGTGGTTATCTGTGGCTCATAAGATTCTGCCGGTGGAGGTTCTTCTAGGGTCGGTTCAGGGCTTCCATAGAGCTTTTCCACGATAAAGGGTCGTCCTCCCGAGGTGTATCCTCCTGCCAGTGGGTAGTTGTCAGCGAGGCCGAGAATGAGGGCTCCGGATTCAAAATAATCCCCGTAAACCGGCGAAGAGGGGATCCTGTTCCCTGCCATGCTGTAGATGTATTCAAAGCCGCCCAGATAGCGCCTGGCGCTGTAGTCCACATGGGTGTTTATGTCCCAAAGGCCTTGTCCTTCCTCGCTCATTAACCATCCAGTGGTTACCCTATCGTGGGTAAAGAGAACAAGGCCCTTATAAAAGCCGTCAGTTTTAGTACCATGGCCTACGATATACACGGTATCTTTCCGTTCCCGTGGAGTGGGCGGGAGAAGGGGATTCTGCCGCCAGAGGTCAAGGATAGCCGCCTCGTAATCACAGGAGGTGTAACCAGGGGGAATGAAGGAGTATGAGGTCCACGGCCCAGCTCCCTGATCATTATAGAAAATGGAGCCGTTCTCGCCAACTACCCAGATGTGATTCCAGGTGTCATATGAGCCCCCATAGCAATAGACTCCCCTGAGGTTTTCTGGCGTGGGCTTTTGAAACGGCGTTGTCCATGTAAGTCCTCCGTCAGTGGTTTTATAGACCCACCCTTTGGCTCCCACTATATAGCCGTGCTTCGCGTCGCTGAAGTAGATGTCCAGCAAAGGCCAAGGCTCGTAACCCCCCATAGGAAGACGCTCGCTCACATCTGTCCAGGTTTTTCCGCCATCCGTGGTTTCTAGGAGACGAGCTTTCCAGCGAGGGCGCACGAAGAACATCGCGCCACGACCCACAGCATAGCCCTTACCGTTCCCGATCATCTGGACACCGTAGAGGCAGTATTTGTGCACATCTCCAGGCCAGGAAGTCATGGTGGCCCATTGCCAGCCCGGGAACGGCATAATGTTCGAACGCCAGAGAATCGGCAAGAAGAAGAGAAAATTCAGCTCGCCCACAGCAACAGCGTTTTGAGTAAACTCATAAGGGAAGAAGAGTGTGTCCTGCCTCTCCGGCATCATCACGGGTGTGCATGACACATCCCAGATCTTGCCTGTGAACCCAAGAGGAGCGCTGAGGCGTCTCCAGTAGGGCGAAAGGGAAATATCGTTGTCAAGCGCTACGATCTGCGAGCCGCCCTGCAAGAAGATCTCCAGGAGCTCGTCCCCGTCAGCGTCTATGGCTATGGGGCCGGAGAAGTGGATAGGGGCTATCACAGGTAAATTATCCACATCAAAAGCCCACTCAACGCTGTTCCAACCTACGCACCAGGTTCCGGGTTTATAGGGTTCACATTTAGCATTGCATTGGACTATGACCTCAAAGGAACCATCCCCGTCAATATCCAGAACCAGGGGTTTTACTAGCTGTGTAGGACAGTTAACATAGAGGTAAACGGTGTTCTTCACTGATCCGTTTGCGCCATTCAGATAGGTAACCGCAGAGCCAGTAAAGCACACCACCTCCAAAAGCCCATCTCCATCCATATCAGCAAGGGCAACGCTTCTGGGATGTTCAAAGCCACCAGGAGCAGGAGGGATGCTAACGCTAGATTGTCTCCACTTCTCGGTGCCATCACTCCCATTCAGGGCTATTGGATAGCCCCACATGCTGGTAGGCCCTGCGCCCACGATGACAACGACATCTAACACCCCGTCGTTGTCTATGTCGCCTATGGCGGGATCAGAGAAGAACTCCTGGCGGGATGGATCAGGAGATCTATATTCCCATATCTTCTGCCAGGTTACCCGTTCCAGGTGTAGGCATAGACATAGGCCTGATCAGTCCCGCTCGTTTTGTGTGAGACACAGAAGACTATGTCCAGAACGCCATTTCCGTCGAGGTCAGCGAGAGCGGGGGATGAGCGGACTGCGGCGCCAGGAAAGGGAGCGGGAACAGCAAAGGTCTGCTGGCCCCACGAGTTATATTCGCACACATACAGGTTCCCGGCCTCTGTTCCAATCACGACCTCAAGCTTGCCATCGTCGTCCACATCACCTATCGCTGGAGAGGAATAATAGATGTCGTCATCGTCTTGAAAGAGCCACTCCCGGTTTCCCGGGTTGCCGTTTTCAGATTCGTGCACCTTCACGGACTTCGCCCTTCCCCATGCGACCACGATTTCCATCGTGCCATCGCCGTCTAGGTCACCAAGAGCTGGAACCGTGAGAGGACGATGCGTGTAATCTCCCACACCAGACTCGTTTACCTCCCAGACCTTGGTGAAGGTTCCGTTTCCGTCATACATCCACATGGTCAACCAGCCCTGGTTCCAATTGGAACTAAAGCCCACCGTGAAAAGCCTTATAACGCCGGAGAACGCTATGTCCGCCGCGGCCATACCGGTCACACATTGATCAGGGATGGACTCGTAGTAGTCGTTAGGCCTTGCGTCCATCTCAGCCTTTCCAAGGACCATCCTTGAGTTCAGGGGGTCGCTTGAGTGGCCTGTCCACCAGATAGCCGAGAGGCCAATCAAGCATACGGTTATAGTTCCTGCTATCATTTCCAAAACCTCCTTTGCCTTAAGGTGCTCTTAGAAGGCTCATCCTCTCGTGAACCTCTTCTCCCCTGAGAACCAGGACATAAACGCCTGGTTTCAAGGGTTTTGTATGGGTGATGGTTTTCTCTTTGGTCACGCCCTCATACACGAGCTCAATCCTCTTTCCCGTAAAGTCATAGAGCGTGAGCTCAACCTCTCGTTCCTCAGGGAAGGAAAGGTTTATCCTGAACGCGCCCCTGAAAACCCTCGGTTCAACTGACATGAATCTCCGGGGCCCGGCCACTCTCTCGCTAACGGGAAGGGCCGCGGAATCCGCGTCAATAACCGCCATGTGGCAACTACCACCGGCAGTGAATATCTCGCCAAAGCCGTCCCCATCAAAATCGGCCATGAGGGGGGTTCCTGGCGTCCCTATGCTGGAACTAACGCCCGTGGGGAATTCCCAGAGCGCGAAACCGTCTTTCCTGATGGCAAGTATCCCGCGGTCAGCAGTTATTATTTCTTCCTGTCCATCGCCGTTCACATCAAAGATTTGAGGGACGATGTAGCTCATCACCCTCCAGAGACGAGAACCATCCTTGCCCTTGAGTGCCACGGTATACTCGGAGTAGCCCCAATAACTATTGATAAGCACATCCATAGCCCCGTCATCATTCAGGTCGCAAAGGGATGGGGAACCCTGTATGACAGAATCGTATGTCCACAGCAGGTTACCGGAAGCGTCAAATGCCCAGAGGCTAGTTCCAGGAGTAGGGGTCGCGGAAGTAGGTCCTGTTCTGGGTATAAGAAGATCAGGCACACCATTTCCAGTGAGGTCCCCGAAGATCGGCACATCCTTGAATGTGGAATCAGGCCTGAGCTGGACGGACCATCTGAGGGTGCCATCATGATCTATACAGATCACGAACCCCTTGTAAGAGACCATGGCTATTTCAAGGTCTCCATCTCCGTCTATATCAGCGGCCGCTGGAGGCGCCACGAAGTAGTGATCCCCGTAGGTTCTTTTCCACTCAAGGGTGTAAGCGTCCGAACCCTGGGCCTTGAAGCAGAAAACCGTGTCCCCAACATAAGGGGCACCGAAGTAATTTTCCCTCGTCGCTGAACCCGTAATTATCTCTATTTTGCCATCCCCGTCAAGATCGCACGCGAGGGGACTTGCAATGTATGCGGTTGCACCAGGGGGAGCGGCTGCGCTGTCAACGAGCCGGTAGCAGAACTCTATGGCATTCCAGGAGGGATCCGGTCCAACCCTGAGCACAAAAAGCCTCCCTTGACAGGTATAGACCGTCACCTCTTTTTCGCCGTCTCCGTCAAAATCACCGGCCACAGGAGGGTTTGGGGTTCCCGTGTAATCGCCAAAGAAGAAGGGGAAGGCCCACCTATCCAGGCCATCGTTCACCCAGAGTGCGCCCGGGGTCCCCTCTATACTGTCCTTTATAGGGAGGGCAAAAATGATGTCCCAGACGCCATCCTGATTGACATCTATGATGCAGGGGGCTGAAGGAAGAGGCCCATAGGAATAGGCGCCATCCCACCATCTCACATAGAATATGCTCGTGTCCGTGAAGTTGCCCACAGCCGGCGCGCGCCCCGTCCTCGCAGGATCATACTTATACATGGGCCAATCCCCAGGAGCCCACTGGGCCATGATCAAAAGAGTCAGCCAATTCATCCTATTCCTCCTTTGTGTCCCCAACAATAGTAAAGCAAGGGCAGGGGGGATTGCAAACGCGAGGAGGACTTACCCGACCCACTTTCAACCCCTTCTAAGCTGATATGACCCACCTTAATTCCCCCATAAGTTCTTCTCCGGCAAGAGCTTAGACACAAATGCCGATGGCCCAAGGACTTAACTTAGATTTGCTGAATTGAGGAGGATTATAATATACCCCGGCCTCTGATACCATAAACCAGGCCGGGGGAGGTAAATATGACCTTCCTTAACGAAAAGCTT
>JBDRYB010000019.1:0-38783 GCA_039803205.1 Caldifarciminota bacterium
GTATCGGAAGATCATCGCCTATGGGAGCGTATGAGTTCCAGGCCTCATTCAAGATGTGTCCGTCCACCAGAACGAGAAAGCGAGTGTTCCAGTCCTCCGGAAACAGAAAACCTCTAGATGAAGCAAACTGGTATGTTCGGTCTGTGGATGCGAATGTGCTCATAGCATAATCTAGGACTTCGGCCAGGGTCCTGAGGCCGAGGAGTTCGATCTCCTCCCTCGTTACCACAGCTACCGAGGCCGGGGCCTCTCTGATGGTCTCCTCATACCTAGAAACCGCCTCAACCCGGATGTTCATGAGCTCCTCTAGGCTCATCTCCTCGTAGCCTGCCTGTGCTATTAGGAGCACAATCAACATGTTATTCCCTCCGAACGCGCGAGATAGGATAAAGGGGCCAAGGGGGGTAATTCAAACAGAAAAGGCACTAGGCCCTGCCCTTACAATATAATTTCTCCGTGCCTGATCTTCTTTTGGAAATAGGGACCGAGGAACTGCCCTCCGGTTTCATAAAGATGGGGTTTTCCCAGATAAGGGAGAGAATTGAGAGTCTGCTCTCCGAAAACCGGATCGGTTTTCAGGGGGCAAAGGAATTCGGCACTCCAAGGAGGCTTTCGGTTCTTTTCTCCGGGGTTGAAGAAAAGGGCGAGACGGCCGAAGAGGAGGTGCTCGGGCCCCCTGTTAAGGTTGCATTTGACGAAAACGGAAACCCAACCAGGGCCGCTCTAGGTTTCGCTGAGAAGCTCGGGGTGGATCCTTCGCTTCTCATAAGGGTAAAAACTGAAAAGGGGGAATACATAGCCGCTCTCGTGAAAAGAGGGGGAGCTGAAACGAAAACCCTCCTTGTGAACGCAATTCCCGGCATAATTAAGGGGCTTGAATTCCCAAAAACGATGTCCTGGGGCAAATCATTGAGGTTCCCAAGGCCAATAAGGTGGGTTCTCGCTCTATGGGGGCAAGAGACCCTTGAGTTTGAGATGGACGGCATCCGCTCCGGGAACACAACCAGAGGCCACAGGCTCCTGTCCCCAGGCCCCATTGAAATAGCCGATCCAATGGATTACGAGCCCTCTTTGAAAAAGGCATTCGTGATCCCATCATGGGAGGAAAGAAAAGCGCTGGTTTTGAAGAGGGTGAAGGAGAGCGCGGGGGAATTTGGCGAGCCGATTGAGGATCCGGATCTGGCCGAGGAGGTCACGGGCCTCGTTGAGTGGCCGGACGCGGTCGTTGGCCGTTTCCCAGAAGAATACCTCGTTCTCCCGGATGAGATAATAATCCAGGCTATGAAGGCTCACCAGAGGTATTTCGCCGTGAAGGGAAGGGACGGCAAGCTCGCGCCCATCTTCGTCGCGGTCATAAACAACATCTCTGACAAAGAGGATCTTATAACACCGGGGCTTGAGGGTGTCCTCGTTGCCCGGCTTGAGGATGCGGCCTTCTATTTCCGAGAGGACACCAAGAGGCCGCTTGCTTCCTACAAGGATGAGCTCATGAGGATGAAATGGGGACCGTGGACGGTTCAGGAGAAAACCGAGAGGGTGAGGGCCCTGGCCACTAAGATAGCTCAAGGTTTGGGCGCCGACGAGGAGATCGTTAGCCGCGCCGCGGAGCTTTACCTTTGCGACCTCGCCACTTCCATGATAAGGGATGGAAAGGAGTTCACCGAGCTTGAGGGAGTAGTTGGGTTCTATTACGCTCTTAGATCCGGCGAATCAAACGAGGTTGCGCTGGCAATAAGGGATTCAAGATTGCCGAGGTTCTCAGGCGATGCTATTCCAGAGACAAAAGAGGGGCTTGCCCTTTCCTTGGCGGATAAGCTGGATACCCTCCTCGGGGCCCTATCAGTTGGCTATGAGCCAAGCCCGACAAAGGACCCCTTGGGCATAAGAAGGACGATCTACGCGATCATTGAGCTTATCCTGGAGGGAAGGCTCCACCTAGATGCTACAGAACTTCTGGCTTGGGCTGATGAGCCCTTTGGGGGCAAAGAGATCGAGAAGGCTCGGGCTCTCCTGTTTTCTAGGCTTGAGAACTACCTTGAGGAGAAGGAAGGGATACGCTACGACATGGTTGATTCCGCCATAGGTTCAGGCTCATCTGATATATATGATATAGCTGAGAGGGCGAGGGCTCTCTGGAACGCTTATACCCGCGATGAGGAGACCTTCAGGGCTATTGCTGTCGGTCAAAAACGGGTTCACAAGATCCTAGAAGGGATTGGTGGGCTTCCGGAACCGAGCCCGGGCCTCTTTGAAAAGCCTGAGGAGCAAGAGCTTTTCCGGGCCGTTGGAGAGATAGCCGGCCCCCTATCAAAGGCCCTCGCGAACAGGGATTATCCAGAGGCCATCTCTATCCTCGTTGCACTGAAACCGAGGATAGACGCCTTCTTTGACAATGTCTTTGTAATGGTTAACGATGAGAAAATAAGAAGGAATCGACTTGCCCTCCTCACAGAGGTGAGAAGGTTGTTCTTATCCTACGGTGACCTGTCCAGGATAGTAGTGGAAGGCAGTTGATGAGAGTTCCAGCGGCCCCGTTGGTTTTCGCATTCGTGTTCCTCGTGGGAATGACCCTTGGCCTAATTGTCCTCGCATCCAACCCTGGAATCGCTTATACCCCTGATTCCGCTGAGTATCTTGCTGGTGCAGAGGACATCGTAAAACACGGCATCTCAGTCCTTTTCAATCCTCCGACCCATCCCGAATTTGCCATGAGCGTGCTCTGGTTCAGTCGCCCGCCAGCCTATCCTGCCCTCCTGGCCCTATTAGCTCGGTTGCCCCTTGTTTCTACGGAGGCATGGAACTTCATTGTCCTCTGGAGCCTGACCATGCTGACGGTTATATCCCTGTATCTTTTTCTCAAAAGGAAAATAAGGGGCGGTTGGGTTCCTGCGGTTGTGCTACCTGCGATCTCATTGCCCTGGGCCACGAGCATCATGGCCGACAACGCGTTTTTCCTGGCTATTGGCCTCTTTCTCATTGCATTTCTCTGCTTCCTGGAAGAACCCGTCTGGGCCAGAGCTCTTCTGGTTATCCTTATGGGAGCTCTCTCTGGGTTCACGAAACCGGTTGGCGCTTTCGCATGTATCATAGTTGCCCTTGCTGGACTCCTTGACAGGAGGGCCAGGCCGCTGAGCGCGATGATCGCCTCTGTTCTCGTCGCTATCGTGGTTCTTTGGTCATACAGGAATCAAACCCTCTACGGCAGATTCCTTTTCTCCCAGGTCACAGATCTCAATATGGCTTTCTTCAACTATCCAGCGCTCCTTGCGCAGGAGACTGGAGTGAGGGAATGGAAACTCAGGGATTCTCTGATGCGGGATTTCGGGCGGGAGGTCTCTGAGAGAGGAATATCAAGCGATGACAGGGCAAAAACCCTGCTGCTGGCGGAGACAGCGGGATCTGCAACGAGGTATATAATGGCAAAACCTTTTGATTATGCTATCTGCCACATGAGGTATCTGCCCCGCGCCCTCGGTAGCCCGGTCATCTCGCTGGGAGGCAAACCTGGCCCCGGAGGTTTCTCACCTTTTGGCCTAATAAATGTTTTTGCCCGAGCGGCCTCTTTTCTCCTCGCAATCCTGGGCATTCCTTTCTGGTGGAAAAGGGATAGGGTTCAGTTCGCCGCACTGGTAGCAGGGGCCCTTTGGCTCGTTCTGAGCATGGGCCCCGCGGGGGATGACAGGACGAGCCTGCCGGGTTTGCTCTTTGTTTCCGTGCTGGCGCAGGGGGGATGGTTGGTCATAAAAACGAAGCTGATTGCAAGCGGTCATGGTAATGTGCGATAATTGAACCCTGAAGGAGAACAAGACATGGAAACCGAATGCAGGCCCCCGGCCGGAGTAGCGGAGCAATTAACGCAGGATGTGTGCGTCAGAAAGGCCCAGCTGGGCTTCTGGAAAATGGTGGTTCTCGGGATACTGGCTGGGGCATACATAGCCTTTGGCGCAGAGCTTTCTACCCTTGTGGGTCATGACCTCGCTGGGTATATGGGCGTTGGTCTCGCCAGGCTCTTACAGGGAGCCGCTTTCTCAGTTGGCCTGATGCTCGTGGTCATTGCTGGGGCCGAGCTCTTCACCGGGAACAACCTGTTGATGCTCTCGGTTCTCGATAGAAAGGTCAGCCCTTGGAGGCTTCTCTACAATTGGCTCGTGGTCTACTGTGCGAACCTCGCTGGTTCGCTCCTTCTGGTTCTGCTCATATACTGGTCCGGCCTTTGGAAGATGAACAATTACGGTGTCGGTATCTATGCCATGGGGATAGCCAACGCGAAGGTCAACCTCGGTTTCCTTGAGGCATTTGCCAGGGGTGTCGGATGCAACTGGCTCGTATGCCTCGCGATCTGGATGGCCACGGCATCCCGGAGTGTCATAGGAAAGATATTCGCCATATTTTTCCCGATAACGGCCTTCGTGGCGTCCGGTTTTGAACACTCGGTCGCGAACATGTATTTCATCCCCATAGGGATACTCATGAAGGGCATACCCTCTGTTCTGTCTGCTTCTGGGAACCCAACGGACCTCTCCAACCTCTCCTGGTATGGCTTTTTCGTCAGAAACCTCGTCCCAGTGACCCTGGGGAACATCGTCGGAGGCGCTGGATTCGTCGCTGGCTTATACTGGTTGGCCTATATGTGCAAGGGAAGGGTCGGGCGCGGAACGGATTAAGAGCCGCCCGTTTTGCTTCTCAACCAGGATAAGGACATACTCTTGATGTTTCTGATGAAGTTAGGGAATTCCCGGAACAGAAACCCCCAGAACGGCAATCCGTGTTCTCTGGCAAAACCCCTCGCGTAGCGAAACCTACCGAAAGATAGCCATGTTCTCAGGTATCTCTCCGCATCCAGGGCCCTGAGCCTCAAGAAGCTCTCGTAAAGTGGGTTTTTCCTGAACTCCTCTGGCACGGGCATGAACTCCTCGGAGAATATCCAGGGCTTAGGCTTGCCGAGGAACCACCTCGCGCTTAGCCTGCCCGGATGCTCCTGATGGTAGATGGCCAGGGCTTCCGGTATATACCCAACAGGGCTCCTCATCGCCATCCTCACCCAGAGGTTTATGTCCTCACCGACAGCGAGACTGCAGTCAAAACCCCCTGTTTCAAAATAGGCCTCTTTTCTCATCATGATAGCCGAGGTCCACGCAAACGAAACCTTTTCCCACAGGGCAAACGGGTTAACTATGCCTTCCCCAACATCCACCACAACCCTTATGTGGCTCTTTTTCCGGTGTATCTCGTAACCGGTTGCGACAAAACCAGCCTCAGGGTAGTTTCTCAGGAACCCCAGGCATCTCTCAAGAAAACGAGGTTTCCACTCATCATCGGCGTCTAGGAACGCTATCAGAGTGCCAGCGGATACCCTTATGCCCGCATCCCTGGCTATTGACGGCCCCGAGTTCCTCTCGGTTCTGAGGAGCCTTATCCTTGGGTCTGAGAATTTTCTTACCTCATCCGGCCCCTCATCAGTTGAGCAATCGTCAACCACGACTATCTCAAAATCCTGAAAGCCCTGGCTTAGGATGCTCTCTATTGCCCTGGAAACGAGCCTACCTTTGTTGTAAAGGGAGATGATAACCGAGACCAGGGGTTCTCTCATGGAGAATATTATAGATCCGAGAGCTTGATCCAGCCCAGGCCCAGGCATTATAAATTTGAACAAACAAAAAGGAGCGATCATGTTTGGAGTATTTCTTCTATTTGCAATGGGGGCTGAGGAGGGGCTTTCCCTTCTCAGATCGGGCGATTGGGGTCTGGAGGCCTTGTTGTCGGTTCCGGCTCCGGCTCTTTCCGAAACCCGGAGGAATGGGAATGCTTATCTGACCGTCAGATACGAATCCATAGAGCACGAGTTCACAAACGAGGCCGGGCTTCCGCAACTGCCGGTTTTCCGGAGGATAATAGAGGTTCCTGCTGGAGCAAATGTTCAAGTGAGCATAGATGTCCAAGCCGAAGGGAGCATGAGCGTGGAGCGCGAGGTTATCCCCCTCCAGCCGCCAGTGCCCAAGTCCGGCCCCCCTCCGGCCTTTGTGATGGACAAGAAGTTCTACAGCACTGATGAGTTCTGGCCCTCAGAGCATATAAAGGTTGAACGCGTGGGCAACATGCACGGCCACGAGCTCTGGCTCCTTGAGGTTATGCCCGTATCCTACAACCCCGTAAGGGGTGAGCTTCGTTACATCACATCCGGAACCCTAAAGATCATATTCACGGGAGGCGCAGGCTTCAGGGAAGACAAAACCCCGATGGGCGAGCTCGTCTCAAAGATAGCCTGGAACAGGCCCTCTGTAAAGGCTGTTCCCCCTCTTGATATAGGATACCTCATCATCGTGCCGGACACCATGTATAACACCGTGCTTCCCCTGGCAAACTGGAAAAGGGAGAAGGGTTATAGGGTAAAGGTTGCCAAGACATCGGAGACCGGAACCAGCACTACATCAATAAAGAACTACATTCAGAACCTATACAACAACTGGGAGTATGACCTGCAATTCGTTTTGCTCATAGGCGACCACGGAAACGGGGTTCCGGGTTGGCCGGGAAACTACGCTAATACCGATCTTTATTACGCTTGCCTGGAAAACATGGGCGACCCTGACTATGTCCCTGATGTCTGGATAGGAAGGCTTTCTGCCGCGAGCAACTCCCAGCTATCAGCCGTGATCTCAAAGATCCTAACCTACGAAACGGTTAATTGGCCAACTAGCGCCTGGGCGCAAAAGGCCTACTTTATGGCATCCGATGACCCAAACTGGCATCAGGTCGCGGAGGGAACCCACCTATACTGCATGGCAAAGGCCCGCTCGCACGGGATGATCTGCGATTCTCTCTGGGATTATTATGGCACAGGAACCCCAATAACTACTGCAATAAACGGTGGCCGCTCCCAGGCTACATACTCGGGGCACGGCTACTCAACCGGATGGGCAGGGCCTTCGTTCTCAAACTCAGAGGTCTACGCTCTTTCAAATGGCCACATGCTCCCCCTCATTCAATCATACGCGTGCGAGACAGGGGATTACCAGGGAACCGACGAGTGTTTCATGGAGGCTTGGATAAGGGCGCCCAACAGGGGCGCGATAGCCTCGTGGGGAAGCTCCGTCACATCCTACTGGGATGAGGATGACATCCTTCAGAGAAGGGTCTATGACTGGCTCTTTGACAGCACGGTCACATGGATGATGGGGTTCTTGACGGGCGGGAAGATGGGACTCCTCGCTTACTACGGCAACACATCAACCATACACAGATACTTTGAGCAGTATAACCTGTTTGGAGACCCATCCACGGATATATTCACCCTTGTCCCAAAGGAAATAGACGCGAGCTACGCGCCCATCCCGCCAGGCCCATCCGTTATGAATGTCTATGTCTCGGACGATCAGGGCGCTCTCAAGGACGCTCTCGTCTGCGTCTGGCAGAAGGACAGGAACTCGGGTGATACCATAGCCATAATAGGCGTAGCTTATTCAAACGCCTCAGGTCTAGCGGCTGTCTCGGTCAATCCCATAGCAGTTGACACTGTCTTCGTCACGGCTACAGCTTACAACCACAAGCCTCACCGTGGATTCACCCTGGTAATATCCAACGAGCCATATGTCGTGCCAGTTCGCTACAGGCTTGATGATGGGGCTGGAAACGGGGATACCATCCCGAATCCTGGCGAAACAGTGGACCTTTACTACACCTTCAAGAACTTCGGCTCTCAGCCTGCGTATGGGGTTGAGGCGAAGCTCCGCGAGACTGACCCGAACATCACCCTGACAGATTCTGTGAGCAACATAGGGAATCTGCCCCCGGGGGATTCAACCGTCTCAACGGACAAATTCACCTTCTCGTCCGTTCCGGGCCTCCCGGACGCTTACCAGGCCCAGTTCAGCATGGTGATAACGGATAACGCGGCCCACCAGTGGACATTCCCTGTAAGGATACTGCTTGGGACCCCAGTTTTTGAGATCGCTTCAATCCTGGTTGATGACCAGGGCCAGCCAAAGCCAAACTACAAGCTTGATCCGGGCGAAACGGCAAAGCTCTTCATAGAGCTCAGGGACATAGGCCACGGCCACGGCTACGGGGTCACCGGAACCCTGAGGACAACCCACAGCTTGGTAAGCATAAGCGATTCAACAGGAGCGTGGGGAGACATAAGGGTGAACCAGTCAGCCTCAAACCTCGGGGATTGGTTCGTGGTGACAGCTGATCCCTCAATACCCATAGAGGATACGATCCGGTTTACCCTGATAACTCGGACGGTTGACGGATACGCCGATACCCTCAGCTTCTACCTCGTTGTTGGAGAGATAACCGAGCATGACCCGATTGGCCCTGATCCCTATGGATACTACGCATACGATCAGACCGACACCCTCTATACCGAGTGTCCAAGCTACAACTGGTTTGAGATAAGCGGCATTGGAACCGAACTGAACCTTGATGACGATGACATAGCCACCTTGGCCCTGCCGTTCACCTTCAAGTATTACGGGACCAATTACAGCCAGGTTTCTGTTTGCTCAAACGGGTTCGCGATAATGGGCTCTTCAACGAACACGGCTTGGACCAACGAGCAATTGCCCTCATCCAACGCCTACAAGATGATAGCCGGTTTGTGGGATGACCTTGCTCCATATTACGGCGGTGGCGGCGGCTATGTCTATTACTACAACGATGCGGCAGGCCACCAATTCATCGTGGAGTGGTATCAGGTTGAGGATTACTCAACTGGCTCGCCGAACACCTTCCAGATAGTGCTTTCTGATCCCGCGTATAACCCGACCATAACCGGAGATGGCGAGATATTCTGCTACTACCAGGCCGCGCCATCGGTTGCTGATGGAACCCTGGGCATCCAGGACAACAACATGACCAACTATCTGCTTTATGCCTACAATAACAACTACTCAAGGGGTGCCGCTCCGGTTGAGCCGCCGTTTGCCCTTAAATACACAACCGATCCCCCGGTTATACAAGGGACAGAGGAGACCGCGAGCCTGCCTAAGGCCTTCGGTTTTGCCTTGGCTGGCCCAAATCCAGCAAAGGGAACCGCGAGGTTCAGCCTATCGGTTCCAGTGAGCACGCGGGTCTCGGTCAATGTCTACGATGTATCCGGAAGACGCGTGGCCACCCTCATGGATGGCAAGCGCGAGCCAGGGGTCTACACCATTCTTTGGTCAGGCAGATCATCGGCCGGAACCCAGGTTGGCCAGGGAGTATACCTCATAAGGGCTGAGGCCGGCGACTTCGTCAGAACCCTGAAGATCCTCTGGTTGAGATAGGTAGAACCCTCCGGATTCCCGGGCGCCTTAGAGGCCACTCTCCGGACTGGGGGCTTGAACCCAGAGGAATCAGTTCCCGAGGAATAAGTTGACCCTTACTGCCCTGCCTGTTATCACCAGGTCCCTCGTGCCCTGCGCTCCTGGCTCAAAGAGCCCCGCGGGAACAGGCCCCGTTGTCCCCAAAACTGAGGCTTCTCCTTCAATCCAGAGATAACCCTTGATGCGCGCGGAGAGGAAGACCCCTGCTTCTCCTGACCAGGAAAGGGGTCTTATGACGCTTACCGTGTCGTTCAAGGGCGGTTCCCATCTGATCCACGAATAGCAGAGGCCCCCTGCCAGGTCCAGGCCAATCCTCAACCTGTCTTGGGGATTGAAGAACCTGAAGTGGGCCATACAAGGCGCGGAATAGAAATCGGCCCTTCCCCAAGTGCCCTGGAAATTGAAATACCTGAAGCCTAAAGAGAGTCCCCAGGACGAAGCGAGCCAGCTCGTTGTCCAGAAGGTATTATTGAGGAAAAACCTGGCATCCAGGGACGGCCCAGCGCTCGCGTCCTGGCCTACCCTGTGCATAACCGTTGAATCAGGGAATGGCCAGGTTGAGCCAGCCGAAAGCCCTATGTTTCCAACACTCTCAGCGAAAAGTAGAACGAGGATCATCTCATCAAGAGCCTCCTCACTCTCCCGTCCGGGAACACCTGAAAATACACCCCAGGAGCCTTTGGCTGACAACCGATGAACCTGCCAGCGCAATCGTAGATCCCAGACCAATTGACCCTGGCCGCCGGGAGCTCTGCCACCCCTATTCCTTCGCACCACAAGGAATACTCCAGTGTCGGGGAGAAAGAGAGATCCTCAATTGACGCAATAGATGGGCTAAGCGCGAAAATGGACGGCGTGGCATCCCTAGAGGACAAGGGGATCTCGTAGGATAGGAATTCGGCCTCCCGCGCGACGCAATTGTATCCTCCGTGGTCCACAGAGGCAAAAAGAAAATCCTTTCTACCAGAACCAAAGGATGATGTGTATCCCAAAGAGGTAATAAAGGCTTCATCCACGATCAATGCCCCTATTCCGTCAGAGGAGTTTCCCCCTATGTATCTTCCCCAGACCAAGGAGCCATCCGTGAGGAGCTTTATCAAAAACCCTGGCCCGCCCACGGTGTGCTTTCCTCCGATGTATATTGCCCGGTCGTCTGCGGATATTGCCAGAGGGAACTCGTATCCGGTTGCCCTAACGAGCCTCGCCCAAAGGAGGTTTCCCGCGAGGTCCAGGGCAAAGACCAGGATTCCCCCTCCGTTGCTACCATCCCTCCCCGCGATGATTATGGTATCCCTAACCACAACAAGTCTTTGGCCTGTATCGTATCCGGAGCCCCCGAAAACTTTGCACCAGATCAGATTTCCGAACGAATCAACCCGCATGACCATTGCATCGCCCAACTGCCCGTAGCTCTCAGTATAACCAACCAGAATCGCAGTATCGTTCACCACCGCTATGTCCTTAGCGTAATCAAAAGACCCGCCGCCAATAGCCTTTGCCCAGACAACGGCACCGGCTCTCATCCTGAGGAGAAAAACATCGGTTTCTCCAGAACCCCATGAGCTCGTGTATCCAGCCACATAACCTCCATCAGTTGCTTCAAAGCATTCGGCCATGTCCCCTCCTATAGCCAATATCCAGGCTGGATTACCAAAGGAATCGGACCTCACAACGAGGCCATCGGAGTTGCCCAGAGCGGATGTGAAGCCGACAGCCACAACAGAATCTCCCTCCCTGCATGCGCCAAAAAACTCATCTGTCCCCGTTATGCCAGTGGCGAGGGCATCCAGCAGATTGCCTTGTCTGTCCCAGATGAGCATGTGGCCGTCGGCGCTCGTTGAGTAAGAGCGGCCTAGGCCCAGGATGCGGCCCCCAAAAGCGACCCCTGCCCTTATCTCGTCGTCCAAGCTAGTTCCCCAGACAAAGGCATCACCAAAGCCCACGAAGAGGCACACCCACATACTCATCTCAGGATTACCACCTTCTGCCTCATGGCAGGGGCACCGCGGGTTCTGAGGAGGATCACATAGACTCCCGATGGATACCCCTCCACAGCCAGATTCCCCTCTGAGGGCCCCCTTCCAGAAGCCAGGGTCTTAACCCTCCTTCCGGCAATATCATATAGCTCAACCGAGAAATCTCCAGCCTGAACCGAGTAATAAACCCGCGGCCTTGGACCAACGCTTGAAAGGACACGGAGACATGGTTGAGGGTTTGGCGAATGAGCTCCCTCTCTGATCCTGAGAAACGATGTATCAGGAACCGAAAGCCTTCCCCATCCCCATACCGTATCAGGCACGAAACCGGTTATGGTATCCTGGTTTGCCCAATCCCTGAAAAGGGAGATGACCTCATCGGGGCCGAGACCTGGTTGGGCCTCTAGAAGGAGAGCAACAGCGCCAGTGCCTTGTGGAGCGGACATACTCGTTCCTGCCATGAAAGCGTGATACCCATCAAGGCTCAGCTGATAAGCTGGCCACGAACAATCCCTTGAAGCGGTTGAGATAACCAAGGATGCCCCGACAGCATCCGGCTTTATCCTGTTGTCCCTCGTGGGGCCCTTGCTTGACCATGGCCTGATACCAGGCACCTGGGCATATATCATATTGTCATAGTGAACCCCCTCAGAGCTCTCCCATCCTGTTCTCGCTCCATAGGCTCCAACAGCGAGAATCCTCGGGCTACACGCTGGCTCAACCATTGTGCCGCCCAGGGTCATTCCCCTAATGAAAGCGCCGCCGTAGCCGTATCTCCAGGCGTCAAACTGTCCATCGCCGCCGGCTGTCTCCCTCTCAAGAACGAGTCCCCATGTATAGACCGGAGGGCCTGTTGGCCCTTCAACCGCCCATTCCCCGAAGAGACAGCCGTTTCCAGGATAAGGAACCCCGCTGTAGAAAACCCTGAGATAGCCTCCTCCATCTGAGGCACCCGCGCCAACCCACGCGCCGGTGGAGGTTCCTGGCCTCGCGATGAGGAAATTGACTATACCGGGGGAGAAACCCCCATCCCCTGAGCTGAAGCCCTCGGAGAAGATCGGGGTTCCGTCATCGGAGACCAAGATGCTGTCAATCTTCCAACCATCAGAGACCCCGGACCCATCCGAGAACACCCTGAACCTTATCCGGATATTTCCTCCCGCGTATCCGGAGAGGTCAAATGTGTCCTCGGTCGTTCCGCCTGAGCCTCCTGTAAAAGCGGGCTCGTAGCCGGTTGAACCACCGTATCCATCTGAAGGGAAAATCTTTTCCCAGACCTCACCATCCCTGCTCGCCTCAACGATCGCGCCATCGCCCTGACCCATAGCATAGGAGTGAACCACTATGAGAACAGGGGATATGGCTCCAGATAGGTCAATCCCCGGGCTTGCTATGAAGCATGTGAGGTTCGGCCTGTATGGTCCTCCTACAACGGTTTCCCAGGAGCCTGAGCCGGGATCGTATTCCCAATCCTGGAGGGAGGAGGGGGCGGGTGGAGTGAACCTCATCCTGTATTCATCGCCTCCAGTGTGGAAGAACAAGGCCTCGTAAAGGGAGCCGGGGGCCTGGAATGATATGGAGTCCGTTCCTGAAACCACTACCCTCGCGTGGAGAGGGTCGTTTCCCGAGTTGCCCGCCGCGCCAACCACTATCCTTCCTGGGCCCGTGAGGTTCGCTATAGCGGCCTCAAAAGGCCCTGTTCCATCATGGGGGCCATAGTGAGAGCCCAAAGAAAGGTTCACCACGCAGGGAAGGCCGAGGGACTCCGCTCTCCTGAATATGTAATCAACCCCATCAACCACATCCGCATCAAGCCAGGTTGTCTTGACGGATATTATGTAGGCATCGGGCGCAAGGCCAGCGTATCTGCCGGCGGGCTCAAGCCCGTTCGTAGCCGAACCATCCCCGGCGGCTATTCCCATGACATGCGTTCCGTGGCCCATTTCGTCAATCGTTCTCGGTGTGCCTGATACCACATCCAAGGAGTCGTATTCAACCCCGTAGCCGAAATCAGGAGGCGATTCTTCTCCCCCTTCTGGGATTAGGGTTTGATCCCACATCCGCATTATCCTGGTATCTGTTGCTGATGGCCAGAAGTCCGGATGATCCCAGTCCAGCCCAGAATCAACCATGCCAACCACAACGCCCTTGCCAGTGAAACCATTGGAGCGCTGGGCCCACGCGCCTGTCCCCAGATGAACATAGGAGGCATCGGGAAGCACGAGAGGGGCTCCGGAGAGGAGATATACCCTCGCGGCCCCTGAGCCGGATTGTGGGGTTATAACTATGTGATAATCTCCAGGCCCCGGGAGTCTAGTCTCAAGCCTCGCCGCCCTTCCCCACCCTCCATCCTGGTCAGAGGCAAGCAAAACCCAATCCCCATCAAACAGTTCAACCTGTGGGTCGAGGTCTCCGGCCGGGTCGTATGTGGCTATTATCTGTAAGGTATCTTGCCCTCCAGCAGTGAGATCAATGGTGTCCGGCGGAACCAAATAGTAGCTGACTGACCACGGCCCAGCAAGGTCGTTCAAAGGGGAAACAGGCCTCGCTTCCTGGATGTAGGATACGAGGGGATCGTCCCTCAAGGCCGAAAGAAGACCCGATTTTACCCAAGCAGTATAGTATGGCCTCTTGCCTCCGGTTACCCTGATGCCCTTGGAAAAAAGGGCCGTGGCTGGAAGATCTGAGACTACGAAACAGCGGATTGAATCCGAACCAACCAGGTTGGAAAGCCCAGGAGAGAGCACTGCTGATAATACGAGGCTGATCATGGAGATATTATATCAGATAATGATGTCCCCATGCCAATAAACCCATCCGGAGTGGTCGTTGAGGAAATCAGGGATGTTATCGGGTCTGGATGCTATTTGGCTTACAGGGCATCCGAATGAGGGTCTTTGTGAGCGAACGCGAGCCCTTGAAACCCATCGTTCCCTGCCCTGATAATATGGCCCTAGAAGGAGATGCCCATGAAGTTCATAGCCGCAGTTCCAAACTTTTCTGAAGGCAGAAGGCTTGATATTGTTGATGAGATAGCCAACGCGATGGCCAAGACTCCAGGGGTGAAGCTCCTGGCCAAGGAGTCCGACCCCTCTCATAACCGCAGTGTAATAACCATAGGCGGAGATCCGGATTCCGTCCTTGAGGCGTGTATAGTTGGCGTGAAAAAGGCGGTTGAGCTGATTGACCTCACGAAGCACAAGGGCGAGCACCCCAGGATAGGCGCGTGCGATGTCCTTCCCTTCGTGCCATTTGGCACGAGCACAATGGATGACGCCAAGGCCCTGGCTGAGCAAGCTGGAAAGATAATTGCCGAGGAGCTGGGCATTCCGGTTTATTTCTACGAGGAATCCGCGAGGAGGCCAGAGAGGGTTGATCTGGCATACATACGCAACAGGCAGTTTGAGACCGTGAGGGACAAAGTGGCTGAGGATCCGGACCTTGAGCCTGACCTTGGGCCGAAGCAATTGCATCCTACGGCCGGCGCGGTGATGGTGGGCGCCCGCAAGCCCCTCATTGCCTTCAATGTTAACCTTGGAACCACTAATGTTGAGATAGCAAAGGAGATAGCCAAACATCTCAGGAGCAAGACAGGGGGCCTTGCTTTCGTGAAGGCACTTGGCTTTGAGCTCAAGGATAGGAAGCTGGTCCAGGTCTCCATGAACATGACCGACTACACCCAGACCCCCCTCTTTGTGGCATACGAGAATGTGAGGATGTGGGCAGAGCGATTCTCAGTTCCAATAGTGGGTTCGGAGATAGTGGGCCTAACTCCGGCCAAAGCCCTATACGATGCGGCCGAGTTTTACATGAAGCTGGAGAACTTCTCGGAGGACCTTATACTTGAGAAGAAGCTCTCTGAGGGCGAAACCCTTGAGGGCTATATATCGTCTTTGGCGGCCGCTACTCCGGCTCCGGGCGGAGGCGCGGCAGCTGGGTTCTCAGCGGCCCAAGGTTTTGCCCTCATAGCCATGGTCTCAGGCATAACAGCGAAGAGCAAGAAATACGCTGAGCACCACGAGCTCATGCGCAAGGTTCGATCAGAGGCCAGAGACAAGATGGCTGAAGCCCTTTATCTCATGAGGGAGGACGAGGAGGCTTTCGCGAACCTCATGGCCTGCTACAAGATACCAAAGGAGGAGCCCGGCCGAGCGGAAAAGATCCAGGAGGCAGTCAAGCGCGCCACGGAGGTCCCGCTCAGATCAATGAGGCTCGTTTTCTCCGGCCTTGAGCTCGCTGATGCCATAAACAAATACGGAACCCAGCAGGCTGTCTCTGATGCCGCGGCCGCGACTCTGCAATTGAGGGCCGCTTTCTTTGGCGCTAAACTGAATGTGCTCATAAACGCCCCCTCCATAAAAGACGAGGATTTCAAGGCAAAGGTCCTCGCAGAGGTTGAAGAGATGGAGAGGGCTTTCGTGGCCAAGGCTGATGAGATATACGCTGAGGTCGAGGCAAAGCTGAAGGGCAAGGGCTGATAAAAGGGGTTTTAGGCGCTATTGGCGTTTTCCTCCTTATCCTGTTTGGGGGTTATGGTTTTTCACCTAGGAGGAGGGGATTGGACTTTTGGGCGTGGGCCTGGGTAGTGGGGTCAGTGCTTTTCTTGATCTCTTTTCACATCACGAGGTTTTTTCTCAACCTTGCCTTCGCTACATCAGCTGTCATCACCCTTTGCATCCTCGCCGTTTTTTCGATTGTCGGGCTTTTTAAATTAAGGTGGGAGATCGGTCCTCTTCCCAAAGGTTTCTTTTGGGCTTTTGCGGCATCTCTGGTTGCCCTGGTCGTGTTCCCCGGAGCGTGTTGGGACCAGGGCCACCACATTCCAGCAGTCCAGGACCTCATGGCCAACATTCATCCCCTTCACATAGCGAAAGGGCTGAGGCCTGGGGTCACCGGAGGTTTCTATCACTACGGCTCAGAGGCGCTTACCGCGGTAGCGATCCTGATTTCAGGGGGTGGAAGCGCGAAACTGGTTTTCAAGATGGTTGAACTCCTTGCTGGCGCCGCGGGCTTCTGGTTCCTTTATGCGCTTATTAAGGCACATTTCTCGGATGAGGCGGCTGTTCCGGGAACCATGATATTCTTCTGAGCGGGGAATTTCTTTGTGCTCATGAACCTCAAGGGCCTCTTTGCCGGTTCCGGATGGCACGATGTCCCGAAGATGGTGTTCTATGGTGAATTTGCAAAAGGGGCAACTCCGTTTCCGGGGTATTTCTTTCACCTTTTCCACCCGCCCATGGCCCTGGGTTTTCCGATCCTTCTAGTTGCCCTCTGGCTCATCCTCAGAGGTGGAAAGGCAAGGGCCCTGTTGTCGGGCCTGCTGCTGGGCCCCGTAGCCCTCGCGAACATGGCTCTCGCTGTTACCCTCCTGGGAGTTCTGCTTCTATATCCGATTATGAAGCGCCTCATCGCGAAGGAGCTGAACCCGATCGACCACCACCTCTCTCTGGTGGCCGCTTTGCTTTCTTGTCTTATCATAGGATTGCCATTCCTGCTGTTTCGGAACGCTGGGCCAGCTCTCCAGTTCGGGCCGTATTGGATGCTTACCCTAGATCTTCAACACAACGCTCCTTACCTTCTATTCGCGCCCTTAATATTCTTGGGGATACCTCTGTTCCTCGCTGTGCCGGGATTTCTTTTGGCTTTCAGGACAGAAAAGGTTGAGCGGAAAGGGCTTGCCATGTTTGCATCCCTGAGCATCATAGGCCTTTTGACCCCTCACTTCTTTGGGACACATGATTTCGTGAAGATGTTTATGGTCGGTTCCCTCGGTTATTCACCACTCGCAGGGCTCGTTCTCGCGCGGCTCTGGAACAAGGGTTGGACTTGGAGAATGCTGGCCGGAATTTCCGTTTTTGGAATGGCGCTCTCGCCATTGGCTTTCTACATATTCAGGTGGATGAGCTTGACGCATTCAACGCCGTTCGAGTTTGACTAGCCCGGGAAAAAGCTTCTCCCCTGAGATCCTATTTCAGTCCCTTCAATATCTTCCTTATTTCCTTTGCCTCTTCCTTCTTTCCCTGGGATTCATAGGCTGAGGCCGCGGCCTCGAGGTATGCCTTGGCGTCCTGGGGCTTGTCCTTCTTTATGTAGCTGAAACCGATGAACTTCAAAGCATCAGGCCCGAACTTTCCTCCTGGGTATTGTTTCGTATAGCTGGTCAGGGTTGATATGGTGCCGTCATAGAGCTCCAGCTGATACAGGCACGCGCCCAGGAGAAAAAGGGCTGTCTCCTTGTTTTCATATGCGGGGAACTGGCCGAGAAGGTGCTCAAATGCATCCTTCGCCCCCTTCGCATCTCCCTTCATGTAGAAGAAGTATCCAGCTGAATAGAGGGCATCAGGAGCCTTCGTGGATGTGGGATTTTTCTTGGCAAACTCGTATAGGGCGCGCGCCGCGGCCAGGGTGTCTCCTGTTTGAATCAGCCTCGCGGCGAGAACGAAATCGTATGTGGCCTTCAGATCTGGAACCCTCCATGAGGTGTAATTCCTCGCCTTTAGCGAATCCGCGTATGTCGTGATTATCGCCTCTGCGCGCTCCTTTGACCTCGCGGCCATTTCCGAGCCAGGATAATTCAGGATAACATCCTGAAATATGTCAAGGGCCTTGATATAGCTCCCCCCGGGAAGATATATGTTCCCTTCAATGTAGAGCGCGGTCGCCATGTCCTCGCCCTGCGGGAACTTCTCTTTGTATAGCGTTATAGCGTCCAGTGCCTTTCTGTATCTCTGGGCCTCGTAGAAGCTTTGGGCGGCGGCAATGAGAACCTTCGGTGCCTTCGGATGGTTCGGGTTTTTAAGGGCGAACTCAACCCATAGGTCAGCCGCTCCCTCCTTGTTTCCCTCGTTGAGCGCCTTTGTCGCCTTGGTCAAGAGAGCCTCCGCGGCAACATCCCCTGACTTCGGCTGGTATGTTAGCTCTGCCCCAGCCTCGTATATTATTGCCTGCATGCGCTTTTTTGCATCCGCGGCAGTTGAGTGATTCGGATACCTCTCAACAAGCATGTCATAGTAAGCCATAGCACCGTTGTAGTCCTTCTGGGCTAGAAGGGCAGAGCCAGCAACATAAAGGGCGACCGGCTCATCCTCATCTCCGGGGTATGTTTCCAAGTATCGCTTCGCGAGCTCAAATGCCTTCAGGTAATCCCCCAGCTCGTAGTAAAACCTACAGGAGAGGAGCGTAGCGTTCTTCGCCTTTGGGTCCTTTGGATAGGCATCTATGAACTGGGAGTAGAGGTGAGCGGCTCGTATGGTATCCCCTTCTTCAAGCGCCTTTGTCGCCGAGGCATAAAGGGTTAATGTCGCTATCTCCGGGTTGGAGACCGTGTAGCCCTCTATTGCCTCAGGGTGAGCTGCGGCTATTGCCTTCATGCGGGTCTCCGCGTCCTCGCGGTATGTTCCTTTGGGATTCTCGCTGACATACTGGTCAAGGTATCTGAAGGCATCCCTCCAGTGCTCAAGCGAGAGGTGAACTATGCCGAGGAGGTATTTGAGGTCCTCGGTTCCCGGTCGGCCCGGATACTGGGTCAGCAATCTCTCAAGGTATGGCAGTGCGTCAGCGTAGCGCTCCTTTTTTATCAAGCACTCGGCCGCGAGCCCGAGAGCGTCCGGTATCCTTGGGTCTCCCGGATAATCCCTTATGAACTCCTGCAGAAAAGTCAGGGCCTCTGTGTATCTTCCATCCCTATATGCGCTCAGGGCTGGGAAGTAGGCGAGAGAGGCGGCCATCGTGGGATGCGCTCGCATGAAGGCGCTGTCTGCTGTTATGGCTGGCCCGTATTTCACGAATATCTGTTCCATCTTTGCCTGAGCGAGTCCAACATACTCGGATTTCGGATACCGGGAGACAACCTCATCGTATTTCTCAAGCGCGCCCTTGAAATCATCCCCATCAAGAAGGAGATCCCCCTCAATTATCAAGGCCTTTGGCGCGTCCGGCGAGCTCGGGAAGCTCTGTCTGAACCAGGCGAGCTTTTCCCTTGCCTTGTCTGGCTGGCCAGCCTGGATGTAAATTCCCGCGACATCAAGCGCTGTTTTCCCTGCCCTCTGGGACCTGGGATACTTCGTCAAAAGCCTCTCCCATATCGCTACTGCATCCCCATACGCCTCCATAGCGAAAGCCGAAAGCCCTTGGTAATACATCACATCTGGGACAACATCGTCAAACTCCGGATACCCAGTGACAACAGCGGCAAAGCTCCTGTAAGCTCCCTGATAGTCCCCTGAGTTAAACTGCGCGACCCCTATCCCATAGTAAGCAACCACAAGGAACTTTGGGGAGCCCGTTGCTAGCGTTACCGGCCCGAGTTGATCCCTTGCGTCCTGATACTTGCCGAGGTGGATATAGCACCAGCCGAGGCCAGCTTTCACTTGTCTCCGCCTGTCCGCGAGTGAGGAAAACTCGTATTCGTCAACGAGCGCCTTGAATTCCTCAGCCGCGGCCGCATAGTTTCCAGCATAATAAAGGCTCTCCGCCCTCCACGCGAACCGTGATGACATGAAGTCTGTCTTGAAGGGTTTTACAGCATCGGTTATCTTCAGGTCCGCGGCAACGAGGGCCAACAGGAGCATGGATATATTATAACATTTGCCGGTTCCCAGATTCCAGCTGTCGCATAGCTCGTGATCCTTCACCCCCCTGGCCCCTAGCCCTGATTGACCCAGTGGTTTATCATTTTGGGCATGAAGGAGAGAACCAGAAGGATAAACAGCCTCATCAATCTGGGTGATGTTGACGCAGAACCTGTAGGGAAGCCTCTCTGTCCTTATTGCAACAGAGGAAGGGTGATAAGGAAGGAATGGATAGAGAGGCAGATATGGGATTTAGGGAAGGAGCCAATAACCGTCAGAACAAAGAGGTATGCTTGCCAGGTCTGCGGTAGGGCCTTCATCCACTAAAGGATAAAGGGCAAGAGCTGGGGTTTTAATGTAGCGGTTTCACCTGAGGGGAGGGCACCTCCTGGATACACGAAGGACATCCTGTTTTGGCTATCAGATATGCTTGGCTTCATCAGGACGGGGAAGCATTTGGGTTATTATCCTGAGCTCATCACCAACAATGCGGACGAAAGGGCTATACTACGCACAAAATCAAGGGTAAAGACCATAAGAGGTTTCAGCTCTGAGCGCGGAGCCTATTCTGCCCTTCTCATCACCCAGGCTTTTGGTGAGGCATTTGAGCGCGGCGTAGGCCTTGATCCCTCACCTTGAGATGGTTTATAATTTGCCCCTTAGCGAGAAAGGGAGTTTTATGCCAACGATAAACCAACTGGTGAGGTTCGGCAGGGCTTCTAAGAAGAGAAAGTCTAAGGCGCCTGCGTTGGCCGCTAATCCCCAGAGGAAAGGGGTCTGCATTAGGGTCTACACTACAACACCAAAGAAGCCCAACTCCGCCCTACGGAAGGTCGCGAAGGTTAGGCTCTCCAACGGCAAGGAGGTTATCGCCTATATACCTGGAGAAGGCCACAACCTACAGGAGCACTCGGTTGTAATGGTCAGGGGCGGAAGGGTGAAGGACCTTCCTGGGGTCAAGTATCACATCATAAGAGGAAAGTATGACTCAGCTGGGGTTGATGGAAGGGCAAAGAGCAGATCAAAATACGGAACAAAGAAGCCAAAGAAGTGAGAGGATATGCGCAGGAAGAGAGCACCAGTAAGAGAGATACCCCCTGATCCGAAGTTCGGATCCTCGGTAGTGGCTAAGTTCATAAATTATATGATGTGGGATGGCCAGAAGGCTTTGGCGCAGAGGATCTTTTACACCGCGATGGAAATGGTGGAGAAGAAGACCGGCGAGCCAGGGCTTGAGGTGTTTCTTAAGGCCCTGGAGAATGTAAAGCCCGTGCTTGAGGTTAGGCCTCGTAGGGTTGGCGGTGCAACCTACCAGGTTCCAGTTGAAGTGAGGCCGAAGAGACAGCAGTTCCTCGCGATGAAGTGGATACTCACGGCAGCCAGAGAAAGGCCTGAGAGGACCATGGCGGAGCGGCTCGCTAACGAGCTCATAGACGCTTCACGGAATACCGGTAGCGCCATAAAGGTGAAGGAAAACACCCACAAGATGGCAGAAGCTAACAGGGTTTTCGCGCACTTCAGGTGGTAGAATGGTAAGGATAAGGCTGGAGAGAAAGGGAAAGAGAGGAAGGCCTTTCTACAGGCTGGTGGTAGCGGACAGTCGTTCCCCAACGGGGGGTTATGTTCTAGATATCCTGGGATATTACGACCCCATAAGGGAGGGGAATTTCAAGGTGGATTTGGAACGCTTGCAGGAATGGCTTGCTAGGGGGGCACAGATAACGCCCAGAGCAAGGAGTATCGTTAATCTCGCAAGAAGAAACAGAGAGGTGAATCATGGCTGAACTGAAGGAGCTGATAGAATACATCGCAAAGGCTCTCGTAGATCATCCTGAAAAGGTGGATGTAAGGGAGCTCGCCGGAGAAAAGAGCGTAATATACGAGCTGAGGGTAGGCGAAGGCGACCTCGGAAAGATCATAGGCAAGGAGGGCCGCACCGCGAGGGCCATAAGGACCATAGTGGGCGCGGCCGCCATGAAAAAGGGACGCAGGGCTCAGCTGGAAATAATAGAATAGGGCAAGCCCTTTGTGTCTCTCGCTCGGGTAAGCCGGCTAGGCTGGCGATTCTGTTACGAGGGGTTGCGGATAGGCTGAGGTATTCTCTTTATATCCCTTTCTGAGGCTTAGCGCGAGTGAGATGAGGATAACCTTCATAACCCTTTTCCCTGAGCTCATAAGGCCATGGCTGAATTTCGGGCCCCCAAAGGCCGCTATAGAATCCGGTTCCCTTGAGGTCAGGTTCCTCAATCCAAAGCACTATGCCAGAACCCCGAAGGATACGGACGATTATCCATTTGGAGGAGGGCCGGGCATGGTTCTCAGGCCAGAGCCTCTAATAAGAGCCATCACCGATGCTACCGCAGATGAGGGGGGGCTTGTCTTGGCCTCCAGCGCGAGGGGCCGCGTTCTCAACCAATCATGGATAAGGAAGCTCCTGTCCCAGTCCCATCTTGTCGTTGTTTGCGGAAGATACAAGGATACCGACGAGAGGGTTCTCAGGTGGGTGGACGAGGAGTTTTCAGTGGGGGACCTTGTGGTCTCAGGCGGCGAAGGCCCTGGGATAATCCTCCTTGATGCGATAGCGAGGCTCCTGCCCGGCGCTCTCGGTAACCAGGATTCCGCGAGCGATGACTCCTTTGAGAGAGGGGTTCTGGGATACCCTTCCTATACCAAACCCAGGCAATATCTGGGCCTAGAGGTTCCAGATGTCCTCCTGTCAGGAAATCACGCGAGGATAGAAAGGTGGCGTAGGCGCCAGGCCTTGCTTTATACTTTGCGTCTGCGTCCAGACCTTCTGGCCTCCAGACTAACGGACAGAGAGGATCTGGCGTTGCTTGAAGAAAAGGAGAGAGAAATTGGAAGAGCTCATTAGATCCGTTGAATCCTCCTTCCTCCGCCGTGATCTTCCTGAGATAAGGCCAGGGGACACGGTCAGGGTATATGTGAAGGTAAAGGAGACACGGATAAACCCGAAAACCAAGAAGCCCGAGGAGAAGGTGCGCCTTCAGGCCTATGAGGGCATCGTGATCGCTGAGAGGGGCAAAGGTTCCGGAAAGAGCATAGTGGTCAGAAAGATCTCCGCTGGTATAGGGGTTGAAAGGATATTTCCCCTCATCTCCCCTTCAGTTGAACGCATAGAAGTTGTGAAGAGAGCAAAGGTGAGGCGCGCGAAGCTGGGTTACCTGAGAGGCAGGATAGGCAAACACGCGAAGCTAAAGGATAGGCGGCTTTCGGCCGAGGAGATAAGCCTTCTTTATCCCTCCGCGGAGCCCGGAGAAACCGCTGAGGCACCGAGCGAGGAAACAAGGGCCGAACCGCTGGAATCCGCTGAGACCGAGGAAGGGGAGGCCTAAAATAGACCCGGTAAAGGCAGGGAGGCGGGCAGAGGAGGAGGCCGCTGAGTTTCTCAGGTCAAAAGGCTATGTAATTGTCGCGAGGAACTTCAAGATAAGGGGAGGGGAGGCTGACATAATAGCGTGGGATGGGGATGTTCTCGTGTTCGTTGAGGTAAAGAGCAGCGCTGGCGCGGTGAGCGAACCGCTTGAATCCCTTGGAGCTCTCAAGCGCAACCGCATGGTCCAGACAGCAGAGCAATTTCTCGCAAGGATGGGGCTTGATGGGGTTCAAGTGAGGTTTGACGCTATATCAGTTACCCCTGATGGCATAAAGCACTATCCGGATGCTTTCAGGCCATAGATCTCGGTTATTAAAGGAACCCGGCCGGCCGCGCGCTTTATAATGAGAGCATGAGCCTATTTGACCGGTTAGGGACCCTCGTGGATGCCGCGCACGATGACAAGTGCTCCGAGAAGAGCTTCACCCTCAGGGAGTTCATCCACATGGCGCAGACCCCGCGGGGCTCCTGCCCGATACTCAAGGTTGCTATGACAAATGCATGCGAGAATAATTGCTATTACTGCGCTCTCAGACGAGACAGGGATCTGCGCCGAACCAGACTTACTCCGGACGAGATGGCGAGGGCATTCGTGGAGCTCCACAGAAAGGGGCTAGTTGAGGGGATATTCCTGACATCAGGGGTGAGGGGGGGTCCCATCCGCTCAATGGACGACATACTCTCCACAGGGGAGCTCCTCAGGAGGAAATACGGGTTCAAGGGATACATGCATCTGAAGATCATGCCCGGAGCGGATGAGGCACAAATAGAAGCCGCTTGCAGGCTGGCTGACAGGGTCTCTGTGAATCTTGAGGCCCCTAATCCAGAGCGTCTCTCCGCGCTGAGCCCGGATAAGTCCTTCAGGGAGGACCTTGGCAGGGCCATAAGAAGGATAAAGAGCATCATAGAAAGGACCGGGGTCAGGTCTGGGCAGACAACGCAGATGGTCGTCGGAGCGGCAGGGGAAACCGATCGCGAGATACTCGTGACAACGGAGAAGCTTTACAAGGACTTTGGCCTCAAGAGGGTCTACTATAGCCCCTTCAGGCCTGTTCCTGGAACCCCTCTGGAGTGGCTACCGCCCGAGGATCCAAGGAGAACAGCGAGGCTATATCAGGCTGATTTCCTTCTCAGAGACTATGGGTTCTCCGCTGAGGATCTTCCCCTGGACGAAGAGGGCAGGCTTCCGGCGGGAACCGATCCCAAGATGGCATGGGCAAAGGCTCATCCCGAGCGCTTCCCCGTTGATCTGGCTAGGGCGGATTACCACGAGCTCCTTCTGGTCCCTGGCATAGGCCCCAAGACAGCCAAAAAGATCCTGCAACACAGGGCGAGGCACGGGATAAGCATTTCAGACCTCAGGGGGCTTGGGGTTATAATGAAGCGTGCGGCAGGGTTCATAACAGTCAAGGGCAAAAGGGCAGTTGAGGATGTTGTTATGAGCCTGTTTTGATCGCCCTGGCGAACTCCCTTGCTTTCTCCAGTCCTGCCTTGAGATCTGTATCTGTTGGCCTGAACCGGACGCGCCACGGCTCAGCGAAAGGCGTTATTCCAGCCCTCTCAAAATACGAGATTATGTCGTTTTCTGCGCCTCCACCCCAACCATATGCAGAGAAAACAAAACCAAGCCTCTTTCTTTTGGCTGACATAGCCAAGTATTCAAGGAAGAAGCCAACCGGCGGATAAAGGTGGTTGTTCATGGTTGGGGCGCCAACGATTATCCCGCGCGAGAGCATGGCGTCAGCTAAGACCTCCTGAAAATCAGAGGCGGATGCCTTGTAAACCGAAAGGGGAACCCCCTCTGTTTCAAAGCCTTCTTCTATGATCCTCGCCATCCTCTCTGTGGCTCCATACATGGTATCGTAGATTAGGGTTGCCCTTGGCTCAACCGAGCCACCTGCCCATGTCTCGTAAAGGCGTATGACCTCTCCTACATCCCTGCGCCATATCACCCCGTGGGAAGGGGCTATGATCCTTGGAGAAAGGGACTTCACGGCTTCAACGGCCTTCTTTACAGGGCCGGGGTTCAAGAGGTCAACGATGCTAGCGTAGTATTTCTGAAGCTCCCTGAGAACCAGCTCCCGCGGGGCCTGATCGTCAAAAAGGGCCTCTGTGGCGTAATGCTGACCGAAGGCATCGTTCGGCATGAGGACCCCTGGCTCCAGCGCGTATGTTGCCATGGAGTCGGGCCAGTGGACCATTGGTATCGGATAGAACGACAGGGTTATCCCACCGAGGTCAAGCGTGTCTCCGGATTTAACCACGGTTATCTCGCGGCCTCGGAGCCCCGGGAAGTGGAGGAGAAACCCCTCGGCTCCCTTCGCGCTGGCGATAACCTTTGCGTTTGGTGCAAGGGCGAGGATCTTCTCGGCCGATCCCATGTGGTCAAGCTCGCAGTGGTTTATTATGAGATAATCAAGATCCTTCAACGGGATTATTGATTCAAATCGCCTTTGCATCTGCTCAAAGAGGGTCTCCTTTACCGTGTCAACAAGCGCGGTCTTCTCAGCCCTAACGAGATAAGCGTTATATGTGGTTCCGCGTGTGGTCTGGTAGCTGTGGAAATCCCTTATGGAGAAGTCCTTGGCTCCAACCCAGAATATGCCTTTGGCTATCTCTGTGCCCATAGGCCAATATTATGGCACATTTTGAACCACCTCAGCAACATTACTTCTTTTGGCAGTAGAGGGTCCTTGCATCCATGGGGATATTTCCCCGACGGGATCACGAACAACTTGCGATTCGCGCGTTAGGGGTGTTAAAATATTGAGGCTTTGGAAAAGGGTTGGGACATAATAATATCAGGAGGCTCTGGCACCAGAAGCGTGAGCCTCACGCGTGCCGAGTTGAGGTTTCTGTTGGCCGGGGCGATCGCGCTGGTGGTTATAGTGCTATCGGGTATGGGGTTTGGGATATGGGGAGTTCTCGTTCTCACGCAGAACTCAGACCTCAGAAAGAAGAACGCCGAGCTGGAGAAGAGGATGGCAATAGTATACGAGTTAGAAAAGGAGCTCTCCGAGATGAGGGAAACAAACCAGCGCCTAAGATATATGCTCGGCATGGATACCCTCTCCCTCGTGCCATCAGAGCCCATGTCATCCAGCGCCCTGCCGCCCACAGCTGGTTCCAGGTCCGAGAACACCGTTCCCCAGGGCCTGCCCGTATCCGGTCCGATAACCCAGAGATTCTCCTTAGAACACGGAGGCATAGACATAGCCGCACGGATTGGCACGCCAGTTGTAGCGACAGCCATGGGCCTCGTTGAAAGGGTTGGCCAGGACACGATACTCGGCCTTTCGGTTGAGATAGCTCATCCTTCTGGCTACAGGACGATATACGGGCACCTGAGCAGGGCGCTTGTCAGACAGGGCCAACAGATATATGGGGGCGACATAATCGGATATGTTGGAGAAACGGGGAAAGTAACAGGGCCTCACCTCCACTACGGGATAATGAAGGATGGGGTTTTCATTGATCCCATGAGCCAGTAGATGCGAATAATAAAAACGGGCAAGATACTGACCCCGGATGCTCTGCTTGAGGGGCATTTCATACTGGAGCACGGAGGGATAATAGAGGGGATCCTCCCCCTCTCAGAGATGCCCTGGGCTGAGGCTCTCTCGGATGAAAAGATGGAATTTCCCCCTGATTCAGTCGCACTTCCTGGGTTCTTTGACCACCACGCGCACTCATTCGGAAGGGGATTGTCCCTAATTTATCCTAACCTCTCTGCCGCTAAAAGCCTTGATGAGGCCGGAGAGATCATAAGGGCAAACCTGGACTTTCCAGAGAGGCCGGTTATATTCACGGAATACGACGACTCTGGGTGGAGCCAGGAGCCGGATAGAAACTGGCTTGATGGGATAACAGGGGATGTCCCTGTTGTTCTCAGGAGGGTTTGCGGCCACAAGGCGGTCGCGAATACCGCGGCTTGCCGCCTCCTTCCGAACCCAGAGATGGCGGACAAGAACGGAATACTGCTTGAGGACGCGGCGCTTTACCTCTTCAACATCTTCAGGCCCTCGGCTGATACAGCGAAAAGGGCCGCTCTCGCCGCGCAGGAGGAATGCCTCAGACTCGGCATAACTGGCATAAGGGAAATAGGAAATCAGTTGGCATTTTCGGTTTGGCAGAGCCTTGAGGCCGAAGGGCTTCTAGCGATCTCAGTTGAATTCTACTTCATCCACACAGCGCTTGCCCATCTGGCTGAGTTGGGGATCCGGACGGGATTCGGTGGAAGGCTCAGAATAGGTGGGGTAAAGGTCTTCCTTGACGGTTCAATAGGCGCCAGGACAGCCAGGTTCAAAAGGCCATATGCTGATACCAGAGGGAGGGGCGTTCTCACATGCACCCCCGATGACCTCGCCGCTATCCTCAAAACTGCCAGCGCGGCTGGAATAAGGGTCCTTACCCACGCAATAGGGGATGAGGCAATAGAAATGGCCCTTTCGGTTTATAGGGAGACAATAGACCCGGGGAATCCCATGGGCCACACGATAGAGCACGCGGAAGCCATATCCCAGAAGGGGCTAGACATGGCCGCTGAGATGGGGGTAGTCCTCTCGGTTCAACCGAACTTTCTGCAATGGCAAGCACCAGGAGGGCTTTACGAAAAGGCGCTTGGCAGAAGGAGGGCTAGGTCCCTCAATCCTTTCCGGAGGATGCTCGGGAGGGGTGCTCGCGTTCTCTTTGGCTCAGACTCAATGCCCCCCGGCCCACAATACGGCATAGGGCTGGCCATCAACCATCCGAATCCGGATGAGAGGATCGAGCCCCTCCAAGCCTTGGCCCTTTATTCCGAAACAGAGTTAACCCTTGGCCAGCCTTTTGTTGTGACGATCACGAATGGGCTCCCTGGGGATACTGTGTATTCAGCGTTTGCCTGAGCGCGCCCGCCTGGTATATAATATCAACATGGCTCAGGTTTGTGATATATGCGGAAAGGGCATAATGAGCGGCCACAGGGTAAGCCACTCGCACCACCTCTCAAAGAGGCGTTGGAAGCCAAACCTTCACAAGGTCACCGCGATAATTGATGGCAAGAAGAGAAGGGTAAAGGTCTGCACCAAGTGCCTGAGGACTATAACAAAGGCATAGGAAGCCCTGAAAGAAGAACCTGATCCCGCGATCCCAGAGAACATTTGAACCAGGTATGCAGTCTCATTTATAATCTAGCAAATGAAAAGACGGGCTATCGGGAGACTCATCACCGCGGGGGCAATCCTCGGGTTCACGGCCCTATTAATCTATGGCGCTGTGATATTTCTCTATGTGTTCCTAAAACAGAAGGTTCTGGACTCTGTCTCCGAGGCCCTTAAGAGGCCCGTGAAATACGAAACATACATCCTGAATCCCCTGGGTTACATGAGGATAACGGGCTTTGATGCCAGCCCAGCTCTCAGGATTGAGGAAATAGAGGTCTGGTTTGATCCAATAACGCTCATAAAGGACAGGCGGATAAGGGCAATAGAGGCCTGCGGGGTATTTCTTGATGTTGATTCTCTCGTCTCAGGGATAGCGGCTGAATCAAGGCCTTCGCCTGAGGGACAAAAACCTGTCTCTTACCCCGTTTTCGTCATAGAGCACGGGGATATACGGGATGTGAGGGTCCTGGTAGCGGGGGCAACCTATACCGCTGAAGCGATAAAGGCAAAGGCCTTCTCCAGACCGGATACCATGAGATTTGAGGGTTCTATTCTCAGGGGAACATCCCCATACGCTAATCCGGATAGCGTCTTTCTGAGCGTGAAGATACACCAGGATGGCGTCAGCATAACGGACATCAGCGGCAGAGAGCGCGGGCGCTACAGCCTGGATGGGGGCCGTATCCTCGTTCTGCCCAAGGATAGCCTAGTAAGTATATGGGTGGCGAGAGCAGAGACGCCTCACGGGGTTTGGGTTGATTCCGCGAGGATAGAGATCCTTTACGAACAAGGGTTCCTAAACGCTTACGCCCCGCGGCTGGGTTATGACACCCTCATGGTGGAGGAGCTGAGAGCCAGGGTTGAGTTCACTGAGGATTCCCTCATTATCGTGAGGAGGGGAGCATTTTACTTTGGAGAGAGCCCCGTGTATTTCAATGGTTCGCTCCGAACGGATACCTCCCTCACCTGGAAAGCTGAGGTCTCGGCCCCCCACGGGATATACATTCCTAGGCTTGGCCTATTCTTCTCAGGAGAGGTCAGCGGAGAGGGCGTGGGAGCAGAAAGGGCCTCTCTCCTTCTCAGCCTTGATACATTATCATACAATAGATACAGGGTGGGGCAGATGGTCGGCCCTGTGGAGATAACCCACTGGAAGCGTTTTGCCACCCCGGGGATAACCCTTACGGGCCCCTCGGTTACCGGAACGATATCCGGTTGGGCTGATATGTCGGGAGATGTTGATCTCTCGTTCTCCCTGAAGGCCCTCAGGCTTGAGCTCCTCTCAGATGAGATGAGAGGCCTTGCTTGGGGCAGTGGAAACCTCCGGAGGACGAAGAGGAAACTCGCCTTCGGGGGGGATATGTGGTTTAGGGACTGCGAATGGAGGGATCTGGCGCTTGAGGAAGCATCCCTGAGCATCAGGGCCGCATCGGACACGATGGAGGGCTGGATCGTTGCAAGGGGCATATCAAGGGAAGATTTTGTGGTGGACAGTCTCCGGCTTGAAGGGGCCATAAGGGGAAATATAGGAGGTTATACCCTTTTCGCCAGGACAAGGGATAGCTGGCTGTCATCAGAGGGTTTTCTGTCCTTATCGGACGAGGAAAATGTCCTTGAGGCGACGAGGCTTGAGATGAACCTGAAGGGTCTCGGCGCGATAAAGGCTGGTGGTTTTACCCTGAAATGGAAGGAGGATGAGCTCTCGTTTTCCTTGCCCAAGGGTGAGGTGTTCTTCGGCATACTCTCGGTTGGTGGATGGATAAAGGGCGACGCTATCACCCTTGCCCTTGCTGTGGACTCGGCTGATATGCGTGCCCTCTCAGCGTCTTTTGGCCTCAAGGACACCATCAACGGCACCCTGTCCCTATACACCACTGTGGATGGCACTCTTATGAAGCCGAGAATAGGCAACATCACCATAATCGCGAGGGGCCTTGAGTGGACATTTCTCAGGGTTGACACTGGCTACGGCGAGGCGAGGCTCAAGGGCGATACATTCACCCTGGATTCCCTTACCCTTATAACAGAAGGAGATACGCTCTGGATGAACCTCGCCTTCAGGATGAGGTTTTCCCTCATTCCATTCGCTCTCAGGGTGGACACAGGGGATGCCATATCCGGGGAAATAGGGGTTTCTGGAGGCGTAACGCCCATTCTAGGGCTTTTTGAGAAGTTCGTGGCATTTGAGGAGACCAGGGCAAGAGGCCGGGTCCAAATATACAACACAATAGGCTCCCCCTTCCTTTCCGGCAAGGTTGATTTCTTCGCTGAGAGAGGGGTCGTTGTTCCAACGGGCACGGCTCTTTCCAAGGTTGAGGCTCAGCTCTCCTTCCAAGGGGACGCCCTCTCCATCTACAGCATGAAGGCAGAGGCAGAGGGGGGTAGGGCTGAGGCCCAAGGAAGCCTGTGGTATAAAAAAGGGGAGGTGCCGATGGCTCTGAGCGTAGACCTCATCCAGTTCCCCATTTATCCGGATCCGTTCATGGAAGCAAAGGTCACGGGCGCGCTCTCGGTGGAGGGAACTCTACGGAGGCCATATGTCAAGGGGGACCTCGCTGTTGATGAGGCCTTCTTCTATGCCCCCCTCGGAAGGAAACCCGCTCCAAGGCCCCCTGAGAGGCCGAACCCCTTGAAATATGAGATAAGGCTCCGGGCTGATAGGAAGGCCTATTTCGTGAACGAGCTTATTGACCTTGAGTTCTCCGCAGAAATGCTCCTGGAAAAGGAACCGGGAGCCCTAATGACCATATCCGGGGATGTTAATGTTATCTCTGGCTACCTCTATTTCTTTGACAGGACTTTTGAGATCACCGAAGGTAGTCTTCGCATGACAAAACAGTCTGTCATAGACCCTGAGATGTCCATAAAGGCGGTCAACGAGATAGCCCCTGATACCTCGGTCTATTTGCTCCTTGGCGGGACCCTGAGCAGGCCGGACATCTCGCTCATCTCAGACCCGCCCATGCCAGTTGGGGATATAATATCCCTACTGACAATAGGGACAACCGGCGCCGCGCCCGAGTATAGCGCGATGGGCGAGAGGGCAGTTAATCTCGCGGAGGGACTCCTATCAAGGGAGCTGAGAAAGAAGGTCAGACTACAGGAACTTGAGGTCAGAACAGGAACATTCGGCGGCACGCCGCAGTTCACGATAGGATGGTATTTGACCAGGAATCTCTATGTCAAATACAGCACTGACCTTGAGAAATTGGAATCCCAGTATTTCCAGGTAAAGTATTTCTTCAAGCCGAAGGTGGCCATGTATGGGGAAAAGGACGAGGCCGGGGTTGGCGTTGGGTTCCAATACAGGATAAGGTTCTAAGCCCCGCACGGGCCTCCTCTTAGTTTCCCCCTATTCCTCGGCAGAGATATATCCTCCTGAAAGGCCTTGCCCCATAGAAGGAGTATGTGAAACCGAGATCGAGGCTGTCCAGAGGGACGAGATAAGGGATGCCTCTGAGCTCGTAATCCGTAATGAGAACAAGGTTCCCCTCCCTTACGGGTCCGCGGAAATACGGGCTGGCGGTCAACTGTTTCTCCTTTGGCAGGAGCCAGAACAGATAACCCTCCCCGTGAAAGGCCATGAGAACGCTATCCGCGGACGCTAGCCTGGCTTGGTTCCTGGCAACGAACCCTTTTGCTGTCCGAATGTAGTGGGGATTTTTTATGGTTATTGAGATGATGTCCCTTGACCTCCACCAGTAGAAGCACACCCCAGCGATAACCAGGGCCAGAAAACCATATTTGAAAACCCTTCCGAGCTGGGCCGCGTAAAGAAATCCAATGTATAGTAATATCCAAACCAAGGGATAGACGAACTGAAAGGTTCTCCTTGGCCTCATTCCCAGGATCATGGGAATGAGAACGAGTCCAACGGTTATCAGAACAACGAGGCCCTTCTCAACGCCTATCCTCGCTTTTCTCAGGGGGAGAATCAGGAAACCTGTGCCCAGGATCGCCATCGCGAGCGGAATATACATGGCTGATAGGAGGTTTCTCGGCCCCGCGCTCTTGTTGTAGTGAATAACCACCTCCTCCATGAGGGCAAACTTCCCAGCAATAAGTGGAACGATGAGGCTCAGACCGAGCACGATGGCGCCACCGATGATGATGGAGAGAAGCTCCCCTCCGTAGCGCCTCTTTGCCAGAAACGCGACTGTGGTGGCAACGAAGAGGCCGAGGGCCATTATCGCGCCGAGCTGGTGGATCCAGAAGGAGAAGGGAACCAAGAAGAAACCAAGGCGCCGGGACCACGGCCTTTCGGAAAGAATGAGGGCAGAGCACCCAGTTATCCAAAGCTGCATCAGGCCTATTGGCCTTGGTGTGTGAGAGAAAGCGAGGAGGAGGGGCGAAAGCGCGAACAGAATGAAGAGGAACAAGGTCCAGAAACCAGTGCGCGGGTCTATTTTTCTCATGAGAAACCCGGTAAATAAAAGCGCCCCTGATGTGGTGACAAGGGAGACCCTGATCATTGAGCCGAGGTCTGGCCCACCCAGAGCGAAGGAGAGCCGCAGAAGCGAGAAGTAGATCCAGAGGGTAAATGCACCAAGCCCCCGCTCAGCCACAAATGGTCCGGCTATCGGTATGGTTGGCCAGCCAAAGCGTTCCCATCTGATAACCCCTTGGGCATACCACGCCCCCTCGCCGTAGAAATCCACAGGCGCAAAGCCATAGAAGAGCACTAGGCCGAGAGCGAGCCACCCGAGGCTGATCCCAATGATCCAGAAGATCATTGCCCTGTCCTTCATTCTCCCACCAGCGGGTAAGATGCAATCCTCGTGTATAGTGGGCCTTCCGGTCTCAGCTTGCTCTCCATTAGGCTGAAGTGAAGGACCTTGAACCCAACTGGCCCGAAAACAAGAGAGCCGAGCCTCTGAAGCGGGATCCCCGTTTCCCTTCTGCCCCTCGCGAGTGTGAGGTGGGGGCTAAAGGGTTTATCATCCCTTATTCCCAGGGGTTCAAGCACGAGCCGGACCTTCTCAGCCAGGGCTCTCGTTTTCTCGGCACCCTCGGCCACGCCTATCCACAGAACCCTGGCTACGGGTTTTCCCTCAGGGAAGGAGCCGAGGCCCTCTAGGGAAACCGCGAATGGCTCAGCCCTTACTCCCCTGAGAGCCTCCTTGATCTCATCAGCCCTCCTGGCATCTACCTCCCCTATGAACATGAGGGTTAGGTGAAGGTTCTCCCTAGCTACCCATCTCGCGTGCCGGTAATTCGCCATGAGCTCGCGCTCAAATTCCCAAACGGATGTCCTGACATCCTCAGACAGCTCAATTGCCACAAATAGCCTCATTTCTGCTTACAGAGTATAGTGAAGAGTTCCCTGCGTGTGCAACCAGTCCTCGTAAAGCCCAAGTATGCCCAAAATCTACCCCTTGCCCATGAGTAGCCTCATAAGAGCCTTTGTCCCCCCTTTGAAAGAGTAAGCCTCATATCCCATCCTTCTGAGGACCCTTGCCGCGTCAAGGCTCTTGAGGGCTCGATCGCAATAGAAGATGTAGGGTTTCCCTCTCTCAGGGGCGAATAGCCCAGCCTCTATCTCCTCGTATCCCAATAGAAGGGCACCCTCCGGATGCCAAGCCTCATATTTGTCCGGGCTTCTCAGATCAACGAGAACAGCTCCCGGGGGAACATGGTCTATCTCAATCTCATCCGCATCCTCTGGGGCGCTCGGCAGTTGAGTTATTTCAAGCGAGGCTATCGCTCTTTCAACGAGGCTCATATCAAGGTCCCTCGTGTGGAGCGCGAGCCTCTCTGGGTCTGAGGCCGTGACAGGATGGCCTCCTGCAAGGTCACAATACTCCTTCATTCCCTCAGATATGTGATAGATCCCTATCTGCCTTGCCAAGCTGATTATCTCCTCCTTGTCAAACCCAAGGAGGGGTCTCATCACCGGAATCTCCAGCCCGGCCTCAAGTGCTACGAGATTATGGAGGGTTTGAGATGATACCTGGCCCAAAGATTCTCCTGTTATAAGCGCGGGGTAGTTTTTTCTCCTGGCGATCTCAGCGCCAGCAATGTAGAAACACCTCTTGAGCGCCATGTTCCAGTATGTCCTGGGGACGCGATCTCTTATCTCCCTTATGATGCCCGAAAACTCCACAGCATAAAGAATGCTCTGCGCTGAGCCGCCCCATTCTTCCGCCAGGAATGATGCTCCTTCCTTTGCCCTTTTGGCGTGTTCGGGCCCCCCTATGTTGAAGAAGAGAAAATCAACGGGCGAGCCCTTTTTCATCATCATCCACCCTGAGACCGATGAGTCAAAGCCACCGGAGTAAAGAAGGAGGGCTTTGGGCCCCGTTCCCACAGGAAGGCCCCCAGGCCCCTTGAGCCTCTCGGAGAAGAGCCAAGCCTCCTGGTCCCTTATCTCAACATAGCATGTTATCTCAGGGTTATCCAGGTCAACCCCTCCTGAGCGCGGGAGGAGCCTCGCGCCGAGCAGGTTTTCAATGTCCTTAGAAGAAAAATCGTGAAACCCGTGCCTTCGTGTCCGGACAGCGAACCTCTTTGAAACCACCTTATCCGAAAACCATCCTTCTCCCTTCGCTATGAGTTCGTCTACGGATGAAAAGGTCACCCTTTCGGCCGGAGAGAACGAGCTTATCCCGAAGCACCTTGAGAGAACGAGCCGGGACCTCGGATCATCCGATTCTAAGTAAGCCCTTGACCAGTCAAGCCTCAGATTGTAGAAGATCCCCTTCCTCGCCAGGGCCGAGCGGAGGTTTTCCTCAAGTTGAGTGAGGAACCTCCTCCTTACCTGCCTTGACTTAAGGGCCAGTTCACCGTATCTGATGAGATAGATCACCCTCAAGATTATAAATCCACTGCGTTTCCGATTGAAAATCAAAAGCTTGCTTTTCTTGGCCTCCGGAGATTATAATTTGCACCAATACGGAGGAAACATGCGCATACTTGATCTCATAGAGTGGGTATCCCCCACTGGCGACGAGATAGTGGCAAGGGTGCCACAGGAAGGGTCAGGGGACATAAGGTTGGGCTCCCAACTGGTGGTGAGGGAGAACCAGGTTGCGGTCTTCTTCAGGGACGGGAAAACAGCGGACATGTTCACGGCTGGCCGCTACACCATACAGACCGCGAACATCCCCATACTCATAAACCTGCTGGGCCTCGCTTTTGACGGCAAAAGTCCGTTCAGGGCAGAGGTCTACTTCGTCAACATGCGCACCTTCACGGACATGAAGTTTGGGACCAAAGAGCCTATTGTCTATCGGGACAAGGAGTTCGGAATGGTGCGCCTGAGGGCTTTCGGGACATACACCATGCGCGTTCAGGACCCTCGTCTCTTCGTGAACCAAATAGTAGCGACAAAGGGTCTATATCGCTCCGAGGAGATAAAGGACTTCCTTAGGGATGTGATAATATCCAGGCTCGCTGACCTCCTCGGCGAAAGGATGAAGACCATCTTGGACCTCCCCGCTGTCTATGACGAGATAGGGATGGAGCTCAAGGAGCGTGCGATGAAGGACTTTGAGGCGATCGGCCTTTACATGATCAACATGTATATACAGGCCATAACCCCGCCCGAGGAGGTCCAGAAGGCCATAGACGAGAGGGCATCCATGGCCGCTATAGGTGACCTGGATAGCTACACGAAGTTCAAGGCCGCGCGCGCTCTTGAGGAGGCCGCAAAGGGAGGAGAAGGGGGTGAGGGAGGAGCGGCTGGAGCTGGCCTGGGCATGGGCGCTGGAATAGGAATGGGAATGGGAATGGCAGGGGTTATAGCTGAGACCATGAAAGGTGGTGGAGGAAAAGGCGGTGCGGCTCCTACCCAACCAACAGCCCCATCCCCAGTGAAGTGTCCCAGCTGCGGCGCGGATGTTCCTGGGGATGCCAAGTTCTGCCCAAGCTGCGGCGCCAAGATGCCTGAGCCGAGCAAATGCCCCAAGTGCGGCTCCGATGTTCCTGCGGGCGCGAAGTTCTGCCCTAGCTGCGGGGAAAAGATTGGCGCCCCAGTGAAGTGCCCCAAGTGCGGGAAAGAGTTCCCCGCCGGGACAAAATTCTGCCCGGAGTGCGGGGAAAAGCTGGGAGAGTAAGCAAAATAGGGGTGTAGACGCGGTTTTTTAACAAGGGCTTGGTCGTTGTTCTTATACGGCCTTGAGGTTATGAACCCTATTTCCCTTCTCCCGGTGAGGATCACGAAATCCTCCTGAATGCTCGTATGTGTCAGCTTGGAGGTGGCCTGGTTCATCGTCCCTTTTTGTAGCCATGGCATAGGGTATTCTGGCTCTCAGGGACCTCATGGTTCTATCCTCCCTTGAGTATCTTGAAAAGTCTTTGCTTCTCCTTGCTTGATACTTGTGGAGAAAGGGTCATAATTTTTCTCCTTTCCCGGCCCTTCCTTCTTGGGGCCGGGGTTATATTTTCATCCATCAGGGCCTCCCTGGGCCACTACGGCCCCAAGGGTTTGAGAGCTTTGCCTTGCAGGATAAGGGTTTTAGAGGGAAGGGAAGTGTGAGATCTCAGTCCACCTCTTGCTTGACCATCCATACCTAAAGGTTTATAATTTGCCCCAGCACGAAGGAGGTGCATGATGTTATTAATGCTATTAGCATATACACCGAGCTATGCGTGGCCAACCCTAGGCTATGACAAGGAACGGAGCTCGTATCAGGCTGTCCCGGGTGCGAACATCACTGGTCCCACAGTGAAGTGGCGCGTCCCAGTAACCCCGTCCCTCCAGAGGTCATGTGGGCCATTAATATACGATGTGAGAGGCGATTATGCTGGTTGCGAGGTAATCTACAACGACGGGACATATGTGAAGTGCCTAGATGGAAACACCGGAAGCCAGATATGGAGTTATGCCCTTCCTCAGCCTGACCTTGCCCCCAACTCCACCCCTGCCGCTGGAGATGTTGATAATGACGGGATCCCTGAGGTTATTGTGGCGAGGCAACAGCCCGGAACACTGATATGCCTCAATGGGATGAACGGAGCCGTGAAGTGGAGCCTCCAGGTAGGGAATGGCCAGCAAATAATGTCACCGATATGCCTGGTTGATGTATCCGGCGATAATGTCCCTGAGATCGTCATAGGCCAGCAGTTCTCCGACACGGTCTACTGCTTCAACGGCAATGGCACTGTAAGGTGGAAGCGCTCACTTGGAAGTGCCATGTTCATTTCCGTAAACGGAATATCCGCTGGCAATGTTGATGGAGCGGCCGGAAACGAAATTGTCGTCTCCACAACGGACATGACGGTTGGGGTCGCTAAGTGCATAGTGTGCTTGAACGCCGACGGCTCAGTGAAATGGAGGTACCCATCCAGCATTCTAGCCGCTACTACTTCCACGGTCACTGCCACACTTGGGGATGTAACGGGCGATGGCAGGCTTGATGTTATAGTCTACCGTGGGGATAACAACAGGATAGTGGCCCTCCAGGGCTCAAACGGCTCCGAGATATGGACCTACTCAATTCCGAACAACTCCAGGGGTTACGCGCAATCCCTTCTCTTTCAGAACCTGGTCGCATGGGATGTGACCGGAGATGGGAGGTGCGAGGTATTCCTGGGAACGGGAGGCGCTGATGATACCGTAACCCACGATACTACATCCTGGAAGAGCTGGTTCATATGCCTGAACTCCAACGGCTCAGAGCGCTGGAAGTATGAGATTGACTACTGGACTTATGATGGTGGAGGCGCTATATGTGATGTTGACCGCGATGGGGTTCTTGAGTTCGTTAAGACAGCTGACGATGGCTTTGTCTATGTGTTCCCCGCGGCATCTGGCGGCTCTTACGAGTGGAGATACGATTACTACGACCAGGACGGCGTCACGGAGTGGGCGGTTGATAACCCAATAGCGGTTGGGGACATAGATGGGGACGCTTGCTCGGAGATAGTCCTTCTGGGTTCAGGCGGCTTAACTGGTGGTAACAACATTACGGCAATAGATGGCCCAGGAACTGGCTGTCTTCTCGGCTCCGAGGAAGAGATGGGCGCTCTCTTGCCCGGAATAACAGCGAGGTCCGGCCGAGGCGTCTTGTATCTCGGCATCCGCGGCTTTGATGAGGCTGAGGCGAGGATCTGGGACGCGTCCGGCAGGATGATAAAGGAGATCGGGCTCAGAAAGGAGCCAACTCCTATTGACCTGCCCCCTGGAATCTACTTCATAGAGGCGAGGCACAGGGAAGTCGTGATGAGGGGCAAGGCCACGGTCTACTGAGGTCTCGCACGATAGAAAAGCCGGCCCCGGCTCTTCAGCCGGGGCTTTTATATTTTTTGGATTTCTGGCACCCGTGAACAGATCTGTCCGGATTTCCGGGCACCTTAGGGGCCACTCTCCAACCTGAGGGATTAAATTATAAACTCCTAGAGGCTCGTCAGGGCACAAGGCGCTTTGCGCCTTGCCGAAGGGAATGCCCTGACGA
>JBDRYB010000020.1:0-34009 GCA_039803205.1 Caldifarciminota bacterium
TCGTCAGGGCATTCCCTTCGGCAAGGCGCAAAGCGCCTTGTGCCCTGACGAGCCTCTAGGAGTTTATAATTTAATCCCTCAGGTTGGAGAGTGGCCCCTAAGGTGCCCGGAAATCCGGACAGATCTGGTTGATCCGGCCTGAGCCCGTGCCTCAAAATTAGCTCCCTATGAAAACCGATGACATAAAAAAAGTTGGGGTTGTAGGCGCAGGCACTATGGGCAACGGAATAGCCCATGTTTTCGCTCTTAAGGGTTACGATGTAGTTCTCGTTGACATCTCCAAGGAGCTCCTTGACAAGGCTTTGGCCACCATATCCGCCAACATGGATAGGCAGGTCAAAAAGGAGATAATCAAACCAGAGGATAAAGAGGCCGCTCTCTCAAGGATAAAGCCAACGGTTGACCTGAACGATCTCAAGGACTGCCAGCTCGTCGTGGAGGCAATAATAGAGAAGGAGGATGTCAAGATTGAACTTTTCAAGAAGCTTGACGCGATACTGGGCCCGGACGCCATCATAGCCTCAAACACATCCTCCATATCAATAAACAAGCTCGCGAGCGCGACCGGGAGGCCGGATAAGGTCGCTGGGATGCACTTCATGAACCCGGTCCCCATGATGAAGCTGGTGGAGCTGGTTAGGGGGAAAGCCACATCGGACGAGACCATGGCAGTGATAAAGGAGCTCTCCGAGCGCCTTGAAAAGGTCCCAGCAATAGTCAACGATTCACCGGGATTCGTCTCGAATAGGGTCCTGATGCCCATGATAAACGAGGCCGCGCATGTGCTCATGGAAGGGGTTGCTGAGCCTGAGGCAATAGACACCGTGATGAAGGTCGGGATGAACCACCCGATGGGGCCTCTTGCCCTCGCGGATCTCATAGGGCTTGATATCGTGGTTGACATTCTGGACTACATCTATAGGGAGAAGGGGGATCCGAAGTTCAAGCCAGCTCAGATACTGGTGGACAAGGTCAAGGCCGGGGAGCTTGGAAGGAAGACGGGCAAAGGGTTTTACACATACTAGGGATCGCCTGCTCTTTGTTTCGGGCAAGCGGCCACGAGAATCTCACAATCCGAAGCGTTCCGGCAATAGCTCCTCTATCCGGAATCTCCGGCCATCATTGAGATAAACGATAAGGCCCGGCGCGTGTTCTGCCAAGAGCTGTCTGCAGGCGCCGCACGGGGTTATCCCCTCCTTCTCAGTCCAGCCCTCGGCTCTTTTCTCAAAAGCTGTGAGGGCAATTGCCATGAATTTTCTCTCCCCGGCCATCAAAGCCCTGAAGAGCGCGACCCGCTCCGCGCAGACCGAAAGGCCGTAGGACGCGGATTCAATGTTTGCTCCTAGGTAGACCTCACCGGATCCTGCCAAAAGCGCGGCTCCGACCCTGAAAAGGGAATAGGGACAGAGCGCGAGCTCACTGGCCTGCCTGGCCCTCTCCAAGAGTTCCCTTTCCAAGCCGGAGAACCTCTATCTTGACCTTCATGAGGCCTGCTTGATCCAGACCTATCTCCTGAGCCGCCCCCAAAGAGAGGTCAATTATCCTTCCCTCAACAAAAGGACCCCTGTCGTTTATTATCACAACGGTATTCCTTCCGGTCTTGAGATCGGTCACGCGGACCACGGAACCAAATGGCAGTGTCCTGTGAGCCGCGGTCTTTCCATACATATCAAAAACCTGGCCCGATGCAGTCTTCTTGCCATGGAACTTTGGGCCATACCACGAGGCTATCCCAACCTCACTTAAAAGGACAGCGGGTTCCAGATCCATAGTTCTAGAGGTATAGGGGATACAGGAAGGGATCGTTGCGGCTATCGCGCTCGCCAGAAGGGCTATCCCCAAAAACCTCCGGAACTTACATCCCATATATTCAAAATAGTGGCGGCGCAGGGACTCGAACCCCGGACACGAGGATTATGATTCCCCTGCTCTGCCAGCTGAGCTACGCCGCCAGTGCCCATATATTATAAAGTATAAGGGCATGCGGTTGCCACCAATTGATGCCTCGGAATATAATTTCAACCCTATGATCATCGTTGAAAAGAACCTCATACACAAAGCGAACACGAAGATAATCCTTTTCGTCATAGACGGGCTTGGCGGAGTTCCGAGGCCCGAGGACGGCAAGACCGAGCTCGAGGCCGCCCGGACTCCTAATCTTGACGCTTTGGCAAGAAAGAGCGTTCTCGGCCTAATAAATCCGGTTGCCCCTGGGGTTTCCCCTGGTTCAGGCCCCGGCCATCTTTCCATATTTGGCTACGATCCCCTTCAGTGCGATGTCGGGCGGGGCGTTCTTGAGGCCCTTGGCGTGGGGATGGAGCTCAAGGAGACGGATGTGGCCGCCAGGGGCAATTTCGCAACCATAAACTCCGAAGGCCTAATAACCGATAGGCGGGCAGGTAGGCCGAATGACCAGGATGCCGCTCGGGTCGTTGAGCTTCTGAAGGAAAACATAAAGGAGATAGAGGGGGTTCAGGTCCTGCTCAAGCATGTCAAGGGCCACAGGTTCGTGGTCATTTTCAGAGGGGAGGACCTCTCGGGCCGCGTCCTTGAGACAGACCCTCAGCAGGAAGGTGTTCCGCCCCTTTTCCCCATACCGGAGAAGCGGGAGGCCGAGCGCTCCGCTCGTATAATATGGCAGTTCATCCAGAAAGCCCACTACACCCTCCTGAACGAGGAGAAGATGAATTGCGTCCTTCTCAGAGGATTTTCAAAGCTTCCATCCCTTCAATCCTTTGCTGACCGCTACAAGATGGACGGGGTTGGCATAGCTACATATCCCATGTATAAGGGGGTAGCAAGGGTTATTGGCCTGAACATCCTCGGCGAGCCCAAGACCTTTGAGGATGAGGTGAGAATACTTGAGGAGAGCTGGGGCGATCACGAGTTCTTCTTCATACACTACAAGGACACGGATGAGGCTGGAGAGGACGGGGATTTTGACAGAAAGGTGGCCAAGCTGGAGGAGGTTGATGCATACATACCGAGACTACTTGAGCTCAAGCCGGATGTCATAGCCATAACCGGAGACCACTCCACCCCTGCCCTCATGAAAAAGCACTCCTGGCACCCTGTTCCCTTCCTGATCTATGGGCCTTTCGCTGGCCCCGATGACTGCACAGCTTTCACGGAGCGCCAGGCAAAGCACGGGTATTACGGGAGGATAAAGGCGACTGACCTCATGTCACTCATACTGGCGAACGCCGGAAGGGTGAAGAAGTTCGGGGCATAAACCTTGAATTTTGGCGAGCGCTTTGGTTATGATTTGAAGGCCATCGGAGGACTTAGCATGAAGAGGATACTTGCAATAGCATGCGTGGCGGCTTTGGCCGCGGGTTGCGCGACCGTTGGACAGGTAAAGGCCCTGGAGGCGAGGGTGAATAGTCTAGAGAAGAAGGTTGCTCAGGCCCAGGGAACCGCGGAGGCAACCGCTGAGAAGGCCGGGAATCTTGAGTCCCGTATAGCGACCCTTGAGAGCAACTACAAGATCCTCTATGACAAGGTCAACGAGCTCTCCAAGTCAGCTGGCGCTGGGGATGTTCCAAAAGTGAAGAATGTGAAATAGTCAGAAACACGCGCAAACAAAAAGGGGGCTAAAAAGCCCCCTTGGTTTTTCGTCCGGTTACCTTCTCAGTCCACGGGTATCCAGAGAAGACCACCAACGGTCTGATAGTGGACGGTGCCGGATACCGCGCCGTCGCTACCTATGCCGCTGACATCAAACTTCACGAAGTGGTCGTTGAGGTCCCAGCCATTACCGGACGGGTCTAGCCAGATGGCGTATGATCCGCCGCCCATGATGCCACCAGAGCCAGGATATATGTTCTGATAACCACCTGTGGGCGCGACATAACCTGTGCCCCAGGCGGTTGACCAGTTATCCTCGGAGTTGAAATTGCCCGTGCCGCCGTATGTGACATTTGGAGAGCAGATGTCTATCTCATTCACGAGGACCTGCCCAGATGTGCCGTCAGAGATCCAGAAATCAAAGTAGGAGTAGTTGCCGCTGTCCAGGAGAGAATAAACGGTGGCGGAGCCATCAGAGCCGAATCCAACCGCGGACTTATACGAGCTGGATGCCTCGCCGAAATCGGACAGCTGCGTGCTCTTCACGAGCGCGGCTATGTCTATTTCATCGCTCGTCTCGGCACCGACAGCGGTCACTTTTAGGACCTTTCCAGCATGATCCGATGTGACGGTATACTCTGTGACCGTATTGTCGGCAGTGGAGTCTATGACCGTGCCATCCACTGATATGGTATAGTAGTCAGCGCCCTCTATCTGGGTCCAAGTGAGCTTCACATCCGTGCCGTTGTTGACGACCTCATACTCCAGTCTCAGAGAGCTGGTATCTTCTCCGCCCCCGCAGGATGTGAGGATCACCGATGTTGAGGTAGCCACGAACGCTATGATTGTGGCTACCACACCGCCTATTGCCAGTAGCTTTTTCATGGTTTAAACCTCCTTAAACCTGTTAAGAGCTATTTCACTCCCTTGCCGCCCTTGATCGGTGTATCGCCGCCTGTGCCACCAGTGCCGCCGCCAGACGGGGGCTTCTTGCCGCCTGTGCCGCCGGTTGTGGGCTTCTTCGCGGCCTTCAGGGAATCAACCGCCATGGTCAGTGCCTCAACCTGGTCCTCAAGGGTCGTAACCCTCTTGTCCAGTTCAGAGACATCATCCTTCACCTCTGTGATGCTGGTCTGGATCTCCTCCAGAGCCTTCGCCGCCTGGCCCATCTGACCGCATCCCACGGTCAGGAGGAGGCCACCGCCTACTATGAGAGCTATCAGATGCTTCATGCTAAAAACCTCCTTAAGGTTCAGCCCGAACATTATAGAGGCCCATGTCAAGCTTTTGCAAGCTATGGGGATGTCAACCAACCTCTTCATGTTCTTTTAGACCTTGGTTTCCGAGAAATGTTCCCGGGTTCCCCCTATTTCGGTATCACATATGTGCCCGTTATTCGGTCATGCCAGGCCCTTCTTTGGTTGTCAAAGGCCGCTAGGATGAACCCGAGCCCAAATATCGCCCCTGATACGAGCTTGCCCACAACCTCGCGGAGAAAGGCCTTTCCTATTCCTGGAGGGCTTCCGCTCTTATCAACAACCCTTATCCCCATGATCCTCTTTCCTATGGTTTGGCCGGTCTTGCCCGTTGGGATGATAACATACAGGATGTAAGCCACTATGACTCCAGCCAAACCCAGGATGAGGCCAACGAGGCCGCCGACAGCCGCTAGTTTCTGATTAATGAGGCCGAAGACGAGGGTAGGGATACCCCATAGTATAAGGAAGACCGCAGCTCCTATGGCCCCAAGTATTAGCCCATCCAGGAGAGCCCAAGCAACAAATCTCCTCCACCAGCCAGCGAACTGGCCAACCGACCATCCAAAGGGAAAACCCTCTTCGGCAACGGAGGCAAACTGGCCGTGGACGGGCGGCTTAGCGGCCGTTGGGGTCTCCGGCATGAACCTGGTCTCCTCAACCTTTCCTTCCATACTGAAGCCGCAGTGGGGACAAAACTGCGCCTGATCCGCCACCTCGGCTCCGCAGTTCGGACATGTCTTTGCCATATCAGTCTCCTTATCTCGGATAAATATAATGCAAAGCGGCCTGCCGGCGCAAACCTTCGTTTCTGCCTGATATTACCCACTTTCACCCCCCTCTAAGTCCTTGCCTATCAAGAACTTAGACGCAAAGTGATCCTTTCCCTCTCTGTGCTTATTTCTGATCCCCGGCATATCCCCCTGGTCTGAGAAACGATGGGTAGCTCAGCTGAACAGGGTTTTCATGTCCACTACGCCGCGCTCAAATGCCTCACCAAAGGCCTGGGTGATGAGAAGGGCAGAATAGGCTCCGCGCTCAGAGCTGAAACCTCTTATGGTCTTTACCCTTGATTTTGTGCGTAGTATAGCCCTTTCGGCCGCATTGTTGGTGATGAGCTCAGGATAATAACCCAAATGCTTCCCCGTCCTGATGAAGCCAAGCATATCTGATAGCCAAAACAGGATGTCCTTCGTGTATCCAGGAGGTGCCCTCCCTAAGGTGAAACCGCTATGTGCACTACGGGCCAGTCCTTCTTTCTCCTCCTGAGCCTCTCTTCAAGGTCAAACCCAAGCATGGGTAGGCGCTTGTAGACCCCTGAGGGAGAGACATTTCTTCCTGTTATCGCTCTCATCACCTTAGCCGTGTTCTCAACTGAGAGCCCCAAATACCAGAGGAGAGAAACCAAGGTCCGGAGCCTATCAGAGTATGGGCTTTCTTCTGGCCCTCTCCTTCATGCCCAAAATGATAAATCACGGGGTCAATCAGGGGGCCCGCATGGAGGTTACTTGAAAGCCCCAAAGCCTTTGCGTTATATTCTCAGCGTGAACGGCTTTGAGCAGATTGGGCTTTTTTACCTCGGCAGGGAATATGATCTTGAGACTTCAAGAAGGCTTGAATCCCTCCTAATCTATGATTCGCGTGACCTGGTAACCCACGGGGTCTGCATCGGCATGACGGGGTCAGGCAAAACAGGGCTTTGCCTCTGTCTGCTTGAGGAGGCGGCCATAGACAGAATACCCGCGCTCATAATAGACCCCAAGGGAGACCTCGGGAACCTTCTCCTTTGTTTTCCTGATTTGAGGCCTGAGGATTTTAGGCCTTGGGTGAACCCGGAGGAGGCTGAGCGCAAGGGCATGAGTCTGGATGAGTATGCGGCTTCTGTTGCTGAGAAATGGAGAGCCGGTCTATCAGATTGGGGAATGAGCCCGGACAGGATAAGGCTCCTCAGGGATTCCGTTGATTTCGCCGTATACACACCGGGTTCGGAGTCCGGAAGGCCGGTCTCTGTCCTCTCATCCCTAAAGGCCCCTGATCTTTCGTGGGATGAGAACTCGGAGATAATAGGGGAGCAGATAACCGGGACCGTAAGCGCACTGCTCCAGATGGTAGGCCTAAGCGCTGACCCAATAAGGAGCAGGGAACACATCCTTCTTTCAGCTATATTCCAGCACTTCTGGGGTACCGGGAAGGACCTTGATATGCCTGGGCTCATTCTCGCGGTTCAGGACCCGCCATTCCAGAAATTAGGGGTATTTGATACTGAATCCTTCTATCCAAAGAAGGAGAGGTTTGAGCTCGCGGTCGCGCTGAACACCCTGCTAGCATCACCAAGCTTTGCAAGCTGGATGAAAGGCGAGCCTATAGACATTCAGAGATTTCTCTATACTCCAGAAGGAAAGCCCCGGCACAGCATATTCTACATAGCCCACCTTTCCGATTCTGAGAGGATGTTCTTCGTGACCTTGCTCCTCGGTCAGGCCCTCACATGGGTGAGGAGACAACCTGGAACAACAAGCCTCCGGGCCCTTCTTTACTTTGACGAGGTCTTTGGCTACATGCCTCCGGTCGCTGAGCCCCCCTCAAAGAAACCCCTCATCACCCTTTTGAAGCAGGCAAGGGCCTCTGGCTTTGGCGTGCTCCTGGCTACGCAGAACCCCGTTGATCTGGACTATAAGGCTTTAACGAACGCGGGGACATGGTTCATAGGCAAGCTCCAGGCAGAGCGAGACAAGGCGCGGGTCCTGGACGGGCTTGTATCAGTGGCAGAAGAAAAGGGGAGCGCTCTCAGCAGACAAGATATGGACAAAATCATATCCTCTTTGGAACCCAGGGTCTTTCTCCTGCACGATGTCCACCGGGAAGGGCCTGCCGTTTTCCAGACCCGTTGGGCCATGAGCTATCTGAGGGGGCCCCTTACCAGGGAGGAAATAAGGCGTTTATCTGGAACCATAGCCCAGGATGCTCCTGTGGCCGAGCTCGCTAGGCAGGCTCCGCGGCCATCAGGAGCTTCGTGCACCGCCGCGCGTCCTGTCCTCTCCCCCGATATCCCGCAGGTTTTCATGCCAGGCCAAGGCTCAGGCCTGAACCTCGTCCCAGCGCTGTTAGCCTTAGGGACAGTGAGGTTCTCAGATCATAGGCTCGGGATAAACACGAGCCGAAGGGTCGGGCTTCTGGTTCGTCCGGACAAAATAGGCCCGGTAATACCCTGGAATGATGCTGAGCGTGTGGAGGTTGATCCAGCATCCCTGTCACGGGTTCCCCCAGAGGGGGCGCTTTTCGCTGGGGTGCCGCCGGAGCTTTCGGATCCGAAGGCCTTCTCCTTCTACAGCCGGGATTTCGCCGAATACCTTTACAGGGAGCAATACCTTGAGATACTACACAGCCCCATCCTCAATATCTACGGGAAACCAGGCGAATCCGAAGCCGATTTCAGGGCAAGGCTTGATGCGGCCGCCAGGGAGAGGAGGGATCGCGAGATAGACCAGCTGAGGGCAAAATACGGGCAAAGGCTCGCAAGGCTGGAAACGCGGTTGGCCGCTGAGCAGAATGAGCTCGAAAGCCACAAGAGGGAAGTTGAAGCAAGAGGACGAGAGGCCGGGCTATCAACAGCCGAAGCGGTCCTGGGTGGAATATTTGGCAGAAGGAGGAGCATCTCATCCGTGTCCAGGAAATACAGGCTAAAGGAAAAAGCGGAGGAGAAGTTGAGGGAATCATACTCTGAGATAACCAGATTGACGAAGGAGATAGAGGCCTTGAGGGCTGAGATAGAGGCTGAAATATCGGCGATAAGGGATAGGTGGGCCAGCACGATAGACCAGGTAGAAAAGAAGCTCATCAAGCCCAAGAGGACGGATGTATCTGTCCATTTGGTCGCGTTGGCCTGGGTTCCGGCGGACCAACAAGCTCTATAATTTTCGCCCGTGATTGAGGTCCTAAAGTTCGGTCACTCGGTCCTCCATGATACGGATGATCTGCCACGGGTTGCTGGCGCGATAAGGGCCAAGATTGAGGCTGGAGTGAGGCCTGTCGTGGTTGTCTCGGCCATGGGGGACCAGACGGATTATCTCCTGTCCCTCGCGAGGAAGGTCTCGGCCGGTTCAGAAAACCCTCGCGTGCGCAGGGAGACGGACATGCTCCTCACAGCGGGGGAGCGCATATCCATGACCCTGCTCTCGATCGCGCTTAACGAGATGGGGGTCCCGGCACAGAGCTTCACGGGTTCACAGGTTGGAATACTCACGGATGAGAACTTTGGCAGGGCGAGGATAAAGGAGGTCAAGCTCTTCCGTATAACCGAAGCTATAAAGGACGGGATCGTTCCCGTTGTCGCGGGATTTCAGGGGGTCTCGGTAAGCAGGGAGGTCACGACCCTCGGCAGAGGAGGATCAGACCTCACGGCAGTGGCCATAGCTACGAGCCTCGGCCCCGATGTCCCAGTGAAGTTTTACAAGGATGTGGGTTGGGTTTATGCTTTGAACCCTAAGCGCCATCCGGGCGCGAGGAGGTTGAGAATGCTTTCTTACGAGGAGGCCTTGGAGCTCACATGCTTTGGCTCCGAGGTCGTCCACACGAGAGCGCTTGCCCTCGCGGCTCGGAGGAAAACGAGGTTGGAGGTTAGAGGATTGGAAAAAGAGGAAGGAACCGAGATAACCGGAGGCCTTGAGGCACCTGGAGTTAAAGCAATAATCCTGGCGCCCGTGGCCTCTCTGATCATCAGAAACATACCTGAGGGGACGGATTTTGAGACGCGCCTTCTCGCCAGGTTCGCCGAGGAAGCTATAGGGGTTCTCCTACTCACCAAGACTGACAGGGAGATGAGCATCGCTGTCCCGGCGAAGGACGCTGATAGGGCAACGGCTCTGGTGGATAAAGATGTAGGCCTTGAGCTCATCCCGGGCAGAACCCTCCTCTCTATCATTGGCTACGGCATAGGTTCTGATCCAGGGGTCCTGAAGGAGGCAACAGCCTCTCTCAGGAATGTCAAGGTCTACGCTATGGCTACCTCGGATCTCAGGTTATCGTTTCTCCTGAACACAGCCGAGGCCCCGAAGGTTGAGGCTGAACTCGCTGAGCGTTTTGGGCTCATGGAGGGCTGATATGAAGATAAACATTACATGTCCGCATTGCGGCTGTTCAATATGGGCCGATCTAGAAGAGGCAGAGGGGCTCATTTGTCCCGAATGCGGCGAACCCCTCCCATACTATGGATATTACGCTACACAAAGGGCAGAAGGCCTTGAGGATGAGAGTGAGCTAATTGATGAGGGGTTCGACGAGGTCCTCTCGGACAGCGAATACGATGATGAGCTCTGGGATGAGGTTGAAGACTGGGAAGGCGAGTATTATGATGACGAATCCGAGGAGGAGTTTTGAGGAACATAACGGATGTGATTCTCCTGGTTGTGGATATACTCATGGTGGTCGCTGGCCAGTTTCTGATAAAGCATGGGGTCGGCCAGGTTGGAAAGTTCGGGGAAATGGGCGTGGCCAAGTTCATTTTGGGAGCCCTCATCAACATTCATGTGATAACGGGTATAGGGCTTTATGCTCTGAGCGCAATAGTTTGGCTCGCCCTCCTGTCCAGGGTTGAGCTCTCAGTTGCTTATCCCATGCTATCTTTGGGCTATGTGCTTATTGTGCTGGTCGCGTGGCTTTTCCTCCACGAACCCATGACAATCTGGAAAGCGATTGGCGTAATACTCATCGCGATAGGGGTTTGGCTGGTGAACAGGTAGGGCCCAGAACAGAGGCTCTATGAGCCGATTCCAGTTGCCCAATCCACGGCCTTGTCCATGGCCTCGGAATCGTCCTCAGCCTCTATGACGGTCATGGCCTTTATTGTCCAAGAGTGAAGGAAGAAAAACCATCTCTGCCTGTGAAAGAGTCTAACCCTGTATCTGCCGGGGCCGTAGCGTTCTATTACCAACCTCTTTGATCCAGCGAAATCATAGATAACCTTTCTATAATCATCAAGCGACATAACTAAATTATAATGGATAATCCTGGATCTTTGCACCGAGACGCTTTCCGACGCTTGAAACCAGGAAAGCGGCCAGGGCGGCCTTTATTGCGTCTCCAGGAATGAAGGGCAGAACGCCAGCCTTTATCGGATCAGGGACAAATGCCGAAAGCCACAGGGCTCCCACGAGGTATATCAACAGGTTGGCAAGAACCATGGCGCAGAAAGCCGGGAAAGGGTTCCTCATCCAAGCTTTCTCAGCCAGAAAACCGACCAGGGCCGCGGCTGCCGGAAAAGACATCAAATAGCCCCCGGTAGGGCCCAAAACCCAGCCAGGGCCAGCGCCTCCGAGCGCAAAAACGGGAACGCCGGAAACGCCGGCGGCAAGGTAAACCATCACACAGAGAAATCCCTTTCTGGAACCCAGAGCCGCGCCAATGAGGAGGACGCCAAGGGTCTGGCCCGTGATGGGGACTGGGCTAAAAGGCAGGGGCACAGAGAGCCTTGAGAGGGCCGCTATCAATCCAGCGCCCAGTAATATTGATAAAGGATCAAACCAGAGGGCTTCTCTGATCCCCCTTCTCAGAGCGAGCTCAAGCATGGGCAAATTATAAACCCAAAGGCAGTTGATTTTCCCCGAGCAGCTGGCATATACTATGTCCATGAGGCGATTGCTTCTTTTGATTTTCGTTGGGGTGGCTTGCGAGCCACTGACAGAGGAGTCGTCCGTGGAAGAGAATGATATCTATCACGGCAGGCTCACCATTGCATCAGGGAACTATGAGGCCATACGATTCACGCCACAGTCCGGAGACAGCATCCTCGGAGGAGCGAGGCGAAACTCTGGCTCAGCGTTCACCTTCTTCTGGGCGACCGAATCCGAATACAACGAATGGGTATCCTCGGGAGACAAGAACGGCCTGAACGACTACTCTGAGAATGTCTCATCGGTAAATGTGGCTGGGTCCATAACCTCTGGGGGCAATTACTATGTCGTCTTCTCAGCCACAGGGGGCCAAACGAACCTGGATGTCAGGTTCAAGACAAGGAGATGGAAGGAATGAACCCGATAATTCTCATAATAGCTTTGTCCGGGAGGCCCGCTCCTCAACCGGTCTCCTGGGGCCGGGTTGAGGAGAGGATGAGGGCCGCGGCCTCAGAGCCCATAACCCTTGACACGACCTACGCGCTCAGGAACCTTGATAACCCGGATTACTGGCGGGACGCTGTTCCGGGCCGTTTCATACTGAGATACAGGCACGGTGCTGATCCCAATTTGATAGCCGATGAGATGTCCGCCTTCGGAGCCAGGGTAGTGAAGAGGAGCAGGACCGGGGCTGACTTCGTGGTTGTGGAGATAAGCGACCCATCCAGGGAGACAGGATGCGATTTCATCCGGCAGGCCTACGCTCATCCAGATGTTCTCTGGGCAGAGCCCCTCTTCAGGGCAAGGGCCTTCTTTACCCCGAACGACCCTTATTGGACAGATCAGTGGGGACCCTATGTGATGTATATGGACCTAGCGTGGGATGTGAGCCAGGGTTCAAAGAGCATCGTTGTCGCCATAGTTGATCAAGGAGTTGATTATACCCATCCTGACCTTGCGGCCAACTTCGGCTCTGACAAGGGCTATGATTTCGTTGATGAGGACGAGGACCCGTATCCGGATGACCTGTATTACGAGTCTCACGGAACCCATGTCTCAGGCACTGTTGCAGGGGTTCTCAATAATGGCGTTGGGGTCTCAGGCATGGCAAACATAACCCTCCTTTCCGCGCGCTGTCTAGATGAGACGGGCTCAGGCACATACGAGGACATCGTAGATGGGATAAGGTGGTGCGCTGATCAGGGCGTTCGGGTCATATCCATGAGCCTCGGGGGTTCCTCAGGCTCAACCACCCTTGAGGAGGCAATAAACTACGCGTATGACACGATGGGCGTTCTCCTCGTCGCGGCCTCCGGAAACGACGGGATGGGGACGGTTTCCTATCCAGCGGCTTATACCCCTTGCATCGCTGTTGGCGCGCTGGATACCACGGGAGACAAGGCTTACTTCTCCAACTATGGCTACGCGCTTGATGTGATGGCCCCAGGGGTCGGCGTTGTCTCAACTGTTCCGGGTTCCGCATACGAGTTCTACGATGGCACATCCATGGCAACCCCCCATGTCTCAGGGCTCTCGGCCCTCATCTTCTCGGTCAACTCATCACTGACAAACAAGGAAGCCAGGGCCATAATTGAGGGAACATGCATAGACATGGGCCAGGACGGCTGGGACATGTTCACGGGCTACGGCCTCGTTGATGGCCACGCCGCGGTTATAGTGGCGCAATCATATGGCGTCGCGGCCCTCGCTCCGGAGAGGCTAATCCTGAGACAGAACCCAGCGAAGGGAAGTGTCAGCTTCATCGTTCCTTTCCCTGAGCCCGGCGCATCCATAGCCATATACGACATATCCGGAAGGCTAATGGACAGGGTTCCAGTGGTCCAAATGATGGCTTCCTGGTCAGCCCCTGGGCCAGGGGCCTATTTCGCTACCTGTGGCACGAGGAGGGCTAGGTTTATCGTTGAATAAAAGGAGGTTTTTGAGATGGCGGTTCTAGTGCTCCTTATCAGTCAGGCCCCATCCTCTTATCTGGGTTTTGCTCTCGGCAACTGGTATTACTACGAGGGCATTTTCAGGGATTCGCTTGCTGGTGACCCAATGAAGGACTACGATCTATACGACACCACGAAGATACTTGAGGAGTTCACATACAATGGCCACCATGCCCTTTCGGTCTATGTGAAGGATTCCGCTCATTCGGATACCTGGGGGGATACCCTCATGATCAAGGGGGACACGGTCTACGATTCAATACCCTGGCTCATGCTCCTAACGGATATAGGCGGAGCCACAACGGTCACCCTCCGCGCTTACAAGATCCCGTTCACAGTGGGCGAATCCTGGTCAACAGGCCTTGCTGGCAAATACGCTTGGGACATAGACGGGGACCTTACCCCTGATACGGTTATCGTGAGGGTGGATTCGGCCTATGTCCAGGCTCAAGAGGTCAAGGTCGTGCCAGCTGGCAGTTTTAACTGCTTCAAGATCTATGTTAAGACGAGGGCATCGGTCACCTGGGTCTCTGGTTCTACTGATACGGGACAGATAAAGACTGACCGCTACGAATGGTGGTGCGTGGATACCGGCATGATCGCAGATACATCCTTCACCCAATACATAGGCTACTATGGCAACATACCCATCCCCCTTTACTACGAGTGGAGAACCCACAATCTGGTTGATTACTATGTTGGGGTTGCGGAGAGCCCCAAAAGACCATCGGCCTTCAGCTTCACGGTCCAAAACACGGATAAGGGCGTGAGGTTCGTGTTTGGACTGCCAACCGAAGGCGAGGGAACCCTTTCGGTATATGAGATATCCGGCAGGGAGGTGGAGTCCGTGGCTTTTAGCGGCGTGGCCGGCGAGAACTCAATTGCTTGGAGCGGAAAACCCGGCGTCTATTCCGCTGTGCTCAGGTTCCGTGGGAGGATGCTGAAGAGCGCTTTCGTGATCAGGTAGGCTATTCCTTGGTCACCCTGTAGATGAAGGTTTGACTTGAGCTCATGATGTAGCAGTAGTTGCCATCGTATACTATATCCCTCGCTGAGCCGTCCATCTTTGAGGACGAGGCCACCTCCCCAGGGCCATCCGGCCCCTCAACAACGGAGATATACGACCTGCCCTCGCCTGTGACCTTAGCGGCCACATAAGCGTATTCCCCATCAAACCATGCGGCATAAGGGTCTCCTGAGGGCGGTTTGAATGTTGAGATGAGGCTCAGAGCAGAAGGGTTATCCGCTCTAACGAAAGCTATACCCTCAGGCCCCGATACCACAACCGTAGAGCCATACATGTGTATATCCTCGCCTGATACGAAAAGGGTTATGCTGTCAGCAAGGGTCGGACTACCTGGGGTCGTGACATCAACGGCCCAGAGCTTCTTGTCAAACGGCCCAGCGAGATAGACATAGTTTCCCGACTTCCATATCTCCTGAACATCTCCCCCGAGGTTCAGGCTGGCTATCCTGGACATGGAGCCGGGGTTGGTGATATCGTAGACCCAGAGGCCGGAATCCCCGGCGGCAACATAGGCGTAGTTTCCGTCAACATAGATGCCCCAGAGGTCGCGAGTTATGACCCAACCTATTGGGACAGGGTTAGCGGGGTTAGCCACATCTATAGCGAATAACGCGCCTATGTTGGCGTTGTAGCCAACCGTGAATGCTGTGGTTCCTTTTACCGAGACATCCTGGAAGACCACATTCGCGTTCTCATACTTCCCCGCCTCATATGGTGCGGAAACACTTGAGACATCAACAACAGATAGCTTGCCGGAGGTTGCTATGTAGAGGTAATTGCCCTGATGAACCAGGTGATTTCCCCCGAAACCGAGCCCTCCTTCCTGCTCAAGGGTCACGGGTGGCCCCTCCTCTCCTCCGCAACCCCAAAGCGCGATCGCCAAGAGAACAATTCCCAGTATCCTTTTCATGATACACGCTCCTTGTTCGCGTGAATATTATAATCCACCCACATGGGTTGATTAAACGATGGAATCGGAACCCCTTGGCTGGGTTAAATCTTGAACTCTACCCCTAGTTCCTCGCCTATCTTCTTGAGCTCCTCAACAGTTGGCTCGTCCAGGGGAACCTCTGTATTGTTCCGCTCCTCAGCTAGCCACTCCTTTTCCCCTGCTATCCAGATGCGCTCCGCTCCTTCCTGCTTCGGCGCGTTCTTGAGCATCTGGATAAAGCTGTCCATTCTGGCTTTGAACTCATTCAGGTCAACGAAAGCGCTTGGGTCAAGGGCCGCAAGGAAATGGCAAACTCCCGGCGGCTTGCCTTTGGTGCCATAGACCTCTGTTCCCATGTATCCCAGGCTCAGGGCTCCTGATAAGATGTCCAGGATGGCCGAGAAGTCGTATCCCTTATAACCAGCGCCTTCCTCGCCTGATCCGCCAAGAGGAGCGAGGCCTCCGCCTATCCGCTCAATCATGTTCTTCAGAACCCTCACGGGGTCAGATGTTGGAGCGCCTGTCTCATCCGTTGCCCATGAAAGCGGGATCTCTTTCTTCAGCCTGGCGTAAACCTCCAGCTTCCCCCTCGGAACTGTAGTGGTAGCCCCATCAAAGAAGAAGGGCCTTTCCTTCCCGCCGGGCACCGCAAAGGCAACGGGGTTCGTCCCCAGTATCACGGTCCTTCCGAATGTAGGAACCATCAAGGGCGCTGAGTTGGTTATGGATATGCCTATGAGGTCCTTTTCGAGGGCCATCCTGGCGTAATAGCCCGCAATGCCATAGTGATTGGAGTTGCGTATGGAAGCCGCGGCCATCCCGGATTTCTTCGCTTTGTCTATGACCTTCTCCATTACCTTTTTCGCTATGACCTGGCCCAGGCCCGCGTTCCCGTCAACGAGAAGGGTCGTCGGGGTCTCTCTCAGGATCGTATAGGTGGCCTTCGGATCTATGGTCCCGGCCTGGATGTCCTTCACATAGCGTCCGAGCCTGGCAACCCCGTGGGAGGGTATGTCCCTCCTGTCAGATAGTATGAGCACATCAGCGGTTATCTCCGCGTGCTCGCGGGGCGTCCCAAGCTTCTCCAAAACAGCTATTACGAAATTCCTTAAAGGTTCTATGCCGACACGAGGCATGTTTCCTCCGATAGGGATAAATTATAACGAACCGGTGAGGGTCGCTTCAAACCTACTTGCTTATGTGCTTATCCACCAGCTCAGCTATGGTCTTTCCTATGTTCAGAGAAGCTGTTGCCGCGGGGCTTGGGGCGTTCAGCACATTTATTACCCTCTCTGATTCCTGGATGACGAAGTCATCAACCATCTTGCCGTCGCGGGCTATTGCCTGGGCCCTCACACCAGCCGGCGCGGGAACGAGCATGTCTCCGGTTATATCAGGCACGAGCCTCTGAAGCGCCTTAACGAAAGCGGATTTCACGAATGATCGCCACATTTCACCAATTCCTATCTTCATGTATTTCCCGGCTATCTTCCACAGGCCTGGATAGAAGACCGACTCGCAGAGATCCCTGACATTTATCTTGAGTTTCGTGTAACCCTCCCTCGCGAAGGCAAAGACAGCGTTCGGCCCACAGTCAACCCCGCCGTGGATCTTTCTCGTGAAATGAACGCCCAGGAACGGGAACTCCGGATTGGGGACAGGGTAAATCAGGTTGTTGACCAGGTGCCAGTGCTCTGGCTTTATATCGTAATACTCGCCCCTGAATGGCACTATCTTGACCTGCGGATGCTCGCCTGCCATCCTCGCTATCCTGTCCGAATGAAGCCCCGCGCAGTTGATCATGAGCTTCGCGGAGAAATCCCCAGCCTTGGTTATGAGCACCAGTTCACTTGAAGAGCGCCTTATTCCGGTGACCTTTGCCCTCGTCAAGACCTTGCCCCCGCGCTCCTCCGTGCGTTTCGCGAGCCTGTAGCAGACCTCTTTGAAGTCAATTATGCCCGTGTCCCGGACATGAAAGGCCGCGACCCCAGCGGCATGAGGCTCAAGCTCCTTTAGGCGCTCTATGGTTATCTTTTCGCAATCAACGCCGTTGGCCTTGGCCCTCTCGTAGATCATCTCCATGCTCGGGAGCTCCTCTTTGGTCACAGCGACCACGACCTTTCCGCAGAGCTCGTATTTTATGCCTTCCTCCTCGCAGAACCTGAACATTAGCTCCCGACCCTGCCGGCAGTTTATGGCTTTGAGGGATCCGGGTTTGTAATACACGCCCGCGTGCAAAACACCAGAGTTGTGGCCTGTCTGGTGAGCCGCGAGCTCGGGCTCTTTCTCCAGAACAACAACCTTGAGCTCTGGCCTGCGCTGGGTTATCTGCCAGGCCGTAGCCAGGCCAACAATGCCTCCGCCAACAATGGCTACATCGGTCTTTTCCATCTCAAAACCTCCTAAAGAGAATAGATAGGTTGATATTATCATGCAAGGTAATGATTCCGGACAATCTCTCAGCCGAGGGCCGGGGCTAGGGTGGAGCTTTGAGCCCCATAGCCCGCTTGGTTTATCATTCTTCCCTGCTTATATAAACCGAAAGGAGCATCTGAGATGAACAGATTACTCATGGGACTGATAGGGCTCGTTCTTCTGAGTGGATGCCCCCCAAAGCCAAAGCCCCCGTCGGAGCCCGACAAAGGTGCCATAATCAGGGAGGCTGTGAGGGGTTACCTTAACGAGATGGGCCCTGATCTCAACCTGATGGAGATGGAGGATGTTAAGGCCCGAATGGCAGAATTGCTCATAATTGATGTGAGGTCACCCGATGACTTTGAGAAGATCAACATACCCGGCTCGCTCAACATCCCGCTGAAGAGCTTGGCGAGCGACGAGGCCCTTTCAATACTGAGGAGGAGCCAGAAGGATGTGGTTTTCGTCGGGGAGGCAGGTTCTGCGGCCGCGCAGGCAGTAGCCCTTGCCAGGTTGATGGACATTAAAAATGCATATGCCATGACGGGCGGCTTGGATGATTGGCAGAGGATGAAATACCCTGTTCAAGGAACAGAGACTGCGGCTGGCCCTGGTGAACCTACGGGCAATACCCCGATAAAAACCGGCAAGAGGGTAAAATAGCATCCTCCTCCGGAGAAGTAACCTCATAACAGAATCCAAACCTTTTCTATAGCTGATCTTCCATGGCCTCCATCGGATCCGGGATTTCGCGAGGTCCATCAAGGCGGTTAAAATTCACCGAACAGCACTTGCAATTCATGTAGGAATTGGGTTATAATTTAACTATCATAATAATAGGTATTCTCCGAGAGATCGCCGAGCTCGCCGCTCGCATGGCTCCATATCTCGTTCTGGGTTTTGCGGTTGCTGGGGCTCTCAGGGTCATATTCCCTGTTTCCTTCGTGGTAAAGCACCTCGGGCGGCGAGGTTTTTCATCGGTTCTCAAGGCCGCGGCGCTCGGGGTTCCACTTCCCCTCTGTTCGTGCGGGGTAATAGGCCCTGCTGCGGCTCTAAGAGCCCAGGGCGCGTCCAGGGGCGCGGTTCTCTCCTTCTTGGTTTCAACCCCCACAACAGGCGTTGACTCCATACTCGCAACATACGGGTTGCTTGGCTTGCCCTTCACGATTTACAGGCTATTCGCCTCGTTTTTCCTTGGGCTCATATCCGGCGGCCTGGCAAACATCCAAAAAGATGGGGCTCTTGTTTCACCTGATTCAAAGCTTCCGCCTTGTTCGGTCTGCGGCCTGCCAGGGGTTCACAACCACGGATTTTGGGAGAGGTTCAAGGCAGGATTGGTCTATGCAACGCTTGATCTTCCGGGGGACATCGGCAGGTGGCTGATCCTCGGCCTGGTTGTAGCAGGCCTCATATCCTATATTGTTGATCCATCGTGGATCGCTGGATTCGCTGGCAAGCCCTTTATCGCCTATCCTGTTATGGTAGCTGTTGCTGTGCCCCTTTATGTATGCGCGACGGGGTCAATCCCCATTGCCGCGGCCCTAATGGCAAAGGGCGTCTCGCCCGGAGCGGCATTGGTGTTTCTGGTCGCAGGGCCAGCGACGAACGCGATAACAATCGGAATAGTTGCAAAATTGCTAGGCAAAAGAAGTCTTTTTATTTATTTGTTAACGATAATTGCCGGCTCGATCCTCCTCGGCTTGGCCATGGATTGGATGAACACAGAGCCTTTGGTTCCCATTCGCTTTCATCACATTCACGAGGCCTCCCACATCCGATGGTGGGAGTGGGTTTTCGGGGCCGTTTTGAGCCTCCTTCTGCTCTACGCGTTGGTAATCAAACCCGTCTTCAAGTGGCTTTCCGCTATGGCGACAAAACCCGACATGGTTTTCAGGGTCCCGGATATGACCTGCGAGCACTGCGTTAGCGCTATTGAATCTCGCGTTTCAAAGGTTGACGGGGTCAAAGGGGTATGGGTCTCTCTTGACAAAAAGACGGTTTCGGTCAAAGGAGGGGACAAAATTGAGGTAGAGAAAGCGATCCGAAGCGCTGGATACAGCGTTGAAAACCCAGATCTCGGCTGATAATTCTGTTGAGCTTGAAACTCATTAGCAATTAGCTTTATGATTTCATACCTCTAAATGTCGCAAGGCTATACGGGATGATCCAGGCCGGAGAGTCCACCACCGCGACCGTAAGGGCAGTGTTCTTCATAGATCCGGAGGGTAAGCTGAGAGCCATGCTCTACTACCCCATGAGCAACGGCCGGAACATGCAAGAGATCCTCAGATTGCTTGAGGCGCTTCAGACATCAGACGAACACAAGGTCGCTACGCCGGCCAACTGGAAGCCAGGCGAACCAGTTATCGTCCCACCGCCAACAACTGACCAGGCCGCTGATAAAAGGCCTGGGGAGGGTTACGATTGCAGGGACTGGTATCTCTGTTTCAAGAAGATCTAGACCCCCTTCGTCTACCTTATCCCCACTATCTCGTTGTTCTCGTCCAGCCTTATCTCCAGAGCGGCTGGCTCCTTTGGAAGCCCTGGCATTAGCATCATGTCTCCCAGGACCGCAACTATGAACCTCGCGCCGGCCGCGGGATAGATGTCCCTAACCGGGATCGTAAATCCCCTGGGAGCACCGAGGAGGGTTGGATCGTGCGAGAAGCTATACTGGGTCTTTGCCATGCAAACCGGCCAGTCATCCATTCCCCATTCCTTGATGCGCTTTATGTTCGTTTTTGCCTTCTCTATGAGCTCAATCCCGTCCGCACGGTATATCTCCTTCGCGATGATCTCCATCTTCTTTTCGGTGGGGAGCTTGTGGTCGTAAAGGAAACGGAAGTTGTTCTGGCCACTTGTTGCCTCTAGAACTGCCTCTGCCAAAGCTATTCCCCCCTCGCCTCCCTTTGTGAATATCTCCGAAAGGACAACAGGAACCCCTGTCTGCTTCCCCGCCTCTAGGAGCAGGTCTATCTCCTTCTGTGAGTCCGTTGGGAATGCGTTCACCGCGACAACAACCCCCACCCCGAACTTCTTCATGTTTTCAACATGCTGAATCAGGTTTGGCACGCCCTTTTCCAGAGCAGTTAAGTCCTCCTGGATCAGGTCCTTGAGAGGTTTGCCTCCGTGATACTTCAATGCCCTGATTGAAGCCACGATCACGACAGCATCCGGCTTAAAGTTACCGTAGTAGGCCTTTATGTCCATGAACTTCTCAGCTCCGAGGTCAGCTCCAAAGCCCCCCTCGGTTATCACGATGTCAGCGAGCTTCAGCGCCATCTTCGTCCCGATTATGGAAGAGTTTCCGTGGGCTATGTTCGCGAACGGCCCCGTATGCATTATCGCGGGGGTTTCCTCTGTTGTCTGAACGAGATTTGGCATGAGCGCGTCCCTGAGAACAGCGGCCATGGCCTCGTGGGCCCCGAGGTCGCGCGCGAAAACTGGTCCGCCATCAGTGTTCATTGCCACAACGATGTTTCCAAGGCGCTCCTTTAGGTTCTCTATGCTCGTGGAGAGGCCCACTATGGCCATTATCTCGGAAGCCGCGGTTATGTAGAATGTGCTCTCGCGTGGGAAGCCCTCTCCGCCCAGGCCGATGACGATGTTCCTCAGGGAGCGGTCGTTCATGTCCAAGGCCCTCGGCCAGAATATCCTACGGGGGTTTATCTTCAGCTTATTGCCCCAGTAAAGGGAATTGTCCAAGAGCGCGGCGAGGAGGTTGTGGGCCGTCGTTATCGCGTGGAAATCGCCGGTGAAGTGAAGGTTTATGTCCGCCTCAGGTAGGACCCGGGACTTGCCCCCTCCGGTTGCGCCTCCCTTTATTCCGAAAACAGGACCAAGGGATGGCTCCCTTAGGGTGACCATGTTCTTTATTCCCATCCTCCAGAGGGCCTGGGTGAGGCCTATGGCGTTGGTGGTTTTGCCTTCTCCTGCTGGCGTTGGCGTTATCGCTGTCACGAGAACCAGCTTTCCATCGGGTTTATCAGCGAGCTTGTCCAGGAGGGATAGGCGGATTTTCGCCTTGTAATTCCCGTAATACTCCAAAAACTCCTCTGTTATGCCTATCTTAGCGGCTATGTCCCTTATGTGTTCCATGTGCCTGTCTCCGGCGGAATGGAGCTGACGGGATTTGAACCCGTGACCCCTGGCTTGCAAAGCCAGTGCTCTCCCTATTGAGCTACAGCCCCAGGCCCAAATTATAAAGTAAAAGGCGATCCGGGTTCACTATTAACCGTTGGCTAGGTTGGGGATAAGGGTAAAGGCCCACATGGGCAATCCGGCACGATCCCTATCCAGTGGTGAACCTCTAGCCCACGCAGTTCCCCTCAGGCCTTATTACGCACGCGTTTTTTATCCTGTTCGCTATCATGGATAATTGGCCGGATAAGGTGTGCACGATAGGATCCACGGGATCACGAACTCTCGGGGCCAAGCGGCGGTAAATGAACTTTTTATGTTAACCAAAATCCTGCTATAAAGGATACTATTCTCAGATTAGTTTTATCTAACCACAACCCTACCCTTGTATGGGTTGGAGGCAGAGGAGCCCCTCCCCGCAACCCAGAGATAAACCCCTCTTCTGAGGCTCAGATTGTTTTCCCCCTTTTCAAGTTTCCCCAAATAAACGAGCCGGCCATCAGACGAGTATATCCTTATGTCCGTGGATACACGCGACAAGAACATCACCCCTCCCCGGATCACAACGGGGATCACCATTGCATTATCGTTATCAGATGCCTCCTCAACCTCCGGGGGACAAATATCCTCCCACTCCGGGGATTGGGGATTTGTCCTTGGTTCCGCGTCCCATTGCCAAGGAAAATATGCGCTGACAGCATCCGGAACCGTGTTAACTGCGGGTGTGATGTCTACCTGGATGAGGGGATACTCTGAGAGGCAACCAGGATAGTTGCCATCCAGAGGGAGCCTGAGCGCGAACATGTCGCTGAGCCCCGCGCCAACCGAGGCTGTTGAACCAGCAACGAGCAAATCTCCCTCGGCTGTTAGGATGCCCATTCCCAGGGTATCTGGCTCAGGCCCCCCAAAGCTCTTTGCCCAAATGAGGTCACCACTTTCGGAGACCCTCATCATGAGCACATCCAGAGTGCTCGTTTCCCCGGATATCAGGTAGCCTCCATCCGGGGACTTTGTTATGGACAGCCCCCTCTCAGACCCAACCCCCTCGTATCTTCTTGCCCAGGTAAGTCCCCCTGCGGAGTCAATCTTCAAAACCAGTATATCGGATCTCAGGGCACCGAGTCCCCATGTCTCACCGATGACCACAAAGCCCCCATCCTGCGCCCGCGCGATTCCGAAGCCAGCATCGTGCTCAGGGCTTCCGTATGTTCTGACCCAATTCAATGCTCCGCCCTCCGAGAAGCTGGCAACCAGGACATCCGAGTATCCCTCCCCCCAGCTCATAGTCCACCCGACAACCACCAGCTCACCCTCATCCGTCTCGGCTATGCCCTCTGCAAAATCAGGTCCCGTGCCCGCGAGCTTCACTCCCCATTGCCTGGAACCCGCGGCTGATAGCTTTAGAAGGGTGAGGTCAAAACCCTGTTCCCCCATGTATTCCCCTCCAGCCAGGATGAGGCCGGCGTCGGAACACGCTACTGCCGTTGAAACTACCTCGGATGTAGCAAGGCCGAGCCGCTTTGCCCATTCAAGCTCCCCGGAAACGCTGAGCTTCGCCGCGAGGACATCCCATTCATCAGCCCCAAAGCTCCCTGTGTATCCGGCCACGAAAAAACCTCCGTCCGGAGCAAGAACCAGTTCCCCCAACCGATCTGGGCCGCTTCCTCCCAGGGTCTTCGCCCACTCAATTATACCAGAAGGGGAGATCTTTACCAGGAGCATATCAATCCAGGCCGATCCAAAGCCCCATGTTGACCCTCCCACGAGAAATCCCCCATCAGGCGTCTGGATCACCGAGTTTGCCCAATCCTCATCAGGGCCTCCGTAGGCCCTGGCGAAAAGAGGCTGACATATTACCAGCAGAATAAGGGCCATCTTACTTTTTCCGGCTATAGCACCACCTTCGTCGTTTCGTGTCCCTTAAATTATACCTCATAAAGTTCCCCGACAACTACTAGCTCATACCGGTCCGAAGCCGTTCATCAAATCGCAGGTGCTTTTCTGGGAAGGAAAGAAGTCTGTGGAACAACTTTCCCTTCCAAAAAGTCTATTAGAGCATGAAACTTGGTTGCCTAAAAGACCACGCCCTCCCCACGAGGGTATTTTTAACTGCTTTGCTCGGTATCCTGCTCCCCGGCCTTCTGGAGGCAAAAGTCCTTTCCGGCGCTGTTGCAGTCGTTCCCTCGCCAGGAAAAGAGGACCCTGAACTGGGCTGGAGGCTCGTTGACATGGTGACATCCCTCCTCGGCGAGACGAAGAGGCTAACCGTGGTTGAGAGGGCCAGGCTTGAGGAGGTCCTGAAGGAGCAGGAGCTTTGGGCCGCTGGCGCTGTCACGGATTCCCAGGCAGTTCAGCTCGGCCGGCTCCTCGGCGCGACATACACATGCGTCATCTCCGTTGAGGAATACACCAGAGACCCCACGACATCCTTATCAGTTACCCTCAGGTTCGTTGATGTCCAATCAGGCGCTGTGGTTGAGGTGATAAAAGGCTCAGGCACGGGCTCCAATCTGTCTATTGCAATAGGGGATCTCAGAGGGGATCTCAGAGAGCACCTACTCCAGTCCTTTCGCTCTGAGGCATTGGTTGACGAGGTTGAAGAGGGAGGGAGATACTGCGTTTTGACAGTTGGCAGGGAGCGTGGTGCTGTGAGGGGGGCTTTCTACAAGGCCTTGAGTCCTGGCAGGATAAAAAGGGATAAGGGGCTTCTGGTCGTTGAGGAGGTCTTCCCTGAATACTCTGTCGCGAGGATAGTAAGAGGGGAGGTCTCGGTCGGGGACAGCGTGCTTGAGACCCATAGCCCACGCTCTTGGGACATATCAGCGTTTTATGTCTACATGCCCATGGATACCTTTGGAGGCAAGGGGCTTGGCGCCCGTCTTCTCTTTGACAGGGACTGCAACTTCTTTGGCCCGGATGTCCGGGCCTTTGCTTTTGGTTGGCCTGAGGCTGAGGCAATGGGCATATCCTTGGGTGCCTTCAAGGGCCTTGCCATGAGCGAAAAGTCAGCGGTCTACGCGACCGCGAGCGTTCCTTTGGCATTTGCGGCTCAATTCAAAGAGGGATACTACTATTCCAACACCCTTTACGGGTTTGAGGGCTCTTTTGGCTTTGATCTCTGGATGGGAAACCTCTATTCCTTCACTGAGATAGCTGGGCTTTACATGACCCCGTTCTCAAAATGGGGGGCCTCTGGATTGCCCATGGGCAACATGGACATATTGACCATCAGCCTTAGGGCTGGTTTTGGGGTGAGATTCTGATGAAAACCGATAATCCGATGGAGGAACCATGCTGAGCGCGCTCCTGGCTCTGAGCGTCAACATCTCCGATACCATTCCCGGCTCTGCTGAGGACAATACAAAGGCCAAAGCCCTCTCCAAGGTGAAATGGATAGCGGATGAGACCGGGAGAATAAGCCCCTCCGAGCACCTCGCTCAGAGCATATTGGCTTTCACCCTGGATGCGGACTCTTTCAGGAACATCTACGATAAAGCCTCCTTGGAATACATGAAGGAAGAACCGATTTCATGCTTGTTTGAGACATTCTGGAGCGCTATGGTTGAAGACACCTCCAAGGATAAGAAAGAGAAGGACACCACATACACCTATGCGTATACATCCGAGTTCAGGCTTATAAGGGTGGAGACAGGGGAGATCCTCGGCGGGTTCAGGGCTGAGGGAACCGGGTTTGGGGATAGCTACTCAGCGGCCAGGTCCATGGCGTGGGCTGAGTGGGAGCAGGATGTTGAGCTGGGCTTTCGGGAGATGTTCCGTGTCCAGGGCAGGATAACCCAGTTAACCGGGTTTTGGTGGAACAAGAAGGCGAGGCTGGACATAGGAAAGAATCAAGGGGTTGAGGAGGGGCACATATATTCTGTCTGGAAAGCGTATGAAGGGGGCGCCAAAAGAAGGGTTGGTCTTCTTGAGATAACCGAGACGCATCCGGCCTGGTCAAAGGGGAAGGTGCTTCACGGAACATACGAGGTATCCGAGGGGGATCTGCTATACGAGGAAACAAGGCCCCGTCTCTGGCAAGGGGTTGTTAGGGTTTCCCCCCTATCTGGTTATGCTTATGACAGGACCAGGCTCGTTGCTCCAGCAAAGGACATATACCTTGGAGTGAGGCCCTCGGTGGCATACAAGCCCCTCGCGCCTGAGTTCGGTCTAGAATTCACCAGACACGGCTCAGCTTGGGGGCTTGAGAACTGGATAATGGGGGTCGGAAGGGCTGACCTCATTCCAGAATACATGGGATTTCTCGGGGACCTTGGGTTCGGGCTTTTCTGGCACCACCAACCGATATCAAAAGAGGTTATACTTGAAGGGAACCCATCAGGGGCCGAGACATTCGGGCTTGGAATCAGGGCGGATGCTGGGATCCGGCTCGTTTTCGGGGAGGACTTTTCTGTTTTTGGAACACTGGGCTGGAGAGGGGGAATTCAAACCCCGTGGGCCTATTACTATAAGCCTGACTCCACTGATCAGTCCAACGAATCCCAGCGCGGCTGGAGGAGCGTGCCGCCAGAATATCTTGAGGATGGGGATTTGAGGATATTCGGGCCGGTAATAAGCCTGGGTTTCGCCTTCAAGATATAGCTAATTTTTGCAAAATCAGAACCCGGCCTTATTCAGTTATTGAAGCACGAGTTACCCTTGAAATGGAATGCTATTTTTCCATTCAGATGTTCAATGGTTAACATAAGAAAAATGTTTCACGTGAAACGCTCACCCCTCGGCCCTTCTTTTATGTGCACATCAACCTGCGGGAACGGGATGGTTATTCCGTGCTCTTTCAGGGAATCCCAAATGAGATAGCGGAGTTCTGTTCTCAGGCCGACCAACTGCCTCGCGCTGTCTATGTGAACCCAAACCGCAAGCGTAAAGTTCAGAGAGCTGTCCCCGAACCCGTCAAATATGACCTTTGGGAGGATCATGGTGTCCATCTTCTCCTCAAGGCGCTTTCCGGCCGCCAAAAGGGCCTTTTCAACCTCCCTTGGTTCGGATGAATACGAGACCGGGACAGGGACCGTTATCCTGACCAGGTCTCCATCCCTCGTGTAGTTGATGAGTTTTCCCTCAACGAGAGCGGAGTTGGGAATGACCAGGGAGACATGGTTGAGGGTCTCAACAACAAAGCTCCTGAAACCGAGCTTCTTCACTGTTCCTATTTCCCCGTCTATCTCAACTATGTGGCCTGGCGCGAGGCTCTTCTCTCCGAGGAGTGCCATGCCAGCGAAGAAATCCAGAAAAAGCCTCTGGAGGCCGAAGCCAACGCCGACCCCTATGGCTCCAGCGAGTATCTGGAGGGTTGTGAGGTTCATTCCAACCGTGTCCAGTATGACGAATATCCCGAGGCCGAGTATAGCGTAAGTTACGAGCCTCGCTGGTATAGGGGAAACGGATTCATCCCCAAGGGTCTTCGGCAGGAATCGCGATTCGAGAAGTCTCTCAATCCAGACAGCGAGCCTATAGAAGAGGAATATGAGGGCAGAGCCAACAACAAGGCCGTAGACCGATATCTGGAATTCCCCGAACCCGAGATAGTGGGTCCTGGCGAAAGCAACCAGGGGCATGAGCATGTCAAGGGAGTGGAGGATCAGGAGCAGGGCCAAGAGGGGAAGAAGGATGAACCTGAACGCCTTCCTTGAAATGCTTGGCCTCGCGATGTGCCTCGTGAGGACAGAGAGGAAAGCGAAACCGAGGATTATCCAGAACAACTGCGTTATCTTAAGGAGAAGGTCCCTGGGCCAGCCAAAAGCCTTGAAAACCTCAAACGCGATATAGCCGCCAGAGAGGGTTAATCCTGGAGAGATCAGGGCAAGCGAGAGCTCAGCGAGCGCGGAGAGGATGGGGTTCTTTGATGCGAGCCGCTTTCTCCTTTGTCTTGTCAATAAAGCCAGAATAAAGTGTAGGCCAAGGCCTACTGCCAGGATCGCGGCCATAGTCCCTGTCTGGAGCCAGAAGGCTTGTGTCCCAAAATCCCGTATGAACCTCATGGGGAAATTATAATGGTTGCCGGTTTCTCGTTGCTCATTCCTGATTAAAACCGGAGGCCCAACTGCGGCACAAAGTTGGACCCGAACAGGAGGTTTCGGAGCCCAGAAATCACAAGGAAAATCGTTCAAAAAGGGAATACAATTGGGTAAGGTGCCGAAAAGGTGCCATGCTTTATAATATTCGGGATAAAGAAGCCGGAGGTTTAGAAAATGGTTTGGCTTATGCTCATAGGAGCCTATGAGGCGGCTCTGCCGGAGGGCGGGGAGGAGGTCTGAGCTATGAAAAAGGAAAGGGTAAAGAGATTAGCCCTCTGGGCGATCTGGGTTGGGCTATGGGTAGGGTTGGGGTTGTTTGGTTGCGAGGGTTTTGAACAGAACCCCAACCTAAGACTGCTCAAGAGCCGATGGAAAGACGGTTATTACCTATTGTATCCTGTTTGGGCTGACAATGGAAAGATCTACTACTTATGCCGTTATTCTGAGGGTGATACCTTTCCTCCTGATCGCCGCTTTTTAGGTGCTCAGGCTTTTATGAGCATCTCACAAGATGGGGTCCACGATACGCTTCTACTTGGTGATACAGTCTTCTGGGAAAATCCAAGTCCGGGCAGGTTTTTCTCCCTCTCTTACCATAAGTCAACGGGACACATTGCTATCCTTCAAGTTGAGGGGCCTATCCTCATCTGGGATATCTGGAGGGATTCGGTAATTGACTCTGTGCCGAACCCTAAACACCTTGGACCAATAGTAAGGTGGCTTCCAGATGGCTCAGGTCTCCTTGTAGGTTTGGATTCGGTTTGGAGGATTTCTATTGGAGACAGTGTCTACACATTTTACGGCACAGGTTCAGGACAGGGATTTGAAGTTAACCCTGATGGAACCCTCTACACAGAGGTCTATTGGCCCTCTTTTTGCCCAGAGGACTCCTCGGCTCTGGTTTGGAATAATTGGGGAGGTTCAGTTATTCTGCATAGTTATTCTCTTTTCCTTAGGACCCCTCATGGAGACGAGGACCTAAATGCTGGCCCCTACGAGAAGTCGTGGTTTTACCAATATGCTTCCTGGTCTCCTAATGGAGGGATGCACTGAGCTTTGGATACTGGAGGATGTAAGATGAAAAAGCCTTTTGTTTTGCTGTTTCTTGTGGGAGTGCCCCTAGAGGCAAGCACAACCCCTCTCCTTGACAGGTTTTGAAGTTTCCTGGTCAGTTGAGGGCGAACCTCAGCTGGGAAACCCTGTGAATGTGATGATCTTTCTGGGGTTCTATTGCTCAGAAACCCAACGGTATTTTCAGAGATGCAAACAACACCTCCTCATAGAGATTTTCCGTTCCCAAACGCTCACTGGGGCTGGCCTTGCCAGGCTTACCGCTCACAGCAAGAACCAGAAACAGGGTCTCCCTAGGGGACGGACCCCTTGAACCACCAGAGGATGGGCAGAATTCTGGGCGGGTGAAAACCGGGAGTCAAATCAGATGATCTACCCTCTCTGATCCAGCGCGGCTCGGATGAATTCTCTGAATATTGGATGGGGGCGAAGGGGCCTCGATTTGAACTCAGGGTGGAACTGGGTCCCGATGAAGAAGGGATGATCCCTCAGCTCCATTATCTCAACGAGGCGCCCGTCTGGTGAAAGCCCCGAGAAGACAGCGCCCGCTTTTACGAAGGCAGAAATGTAGTCCGGGTTAAACTCGTAGCGGTGCCTGTGTCGTTCGGATATGCTCTTTGCCCCGTAGATCCTGTGAGCGAGGGAACCATCCTGAAGCACGGCTGGATAAGCCCCGAGGCGGAGGGTTCCGCCCATTTCCTTGATCCCTCGCTTGTCTGGAAGTATGTCAATGACAGGGTGCGGGGTTTCGGGATTGAACTCTGTTGAATTGGCTCCAGAAAGCCCAAGGACATTCCTGGCAAACTCAACGCAAGCTACCTGCATTCCGAGGCATATCCCAAAGTATGGGATTCCCTTTTCCCTCGCGAAGCGAGCCGCGGCGAGCTTGCCCTCTATGCCGCGCTCTCCAAAACCTGGGGCTACCAGTATCCCATCCATTCCCGAGAGAACGCTTTGCGGCCCGGACCTCTCGATCTCGGATGACTCTATCATCCGGACCTGGACCCTTGTCCTGTGATGCGCTCCCGCGTGCACGAAGGCCTCAAGGATTGATTTGTAGCTGTCCTTTACCCCGGTGTATTTGCCGACGAGTCCGATATTGACCTCGCGCTCAGGGTTCATTATCCTGTCCACGAGCTCCTTCCAAGCCCCCATGGTTATCTCCAGCTGCGGAGGGGTTAGCCTGAGAGCGTCCAGAATGAAGTCATCCATTTCCTGCTGAAAGAGGTTGAGGGGGACCTGGTATATGGTTCTCACATCCGGGGCCTCAAGCACAGCCTCCTTTGCCACGCTAGTGAAAAGAGCTATCTTTTCTTTGGCTTCCTTGGAGAGGGGGTTTTCTGTCCTGCAAACGAGCATGTCCGGTTGGATGCCTATCTCCCTCAGCTTTTGGACGGAATGCTGGGTGGGTTTTGTCTTCATCTCCTCTATTACCTTGATAAAGGGAACGAGGGTTACATGGATGAATAGCGCGCCGGAAGGCCCTTCCTCAAGCCTTATCTGCCTTATTGCCTCAAGGAATGGGAGGCTCTCTATGTCACCGACCGTGCCGCCGACCTCAACGATGACTACATCTCGGTTGTCAGACAATGCCCTTATTGCAGACTTTATCTCGTCCGTAAGGTGAGGAACCACCTGAACGGTCCCGCCAAGGTAATCCCCCCTGCGCTCCTTTTCAAGAACCCTGTGATAAACCTGACCAGCCGTGAGGTTGTTGGCCCTAGTCATATCCTCATTGAGGAAGCGCTCGTAGTGGCCCAGGTCAAGGTCTGTCTCAGCGCCGTCGTCCGTGACGAAAACCTCTCCGTGTTGGTATGGGTTCATGGTGCCAGGGTCCACATTCAGATAGGGATCCATTTTTAGGGCGGTAACCCTGAGCCCATGTTCCTTTAGGAGAAGCCCAACGGAGGAGGTTACTATCCCCTTTCCGAGGGAGGAAACGACTCCGCCCGTCACGAAAACGAATTTGGGCACGGAAAATTATGGGGCAAGGTGTCAAGCTGGAGCAAGTAAGTGCCGGTCAAGGAGGGCGAGCCCTCACCCGACCCACTTTCAACCCCTTGTGAGTCCTTGCCGGGCAAAGACTTAGGCCGAAGTGCCGATGGCCCAAGAACTTAGCTAATCTATCTGACCTTTACCCATTTCCTCACCTCTTGAAGATTTCATCAGGGTTATCCGTGCCCCACATGATAGCTCGCCAGAGCTTCTGTTTATCCACTCGTAATCGGCTCCTCATCCACGCTCACTGATACCATCAGCCACATGAGGCCTCTGGTTATGAGCTTCTTGCCTGGCCTGTGGTTCTTGAGCCCACTCCATGCTCCCAGTTTCGCTATGAGAAGGATCACCTTGTTATCGGCCTCAGCTCCCAGGGAGTAGATGTATCCTCCTGTGAGGGCCGTGATGGATGAGAGAGACTGTATGCTTTGCCAAGAGCGAACCTGGAAGCTATCTGAACCCAGGCACTCCTTCATGAACTTGAGGTAATCCTCAACTGCCCACCTCATAGAGTATATCTCGTATACCCTCATGGCCTCATCAGCATCCCTTACCCTCATGTCTGTTATCAGGATGAGGGGGTTTCTGAAGCACGAGAGATGAGCCTTAACGAGGTTCAGAACCTTGTAGAAGCGCCTCTTGCACCTCCGAGGGGGAAAAAGAGGCCGGGGCCATGACCGAGAGCTTACTGCATTGGATTACCCCTGAGACAGCATCCCTCACCATTGCATAACGCCTGCTATGTCCCAAGACTTCCATCAGTGGTGAAGGATATTCAAGGAGTCCTTCCATAGGAGACAGATTATGAGGATTAGGGAAAGTTTTGGGTAAGGGTCAGCCACGTAAAATCAGTCCTTTCCGAACGCGGATCGCGCTTTTCCGCATAATAAAAGCAAACATAAGGGCCTGCTCCTACAATTCTTGCCGGATAAGGGTTTGCGGGTTTCGGGGGTTTGTTTTTGGCCGAGGATTAACATACGGGTAGCAGGAGGTCTTTGCACCCCCACAGGAGAATAATCCACACGGCCCCCCGAACAATAATTCCACGTTTGCCTTGGCCCGATTGAAAGTAAAAACTTTCTCTTCCCGGATACTGGGATTTCCTTCTGTCCGGCCTTAGCCTTCTCTAGTGGCCGATCCTGGGCTTCTTGTCGTCGGGTTTGTTCTCGGCCGGTTTGATCTCGGTTCCCTCCGCGGGGTAACCCTTACTCATCCACAAAGTAGTGCCACCAATCAGGGCCTTCACGTTGGTGTAGCCCATGAGCCTCAGGGCGACCGTGGCCTGTGCCCCTGAGGCGCCCCAGAGACTCACCAGGACCACGTCCTTGTCCTTGGGGACCTTTGACAATATATCGGGGTTGGCCAGGTCGTTGATGGGTATGTTCTCCGAGCCGGGGATGTGCGCCTTCAGATAGTCTTCGGGTGTGCCCACGTCTATTATGACCACGGTTCCAGCGTCCAGCGCGGGCTTCAGCTCCTCCGGGAGCACCATGTTGCGGTTCACACCCAGTCCGCTCAGGTAGGCCGTGACCGCCTCCTTCACTATCGCGCCCTTATCAACCTCGGGGGCCTTTGACTGGCATCCTGCCAGCACTATCAGTCCCATGGCAGTGGCGAGTATCTTTTTCATCTTTAACTCCACGTTCAGGGGTTTCAGACATTATAAGCCAGGTGGTCGCGCGGGATCAACCACGCGCGTTCCTCACCCGCCTCACTTTCAACCCCTTCTGAGTCCTTGGCCGGCAAAGACTTAGGCCGAAGTGCCGATGGCCCAAGAACTTAGCTGAGCTAAAATGCGGAATTCTCTGATTTTATCGCTAAGATCTGGATTGATGGTTTTTGGTTCCAAAGGCCAAAAATGCCGGTTTCCGGCCAAGCTAGGGCCAAAACAAGGGGAAAGTAGTATCAGAATGGCAGTAATAATCTACCAGTAGAATTATGCTATCGCTTATGTGGTGCGGGTTCTATGGCCTAATAAGGAAACCCAAAATTCAGGTGCAGGTAGTAGAAAAGTTGGCCCCTGAGCTGGCCTCAGAATAAAATGTTCACCTCCATGAAGGAGTAAAGAGTAGGTGAACAAATGGAAATTATCCTTCACAGGATAAAGAAAGCTGAGGGCCTCGTGCAACTATACCTTGGTCAGATCCTCGGCTTAGCCCTTGATCTTCCTCATCATCCAAAACCCCCTTCTCAGCTAACCTCCCGGTCGAGAGAGCTGTGAAGAAGCTCAGGTAGCTCTTGGGACACAGCTTTATCTTGGTCGGTGATCGTGAATTCCCCTCTCAGAGGTTCAGACCCAAGCTCATGAAAGCAGGGATAGGTTATGTCCTGAGACTCAGACCTGTTAAGGCCTACAAGAAGAGGATGAGGATAGATGGCCTTTTTAGGGACCTCAGAGGCCTCTATGCCCTCATCAAGGGACTCCTCTCCCAGGATGATCCCCTGGTTAGAGAATTTCTGAGAGGCTACATAAGCCTTAATCTCATAGACCCATGTAGATTGCGAGGAAACCCTGGCCAGGCCTTTAATCCGGGGAAGTATGGAATGTGTCAGGTGAAGCCTCTTTGCACTATGGATGATCTCTCGGGCCTTTCAACCCATTTTCTGCGCAGGATCCCCTAATTTGACTCCCGGTTTTTCACCCACCCAGAGCCCTACTGGCCTCGCATTTGACACAGGCTTGATAATATGAGCCTATGAGAATCAACCATATCAATGAGATCAAGGAGCCAGTTCAGGCCTGGATGACCCCGAGGGAGGATGTGCTTTCTATCCCGAGGATGAGAACAGATAGACCAACCCCATACAACACGGAGCTCAGATTTGACAGGGAAGACCTCACCAGAGCAGGGGGATACCCCCAGTTCGCATGGTTCTGCGACAGGTTCGGACTACCTCAGATCCTGGAAAGGGTGAGGATAAAGAAGAGGAGAAGCGAGTATTCCGCTCTGGATCTGAACCTGTTCATGATAGACATGATAGTCCTCGGCATTGAGAGGATAAGCCACC
>JBDRYB010000021.1:0-33222 GCA_039803205.1 Caldifarciminota bacterium
AAGCTTTTCGTTAAGGAAGGTCATATTTACCTCCCCCGGCCTGGTTTATGGTATCAGAGGCCGGGGTATATTATAATCCTCCTCAATTCAGCAAATCTAAGTTAAGTCCTTGGGCCATCGGCATTTGCGTCTAAGCTCTTGCCGGAGAAGAACTTACGGTGGAATTAAAGTGGGTCATATCAGGAGAAAAATGGGTTGAACCCCTCCGGCCGCACGCCTTAAGATTTTCCCTCAAGCGATTTGATAGGCTTCTGGTTCGCCTCTCTCGTTTCGGCCGGCGCCCTCTCCCAGCCTCTGGCCCTGGACAGTTTCAGGATAACCTCCTCTTTCGGGGAATACAGGCATCTGCACTTTCACGCTGGATTTGATTACAGCACATGGGGCCAGACCGGTATCCCGGTCCTCGCTCTTGATGACGGGGTTCTCTTCAGGGCCTCTTTCTCGCCCTGGGGATATGGAAAGAGCCTGTGGCTGATGACCGAAGGGGGCCTCATAGTTCGTTACGCGCACCTTGAACGCTTCACCCCCCACATTGATTCGGTCATCCATCTCTACAGAAAGGAGAGAAAGGCTGACACGGGAACAATAGATCTAGCGCTCAGGGTAAAGAAGGGCGCTGTCGTTGCCTATTCAGGGGAAACCGGGGCCGGCCCTCCACACCTTCACCTTGAGATATACGACTCGGCTGGGAGGCTTTTGAATCCTTGGGATCTCGGGCTTCGCTACACGGATACGGTTCCACCCACGATAAAAGGCATCTCGGCCGTCCCAATGGGCGGAACCGTAGGGGGGTTACCATTTGAGAGATTCTATCCCTCATCCGGAAGCTCTATCCCGGAGACCATACGGGTTTTTGGGCGCTTTGGGTTGCTTCTCTGGGCACAGGATTTCTGGGGCTCGGGGGTTGGCATAAGGGGAGCGAGGATAAGCGTGGATGACACCGTGGTCTTTTCTTTGGATTTCGCGAGCCTTCACCCTGAGGACAATCCTTGGACTGAAGCGCTTTACGCGTTTGGTGGGGGTAGCAACTCCGCCTCGGCCCTGAGGTGCTATCTCCTTTCGCCAAAGGAGGAATTGGATTGCCTCAGGGCCTTGCCATATCTTGAGCTATCCGAAGGGACCCACCTCGGGCTCGCGGAGGCCTGGGATTGCACTGGGGCCAGGACCTCGGTGAGATTCGTGATTAAGGTTGGGCCCTCTCCTCCGGATCCCAGGCCTCCCCTGAGCTGGGACATGAGGAGAAACGGGTTTTGCATGAGGGCATTCGGATACGGAACCCTCGTGCTCTCAAGGGATGAGATAAAGGGACTTAAATCCATAGCCATAACGGATGCCGGTTATCTCTACTGGATAAAGGGTGATACGGCCCTCGGGCTATGGAACGCTCGGCTGGTAACGAGAACAATAGGCCCCCAAGGTGGGGAGGCTGAGGCATTCGGCTGGAGGCTGAAGGCCCCTGCCATGGCACTCGCTTGCTCAACGCAGTTCGTCTTCTACCGGGATACGAAAGGCACAGCTATATTCCCTGCGTATCCTCCGGTGGCCGCGCGATGCACCCTGGCCCTTTCTGAGCCGGATTCCCTCGGGATCTACACGGCTGATTCTGGGGGAAAACCCCTCAGGTATCTTGGGCTTGGGGAAGGCGCACCAGCGTCGCGCTTCGGTTTTCTAGTGGCCTCTAGGGACAGGAAACCACCTGAGATAAAAAGCATTTCAGCGGGTTCTAGGCTAATTGACTTTTCCGTAAGGGATGAGGGTAGTGGAATAAAAGAGATCTCTTTTTTCGTTGATGGGGAATGGGTCCCAGGGGATCACGACCCCGAGAGGGCCAGGTATTCTTACAAGCCCCTGTTTCCCCTCATGCCAGGGGATCATCCGTGGCGTATAACCGCAAAGGACGCTTTTGAAAACGAGACGAGCCTTGAAGGTGTGCTGAGAGTAAAATGAAGGGAATAAAGGGTTTCATAGCCGGAACCCTCATCTCAAGGGTTCTCGGCCTCATAAGGGAGGCCGCGATCGCTTACCTCTTGGGCGCAAAAGACGCGGCAGACGCCTTCTACGCGGCAATGAGAATACCCATGCTCCTCAGGGATATGGTTGCTGAGAATGTTGTCCAGACCGCTCTCATCCCTTCATACATAGAGGCAAGAGACAGGTTCAAAACATCAGAGAGTTTCCTCTCTGCTATCGTGCTTCTTGGCGGGGTCCTCATATCTGTCCTTACCCTTCTTGGGATAATCCTCGCGCCTTGGCTCGTTAAATTGATAACATGGGGGTTCCCGCCGGGTAAGATGGCACTAACGGTTAACCTTACCATGCTCATATTCCCCCTGATAGTCCTTGTATCCGCCTCTGCCCTCGCATCAGGCCTCCTAAACACCAAGAGGAGTTTCTTCGTTCCCGCGTTATCCCCTGCGTTTCTGAACCTCGGAACCGTAATCCTAGCGGTTCTTGGGAGCCTTTTCTGCAAGGACATGACTAGCAGAGCAATAGTCCTCACCGCAGGCACACTGTTCGGGGGTGCTCTCCAGTTTCTCTTTCAGTTTCCGTTCCTGAGGGGATTCAGAATGAAAAGGCCCGATCTCAGCCATCCATCCCTCAGGACATTTGCCAGACTTCTGCTTCCGGTTCTCGTCTCAACCGGCTTCTCAAGGCTAACCCTTTTGGTGAATACCCTCATAGCCTCTTTCCTCGGAACGGGTGCAGTCGCTTACTTGAACTACGCTTTCAGGGTAATGCAGCTCCCGCTCGGACTCTTCGGGGTCGGGGTGGCTACGGTCGTTCTTCCCGGCATGGCAGAAAGGGCCGCGAGGGAGATAGTGCCCAAGGAAGACCTCTCGTCCGGGGAGGCCACGAGCCTATTTTTTACGGCACCGGCCGCGGTTTTCATAATCATGGCGGCACAGCCGATAATCCACATCCTGTTCGGTAGGGGCAGTTTCACCGCCGTGGATTCCTTCTGTTCAGCCCAGGCCCTCATCCTATACACCCTTGGGGTTCCGGGGATATCCCTCTCCAGGGTCTACCTGAACTACATGTTCGCGCTGAAAAAAACCAGGGAACCAAACATCTCTTTCCTCATAAGCGCTTGCACGAACATAGCCCTCTCTCTGGCCCTGGCTCCAACTTTGGGTTTTGCTGGCCTCGCGCTCGCAACGGGGATATCCGGATGGGTTCAGGCCCTATATCTCCGGTGGATGACCCCTCTCGGGCAAGAGGGAATGGGTAGGTTGGCCCTCATAATGGGCATAGCCGGGGTCTCCTACATTCCCATTTGGTTTGCCCTTGCCAGGATGAATCCGTGGCTCTCGGTTTCGGCGGAGATGATCGTGGGAACGGGTTTATATCTAGGCTTGACCCATCTCGCTGGCCTGGGGTTCACGAGGAGGCTTTTCAAGAAAGGGTGAGCTATTTCCCCACCAAGAATTTCACGGTCGCCGTTCTCTCTTTGGCCTTGTAAACAGCCATGTAAATCCCAGCAGGGACAGATGGCCTGAACTCAAAGACACCCGGCCCCATGTCTCCTTCGTGAATAACGCTGAGGAGTCGGCCAGTGGCATCGTAGAGGCTGAGCCTAGCGGTTGTAGGCCCTGGAAGCTCAAGCACCAAAGCGTCCCCTCTTTGGTTCATCCTGAACACAGAGGGCATGGGCTTTGTCTCCTCAACCTTCTCATACAGGGGGCAAGAGGTGTATTTTATCCAGACCCCTCCCTGGGTCGCTATCTCCCTGTTGACCTGGTCGGCCCTGAGCTCTATCCTGTATTGGAAATACTTCTTGCATGGTGTCCCCAGGAAAACAGAATCAGCCCCTGTTCCCTCTCGTAGGAATATGGGGCCCACCCAGGGCGCGGCCAGTATCTCTGCCACGGTGTTCCCAGCGCGCCAGAATAGCGCGACAGCGGTATCGTTTGGGATGCAAGTATTGTATCCCCAGCCGAACCAGGATATCGCGCCGCCTGAGTCGGCAACAGCATGGAGCTGGAGGATTGAGGATTCTAGCCAACCAGACGAGGCAAAAAGCGAGTTCATCTTGTTCTCATAAACCGCGTGCTCTCCTCCTCTAGTAGCCAAAATGTCCAGGTCCGGCGTGCAGGAGAGCTGATCGAGATCGTCGGGATATACCCAGTGAGAATCCTGAAAATTCGGGTCAATCTGATACTCCGTATAGTTAGGGAAAGGAACAGAGGACTTAAAGTAGCCTATGCGCTGATATGCTCCAACTACATCCACTAGGCCATCCAGGTCCATGTCGTAAGCTATGGCTCCGTCAGTGTATCCAACGGCAGGGTCTATTATGCGCCGGTATGTAAAGCCGAGGCCGGTCCCATCGTTTATCAGGGCCTCAAACCAGAACCACGAGTTCGCGAAGTCCTGACGACCTATGGTGATGTCTAGATCCCCATCCCTGTCAAGGTCGTTCAGCCACATGCCATCAAGCCTCCCGGGGCCTGGATTCACGGGATACCAGTTATGGGTGAAGGTGCCATCACGGTTGTTCAGAAAGACATGGGCCATGCCATCGCCATACTGGGAACCATCAAGGGTGCCACCCGGGGTAGAAACCACATCTGGCCACAGGTCGCCGTTCAGGTCTCCAACGGCCAGACGCCAACTCATCTGATAGTTTTGAACAGGAAGATCCAGGGTTCTGAAAGTCCAAATCGGATGCCGGATGAAATTGCCATTGCCATCCGTGTTTTCCCACCACCAAACTCCGGATGTATCGGTGTTTGGCCAGGCTGCTACTGCCCTGCTGGATGCGAAGAAGTCCCTGTCGCCATCCTGATCTATATCCGCGGAGAGAACGAATGTGGTGCTTCTGGTCGTGAGGGTTGTGGATGTCCAGGTGGCTCCGTTGTTTCTCAGAAAATAAAGCCCACCCCCGCCATCCGCTACAATCAGATCCCCATCCCCATCCCTATCAAAATCATCAGGCCATACCATAGCACAACCTTCTGTGGTCAAACCCGGTATGTTGATCACATCGTGAGGTATGTATGTCCAGTTTCCAATGAACTCATACCACCGCACCACATTGTTGGAGAGAAGAACGAGGTCCTTGTCCCCATCACCGTCTATGTCAAATGGGGAGAACCCTTGATAGAGCCTAACACCGCCGAGGTCTATGGTTCTCTTCTGCCAGTTTCCGGGGGCCAACAAAATAACGATAAGGGAGAGTATGCCCGGATTTGAGTAGTTGACATTCTGAGACTGCCAGAAACGGTTCCCCCAGGCCGCTACAGGCCCCTGAACCCCTGGCCCCCCAGACCAGTCGTTCTGGAAGGCATAAACCTGCGACAGCAGGATAACCGCCATCATAATCTCATCTCCTTTAGCTAGGCCTATATATTATAACTGATTTAAGAGGGATAGTCAAGGGCGCGCCGTTCCTGGAGATCATTGCAAATTTTGGCCAATCTCCAGGGATTGAGTGCTGGCCCCACCACAGCCCTTCAGGGTAAAATATGGACATGAAACAGACAACCAAGAGGAGCAACAGAAGGTTCAAGGTTAAGATTGAAACCCCAGCAGTGGAGACAGAACCTACAGCAACACCAATATGCCCGAAGTGCGGAAGCAGGCATGTTCAGAAGAGGGATTGGTTCACGAGAACAGTAAGGGACATCCACGGCCCCATACAGATAACCCAGAAAAGATACTATTGCCCCAGATGTTCAACCCAGATCCTGCATGAATCTGAAACTCCCTCTGAGTGCGGATTTCAGAGGCCGAAAAGATAAGAAATTTCCGGGTAGAAACAGGTCTCACGATCCGTTTGAAAAACCAGGAAGTCCTTGTGGAGTGAGGAACTCCCATGCCACACATTTCTCTTATTGAGACTCGTTCGCGCAGAAAAATGGGTTCATCTGATCCCAGATCTTGCCTGAACCAGAAATCTTCTCCTGGTGCGGGCTACAGAAATGAGGTTGGTCTCGTCCCTGGGCAATCACAAGACCTGCCCTGCAATTCTGGCCGGATAAGGATTTTCGGGTTTCGTGGGTTATTTTTGGCCGCGGAACGACCGAGACTCATCTCCTCCAGAAAACCAAAGAGGCGAGGAATATAAGTGTTCCAACGAGGATTACTGAGGCGCCCGAGGGCAGGTTGAGCCAGAACGAGAGGCCTAGACCCCCGATTATAGCGATGATTCCCGCCAAGTAGGAAAATATTATTCCCCCTTTATGAGACCTTGAGACCCTCGCGCCTATTGAACCCGGAAAGACCAAAAGCCCAGAGATCAAGACAACTCCAACTGCCCTCATGCACGCGACAACTGAGAGCGCGAGAATGAATAATAGCGCGGAGTTCAAAAGCCCTGTCCTGACACCATGGGCCTCCGCGAGCTCGGGGTCAAATGTTGAGAATAAGAGCTTCCTCAGAAACAAAAGCAGAAAACCCAGGTTCAATGCGGCAACCCCTCCGAGGAGAAGAAGGTCAAATTCCGAAAGGCTCAGGATGTTTCCAAAAAGGTATGTCCAGAGGTCAACCCTTGTTCCGCCGGCCAAAGCCAATAGCACAGCGCCAAGGGCCATTGTCCCGGCAAAGAGAACGCCAGTCGTGGTATCCTCAGGAACACCCCGCCTTGATGCCTCTGCCATAACAAAAGCCACCAGAATGCTTATAGCGATCGCCCCGTAAACAGGGTTTATCCCGAGAAGGACCCCGAGCGCGAGGCCGCCAAAGGCTGAGTGAGATATACCAACGCCGGTGAAAGAAAGCCTCCTTGTGACCACGAAAAACGAGAGAAGGGGAAGAAAGAGTGCCATTATCAGGCCGCCAGCTAGAGCGTTCCTCGCGAAGGAAAACTCAAGTATCCCTATCATCAGGCTCCTTGTGATGGATCAAATCAACCTCCCGACCATATAGCTCTGAAAGGTGCTTACTGGTGAAGCATGCTGAGGCAGGCCCGTGCGCGTGAAGCCGTATGTTAAGGCAGAATACCTGATCAGCATAGGAGGATATGGCACCGACATCGTGCGATGTCATTATCACGGTGGTGCCACTCTCGGCCCTAAGCCTCAAGAGCAACCTGTAGAAATCCTTTTGACTCACGGTGTCTATCCCTGTTGAGGGCTCGTCAAGGAGCATGAGCCTTGGATCCTGAACAATAACCCTAGCGAGAGATACCCTCTGCGCCTGGCCTCCAGAGAGCTCCCAGAAGGAACGGCCAGCGTGCTCCGCCATTCCCACCAATTCAAGCGCTCTGAGAGCCTTTTCCTTGCTCACGCGGCCCATTATCATCACTGCCTCAAGGGCGGTGAGGGGCAAAAGGCTTCTCGTCTGCCTTTGGGGCAGGTATCCGACAAGGGCCTTTTTTACGGCGGCTCTGGGTTCAAACCCGAATACCCGGATCTCGCCCGCGGAGGGTTTAACTATACCGAGAATGGCCCTGAGCAGGGTCGTTTTTCCGCCGCCGTTCGGCCCAATTATTCCTGCTATTTGCCCCTCCTCTATTTCCATGTTTATGTCGGAAAGGACCCTGGTGGTTCCCAGTTCCACGCTCAGGTGGCTCACGCTTACCGCTTTCATTTTAGCACCCTGAGGATCTCCTTCCCGTTGTAATAGAGAAGGTCAATGTAGCTGTCCCTGGCGGTATCTCCGGGATCTCCAATTGGATCAAGCATGGCCACCCTTGCGCCTGCTTCTGCTTCAAGGGTTCTGGTGTATGGGGATGCTGATCCCATCTCCCCGAAGACTGCCCGGACACCTTCATTTTTCATTGTTTCTATGGTGTTTGCGAGTGTCATGGGCGATACCTCGGTTCCCTCCCCAGCCCCGAGGCTCGCTACCTCCAAGAGTCCGTAGCGGGCCGCAAAATACCTCCACGCCGGGTGAACCGAAACGAACCGCTTGTCCTTTACCCTGGATAACTCTCCTATAAACCATGCATCAAATGTGTCAATCTGGGAATTAAAACCCTCAAGATTGTGCTGGAACACATCCTTTTTATCCGGCCAGAGCTCCGATAGAGCAACCGCTATTGCGCTGGCTATCATCTTTGCCCTTTGCGGATCAAGCCAAACATGCGGATCCTCCATCAGCATACCTCCGGCCTCAGATGCATCAACGAGAACAGCCTCTGTCCCAGTTCTTTTGACCCAAGGTTCCATTAGGGGCCCAGCGTATATCACGATTTTCGCGCCCGAGAGGGCGGCTATGTCCTTCGGCGTTGGCTCATACGCGTGAGGATTGGAGCCCGGCGGCACAACTCCCATAACCCTGAACTCCTCGCCGACGATAGCCTTTGTTATGCTGGTTAAAGGGTATATCGTGGCAACAACCGGAGCGGCTTGCTTATTCTGACAGGAGCATATCCCGACCATGATCATCAGAGACTTTCTCATAGCTAAATTATAGGATATTATTCAGATGACGCGCAAGCAGACCCTTAGGCGGAAACGATCAGTGCACCAACACCCTCGTGTGCTTTATAATTTCCCTGTGTTGGAGGTTTTATGGTTTTCGTATTTGGAGTCCTAGCCTTTGTTTTTGGAATAGCCATCTGGTTCATCATAGGCGCGGCAGCCGGAAGGCGCGCGGCTCTGACGGGTGCTCTTGGTGCTATAAACATAGTCCGAAGCATCATATCCGGAATAGCTATCCTGGTTGGGATCATCGCGATACTCTTCTCCATTATAGTCATTATTCAACCTGGCGAGGTCGGAGTTCAGATACTCTTCGGCTCAGCTCTGCCGAATGTCCTTCGTGAGGGCTTTCACATCGTCAACCCATTCGTGAAGGTGGAGAGGATGAGCATCAGAACCCAGGAATACACCATGTCGGTCGTGCAGGAAGAGGGATTAGTGAAGCGAGATGACAGCATAGACGCTTTGACGAAGGACGGCCTCACAGTGAAGCTGGATGTGACGGTTTGGTATAGGCTTCTCCCCGAGGAGGCCGTGAATGTCTACAGGAACCTCGGGCCCGAGTATGTCTCCATAATAGTCCGCCCCGCGATAAGGACAGCCCTCCGGGACGCGGCAAGCTATTTCACCGCTGTTGACATATACGCAGGCAAAAGGGAGGATTTCGTATCCCTATGCAAGACGAAGATGGACGAATCCATGGCTGGCAAGGGCGTTGTAATAGAGAGGGTTCTCCTCAGGAATGTTGGGCTACCTGACCGTGTCCGGCAGGCCATAGAGGAGAAGCTTAGCGCTGAGCAGGAAGCCCAAAGGATGCAGTTTGTCCTTGAAAAAGAAAGGCTTGAGGCTGAGCGCAAGCGGGTTGAGGCAGGTGGTTTGGCTGATGCGCAGAGGATAATAAACGCCACCCTTACTCCTCAATACCTGCAATACCTGTATCTCACTAGCCTGCAAAAGATGGCCGAATCCCAAAACACCACCTTCCTAATAGCTCCTTACGATAAGAACTTCCTACCCCTCATCAATGTGAGGTAGGATGCTCCTGGCCCTAATCTCCATCTTCGCCAGAGCCTATGGCCAGCTCAGCGATGATTACGCTTATTCGGTCGCGGCCAATGGCTTGGGTTTTGCCCTCGCTGGGGGAACATGGTCTTGGGGAGGCCAGAATAACATATTCCTGCTCAAGACCGACCCGTATGGGATTGGCGAATGGGCAACCATTTGCGGCGGAGCCGGAAACGATGAGGCCCTTGCTATTATTTCAACATCCGACGGAGGATATGCGATCGCAGGCCTCACATATACCTATGGCACCGGCGGCGACATGTTCGTCCTCAAGGTCTCGGGAACTGGCTCACTGAGCTGGGCAAGGGTAATAGGGGGAACCTATGACGATGAGGCCCGTGGGATCGCGGAGCTCTCCGGGGGAGGCTATGTTATCACGGGCAGGTCACTTGTTTGGGGGAACGGGTATGATCTGGTCTTTCTAAAGCTGAATTCGGACGGTAGCTACGGCGGCTGGATGAGATACTTCGGCGCGACCGGTAACGATTACGGCAACGGGATTGCCCCAACCGCGGACGGCGGATTCGTTATAACTGGCGGCACAACCAGCTACGGGCCTCCTGGGGTGGACAACGCTCCGGTGCTCCTCTTGAATTCATCCGGACTGAGAGTTTGGTTTGTCGTGGTAAGCAGTTCATCCGGATCTGGATCGGTCATAGGCCACTCAGTAATTCAGACCTCTGATGGCGGGTTCGTCGTAGCTGGGATAACAAATGCCTTTGGCGCTGGCGGATACGATTTCATTGTTTTCAAGCTCAACTCGTCCGGGGGCCTGGTTTGGGCTAGGACAATCGGGGGCTCCAATAACGATTACGCTTATTCGGTTGCGGAGACCCAGGATGGCGGTTTGATTATAGGTGGAACCACAGAGAGCTATGGCCTGGGAAGCAACGAGGCCATGCTGGTAAAGCTGAGCTCCGATGGAGGATTGCTCTGGGCAAGGACATTTGGGGGTTTTGAAGTAGGGGCAGACGATTACGACTATGGCAGGGCTGTCGCTGAAACCCCAAACGGGGATGTTGTCCTGGTTGGTTCAACCAGCTCATTCGGGCTGAACAGCGGGCTTTACGCATTCCTTTTGACGATGACCCAGTATGGTGATTATCCAGCTTGCGTTTCGGAGTGTGAGCCTGTCCTTACGAATATAACCCCGAGCGTTACCTCGATCTCGGGCTACGGCAATATCACCCTCGCCATCTCATCGCCATCAGTAAGCTACTCGGCCGTGGAGCCCAATCAGGAGGAGCTTTGCCCGCCGGTAGGGAAAGAGGAAACCTTGAATAATATGGAGACAATAACATGTAGAGGGGTTCCGGGGGGGCTATCCTTCAGAACCACCGAGAGCTTTAGGGTTTCAATATACGCGTCCGACGGCAGGCTCGTTTATGTTGGTCAGCTAAGCAAGGGCAACAACAGAATAAGCCTTAACCCAGGGGTCTATCTCTGGATAGCTGGTCCACGCAAGGGCGTTTCCGCTGTCCGTTGATCTCAACTTTGACACCAAAACCCTAATCATCGTGGGTGAATCTGGCAATTTTCTCAGGATGTGGAGTGCCAGCTAATTTGGGTATAATAACAATTGAACTTGGGCCTTGAAGGATTTGGGGGGATCTCGGCGAGGATTTATCCGAGGCACAAAATATCCGCGCTCCCGAGCCATGGGCGGAGACGGAATTGAACCGTCGGCCTCCTGCTTGTAAGGCAGGCGCTCTCACCGGGCTGAGCTATCCGCCCAGATCATTTCCCGCTGGACGAGGCTAGCCTGGATTTCTTCCTTGCCACGGTATTGGGATGATATATCCCTCGTTTGACGGCCTTATCCAGAGCAGAGTATATGACCCTGAGGAGCTCTGCCCTCCTGGCTTCATCCTTCTCAGCTCTGAATTCCTTAATCCTGTTCTTTATGTAAGTCTTTACAGCCCTGTGGGCGAGGCGCCGCTTCGCTGATTGCCTCACCCTCTTTTCGGCCGAAAGATTCCTCCGAGGCATAAAAAACTCCTTACTGCTCAGATTATCAACCGCGAGCGCGGCCCGGATCAAGCACAAAAGAAGTGTATTATCCGTCGTGCTCCTGAAATATCTGGAGAGACAGACCCGCAGATCCTTCGCGCTCGCCTGTTCTCATACTCGCAAGGACAACATCTATGAAAGCGGATAGGCTGTCCCCGGCATCATCCCAGACCGTAAGCCTGAGGTCATAATCTCCAGGTGGAAGTCCCAGGGTGTTCCAGAAACCCAAGGTGTCAGAGTGAACCTCTCCCGCTGAATCCACAATGAGGTTCCAGGAAGGATTCTCATCCCGCGCCCAATAAAGGCGATAATTTTTGAGCCGGACAGGGTTCTGCGGGCCAGCGCTAATCCACGCGGAACCGGTCACTGGCGCAAGGGAGCCTGGCGCCAGGGTATCCAAGGTATCTATGGCTGAAAATATGACTATAGCAGTATCCAAAGCGAAGGGCTGAACCTCAAACCTGGAGTTGATGCAGAGCATGTGGGAATGGCTATGTGCTATGTTGAAAACCTGGTAAGGCCAGAGCGGGACCACATAGGTGTTTTCAGGGAGGAGAGTTGATCTCTGCCAAGAGGCGACAAAAGACCAGACCTGGCCGTCGGCGAACTGGACGAAGGAGTTGCCCTCGGAACCAAGGTGGATCGTAGCGCCATCGCAGATTGAACGGGTAGCGTATGTTTCAGAGGAGTCCTTTCCCACCAGCTCGCTGAACATGCACGAGTCCATGTAGAAAACCGTTTTACCCATTGGCTTCCAGTTCCACCACCATATATAGGTGTTCACGAATCTAAGGTATCTGTCCGTCAGGGGAACCCTGAGGTCGGTGTGCTCTCTGAAATCGTATATCCCATAGACCCTGTGGGTGTCAGCGCCGGGCAGGCCCACCGCGGATCCCCTTAATTCGGAATTTCTTATTGTGGCAGAACAACTGGGCCACGCCGCTATAGACCACCAGCACCTCCAGGAGGTGTCAATTATGACCTTATACCCTATTCCATCCACTCCTGGTGTCGCGTCCGAAAACTCGTAGTGATCCACATACTCAGGCTCCGGAAAAGCAACATCAACAACCGATCCGCCGGGCAGCTGGAGCCATGGCATGAGGGTATCGCAACGGGTGATGTATATGTAGCAGGAATCCTCAAGCCGTATGTCCCCAACATGGTAGACATCCTCAAGGATGAGCGTGGCCCGGTTGTAGACCTGGCGAAATGTCCAATCCGGAAATCTCGTCCGCTTAGCTATATAAGTGCTCTTCTTTTCCAGGTAGACATAGTGCATGGTTCCATTAGCACCCACCTCAGAATCATATGCTTCAAACCTGGAGCTGTCCGTTAGCCAAAGATAATACTGGCCAACATAGAACTGGTTGAAGTTGAGGATCGCGCCATCCAGGAGGAAGACCTTGCCTCCACCGGTGCATATCAAGTGGCCTGAGAGGTCCAGGAGCGCGCCGTCCACGATGAGAACCCCTTTGTCAAGGACCCAGATGAACCCGGACTGCACATAGTCCGTGTCTATCAAAAGGGTCTCGGGGCCGCCGAGGCCTATGAACAAAGGAGCCTTGTCCTCTGTCGGAAATACGGGCGGCCCCTGGCCAGGATAACCATACTGAGCCGCAAACACAGAAGGTTTGCTGGGCGCTTCTGAGCTGGGCGCTCTGCGATGACGACCCGCAAGACACAGGGAATCCACCCTTTCTTGGGGAAAGATCAGAAACAAAAAATAAGGAAGCATGGTCTAATTATGAAGCGGCCTTATCTGAGCGGACAAATGGAATTAAGGGCCGCAAGCGGTTTATAATCTAAATATGAGGCAAGTTTTGTTTTTCGCCTTGCCCCTTGGCCTCGCGTTGGCTGGCGAGCTCGGGCCTGAAGGGATAAAGGCAATGCAGAAAGACATAAAGGTTCAGCGAGAATTCACGCCAATAAACTACTGTCTCAATCCCCTTGATTACGGTTGGAGGGTCCAAAACCTGAACCCGGATTCGCCTTTGGTGGTCAGGGTTCTCGTTCTCAGGGTTGAGTTCCAGAAGGAGGACCCGGATGATCCGGAGACGACTGGGGACGGTAAGTTCATTATGGTGTCTCAGGGCACAGAGGGCGAGCTTACCTATGATCCTCCTCACGATAGGGTCTACTTTGAGCGCATAATGGAGATGGCGCAAAAGTATTTTGGAGAGGAGACAATGGGAGGGGTAAGGGTTGAGTATATCGTTAAGCCGGACGCAAAGGACTCGGCTTATCAATTGCCTCACAAGATGCGCTATTACGGGGATTGGGATTTCTGGGCCCAGGGAATAGTCGTTCTCATAAAGGATGCTATTGAGGCCGCGGACCTTGATCCCAGTGTTGACTTCAACGACCTGGACGGTGACGGGACGCCTGATTACATGGAGGGGGTTCTGCCTCTGGTGATGCTCTTTCACGCCGGGTCGCCGTATCAGACAGATGTAATGTATGATACGCCCTTTGACATCCCTGCGCTAACAGCCTTTGCTGGCGCGTTCTATTACTACTTCGGTTCGCCTTACCTTTTGGCGAACAACGGCACGGACACAATTTGGTCTTGCACGGTAATGCCGGAGGAGATGACCCAGGATGGCTGGAGGATAAGGCTTCAGGCCACCCTCGTCCACGAGATGACTCACCTCATCTGGCAGATACCCGATCTCTATGACATCTATTACAAGGGAATAGGGGTTGGCGCCTGGGACATCCAGGGCTCAGCCCCATACCTTGAGGACAAAGAAAGGGGTATTCCGCCCGGACTTTATCCGGTTCTCCACTCAGGCTGGAGCAGGTTGGACTGGATGAATTGGTATTTCAAGAACTATGTGTTCGGGAGGGGGTTTATCGGGGACAGCATATGGCGCGAGATCATCCCGAAATCCCAGGATACCACCATAACGGTCTATCCGGCCTGCGCTAGGACAGGCTCTCTGGACACGGTGGGCCATGAGGGAACGCCGAGGTTCGTAAAGGTAAAGCTAAACAAGCGAGAATATTACATGGTTGAGAACCGCTTGCGTGACCTCAACGGCGACGGAACGGTTCTCCCTCTCTGGAAAGATGGGGTTGTGATAGGGCCTCAGTATGGGGAGTGGGATTTCCTCTTGCCGGGGGAGGGGCTTCTGGTGTGGCATGTTGATCAGGCAATAATAGAGTCAACCGATTACTACGAGATGAACGCTGTAAGGCCCATGGGCCTTGACCTTGAAGAGGCGGATCATGTCCAAGACCTTGAATACTGGGGGAGCTACCCTGAGGACTGGTTTGGTTCCCCACGCGATCCTTATTACCAGGGAAACAACACGGAGCTAGGCCCATACACGACGCCTGATACGAGGGCAAACCGAGGCGGCCATACCGGCGTATTCATTCACGGGGTATCCGCCCAGGGAAGGCCCATGAGTTTTCAGGTTAGGAATGATCTGGTTGCCTGGAGGAGGGCGGCGGGCGGGCCTGAAGAAAGGACCCCAATGACGCTTCTGGCAGACCTGGATGGGGATGGCGGACAGGAGGTATTGGTCGCGAGGGTAGGGAGGGTTGATACCGTGGGCACTTGGGCGAAGTTCATCGCAAACATATACGCTTTCGGGGGTGATGGAACACCTTACTTTGGGAACTCCGACGGGTTCTTCTCGTCTGTTCGAGATTCTCTGGACACCCTCTATTATTACCAGGACGACAGGCTCATCCAGTCCGTCCCTGCCGCAGGAGACCTTGATGGCGATGGGATCGCTGAGGTGGTTTTTGGGACAGCGGGTGGCAAGCTCTACGCGTTCTCGGCCAAGGACGACATTGCTCCCGGAAAGGCGGATCCCTTCCCAGGATTCCCCATAAGCCTCGGAACCCAGATGAGGGCCAGCCCCTCTGTAGCGGATCTTGACCGTGATGGCAGAGACGAGATCCTGTTTGGCCACGACGGAAATTGGTTTGCTTGCCTGAGGTGGAACCCCTCACAGGCCAAAATGGACACCGTATTCCAGCTGAGGCCTGGCGGAGCGATAAGGACAGCCCCTGGCCTCATCGGGGACACGATAGTCCTCGTCTCAGGGGACAACATGCTTCACCTTTTTGATTCGGCAGGACACGAGCTTTCTGGTTTTCCAAAAGGAGACCCGTCGCCCTTCCCGAATTATGGGTGGCCCGGCATCGGAGACATTGACTCAGACGGCGAGACAGAGGTCATCTATTTCTCCAATCAGGGGGACGGCACAGGCTACATTACTTGCATTGACATGAGGGGAAACAAGAAGTGGGAGCGAGAGGCTGATAAGCCGATAATGACCCCCGTAGCCCTTGGAGACCTTGAGGGGGATGGCCTCTTGGAAGCCGCATGGGTCTCAGGGGGAAGGCTCTGGTGCGTCAATTCAAATGGCGCTCTTGTTTCAGGTTATCCAATTGCCCTGCCTTACATACAGAGGGATTCTCTCAGAGGATACTCAGCGCCCGTATTCGCCGAGGGCAAACTGCTCATCGCCATATCCCGAATGGGGGTATTCGCGTATGATGCCAAGGGAAAACTGGCAACGGGATTTCCCTTTGAGCTCGAGGGAAACGCCCCACAGGCCCCTGCTCTAGGAAACATCGTCGGTGACAGGGCCCTTGAGATGATAATAGCGGATTCGCTCGGCAATCTCGTTGCATGGCGAACCCCTGATACCATAAGGATATGGCCCCAGATCGGGCATGACGAGCGCCACACATCCTGCATGTCGCAGAATCCTTACGGCTTCATTGCATCAGGCAGGAAGGCCCTTGACCGGGTTTATTTCTATCCGAACCCAGCGCGCAAAAGGATATGGCTCAGGTTCTATGTGCCTGAGGCGGGCGAGCTGCTCTGCGAGATATTCACATTCGGGGGAGAGAGGGTCCTATCAAGGAGATGGCAGGTCTCAGGTGGGGCTATGGAGGAGAGGGAGATAGATGTATCTGGCCTCGGGCCAGATGTCTACATGGCGAGGGTCGTTTTCGGTAAGGAAACCAAGATAGTCAAGTTCGCTGTTGAGAGGGGACCTGGTCCATAGGCCGGGCTAGTATCCTGGCCCGAACTGGATGTGGGGCACCCACTTTCCCCCGTCGTTGTCAAACCCATATGCAATGTCCAGGCCTATTATGCCGAGAAGGGGAACCTCAACCCGAACCCCAACTCCAGCGCCCTTTTTGAGCTCTGTGAAATCAACCATGTTTAGGCGCCACCAGGACTGGCCAGCATCAAAGAAAGCGGCGAGATACATCTGCTCGGATATTCTGAACCGCTCCTCGAATGTGCCTATGAAATAGTGTCTCCCTCCTATGACATTTCCAGCTGCCTCAACCCCCACAGACCTATATCCATAGCCCCTTAGCCCATACGGTCCGATATCCCCCAGGACATAATATTCGTAGAAAGGCACATCTGTTCCAGTGTTTATGCCGAAGAGCGAGCCCCATTTTAGCATGAGGACTGAAACGAGCTTATCCTTACTGTATGCCTTGTAAAACGAGGCGTTTATCCCGTGCTCTGTGTAGCTAACATCCCCTCCGAGGGGTCCGCCAGTTATGCTGAAGGTGTAGCCAGCGTTGTAGCCCTTGAAGGCATTGAATATCCTGTTCCGGCAGTCGTATGTTATCCCTAATGAGAGCGTTGAGGATAGGAGCCTGTCCCTGTTCTCCCAGAACTCGTAAAGGGGGAAACCCTGATACGCGGAGGATATGTTGTAGACCCTTATCCATTCCAGCCGGTAAGAAAGAGAAAAGCGCCAGAGGTCTGACCATATCCACTGGGAATACATGGCGTTCGCGCCCATTGAGTTCTGGTTATACTGGTAAGGGTAATACCGAGTGAGGCTGTATATGGTTCCGCCAAGCGAGCGCGGTTTCCCGAAAAGCCAGGGCTCAGTGAAGCCTATGGAGTAGTTCTGGCGACGGGAGCCCCAATCTATCATGGCCGAGACATGCTGGCCCCTTCCCATGAAGTTCGGCTCCGTAACAGATGCGTTGAAGAAAAGACCCTCTATGCCCGAATATGATGCGCCAGCGCCTATCTGACCCGTTGGCTTTTCGGATACCTTGAACACGACATCAACCCATTCCGAGTCCGCGAGGGGCCTGAACTGCAGGTCAACATTCTCAAAATAGTTTAGATAATAGAGATCGCGAATGGATTTCACGGCCTTGTCCCTGTTGAAATATTCTCCTGGCATGAGGTCAAGCTCACGCCTTATAACATAATCGTATGTCCGAGTGTTCCCAGCTATGTCAATCTTCCTGACCTTCACCTTCCAATTCTCGTCTATCTTAAATTTTACATTTATAAAGCTGTCTGACTGGTGTTCTTCTGGGTTGACCATCGCATATATGTATCCGGAATCAGCATAGACTCCCGCCAGATTCGCAACAGCGAGATCGACCCTAGATTTGTTGTAGGAGCTGTCTGAGTAAGGGGTTCTCCAAAAGAGGTTGTATTTCAGGCGCTCTAGCCAGCTCCTCCTCTTGGTCAGGCCCGCCACCTTCAAAAGAGTTGAATCAGGGAAAACCGTGTTCCCCTCAAAGCTTACCTCTCCGAACCTGCACCTCGGGCCCTCGGTAACATATACCACGAGGCGCATGAGACCCTCTCTCATGTATTCCGTCTTAAAGGAGTCAACCCTTGCCTTCGGATACCCGTGATCCTTGTAGAACTTTTCAAGATTAGCGAGGTCTTGATACCACTTCTCCTCATCAAACTTCCCCTGCCTGAACATCCTCCTCCACCAGTTTTGCTCCTTGTTCTGAAAGTGGCCAGCGAGCTGGTGATCCGAGAACGCGCTATTTCCCTCTATTCTTATCCTGCCTATCTTGTATTTCTCTCCCTCGTCAACGATTATCCTTACCTTAACCTTCCCGTTCTCATCCGGCTCAAGGACCTGGAGCTCAACCTTTGCTTTGAGATACCCCTTGTCCTGATATATCCTCTCAATTGTGGTCTTTATGGCGAATAGCCTGTATTTGGTCGCGCCCTTAGAGAGGTGGACCCTCAAGCTGTCCTCCAACTGCTTGGTCTTTACTTTCCTGACGAACTTGAACTCCCAGCCGGATATCCGTGGAACCTGATCCAGCTCCAATCTCAGACTTATCTGGCCTTGGCCAATCACCGTTCCGTATATCCTCACATCCTCGTAGAACCCGGAGGAGAACATTCGGATAACCGCGCTGTCTATGTCATCATATCTGATCTGGTCTCCAACCTTGATCCTGAGCTGACTCATCACCTCGGACTCCGTAAGCCCGTATTTGAGCTCAGGAAGGTCTATCCTCGCAACGGTATAGACCTGAGCGAAAATGGCTATTAACATCAAATTAGCCTCCTTGAGGGACAAATTCTAAAGCTTCTGGGATGCGAATTGCACTGAGGCCCCTCCGGGGTTTATTATATTGGATATGAGCGAGAAGGAGAGGAGGGAGAGGGTTTGAGGGTTCTTCAGATAGGCTATCTGCCCCTTGAGAAGGGCGGAGAATCCGCTGGCGGAATAGCAACCCACATCTGGGAGCTCTCAGAGGCCCTCCTTGAAGCAGGCCACCGCCCTGAGATCCTCGCGCACAACAGGAGAGCACCAGACACGGTTGTTGACGGGATCCCGGTTCATCACTTCCCCAGGGGGCGCGAGGCAATCCTTCTCCCCCTCAGACAGAAACCATCCGTGAGCGTCCTGAGGGCAGGCGGCGCCGCAAGGGGTAGCCGGCTCAAAGGCATAGGCAAGGCATATTGGGTCAGGAGCGTTCTAGAGGCCGCCAGGCCGGACCTCATCCACTCCCACATCCCCTCGTTCTTCTTCGTCCCGGTTGCTAGGGCCTTGGGTTATCGGGGGCCCGTGGTTCTCAGCGTTCACTCTGTCCACGATATAACATACACCGGAGCAGATCCCGATGGCCTAGCCCGGATTAAGGCCCTTTTCCAGGACAGCTTGAGGCTCTCGGATGCTATCATCACGGTTCATCCCCATGTCCTTGAGGAAGCAAGAGGACTTGGGCTTTGGTGGAGCGCGCCGGCAAGGGTGATAATAAATGCGGTGAATCCAAAATTTTTCAGCACGATGTCACGAGACAAGGCGAGAGCAGCGCTCGGTCTCCCAACCGAAAGGAGGATCGTTCTGTTCTCAGGGATAATGACCGGACGCAAGGGCGAAAAGGAACTCATAAGAGCCTTTGCCTTTCTGAAGGGGGAAGAGCGCCTCATCATGATAGGCTATGGGCCTCGCGAACACGAGGCCAGAGCCCTAATATCTGAGCTTGGTTTATGGGAAAGGATAACGCTTGTAGGACCTGTCCCCAGGGAAAGAATGACCCTTTATTACAACGCGGCTGATCTCTTTGCCCTGCCGAGCCACTCAGAGGGTTTCGCCCTGAGCTACATGGAGGCAATGCTGTGCGGGACCCCCTTCCTCGCGGACAAAGCTCTCCCGCAGGAGCTTGTCGGAGAGGGCAATTGCGTTCTCGTTGATTCCCGTGACCCTTTGGATATAGCGAGGGGAATAACCGAGGCCCTCAGAAGGCAGTGGGATAGAAGACGAATAGCGGATTTCGGGAAAAGGTTCGCGTGGGGTCATGAAAAGCTCTCGGAGTATCTTGAGGTCTATAGGCTAGCTAGGGAAAATTCTGCATGCAATTGAAGATACCGGGAAGAGCACGGATAACCTTCCCCATCGTCAAACCGCCAGCTCTCTCACCCCAGCGACCGCGAACACCTCGCAACCCCTTCCCTCTCCAGCGAAACCCAGCTTGTTTCCGGATTTTGCCTTGACCGAAATAAGTTCGGGGCTTATCCCGAGCACAGACGCGAGGCTGTCTCTGATCTTTTCAATGTATGGCCCCAGCTTTGGTTGGGTGATTATCACGGTAACATCAACGGACTCGGGCATGAAGTCCCTTTTTTCCAAAAGCTCAACGGTTTCCCTCAGGAGGGAAAGGCTGTTGGCATTCTCGTATTTCGGGTCAGAGTCCGGAAAATGCGTGCCTATATCCCCGAGCCCCGACGCGCCCAAAAGAGCGTCAATTACCGCGTGGCAGAGAGCATCACCATCGGAGTGGCCTAGGAGGCCCTTTTCCGATGGGAGCTCAATGCCTCCAAGGATCAAAGGCCTTCCCTTCCTGAACGGGTGAGCGTCCCAGCCAAATCCTGTCCTTCTTTTGCCAATGAGCCTCTCGGCTAAGAGGAGATCATCCCCGACCGTTATTTTGATGTTTGATTCCTCTCCGGGGACCATGATGCTTTGAATCCCAAGGGTCTCCTCAAGGATCGTCGTGTCGTCCGTCGCGGGCCCTCTTGCGATATCATAGGCCCTCAGGATGAGCTCGCGCTTGAACCCTTGGGGAGTCTGGACCCTGAAGAGCCCCTCACGGTCCGGTCCCTTGAATACGAGCTCGCCCGTGGCTCTCTTTAGGGTATCTCTCACTGGTATCGCAGGAGCAACAGCTGGGTGGCGTTCAAGCCCCCTGATCACCCTGGTGATCAGATCAAGAGAAACGAGGGGCCTCGCCGAATCGTGTATTAGAACATACTCCCCCTTGGCCGCAGAAACCCCCGCCCTCGCTGAGTCTGTCCTCTCAGGACCTCCGGGGACCACCGCGCTCATCTTCGGAAACAGCCCCTTGATGTGCTCGGATGCTGAAGATTCCCCCTCCGGGAAGACGAGTATGATTTCTCCTATATCCGGATGCGCCTGAAATGCTCTGAGAGACCAGAAGAACAACGGCCTACCCGCTAGCAATGCTTTATGTTTGGGGCCGCCGAACCTCCTTCCTGAGCCACCAGCGAGAACCACAGCGGAAAACCTCACCACACCCTCACCTCCACCTTATCCGGCTCCATCTTCACAAGCCTTATGTCCTTCGGAAGCCTTATCTCAGGGCTCAGCTTGTATGTCCCGGAGCTGAGAGTATCAGCCCTTATCTTGCCCGGTGTTCCGGAAAAAGCGGAGAGGAGGCTGGCCGGTCCCTCAATTGTTATCACAACAGAATCCGGCGATAACCAAGCTCGCTTTCCCTCAATAACCACTGGAACAGCCAAGCTCTTAGCGCTCAGCGGCTCTATGATGACCTCAACCTCTATTTCCTGGGGCTGTATCTTCGCGGAGGGGAACGGCGGGATAAGTTTCGTCATTGCCTTGAATCCCGAGCACCTTCCAGCTATGTTCACTGGCTCTGTGTGGATCTCCCTGGTCTGCATTATCAGGACCCCTGGCCCTTCAACAATAGGCGAGCCCGTTGCCCTTAGGCCTGAGACCACATAGCCCTTCTCCGGTTCGCCCTTGATCTCCGGCACGACCGCTGGGCGCTTTCTGGCTATCGTGTCAAGGATGAAATCAAGCTCCTGTGGCCTGAATCCCCTCACCCCGATGTCCAATCCTCTCGTATCAAGATCTGAAGGGCTTATTGTTATCGTATTTCTCCCGAGCTTAACCCTGCTCAGATCAACCGTGAGCCTTGGGCTGAGAAAAACCAAGGCCAGAAGCCCAGTTCCCTTCACCGTGATCTCAGCAACCACGAAAGAGTCAGGTCTCTCAACGAAAGCGAGCTCCCTAGAAAGCCCTTTGTATTCCACTGGAATTAGTATCTCTATGTTGTATGTCCTTTGCGTCTTCGCGTAAAACCAGAGAAGTATTGCCAACACGAACGCGAGAAACCTCATTCCCCAGCCCCTACGCATTTCCCAACTCCCTGTCCAAGAAGCTCAGAAGCCCTTCCTTTGAAAGGGGCGCGGATAGCCTTCCCCCGACGCATGCCCTTATGTTTCTGTTTTCTTCAGAAACCACTATTGCTATAGCGTCCGAAACTTCTGTTATCCCAACTGCCGCCCGGTGTCTCGTGCCGTAAAGCTCTGGCGGAAGGTTCCTTGATACCGGAAGGATTGCCTTCGCGGCCAGTATGGTGCTCTCACGGATTATCACCGCTCCATCGTGCAAGGGCGAATCCGGTAGGAGAAGGGAAATTAAGAGCGGAACAGAAAACTCTGTATTGAGAGGGACAGCCTCTTCCGTGAACTCCCTCAGGCCCATGCGCCTCTCTATCACGATAATGGCGCCGAGGCCGCGCTCGCGCAGCTCGCACGAAGCATCGGCTATCCTGTCTATGGGGACGCTCTCCCTTATGAGCCCACGGAAAAAAGGCCTCTGGCCAACCAGGCCCAACGCTCTCCTTATCTCAGGTTGGAATATTATTACCAGAGCGACCAGGGCTATTGTCTTTACCGCGTCTATGATCCAGCTGAGGCTCGGGAAATCAAGGACCTGGGCCAATACCCCAACAGCTATGACTATGAGAACCCCTATGAATATGTATGGCGCCCTTGTCCCCCGGAAAAGCTTCAGAAATTGGTAAATTAGCACTGTCACGAGGATTATGTCCAGGGCGTCTATTATTCCGAAACCGAGGAAGCGGAGAAGCCCTATATTCAAGTCAGGTAATCCTCCGGCGAGGCTATTGCTTTTGCCATCCTTACCGCCTGAGCGGTCTCCTTCACATCGTGGGTTCTTATCACATCAGCGCCGAGCCAAGCGGATATCGCCGCGACCCCAAGGGAACCAAAAAGCCTCTCATCAGCGGATTCAACCCCAAGGACCTTGCCTATGAAGCTCTTCCTTGAGTGTCCTATGACAATGGGGCGACCAAGGGTTTTGAACTCCGGGATCTTCTTCAGGATCAGCAGGTTGTCGCAAACCCTTTTCCCAAACCCTATTCCGGGATCAATCGCTATACGCTCTGGAGTTATCCCATGCTGAATCGCGAGATCAAGCCTCCGTCTTAAGTAATCGCGGATCTCCCCTATCGTGTCATCGTAATGCGGATTAACCTGCATGTCTTTCGGGGTTCCCTTTATGTGCATAATTATCAACCCCACATGTGTTTCAGCGATCACCTTCGCCATTTCCTCGTCAAATCCCAGGCCGGATATATCGTTGATGATATCAGCGCCAGCTGATATAGCTTCTCTGGCTACCGCGGCTTTGTATGTATCAACCGAAATGATAAAATCCTTGCCCAGAGCCTTTCTAAGCCCTTCAATGGTAGGGATAACCCGTCTCAGCTCTTCCTCCGCACGGACGGGCTCAGAACCGGGCCTCGTTGATTCTCCGCCTATGTCAAGTATGTCCGCGCCTTCCTCGGCCATCCTGAGCCCACGCTCAATCGCCTCAACAGGGTTTTCGCATCTGGCGCCCTCGTAGAAGGAGTCGGGCGTGATGTTAAGGATGCCCATTATCAGAGGTTTTCCGAACCCTATTTCCTTACCGTTCGCTACCCAAACGGGTTTTTGCTGAGATAGGGCTGATATAAGGGCCTCCGCGAGATCACCGAGGCCGTAAACCTGGCCGCGGATCTTCTCGGCGAGGAGCGAGAGCCTTCTCTCATCCCCCCACAGGAGCGCGTCCGTGAGCTTTACAGAACAATTTATGACCCCGATTGAGACTGCCAACTCCGCACCATATGAGAGGGCTTCCTGTTTGAGTATGTTAGCGGCGGGAGCCCTGAGGCCCCTAATGTAAAAGAAGCGGAAGCGGGTCTTGGGCGCCATGACCCTCGCGCCGTCCGGATCCACCCCTATGCGCTTGAATATCTCATCTATTTCTTTGCTTTCAGGAAATACCTCCCTTATATCCATAGGCCTTAAATTCTAGCTTACCGAGCTGGGATTTTGCAATTAAAATGATCCCCCGCGCGGGGGATCATTATCTACCACTGCAAATAACTAGAACTTCAGGCCGTTTACGAACTCATCCATTGCCTTCTTGTCTTTGGCCGTGAACTCATCCGCGCCCTCGTGCGCCATGACCATAAACAACATCTTGTCGCCTTCTATGAGGATTATGGTCCTGGCTATTCCCTCACCTTCTTCTATCTTGCCTTTGAAGGTCTTCTCGTATCCCTGAACGCCGCCTATGACTGTTGAGCCCTCGTGAATGGTTTGGAGTGTGGCATCAGTGCCAGCGAATTCGGCCATCATTAGGTCCATGAAATCCCTCGGGGTGAGTCCAGAGGCCTCAAGCCCCTCTGCCTCTCCGTATATGATGCTTGCATCCAGGTCGCCCTTCTTGAAATCCACAGTGGTCATGCCCTCTTCGGTTTCCTTGTTGGTCTGCTCCCAGCCTCCGGGCAGTTTCAGACTCAGACCAAAGGAGCTGTCCTCATACTCTACGCCCTTTGACTTTCCTCCGCAGGCAACCAGCGCTATGGCCAGCCCGCTCGCCGCCGCTATTCCTATTAGCTTTTTCATCACAACCTCCTTACGGGTTTTGAGATGGTCAAACTATAAGGGGCCAGCTCAAGGCGGATCAAACACAACCCTTTATGGAACGGATGAGGTTCTCTATCCTGTCACCAAAGGCCATCGCTATGCACATTGCCCTCTGGCCTTTGTTGGCCCCGGAGCCCCAGGCGAGCGCGAGCTTTCTGAGCCTGCCGGGTTGACGCTGTGCCATTACGATATCGGTGCTTTTTGCCCTTAAAAGCCTCAGAACGCACCCCTCAAGCCCAAGAGCTCGCGCTAATCCAAGGGACTTTTCTGGGTCCGCCAGTCTGAGAATCCTTTTGGCGTCCTCCTGCCAGATGAGCCTCGGGCCAAATGTGAACGAGCCCAAGGCCGCGTGTGCTGAGATTATTATCAGCTCGTCCTCAGGAGAGAGAAAACCATTGACAGAACGAGCCCAGAGTGGTTTTGGTGGTATGTAGAGCTCCGGTTTTAGCGGATAAATGTGCAGATCAACACTCAACTTTCCCCTGTGCATGACGAATCCCTTGCGGCTAGCGATGACATCCAAAAACCCCTTTGATAAAAGGATACTCCTGAATCCTTGGATATCCCCAGGTTTTACCAGGAGATCTATGTCCAGCATGGGCCTTTCTTGGGGCGCGTATAGTCCTCTGGCAATGAGGGAAGAGCCTTTCATTGGCAGAAATTCCAGTCCGGCATCTCTCAGATACGAGAGTATTGCCAAGTGCGCCAAGGAGAGCGAGGCCTGCCTCGCGTAATCGGGAAAAAGGGCCCTTTTCCCTTCATCTGATTCCACATTCGGATAGATGAGGCCCAAAACCCCATGTTTAAGAGCCAGGTCTCTGATGACTTGCCAATCCTCAACCTCAATGTGTTCCCTTGTCAGAAGAACCAGAGCCTCAGCAAGCTCCTCGTCGGGTCCGCTCATTTTTCCGCTATTTTCCGGATTGCCTCCGTGGCCTCCTCCTTGCTCGGATAAACGAGGCTGACAATACCTCTTTCGCTCAGCTTTGCAATGAACTCCAGGCCCCGGGAGCCGGTTGCCCTCAGATTAAAGTTCTCCCTGAGAAGCACTAGGGCCGCCTCACGACCCATGAGCTCTGTTAAGGATATCCGAAGGCCTGGCGCATATGTGAGGGAGATCACCCTGAAAAGCCTTGTGGGTCCTGATATTTCATCCGGAAGGAACGACATCGGCATCGCGGGGGAAACGGTCTCGTCACACAGATTCACGGGCGCTCCGTCCTCCGCGAGAAAGCCGTAGCCCTCGGAACAAAGAGCCTTAACGAGAGTGGTCTTTCCTGATCCTCCGGGGCCCACCATTAATAGAGCCCCCCGCCTCGTCCTGAGAGCTGAGGCATGGAGGACAAGAGCATCCCGCGCATGCCTCGCCAATAAGTTCCTCGTCCAGTATGAGAGCAGACTGATGAAATCCAGTTCAGCCGGGGTCTCCCTGAAGAAACAGGAATTTCCGTCTGTCTCAAAGAAACCCTCCTGCTCCCTTATCCCTACCGAAAGAAAGAGATCCGGCGGGCCATCATCCCTGAATCTCGTTATGAATCCCCTGAACAAGTGCGATAGCTCCGGGGAATAATCCCACAATACCCTTTTCCCAAAGTGAAGGGTGATGAGATGCCCTGAGTTTCTACTCATCCTCCAGGAGGCCTTTTTCTCTGAGCTCTTGGAGGAATGCCCTGGTATCCTCCCGCGCCTCGTCTTCTTCTATGCCGTATCTCTCAGTGAGCAACCTCACTATTTCATCCTCTCCAAGATCCGCGTTCTCCCAGATCGTTGCACCGGTCTCGTTGAGGGTGTAGGCTTCATCCTTATCGGGGTCGTAAATAATGAGGCCGTCGGTTATGCGCTGTGCGAGAAGTCCTTGTTTCTTTCTCATTTCGTAAAGAGAAGATACAGAGCGAGGATCATCATGCCCGTGTTCGCGAGGCTCATGACGAAGTTGAAGTTCTCCATCGTGCAGAGCCGGAAAGCCTTCGGAACGACTATAACCTGGCCGGGATAAACCGGAACATCCTCCGTTTTTCCGGAAAGTATGGCCGCGAGATCGGCCCTTTTGCTCTCCCATTTGCCATCCCTTCTGGTCTTTATCACAACACCGGAGAGCCTCGCGTCAGAGGAAGGCCCCCCTGCTGCCTGAACCGCATCCGATAGGGTCATCCCCTTTCTGAACTGGATGTAGCCAGGGCTATTTACCCTTCCTGTGACGAGAACCTGCGGTGGGGTAAGGTTCTCTATTGAAAGAAGTATCAGGGGGTCTTTGTAGTAGGGGAGTAGGTGAGATCTGAGTGTATCCTTAAACTCGCTCAGGCTGAGGCCTCCAGCCCTCAATTTCCCGATCAGTCTCAGGTATAAAAAACCGGAATCATCCACCGCTCCTGTTTCAGAGAAACCAGCCGTCCCAGCTACCTCAACCTTTACGATATCCCCTGGCCTCAGGGTGTCCTGGGGAACATCCGCGAGCAGAAACAAAGCTATCACGGGAAAAGTTTAATGGGTGAGAGAGGGCTCGTGCAATAACCGGGCCCTGGCTTTTCAAGGGAAAATCTATTTCACTCCCACAGGCGCTTTGGCTGTTACCGTCCCAGAGCTAGTTGAAAGAACGAGGTAATAAATGCCGTCCGGAAGCCCCGCGGTTGACACCGTTGCCCTGTGATAGCCAGCGGGAGCCTCGTCCTTAAACGCCTCCTTCACGAGCCTCCCAGATGGGTCGTAGAGAGCCAGAGAAACAAAGCCCTCTCGCGGAACCGAGAAGAGAACCTCAAACCTCCCTTTGTGCGGCACAGCGATCAGCGAAAGCCCTGTTAAGGCTCCTGTGGCCTCCGGGGCCCCCTCATACAGCGGTTTCGGCATGCATACTCGCCTGTAGAACATGTCCGCGTCGCTCACCAGAAGGTCCATGTCAGACCATGTCACGCAAGCGCATGTGTCCCTCGCGGCCGTAGAAGGGAGTATTGACCAGTATCTGGTGTTTCCGGAGGCGTTCAAGGCTGGAAAAGACCAACTGGCTCCGTAATTGCCGGAGAATTGGTATAGTATCTCTCCGTTGAAGGTGGAGTTCCTGAACCACCAGAACACATGGACATACTGGCCTGTTGGGTCGCAAGCGATGGAGGGCGATACGCTCCAACCTCCGCCGTGTGCCATAGCCGAGTCTATTGTCAGAGCCTGATCTGATCCCGAAGGTATCCAGGTCGCGCCGTTGTCCGTTGAGCGCTTCACCCTTATGTAGTAAGCGTCATCCCATGCGGCATAAACATAGTCTCCAGCCGCTTCTATGCTCGGATACCCGTAAAAGGAAATGAGGGTGTTGGATGAGGTGAACAGGGTTGAGGTTGACCAGGATGAACCAGCGTTGGTTGAGCGCGCATACATCTTGTCTATTGAGGTCAATTTCCACTTCAGGAATATCACATGGACATAGTTTCCAGAAGCCGCGATGTCCGGCCACATGACGGGAAGGACATCTCCAGCTTCATAGACCCGGGTTTCAGAGCCCCAGGTCGCGCCGTTGTCCGTTGAGCGCCTCAGGGTTATGTCCATCCACTGATCGTGGTCATAATCATCAAGCCATATCGCGTAGACATTGTTCCCCGAAGCGGCAATAGCTGGAGCAGAGCCTACCGAGTCAACCCCGTGAAGCAGGACGGGAGACGACCAGTTGACCCCAGCGTTGGTGCTCCTCGCGTAGTAAATCCAGTAGTGATGGCGTTCAACCGTATCAGTATCACCGCCCCCAAGGTTTATGTAGTAGGTCCAAACAGAGTCTATGTCCCATATGGCGTGCACATAGTTTCCGTTCGCGCAGAGCGAGGTGTGGTTCGGGCCCATGCCCAGCTCAAAGATCGTGTCGCCGTGGGGAGGAGGGTCAGGGGGATCGGTAACCGTCATTAGGGTTATGATTGAGCCCCATGTGGTCCCGAAATCGGTTGAACGGCGGTAGACAACCGAGCCTCCTGAATAATAATCAGTCCGGTTGTTTTCGGCCCAGAGGACATGGACCACATCTCCAACAGCGTCTATGTTGTGCTGGGTTCCGTGGCAGGATATTGAGCAGTTATTAGCGGTGTTAGAGAGGTTGACCACTGGGCCCCAGCTCTGTGCGGAGAGGACTCCAAAAAGGAGCACCGCACTGCTTCCTACTCTCAATAAATTAGCTCCCTTCAAGACGCACCTCCTTTCATCGCGGGTCAAAGTATAATGCAAGGGGTGCGGCAATTCAAGCTCGCGATGAGCTGGTCCTGAGAAGGGCCAAGGACTACTGGGACGCCAAAACTTAGGAAGGGAAAGAGCCTCATCCTTGATGAGCTGGAGAGGGCTACAGAATACCACAGGAAGACCCTGATGAGGCTGATGAAGAAGGCAAAGCCCAGAGAAGCTCAGGGACGCGGTTGTCTCTGGCCATGGGTTTGGGTTAAACTATTCGCTCTTGATCGCCAAGGTTCTTCGCGCGGAGATAACGGCTAAGAAGGCTGATTTCTGGCCGGTTCTTGAGGCAATAAAGCGAGGCGGCGTCCTCCACATAGAGCCAGCCGAGGAGGATATGCTGGGGCTCAGCCCCGAGGAAGCGCAGGAGGAGCGAGCCCTTTCGGCCCTCTTGCCCCTTTTCAGGGAGATGGCGAGAGCGGCAGGAGGGTTTCCGGAAGCCGAGCCGATCGGGATGAGCCCGGAGGAGATCGTCAGGGAAACGAGGGAAATATACGAGGATTTCAAGGCGCAGGCTGAGCGGTTGGATGAGATGAGGGCGGGTCTCAGGGTGATGTTGGATCACAAAAGGGTTATATCCGCGGCCCTGCGCCTCGCTCCAAAGGGAGAGGATTACGCTGTCATAACCCTCTCAAGGGATGAGCTTAGGCACCTCAGCGTTGTTCGTGATTTTCTCAGAGAGCGCGGGGCAGAGGCCCGGCTTGAGGCAACGGAGATAGCGGGAAACCGGGTTGCAGTTATCATCCCAGCAGGGAAAATCCTGCCCGAGCTTAAGGAATTCCTGTATAAAGAGGGATTCAACGAGCTCAGGCTCCCGGAGGAGCTCTCCTCAATGAGCCTGGAGGAAGCGGCTCAGCAGCTTGAGAGGGGGATAAAGGACCTGCCCAGAAAATTGGAAGAGGCCGAAAGCGCGCTTCTCGGATACACCCGCGAGAAGGCACAGCGCCTCTCAGAGCTCATGGCAACCGCTTTTGATAGGCTTGCTTGCCTCAGGATAAAATCCGAGATGGCTCGGGCTGGCAGGTTCACATTCACCATAAACGGTTGGATCCTTGAAAAGGATAAGGGGATATTGCTTTCAGCGCTCAAGGGCCTACCAGTAGCCATCACCCTCGCGCCGCCGGACAAAAAGGAGTTCCACCGCGTTCCAGTGAAGCTCGTGAATCCAGGGTTTTCTCGGCCTTTCGAGGCACTCCTTGGCATCTACCAACTGCCCATGTATGGTTCGCTTGACCCGACATGGAGCCTTTGGCTCTTCTTTCCCATATACTTTGGTTTCATGTTGGGGGATGTGGGCTACGGCATTCTCGCCCTCGTCATATTCGGCTTTATGAGGGCGCTCTCAAAACCCAGAACGGTTCTCAGGGATTTCTCCAACCTGTTCCTCTGGGCATCTGGCTGGAGCGTATTTTTCGGGGTCCTGTATGGGGAATTCTTCGGCACAATGGGAGAGGCGCTCGGCATGAAGCCTATCCTTCTTCATCGTCTCCACGACATAACGCACATGCTTCTTCTTTCTGTTGGATTCGGGGTCATCCAGGTTCTCCTCGGGATATTCATGGGTTTCATAAACAACATGAGGCTCGGCCACCCGAAGCACGCGATATACGAGCTGGGGAGATTTTTCGGGATAATCGGGATACTCACAGCCATTCTCAGCCTGGCAAGCCTCCTGCCGCACCCGGGCCTATGGCTTGGATTGGGGCTTATTGGTCTGAGCCTCCCCGCTGTGGTCTGGGCAGAGGGTTTCATAGCTCCCCTTGAAATGCTTTCTGCAATAGGAAACATGATGAGCTTCGCCCGGCTAATGGCAATAGGCCTTGCTTCAGCTATACTCGCCATGATAGCCAACACATTCTATTCAAAGATACCCATACTCATCGGAGGGCTCCTTACTGCCTTACTTTTCCACGCCCTGAACACTATCCTTGGGATATTTGACCCGACCATTCAAGGTCTCAGGCTCCAGTTCGTGGAGTTCTTTTCAAAGTTCTACATAACGGGAACTAAAACCTTCAAACCGTTTCGGATAGGAGGAAAGGACTATGTTTCGTAGGATCGCACCTTATCTGTTGGCGGCCGCAGGAGCTATATTGGGATTCGTCGGGATCGCGTTCGCACAGGAAGCAGCTGCCCACGCTGGCAAAGACCCTCTCATCTATATCGCGTCAGCAGTGGCAGTATCCCTCCCTGCCATTGCCACTGCCTACGCGCAAGCAAAGATAGGAGCCGCTGGTTCGGGCGCTTTGGCGGAGAACCGCGAGCTTTTTGTTCCCATCATGATCCTGGTTGCCCTGCCGGAGACCGCTGTGATCCTGGGGTTCGTCATAGCCATACTCGTCCTCTTCATATAGAATGGGCGATGAGATTGAGCGCCTGGCCCGTGAGGCCGCTGACGCGGAGGCTTGGTCAGCTGAGCTTTGCGCTCGGTCTGATGCTGAGAGGATCATCTCTGAGGCAAAGCAGAGGGCCCAGGAGATAATAGCCCAGGCCGAGCGCTCAGCGAGCCGCTGGGTTTGTGCTGAGAGGGCAAAACGCCTCGGAGAGGCCCGCAATCGTATCCTCGAAAACATCCTGATCATAAAGCATAGGGCTGTTGAGAGGGCAGTTGTCAAAGCGAGACAGGAATTGGAGGAGCTGAGACGCGACAAAAATAGGTATGCCCCTATCCTTGAGAGGCTCATCCTTGAGGCGGTCCGCGGCATACAGAACCCCTTGATTGAGGTCGCGCCAGTGGATACCGAGTTGGCAGAGGAGATCCTGAAGAAACACGGCATAAGGGGAGAGGTTTGCCCCTCGTCCTCTGTTGACGCTGGCGCGATAGTCCGTGATGTCAAAAGGGGATTCTCGGTCTACAACACATTCTCGGACAGGACCGCGAAGGCCGCTGATATCCTCCTGACCCGTTTCGGGGAGGTTTTCGGAACGGAATAAATGCAGGCCTGAATCTCTGCGTGGCGCCGCGATGGCCTTGGGTATTGCTTTCGTCCCTAGTTGAGGTGAAGAGGTTTAGAAGCGGCTCGAGGTGGCCTGGTTCACCATCCCTCTCTGTGGCTATGGAATAGGGTATCCTGGCTCTCAGGGGCCTCTAGGCTGATGAGTTTCTCTTCACGAGGGACACTAAGCCTATATGAGGATTGTATTCGGAGATCACATTTTTGGAGCTGAACGCCAGCTTGCCCTCGCGCCATCCCGAGCTTTAACATTTGAGCGGAGGTGAGAGTATGGTTTGGGTTCTCATGTCCACATGGCAGATATGGAGCTTTGGCAAGGGGTGGATAACCCCTGAGGCCCTAGCGGTTGACAGCCAGGGGACAGTTCATCTTGTCTATCAATCAGGGGATAATTGTCTCGTCCACGCTTGGTTTGAGGGAAACAGCTGGCCATCTGAGACCATAGGCACATGCACATCGCCGCCGGTTCTCAGGGTAGGAGTAGTGGATAAGGGCCTACATGTGATAGCTGGCTCAGGTCTGACCTATTACTATAAGTCGTTATCGGGCTCCGGCTGGTTCAAGAAAGGCCTTGGATACAGCTCTTCGGATTATGATCTTCTCGTCATAAATAGACCGCTTATCGGTTTTTATGTCTCCTATGGAAAGATATACCGTGGCGACGGAGATACCCTTGGAAACTTCAGTGTGATCCTCATTGATTCCTCCTATGTAGAGTATTATCCACCTGATCCGCCTTACTATTGGAGATACTCCTATTCGGTCGGAGGCCCCGTGAGCGTACCCATGGGAGGCATAATATGGTATAGTATCTCTACGGATAGCTATTACTATAAAAAGGGTTCCCTCGTGCCCAACAGCTGCTCTTACAAATACGGCGACCTTGAGTATGAATACTATCAATACTACGATTATAAGCCGTGCGGTCAGCGTGTGGACGACATAGCGTGCGAACGAGGCTTTCTCGTTTATTATAACCCAAAGTATGAATGTGACTACATCCGAACCTACCCCATGAACGACACCATAAAGGGGCTTTTCTGGGGGCCTGACATCTGTAAGCCTGGTCCTTACCTGCTGAGCGCCATTGGCCAGCATGACCGTTTCCCCTATTTGATTTGCGGGACGAACTATTATTCAATAGACACGGTGCGTTCAATTTCAGTCAGCTCAATAGCGGCTACGGATACCAATAATGTGTTTATTGCCTATGTGGGTTATGATTCCATCCTCCGGGTCGCTTACGGTTCTCTCTTTGGAGACACACCAGAACCCCCTCCCCCCGATTCCCTTCCCCCACCCATCTTCGGCTCCATCATTCTCAGAGCCCCATCCCAATCCGGAGGATACATAAGGTTCACGGCTGGCGCGAGTG
>JBDRYB010000022.1:0-30721 GCA_039803205.1 Caldifarciminota bacterium
GGGTCTTAACCCATTTGCCCACCCATTCCTTTATCCCTTTGGTGGGTGCCTTTGAGGTTATTATCCTCTGGAAGGCCTCAGAGGCCATATCCCTGCCTGTTTCTCTGAGAGCACACGAGAGCTTCTCTTCAACGAGTTTCATCCAGACCTCAGGTTGATCTATACTTATCTCATCCAGCTCTATCTGGATGCTCACGGTCCTAGTGATCGTGATGTTCATGGGCCATCTCCTTTCATCTTTCCATTTTTTTCCATACCTCTCAGAGGAGGTGGCCCATATTCTAATCCAAAGGCCGAATCCGAGCCAGCTGTGCCCGGAAAACCGGACTGAACCAAATCCGTTAATCAGATTGCGCGGGCGCGCGCGGCCCATTTATAATTTGCGCCTAACCAGAGGAGGCACAAGTGAAGGCCCTCAGGTGGAAATTGCTCGTTGTCATAGGAGTGCTCGTGGCCGCTGGGTGGCTCGTCTATCCGACGGTCGTCTATTACTCAAGGTATTACAATCTCAGCCCCGATGAGAAAGCCCGGGTTCCGAAATCAAAGCTGGAAGGCCTGAAGAAGAAGTCCCTTAACCTCGGGCTTGACCTTCAGGGAGGGATGTATATCATCCTTGAGGTTGACAGGTCAAAGCTCAGCCCCGAGGAGGCAAAAGACGCCACTGACAGGGCACTTGAGGTCATAAGGAACCGTGTTGATCAGTGGGGCGTATCAGAGCCATCCCTTCAGAAGATAGGCGGGGATAGGATAATGATCCAGCTTCCGGGCGTGATGGACAGGGAGAGGGCGAGGTCCCTTATAGGCAGAACCGCTCTCCTTGAATTCAAGCTCCTCGCTGACGAGAAGATGACCATAGACCTCCTGGAGCGCATAGACAGAAGGGTGAGCATAGGGGCCTCTGGGGCGCCTGTTGATACGACCGCATCTGCTCCTGCGCCTGAGGTTCCCGAAACAACAGCTACTGCCTCTGATACAACAGGCGTGGCGTCCGGCCCATCAGGGGCTTTCATGTCCTTGATCAATGTTATGGGCGCGGACTTAGTTGTTCCGGAGGATAATGTGGATTCCGTGAACCGGATCCTAGCAAGGGATGATGTGAAGGCAATAATGCCGTCGGGATACGAGTTCGTCTGGGGGAGGATTGAGGAAAGCGGTGCGCGCAAATTCCGCAGGTTCTATTTGCTCAAGTCAGAGGCCGAATTAACTGGGGCTTACATAACGGATTCCAAGGTTACTGTCGGAGGGGGCAACGATCCCCAGATAGCGAACAAGCCCGTCGTTCTACTTTCCTTCAACAGGCAGGGAGCGGCCCGTTTCGCGCAGATAACCGGGAGGAATGTTGGGAAAAGGCTCGCGATAATACTTGATGGGACGGTCTATTCCGCGCCGGTTATAAGGGAAAGGATAGCCGGCGGGAACGCGCAGATAACCGGAATGGAGTCCATGGAGGAAGCAAAGGACCTCTCGGTCGTCCTGAAAGCAGGCGCACTGCCGGCCCCTGTCAACATCGTTGAGGAGCGAAGCATCGGGCCAACCCTGGGAGGGGATTCGGTAAGGAGCGGGATGATAGCCCTCATCGTGGGTTTCCTCGTGGTCGTTCTTTTCATGGCTATTTACTATAGGATCGGCGGTCTCATTGCTGATCTCGCTCTGTTCCTCAACCTGTGGCTCATTGTGGCTATCCTCGCTCTGTTTCACGCGACCCTCACATTCCCGGGTATGGCTGGCCTCATTCTCACCGTGGGTATGGCAGTTGACGCTAATGTTCTCATCTTTGAGCGAATGCGAGAAGAACTCCGGGCAGGAAAGGGCCCGCGAGCGGCTGTTGAGGCTGGATACAGGCGCTCGACCATAACGATACTTGACTCCAACCTGACGACCATAATAGCCGCGCTGGTCCTGATGAGGTTCGGAACAGGACCAATAAAGGGCTTTGCGGTTGTCCTGACCATAGGGATAATTGCATCCTTCTTCACAGCGGTTTTCGTGACGCGCATAATCTTTGACTATATGACCGTGGTGCGCGAAGCCAAGAAGCTCCCCATATAGGAGGCAAAAATGAGATACATAAGCTTTTTCCCCTCGGAGCCAAGGGTTAACTTCATGGGAATGAGGCTCTGGACATACATAATCTCCGGGGCACTCTTCGTCTTCTCCGTAGCCCTGTTCCTTATAAAAGGCTTCAACCTCGGCATTGATTTCACGGGTGGCACCCTCATCCAGGTGCATGTTGAGCGCGGCGCTTCCATATCCCAGATGCGGGCCGCAGCGGCCTCGGCCGGGCTCAGCAAGGCCGAGATACAGAGCTTTGGCGAGGCAGGCGAGTTCGTGATAAAATATCAGGAGAACAAGAACCCTGATGATGTGGTAAAGGCCATGGAAACTTCGCTTGGCTCACCGATAAGGCTTGACAGGAACGAGCAGGTTGGCCCCAGGATAGGCGCTGAGCTAAGGGAGCAAGCCATCATAGCTTTAGGAATAGGCCTCCTACTCATGCTAATATATATCTGGATAAGGTTCAACTTCTGGTTCGGCCTCGCATCAATCATTGCCCTGTTTCATGATGTCATAATAACCATGGGCATATACACCCTTTTGGGCCTTGAGGTCACGAGCGCGACGGTTGCGGCGGTTCTCACCATAGTTGGGTATTCAATAAACGACTCCATAGTGATATCCGATCGGATAAGGGAGATGCTGAAGGGAGAAGAAAAAGAGCGCCTTGATTACAGGAGGCTGTTCGCCATATTTAACGAGGCGGTGAACGCCACCCTATCAAGGACTGTGCTCACGGGTGGGACAACCCTCATGGTTTTGGTTGGGATACTCGTGCTGGCGGGCCCCATGATCTTTGATTTTGCTTTGGCGCTGACCGTGGGTATTATCGTTGGAACCTATTCCTCAATATTCATCGTTGCCGCGCTCGTTCTTGACTGGACAGGAAAGAGGAAACCGAAGCCAGAGAAGGCATAGATTGTTCCTGCGGATAGTCTGCTCCACACGGAGAAATGTCTTGCTCACCAAGAGCTATCCAAGCGGTGATCCTCTTCAAGCTAAATATTCATTCCCATGCCCCTCAGGATGTTCTTGCCTTCCTCTGTCATCCTGTCCAGTGACCAGGGCGGATCAAATGTTATGTCCACCCTGACGCTCTGAACGCCCTCCAAGGCCTTTATCTTTTCCTCAACCTCTTTGGTTATGTAGGCGCCCATTGGACACCCGGGCACGGTGAGGGTCATCAGGATCTCAACATTCCCGTTTTCTATGCTCAGACCGTAAATGAGGCCAAGGTCAACGATGTTTACCGGAATCTCCGGATCGTAGATGGTTCTCAAAACAGCGTATATAGCTTCTTCCGTAATCATAAGGAGAGATTATAAGGCCCCAGCTTAGCGGTGGACAAATACCGACTTGGCCCTTTCTTATAAGTTAAGATTTTCTGTGAGCGAACGCGGCGCATTTTCTCCGGGACCCAGGGATGGTTTATAATTTGCGCCGATGAACACATTAATCGTTTCCTTAATCGGCATGGGCATTCTCGCCCTGTTCTTCGCTGTTTTTCTCTTTGTTGCCTACACGAGGCTCTCGGTAAAGGAAGACCCTCGGATAGACGAGATCAACAACTCCCTTCCTGGCGCGAACTGCGGAGGATGCGGGTATCCTGGTTGCAGGCAATACGCTGAGGCAATAATAAAGAAGGAGGGGAAAGTCCCAATTGATCTTTGCGCGCCCGGCGGCCAGGACTCGGTTGAGCGCATAGCGGCCATACTCGGGATTGAAGCGTCCGCGGTGGTGCCAAAGGTGGCTGTTGTCCTCTGTGGAGGAGCCCGCGAGCTCGCGGAGGACAGAGCAATTTACATCGGTGCAACTAGTTGTAGAGAGGAGCACCTGGTGACCGGAGGGCACAAAGCCTGCACATACGGTTGTCTCGGCCTCGGTGATTGCGTTTCCGCGTGTCCATTTGATGCCATGTATATGGGGGATGACGGGTTACCCGTTGTCGTAGAGGAGAAATGCACGGCTTGTGGAAAGTGCGTTGAGGCCTGTCCGAGAGGGATAATGCAACTGGTCCCCAAAACCCAGAGGGTTATCATCCGTTGCGTGAACCACGATAAAGGTGCTGTTGCCAGGAAGGTCTGCAAGGTCTCGTGTATAGCCTGCACGAAATGCGTGAAAGCCGCTCCAGAGGGCGCGATGCACATGGATGATTTCCTCGCGACCATAGATGATCCGTCCGCGGTTGACGCCAACGCGCAGGCTGTAATTGATTCCTGTCCCACAGCTTGCATAATTGACAGGCTCGGCATCCTCAAGAAGACACCTGAGGAGCCGGAGAAGAAAGAGGTCGCGGTGGATGCATGAACCAGTTTTTCAGAAAAAGGATAAGGGGATTCCTTGAAGAGGACAGGGCATTTTTTGACATAACTGCCTCCTCCGTAGTTCCTGAGGGTAGAACCAGAGCCAGGGTCGTAGCGAGGGCTCCGGGCGTCATGGCTGGCTTCGGATTCTTCGCAGAGACATTCAGGATCCTTGATCCAGAAGCAAGGAGCGAGCCCCTCGTGAAGGAGGGCGACGAATTCGGGCCAGGAGAGATAGGTTGGGTTGAGGCTGAGACCAGGAACTTGCTATCAGCTGAGCGGACTGCCCTCAATATCCTCTCAATAACCTGTGGCACAGCAACGAGGACTCGCGATCTCGTAAAAGCCGTTGAGGGAACGCCTTGCATTGTTCTTGATACCAGAAAAACCCTGCCCGGCCTCCGCGATTTTCAGAAATACGCTGTTCGCGTTGCTGGGGGACGCAATCACAGAATAGGGCTTGAGGATATGGTTCTCATAAAAGACAACCACATAGTAGCCGCGGGTGGAATAAAGAAGGCTGTTGAGAGGGCAAGGGCATTCTGGCCCATGCGCCTTATTGAGGTTGAGGTTCAGTCATGGGGGCAACTTGAGGAGGCTTTCCTGGCCCAGCCAGATGTGATAATGCTTGATAATTTTAGCCCAGACATGGCAAGGGAGGCTGTGCGTTTCGTGGAAGGCTGGATCAAACTAGAGGCGTCCGGTGGGATAACCCCTGAGAACGCGAGGGCGTATGCTGAGGCGGGGGTCAACTTCATATCCTCAGGGTGGATAACGAGGGGATGGACGGACATATCTCTGGAGCTGTAGGGTTTTTCGCGTTAGGCCTTAGAGCGGCCGCGAGCTTAACAATTCTGATAAAATCATCTACAAGGGAGCATAATTTGTGTCTGCTGGGCGGCTCCGGACACGGGGCCTGGGGTTGAACCCGCTAGAAAAACGAGAAGAAGAGGGGAGGTTCTCTCTCAAACTAGCCAGAAGTTGCAGAGCTCACGATGTTATCTGCGACTGCGCCCCGGAAATCCGTAGTAAAAATCCTCGTCATGCAGGTGTTTTGCGGCGTTTAATCCTGGCCCAGCGACGCAACCAGAAAGGGGCCTTGTTGGGCCCCCTAACGCCACCTCTAATGTGCAGTCAGCCCTTCATTTTACACATCCTCATCACCTTATTTTGGTTATCTTTTTCGTGAACCTACCCTTGGGATGATCTAGCCTCAGAAAATATACCCCTGAGGCGAGATCTCTCGTATCCACGACGAGAGCGTGGAACCCTGGCCCTTCTTTTCCAGATACGATCTCCTTAACGCGCCTACCCGAGACATCATATAGCCTCAGGGATACATGGGATTCGTCGGGCAAGGAATAGCTTATCAGCGTCTCGTTCCTGAACGGGTTTGGATAAGGGGAATAAAGAGCGAGACTCGGCCTATCGTCACTCTGACCAGAAGCCAAGGCCTTGGCGTCCGGCAGGACAAACTCCCTGAACCCAGTGTTCCATGGGTCGTGCCTGGGGGAGGGCCAGCTTGAACTGCCGCCTGTTTCCCACGAATAGAGATACCTCGCGCATGAGGGAAGGATCATGTTCAAAGAGCCATCACCTTCAAGATCAGAAAGCGAGGGGGCTGAGAAGATTATGTTTCCGGCCCAACCAGCGCCCATTGAGAGGTTTATCGGGAACCCGGGGACAGGCCTTCCCTCCCCATCAACCCCATGGAGGAACCCGTTGAAGGATCCAAAGAAGATCTCCTCGTCTCCGTCCCCATCCAGGTCAAGCGTAACAGGATGACATGAGCCAGGCCACCACTCAGCGTGTTTCCTCACCTCTTTTCTCACCCTGGGAACTCCGTCCTCGCTACATACTATCAGGCTCTCTTTGATCATGACTATCACATCTGGTTTTCCATCCCCGTTAACATCGGATATCGTCGGAGGGGTGTTTGCCTGAATTGGGCTCAGTCTGGATGGAGGCCTTATGAGACACCCAGCAGAGGTCAACACGCCAATGTATGTTCCTGCTCCACCGTTTCCTGCCACGAGGACTATCTCTGGGCCCGGATACGAAGGGTTTAGCTCCGCGATTGAGATGCCTCCTGAGACTGGTGCTATTGAGTCAATCCAGGCGGGAAAGCCCTTGATCTCGGTCCAGTCAGGCTTGAAGGCGTGCAGAAGCCCTTTGTAGGTCTGGGGATCGTAGTGGCAGTCAAGTATCTCAGCCTTGCCGTCCCCATCAAGGTCAGCTATGGCAGGGAAAAGTGTGCCGCTCGCGCCGGGGTTGTGGTGAGAGTCCTCAGAGGGATCGGAGCGGAACTGGTGGAGGAACCCACGCTCATCCTTCGCTATGAGCTCAGGGTTTCCATCGCCATTAAGATCCCCCATCATGAGGAATATCACCCTCCCGCCCTCAACGAACCTGGGCCAAGATTCAGCAACTGAGCCATCAGCACCAAAAGCGTAGATGTAGCTTCCCTCAGGGAAGCTCACGCTCGCTATGATCTCGGGAACGCCGTCTCCTGTTACATCACCTATAACAGGTGTTGCGTATATACTGGCTCCTGGGAATTGCTTTGGCCACCCTGGGAGCTCCTCTCCATCCGCTCCAAGTAGATGTATGTAATCCTTGAGTCCGGCCACAACTATCTCCTTTCCTGGCCTCGCCGGATCAAGCTCAAAAGCCTGGGCCCATGGATAACCTATCCCTGGAAGATAAACTGGGTTGAAGGGGCCGGGGTTCGGGTTTCTCCTTTCGGAAACGGGCTCAGAAGGCTCCCCTTCGTTCAGATACTGATCGCATGAGGAGACTTTCCAGTAATACACCCGGTCGTCCCCAAGCATGTCAAGGAAGGAGGCTTCGGATACCGCTGATGAGACCAGCTCATATGGCCCCTCGCGCGAGCCTGCCCTGTAGACCCTGTAGAACTTTGCGCCGCTCTGCTTTGCCCAGGTTAGCCTGACCCCTCCTTGCTCCGGAAACGCCTTCACTGAGACAGGAGAAGGTGGGGGGTCCCTCAGAACCACCGAGTATGCCTTATGAGACCCCCCACCGATCTCCAGGAGGAGTGTTAGGGAGCTGATGCTCTGGGGTATTACTAGGTGCCTTCTGTAGCCTGTGTGTTCTCCCGGGCCTACCCGCCCGAGCTTGATCTTGGCGAGGGTATCAGAACCAAGGATCGCGTAGCAGGCGACCTTCCTGGCCGGGGCCTGTCCGGAGTTCATTACATCAGGATAAACATGCCTCGTGCCCCCCTCGTCGTTCCACTTCATTCCGGCCAGCTCCACCGAGGGCCCGTAGGCCATTAGCCTGAAGGAATCAATCCTTGAAGCATCAGGCCACTCTGAGATGACCCAGAAGCTCAGATATGCCGTTGGCGGCGTGTTCTCTGATGCGACCGCGTCAAACCAAAGGACCTTCTCCTCGCCAGCCGAGATGTTTGTCAATCTAAAGGTAAGGCCACCCGGTCCCATAGGAGCCGCGGTTCTTTCAACCAAGGGAAGAAGGGTTGAGAGGGTATCACTCCTTACCGTGCAGTTCAACGGGCCTGTTGGGCGTGTCCCGGTGTTTCTCAGGGATAATCTCACCCGAAATGTGTCACCAGCCATAGGTATCGTTCCCTCAGGCCATGTAGAGAGCGAAACCGACAGGATTGATCCGGCGTGGAGCACGGGAACCCGAGCCAGATACGGTCTGAAGTCGTGAGATGTCACGGTCATCTGCACGGTATCATCCGGGATCGCAAGCCCCTCAAATACTGCGCCACCCCTCGCGTCCGTCTGCTCTATTTCATGAGTTCCTGGGCCCGTCAGGGTTACAGTGGCTCCGGGAACGGGTTTGCCCTGCCAGGTTACCCGAACCTCAAACCTCCTGCCTACAACGGTATCATATGAGCACTCAAAGGCCTTTGGCTCTCCTGTCCAGAGCTCCGTGGCTGGGTCTCCCATGAGGTTGTAGGCAAAAAGAAGGTGCCTGGCCATTGGGCTGGTTGTCGCCATGCCAGCCCACCCGCTCTTCGCGGTGAGGTCAGCCTGGCCAGCGTAGAAAAGCCCTCTGCTCAGGATGTTGACGAAAACGCTTTCGGCCATGAGGGTCCCGTAATCCGCGAAATCGAGCTTTCCGGAGCCCAAGCTAACAACAGAGCCTCCGGTGGGACTAAGGAGCATGGCCTTGCCGACAGAGGATTCATAGAGGCTGTTCCCGTGACAGGAGACGAGGTAGCTGAAGAACCCCGCAGGGTTTCTGAGCCTGTAAGCATTCTCAAGGTCAAAGGTGATCCCCGCGCTCTTGTCAATCAATATTCTCCACCAGTTTCCGTGGCCTATCATGAACAGGTAGCTTGGGCCCTGGTTCAAGGTGTCCGTCAGCTCCTGAACTGTTATGTCGTGGCCGATGTTCGCCTCGTAAAGGCTATCTATCCTGAAGAAGGAGGGAAAACGCTTCGCTATTCTCCTTCCATAGTATATCCCATCTCCGGATGAGAAAAGGTCGCAAGCATTGATCGTTCCCCTCGTCGGGAATTCAGGGGCCTCAGTCTCATACCTGATGAGCTTAGATATGTATGCCTCGGCCTCAGAGGGCTGGCTAACAGGGACCCTGGAAACGAACACATCCGGAAGGAGATCGATCGTATCAGGCCACTCTCCCCAATAGTTGTCCCCATCAGGGTTCCAATCCCCATCAAGGCAAGCGTAATAAAGGTCAGTTGGGACGCTATCCCCATACTCTGGGTATCCCATGGGTTGATAAGCGAGGCGCATGGGAACGACATGCTGGTTTCCTCCTATGAGGACGAAAGAGACATTCCAGACCTCGTATGCGTGCTTTATGAAGTTTCTTATCCTTTCCTGTGGGTCAACCCCTGGATATACCGCGGTTATCCATTCGGTCGTGAAGAGCTCCGCTCGCATGCCCTTTGCCCTTCTCCAATCAACGAGCCTTTGAAAGCTGGGTGCGAGGGCCTCGGATGTTATAATGATGTAGTCGGTTCCCCAGGCGGGACCGGGCGTAACCCCGGGGTTCTCCACGAGGTTGTTTATGAATGCGGCCCAAGGGCCTGTGGCCCGTTTCGGCCCAGCGCTTCCCTCGGTGTAGAATATGCGAACGCGGAAGCTCTCGTTGAACCAGAGCTCTCGGCTATCCAGGTCGTATGTCAGGGGAAGTATTCTGAGGATCGCTATCCTTTCCCCTCGCATATCCCCAACATATCCCAGCTCTGCTGGTGATTTCGGGAATCTTCCCGTCGTTATCTTTGGAGGAACGCTGTCCGGCCTAGGAAGATCCGGTATCCTCGGCCACTGAAGGGTTGGGATATTGACCCTTTCTGCGAGCTTGAAACACCGCACTTGGTCAACGACTATGCTGTCAACCCTTGCACCAGAAGGCAACAGGAGGAATCTTTCTAGAACCGGAAGCTCTGGTTCCCCAAGGTCCCTCCCCGGGAACGCGCCCTCATATCTGACGAGGCTCTTATCATCTTTGGCCTCCACTGAGACCTTGGCTGGGTCCACTCGCACCGCATAATCCAGGTAGCCAGTGGACCCTATCAGGATTGTGAGTAGCCCTTTCATTTTTCACCTCCAAAGCTCTTATTTTGTTCACGCGGTTTAGGATATAAAGTTCCCCCAAGACTTTCAAGGGTCAAAAACCGCACAATTTTTGTTCCTCGTCCGGCAGAGGATTTCGTTGAGCTAGTTCGTTTCCGGTTTTTTACGGGTAGCCCACTTTGCCCGGAGAGCCTCGCGAACAAAGAACTCTTTTTCCGCGCGACGCATCATCCATTATAATTTGAACCTGAGGGAGGCAGTATGAAGAGGCTTTTGTCTGCAATAATACTCATGGTCCTCGGCGCATGCGGGAATCCAGGAGGCCAAACCCCATACAATTACCCAGAGAGGATAGTGGATAGCCTTGAGGTTTCCGGAGAGGTTTGGGATATAGGGGTTTCTGGAGGGGTCCTCTATGTCCTGTTCAAGGATACTCTTGGTTCATGGAGGGTAGGCTTCTACAACAACCTGGACCTATCCGAGCTCGCAAATTTGGCCCCCGGAAACGACGGCCTGGGTTTTTCATCCTCGGCTGTAGGAATAGGGAAGTTGTATGTCTCGTTTGCCGGTGCTTATTCTGACAGCGCCCATATCGTCGTCATTAACCTCACTGGATACTCGGTGGATACGGAACTTCTGGCGCCCGGAGCGTGGGGTCCCATGGCTATGGGCTCTGGAAAGCTTTATTATCTCTCTGATAGTAATGGGATCCTCTACTGTTTAGACCCATCAACAGGAGCGGTGACAGAGTCCCAATCACAAATAACCCCATTGGTTGTAGGGGACATAATTTATGTTACCGGATATGGGTTTTTCGTTACTGACCAGCACGGAAACACCCTATACCTAATAGATGAATTGGGCATACTGCTTGACAGCTGGGGGGTTGACAACTCGCCCCAAAAGATAGCTTGGGATGGCTATAGGGCTCTCCTCACCGCTGGCCCGGGCCTCTGTCCTGTTTCGCTTTCCGTGGGGAAACTCCCAACACTTATATTCCCAGATGCCAAGGCTGTGGCCGTGAGTCCGGATACTCAGATAATACTTGTCGGCTACAGGGATGGCGTTGCATCGGTTAGCGTGAACGAGCTTGAGGACCTGGGCACTGCCCCTACACCGTTTTCCATAAACCTTTTGGCTCCGGCTGGGCCTGCCAGGGCATTCGCCTCAGCCTGGGGTAAATCCAAGGTTTATCTTCTAGAATGAGCTCAAATCTGGCTTTAGCAAAGCTGTTCTGGGAAATGGCTCAGGCGGCCCTGTATCTCCGCGAGGACGAGTTCGTCGCCAGGGCATACAGGTCAGCATACGAGATCATAAAGAACTTCCCCGGCGACCTCAGGGAGTTTTACGAAAACGAGGGCAAGGATGGGCTCATGTCCATAAAGGGAATAGGCCCGGCAATAGCCTCTAAGATAGCCGAATACTTCCAGACCGGCCGCATAAAAAAACACGATGAGCTTCTCTCCGCTGTGCCGCCGGGCGCGCTGGCGCTCATGCGGCTGAAAGGCATAGGCCCAGCAACTGCCCGAAGGCTTCACGATGACCTGGGGATCACTGGGCCAGAGGAGCTCGCGGAGGCGATCTCATCGGGGAGACTTGAAGGGGTCCCTGGTTTCGGTAAGGCAAGGATAAACGCTCTGAGAAAGGCGTTGGGTTTGGAGTGATGCTTGATCCTCTCTCCCCTCTCATCTTATAATATTCGGACGGATTAAAGGAGGCTTGAATGAGCCAAAAGGCTATAACCCGTATTCTCATCGTTGTGAATTTGATACTCATGGTTATCCTGTTCGTCATACTCTGGCTTCCGGGCAGGGTTCGTAAGGGACCCGAGGAGGCCAGGCTCTATTTCATGAGGGATATCTCATCCTTACCGTTCTGGATCGCACAAGAGAAGGGCTTCTTTGATTCGGTCGGGGTCAAGATAAGGGCCGAGGAGGTTGTAAGGGTAGGGGATGAGATAGCCATGGTTAGGAGGGGAACGGTTGTCCTCGGGGTTGGTTTTCCGTGGGACGCTCTGGTGGGCAAGGCTGATACTGGACTGGTTAATTTCAGGGTCGTCTATTCCCTGTTTGGCACCCCAGAGAAGCCAGCGACTGCCCTCATTTCCATGAAGGGTTTTGGGGTTGCGAGACTCAATGATCTGACCGGTAAGAGGATAGGATACTGGCAGGACACCAGGGAAGCCCTGGAGATTCCAGCCATATTGCTATCCTTGGGGGTTGACACCTCCGGAATAAAGATGGTTGCCCTTTCCTCAGGGGAGATGCCCACCGCCTTTGCCGATAACCGTTGCGATGCCATGCTCGTTTTTGAACCCATGAGAACGCAGTATCTCGCTGACTCTGCCGCCGTCATTCTTTTGGAGGATGCTTTTCTTGAGAAACACCTAGCGCCCGATGGTCGCCTACCCGTGTCCGTCATATTCACCTCGGTCCCGAATCTGAAGCTCAGGCGAGAGGGAACTGTGAGGGCGATAAAGGCCCTGAACATGGCCGTGGATTACATGAAGGCGAATCCGGATGAGGCAAAAAGGATAGCGAGGGCGAACCTGAACCTCCCGGAGAACGCGGAGGTTCCCCTTCCGGAGTTCAGGAGGTATGATGAGGAGGATTACGCGGTAATAGAATCCTACATTAAAAGATTGAGCGAGCTCTCAGTTGTCCTTTTTGAGCCTCCTGGACTCAAGAACCTTTACCTGAGGACAACGGACATAAAATAGCGACCCCCAATAGAAGAGCCGAGGAGAAATGACGATCCCATGCCCAGGTTTATTCGGGGCCTTCTGAGGCTTTTGGCACTCTTGGCGGGTTTATCCCTCCTCATCCTCTCAGGCCCCCCGTTTCTCGTTTTCCCTCTGGGCTTCCTGGCGCTCCTGCCCCTCCTTTGGGTCTGGGAAACATCGGCGAGCCACGGAAGGGCGTTTCTTTGGGCTTTCTTCTCCGGAACCATATTCTATCTCTTCCACCTCAATTGGATACCCTATATGATCACGGATGTGCCTGTGCCAAGGTGGCTCCTGTGGCTCGGCTTGTCCCTTTTGGTCCTCTATGAGGGGGTCTGGTGGGGCATGGCTGGCGTTTTGGCAAGGCGGCTCAAAGCCTCTCCGGCCTGGATAGGGGCCCCTGGTTTTGCCGCTTGCTGGACCCTCCTTGAATACATCCGGGCCCACATGGCTGATTTCTCCTTTCCTTGGGCTCCTCTCTGGGTTCCAGCGCTCGCTGATCCTCCGCTTGCCTCATCGGCCGCATTCTGGGGGTCTTTTGGAATAAGTTTCACGATAGCCCTTATCAACTCCCTCTTATACAGGGCCGCGCGCGCCCGGTCGTGGAAGCCGATCCTTTGGGCCTTTGGGCTCGTCGTTCTATCACACTCAATCAGCCTTATCCCAAATGGAACTCGCAAGATCGGGTGGATCAGGGTCGCCATCGTCCAACCTAACATCCTCTTGGAGGCCTGGCCAGAGGTAGAGGAGAGCTACACGCCTCTTGCTGATAGCCTTTCGGGAAAAGGGATCCAGCTTGTGATTCTTCCAGAATCGGCATTCCCTGGCCCGCTGAGATATTCGGGAAGGGTTCAGGCCCTTGCCTCGCTCATAGCTAGAAGCGCGGGAGCGCCAGTGGTTTTGGCCTCGTGGGACAAGGAGGTCAAAAGATATTACAATACTGTTTTCTTGGTCAGCAAGGAAGGCAGGGTTCTTGACCGGTATGACAAGGTCATCCTGGTTCCATTTGGCGAGCACTATCCCTTTCACGAGCATCTCCCTGATTTTATAACCAGAATTGATATTGGGGTGGGGGATTACTCGGCGGGCAAAGAAGTAAAACCCATCCGGACGGACTCGGTATTGCTTGGGCCTTATATCTGCTACGAATCGCTGTTCCCCGATGTGGCCAGAACCCAGGCCCTCTCAGGGGCCATGCTTCTCCTTAACCTTACGAACGATGGCTGGTTCGGAACATCCCTCGGCCCAACCGAACACTTTCACCTCGGGAGGCTCCGGGCCCCTGAGACCGGAAGGTTCATACTGAGGGCTGGCAAGACAGGGATAAGCGCGATAATTGATGATAAGGCCAGGATCGTTAGGAGACTCGGCCTCCTTGAGAGGGGCATAATTGTTTCGGATGTTCCCCTCGTTGAAGGGAAAACCCCCTACATGATCCTCGGGGATTGGCCAGCCATTCTCTCAGTATTGATACTGGTCGGGGCCCTGTTTTATACTTTCAGAAAGGAAGGTGAGAGATGAAACGCTTCATACCCTTTGTCTTGATCTGGGTCGTCCCTACGCTCGCTCAGGAGACTAAGCCGGTCGGGCCGCCAGATGAGATAATAGGCCCTGGCAAGGGCGAGACCACGAGAATGGCCTACGGGCTTTACGGGGGCGGAATATATGCACCTCGTCTGATAAACGGATTTGGCGGCGGCGGAGGCGGCCTCATGACCATAGGCTCATTCTGGGAGCCGGCCTCGGTTGCCATCCTCGCTGGCGCTTATGCTGGTGGAGGCAACATGGGTGCCCTGATGAACTTCTCGGCCCGGCAGAGGCTCATCCAGTCCAGGGGCAAGGCCTTTGATGCTTACAGCGGATTCGGGTTCGGGGTTCACTTCACCCCCGAGTTCTTCGGCGAGAGCTACAACATGAGCGGGATCTCGGCCGGAATATTCCTGGACCTCGGCGCGCACAGGGAGATAACCGAGGAGGTTTCCCTTTGGTTCCAGACCGAGTATGGCATCATAAACTCAAGGGGAACCCCGAATTACCTCCAGCTAACGGCAGGCATCCTGATATTCGGCAGATAACAAGAATGCCCTCTGATTTCTTAACTAAGAGCAAATAGAGGATGGCCCGGACCCCTCCTTTTTCACCAGAGGCAGAAAGGAGCGTCCTCGGTTCCATGCTCCTTTCGGAATCAGCCTTCCTTGAGGGCATTGAGACCCTCAAGGAGAGCGACTTCTACCTCGTGGAACACCGGAGGATATTCCGGGCCATGCTGAGGCTTTTCGAGAGGAGAACGAATGTTGACCCGATAACCGTCGCGGATGAGCTTGAGAGGGAAGGGGCGCTTGAGCAGATCGGCGGGAGGGCATACATATCCTCCCTCATGGACTCAGTGATCTCCCCATCCCTCATAAATGACCACGCGACCCTTGTTCAGGAGAAATCCGTCTACCGAAAGGTGATAGAGGTTACAGAGCAGATCCTCGCTGAGGCATACAGGGGAGAGCGCCCTGCGGATGAGCTCCTTGATCTCGCTGAGAACCGCATCTTTGAAATAAGACAGGGCCGCATAAGGGGGGAGTTCGTCCATGTTGGTGAGGTAGGGGAGAGGGTTTTTAGGAATATAGAGACGATATCATCTGGGCCGGGCGCTGTCCCTGGCGCGAGGACAGGTTTCCGAGACCTTGATGAGCTTACCCTCGGTTTCAGGAACGGAAGCATGGTAGTGTTGGCCTCCAGGCCCTCTGTGGGCAAGACCAGCTTCATGCTCAACATCCACTATCACATCTCATGCGGCGAGCACGCTGTTCCCTCAGCGATATTCACGCTTGAGACAGGCGTTGAGGAGCTCGTAATCCGATTCCTCTCCATGATCTCGAGGGTTGATTCAAGAAAGATACAGACCGGCAGGCTCTCGAGGGAGGATAAGGCGAAGTTGGCTGAAGCTGTTTCGGTTTTGAAGAGGGCCCCCATATTCCTGGATGCCACCCCTTCCATATCCCTGACCGAGATAAGGGCAAAGGCTAGGAGGATAGTGAGGGATGAGGGGGTGAGGCTCATATCAGTAGACTACATGCAGCTCATCAGGGGGCCTCGTAGCGAGAACAGGCAAATAGAGGTCACTATGGTATCCCAGAGCCTTAAGGCTCTGGCCAGGGAGATGAACATACCCATCCTTGTTTTATCCCAATTGTCCCGGTCGCCTGAGAGGAGAGAAGATGCTACGCCCCGGCTCTCTGACCTAAGGGAATCTGGCTCAATTGAGCAGGACGCTGACATCGTTATGTTCCTGCACAGGCCAGTAGCATATGCCCAAACCTCACCCGCGGGGAACATAATTGAGGTTATAGTAAGCAAGAATAGAAACGGACCCGTTGGTAAAACTAGGCTTACATTCCTGAAAGAATGCACTAGGTTTGAATCCTACGCTGAGGAAGGATTCGTGGATTACTCGGAGTTCGGGGAGGACCTCTCCTTCTGATGGCAAAGGTTCTCGTTGCCGGCGGAGCGGGCTACATAGGCTCACATGTAGCGCTTTTGCTCTCGCGGAGAGGATACGACCCCATCATCTACGATAACATGTCAGGCGGACACCCTTGGGCTGTGACCGGAGACCTGATAAAGGGCGATATCAGGGATAGGCCTCTTCTTTCTGCTGTGCTTGATGATTTCAAGCCCATAGCCATAATGCACTTCGCGGGCCTAATATTGGTCGGGGAATCCATGGAAAAACCCGAGCTGTATTTCTCCAACAATGTGGCCGGAAGCCTAAACCTGATTGAGCTGGCATCTGAGAGAGGCATCCCCTTCATATTCTCCTCCTCTGCCGCGGTCTACGGCACACCCCCCAGGGTTCCCATAACCGAGGATTCTCCCATGAATCCGGAGAGCGTCTACGGCGAGACAAAGCTCATGGTGGAGAGGGCACTCGCTTGGTATAGCAGGCTGAGAGGGCTTCGTTATGTTTCCCTTAGATATTTCAATGCGGCTGGTGCTTCCCCATCCGGAGGGCTCGGAGAGCTCCATCGGCCTGAGACCCACCTCATCCCGCTGTGTCTGCACGCGGTAATTGGCCTGAGAAAAAGCTTGACTCTCTTCGGGAACGATTATCCAACCCCTGACGGCACCTGCATAAGGGATTACATTCATGTTGATGACCTCGCGGAGGCTCACATACTTGCCCTTGAACACATCCTCTCAGGCGGCGATTCCAGGGTATATAACCTTGGCTCAGAGCAGGGCCACTCAAACCTTGAGGTGATTGAGACGGTAGGCAAGATCGTTGGCATGAGTGTGCCGTGGGTCCTGGGGCCCAGAAGGCCAGGGGACCCGCCCGTTCTATTAGCGGATTCCACTAGGATAAGATCTGAGCTTGGCTGGCGGCCCAGATACTCCCTTGAGGAGATGATAAAGCACGCTTGGGAATTCCTGAAAGCGCACGAGGGAATAGCGAGAAGGATATACGCCGAGGATCTCTGAAACCCACACCCTAAAAACGCTACCTGTCCACTATAGTAGCGGTAAATATACCCTCACAGGCTATCTCTTCTCCAACCCTTGCCTTCCCTTTCATCTTTATTATCCTGCCCCCGAAACGAACGAGCTCCAGCTCGAGAACGAGGACATCTCCGGGTATCACGGGCCTCCTGAACTTCACCTCGTCTATGGCAACAAAATAGACAAGCTTGTGCTCACGGGCCTCAGGCGGAAACTTTGAGAACAGGAGCGCGCCGCCGGCCTGCGCGAGGGCCTCAATCTGCAGAACCCCTGGCATCACGGGCGCGCCTGGAAAGTGGCCCTGGAAATATGGTTCGTTTATGGTTACGCACTTTATCGCCACTATCCTCTCCTCGCTCATCTCCGTTATCCTGTCCACGAGAAGGAAGGGATACCTGTGGGGCAAGCGATTCATTATCTCCCTTATATCAATCATCTTAACCCCCTTTTTCTCTTATGAACCGGGCAAGCGCGTGATTGGTCCCGTGCCCGGGCCTCTCGGCCTCCAATCCCATCCTGAGCCTCGCGCCCAGGAGGGCAAGATCCCCTATCATATCCGCTATTTTGTGCCTTACCGGCTCGTCTGGGAATCGCGGTTGGTTCATGTAACCATCCTTTTTTATAACAAGGACGCAATCAAGGGAGCCTCCCTTTCCAAGCCCCCTGGAGAGTATCTCCTCTGCCTCCTCGTAGAATATGTATGTTCTCGCGGGGGCTATTTCCCTCAGATATGTCTCAGGGTCCATCTTGAACCTGGCCTCTTGTTCTGGTATGAAAGGGTGATCGTATTTTATCCTGCACGCTATCTCAAGGGAATCGGCTGGATAAACTCTGAACTCAGTCTCTCCGACCCTCAGCACCACCTCCTCGCTTATCGCCACGACCTCTGGTTCGCCAGGCCCATCCGTCAACCCCGTCTCGGCTATTGCCTCTGCTATGGCCAGGGCAGACCCGTCAAAGAAGGGTATCTCAGGCCCGTAAACTGATATGGTCGCGTCATCAACACCCATTCCCAAGAGCGCTGATAGGATGTGTTCGGTTGTCATTACGGTCCTGCCCTGGGCTGAAAGATCCGTCCTTCTGTCCGACGAGCTCACGAAGTCAAGGCTTGCTGGTATCCTGACCCCTTCGGAAAGGAAAACGATCCCCTGTCCGGGCCCAGATGGACCTATGATCACCGAAGCCTTAGCGCCCGTGTGAACCCCAATGCCCTCAAGCCTGATCTCGTTTTTTAGGGTCTTCCGAGGCATCCTCTAGCCTCCTCAGCCTCTCGTATATCTCGGGGAGCTTGTAGAAAAGGGCCATGCACTTGAGAAAAAGAGCCCTTTCCCTTGCCGGAACCCCGGATGAATAGATCGCTCCAGAAGGGACATTTGAAGAGACCCCCGATTTTGCGGTGATTATTGCCCCGTCTCCGACCGTCAGGTGATCCGCTATGCCCACCTGACCACCCAACAGGACCCTGCGTCCAAGCGTGGAGGAGCCTGCTATGCCTGCCTGAGCGGCTATTGCGGTTCCATCGCCTATGCGGACATTGTGCCCGACCTGAACGAGGTTGTCTATCTTCGTTCCCCTGGCTATCCTGGTCTCTCCAACCGTTGCCCTGTCTATGCATGCACAAGCGCCTATCTCGCAATCATCCTCAATAACGACCCTCCCAACCTGGGGTATTCTCAGGAAACCCTCCTCCGTTTGCACGAAACCGAATCCCTCATAGCCTATAACCGCGTTCGGCCCGACAAGGACCCTGGACCCTATCTCGCAAAGATCACCGATATATGCACCCGGCATTATAACGCACTCATCGCCTATCCGAGCGCCCCGGCCTATGTAGCAGTTGGAATAGACGACCGAGCCTCGGCCTACAGACGCCTCTGTTGCTATGTAAGCGAATGCTCCTACCCTGACCCCTTCTCCAAGAAGCACATCCTCTTCAACAAAGGCATCCGGATGTATTCCGGGCCGGGGAAGGTGGGTTTCCTTGAAGGCCCGGAGGGCCCTTGCCATGGCAAGTCTTCCATCGGGAACGAGTATTATAGCTTCAGCGTTTATACCCTCGGGAGAAAGGGTGGTTATCACTGTGCAGAACCTTTTGCCTTTGGATTCTCTAAGCTTCGCCTCATCCAGAAGGAAAACCAGATCACCCGATCCCGCTGAGCTTGGCTCGGCAACCCCGAGGACCTCGCGTTCCGGATCCCCCAAGAGGGTGCCTCCGGTCAATTCGGCTAAATCTCTCGCTTTCACGGGAAAATTATAACACAGAGGAGGGATCTGTTTCAGCCTCGCACTCTGGCAGGCCAAAAGTAGTTGTCCGGCCCCTGATCCTTGCTTTATTCTTTGCTCATGAGGAACAGGGGTAATTTGATTCTCATCGTTCTCTTCTTTGCCCTCCTGTCTTTTGCTCTTTGGAGGTTCTTTTCAGTCAAAGAAGAGCTCATGGTGACCAGGGTCACTGAGAACATGTATTCTCTCCAGGGAAAACTTGAAGAGTTCAAGACCCTTGTTGGCGCTTATCCGGTTGATCTGGCCCTGACCGTGGGCGAGGCGGCAGATACCCTTGAGAGCGATTACTCGGTCGGAGATGATCTTGAAACATCTGGACTTGAAAACCCCTTTGGCGGCGATGTTTTGCTCGTTCTTGCGCCAGGATCGGAACCGCCACCAGAAGCAAAGCCCGGCCTCGTTGTATATGTGCCCATAGATACCCTGCCTGGTGGTAAGCTAGCGAGGTCATACAAAATAGCAGGATACAACAGGTCAGGCCACAGGCTTGGCCTCGTGCTCTCGCCCCCCGATACCTCAGGAGAGGGGGTGCCGGTGGAAAGATGAAACAGCACATCAGGTCCGCGCTTGAAACTGGTATCTCTTGGAGGGGACTGATCTATGGCAACATCGCCGTGACGATAATCGCCGCGCTTGTTTCTGTTTTCGTTGCCCCATACAGATATACGGCCCAGTCCGTCCTCATGCCATCCATTGATGAGGGAACCCTCGTTCTTCTTGGCGGGAGCACCCCTTCGGTCGGTGGGATGGGCACCGTGATAGCTGCCGGCGGTGTTTTTACTACCCCTTCGGACATTTACTATGACCTGCTGAACTCACGCTCTGTCAAAGAAAGCCTCATCGTCTGTCTCAGGCTTGACAAGTATTACAAGGCAAAGACCATGGATGATGCCCTGATCCTCCTTGATAGCCATCTCTCTAGCAGGATAACTCCCTCCGGAATGATAGTCCTTGAATATACGGACAGAGACCCGAAATTGGCAACCGAGGCCCTTGACACCTTGATCGGCATAGTTGATGCCTTCAATCAGCGCCTCATAGTCACAAAAGGCGCAAAGATGCGCGTATTTCTTGAAGGGAGGATAGCCGAGCTGGAGGATTCCATGAGGAGCGTTGAGGATTCTCTCAGGCGTTTTCAGTCCAAATATAAAACCACAGGCCTCCCAGAGGAGCTATCCGGCATAATCTCCGCTTATTCCCAAATAAAGGCCCAGCTCATCACCAAGAGATACATACTTGAGTCCATGCTACAATACGCCCAACCAGATCATCCGGATGTGATAGCCCTGAGAAGGGACATAGCCAGCCTTGAAGCCCAGCTGGCCAAAATGGAAAAAGGAGGGGTGGGAGGGTTTGGCGCTGGGTTTGGGGTTGCGTTTGATAGCCTTCCAGATGTCATGATTGAGCTGGCGAGGCTCCAGAGAGAGATAGAAACCCAATCCGAGGTCTATGCTGTTCTCTTGGAGGAATACGAGAAGGCAAAAATGCTTGAAAAGCGAGATGCCCCGACCATACAGATCGTTGATCCACCAAGGGTTCCCCAGAAAAGGGCATGGCCAAAGAGAACCATCTTCATGATAGCGGCCGCGATGGGAGCTTTTCTCATCTCATTCTGCATGGCCATTTACGCTGAAGGGCTTGAGCGTCTCATGGCCAGGATGGATAGCCCCGTGGCCAATACTATAAGGACCATCGCCAGGGACTTCGCTTTCTGGAGGAGGAGGAAATGATCCAGGCTATCATCTGGTTCGCGCTGGCACTCATTTTTGGCGTCGTATACACGCTTTTCAGGGCGAGGTGGTGGCTTTACCTCTCGGTTATCTTCCTGGATAATACCCTGCTGGCCGCGCTTGGCCTCGATAACACCACCCAGCTTATCAGCCTCGGCCTGCTCATAGTAGGGTTCGTCGTCCTGGACCTCCTGATATTCAAACGCAAGAAGCCCGTTTCCTCCGGGTAAATCTGAGGGGGCCGCGCGTTCTTGATCCTCCGTTTTGCTTGACTCTATAATTTTGGCCCAACCAAAGGAGCGTTAACATGGCTACAGCGGATAGACTGAGAGATATAATCGTTGAGGAACTCGGGGTCTCCCCGGAGGAAATCAAGCCGGAGTCCAGGTTCATAGAGGACCTTGGCGCTGATTCCATAGGCCTGATGGAGCTGGTCATGAAGCTTGAAGAGGAGTTCGGCCTCAAGATACCCGATGAGGACATAGAGAAAATAAGGACTTTCGGCGACGCGACCCGATACATAGAAGAGAAACTGGGGGCTTGATGCGCCGGGTCGCGGTCACGGGCCTGGGGGCCCTTACTCCCCTGGGAGATGAGGTAAGGACTTATTGGGCAGGTCTACTAGAGGGTGCCAACGGCATCCACAGGGTTGAGAAGTTTGACCCATCGGAGTTCTATTGCCAGATAGCCGCTCAGATAAGGGAGTTTAAGCCGGAAAAGCGCCTTGATCCCAAGGAGATAAGGAAACAGGACCCTTACGCGGTATACGCTCTATACGCGGCAGATGAGGCCGTAAGGGACTCCGGTATCCTTGAAGCCGGGATTGACAAAACAAGGGCAGGGGTTATCATAGCCTCTGGAATAGGCGGCATAGGAACCCTTGAAAGGGAGCAGGCCGTTCTCCTTGAAAAGGGCCCAGGGAGGGTTTCGCCATACCTCGTCCCAACCATGATCCCTGACATGGCCTCCGGCCTCGTTTCCATGAAATACGGCCTCATGGGGCCTAACTTCTGCGTTGTATCCGCATGCGCTTCTTCCTCTCACGCTATTGGCGTTGCTATGAGGGCAATCCAGTATGGGGAAGCTGACCTCATGATCACCGGAGGCTCTGAGGCACCGATAACACCCTTATCCCTCGCGGGATTCAGCTCAATGAGGGCACTTTCCTCCAGGAACAGCGAGCCAGAGAGAGCATCAAGGCCGTTTGACGCCGAGAGGGATGGGTTTGTTATGGGAGAGGGCGCGGGGATAGTGATCCTTGAGGAGCTTGAGCACGCCAAGAAGCGTGGGGCAAGGATATACGCGGAGTTGGTCGGCTACGCGGCTACAGCTGACGCGCATCACATAACCGCACCCCATCCGGAGGGCCTGGGCGCTTATCTCGTAATGAAGAGAGCCCTTGAGGACGCGAAAATTAGCCCTGACGAGATTGACTACATAAACGCCCACGGAACATCAACCCCTCTGAACGACAAGGTTGAGACGGATGCGATAAAAAAGCTCTTCGGCCAGAGGGCTTACAAGCTTGCAATAAGCTCAACCAAGTCCATGATAGGCCACCTTCTTGGAGCCTCTGGGGCCGTTGAGTTCATAGCAACTGTGCTTTCGGTTTATCACGGGGTCGTTCATCCAACGAGGAACTACGAGAAACCCGATCCTGATTGCGACCTGGATTATGTTCCCGGTTCGGCCAGAGAAATGCCCATACGGGCCGCAATGTCAAATTCTTTTGGTTTTGGGGGGCACAACGCCTGCCTGGTCGTCAAGAAGATATAAGAGGTCTTGACCAGCAATAAAACAGCTCTCATCTGGCTGGAGCGGCTCCCGTCAGATCTGAGAGAGAAGGTCTTCCTTCACCCATCAGCGGGAGGCAAGGATTTCTATAGGCTCGCCTTTTACGGGGATAGCATCCTTGAGCTTTATATAAGAAGAAACCTTTACCATAGGTATCCAAACGAGGATGTCGGCTCCCTATCAAAGCGTAGAGCTGTTCTCGCTTCCACTAGGGCACTCGCTTTCTTGGCGGAAAGATGGGGCCTTGTGCCCCTGCTCATCTATCAGGAGGGAGAAAGCCCCTCGGAATACACCCTGGCGAGCCTCGCTGAGGCGTTCGTGGGCGCTTTGGCAATAGCCGCAGGCTTCTCGGTTTTTGAATTTCTTGAGAAGGCCTTCATGCCTTGCTGGGATGAGATACTCACCAGCATGGCAGATTACAAGAGCCTCGTTCAGGACCTTCTCGTAAAGCGGGGCCAAAAAGCTGATTACAGGATTTTGGGCAAGGAGGGGCCAGACCACTCTCCCATTTACACTGTCGCGTTAATCATAGATGGGAGGGAGTTTAGCGAGGGAATCGGCAGATCAATCAAGGAAGCGGAGCAGGCCGCATCCGAGGCCTTCCTTGAGAAAGCCGCTCTCTCGGGAGGGGATTAGCCCAAATAGGGGCTTTCGGAGCTCGATCGGTTTTGAGCCTAAAGTAATCCAAGCCCCTTCAAGAAATCCTTGTCCTTACGCCAACCCGGCCTTACCTTTACCCTGAGCTCAAGATATACCCTCTTGCCGAGGAGATATTCCAGCTCCTCCCTAGCGAGGGTTCCTATTTCCTTTATCGTTCTGCCCCCTTTTCCGAGAACGATCGGTTTCTGGCTTTCCCTCTCAACATATATTATCGCTAGTATTCGCGCGATGCCCTCTTCCTCCTTGAAATCCTCTATCTCAACAGCAGAGGAATACGGCAATTCCTCCCTTAGCCTCAGAAATATCTTCTCGCGGATTATTTCTCCAGCAAAAAACCGCAGGTCCCTGTCGGATAGCTCGTCCTCAGGGTAAAGCGGTTCGCCCTCCGGGAGATATTCAAGAAGTTCCTTTAATAACACATCAAGCCCATCGCCCCTCTCAGCTGATATTGGGATTATCTCCATAAATTCCATGAGCTTTGAGTATTCGTCAATCAAAGGAAGCAGGGAATCCTTTGGGACTCTGTCTATCTTGTTTATCGCCAGAAGGACCGGCTTCTTGAGCCCTCTCAGACGGTCTATTATCAGCAGGTCGCGGTTGTCAGGCCTCCCCGGCTCCGTGATCATCAGGACGAGATCGGCCTGATCAACGGTTGACCATGATTCCTTATCCATGGCAACATGTAGGAGGTTTATCTTGCGTTCCAGAACGCCCGGGGTGTCAAGGAACCCGATCTGAAATTCTCTCGTTGTGAGGACTCCAAGTATCCTCTGCCTGGTCGTCTGGGGCTTCGGCGATACCGCGCCCAGCTTCGTGCCAACCAGGCGGTTTATCAGGGTTGTCTTGCCGACATTTGGCTTGCCTATAACCGCGACGAAACCAACCTTCACGGGGAAATTATAAAGTGAGGCGATATGACAGAGCCCCATATAATTTGAGGGTGAACGGGTTCATTTCTGACCTTTCTGGTGCGCTTGAGATGCTTACAGCTATCTCTGGAATTTCTCTTACTATCTATGTCATGTTCTTCTCGTGGTCCCGCGTTCTCTTCAAAAGGGCGCTTGATTTTGGCTTCAGCCACCAACCCCTGGGCATACTGCTTTTCATCCTTTACTTATGCTTGTTCTTCATAATCGGAGCGACCATACTTTTCCCTTTCTCTGTGAGGACTGACGCGAGGAAAGAGGCTGATCTCAAGTATCTTTACTCAGTCGCGGCCATGGGCCTCGGTCCGTGGCTTGATGTTCTCGTAACATCCATAAAGGAAGGTTTCGGCCCGCTCAACATTGATAGGGTCGCGGTCATGTACATAGGGGTGGGCGCTTTAGCCATGCTCCTGGCCGCCTTATCAGGTAAGGCTCCCTCAAAAAGAGGGGCTTTTGCCGTCGCTTCCGTAGCTTTTGCTGGCTTCGCAACGCTTTACGCCGGATTGTGGATTGCCGGCGGCATGGGAAACCTCTTCGGCATCCTGGTTTGGCACGGGGTCATGCTATATTCGGGATTCTCGGCGTTTCAGGAGTGGTTATGGTTCATGCGGGAACGCTCATCCCGATGAACTGAAGATTCTCCTTCTGAGCCTGTTGTAATACTCCCTGTATTCCTCAATATAGTGGTCATCAATTATCTCGGGTAGAAGCTCATCCTTTGCTATGGAGCGAGCGAGGGAGAGGTTCTCCACCCTATCATCCGTATCCTGAGCCGCATCCGCCTTTCTAATCAAGAGTTCCAGCTCATCAAGGTCTGTCCAGACATCCTCAAGCTGGTAGAAGTCCCGTCGCTTGGTCAAGAGCTCGGGCCTGCCTATGCCCTTCCTTATGGTATATATAACGGAGTAAAGCCCCTCTCGGGACCTCTCATCGTATTTTCTTCTCGGCCAGAGAAGGTAAAACAAGTGATCCTGGGGCAGGCGGTGCTTTGGCGAAAGAAGGAGGTAAACGAGGGCTCTGGCCGCCTTTTTTCTGCGCCAACTCCCGATGGGTATCTCCTTTCCATCAACGAGAACCCTCATTTCCCCGATCAGATAAGCCCTTATGCTGTGCTCGTTTCCCCTTCCAGAACCGCTGGTCAACAGAGGGTAGATCTCAGTTAGAAACCTCCCGAGCAGGGGATCCTTTCTGAAGCCCGGGTGCGCAGGAGCCAGGGGCGCGAGAAACCTGAGAATCTTAGCGAAAAGGGGACTTTCTATTTGCCATGCGATCTGCGCTGATAGCAATCCGGATGTGAACGCCTCAAGAAGGTGATAGGCCCTTTTGTAGCCACCAGCGGCCTCAAATAGCATGGAACAACACTTCTCGTTGTCTGGATTGTTCAAGGCCTGAATCGCCTGAGCCGCGGCCTGCTCCCCCCATGAGCCCTTCACCCCTAGGCTCAAACAGGCGCTTATTAACCTCCTGGGAGGCTTTGGGAGTCCAGCGAGCCTTGAAAGCTCAAGCGCTTTAGCGCAAGGAAAAGCAGAATAGGCCGCACCAAGCCGGACCATACCCTCAGCTGACTCCTCATAACAAGCCATGGCCTCTTCAAGCCTGCCCATGAGCCTCAGGGCAAGCCCTTTTATTTCAATTGAGCCGAAGTAATAGAACCTCTTGTCCTCTGAATGTCTCAAGGTCTTAATGATCCTGAGGACCTTATCTGGCTCTCCTTTTATGATCTCCAGAAAGGCGAGGTGGTATCTAGCGTAGTAATCATCAGGCAGTTCCTTGTTTTTCAGAGCGGATTTTATCTCCTTATAGAGGAGCTCGTATTCTCCGCGACAGAACCTTATGTGCAAGAGATTCGTTCGCGCCCTGAATACTCCATCCTTGTCCCCAATTGCCTCGCTTGCCTCAAGGTCCCGGAGGTGGTAGTTCTCGGATGCTTCTATTTCGCCCATCATTGAGTATGCGATACCAAGAGCATTGAAAAGAAATGGTGCCAGATCAGGCCTTCCGGCCACAGCTGAGAATAACCTCGGCCCCCTCCTTACCACCTCAGGGGAACGGAACTGAAAGGCCATTACCAGGAGCCTGAGAACTTTGTGTGCGAGGGGGTCCTGAGCCTCAAGCTCCCTCATGTAATCTGCGAGCTCCTTGGTCCTCCCAGCCCGAAAGAGCTCCATCCCACGCCTCAGACTCTCGGCCCCGTTCACTATGATATTATATCGGCTGGGAAGAAGGGGATTCAATCTGTGTCAGATCAGTGTCAGATGGGGCTAGAGGCCAAGGCTTTTTCTTATCCTGTTATAATACATTCTGTGCTCCTCAATATATGGGTCATCTATCATCTCCGGCAGTAGCTCGCCGCAGGCCAGCTCCCTGGCCCGCTGAAGGATCTCCTCCCTCTCGGCCGGATCGCATGATGCAGAAGCCCTCCTGAGGAGAGCCTCTATCTCTGAGAGGTCTGTCCAAGCATCCTCAATCCGGTAGAAGTCTCGCCTTTTGGTTATAAGGTTAGGCTTGCCGAGAGCGCGCCTCACAAAGCTGACAACATCGTAGAGCCACTGCCGGGTCCTCTTTGTATATCTGGCCTTTGGCCAGAGGAGGTAAAACATGTGATCAGCAGATACCCCGTGCCTTGACGAGAGGAGGAGATAAACGAGGGCAAAGGCGGCTTTCTTGCTTCGCCATGCCCGGATATCTATCTCATTTCCGTTCACGAAAACCCTTGGCCCTTCAACAAGGTAAGCCCTGATACCTTCCGGCTCCTGAGAGGATTCCTCTTCCAAGAGAGGTTCTATCCTGGCCATGAACCTTCCCAGGAGGGGATCGCGCCTAAAACCTGGATAGAGAGTTATCAGAGGACCGATGAATTTCAAGGCCTCAGCGAATGCTGCGGATGTGGTTTTCCAGGCCAGAAAAGCGGCAGTGAGTCCGGCGGAAAACGCCTCCATGGGCTGAGAGGCCCTGTAATAGCCCCTGGCAGACTCAAGGAGCGGCAGGGGAATATCCCTCTCATCTTCCGTGATAAGGGCCCTTATCTCTCCTGCTGCGGCTATTTCTTCCCACGAGCCCCTACGGGCCAACGATAGGCACTTCCTAACCAGAGGCTTTGGTGGTGGTTCCATCCCAGCCAGCCTTGAAAGCTCCATGGCCTTCGCACAAGGGAAACAGGCATAAGCCATTCCGAAATCCGCGTATCCCTGGGTTGACTCTATGTATAGCCTCATTGAGTCATCCAACCTCCCAAGCATTCTGGCCGCCAAGCCTTTCATTTCCATGAGGTCAAAAACGAGGAGCCCTCTGTCCGCGGAGACGGAATCAAGGGTTTTTATAGCTTTGTCGGGCTTGCCCCGGATTATCTCTATAACGGCCATTAGATACCGGGCGTGAAGAGCGTGCTCAGGCCGAGCGGATCGTGCGAACTCAGCCATCTCAGGGTAAAGGGTCTCATACTCGGCCCTGAAGAACCTGTTCTGAAGGAGACAGAGCCTCGCAAGGGATTCTGATTTGCGATCGCCCATTTCCTCGCTTATTTCCAGGGCCCTTAGAAACCAATTGTCAGAAGCACCCATCTCGCCCATCATTCTGTAAGCAAGGCCCAGTTTGTCAAAGAGAAATCTGGCTAGTTCTGGTTTGTCAGCTACAGCAGGGAGGAGCCTCCTGCCTATCATAACAGCCTCCGGGGAGGCCGAACGATATGTGGCCACGCAAACCCTCAGGAGATCCGCGGCTAGGGGATCCTCCTGTCTCAGTCTTCTCATGTAATCAATAAGATCTCTCTGTTTCCCTTCCCTAAATAGCCTTACTCCAAGGTTTATCCTCTCGCGGGTGTCCACGCAGAAATTCTGAGGCCGGAAAAGGGCCGGATTCAAGCAGGATGAGGAATGAGACCTGCGCGTCCGAGTTTTGTCCGAGATCAAAACTTATATATTGGGCCTTAACAAAAGGAGCTTATCATGACAGGAGTAATTGCCGGAATGTTTCTCTCTCAGGGAGGCTTCGCGAGGAGCGTGGGAGGGATGAGTGATGATGCGGCCTATTCCATGTCCCGGACATCGGATGCCGGTTTCACGCTCGCAGGGTTCACAGAGAGCTGGGGAGCCGGACAGGAGGATATCATGGTCATCAAGCTGAACCCGAACGGCGAGATCGCGTGGGCAAGGGCTATAGGAGGAGCGGATCAGGATGAAGGCTACGCGGTAACGGGAACGAGCGACGGAGGAATAGTAGTGGCCGCATATACCGAGAGCTTTGGCCACGAGAATGACTTTCTGATCCTGAAGCTCAACTCAAGCGGCGGAATGGCATGGGCCAAAGCGATTGGAGGAACAGCTGTTGATTGTCCATACGCGATAGCCGTAACAGCCGATGGCGGCATAGCTGTGCTTGGCGAGACCTTCAGTTCCGGTCAGGGATACAACGATTTCCTGATCGTCAAGCTGGCTCCAGATGGAAGCCTCTCATGGGCAAGGACCGTGGGGGCAACGAGCTGGGACCACGGATTCTCCATAGCACCGACCGCGGATACAGGGGTAGTCGTGACCGGATACACCATGAGTTGGGGAACGGGCGGAGGTGAGCTTATTGTCGCTAAGATTGATAAGACGGGTTCTCTGGAGTGGGCAAAGATTTATGAGGACCCAAGCGCCAATTTTGACGAGGCCTACTCGGTGATCCAGACATTGGACCGCGGGTTCGCTGTAGCTGGATACACGGTCTATTTCGGCAGCGGCGGCAGGCAAGATTTCATAGTCATGAAGCTGGACAGCGATGGAAATCCCTCATGGGTGAAGGCCTACGGCGGAAATAGCGACGACAACGCGAATTCCATAATCCAGACATCGGACAGCGGGTTCGCCGTGGCTGGATACACCCGGAGCTATGGCGTGGGGTCAAGGGATTTCATGATCATCAGGCTGAATAAGAACGGAGACCTTATCTGGGCAAGAACCTGGGGCAGAACTGGCAAGGATGAGGCTAAATCAATAATCCAGGCCCAGGATGGGGGATTCGTGGCCGCGGGATACATTGATGGGTTTTCCTCCTATTATGACTTCGCGGCGCTCAGGCTGGGGCCTGATGGCAATTATCCAGGCTGTGTTAGCGAGTGCGTGCCCATTGTAAATACAGCCTCACCGATCGTCTATCCCGCAAATGGTTTGGTCTGTGCGGAGTATGTGCCTGATGTCTCGGCCCCTGAGCCGATTGTGACAACTATAAATCCCGCCACCGTTAATATTTGCGATCCCCTCTACGAGGGGGTGAACGAAACGCAGGAGGGTGTGCATGAGGTGATCTCGTTGCCCATATCCGGAGGGATCATCTTCAGATCAACAAGAAGCCTGGCTCTAAAAATATATGGGCCGGACGGACGAGTAGCCTATTCTGGCAACCTAATCCCAGGCGAAAACAGGGTGTCCATGAGGCCAGGGGTCTATTTCTGGCGAGCGGAATCTTTTGGCGGAAGGATAACGGTGAGATAAAACAATCTGCGCCTGTGGACTTTAACGAGGCCTCTTCCATAAATACCAGCCACGACCCCTGATCCGGTGTTTCTTGTGGCAGATCTCATCGCCTTCTTCAGGTTCTGAGAGGCATTCCCCTACCTCAACCATTATCTTGGAAGCGGCCCCCCGGCCAACCGAGCACCTCGCACCGGTCGGGAGTATCTCAATATAAACCGGGCCCCCCCACGGACCGTCGGAGAGGATTTTCACCCTAACGCCCCTGAATATCCCCATCTCGGCTAATCGTCTCATCAATCCCCATCCGCCGCGGATCTCTCTCACGACGCATTCCTGTCCAGGCCTCAGATCGGTTAGCCTAATCATATTTTTTGATTTTGAGTTTCAATAAAATTATAAAGTATGCCCTCGTGCCATTTCAACCTATTCGTTTCCTGATATGACCCACTTTAATTCCACCGTAAGTTCTTCTCCGGCAAGAGCTTAGACGCAAATGCCGATGGCCCAAGGACTTAACTTAGATTTGCTGAATTGAGGAGGATTATAATCTGACCCTTACCCAAAACTTTCCCTAATCCTCATAATTTGTCTCCTATGGAAGGACTCCTTGAATATCCTTTCACCACTGATGGAAGTCTTGGGACATAGCAGGCGTTATGCAATGGTGAGGGATGCTGTCTCAGGGGTAATCCAATGCGGTAAGCTCTCGGTCATAACCAGAGGCCTCATGTGGCTCACGGTATCAGTGAGCGTGGATGAGGAGCCGATTA
>JBDRYB010000023.1:0-30161 GCA_039803205.1 Caldifarciminota bacterium
TATCTCACCTCCACCAGAACTTTATTATATTGAGGACTATCTGAGTTATCTGAAGGAAGGTTATCACTCCAACCGCTCCCCAGTATGCTCTCTCCAAGACCCTCAGGCGCTTCTCGTGGTCTTCTATGTCCTGGCAGAGCCCATTCTCAAGCTTGGCCTCAATCCGGGCTAAGCGCTCAAGCATCTCAACATCTCTCTCGTATGTCATTCAATATTAGGGGTTGGGTGAAGTTGATCAGCGGCCATATCTTTGAACAGAATAGCGGTATCAACTTCGGCCGCTTCGGATGTGTTATCGTTGTAGATTATATAGATTGTGAGCGAAAAGATTTTATCGGTATCCTGAAAACCATCCGTGCTTTGTTGTCCGAAGAAGTCAGCTCTCAACGGAAAGGATATGGTATGAGCATCAAGCACCGTTGCCGGAATACCCTGCAGAGATGGAGTGGTGCGATATGTAGTTTCGTCATGCGCTCTAACTAGGACCAGAATGGAGCTAATTCTGGGGTCATTCAAGGGAATAGCTTGGCCTGAGACCCTCACGATGATATTAGCTCCTATGCCGTTTGCAATTCCTACATTTCGGCGGTCATATACCTTTATCATGCCATTATTGTAATGGCAACTTAAAGTTTCCAGCAATAACTGACTGGCGGATCGTCCAGAAGTTATCAGGTGAAATTTCAAGAGCAGTTTTTATGCCCAGCAGTAAGAGGATTTTGATGACAGCATAAAGCGACAAGTTATATTCGTTCATGACCGAGTAGATATAGTCAGCTGTTTGAGGAGGCAAATCGCCCAAATAGACATGGACATGGTCTAGTGCTTTCTGTCGTGGTGGTGTTGAGAAGTTGATGGTTGAACGGGTTATTATCTGTTTCCCGGTTTTCAAGAGCAAAACAGCATGGTTTCTCTGCGCTTCTGGGGTTAATCGGCCATAGTGATCTTGCCAGTGGGTTATTGCTAATAATTGTGCCTCGCTGTTAGAGAGCCCCAGAAATGTGCGCCAACCCTTCCATAGGTTTAATACTATTTTGCGTATGTTGGGTGAAAGTCTCGCCATATGCCCATATTATAATCCTTAGTTGCATCGCTTAGCAATAATGTCTTATAATACAGGTATGCCACGGAAAAAGAGACAGAGAAAACAAAGGACAATAACCTCCGGGGACTTAATGATTTTGTATGAGGATGTTATCAAGTCAATAGTGCGTAAAGGCAATCCAAGCATAGAAGATACTTTGAGCGAGTTAGGATATTCACCTCAGCGGTTTGAGAGGGAAGTCCTAAGACCACTGAACAAAACATGGAGCATTTTATACGGGGATTTGTTGAACTTGTCCATGAGTGAAATAGGGTTTATCAGCTTGAGACCAGTAGCTGAGTTTTATCAGAATATCATAACGCAGGCCAATCGTGCTTTGCAGAAAATCAAAGAATTGGCGGATAGCGGGGAAACCAAAAAGGCGCGGGAATATTCAGAAAGTCATGGGAAAATTATCAGTATGGCCGTTGTAGTAGGTGCAAAGCTCAAAGACCTTGTAAAGTTTCAAATGGAAATGCAAAACAGAACAGAAAATCAGGAAGATATGATAAAAAAATTGCTGGAAGTTGAAGAGGAGAAATATGAGATATGAGACCTGAGATTGCTATACAGAATTACAAACATGTTTATAACAAGATAAAAGTAGTCAAGATAGGCAAACGATTTGTTCTAGACCCGGCTCAGGCCTTAGCCTTGCATGCTTGTATGCCCGGTAGGGGCGGAAAACCCTATGAGATTGTGATGTTAAATGCGGGACAGGGAGCTGGCAAGACATTTTTTGCGCCTATTTGGATGTTCTATAAGGCCCGATTATATCACCAGAAAGGATTAGACCAAAAGAGGCCTTTTAGCGGGTTCATAGGAGGGCCGGATGGGCCGCATATTGAACAAGTATTATGGCCGAGAATAGTGGAAGCTTTTGGAGAACCTGGCACCATGAATTTATATCCTTTGTTCGGGCAATTGAAGATTAAGAATTCGCTGACAAATGCGGCAATTGTTTTGAACCCGGATTTCTGTGTTGGGCATATTTATTTTCGCCATATGAAAGAAGGGCTTAAGTTGCAGGGACGCCATATGACAGCGTTATTAATTGATGAGGTGGATATAGGCTCTTCTAGCTCAGCATTTAGAATAAGCGATGAGATATGGAGTGTAATTAAACAGAGAACGAGGCGTTTTAATCGTGAAGTGTTATTTACCACTACGCCATATAGGCAAGGATGGGTTTTCTGGGATGTATATAGACCCTCCAAGCAGGTAAAGTTTGAAGTGTATTTTCGGAATTCAGTTGGCACTATTATATCTCATGAAACATGGTTGAAAACTTTGTCAGAAGTATATTATGAGGCACGAATGGGAAGGGCAGATGCCATTAGAATTCTAGAAAAGTTAAAGAAGGAATGGATTTTGGATTGGGATTTGACTTTGAAATCTAAAGGGACTGAGCCTTATTTGACAATAATTTATCCCAATATCCTGTCGCCTTATTATCCTGTTGAAGCGCATTTAGAGGCTTATCTGAATGCTGTTCAAACCAAAACTCTGGATCAGTTTCGGATGCTAATGATGGGAGAGTGGGTTGTTGCTGATGTTCATGTCTTCAAGAACTTTACTTCAGAACAAATAGTGTCAGCTTTGCCACCTACGGACAATAAAGTGTATGTAGGCGTTGATTTTGGCTTTGGCGAGAGCGCGAGTGCATTAGTTTTTTTACAAAGGACACTTGAAGAGCCTAGGAGATGGGTGGTGTGTGCTGAGTGGGAGGGCCATGAACAACCGGCTGATTTAGCCAGAAGATTAATAGCGACTGTGAAGTATGAGGGCTGGGAGATAGCCGAGATTAGTTATGATGCTATGGGCATGACGCAGAAATATCGCGCTGGACAAGTTAGGCCAGATGAAGTCAGTGTAGGAGAGCAATTTCTAAGGACTTTGGAGTTGGAGGGTGTAGGACGCCATTTATGTCGCGGTATCCTGGTTAATCGTGCTGATAGTTTTGGACATTTAATCAGAGTAGTCAATCAGCAACGCCTTTTGGTGCATAGTGGCGCGGTGAGATTATGCACTCAGCTAGGAACTATTGAGCAGACTGATTTATCAGGGAAAAGCAGGCGTTCTCATACTTATCACTTAGTTGATGCTTTGCGAATAGCGATTTACAATATAGAAGCTGAAGAAATGCGCAAGCTTGAAATGAACTTGAGAGGTGATTATAGTCTTCCCAGAGAGCGTTATGGTCATAGAGGCCATCGTTCTGTTCAACGGCCCTGGGCAGATTGGCGGAAGAGGTTAGGGACATGATAGGAATTATAGGTTTGACGGCTATATGTGTGGGGCTATATACTCTGGCTGTTGGTTGGAGTGTATGGTATATGGCTCATAAAGCTTTTCGGCAAGGTATTTGGGCCTCATATGGCAAAGTTGAACCCCCAAAGCCTAAGAAAACAGCAAAGGATGAGATGCAAATAAAAACGCCTACGACGCTGGAACAAGCTGAAATGGTTCGGAGGAAAATAAAGGTATGACTGAAAATAGCAATATAGAGGCAATAAAACGTCGGGTTCTGGCAAGTGTTGAGAAATTTAAACCTTTATGGGAGCAAGGAAAAGTCCTTGCCGAGTTTTATCGGGGCTTACAGGGTTTGGACATCTCAGAGTTTTCACGAGATCGCGCTGGTGTTCATGGTGATGAGGATACAACTCAGCTATATCTCGTGGTCAATCGCATGAGATATATGACTAATCAAGTTGTGGCCAAATTGTTAGAATATGCGCCCAGAATAAGTATTAACCCGATTACATCGGATGAGGAAGACATTTTGCAAGCTGAGGCCGCTGAGCGTTTGGTAAATGTTCTGTTGGAAGCTAATCATTTTCCTGATGCATTATATCGTTTTTATTATTGGCTATTGTTTTACGGACAGGCTTATTTCTATGTCCATGCTGTTAAAGAGAATGGTGAGAGGAAAATATTGCTGGAAACGCCAGAACCTAATAAGGTATTGTATGATACCCAGGGGCGCGATCCTACTTTGAGTTCAGCGCGTTGGTCTGCTATATTCAGCAACCAGCATAAGGATGATTTGAAGGTCTTATTCCCTCAGCATGCTCGGAAAATAGAAAAGGCTGTTTCTAATGGTTCTTATTGGTCAAAAGATGATGATGATGTGGATTGGAATGAGTATGTGAAGATTGTGGAATATTGGGAAAAAGCAACGCCAGCCCATCCTAATGGATTGCATTATATCTTTCTGGTTTCGCCTCTCTCTGAGACAGAGAGAGAAAAAGCAAAAGACAATCAGAGCAAGACAGATTGGATCATATTGAACTCTGAATATGATGGTTATGCTCATGGTGAATTGCCACTAGTGCGGGTTGTTCTGGATTTCGGTGAGGGTTTTGCGGGCTCTACGCCTTTAGCTGATGAGGGTGAATTGCAAGAGGTCTTTAACGGCATAATGGGGAAATTCGTTGAGAATGTTGATTATTTGGGCAATCCTTCTTTAGTTTTCGTGGAAGGCTCTATACGGACGCCTGACTTTACTAATCGGCCAGGTCAAATGATACCCGTTGATCCCATGTATGCTAACTCTCCGCCTCACTTTTTGTCAGCTCCACCGGTGAATAGTGATTATTTAGCATTATTGCAGTTAATCATTAACGCCATGGATATTACTATGGGTCTGACGCCGTTGGATCGTGGAGAAGAGCTAAAAGCTGATAGCGCTACGGCCTGGCAGATTACAGAGGCAAACAGACAAAAGCTATTCAGGCCACGGCTATACACTTTGGCCTTGGGCATGAAAAGAGCTATAAGACAATTGCTCAGTTTGGCGGCAGAATTTTGGGCTGGCGAGGAAAGTTTGCGCGAGGCTGTGGGAAGGGATTTATACCCATATGCTAAGGCATATCTGATACGCATGAGAAAGGAGCGTTTTGTCCCGGATGTAAGTGTAGATACAGGCCAGAATAGCATATTCAGCCGTGCCTTCAGGCCTCAGGCGATAATGGGCTTAGCCCAGATATTGCCCCTGCAAGACCCTGAGGTGAATAGAGCGGTTGTGGATACTATTTTACGAGATTTGAATGTAGAGATACCGGGCTGGAATACTATGAGAGAAGCGCAAAGGCGCTTGGCCCAGCAGGAAAATGTGCTAATGCTGAAAGGTAAATTGGTGGAGGTGCAAATATCAGATGATCATATAATTCATATATCAATTCATAAGCAAAGCGCCTCTCAGTTCGGGCCTGAGGGAAGAGACAGCGAGAGCTACAGGAACCTTATGGCTCATATAGAGGCGCATAATACTATGTGGGATGCAGAAGCTAAGAAAACAGCTCTAAGGCAATTGGCGATACAAGCTGAGGTCTCCATGGCTACTGCAATGCTTCAAAAGCAAATTCAGGAAGCTATGGGGCTTAAAACTCCTCAGCAAGTTGCCGGTGAACAGGGTGGTAGACCGCCTAATCCTGTTAAGGAAGTTGCAGAATGAGCTATAAAAACCTTAAAATAAAGGGGTGAAAAACATGGCAGAGGAGACTAAGATACAAGTTGCTCCCGAAGAGCAAACCGGGGAGCAGGCTGAACCTATAAATCCTCTAGAGGCTTTAGGTTTGCTGAGCCCAGAGGAGATACAAAAAGCTAAAGAGGCAAATAAGGCTACGCCAGAGGTAAAACAGGAACAGAAAGCTGAGGAGACGAAGCCAGAGAAAACTGAAGAAGTGAAAACTGAAGGCGCTACTTCTGAAACTGAAATGAAGACGGAACAGAAAGTTGAAACAGAGACTAGAACTAAGATAAAGGAATGGCATGAAGCGGTTATGGATTATATAGCCTCTCATCCCTCTGATACCTTTATGGTGGTAGAGGATAGTGATGGAAAGCCTCAAGGTGTAGTTCCATTGGACGGGGTTGTTACCCTGAAGGTAGATGGTGAAGTAATCAGGAAACCCTTCAGGGAGATTATAGCTGATGGCCAAAAACTCAGCTATGCTGATAAGGTAGTTCAAGAGGCCGCAGAGCAAAAGAAGAAAGTTGAAGAAGAATTGAAGGCCTACCAGGAGGCTATTGCCTATGTGGCTACCATGCCAATCTGGGATGATAAGGAGATTGCTGGTGCCATAAAAGGTATGCTGAAGATGCCTCCGGATGAGCCAATAGAGACAATATTGGCTATGGTGGATATGGAGGCCTTTAAGCAATTTCTCAGCAAGAGAGATGCGGCCCTTATAAGGGTTATACAGGATACTCAGGCTAAATATCAGGAAAAGATAGCCTCTCTGAACCAGGAATATGTCCAGAAGACCGAGGAAATAGGCTCAGCGAAGGCTCCTACGCTCTTTACCCTTCTTGGAAAGGATGAGGCGGTGGCCTTACTGCTGAATAAGGCCTTTAAGGAGCTGGAGGCTAAGGGCCTATTGATATCGGATAAAGGACAGCTCGTTGAGATAGCTGGTGAGGTGCTTACCCCATATTTGGATGGCATAGCGAACCAGCTGGAAAAGAAACTCAACGATATGATCAGAGAGAGCTATATCAGAGACCTTAAACACGAGATAGAGGTCTTGCGCTCTGATCCGGCTTTCCGCAAGGAAGTGGCAGAGGAATACCTAAAGGAAATAGGAAAGCTAGAGAGCGTAAAAACTGGTGAGAGCTCTGTCTCAGGGGAGCTTGAGCCAAGAGAAAAAACAAACATAGATGCCCTGATGAGGGAGACAGGGCTAAGTGTAGAATGACCTGAGAAAAGAGGAGGTATAAGATATGAACAACACACAAACATATGCTCAGCTTTTTTCGGGCAATAACACTATACAAATAGTGCATAGGCTTCTGGCGCAGTCTGTCGCTTTGTCTGCGCCTTTGGCCGCTAAGTTGCCCATAGCGAAGGCGCCTACTTTTGGCGTGAGCGCGGATCATAGGTATGAGTTCCGGCGTAAGAGGTGGGCTGATATTTCTACTTCGGCCGGGATTGCAACTGGTGGTGCTGGACTAATAGGTGCTGGCCTTGCACATCTCAAGGCTCAGGCGCGACTGGTTAAGCTTGGTGCTGGTGTAGATGATGAGAGAGAGGTGATACAGGCGGCTCTGGAGGGCGATACAGCTTTCCTGCAGGATAAGGCCGGTGTATCCTCACCAGCGGATTACCTGAGCGCTCTTCTGAGCAATAAGGCCTATGGTCTGGTTCACCATTATCTTTTCCAGATATACCGGGGCGACATCTTCAACTATGCGGATGATGGTTCTACATATGGATATGGCTATGGTCAGAGTGAACTGGTAGATGCTTCAGGACTGACATGTAGAGGATGTATAGCCTTTGTGCATCCCTCTTCAAATACCACCATAGAGACTGTGGCGAACGGAGGAACAACCATAACCTTCAATGATCATATGGGTGCGGATGGCACTAACTACGGCAGGGTCGGTGCTTACTACTTGAAACCTGGTATGCTCCTGACCATTAGGAACAGGACTGGTGCTAATACTTATAGCTTGGTGAATGATGGTGGAGGTGCAACAGCGCTTGTGAGAGTGATGTCAGTGGTTATTGAGTCTGGCACTCAGTTTCCCTACAAGGCGGTTCTGGGTTCTACTTCCAATAATACTATTACACTTACGGCTAACGGCAATTTCTACTTCACTCTGGCCAGCAAGGATTATGCGGGGAATATACAGGATAGCTGGTATGCTCATACGCTTCCGTTGTCTTACGCGGCTGAGACAACTGGATACATTCATACGCTCAACAGGGGCCTAGATATATACAGCGACATGAGGGGATACTCAGTCGCTTATTCCAGCCCAGCTACTCTGTATGATACCTTGGCCTCGCTTTTACGTGCCATAAAGGCCAGACACCAGGCTACTGACTCGCGCGATATAGCGGTCTTCTGTGATCCTTACTACATAGAGGTGATGCGCCAGGAGGTAGGGGCCGCGACTCTATTGACACTGGATCTGTCCGATAGCAGGGTGGTAGGCGATCCTAGAGGCAAGATAAATAGCATAGAGGTTGATATGGTGCCTGTGATACCTGATCCTTATGTAGGGCCAGGTATAATTCTGATCAGGGCTGTGCCACGAACCAGAACGATAAAGGATGTGCCTGTGGAGATACAATATATACCCTGCACGGATGATCCGGTGCAGTTGGAGGCTAATACCGAGGCCGCAACCTATAATGGCATAAAGGTGCCTCCTATGATGTGTTGGATGGAGGAGCCTAGTCCAATCTTCAAAGGTTCATTCTTCCATAAGGTAGAGGGATATGATAAGGGCTTCAACTATCTGTCTGGATGGTTTGGTCTGGTTCATTATGATCCTTCTACTCTTGGGAAGATATATACAATAACGCTGTAAGGGGGCGTCATGCCTAAGGGAAAGAAAGAAAAGGAAACGCTTCCAGCACCAAAGATAAGATGCCTCGAAAAAGATGAAGCTCTCAAGTTGCTAATCAAGGAATTTCCGAGATTAGCTTGGCTTTTGGCTGGTCTTTTGGGGCTGGAGGATGAGTATAACGAGGTGAAAAAGGAGAGTAAGAAATGACGCTCTCTCACTACCTAGGGAACCTTTTGAAGCTGGGCTTCGGGAAATGGCCAGCCGGAACTCCATGGTGCGGAATATATACAGCCTGGATAAGTGCAGAAGGCGATCTATATCTGCCTATACCTGAGCTGAAACCCGGAAAATCCTTTTTGATAAAGCGCGCAATAGTCATACATTCCTGTGCGGGTGTAAGTGAAGGCGAGACCCAGGATTACTATACGATACAGCTGAAAAAAGGAGATAGTAATGTGGGTTCTGCGCTTGATCTTATGACAGCTGATATGGGGACAGAGAAGACACTTTATACCTGCACTTATCCTACGGCCAGTTCTGCTGGTTCTGCTGAACATCTAAGTAGCGGTGAGTTTCTGAAACTGGTGATTACGGCAACAGGGACGCCTACTTCGGGCTTTGCCACCATCCTCATAGAAGGGATTCTTAATTGACCCTGAATGAGTTAATAGGGGCTTTGATTGCATATCTGGGAGAGCAAACCATCCCGGATACAAGTAAGCTCCACTGGTGGCTTAAACAGGCCCGGTTGAGGGTCTACAACTTTATTCTGAGGAATAACCCTCAGGCTCTCAGAAGGGAAACGGATATAAATGTGGGGGAGGGGCAGAGAGATTTGCCCCTCCCCTCTTTTTCTAAAGCGCTGGAAGCATACATTCAGTATGCAACGGATGATGCTGAGACATGGTATCACTTAGCTATTAAACCATACCTGGATACTCATGCTACTTTTAACCCAGGGTTAACTGGACGGCCACGCCATTTATTGATTGCACCTAGCGGAAACGGAATATTGTGGCCTGTCCCGGATACCAATTATAGGCTGAGATATGTCTATGCGGCTCCTTTGGATGATTTTATATGGGAATTACCAAATGGAGATTGGTATATCCCGGAGGAATATCTTGACTTGTTCTTGAAAGAATTGGCTTATGCTTATGCAGTTGCATATCCGAGAGATTATGGCGCCAGAATACCTTTAATCAAACAGGATATTCAAGAAACTCAAGAAACCTTAAAACGCGTATGGAATACTTATGGTGGTGAAAAGCATATCAGACGCATAGTGAGGTATCCTAGGAGGTTCAGATGACCTTTCAACAAATTAAAGATGCTATACGGAATGTGTTAAAAGACCCCGGCTCTGGTTTGCAAAGTGGTGCAGTTGCGACAGATGGATTTCTTTATCAGGCGGTTAATACTATTCAAGAATTAATGGCTAAGACTTTACCGCCTGCCATGCTTTATACCTTGCAAAGAAATTATGTCTATGGTTATACAGAGCAGGTAGAAGTTGATTGGGGCAATACAACCATAGGTGAGTTCTCTTTGCCTGTGGATGTAGAGGGAAAGGAAATTGTAGCGCAGGTTTATGATGCGGTTTATCGGCATGCTAATTCTACTAGTGAGAGCGGTTATGATGAACAGCCAGTTAATCTAAGTCCTTTGCTTTCGCCATATCAAATGGTTCAATACATTCAACCTACCCGTTTTAATCCTGTAGCTTATGTGGGTTATTATACCTTTCGGCTCGGAATAACTCCTACTAAACCGCAAATAATATTATGCCCCGGTTTAGAGCAGGAGGACGATAAATTAGCCATTCAGTTTATTCGTTATCCTACTCCGATTACAGCTGGTAATCTGGATACTAATTGTGATCTACCTGAGGGTGCTATTCAAAGGGCTCTAATTCAACTGGCTGTGGGTTATATTTTACTTGCTGGTATGACGCCTGATCTGGAGGCGGGCATACGGGCTGTGCAACAGGGACAGAATATATTGAACCAACATGCTGAGGCTTTAGGCTTGAATTGGAGGCGTTGGAAAGATTGGCTCGCAAATTTGAATTTACCTGTGGCCCCTGGACAGCAGGGCTAATTGCCGGGCCGCAAGAAGCACTTGTCAGGCCCGATGTGGCTATTATTAATGCCAGCAATATTAGGGTTCGGCAAGATAGTTGTTTGGTAGTAAGAGAGGATTGCCCAGTTAAGAAGACTTACGATTTCTATTCGGCTTATAGACCTAAACCAATAGGATTGGCTTATATCAATTCTCATTGTGAAAACGAACGGAAAATACTAATAGCCGAGAGCTGTGGTAATGACTTAGTGCTGAGAAGAATATCAGCTTTTGATTTGCTAGGTAATCATTTATGGGCTAGTGGACAGCATACCAATTTTGATTATAGCAGACAACATCGTGGTAGCAATATTGAATATGGCAATATTGTGGGCTGTGCTGAGTTTTATGGTATGAAAGTGGTGGTTTTGGGGAGAGCTATGGAATTCGGCATAGAAAGGTCAAGAAAAAGTATAGGTGGCGTTCTGAATTATGAACATGACTATGTCTTTAGAGGCCAGTCCAAAGAGCGCTGGGCTGAAGAAGGTGATTGGTTCAATCCTTATGGCACTTACAATCCGTTGTTTTTGGCTTATAGTGATGAGAGTGTAGCAGGTATAGGAACAGCATCAGTTCCGGCTTATCCAGGATTAAGGTGTGTGGATGCTGTGATGACTAATGATTATAATATAGGAGCCGCGTTTTACCATTTTAACGATAATGGGATTTATAAATTGAGTGGAGTTAAAGGAAATTGGAGCTCAGCACCACCGCAAACAATATGCAAACCAGTTGTCTTATCCGGCCATAAAGAGCCTTATAAAGGGATAGCAGCTATATGGCTGGTTGAACCTTCTTTGTTCTGTGTTTTTGCTGGTGGTGATAATGGTTGGGGATATTGGTTGTGGGATGGAACATTAACAGGAAATTGGAGCTTTACAGAGGCGCCTGTCAATCCTAATGATGCTGTTTTGGATTTTGCTTTGTCGCGGGATTATATAGGTTCTGGCGAAAGCTGTAAGTTATATGTTCTAGTTAGTGGTGGAATTGTGAAGCGTTATACAATATCATGGAGCGGAGGGGTAGTTAATATTACTTCTGATAATCTGGTCAATAATAACTTTACTCAGGCTTACCTAATTGATTGTCAGGAAAGGGCCGGGGAAGATGCTACAGATAAAGATTTTGTGGCCGCAGGCAATAACTATTTGGTGAAGTGTTCTGTGAATTCAACATCGTGGGGGGACATAGAGAATTTATTAAGCGGCATAGATATTAATAGAGTTCAGAGGGTTGTTAAGGAAATACAGCGTCTAGAAATACATAGCTCCCGTGAATTCAGCAGAGAAGATATAGCATATGGTAAAGGGCCAACAACAATTATCATGGGGGGTGTAGATGGTTTTTATTATCATGATACTGTGGATAATGAAGCAAAACAGCTATATGTAGGCGGTGGCCCTTCACCATATAAACGGATAATTCCCGCCGGCGCTGAGAAGGCTATATTATTAGATGGACGCTCCGCACCAGTGGAAATTGAATTGAAATATAAAGATGGCAATTGGTATAAATCAGTTAATAATCTTTCAATACAACATTCGCCTTATCCTTATGCAATTACAAAACCAAGCCTTGCCTTAGGAGAAGGTGATTGGTGGATTGTTAGGCGAGAATGTCGCCTTCAGTATATTACTCTTGATGATGAGGGCAATATAATTAAAGAAGGCCCTTATACTGATTTGGGCGAAGTTATATATGTAGATGAGTATGTGCAACATAATTTTTATCATACAATCTTCAAAATTAGAGTTCCGTCAGACCTTGACCCTCAGATAACCCATATCAGAGTTCTCCTGCAAGATAGGAGACAAAGTGTGCAGTATAATGTCCATGCTAGTGGCAGAACATATACAGAAGCAACAGACCTTCATGATGGCACACTTGAATGGTATGAAGCATATGTAGCAAAGGTTTCAAAGTCAGGAAATACTTTAGAGGGGGAATGGAAACCTTTCTATATTCCTGTTCATCCGGAAATGGTTCTGCGCTTTATCTTTGGATATAATATTGATAATGTCGTTCTGGAAAATTCAAGCGAAGAAGGCGAAGCAAACCAATATCATATTTGCTCTCTGGCTTTTAAGTGGCAACATTTGGTAGTGTATAACATGAAAAATTTAGGCAGTGTAATAGCCAATAATCCTTATCTAATTGCATCTGTGAACGGAGTTCTGATACCTAGAGACCGAGCCCCGCAGTGTGCTAGATGGGGTGCTGTGCATAATGATATGGTCTGGTTGGAAGGGCCGGATAGCAGGGTTTATTGGTCTATGAGGGGACATGAAAGATATGCTTTCTCATATATGCAATATGTAGGCTTCAAGGGAGGTGGAGACTTAACAGAAATCATATCATTTAAACATTTCGGCCAAGGAATAGAACCTTCGCCTATGCTATATGTTTGTAAGACAGCCTCAATTTATGTTCTTATGGGTTCACCGGGAATTTTTAATCCTATAGGTTCAAATGTGGAAGTAGCGCTTAGCTCCTGGATGCAACAGGCGATTGGAAATTTACAGGTCTTAACGGCAATTGGGCATTTTGGAGCGCCTTATCCTGATGCTATTACTTTGACGCCTTGGGGTCTGGCCTTTGCTAATGCTAACGGAGTATATCTATACCAGAACCCTAATACCGGGATACAGGAGATTAGTCAGAATATCAAGGCCCTGTTTCAAGGCGGAATTCATAAAACTGGCGCTCTAAATGCGTATATAACCCTTACGCCTCAGGCATGTCTATTTTACTTTGAAGATTGGAATGGCCCTCATATAGCTTTGGGATGCCGGTTGAGAATGGAAAATTATCAAATTTTGCTGGTCTATAATGTAGCCACTCAGAATTGGGACGGAATACATAGAGGAATTGACATACGATCCGCGGTTTTCAATATAACCGACAAAATGGTTTATAGTTTGGACGAGATATGGCGACAACATGAGACTATTATAGGTTCGGCAGTAGACTATACAACTAGACATTTGTTCTCGAAATGGTCAGGAACCATAACAGGAGAATTTTATACGCCAGATATTCAGATTACCCCAAGCAACATGGTTTATTTTGATTATGCAATTCCTCTGGTAGATTGGTCTGATATAGAACCCCTTAATGTAGAGAATACCATGCTAGAGATATGTTGGAATGCTGGTAAGGTTCACGGGACAGAGGAGATGGTTAAAACTATAAGTTATCGTTATATGGATGCTAATAAGCATCATAATGTTCCTATGGGATTCTGGACTAATTTGGTAAGGATGAGAATAAGAATATGGAATATAGCCAATAAAGCTGGTGGTGCTGTTCCTATAATCATTAGGAGCTTGACTTTGCGTGGGCAATTGCCTGACAATATAGAGGAACCGAACATAAGAGGATATGGAGGTTAAAAGATGTGGCCGATACTAGCTGGATTAGGTGTAGGAGCTGGGTTGTGGGGTTTGAGGAATTGGCTTTTTAACGATCCCTTGCAGAGGGAATTGCAAAGAGTGGCAACTCAGGGCATACTTTCTCCAGCTGAGCGCAATCTGTTTTACAGACAGCTGAGGGATCAGGTCTTATCAACGGCTGGTATAGCCAATAGAATGGGACAGGCAGTAGCAGGGGCAAGAGGACTGAGCGATACTGGTTTAACCACTACTTTGGCCAGAGATATAGCTTCTGGTGCCGGTGCTCAGGCCGGCCAAATCATGAGCGATATAGAAAAACAAGTAATAGCCAGTAGACTGCAAGGCCTGGGTCTCTGGAACCAATACCAGCAATATCTCATGCAGGCTCTTGCGCAGGCAATAGGTGGTCTTGGACAAACAGCTGGAACCGCCATAGGAGCTATGTTATAATGCCTATAAAGAGTGAGATTGAGGATTATCTCAAAGAGAGAGCAAGGGCAAAAGTGGACAAAACTCTTAGAGACCAGATAGTTGCTCATCTACTCCAATTTCATCGTGAGCCACAGCAAATAACTTACAACGAGAGGGTTTTTAGAAGTCTGCCACCCGAAGTAAAACAGGAAGCAGTAGATCAAGCTTTAGTCCAACAGCAAAGAAATATAGCAACAGAGGCTCAGTCTATTATAGATATACTGAATATGATGGCTAGTGCTGGTCAGGGAGAAGGGGGGGGGATGTATACTTCATTTGCAATACCTAAGCAACCATCGGTTCCGGGAACTTTTAGACAACAGGAGGAAATAGGGGAAAGAGGAAGAGAATGGACAGAATATGGTGAGACTTTTAAAGATTTAGGGAAATCCGAGGAATATTTCCGTGAAGGATTAGAAAGGATAAGAACTCCTGCTGATGCTTTAATATTCCTAAGAATGCTTGAAGGGGAAAAACCTGCCCCTCCTGAGGCCAAGAAATTCCCTTGGGGTCATCTAATTGGTGCTGGAATTTCTATGCTGGCTGGTGGTCTGGTTGGTAAAAGTATGGGAATACCTGGCATAGCATTAGGTATGCCAGCCGCAACCGGTTATTTAAGTGGTGCATATCAGGCTTATCTCGCTCAAGAGGCCGCGAAGCGAGCCGCCTATGAAGCTGAATTAGAATATGCTACGCGAATGGCTAATGCCAAGATGTATGGCCTGCAGACCCTTTATCCTTATATGGCCCTGGAGCCGAAAGCATACTTTGAACAAGCTGAGACAGCCGCAAGGTATGCTCCTGAAATCAGAAGAAAGTATGGTACCGTGACGGAACATACTCGTAGAACTATTGCTGAAACCAGGCCAGCCATGGAGAGGTATCTGAGAGGTCTGATAGGTCTCGGATACTCTAGGCTGGCCGCTCAGGAGAGAAGAGATTTGTGGTCGCATTATGTCAAGCTGATTGACAAATCTTCTTCAGTGGTGGTAGGCGCTTATAAAGATCCTAAGGCGTTCCATGAAAGCATGAATGAACTCCTGAATGCTCAGACGGCAATAGGACATAACATACCTGAGGTGGCGGGATATAAACAAGGTGATTTTTTGCTAACTATTCCAACGGCACAAGGTATATTCCTTACGCCAGGCGAAAAATTAGGACAACATGGCGAGGTGGCAGTTGCTAAACAGCGCGGTGTAGGTAAAGACAAAAAGGTTAGCCTTTATCTCCTGACTGCTGAGGATATTGAAACACTGAAAGGGATGTATGGTAGTGGTCAGTTAACCGGAGATTTTGCGCGAGATAAAGAAACGCTAACACAGAGCAAATATCGTGAATTGCCTAACATCGTTGAAGAGGCTACCACCAATCCAGAAGATTATCAGGCGCTTCAAAGAACTTATACAGAGATGATGAATACCATTAGAGAATATGAACCCGGCCCAACTAATCTGGAGCGCATGAAAGAATACATGGAGCTATTGGGATTGCCAGGCCCTTCTGAGACTGGCGAAACTAAAACAACCGAATGACAAAGACAGGAGGAAATATACCCTCTTCTGGTGATACTAACTTTGAATTTGAAAGCTTTACATCTCAACCGCCTCAAAAATCTGAACCTTTCAAGTTTAGGTCATTCCTGACCTCTCCGCCTAGTTTGCCTTCTGCTGAGGCTGAAGAAGAGGAATATCATGTTATTCAAACAGCCCACGAGATAGCAAACTCAGCTTTACCCTTAACCCTTGAGAAAATGGCCAGATATATGGCCCTCACGGATAGATCGGCTGAGACAGCTCCTCCTGATGCTTCAAATGTCTATTTACCCTCTTATAGGATACAAATAGGCGAACAACCCCCTCAGGTCTATGAGGGCTATTTATCGCGCCCGGTGCCACCCACCCCGGCTGAGGTAGAACTTGGATTGAGTGGTGGTAGCGATATTTCGGAGGTGCTGAAGATCACCGATGAGCTTACCAAAGCTGGGAACCCCCCTGACCCTCTGGTAGTGTCTGCGGCCATAAGTGTTAGAATGGATAGGCGAAAAGAAACGCTCCAGGGTTATCTCTCGGGCCTTCAACAATATCAGAGATTAATAGGAGTATTAGCCGGTGCAGAACCAGCTGGCAGTGATGAGATTGAGCCATATCCCAAGCTGATAGTTGAGGGGCCATGGGGCAATATCAAGAAGCTATTTACAGGAGAGCTATTTACTGAGACTGGACTGGAAACTGATGAAAAGGATTTGGCTGAACTATATAACTGGATCAAAAATGGAAACCTGTTCAAAGTTATAACTGCCATGCCTACAAGAGCCATGGTTGATCTGGCTCATGTAGGAATTGGGCTTTATGATTTGGGTGCTTCTTTGTATACTGGAACCTTAAAAGCTATGGCTTTTGGCGCGGATATGATATTGGGCCGCGCCATGGAAAAGATGGGTTTGAAACCCGGAACATTTACTCGTGCAATTCATAAATATACAGATTTACCCATATTTCATGTCTCTACCACGCTTAGCCGGGAATACTACAAAACCCAGCTAGAAGAACAAGAGGCTATACTGGAAATTGCTTATTTGGATGAGGCTATAACGCCTGATGAATATAGACAGGCCAAAGAGCAATTAAGGGCGTTATCTAGCCCAACAGCAATAGCCCAGGCAGTACCGGCTCCAGGCGTTGCTCAGAACCTATGGGGTTTGATAGCTGGTATAGCAGGAATGTATGTGGATTTCGTGAAGAACCCGGTGAAATATACTTTGGATCATCCTGGGAATGTGCTTTTACTTGCTGAGCTTACTCCTAAGATAGCCAAGATAGGCGCTAAGAATGTAGCATGGATCAGAGATAAAGCCCAGCAAATGAAATACAAGATATACAACAAAGGCAAGGCGGGTGCTACTGCCGAAGCTACTGAGATTGCTAATGCTGTGAAAGAAGCGTATGAGCGACCTGCATCGGAAGGTGGGAAGTCTTTACATGAGATAATATCAGAAGTGTATGAAATAGGCAAGAAAGCTGAAGATACTAAAATTAGACTGAATAGAAGTATACGCCAAAACTTAACGCCCAAATATTTAAGTGAGCATGGGATAACCACGGAGTTAAAACCCGGTGAGATAAGTGATATTGAAAAGTTGGATGTGAGGCTTGTAGAACCTTTGCCAACTTCCATAGCCGATATAACCTTGGCGCGTAGGTTAGTTGAAGAGCCAGCAAAGTTGAAAGAATTCCTGGAACAATTCAACAAAACTCATCCTGAAGGAATTAGAATTTTCAGAGATACTGATGGAGTTTTACGCCCAGCAGACTTGAACAGCGATGTGGTGGTAAGAGTATACCAGGAGATACTCCAAAGTCCGGATAAGATAGCTCAACATGGGCTTGTAGATATTTATCCTGACTTGAGCGGATTGCCGGGGTTCTATGGTTATAGGGTTAAGGCTCTATTGACAGGCACTAAGGCCAGTGAGGTTATGAAAAGCATTAGCGGGGAATACGGCGAACCGACCCCAGATAATCCTTATGTGGTGGGAATTGTAAAGGGAAATGATTATCATGGTGCTATTCAACTTTTGCGTGAGAAATATAGGCTAGAACCATTACGAGCCTCTCAAATTTACGGAGAGACATTTTTGAAGGTTCATCTGGGGGAGAATTTACCCCTAATTAGTGAATTTGTGTCTCCTGAGTTCTACGGGGCTGTGGGAGAACTTTATAGTCTCCCGGTGGTGTCCAAGCTGATTTCACCGGGGGAACTGGTTAATTTGTTATACGAGAACTCCAAAGCAAACAAGATACCCAATTTGTCTTCACCATTACAGCCTCTTATTCGCATGCTTTTTGAAATTGAGCCCCGGTTGGATAGGTTTATTGAGAGGCGCTCGCCTAAGGGAACGCTGTATGGCGAGATTGAGATAGCAATACCAGGAAGTAGTAAGGCCATAATTGATTATCTTTACAATAAGAGTGTCAAACTGGATGCTCTTAGAATTAGGGCCGAAGAACTTAAAAATACGCCCGAAAACCCTGAGTTTGAGGAGGTTATAACCGAAATATCTGCTGAGAAAAAAGAAATCTTACGCGGACTTTCTGACTTAGTAGGTAAGTTGAAGACCAGAATGGAATATAGCCGGCTACTTGAAGAAGTTCATTTGCCCTCTACAATTGATTGGGCAATTAAAGACAAAATTAGAGGAGGGCAATTTGCCATATTTGCAAATCCCGAAATGGAAATACGGCTTACTGGTAGCACTATGATACCATTAGCGCTTAAATTGAAAATCAAAGGCTGGAAAGGGTTAGAGGGGATACTGAACAAATGGCAAGGTGTGATCAGAACAGATGAACCGCCGGGGGTCAAAGTCAACGAGGAGGGCCAGCTTTTGACCCCCGGCTTAAGGGACAATATATTCTATGCCATGCAATATCTAAAAGATATGCCAGGCAGGATAGTGGAGATAACTACTGGAAATGTGAAAACGCTAATCTTAAGGATAAGAGGAACTTATCGCAAATATCATATTAGAAAATATGATTTGGTATCTTGGACAAGAGAAGATAAAGAATATACTGGGAAAGTTTATGAAATAGACTATGACCGCGACATAGCAAAAGTAAAACCCAGAGGCAAGAATAAACTGGTGGAAATTCCTATTGAAGAGCTTACCTTTAAGGAACGCAAACTGCTTCGTGAGGAACCTGAACAAGTTATCTTGGAAAAAATGCTGGCTAAACTATGGGAAGAGATAGGTGAGAAATATACCCCGGAACAGCTGATAGAAGGCACGCCCGAAGAAGCTGGTATAAGTATAGTAAGCGCTGAGGAGATTGCGGGGGAAAGAGAGAAAACTGCTGGAATTAGTGAAGAGCCATATGACGGATATATTATCATAGGGCGCTTTGATAATGCTGGTAGGCCTGACATAACCGCGAGTGTGAAGGCTTACTTGATAGATCTAGCTGATGCCGAGAGAATATATGGCAGTGGAATATTAGCCAAGAAAGTCTTTGTTGGTGTAGGCGATCCTCTAAACTGGGAAGATTTTCAGAATAAAGTTAACCCTGGAGATGCATTAGAATGGGTTGATGAAGCGGGCAATATTGCTTATCTGAGAGTTTTGGAGAAAACACCGCTTGCCATTAAAGTTCAAGAATTTAAGAAGGTTATGAGCAAGAAAACCGGAAAAGTATTCTGGAAAACAGAAGAGCATTATATTAGACCCGGAGAACCTATGCTCTTACAGATTAGACGACATATTCCTGTCCCGGAAGAGGCCTGGCAGGGCTTTGAGGGATTTACTGATGATATAGCAACAAACCAACAAGTTTGGAGCGATGTAGTTAACAAGGCAAAAGATATACTGGACAAAAAAGATAAAGCTGGCACTCAATATTTGGGTTCATATCTTGCTGGAATTATGACGGCTATGCTATTGGCTGATGAGCTAAGTGATGATGACGAAACCATGTCCGAAGAGGATTGGAGAAAGGCGGTTAATTATGACCCTGCATGGTGGTATAAGAAAATCCTTAAATTCCTCTCCCCAGGCGAAGGTGGCTGGGGCGAAATGGGCATTAAGATAGCCACTACGGCCTTGCTAGCTGGTGGTGGATTAAGATTACTTAGGGGAGTTCTAATAGGACAGAGACCATTTGAGACTGGTATAATCCCAGAGCAGGCACCCATTCATTTTATCAGGCAAATAGATAGGATTGTTCAGAGCCCTCTAGGAAAGCTAACACCAGAGCTCTGGCAAAGATTAACCGAAAATGCTAGTGATTTTGAGGCAATTGAAAGAACCATACGCGCTGAAGGAAAAGAGGGTGATAAGATAGCCTGGGAAAAGATAAAGGCCACTGGCGACCCGGGGGGAGTTAAGAAATTAGCTGAGACAGCCAGCAAGGTTAAGAGAATAATGAACATGCTGGCAAATTATGGCAATCTGATTGTAGCCTGTTCTGATAGCAAAAAGGAGATTTTAAGCAATATGATATATGGCGAGCCTGTTATATCTCCTGAAGGTAAAATTACGAGAAGCGGTGGATTAATACATATCCTAGAGTATCTCCAAGGAATTCCTCAGCTAACTCAAATGGGCGAAACACTAGCAAAAGCTGAGAACAGGCTAACGGATATGAAAGTTAGAGAAGCAGAATTAAATGAGCGTATAGCCCAGCTAGAAGCCAAACAAGCTACTGGCCAGTCCTTAACCCCTGAGGAAGCCCAGATGCTTACAAGCTTCCAACAAGAGATTGGCATACTACGGGAGGGAATTGGAGAAACACATAAAGCTATCACCAAATTCAAGAGAATAGTTGCTGAGAAAAACCCAGCTTTTATCAATTATGGCGTTCTGGTAGAACTCAGAAACTTACGCCTGCTTGAAGATGCTATGGGCTATTGGACAGAAAGGGAAAGCGAACTAGTAGGCAGGATACAAGAAGCAAGTAGTAGCGGGCCAGTGGGCGATATTCCTAGATTGATGACTGAATTGAGAGATGTTAGGAACATGATAAAGCAAATTGAGAGCAAGTGGGATGAGGTGAGAAAAGCTTACACTGGATTGCTGGGAACCGATCCTCTGGCAACCCCCCAAGAGATAGCCGAAGCATTAGTGAGGCAATTTCAAATTCCAGCCGAGGCTGAGACTATGTTAGGAGCATACATTAAAAGGTGGGTTGACATTGCTAAAGAGAATGGCGTGGTTATTGAAGATGTCTACGAGCACTATTATCCTGACTTCGTTGATCCCAAACTAGCTTCCCTGAGAACAATCAAAGCAATCAGCGAAATAAGATATGGCAAAAATGCCCTGGTCAGATTAAAAGGCGCCAATCCTTATCAAAGTCTGTTTCAGAAACCAGTCAAAGAGTATCAAATTCCTTTCTTTGAGCTGAACCAGACAGTTGAGGAAATGGTGAGATGGTTAGACAGCCTGGCGAATGCAATAGCCTATGATGGATTGATAAAAGAGATATACAAGCTGAACAGAGATGTAAATGATGTAGCCAGTGTTTTCACCGAATTGAAAATTATGGACTTGGACGCTTCCACTTTTAGCAAATATTTGGACAATATCGCTCGCGAATTGCGTTTGCAACCCCGGATGGTTGCCCTGATAACAGATCAGATTATTGACAACATATACAGCAGAATATTCAAGAAGTCTTCAAAATTTCAAAGAAGGAGAATAGAAGCTAAAGATTTATTGGCGGCCTTCAATAATCTGTCCGTTAATGCTGTCTTAGGCACTATGAGAACTATGGCTATTAATATATTGGGTTCGTTCTTAATAGCAACACTTAGATTGCCATATTCAAGTTTTATAAAAGGCGCCATGTCAAAACTAAGAGAAGTTGGACTTTCCCCTGAGGAAACTAGGCGTCTAATTGCCGAAAGAAATTTGGCCCTTTTGGCCGCTTACAGAGAAGGCACTTTCAACAAGCTAGGTGATTTCAATAGGATACCTATGCCAGTTGGGCTCTCATCTACGAACCCAGTAGAGACATACGCCAATATAGCCAATAGACTAGCGGCAGATACTTATATGGGGCTTAGGGGGCTATTTAATAGCGGCCGGGGAAAACTCCTGCTCAATCATATCATACAACTGGGAGGCAATCTGTATGGTTTCTTTGAAATGCTGTCAAGAGACATACTTACCAAGTCAGTTAAAATGGATGCTCGGAAAGCAATTGAAAGTGGGCGTCCATGGGAAGAAATCAGAGATAAAATGGGAATTGACTGGGCCAGAATGGTGGAAGGCACTGAGACGAAATACAAATGGCTATATGAGGAAGCTCAGCGTGAGACTAACCCGGCTATTAAGGCCACTATGCTTCAGCATTTCACAGAGAACCTGGCTAATGATGTGCTTTATCAGACGCAACACTTACATCCCCGTGGCGGCAACCCTCTAGTGCCTATTACCAGAAGTGGGCCAATAATCGGAGGCCTTACAGCATTCTGGCAATTCCCCATAATGTTTATTGGCAACATAACGGATGCTCTGGCGTTTCATAATCCTAAGGTAAGCGCTAAGATGTTGGCCAGCTATTTGGGGGCCAGCTATATAGCTTGTAAGACTATTCAGCTGTTTACTGGTATTGACCTTTTGAAGCAATTTGCGCTGGGTGAGTGGTTCATGCCCACGCAGTATAACCTTTCAGCCCAACAGCCTTTATCGTTTGGGCCTTGGGCAGTTGGAGGCCCTACTTTTACGCCTATGATAGATTGGACACTTTGGCTGATTATGGCTGGCCTTAAAAAAGAAGCTGATGCCAGGCAACTTGCTTCGTTTGTCAGCTATAACATGTTTCAGCTACCCCCTGGCACCGGCGCTTTTGTCATAGGAGATTGGAAGTTTGATGGCCGGAATTTAATCTTCAAACAGACCAACCCTAGAACAGGCAAAGAGGAGATATATTTCATACCGATTGGTATCCCTACTCAGTATGCTCCCCTGGGACAGCAGGCAAATGCTATTATCAAAACTATTACTGAGTGGAACCGAATAAATGATTTAGTCAGAAAAGGACAGCTCCCCGCTTATTTGGCTATACCCCCGGCTGGTTATCTTTCTCTTATGGCCGGTTTTGGGTCGTCATACTACAAAGGGACACCGCTGGGTGCAATAGATGCTTTACATCCTTTCTACGGGACTATGGGGGTCGATATTGCAACTCGCAGGACTATGATGAAGGAATTTAACCCTATGGTTTCGCTTAATCCTGTGGACTGGAAGAGGGCCGGGACATACCAGGTTCTAATGTCTAATTATCTGATGGGGATAGGAATTCCCCCAAAAGAACAAGTAGATATAGGGCTTCTGAGAAATTTGGACTGGGAATTTATGGCTTACGCCATGATAATGGGTTCGCCATTTGCTGAGAGTAGAGTAAAATTACCACGCTATTCTGGCAAAGCTATACCAAAAACAGAGGAAATTGGCTGGACAAGAGAACAGGGCAAGAAGGCCTTTAAGATTTTAATGCTCAACCGCGCTCAGGTGTATATGCTTGAGAATGAAGGAAGAAGACTAACGCGCCGAGAAGAGGAGATAATTGAGGACTGGGTTGATCTGATGTTCGCTGAAGACCCTGAAGCAGAAATGATGAGACTGATGCGTGAGAGAGCAGTTGAACAATATACCAAGCAAACTCCCATACCAACATATGACAGGATTGACTTGCTTAGGAAGATATGGGAATATGGCACCAAGACCATATTGGAGGATATAAAAATCCCGAAAACACCGGGCGCTCCTATACCACGCCCATAAAAGGAGGTTAAGATGGCAAAGAAAACAAAAAAGAGAGGCAAGAGAAAGGGACGGTGGACTATAATCCCTCCCCAGAAACGCAAGAGGCGCCCCAGAAGGCGCAAGAGCACCATAGACAGAGAACAAAAGGAGGTATAATATGGCCAGAAGAAAAAGAGGCAGGAAAGGTGGCCCTCTGACAGACATAGCAAGAAGCATAGAACGCCGTGGAACCAAAGGCGCTCTGCGCGCGGCCGCTAAAAGGGCTGGAGCACTGAATAAAGATGGCACCATAAAAGTCTCATGGCTAAGGGAAAAGGCCAAGAAAAGAGACCTGCTTGGCCGGCGTGCTCACATGGCACTGATATTCAGGAAGCACAGGAAAAAGAAGAGGTGAAATATGAGCAAGATAGATGATCTCACACCTACGCCTGAGATAGACTTATCATCTAGACCCCCTGGCTCAATTGACCTGTTACTTCAGTCTCAAGACCAGACAGGACAGGAACCGAAGACTTATTGGTCTGAGACCATGGTAAAACAGATACAGGATGAGATACGGGCTAAGGCTAAGATGTTCAAGAAAGGGACAGATGTAATAACGCCTCAACATCGTGTTCCTTTCTTTCTGAAGTATATCACCCTGCCGTTGGATGGACAACCTGCTGGTGGTTTGAGCCAGCTCCAGACCATACGGGCCGAGGTATATACGGATGACTTTGTAAAGGAACTAGCCCAGTATGCTCCTGAAGGTCTCACTGACCCTGCTACGCTGGCAAAAGCGCTCAGAGATGATCCGGAATTCCCGTTCTTCGTTATAGATGGTAAAATAACTTTTCTAACTGGGGAGGCGCAATCTAAGCGTTTTGATATGCCACCCCTATGGAAATGGGCGCAACCCTATAACCCCATTACCGAGGAAGAGGAGGAAGAAGAGGAAGAGGAACGCCAGGGAGAATAAGCTCAAGGGACACGCCATAGCTCGTCAATTTCAATAGGAGGCAAGCCAAAGCTCTCGCGTATAGCATTTACTTTGTGCCATATTATTATCAACTCAGTAGCGGTGGGCTCCTGAGTAAATGTTCCTCTTTCAAGGTCAAGATAACGCTCTATGCTCATTCCGAGCAATTGAGCGAACCTTATCGGCGATATAAAATGGCGCCCGGTGCGCTTAAAATCTAATCTGATACGCCCCAATTGACACCCATACTCGCATAGCCTTCTCAGCGGTGGTATATATGCTCTGGGTTTCCTCATTCTCTTTTTGGGTGGAGTAAGGCCTCTACGCTTTCCCTTTTTAATACCATATCCCTTTAAGGGCTCAGCCTTCGGTTTTCTTTTCCTCATATGCTCATATTTTAATATTCAACATCGTTGAAATTCAAATCCAATCAAAGACCTTAGAAATTTATTTTTCTTACCAGGGCGTCCCCGAATATCAACTTTGCATATATATTTGAATATTTGAAACCGAAATTGTGTTCGGCGAGGGCGTTTATGGAAAAGAGCCTTTTTGCCCTAAAGGGCTATGCTTTAATAAATGAACCCAAAGGCCGTAGGGGCGTAAGCCCTGAATAAACAAAGGAGGTGTAAGATGTTTGGCAAAACTAAACTACTAATCCATCTCATGACTGAAATATGTGAGCTCATGCGCAATATCAATAAAAGCATGAGCGAACCACTGGAAGTATATGAGAACTGGGAGCCGCCACGCATAAATATGTTCCCCTTTGATAGCAACATAATACAAAAGGAGGACAACGATGAGCACGAGTGAATATATTCAACTGATTAAGGCCTTTCTGAATAATGTGGGCAGTAAAGGTAAGCCTCAACATAGGCAGGCCAGATATGCTATGGCAAGGTATATCTGTGAATGTCTGTGGAAAGGCCAACCTTTATATCTGGCTCATATCTATACGATTGCTGGCCGAAAAGCGAATGGATATACAGGACGGCGCAAGAGTTTGTGGGCCGCTTTTAACCAGGTTCTCAATCATGCGCTACATATGGGTGTTCTGGAAAGTTATCAGACTTACTATATTCTGACATCTAAAAGGAAAATCAGGGTTATCCTCAGGCTTATACCGCCTGCTGGAACCCGTGAAGTGGCTCAAGTGTCAGCGAATTGGTATGCCTCTATTGAAGAGGCTAAGCTGGCACTCATAAACCAAAGGAGGTGAAACATGGCCGAGACTTACGGTGGGAAAGGCTCAAAAGGGCCTAATGTCTTTAGCAGAGGCCCTTACAATAAAGGCCTTCAGCAATATTTCACTCCACCAGACATAGCGGAGTATATTGCTAAGGCCTTGGATTTTGGCCCTGATTGTTTCTACATAGACCCAACTTGTGGAGATGGTGCTCTCCTGGCACCATTTACAACCAGAGGATATAAGACATACGGAATAGAGATAGACCCGGAGATGGCCCAGAAGGCAAAAAGGCGTGCTAGTCTAATAACCTTAGCGGACTGGTGCCAAGTTGCAAAAGCTGTCGGAATGATAATGCGCGAAACAGTTCCTCTAATTGTGGTAGCAAACCCGCCATACGGGCTCAGGTTCAAAGTGTGGCCTTGCGATAAAGTTGAAGATAGCGATAAGGCCATAGCGCTTTGGGTTTTGATAGAATTGCTTTCCCTATATGCTTCATGTTTTATACTGCCTAAAAACAGCAGGAGCGCAAGGCTACTTACTGACCACTGCTATGCCATTATAGATATAGACGATCCCTGGGGCATAGAGAGCCATGGTGGGCAACTGGCGCTTTACTTTGCCAAATCTTATAACTTTACCTGTCGTCCTGAAAAACGACTTACTGGCCATATGAATGAGGTGCCTCCGGAGAAGATAAGAGAGCTTATTAAACCGCCTACAACTTTCGCAAATAACCCTCTTCTTATAGGTGATATGCTTGCTGATTTGGTTAAAGAAACTTCAGATAGTCATATACCGAAATGGAAATATGAGAACGGGATGCTAAGGTTGATGGGTTCACGGCTCTACTACTCTGGCGTTCTTTATGACGATGACTGGAATACTCTGGAGCTCTTGGAGCGTGGTGTGTTATTGGAGAGGCTGGTTATGAGTGGAAGCTTTATGCGGACGGTCAGCAAATTCGCCCAGAAAATTAAGCTGGAATTGCCAGCTGAATTCTGGGAAGACTATACCAAGAGGCTGAAGGCCTACCAGGCTCATTCAGCGCCTCTCCAGCCTTTAAGGTCTTATCAACGCCTGGCCTTTGGAATTGAAGCTATGAGCCTTAAATGTATAAAAGACGGCGAGATAGAGTTTAAGTCTGCTGGAGAAACAGCTCAATTCCGGGCCGGGAAATTCTACCTAGTTGTGGATGGTGGAACTAAACTAAGGACAACGGATAGAATTTACCATGAGATAAACGAGACCACGTGGCGCGAAACATGGTGGACTTACATGGCCAGCTATATCACTCTGAAAGACGAGCAGGGCAAAGTCTTTACCTTCTGGGACGATAATGAGGAACACCTGAGGTTTCTGGTAGGTGATAACGATGGCCAAGAGGGACACTTTGAGTTTCCTTACCCAGGTGAAGCTGAGAACCTTGAGAAGGAGAAATATGAGAGTTTCCTGAGAAAGCTGGAGACATTCCCTTACCCACCTGGCCAGGAGCTTCTGAGATACCAGAAAGAAGACATAGCCCGCCTTGCCCTAAGGGATCAGGCCATACTCTCCTGGGACACTGGACTGGGAAAAACCAGGGCAATAATACTCTGGGCTTGGCTAAAGGGCGTGGAGAAAATATTGATTGTTTCCCCGGCCCGGAGTATCAAGAACATGGCCGCTGAGGTAGAAAAAGGCCTCGGACTTAAGGCAACTATACTTGAGAGCTATAAAGACATGGAAGAGGCCATAGCGAGCGAGAAGGGAATATACCTGATAAGCTACAATAAGCTGGCCGAGTGTCAACGGATACAATACGAATCCACCCATATATATGACAAAGAGCGTCAAGAGTCCATACCTTGCTTTAAGCTTGAGATAACGGAGCGCGGCGAAGTGATAGAGACGAAATACTTGTCTAAAGAGGAGTTCTGGCAAGTGATGGTGCAGTTAATTGGCCACGAAGATGCAAAAGATACGCCTGAATATAACCGCATGGACTATGTGAAAAAGTGGTATAAAGAGTGTGGCGGTTATATATATCCTGTGGTCAAGAAACTGGACGGGAATTTCCCAGCGGTTATCCTGGACGAGGGACACTATATCAAGGGAGATAGCCAGCGTGCCGAGGCTGTGCTGAGACTGAAAGCGCCTTATAGACTGATTGCAACGGCTACTACGATCAAGAACCGCATACCCGATCTCTTCAATTTGCTCTTCTGGCTCTTTGAAGGCAATCCTGCTTTTCCTTATAGAAAGCAAGACCGCTCAGTGTTCGTGCGGGACTTTGCGTTGATCAAATGTGTAAAGACAATCAAGGTGGTTAACGACAAAGAGAAGAGCAATATCGTATATAAAGTGGAAGGCGTGCGAAACCTGTCTGTGCTGTGGAAGATGCTGACCCCGTTTCAAATCCGGCGGACAAAAGAGAGCCTGTTTGAGGAATACCCCGAAGACTACAAACGGATAAACGGAGGCAAGGCTATACGCCTTAATATAAATGTATATAGCTGGCCTGCAACGCCCGAATGGGCTGGGATATATCTGAAACTCCGAGATGAGTTTCTAACAGCCTTTGCGCTAAAGAAAGCCCGGCCTGATATTGCTAATATGCCTCTCATGAGAGCTGGAGGTCAGGATATTCTAGGCCGGCTCATCCTGATACAGCAATATTGCTCTTACTCTGGCTCAGAACATCTAGCCTATTGCCCTCCGAAATATGATTGGCGATACCCCGAAGACCCTCAGAACCCTCACGAACCCAAGACCCGAGCTGTGATTGCCCGGATTATCAAGGCCCTTAACGAAGGCAGGCGCGTTGTGTTGTTTAGTCAATTCTACGCTACGCAAGACTTCTACGAGATAGCCCTTAAATTCCGGGGTATAAAAGTGGCCAAGATTAATGGCCGGCAATCTAAGGATCAGAACGAGGCAATAAGGATTGCCTTTGCGGCCGGCCATTATGATGTAATGATTGCGGCCACGAATGCGGCCGGTCTGGGTTTGAATGGTCTAGAGCGTGCCTCAGTTGCCATCTTTGTTGACCTAATGTGGGATCCGACAACTTTGAGGCAGGCTATTGGCCGGATATACAGGATTGGTCAGCGAGAGACCCCGGAAGTTGAAATTCACCTAGTTAAAGGGACAACGGAAGCTCATATCTGGAACATAGTTTATGAGAAATCCTGTGATGTGGACATGGTGCTTGATGGCCGGTTAACAGAATTTACGATATTGGACAAGGGAGTGATACAACGAGTTCACGAAAGGACTAACGAGACTGCTCCGGTGGTGGTTAAAAATGGTGCTGATATTATTATACCCGAATTGTCAATCCTGAGACCTATGACATCTGAGAATGTGATTGAACCTGAGCCTAAGCCTAAACCTGAGGTCAAAACCCCGGCTACCAAATTCCCCTCTGGGCCTTCACTCTGGGGCGATGGGCTTATGCTAATAAAGCATAAGCGACTGCGTGTCATAAAACAGAGTTTGTTCTAATGGTTAATTTACCTATTAAATTAGGCAAATCAGGGAGCCCGGCCCTAAACCCCCCGGCTCCGAGGGTCTGAATATCGGGCAAAAAAGAGAGGTGTGAGATGAATAAATCAATAAGATGTCAGAAGCTAGGAGAACATATAGCGGCATTCGTCCTAAGCCGCTATGGCAGGAACGGCTTGATAAGCCGTGAATGGTGCGAGCACCATATGCCTCTGGTCAGGATAGAGCAGAGGCCAAATTATCCTGACCCATACGAGGAGGGAATTAGCGACTGCGAGCGTCAATTCAGGTTGGAGCTAGAAAAAGCTCAGGAGGCAAACCGAACCCACATATGCGAGTATCCTATATACGATATGGAATCATGGTTTGATGTGCTGGCTGATGAGCTATATGGCGCTGGACATCCTAGCCTGAGGGTATACGCTGACGCTCTGGCTGAGTCTGAGGTGAGGCGGTGGATTAATCTGCTGGTTCTTTGCCAGTGGGATCAGGCGCGGATACAGGATACTGTGGAACTAATGCTCTGGAGAAGTAAAAAACAGACAAAGTAAGTTATGCCAGCAAAAAGGAGATGTGTCATAGAGCCCCCGGCTCCGAGGGTCTGAATATCGGGCAAAAAAGAGAGGTGTGAGATGAAAAAGGCTGAAATTCTAAGAATAGAAGAGACCATCGGCGGCGGTGGTCTAATAGATCTGGGAAACATAGGCAGTCTCGAGATAAGTGTGGAACAGAGACTGCAACTCATGAACGAGGAGTATCGCGAAGAGGACGGAGACACAATAGAGATAGAAGGAAGGTATATTCCCTCTATTGAGGGAATTCTCCACGAGGGAGAACTCTTGCTTAAGGATATGGGATATAACGAAAAAGATATAGAGCGAATTCTAGAC
>JBDRYB010000024.1:0-27984 GCA_039803205.1 Caldifarciminota bacterium
GAACATCGTAGCTCTTTGGAAGAAAGGCTACGATGAGCCCTGGTTCATAGCAACCGATCTCAGCTCCCCTTCAGATGCCATAGCCTACTACAAGAAGAGGTTCCTCGTTGAGGAGACATTCAAGTCCTCAAAGACATACGAGGGACTTGAGCATCTCAAGGGAGTGATAAAGGCCATATTCCTCATTACCTTCATACCCAGCCTCACGAGCTACGAGAGGAGGTATAGCGTCTTCACCAAGGCACTCCTGTGTCTTGACCGATTGCGAGGAGGATACGCTAAGCTCTTGTGCCCCAAGAACTTACGAGCTATCCTGCATCAGAACCTGTTTCTGGGGGGTGAGAGTATGTGAGATCTCAACCCGCGTTCCTTACCCGCCCCACTTTCAACCCCTTCTAAGTCCTTGCCGGGCAAAGACTTAGGCCGAAGTGCCGATGGCCCAAGAACTTAGCTGAGCTAAAATGCGGAATTCTCTGATTTTATCGCTAAGATCTGGATTGATGGTTTTTGGTTCCGGAGGCCAAAAATGCCGATTTCCGGCCCAGCTAGGGCCAAAACAGGGGGAAAGTAGTATTAAAATACCAGTAATAATCTACCAGTAGAATTATGCTATCGCTGATGTGGTGAGGGTTCTATGGCCTAATAAGGAAGCCCAAAATTCAGGTGCAGGTAGTAGAAAAGTTGGCCTCTGAGCTGGCCAGGGCTCATAGCTTCGGAATAAAATGTTCACCTCCCATGAAAAGATTGAAAAGGAGGTGAACAAATGAGAATTACCCTTAATAAGATAAGGGAAGCCGAAGGCCTCGTGCAACTATACCTGGGTCAGCTTCTTGGCTGAGCCCTTGACCTTCCTCATCATCCAAAACCCTCTCTGAGAGCTATGGCTCGTTCTAAGGAGGGCCTCAATCTTGAGGGACTGAGGAAACTCGCTGAGATGGAGGAGGAGATAATGGCTGAGCTTGCGAGGATATTCACCGGTGGGGATGAGGACACCGTTTGCCTCATGGACCCAACATACCTGAGAGAGACAGAAGAGAGGCTTCTGGTCTTTGCCATTTACGAGGAAAACAATCCCATAAAGGCCTACAAGAAAAGGATGAGGATAGAGCATCTCTTCAGGGACCTGAAAGGCCTCTTTGGGATGAGGGAGGTTCTGAGAAGGATAAGAGACCCTGTGCTCAGGAAAGGGCTCATCACCCTTATCATGTTGGCCTGGCCCCTTGCATTTCTCAGAGGCCTATATGCCCTCGTTAAGGGACTCCTCTTCCAGGATGACCCTCTGGTTAGAGAGTTTCTGAGAGGCTACATAAGCATTATCAACCTGGCCATAAGTCTTCATCTCAGAGACCTGGATAGATTGCGATCCCCTTGTGCCACAAGGGCTTACGAGGAAACGCTTGCCAAATCTTCAATCTGTGGGGGTGTAAAATGTGTCAGGGGGCCGAGATCGCGATTATGCTACAAGGGCTTTGGCAGAATTCTTTGATCAAACGCAAATGATCGTATTGGAAACCGGGAGCCAGCAACTGATATAATTTCCCTGTGAGAAGAAGCTCCTATGTCCAGATATACACAGGCGATGGTAAGGGAAAGACCACAGCGGCCTTCGGCCTTGCTCTCAGGACCCTTGGCCACGGCGGAAAGGTTTTCGTCGTGCAGTTCATGAAAAAGGGGAAAACAGGCGAAATCCGTGCGCTTTCTGCCTTCGGCGATAGGATAAAGGTTATACAGACCGGGCCTCACGGTTTTCTGAACCAGAACAACCGAGATGAGTTCACCCGCGCGGCAGAGGGGGGCCTTGCCGAGCTGAGGAGGGCCCTCACCTCGGGGGAGTATGACCTGGTAATAGGCGATGAGCTAGCCGTAGCGGTTGGCCTTGGACTGATACCTGTTGAGGATGTGCTGGGATTATTGGAGATCAGGCCTTCGGGGACCGAGATCGTGATAACGGGCAGATACGCGCCCAAGGAGCTCTTGGATGCCGCGGATCTGGTTACGGAGATGAAGGAGATAAAGCATTACTACAAGAAAGGGGTAAAGGCGAGGAAGGGAATTGAGTTCTGATGTGGGGAAAGACACTTTGTTGCTCCCTGCCAAAGCCCATTATAATTTCTGCATGAGGATACCTGAAGCTTATTCTGCTTTGAGAAGGGTCAAGCACGGCAATAGCGACATAGTTTCTATGGGTTTTGTGAGGGGTGTTTCCATAAACGAGTCCAAGGTATCGGTGGTATTCCTTTTTCCTGAGGAACTCAGAGGCAAGGAAAGGCCTATTCTAGATGAAGCAAGGAAGTCCCTTGAGGCTGAGGGCGCCGAAAGCGTTGATTTTCAGGTTAACTTTGCCATCCTTTCTGAGAAGAAGAGCATCAAGGACATGAGCAAGAAGCCCATTCCCGGGGTAAAGAATGTTGTCCTAATAACTAGCGGCAAGGGAGGGGTTGGCAAGTCAACCGTTGCCGCGAACCTCGCGGCAGAGCTCGCGCTGAGGGGGCTTCCGGTTGGGCTTTTTGACGCTGATGTCTACGGGCCTTCGGTGCCAACCCTTATGGGCATACAGAGCGCAGAGATAAGGGCTGAGAACAACAAGATAATACCAGTTGAAGCATACAGGGTCAAGGTGATGTCTCTCGGCCTCATGCTTGAGGAGGATAGCCCGGTTATATGGCGAGGGCCGCTGGTTCACAAGGCATACGAGCAATTGCTCTTTGAAACCGCTTGGGGAGCTCTGGACTTCCTCATTCTTGACCTTCCCCCGGGGACAGGGGACGCGCAGTTGTCCATGGCCCAACTCGTTGAGATAACAGGGGGAATAGTGGTAACGACACCCCAGGCCATAGCGATAAACGATGTGCGCCGCGCGCTCGCCATGCTCAGGAAGGTTAATGTGCCCGCTATAGGCATAGTTGAGACCATGAGCTATTACAGGTGCCCCGGCTGCGGCAGGGAGGAAGCCCTCTTTGGCCAGGGTGGCGGAGAGAGCCTTTCTCGTGAGACCGGGGTTCCTCTTTTGGCCAGGGTTCCATTTGATCCTGACCTGGTAGCGGCATCGGATGCAGGTATACCCATAGTCGTTGCGAAACCAGGTTCGGAGGCGGCTAAAGCTTTTGGAAGCCTCGCAGAGGAGGTGGTAAGGTATGTTGAAAAGAGGAAGACCAAGTCCGCCGTGGAGTAAGGCCTGGACGATCCTCCTTCTGGTTTGCTCTTGCGCCCCGTCCCAAGTCTCTCACATGAAGTTGGACCTTGATGTTGGAACCAGCATTTCTTACACGATCACATTCTGGAATCAGGCGAGGCCTGATACCACAAGGCTCAGGATGGTCGTGCATGTGACAGAGGCCTCTGATCTGGATTATTCGCTGACCGGGATGATCTCAGGCCAAGAGGAGGGCACGGTCATGCTTGAGGTATCCCACGGGGGCAGGGCCGCGCTATCCGCTTACAGCGGAATTTCAGACCCGCTACTCACATTCATATCCTCCGGACTGATTGGACCTTGTGTTCCGTTGCCCAAGGAGCCTGTTTCGCCTGGCCAATCATGGGATACAAACATCTCAGGATGTAGAGGGTATTACACCTATAGGGCGAGGGGATTCCTTGAGGGGAGAGGCGGATACATCATAGAGTTTCGTCTGTCAGGAGATAAACTAGAGTCCACGGGCAAGTGCGTCATTTCGCATGAAAACGGACTTGTCCAGGCCTCCGCCGGCACAATAGCTATAGGCTCAGAGACATTCGGCTACAGGATGGTGAGGGAATAGCTCATGTGCTCCGAGGGGCCCCCTGAGAGTAGCGAAACGCACGCCTTCAAAAAAATCAGGGGGAAATTTTGCCTCACCCTTCGCCCATAACCCTCTTGAAGATACCATCAACCTCAGAAAGGTAATCGTGGCCGAGCGCCCCAATAACCCCTTCTTCCTCCAGAAGCTCGGCTATCTCCGGGTGGCTCAAAGCGGCTTCCACTAGGGGGACTCCCTCATCCATAGCCCTCTGGGAGGCTTCTTTCACCCAAGCATATGCCTCTGCCCTTGAAGCCCCAGCTCTGACCAGGGCAAGGAGAAGCAATTGGGACTTGTAGAAATCCCCAAAACCCTCCATGTTTCTTTTCATGCGCTCCTCATCTATCTCAAGGCCCCGAACCACCTCGGCCATCTTCCTCGTCATATAAAAGAGCAATCCGGTTGCATCCGGGAGGGCAAGGCGCTCAGCTGATGAATTTGATATGTCCCTCTCGTGCCAGAGAGCGATGTTCTCAAGGCCAGCCAGCGCATATCCACGAAGGAGCCTCGCGAGGCCGCATATCCTCTCGCATATTATCGGGTTTCTCTTGTGCGGCATGGCAGAAGAACCGCGCTGAGACCTCCCGAAGGGTTCACCCATCTCCCTCACCTCTGTCCGCGAGAGGAGCCTTATCTCCGTGGCCAAGCGCTCAAGCCCAGCGCCTGCTATGGCTATCGCGCAAAGGAGCTGGGCATATCTGTCCCTGGGAATGACCTGGGTTGAGACAGGTTCCGGGGAAAGCCCGAGCCTTTCCATGACCCTCCTCTCAAGCTCAGTTCCCAAGATGGAGCAATTGCCGACGGTTCCGGATATCTTACCGAAGGATATGGCATCGCGGGCAACCCGGAGGCGTTCCGCGTTTCTGAGGGTCTCAGCGTAGAAACCGAGGAGCTTGAGACCAAGGGATGTTGGCTCCGCGAAGACGCCGTGGGTTCTGCCCATGATCGGAGTTAGTTTGTGCGCAAGGGCTCTTTCCTTGAGGGCACCGCTAAGACTCTCCGTCTCCTCAATCAAGAGCTCGCAAGCCTCTTTGAGAAGGAGCGCGTTAGCTGTATCCACAACATCGTAGGATGTAAGGCCATAGTGTAGCCACCTGCCTGGTTCTCCAGCGATCCTCTCCAAACACATCAGAAAGGCAATGACATCGTGGCCTGTCTCGCGCTCAAGCTCCTCTTGGCACAGGAGAAGCTCGGCGTAATCTAGATTTTCAAGAGATTTTTTGAGACCCGACGGAACATCCCTGGGGATCATTCCCATCTCGGCCTGGGCCTCGGCAACAGCCAGCTCAACACGGACCCAGAGCCTGATGCGATTCTCGTCGGACCATACCCGCTTCATCTCCGGGAGCCAGTATCTCTCTATCATAGGCTGATATTATATTGCGAGGGAAAATCCCTCCTCACCCAGTAAGATTCGGTAATTCGTATCTGTAATAATCAATACGGGCACCAGGGAGCATGGCCAATCTCAGCAAAACAGCAAAGGGCATGAAGGAAGCCCTACCCTCGCCCTTCTTTTTGGCGAGGGTCCCAACATATACCTCCCTGTAGATGAGGCCAAGCGCGTGGGCATCGCGCATGTAGAGGTGGAGAAGATAGTTGCCGCGGATGTCTGTCTGTGTCTTTTTCACGAAATCCTCCAGGGCATCCGGTTCCACGGGCCCTTTGGTGTGGGGCAGGAGGGGCGTCATCAGGCAGGAGCTCGCAAACAGATCGCATTTTACCCTCTCATACTGAAGCCCAACCTGTTGCGCGAGCCACTCTGTCGCTTCCTTACCCATAAGCGGAGAAGAATTTTCTGGAACAATGAAGGAGACCGTTGGTTTTCCTCCAACTATGAAGATCATTCCTTTGTAAGGCTCCAGGAAGCGAAGGTAGCCCGTGAACCTGGTTCTGGATATCTCTTTTATGGCCTGAAGAACCCCGGGGCCGCCAGAAGGGCCTTCAACTCCCATAATCTCTCCTGGGGCGAGCGTGTATATTGCTTCAAGCAGGTCAGGCGAGACATCGCTCTTAGCCTGCTCTTCAACAGAGGGCAATCTCAGCATCTCCGTCTCCCATGTCAGGAGAGTGCTTATGAGCTCCCTCGGATCAAGGCTCACATTCTTCTTGTTCATGTCCTCTATCGGGGTCGGCTTTGATGTGTATCGGCCCCCTCCCCACATTACGGCCTTCTTGAGCTCCTGAAACCCCATACCCCAAGTGCTTTCAACCCAATTCAGGCATCCTTTCCTGAATATGGTTATCACGACCCCATACTCGCCCATGAAGAAGTGCTTGACTGTCTCCTGGTTCTTTATTGAGTTTATGAGGATAGCCATGAAGTTTGCCATCTCAGCTCCTGGTTAAAGATGTCGTTATCTCATTTATCCAAGTCATCCAGAGATTAGAGTTGATCTCGGTCATGCGCGCGCCGCCTTGCCCCACACTTTTGTTCCCACCACCCTTGCCGCCAGCGAGGGAAGCGGCCTCCCGCGCCAGGCGTCCAGCGTCAACGCGCTCGTCCTCACTCCTCGCGAATACATAAAGGGTTTCCTTCTCTGCGCCCCAAAGAAGAAGAACCTTTATCCCCTCCATGTGGTTCCGGATACTGTCAGCAATGAGTCTCAGGCCATCCAGGCCAACCCCAATAGCGAGAACGCAAACAGACGGCACTCCAGCAATACCCCTGATCTCAGCCCTTACATCAGCATTCATGAAACGAAAGCTCGCAGATTGGCTGGCCGCGAGCCCATCCGACAATATCTTGCCTATCTGGCTCGCCATCCGTGCCTTTATTTCCTGGAGGTCCCTTTCCAGGGAAGAAACCCTTTCCCTCGTGTCCATTATGGTCCTTATCAGAGAGCCTCGATCCCCAACCCCTGTAATTCCGGATATAACCGAAAGCATTTCCGCGTCATCCCTTGCCCTTTCCCATGCCTTAATACCAACGAGAGCCTCTATTCTCCTGATGCCAGCCGCAACGCCCTCTTCGGATGTTATCATGAATTGGCCGACCTCAGCCGTGGTTCCGAGGTGGGTTCCGCCGCACAGCTCCCGAGAGAAGCCAGGTATCTCAACAACTCTGACCCTCTCGCCATATTTTCCCTCAAAAAGCGCTATCGCGCCCTGCTGTCTAGCCTCAGAGTATTCCATCCATCGGACGGCCAAAGGGATGTTCTCAAGGACCTTCTCGTTGACCAGGCGCTCCAGCTTAGCGAGCTCTTCGGAGCTGAGAGGCCTCGGGCACGAGAAATCAAACCTAAGCCTGTCCTCATCAACGAGAGAGCCCCTCTGCATGGCGGATTCCCCGATTATCTCCCGGAGAGCCGCGTGCAAAAGGTGGGTTGCGGTGTGAGCGCGGGCAAGTGCCTTTCTTCTCCTCCCGTTAACCCTGGCCGTGAGCCTCGCGCCAGGGGAAAGCGAGCCCTCTGCCCTTCCAACGAGGACGACCATGCCTCCGATATCCTGAACATCCTCAACCGTGAAGCTGAAACCATCCCCAAAGACCCTGCCGCGGTCAGAGAGTTGACCTCCGGACTCAGGGTAAAATGGGTTTTCCTGGAGCGCCAGGAAATCCCTATCTTTCCCCCTGGCAAAAGCAATGGGTTTGGTTTCGGTCTCAAGCTTCTCGTATCCGACGAACGACTGGGCCTCACCAGTGGAGAACTCCCAGCCAGGGAGCTTCAACTTGAATCCGGAGGCCTCCCGCGCCCTGGCCCTTTGCTCACCGAGGCTCTGATGAAATCCCTCCCAGTCAACGGCGAGGCCTGATTGCTTAGCGTAATCCTCAAGAAGATCGAGCGGAACCCCATATGTATCGTAGAGGCTGAAGGCATCGCGGCCCGATATTTTCCCTGTTTCCTTTGATTTATCAATGACCTCCATTATCCGCGGCATTGCCCTTGATATGCCCGAAAGGAATCTTTCCTCCTCGGCCTTTATGATCTCGCTTATCTCGGCGGACTTATCAGCAACGCCAGGATAAACATCCCCCATCACATCAACGACGACCGGAACGAGCTTGTGAAGAATGGGCTCTGATACCCCTATCCTCTGCGCGAAGGAATGAGCCCTTCTGAGGATCCTTCTGAGGACATAGCCCCTCCCGTAGTTTGATGGGTATATCCCATCAGCTATGCAGAAAACAAGGGCCCTTGTGTGATCCGCCATTACTTGGTGAGGGGCCGAACGCCTTTCCCCGGTTAGCTCCTCAATAGCCTCTATTATCGGGACGAAAAGGTCTGTCTCGTAGTTTGAACGGACGCCCTGTAGAACCGAGGCTATTCGCTCAAGGCCAGCCCCCGTGTCTATATTCTTCTTGGGAAGGGGCGTAAGCCTCCCGGCCTCATCCTTGAAAAACTGCATGAAAACGAGGTTCCAGAGCTCCAGGAACCTGTTCCCTTCCTGGCCGGGATGGTGCTGATCCGGATCCTCCTCCGGCCCGAAATCATAGTGTATCTCAGAGCAATAACCAACGGGCCCCACATCCCCCATCTCCCAGAAGTTGTCCTTTTCGTCAAGCCTGAAAACCTTTCCCTCCGGAAGCCCCACGCGCTCGCGCCATATGGTGTATGCCTCGTCATCCTCACGAAAAACGGTCGCGACAAGCCTCTCGCCTGGAATACCGTAGACCCCCGTAACCAGCTCCCAAGCCCAGGTAATCGCCTCCTCTTTGAAGTAATCCCCAAAGGAGAAGTTGCCGAGCATCTCAAAGAATGTGTGGTGCCTTGGGGTAAAGCCGACCTGATCCAGGTCGTTGAGCTTGCCGCCTGCCCTCATGCACTTCTGGACCGAGGTGGCTCTTGGAAACGGCGATTGCGTGAGGCCCATGAAATATGATTTGAACTGGTTCATGCCCGCGTTCGTGAACAGGAGGGTCTCATCAGGTGGCAAGAGGGATGAAGAGGGGACGACCTCGTGCCCGCGCTCAGCGAAGAATCTCAGAAACTCCTCTCTAATCTTCCGGCCAGGCCAGTGCACTCGTATATTTTAACGCAGAATGGCGCGGGAGTTCAAGGATTAGAGAGCCAACCAAGATAGATCAGCTTGACCTCTCCCCAGAGCCATACCTCAGAAAGATCGCTGTTAGCGCGAATCCTGAGAACCCCTCCTCTGGTTTCGGCCTCAACCTCGCGAAGCCCGGAACCCTTCATGTGAACCAAGGCCGCTGCCGCGGCGCCGGTAGCGCATGATAGGGGCTCAGAAGGGTAACCGTGCTCTATGGTCCTGACGAATATCCTCCCGGGACTTTCCGCCTCAGCGAAGTTCAGGTGCGCCTCCGGAAGCTGGAAGAATCTCGCCATCTCATCCTTCATGGCGAAGATGTCCTTATCGGATAGGCCAAATGTGAAAACAACCGCGTGCTTCACCCCAGTATCAACAATGGCCCAAGGATGGCCCCCGAGGATGCTCTGAGCCGATGGAAGCGTGAGCTCAGAGGCACCTCCCAGGTTAAGCCAGACTCCGCCCCTTTCAAACCGGGCCGTGTAAATCCTCCCCTGGGCTGAGAACCTTGCCTCATCCTTACCCGTGAGGCCTATGGCCCGCGCGAAAAAAGGGAGCGCCCTTGCCGCGTTGCCGCAGAACGGAACCTGGTTTCCCATGTAGTTGTAATATGTGAAGGCAAAATCAGCATCACTGGTAGAAAGCGGAACAATAACGCCATCAGCGCCAATTTGATCGGGCTGGCAATACCTCCTGGCGAAATCTGAGAGCTCAAGGCCATTTATGTCCTCTGGCCAAAGGGCAATGAAGTGGTTTCCCGTTGCCGAGAGCTTGGCGAATTTCATGTTGCTGGAAATTATACTCTCCAGCAGAATAGAGGGGCAAAGTCGCGCATAGCTCCAAAAATAAGATCACCGAAGAGGTATGGGATTAAGATATGGAGGTATGAACAGGATGTCAAGGAGAGCAACGTATGAGCTGGTCCTGAGAGGGGCCAAGGACCGTAGTGTTTCAAAATTCCGGATCACCGAACCAAGGGTCTTTGATCCCCGCGGCGGACATAGGGTATAATTTTGGAGCTAAAGGAGCTGAGCCATGAATATACCTGAAAACCTTTTTTACACCAAGGAACACGAGTGGGCGAGGATAGAGAACGGCGAGGCTTTCTTCGGGATAACCGACTACGCGCAGAGCATGCTCTCCGATATCGTGTATCTAGATCTCCCAGAGGTCGGGAGGCAGGTCAAGCAGTTTGAGGCATACGGCGCGGTTGAGGCAGTGAAGGCCGCTTCTGACATATACGCTCCCCTTTCCGGAGAGATAATCTCCGTGAACGAGGCCGTGAAGGCTGAACCTGGTTTGGTGAACCGCGATCCGTATGGCGATGGTTGGCTCGTGAAGGTGAAGCTCTCCGATCCAAACGAGAAGGCCAACCTGATGTCAGCCGCGGATTACTCGGCATACATAGCCACCCTGGAGCACTGATATGCCAATAGACCACTATCTCCCCCATACCCCGGAGGAGCGGGAGGAGATGCTCAAGGCAATGGGGTTCTCCACGCTCCTTGACCTCATGAAGGCCGCTATCCCGGAACACCTGTGGACGAAGAGCGGCTTAAACCTACCTGAGCCGGTTTCAGAGGAAGAGGCCCAGGAGCTCCTGGAAGCGCTCTCAGCCCTGAACAAGACGGGCAAGGCCATATTCATTGGGGGAGGGGCATATGATTCCTATGCCCCAGCGATCGTTGATACGATCATATCCCGCTCCGAGTTCTACACCGCTTATACACCCTACCAGCCTGAGGTCTCGCAGGGGACCCTTCAAGCTATGTATGAGTTCCAATCCCTCATCTGCCAGCTGACGGGAATGGAGGTTTCCAATGCCTCTGTTTATGACGGGGCGAGCGCTCTGGCTGAGGCAATACTCATGGCCTTCAGGGTCAAAGGAGTTCACAGGGTAGCCCTACCCAAGAACCTCAATCCTCTATACAGGATGGTCTGCGAGACCTACCTTCACGGCGTCAAGCCGGAGATCGTTGATGTGGAGTATGACCAGAAGTCCGGCACGCTTTCTCTGGAAAGCCTCGCTGAGGCACTTGAGAAAGGGCCTTCTGCCTTTGTCCTCCAGCATCCTAACTTCTTCGGGGTTCTCGAAGACCCGTTTTCTGTTTCAGAGATGGTTCACCAGAAGGGCGCCTTGCTCATAGCCTTCTTTGAACCCACATCCCTCGGAATCATAGCACCACCAGGGGAATATGGGGCTGATATAGCGATTGGCGAAGCCCAGAGCCTTGGCCTTCCTTTGTCTTTCGGGGGGCCTTACCTGGGCCTTTTCACCGCCAAGATGGAATTCATAAGGCAGATGCCTGGCAGGATAGTTGGGATGACGCAGGACGCTGATGGCAAGCGGGGGTTCGTCACGACGCTTCAGACTAGGGAGCAGCACATAAGAAGGGAAAAGGCAACATCCAATATATGCACGAATCAGCAGCTCATAGCCCTGGCTGTCTCGGTCTATCTCTCATCCATGGGCAAGGAGGGGATAAGGGAGATCGCCAATCAATCCACTCAGAAGGCGCATTACCTCGCTGATAAAATAAGCTCCCTGAAACCTTGGAGGATCACCTTCGGTGGGCCGTTTTACAGGGAGTTCGCGGTGAGCCACGAGAGGATGAACCCTTCTGATGCAATAAAGGCCCTGTCTGAGAAGGGGTTTTTCGTAGGGCCTGAGATACCAGAGCACAACTCCTTCCTTATAGCGGTTACCGAACGCAGAACGAGGGAGGAGCTTGATGCCCTGGCGGGGGCAATGTCAGAGATATAAACCATGTTTGGAGATAAAAAGGATAAGGGGCCAGAACCCCAGAAGAGGGTTTCTCTGGATACGGTAATAGGGCCTGGCGCGGAGATAACGGGGGATGTATCCGTCAAGGCTGGGGCAAGGATAGACGGCCGGGTAAAGGGCAATATCTCTTGTCAGGGCGAGCTGGTCATCGGGAAGGAGGGGGTCGTGGAGGGAGAGGTGAAGGCTTCTTCCGCAACGCTCTCCGGTCGGATAACCGGAAAGCTTCTTGTTGAGGGGAAAGCAGAGCTGACATCAACTGCCAGAATGGAGGGGGATATATCCTGCGCTAAGCTGGTAATAGAGGAGGGGGCATTCTTCCAGGGACACTGCCAGATGAGCGCAAAGCCCGGTGCCCCGGCCCAGTGAGCGGCCCATGAGTGGAATCCTCTTAGCCTCAATTGGGGTTTTGATCCTAATAACAGGATATTTCACATACGGCCGGCTCGCGGGGAGGATATTCGGCGTCTCATCTGATAACCCGACACCAGCGTTTTCAAGAAGAGACGGGGTTGATTATGTTCCCGCAAAGGGTTGGCTTGTCCTCTTTGGCCACCATTTTTCATCCATAGCAGGCGCTGGGCCCATTGTTGGTCCCATAATAGCCATTATGACCTGGGGATGGGCGCCTGCCATAGCCTGGGTCATCCTCGGCACCATATTCGCCGGAGGGGTTCACGATTTTGGATCACTGATGGTCTCTCTGAGAAGGGAAGGGACATCCATATCCGATGCTTCAGAGGCCATGATATCCAGGTGGGCCAAGATCATGTTCTCGCTTTTCGTTCTCCTGGCGCTCTTGCTGGTTGTCGCTGTGTTTGCTGTTCTAGCGGCCGAGTCTATGGTGACGGTCAAGGGCGTCATCCCACCAGCGGTTGGCCTCATCCCGGTCGCTGTTTTGGTGGGGTTTCTCCTCTACAGAACAAAAACCCCATCCTGGCTGGGGACATTGATTGGGCTCGCTTGTCTCTTTGGCCTCCTCCTTTTGGGAGCGGCTTGGCGCTTTCCAACCGGCCCGGTCTGGGCCTGGACAGCTGGGCTTCTCGTCTACGCGTATATTGCCTCTGTTACCCCTGTTCAATACCTGCTCCAGCCAAGGGATTACCTTTCGGCCTTCCTACTCTTTGCTGGGCTAATCATGGGCTATCTCGGGGTATTCCTGAGCAGGCCCGAGATCGCCGCGCCCGCTTTCACCGGTTTCCTGCCAAAAGGAAGCCCTCTGTGGCCCATGCTGTTTGTCACTGTTGCATGCGGAGCAATATCCGGGTTCCACTCCCTCATCGCCTCGGGCACCACATCAAAGCAGTTGGCGTCAGAGGCACACGCTCAGAGAATAGGATACGGCGCTATGGTAGCAGAGGGCCTGCTTTCTGTAATGGTTATAGTAATGGTGGGCGCGATAGGCTCCGGCCTTTCCGGCAACCCAATAAACATCTTTGGAAGGGCATACGACCTTTCCCTTCCCTTTCTCGGCGGATACGGAGGGATATTTGGGGTGATAATCCTGAACGCCTTCATACTCACGACCCTTGATACGGCAACGCGGATAGGCAGATATATATTCTCGGAGCTCACGGGCATCAGGAACCGCTGGATAGCTACAGCAATAGTCATAGCCCCCTCGGCGGCCCTCGCGTTCACTGGCTCCTGGAAGGTGATATGGCCGCTCTTCGGATCAGCCAATCAGCTTACCGCGGCCTTGGCCCTCTTGGTCATAACATCCTGGCTCCTATCGCGCAAAAAGCCCTGCTACATAACCCTAATACCCGCTATTTTCATGCTCATCACAACCATCGGGGCCCTTCTCTGGCAGGCATGGAATTTATCGTGCGGTTTGGGGCGGCATCCTGCCATGAATTCCGTGCTTCTTCTCATAACGCTCTCGCTTCTAGGGCTTTCGGTTGCCATGAGCGCGATAACCATCGCCTCCTGGGCCCGAAGGCGCGGCCAGCAGTGTTTCAAGATTCCGGAACGCCGAAAGTCGTCCTGAAGAGTAGAACCAGGGCTCGTAATGGCGCTTGGTGCCTTTTGGCCCGGAGCGTTTTATCGCATGATAATATGGACATGAGGATATTGTTGACGGCCTTTAGCATCCTTCTCCTATGTTGTGTGCCCAAAAGGGGGCTTGAGCAACCCCTTGAGCTCATGCTCTATGGAGCTGAGCGCAAACTGCAGGAGGGGGATCCCAGCGGAGCAATAGAGATATACAAGGAGATATTGGAGGTAGTGAATGCTCCTGAGGCCTGGTTCGGGATGTCAAAGGCGTATCTGGCCCTCTCCGATACCAGTGGCGCAATGAGGTCTTATTTTAGGGGAATCCTGGCGCAGGAAGAGCAGGAGCAATCCGATCCTTATTACTGGATGAGGATGGGTTACCTTTTCAGCCGGAGGGGGGAGACCGAGAGGGCCATGGAGGCTTTCAAAAAAGCGCTTTCCCTGGCACCTGATGACGCGAAGGCCTGGAACAACATGGGGGTTATACACTATGAGAAAGGGGAGTATGAGAGGGCGATCCCCTGTTTCAAAAAGGCAATCGCCCTTGACCCGAACGATCAGAGGTTCTGGTATAACCTGGGCCTCGCCTATCACCACATAGGGGCCTATGAGGACGCGATATCTGCCTACAACGCCTCGTTGCACATAGAGGAAGCAAGGGCAAAGGTTTGGAACGATCTCGGCGTCACATACAGAATCAAGGGTGAGTGGGAGAAGGCCCTGATGTGCTACGACAGGGCACTCGCTTTGGCGCCCGAGGACCCTGACATATGGTTCAACAAGGGGCTTCTCCTCAAGAGAATGGGAAAGAGCGAGGAGGCCATGTATTGTTTCATGAAGCAGGCGGAGTTCGCTGTTTCCTGGAAGGCTTACCTTCAAGCGGGGAAAATGGCATCAGACCTCAACAAGTTTCCTCTTGCTTGGAATCTCTTGGACAGGGCTCTTTACTACAAGCCGAGGAGCGCTCTTGTTTGGGCTGTCAGGGTCTATGCTGGCTACAAGGAGGCCGGGTTAGCGAGGGCAAGGGAGGAGACGGTCGCATCCGAGAGATACCTTGACGAGAAAGCAAAAGAGAGGGTTATGGGCGCGTATACCAGATGTGTTTTGGAGCTTATCAAGAAGATAAGGGTCTTTTTCCGCTAGGCTCTTCATGCGCTGAGTTATTGAGGGATTATTATTCTGGGGCCTTTATACCTTCCTCTAGCCTTTTGCCTTCGGTTATTAGGAGAAATAGCCTCGTCTTTGTTGAGGATGGGTGGGTTTCAGGGCTTCCGGTAGCTGTCTGCGCGAGCGCGAAACCCAGAAACGGCGAGATGATAGCGAGTGGAAGAGAGAGTTTTTCCTTTAGTTCATCGCTCATGGCCGCGGTTATGGCGAGAGCAGTTATTTCGGCAAAAGCGCCTCCGGCAAGCGAGACGAGGAACCTATCCTTTCTTGAGTAGATTATCCTCTCGTGCAGAGGAAGAAAGACCAAGATGGAGTCAATCTCCTTGTGCTTTAGCCACACAGGCCTATTGCCTATGCTTATTACCAAAAACTCTTTGGTCAGGCCCTGGTATGTTCCAAGGATAACCTCTTGCCCGGAGAAGACCTTGACCCTTTCATCCATGAGGAGATTGGAGACCACCGTGTCCTCAAGTATGGAAAGATCGGATATAGTGGCTGTCTCGGAGCGAATTGCTGAAAAAAGGACAACGAACACCATCCCAGAAATTATAAATCCACCCATAATACCGTTTCAGTCTCTCGCTTAGCTCAGAGGCCCCTGAGAGCCAGGATACCTTGAGCCGCTTCTGAACCTCTTCACCTCAACGAGGCGTAGCATACTCAAGGTGAGAACAGAAAGCGGCAGGCCGATGAGCTGACCAGCCTCAGAGGCCCCCAAAGAGGCTCTTGCCATATCTCCCTGAGGAGACAGCTGATGAGCTGGAGCTCAGACAGCGCCTTAACCCTGTGGACCCTTGGTTCGGTGATCTGGAATTTTGAAACACTACAGACCCCCGGGCCTGTATATTCTCTTCACCCTCCTCCCTATCCCGGTAAGGATGTCGTAGGGGATTGTCCCGGCCTGCTCAGCTAGATCAAGAGCGGTTATCTCCTCGTCCCCATCCCTGCCTATTATGGTGGCAACATCCCCCACCTGGGGCAAGGGCTCCTCAGACGCGTCCACCATTATGGAGTCCATGCAAACGACCCCCCGGACCCTTCTCCTCTTCCCCCTTATTATTACCTGGCCAATATTCGCGAGGACAGGGGGATAACCATCCTCGTATCCAACCCCGACAACTGCTATCCTCTTCGGTTTTCCCGGAACATAAAGGGCCCTGTATGAGACTCCGTGGCCGGGTGGCATTTCCTTTACCTGGATCACCCTTGAGCGTAGGCTCAGCGCTGGCATGAGAGCAAGGGCCTTGGTGTATGAGCGATCCGGCGGACACCCGTATATGGCTATGCCCGGCCTCACACCATCAAGGTGGGTCTCTGGGAATCTCATGAGAGCTGGGGAGCTTGCCGCGTGCCTGAGAACGCCAGGAGGCAAGCCTCTAGTTGCGGACAGGAACCTCTCCAGCTGAGCCTGAGTCATTTCCTCATCGGCGCCCTTTGAGAAGTGGGTGAAAACCCCCTCAAGCAAGAGCTCTGGATGCGCGGCAACCTTTTCAAGAGCCTCAGGAACCTCATCCGGAAGAAAGCCTGTCCTACCCATTCCCGTGTCTATCTCCATGTGAACCCGCGCTATCTTTCCCAGATTCCTCGCCGAGGCGATCGCGGCCTCCAGGCTCTCCCACGAGCCAATTGTAAGCAGGGCGCCTTTTGCTATAGCCTCCGTCGCTCCCTCCTCGTCCGGAACCGGATAAAGGATGAGGAGAGGCTTTTTGATGCCATAATCCAGAACCTGCAGGGCTTCGTTCACGGTCGCGACAGCGAACATATCCGCCTCATCCATGCGCTTTATTGCCTCACGAACCCAGTGCCCATAAGCATCAGCCTTCACTACTGCGATTATCTTCCTGCCGAGGACTAACTTTCTTATCTGTCTGAGGTTGTGGCCGAATGCCTCGGGATCCACATCGCACCAACACCGGTCCGCCATCTCTACCTCGGGGTGAGTCCCGCTACCAGGCCTATCCCGAACGATAGGAGAACCGAGCTCCTTCCCGGATATGCCCTGGTGAAACCCAGAACCCCAACCCGGGCCTTCTCTCCCGCATAGAAAACCGAGCCTTCTGCCTCCGCGACGAAGCCGAGGCCCCACTCGGATGCCTCGCTGTGGGTTCTCATGAGCCATGTTGGGCCGGCGGAGAGACCCAGGCTGAAGGCCCTGTTTGGAGCATATGAGACTCCGCCCATCAGAGAGAGGCCTGTCGCGTGATAGAAGCCATCTCCCCTGCTACGGAAGTCCTCTGCCAGGAGCGTTCCTGAGAATAGGCCAGCGACCGCGTTGATCTCAGTCCAATAGCCCAATCCGGATATCTTTCCCGTTTCCCCTGATGGGATTGACACCCCAAAGCCAAAGCCTGGAGCCAGAGCCGCCAGAAAGATGAACGGGTTCATTGCTCTTTTACTGACACAGAGAGCCCATCAAAGAGGACATACGGCAGGAGGGTGGGGCCGTAGGGTTCTCGTTCCTTGCTTACCGAGATTATGTTATGGCTATCCGCGTAAAAGTTCCCCGCCACCATAGCATCCTTGACCCTTCCAATTATCTCTCCACGGCTTATCACGAAACCAAGACCTACATTGAACGAGAAATCGCCGGCCATCATGTTGCTCTGACCTCCTCCTATGGTGTCGTAGACGATTATGCCCTCGTCAACGGAGCGGATGATGTCATCCAGGCTCTCGGTGCCCCCGTTCATGAGAAGGTTCGTGAATTCGGCTCTGGGCAGCTGTTTGTAAGAATTCCTTGATGAGGATCCGGTTGGTTCCTGTCCCAGTTTCGCGGCTGACCAGAGGTCAAGGTTATACGATCTGAGGACTCCGGCTTCCACTATGGGCCTCGGCCTTGAGGGTATCCCCTCATCGTCAAAGGGCCTTGAGCCAGCAAGGTATGGATGAAGAGGGTCATCCCATATGTCTACCTTGTCTCCCATTATCCTCTCGCCCAGCTTATCCCTGAGGGGGGATGAGCCCTTGACAACACTCTTTCCGCTCAGGCCCATCTCCAGGGATTCAACCATGAGGATCATCGCTTGGGGCGCGAGGATCACCCTTTTTCTTCCGGATCCTATTCTGCCGAGGGTTAGAGCCCTTTTCATCCGCTCCTTTGTCCGATTTATCAACTCTTGCGGATCAGGGACCTTCGTCAGATAAGCAAATCCTCCGTCCGAGAGGTATCCTGTCTCTGTCATGCCGCTCGCGTGTGCCGCAAGGAGATAAAAAGGCTTCTCGTATGAGGCATCAAGGCCGGAGGAGTTGATTATCCTGCATTTGAGGGTGATAACGGAAGCGGTAAAACCAACCATGAGGCCAGGCACAACCGAAGAGAGCTCGCCCACCACTTCCTTGCCCAAAGAGAGCCTTTCGGTTGTTGGCCAATCCCCTCCCTCATAGGATATCGCTGGAAAACCCTTGTTTTCCGGGAAAGAAAATGCCGCTTCCGGCCCCAGCTTTGCCGATGCGACAGCGGATTCGGCTATTGCTTTCGGGTCCCTCATGTCAGACGAGACCGTGAATCCGATCCTTCCGTCCTTTACGACCCTAACACCGACGCCGGCTTCTGTTTTGGATTCAAGATTCTGCAGGACATTTTGCTCAAACGAGACAGGCTGTTCGCGGCGCTCCTCGTAGAATATCTCAAACTCGGAAACCCCGAGCTTTTTGAGTTCATCCGCTATCCTTTCCATCATACTCCTCCAACGAGGACATTCTTTATCCTTATGTGCGGCGCGGCTGTTGTCACGGGAAGGGGATTCTGCATGCCCTTGCCGCATCCGCCTGCCCAGAAGAGCGTGTCTTTGCCTATTCCCTCTATGTTTTTGAGGGTCTCAAAGACATTCCCAGAAAGGACAACATCCCTGACGAGTCCTTTTATCTCGCCCCGTTCAATCATGTATGCCTTCTGAGCGGAGAAGGTGAACATCTCCAGCTCGGTCATGCCGCCGAGCGCTGAGACCACATAAATTCCCTTGTCTATGCCCTCAAGGAGCTCCTGAAAACCCTTATCCCCAGGCTCTATGCATGTTGCTGACATGCGAACTATTGGCGGGAAGGAGTAGTCTATTGCCCTGGCGTTTCCGGTTGGCTCCTCTCCCATGAGGGCCGCGGTGTGCCTTGAGTGGAGCCTCCCGGTCAGGACCCCTTCCTTGACCAGATAAACCGTTTTCTTCTCTGTGCCCTCATCGTCATACTTGTAATATCCCCACTGGCCAGGGATGGGCTTGTCAGTGATGTTCAGCTCAGGGATGCCGAAGACCTGGCCCGGTTTCATTATCTCCTGCATCTTCTTGTCGCGAGAGAGGTGATCAGCCTCCGAGAGGTGGCCAAAAGCCTCGTGAACGAAGACCCCAGCCATGATAGGGTCAAGGATAACCGTGTAAAGGCCCCCCTGAACCTTTGGCGCTGAGAGGAGCGCGACCGCGTCCTTTGCCGCCTCCTCAGCTTTCCCCTCACGGTTCAGGACCGTCTCGTAACCCATCTGATCAGCGAACGCCATATGCCTTGATTGAACCGTTGAGCCATCAGCGGCTGTCGCGGATAACACTATTCTCGCGTATATCCTCTCCTCGGTTATGTCAGCTCCATCGGTGCTCAGGAACACCCTTCTTAGGAACAGGTCGTTGTAGGCCGTATTTGTCGTGACAACTCCCTTGACTCCGAGCATGATGTCGTTATAGCTCCTGACCAGCTCCGCCTTTTCCTCAAGGGGAACCGTTCTCGGGTCCCGGCCCTTGATCTCAGGGGGAACGATATCCTCAACCGGCACGCCGGGCGCGAGGCGCTCTGACTTTCCTTCTGATGCCAACCTCGCCAGACGGGAGGCCTCCTCAGCCGCTCTAGGGGCATCCTCTGGCCTGCTGAATGTGGCGAACCCTATTCCTCCGCGGTGGAATGCCCTTACCGATCCCCCGAGGACCCTTTTTTCGCTCGCTTCCTCGGTCTCAGGGCCCATCATGTGGACAACCGTAGAGAGCCTTTCCTCAAGCCTCACATCCGCATATTCGGCATCCACCTTCTCCAGGGCTTTTTTGAGAAACTCTTTCATTGGTCTATATTATCAAGCAAAGGGCCCCCTCCGCGCCAACAGAAAAAAACCCGTAGGCGCTGGGCCCTGAATTATCCGAAATAAAGGGTCAGCGCATTATCTCACAAACCTCCACATGACCCTCAGCATAGGCCAGGATATTGTCCTTGATGGCCTCCGCACATATGGCAGGCACGAGCTCCCCCGAGAATCGTAAGATCTTCCATCATCCCCAATGAGCTTCCTCTTATTTCTGGGTTTTGAGGACACGAGCTTCTCCTTTGTCGGGGTAGAGCTCCATCAGCTTGAATTTGTGAGTGAACCCATCCGAAAAGTAGACCACCTGTATCAGCGCCAGCCCAGAGACGGGCCGAGTGTCCGGTGTTTGGCTCATAATAACAGTCAAGGAGCTCCTGTGTCCACCACGCATACCCTTCATCGCATAATCCCCACGATATTTTGAGTGTCAAGGGACAATTCGCAACCGGCTACAAAGACCCATCATAATTTCCCCTTGCAGAAGATAGTTGATGTTGCATTTTTTCTCGGCAGTGCTGTTTGCCACCAGCTGCCCCAGCACTCCCTTCATCCCGGAGGCCACCAACTCCCTCTCTGCGGTCGTTGCACTGGAATCCACTTCGGTCTCTGGATGGGAATCTGGTTTCTACTCGTCCTGAGGAGGCGAAGGCTCGGCATCGTTCCAAACTGGAAGACCATAGCGCTCATCCTATTTTTCTTTGCCTTGATGGCCGGAGATGTCTTCAGCGCCGCGTTGGAATGGCAACCTGGTTTCAACGCCACGAGGCTCATCACGGGCCTCTTGGTTGGCTATTCCCTCGCGCTTCTCATCGGGCCCGTCCTCTCAGGGATAAACCGGGATGAGACGACTAAGTCAAGTTTGAGCTGGGCAGACCTCGGCCTAGGCGCTTTCCTGGTCGCGTGCCTATGGCCCCTGATCTTTTACGCGCCCGGATGGATGTTTTACCCCATAGTCATATTTGAGGGGCTTTCGGTCATAGGCGCATACGCTCTCGTCTGGGGCGTGCTCCTTGGTTATACGACCTTCGCGGCAAGGGGAAAACCAACGCCCTGGTGGCTTTGGGCAGGCGGAGGCATGGTTATCTCCGTGGCCCAGGCAGTTCTCTTGGGTTTCCTACGCATAAGGATTGGGATATAAATGGACATCGCAGAGGCCGTCTACAGGATTGAGGGTTATCTGGCTGGGTTGAGGGAACCAGCCAGGGAGGCCTATTACATAATCACTGAGCTCCTGGTAGATGAAGGGGAGACCTCGCCTCTCGTTGCAGAGGTTTCGGAGGATCTCCTGAGGAAGGCGGTGAAGATCGCCAAAAGGAGGGCAAGAGGCGAGCCCATCCAGTATATATTCAAAAGGGCATATTTCCTTGATATGGTTCTCAAGGTTGATAAGGGCGTCTTCATACCCAGGCCCGAGACGGAGACTTTGGTTCTTCTCGCCCGAGCCCTCTACCCTAGTGATTCTAAAATAAGGGTATGGGATTTGGGAACAGGAACCGGTTGCATAGCAATAGCCTTGGCAAGGTATTATGTAAATGCGGAGATAACAGCCTCTGACATAAACAGGAAGGCCCTGAGGATCGCTTCCGAGAACGCGAGAGCCTATGGGGTTTCGGAAAGGATAAGCTTCATCAGGGCGCGTGGGGTCAGGGCCGCGTCAGGAACCTACGATCTGGTCGTCTCAAACCCCCCTTACATCAGGACAGATGAGATGAAGGCTCTGACCCGCGAGGTGCTTTTTGAGCCAACCGAAGCCCTCTGGGGAGGGGATGACGGAGCGGCCCTGAGCAAAGAGATAATTCTCAATCCTCATCTGGTTCCAGGAGGATGGCTCCTGATTGAGACCAGCCCCTTCATAGCAGAGGCTGTTTTAAGGTTTGCCAGAGAGAATGGCTACGAAGCTGAGATATTCCCTGACCTTTCCGGATACCCCAGGGTAATAAGGGCAAGATGGAATGGGTGATTCGGGATGGATACTACGAGCTGGTTGGCGTTGAGCCCTTTGTGGGTTATTTCTCAACAAAACTGGGTTTCCCTCCGGTTGAGGATCTCGTTTTCATCAATCAGCTGCACACGGGCATAGTCCAGATCGCCCCGGCCGAACCCGATACCCCAGGCGACGCGCTCATAACGGCTAGGCGAGGGGTTTTCATTTCCGTAAAGACAGCGGATTGCGCGCCAGTGTTCATCTTTGATCCCAGAAACCTCGCTTTTGGCCTCGCTCACGCTGGTTGGCGCGGGGCGTTTCTCGGGGTTCACCTAAACGCTCTTGGGCTAATGTCAAGTCTCTACGGCACGGTGACCACTGATGTTCTCGTTGCCATAGGCCCGACCATATGCGCCAGCTGCTACAGGGTAGGAGAAGAGATGTCCTCGCTTTTTTCTGGATTCGTGAGAATGGGAAAAGGGGCCTGGTTCTTTGATCTGCCGGGATACATAGGGAGCACTTTGATCCGGGCTGGGATTTTGCCCGATAATATAATTATGCCGCCGGCCTGCACGATGGAAAGCTTTTGGCTCTGGTCAGCTAGGCGCGACGGGCATATCGGAAGGAACTGGGCTATTGCTGGTTTGAGATGAGATGGCTCCTGGCCATATTCCTGATTTTCGTGCTTTCATGTTCAAGAAAGCCACCCGAACGCTATATCCTCTTCACGGGTTCCCTCTCGGGTTACCTTGAAGCGTGCTCGTGCCCCGGGACCCCGGAGGGGGGCCTGAATGCCTCGGCATACCTCGCGAGGGAATTCAAAAAAAACCATCCTGATGCCATTTTGGTTGACGCGGGTTGCTTTACCTATGACACGCTAGACACCCTGAACGCTTGGTTCATGGCAAGGGGGATGATCGCGGCTGGATACGATGTGGTCGCAATAGGCTCATGCGATACACCCCTGGCCTACTCAGGTCTGTGGGGCCAACTACCTGTCCTCGGAGCGGAAAGGCCTTATGCTCTCAAAAGAAGGGTCCTCTTCGTGAGGGTTATAAGCGAGGAGATGCCAGAGATGCGGCACGCTCCAGCCCACGATTATACTGTCCTCCTCTCCTCGGCTGGAAGGGAAGCCGACGAGACCCTCGCAAAGAGATACTCCCCTGACGCCATAATTGAGGCAAAGGGTGAGTTTCAGCCATTCAGGGTTGGGAAAACCTTAATTGTTCCTTGTGTTCCAAGGGGCATGTCCCTTGGCGTTCTCAGACTTACCCACGAGGGAGCCGAGGCCTGGTTCGTTCCGGTGAAGCCAGAGACCCCAACACATCCCGATGTCGATCTCGTGCTTGAGGAATACTCCAATGCATACAGATCGCACATCCAGAGGACAGCAAAGAAGATCACATACCGAGGGCCTGGCTTCTGCAAGTTCTGCCACACCGAGGAATACGCCGCGTGGAAAGCGTCTGAGCATTCAAGGGGTTTTGAGACCCTTTTGGCCGAGGGCAAACCCGACAATCCCTGGTGCCTAACATGTCACACGACGGGTTTTGGAAAGGGGGGGTTCATTGACCCCGAGAAGACTCCCCAGCTCATGGGGATCACATGCGAATCCTGCCACCCGGGGGGAAAGTGTCCGGATAACCCACCGCCAAAGGGAAACCTCTCCGATTGCCGGGCCTGCCACACTTCGGATCAAAGCCCTGGCTTCAGGGAGGAGGAGTATTGGCAAAAGATAAAACACTGATGGCTTTATACGATTGCCATGTTCACACGATTCACTCGTGCGATGCCGAGCTCCTACCGGATCGGGCTTGTATTGATGCCAGGGATAAGGGGCTCAGAGGCCTGGTTTTCACGGATCACGCCGAAACGAGGCCCTCTGACCTCTGCTACGGCCACTTCAAGCCTGCGTCCGCCCTCCAGGATTACAGGCTTGCTCCCGGGAATTCTGGGATCCAGGTCGGCTATGGCCTTGAGATAACCTATGGTTCTGGCAGGGAAAGTGAGGTCAAAAAAGCTATTCGGGAGCTCGCGCCTGGATTCAGGATAGGGGCTGTTCACTACATAGGCTCAGAGATCATAGATGAGTGGTTCAAGACCGCTTGTGATCTTGAACCCTATTTTGACGAGCTTCTCTCCTGCGCTTCCTCAGGCCTGTTTCACTGCCTCGCTCACCTGGACTACTTCAACAAGATAACGGATAGGTTCCGGGATTACCTCGTTAGATACAGGCCCTGGCTTGACGAGATAATAGAGGCTTTGCTTGATACCCACACCCTCCCTGAGGTCAACACTTCAACCCTGAGAAGGGGCCTGCCTCAACCCATGCCGGGCCCTGATTTCCTGGAATTGTTCCGGAAAGCCGGAGGCGAAAGGGTTTATCTCGGCTCTGACGCGCACAGGCCCGGCGAGGTCGGATGGGGGTTTGAAGAGGCCATGGAAACGATAAGGAGCCTCGGACTCTCGGTTCAGGGGCCGCCTGAGGAGTGCTTCATATGATCCTGATGGGTATTCTGAGCCTCAGCGCTGAGATTGCCGAGCTCAATGAATCAGTGGTCTCCTATGAACTAGGGTTCTCAAAACCTTTTGGTGTGAGGCCGCGGTTTCGTTTATACTATGGTGCGGCCCTCACCGGAAACTTCTCCAGATGGGAGAGGGTGATCTACAAGTATCCCAACGAGCTCAGTCGGGTGAATCAGGTAAGCCCGGGCCTCCTTGGTTTCACCAGGGCAGAGTGCTGGTGGAAATACAGGCCATACAAATCACTGGACGAGGAAGATCTCATAAACTGCATAATCGGGCTTTCGGCCAGGTTCTCCTACATGGGTTTCAGGCCGGATGTCTGGCCTTGCCCGGACTGGTTCGGAATAATTGAGGGATATGTTGGGGTGAGGTGGTGAGGGCCACTCTCCAATTGCTCCGGCCAAATGGATAGCCTTAAAATTTAATCCCGATGAAGTTTTCCCTGATAACGATGGGTTGCCAGATGAACGAGTATGATTCGGAAAGGATCCGCGAGTCCCTTATCGCATGTGGGTTTCATGAGACCGATGTTCAGGACGCTAACCTCATCGTTATCTTGACCTGCGTTGTAAGGGAGAAGCCTCAGAAAAAGGCGCTCAGCCTCGTTTCGCACCATCTCAGAAGGGGCAAGAGGGTTCTGGTTGCCGGTTGCCTCTCTCCAATAGCCAAGGACACGCTTGAGGCTAAGGGGGCACTCGTGGTTTTCCCAGGGGAATACGATGTTGTTCCGGAACTCCTGGGCCTCTCTCACCCAGGAACCAAGAGGATTCTCAGAGGACCATCCGCCTTCGTGACCATAATTGAGGGTTGCGAGAACTTCTGCTCATACTGTGTTGTCCCTTATGTCCGTGGCCCAGAGCGCCCGAGGCCTCCTGATGAGATACTGTCTGAGATAAGGGAGCTTGAGGCTCAGGGCCTCAAGGATCTGACCCTCTTGGGCCAGAATGTGAGCGCTTATTCATGGGGAGATGTTGATTTCCCAAAGCTCCTTAGGATAATACACGATGAAACAGGGATTCCCTTCATAAAATTCACAACATCCCACCCTCGTGATATTGATTCCTGTCTCGCCGAGACAATAGCTGAAAGACCAAGGCTTTCTCGTTGGTTCCACATGCCTCTGCAATCCGGCTCAGACAGGGTTTTGGCCCTGATGAACAGGGGATATACCTCTTCTGACTACCTCGGAAAGATTGATATGATAAGGTCAATACTGCCGGATGCAGTTATCACGACTGACCTCATGGTGGGTTTCCCCACTGAGACCGAGGAGGATTTCCAGGCAACCCTGAGGGTGGTTGAGCGCGTGGGCTTTGACAGGGCGTTCATGTTTTCTTTTGATCCGAGGCCCAGGGCAAAGGCCTCGGAGATGTCGGATCAGGTTCCCCCTGAGGTCAAGTCCGAGCGCCTCAGAAGGCTGGTTGATTTTACCATAGAGAGAATAAGGGAGAGGAAGAAGAGGTTCATCGGAAAGGAGATGAGCCTCCTCGCGTTGAGTTCAAGGCGCGGCAGGACAGATTGCACGACCAGGGATGGCCTCGTTGTTCTTCTTTGGGGAGATTACGAGCCCGGCCAGATGATCAGGGCGAGAATAACAGGGCTTGAGGGACTCATACCCGTAGCAGAGCGCGCCGGACCCTACCTGAGGCTCTGAGTTCACCTAACCGCTACCTTCACCCTTTCCTCCCCAGCAACCACGAAATAGACCCCGGGCACCAGGGGGCTTATCAGGGTCTTGCCCTTTATTTCCCTGGCCATAACAAGCCGGCCAGCCGAATCGTAAATCCTTGCCTCGCCTGAGGGGCAGGTTATATAGAAGCCGAAGGGAGCGGGGATTATGGTGAGGCTATGGTTGGACTTCGTATTCTCTTTGATTTCATTGGTTGTGTCAGAGAGGTGAACTATGTATTGAATTGGTGGGATCAGTGTATCGCTGGAACCAAAGTTTCCCATAGCAAAAACTCCGCCTTCCTGATCAGGAACGAGCCAACAACAGTAGCCATCCCGAGTATATCCGTCAAAATTTCCGTTATTTTGAAAGATCCATTTGAGATTTCCAAGGGTGTCCAATTTTATAACCGTGAAGGAAACTTTTCCCGAGGAGTCTTCTAGGTATCCGCCTATGAATATCCCTCCCATTGTATCCACGCTAAGAACGAGTCCGGAGCCTTCTGCCAGAAAATTGAAAAATCTCATTTTGCCCTGAAGGTCAAAACTGGTAAGAAATAGTTCTGGCCCCGGATTCTCCTTTCGGCCAGTAATATAAACATTTCCACGCGGGTCAACGGCTAGCCCATCGCATACGCTGAGACTTATAAATTCTTGAGAGTATCTGTAATACCAGAACAAATGACCGTATCTGTCCCTGGATTCTGCATACATGGCTCCTGCCAGCTCCCTGGCGACCATATAAAGCCTACCTTCGGAGTATTCAACAAAATGCCCTTGCCCTGAGTTAGTCCAGTAAGCGTAATCCTGTGCCCATACCAGTTCACCTGAGGGATTAACCTTCAGGAGAAAAGGACGCATGGAATAACATGTTTCGGGGGAGAAGAGGTTTGGCTCAGAGGGATATTTGGTACCCTGATGTATTCCCTTCCTTATTCCTCTCATCAAAAAGCCCACCACATAGGCGTTTCCATCTTCATCTATCTCTGCCGAAAAACCTTGATTTGGAAGATTCCAAGGGGAATCATAGATGTATTTCCACCTTTGGGTCCCCTCAGAATCAAGAGACCAAAGAAAAGCCCTATCCACAGTATCATTAGCACTTACGGATAGTCCAAGTGCCACAATATTGTTGTTTTGGTCCCGAAGAGCGGAGAAAGCCCCACCAAGATATAAAAAATCAGGCGGGCCCGATAGTTCTCTTACCCACGAGACATTTCCATCATAATCCAATTTTGCAATCAAAAGCCCATAAGGATTCCCATAATCTCCAAACACATAAAAGAAGTCCTGAGCCGGCGCACACGATCCACACCTGCTATAAGGAATATCAGAGAATTCAACCTCCCAAAGGATTTGGCCCGTGTTGGGTTCTACTCCCATACAGAAACCTACATATGGAGTTCCGTGTAGACTTTTTATTCCTGTGAGAACAACTCTGTTTTCGTTCACAAGTAGGGAGTTTTTGGCCCAAAACAACGCATATCGGCCCGGTAGGGCTCGTTCCCATGTTATTGTCTGACCAAACAGCAAGAGGTTTAGAACGCTCATGATTTTAAGATAAGGCCCCCCGGCCTCGCGAATCAAACGCGAGGCCGGGGTTCAAGCTTATAAAGTTTATGGTCTGCAACCACTCCCGCAGTCGCCATAATCAAACATGTTCAGATCAACCTGCTTGGCCTTCTTTCTGACTCCACCACATTGATACCACGTGTCTAGGCTAGTAACCGTAACAATATGGCGACGACATTGGTTGCCGTCGTAGATAGTTCCACACACAGTCCACGGAAGCGGCGACCCCGTGCTCAGATTGTAGGCACAAAGATCATAAGGCACCCCTTGCTCGGTAGCATAGTATGTATGTTGGCATATCAATGTTCCATTCGCGTCCCATACTTTTATGTAGGCAAAACCACCTGAGGCACCATAAGGACACCTTAGAGTTCCGTATACTGATATGACCCACCTTAATTCCACCGTAAGTTCTTCTCCGGCAAGAACTTAGACGCAAATGCCGATGGCCCAAGGACTTAACTTAGATTTGCTGAATTGAGGAGGATTATAATATACCCCGGCCTCTGATACCATAAACCAGGCCGGGGGAGGT
>JBDRYB010000025.1:0-27020 GCA_039803205.1 Caldifarciminota bacterium
GAGGCCGGGGTATATTATAATCCTCCTCAATTCAGCAAATCTAAGTTAAGTCCTTGGGCCATCGGCATTTGCGTCTAAGCTCTTGCCGGAGAAGAACTTACGGTGGAATTAAAGTGGGTCATATCAGTGTTTCAGGCCTTGATCGGCCACGGTTTTTTCAGTATAATGTAACCACTAGCTAATGGTGAAAAGGAGGTTACGATGAGCTTAACTTATACGGTCCTTTTGGGCATGACATGGTCAACATCCGCGAATGTGCCCACTGGTGTGGCATACCCATCTGGGGGCCACTACCTATACAACGGGGTTGTCTACTCTGTTTTGGCATCGGGTTGCACATCCCCATCATACACCTTCACCTACCAACATGTCTGGTTTGATCCCATAAACCTGAGCTACATCACGAAGCAGGATCACCCTCTCGCTGTCTACAAGATATCCGGCATAGCCGCGCCCTATTCCGGGACCAACTGCTTCTTCACATTCGGCGGCGAGTGGACGGATGGCATGAGCATCACCCTTTACAAGAGCGGCTACAGGTATAACCCGGGCGGCAACAGCTGGCAGAGCCTCGCGAATATACCTACAACCTATGGTAGCGCTGGCCTCGCTCTCGGCTATTGGAGGGACACCATATACATCATAGGTGGAGCGGTCTATAATGAATCGGTGCCTTACAAAAACGCCTCAAATACCCTTTACAAGTATTCCATAACCAACAACAGCTACACCACGGGCACGAATGTCCCGTATAACATATCAGAGGCCGCTTACGCTACAGCAAGGAACTCAGCTGGGGATTCCTCGGTTTTCATCTTCGGGGGTTGCCAGGACTACGATGACAATTGGGGAACACCGAGCAACTTCACCACGAACACCTATGAATATCGGTTTTCAACAGGCTCCTGGATCTCCCGGGCGAGCCTTCCGGGTCCTGCCAGGGCAGGAGCAGTTGCAACAGTCCTCAGGGGGAAAATCTATGTGATAGGCGGATACACGGGCTCCACGGATGTCAACAGGGTTGATATATATAACCCATCAAACAACTCCTGGTCCACCGGGCCTTCGCTCCCTTCCGGCCACGATGGCGGAGCCGCATCCGCGCCCGATCTGCCATTCAACTACTCCCCCACCCTTCTGTTCCCGCGGGATGGGGATACCATATGTAAGGATACCACATACGGGTTTGACTGGGATGTCGTTGGCCCCATAAAGATAGTCTACAATGGCGAGGGCACAATCACGGGCGTAACCAACTTCACATACATTCTGAGAACCGATATATCCAACAACATACTGAGATACACTCAAGACCCATCCTTTGGCACATACAACCAGGTTACCACATCTTCAACTAACTACAACCTCGCGCTGAACCAGACCGGATGGTGGTATTGGACTGTGAGGTCAATTGACGAGCTCGGGGACAGCTCCCTTTGGTCAGATACATTCTCGGTCTATGTGAGGAACTGCGGGCTCGGCGAGGAAGAGCTCGGTCCAGGGAAACCGCTTGAGCTCAGGACAAGAGGGGTTTCTCTGGATGTGATAGAGCTTGACCTTCTTTGCTACGAGGCAAAGGGGCTTTGGCTTGAGGTCTATAACCCGCTTGGCGTGCTCGTGGACAGGAGGAACGTTCCCGTAAGGCGAGGCCTCAACGCTATTTTGGTCCCGGTCCCAGCTAGCGGGACTTATGTCGTGCTCCTCAGGGATGGAGAGAGGGTTTTGACCAAGAAGGTAGCAATAGCAAAGTAGCCTCGAGTAGTTGCATCAGCTTGACCTTCTCCATTAAAATTTGCGGGAACCCGATAAAGGAGGTTTGATAAATGGAGGATCCAAAAACAAGAGGTATACTGGTGCTGATACTGAACATCATCATCCCGGGTGTAGGTGGACTGATCTACGCCGCAGGGGTGAAGGATGACCCGGAAAAGGCCAAGAAGGCGAGGACGAACGCCATAATCCAGCTCATCCTGTATGTTGGAGGCGTTGTGCTTTCGGTCTGCACATTCGGTATAACCGCTCTGGCATCTCTCGGCGCATGGATATGGGCCCTCATAGAAGGCATAAAGTACTTCCAGGAGCTCAGCAAGCAGGGCGCCTCTGCCTGAACATCATTCCGGAAACCATGGCCCCGGCCCAGAGCCGGGGCTTTTTCTTGGGCAACACGAGGCAATCTTGCCGCGCTACCCCTTTGGCCTTGAAGGCCCTATGGGTTTGCCCGGATAATATTCCCTATGCGCATCTCAGAGAGAGCTCAGAGGGCTCAGGCAAGCCCAATAAGGAAGCTCGTTCCCTTGGCTGAAGCGGCAAAAGCCTCCGGCGTCACGGTTTATCACCTCAACATCGGCCAACCGGACATACCGAGCCCGCCTGAGGCCCTAAAGGCCATACGGGAGTGGGATGGGTCTGTTCTCGCCTACGGCCACTCCGAGGGTCAGCGCTTCTACAGGGAGACCCTTGCCGGGTATTACAGGGGCCTTGGCCTTGATGTGAACCCAGAGGACATATTCGTCACGACGGCTGGTTCTGAGGCCATCATATTCGCGATGGCCGCGGTGGCCGATCCCGGGGATGAGATCATCGTTTTTGAACCCTTCTATACCAACTATAACGGGTTCTCGTCCATGGTCTCGGTCCGTCTCGTTCCTATAACCCTATCGGTGGAGAACGGGTTTCATTTGCCGGACAAACGGGTCATTGAGTCAAGGATAACCCAGAAAACAAGGGCTATCCTCTATTGTTCCCCTAATAACCCAACTGGAACCGTCTACACGAGGGATGAGGTGGCCATGCTCGCGGAAATAGCGGCCGAACATGATCTTTTTCTCATGGGTGACGAGGTCTACAGGGAATTCATATACGACGATGGGGTAACCCACACATCTGTCCTCTCCTTCCCAGAGATTCGGGATAGGGCTATCATGCTTGATAGCATATCCAAGCGCTTCTCCATGTGCGGGGCCCGGATAGGCAACATAGTCACGAAAAACAGGGATGTCTGGAATGCTTGCCTGAAGTTCGGCCAGGCAAGGCTCTGCCCCCCTCAGCTGGAACAAGTAGCCGCTGACGCCGCATACAAGATCCCGCCAGAGGATTATATTATGCCCATGATAGACGAGTATAGGAACCGGAGAAACGCCGTATACGAAGCCTTGAAGAAAATGCCCGGCGTTAGATCGTTCCTCCCTGAGGGGGCTTTTTACACGGTTGCCGCTCTTCCAGTTGATGATGCCGATGAGTTCTGCGCCTGGCTCCTCTCGGACTTCTGGAAGGTTGAAGGCCTAAAGGAAACCCTGATGCTGGCGCCTGCCTCCGGATTCTACGCGACCCCTGGCGCTGGCAAAAACGAGGTCAGGATAGCGTATGTGCTTGAGTGCGGAGCTCTGAGAAGGGCCATGGAGCTCCTCGCGAGGGCCTTGGAGGTATATCCGGGGACAAAAGCCTAGCCTTTCTGGAACGGGCTCCGCCAGAAGCTTTAGAATTTTCATGGACATGATGGAATATAGGCCAAAAAACAAGGTGAGATTTGTGACAGCGACCTCGCTTTTTGATGGGCATGATGTGTCCATTAACCTGATAAGGCGATTTTTGGTTGAGGCTGGTGCTGAGGTAATACACCTTGGCCACAACCGGTCCGCGGGGGAGATAGTCAGCGCCGCGATCCAAGAGGACGCGCAGGCTGTCGCTGTCTCTTCTTATCAGGGTGGGCACATGATGTTCTACAAGTATATAAGGGACCTGCTTGATGAGCGCGGGGCTGGCCACATAAAGGTTTTTGGCGGAGGCGGAGGGGTGATTATACCGAGGGAGATAAAGGAACTGGGCCAATACGGCATAAAGATATACTCGCCTGAGGATGGACGGAGGCTTGGGCTTTCGGGGATGATAGAGGAGATGGTGAGGGAATCCGACTTCTCAACGACCGATGGCCTAGATGATTCGGTCTATCTGAAGCTGGCAGAGGGGGACCACGGAGCCATAGCCAAGTTAATAACACTGGTTGAGAACTCTCCGAACGGCAAGAGCAAACGAGCGCTCGTTAACAGGATAAGGGGCTTGCAGGCCAGAAAGACACCGGTTATCGGAATAACAGGCACGGGCGGCGCTGGGAAGAGTTCGGTCCTGGATGAGATAGTCTGGCGGATACTTGAACGCACGAAGGACAAAAGGATAGCCATCATCTCAGTTGACCCGACGAGAACCAAGACCGGAGGAGCGCTGCTTGGGGACAGGATAAGGATGAACCACATCCAGGACCAGAGGGTCTACATGCGTTCTTTGGCAACACGGGGAGCGAAGTCCGAGCTCTCAAGAGCAACGAGGGATGCCATTGAGATCCTCAGGGCAGGAGGATTTGACCTCATCTTTGTTGAGACGGGCGGAATAGGCCAAGGCGACACGGAGATAACGAAGGTCTCAGATGTGTCCCTATATGTGATGACCCCGGAATACGGAGCCGCTCTGCAGCTGGAAAAGATTGACATGCTTGATTACGCTGACATCGTCGTCATAAACAAGTTTGAGAGGAGGGGCGCGTGGGAGGCGCTTCGGGATGTCAGGAAGCAGTTCAGGAGGAACCACGGGATCGATCACTCTGTTCCGGATGAGGACCTGCCCATTATTGGAACCATAGCGAGCCGTTTCAACGATATTGGGGTCAATGCTTTGTATGGGCTTATGGTTGAGAAGCTCCGCGAGAAGCTCGGCTACGAGCTCGATCCGGACGCTCACTACGAGAATGACTGGCTGGCGCGCAAAGATTACACCATAATACCGCGGGACAGGGAGAACTACCTCTCTGAGATAGCCAAGACCGTCCGAGATTACAAGAGAAGGGGTAGGGAGCAGGTAGCGATCGCCAGGAGGCTTTACCAGCTTGACGGCGCCATAAGAGCCTCCTCAGAGAACAGCGTTCCAGCCGAGGTGATTGAGCACCTCAGGAAGCTCAGAAAATCTTATGAGGAAAAGCTCTTGCCGGAAGCGAAGGCCCTCCTTGAGGGTTGGGACGATCTCGTCAAATGCTACTCATCAGATACACTAACCATAAGGGTCAGGGACAAACAGATAACCCACCAGCTCTATCATAAAACCCTCTCAGGGACAAGGATACCGAAGATCGCTCTTCCGAAATACGAGGACTACGGCGAGCGCCTCAAGTATCTCTGGTTTGAAAATGTCCCCGGCCGATTCCCTTTCACGGGGGGCACATTCCCTCTCAGGAGAACGGAGGAGGAGCCGCGCCGCCAGTTCGCTGGAGAGGGGGGGCCTGAGCGGACCAACAAGAGGTTTCATTATCTAACCAGGCACGATCCCATGAAAAGGCTCTCGGTCGCTTTTGACAGCCCGACCCTTTACGGAGAGGATCCGGATGAGCGCCCCGACATATACGGAAAGATAGGCGAGGGAGGGGTAAGCATATGCACCCTTGACGACATGAAGAGGATGCTGGAGGGTTTTGATCTCTGCCATCCTTTAACGAGCGTCTCCATGACCATAAACGGCCCTGCTCCAGTTATACTCGCCATGTTCTTCAACACAGCGATAGATCAGCAGATAGAGAGATTCCGGAGGGAACACGGACGCGAGCCAACGGATGCCGAGAGGGAGGAGATAAAGAGCCGGACCCTCCAGACCGTCCGGGGAACCGTCCAGGCTGACATCCTGAAAGAGGATCAGGGCCAAAACACATGCATATTCTCAATAGATTTCGCGCTCAGGCTCATGGGTGATGTTCAGGAGTATTTCATCCAGAACGGGATAAGAAACTTCTACTCAGTGAGCATAAGCGGGTATCACATAGCGGAGGCTGGAGCCAACCCCATAACCCAGCTCGCGTTCACCCTCGCCAACGGCTTCACCTATGTTGAGTATTACCTGAGCCGGGGCATGAAGATAGACGACTTCGCTCCAAACCTCTCTTTCTTCTTCTCGAACGGCATGGACCCTGAATACTCGGTCCTCGGAAGGGTGGCGAGGAGGATATGGGCTATTGCCATGAGGGAGAGATACCACGGGAACGAGCGATCTCAGAAGTTGAAGTATCACATCCAGACCTCGGGTAGGTCCCTCCACGCCCAGGAGATGGCATTCAACGACATAAGGACAACCCTCCAGGCCCTTATCGCGTATTACGATAACTGCAATTCCCTTCACACCAACTCATACGACGAGGCAGTGACAACCCCAACAGAGGAATCCGTGCGACGGGCCGTGGCTATACAGCTGATAGTGGCGAGGGAGTTCGGCCTGACCAAGAACGAGAACATCTCTCAAGGAAGTTTCATAATGGAGGAGCTTACGGATCTGGTTGAGGAGGCTGTTCTTGCGGAATTTGAGCGTATTTCAGAGCGTGGGGGAGTCCTCGGAGCCATGGAGCTCGGGTATCAGAGGGGAAGGATACAGGAGGAATCCATGGTCTACGAGATGAAAAAGCATTCTGGCGAGCTCCCCATTATAGGGGTCAACACATTCGTGAACCCTGATATAACCCCTGAGGACTTCATCCCCCAGGACATCCAGCTGGCGAGGGCAACAGAGGAAGAGAAGCGCGCGCAGCTGGAGAACCTTCGGGCCTTCCAGGAGAGAAACAAGGATAAGGCGCGCGAGGCTCTTGAGAGGCTCAAGCGCGTCGCGCAGGAGGGCGGCAACATCTTCGCGGAGCTAATGGAGGCCGTGAAATACGCCAGCCTCGGCCAGATAACGCACGCCCTTTACGAGATAGGCGGAAGATACAGGAGGAACATGTGAGCGCGGAGTGGACAGAAGAGGAGATATTGGAGTATCTCAATAGGGCATCGGCATATCAGCGGGTCTTCTTAGCCGCTTTGGCCCATCTGGAACGCGAACCAGCCCCAATCTCGGAGATCGTTCTCCTGTTGAGAAAAATAAGCGCAAAAACGGGTCGCTGGTGGATAAGGACAAACACAGCCGGGCAGGAGATAGGGGGAGCCTACAGCGGCCTCATCAGGAGAAGGAAAAACCTGGGAAAAACCGAGGACATAGTTGAACGGGTATTGGACGAGAGGACAGGCGAACCCCTCTTCAGGCTTAACGAAAAATATAAGGACGCCGTAATTAAGTGGCTCAAGGAGAAGGGGCTTTGGATCAAACGATAGCCAGCGGGCACAAGGGTTAAGTTGCCCCAACGGGCTTAGATGCCGTAATATTTTCAATATGCTTAAAAGGATCGGCTTTCTGGTCATATTAGGTTTCATTATCGTGTCCTGCGACGAGCGCGGACTGGCCGGTAGCCCACAGATAAAACTCAAAGTTGAAGAAGGGGGGGCCGCGGTCACGATCAGCTGGTATAATGTCGTGGGCGCTGAACGCTACCAGCTCTGGGTTGACGGGGTTAAGGTCTACGAGGGAACCGACACATCTTATTATCTCGCAAACCCCGCGAGAAAGATAAGAACCGTCGCAATAGGTGGAACAGAAAGCACGATGGATGAGGTGGACCTCTCTGCCGTTACCGACACGGTTGAGGAGGTCTATGAGCGGGATGGTGAAGGGGTATGCGCCATAGGTTTCACCGGAGACGGAAAATTCGTTCTCTATGCGCTCTCCGACACGAGCCACGATGAGGATTTTACCCTTTACATGGATGATTTCCGCCCAGACACCACTAATCCGGATTCGGTCCGGATGGTTTCTTCTAACTTTAACGCCTTTGGTGACCCCTTCAACAAAAAGAGGACATGGTTCGCTTTCTGGGGCCCGGATAGCCTCTTGGCTCCGGATACAGCCTCTTATCAGCAGAGATATTCTCCTGTTCTAAAGCCTGATTCTGTTTACGCGCTCTGGCTGGATCCGGACACGAATGGTTGGAATGCTGGCCACAATTATGATTACTTCCTGAAGGTGAGAATCTTATCCGGGCCGGATTCCGCTGGAAAGATCTCATTCCAATACTGGTTCCAGAGAATAGGGGGCCTGAGGTGGATACCTGAGCCGGTTAAACAGGAATGAAACTGAGGGCTTGGCTAACAGCATTAGGAATAATTCTGGCGCTAGCCCTTGTGGTTTTGGCCTATTTTGGAGGCCCGGTAGGAGAGGAGATCAGGGTTTCGCTTGCCAGAGGCCAATCCCTGGCAAGTTTCGCGGACAGCCTTAAGGCAAAAAGGGTTATAGAGAGCCCAGCCCTGTTTCTTTTGTTTTTGAGAGCCTCCGGGAGGGAAAGCCGCATAGGAGCCGGCTATTATACTTTTAGGAAATACGATCACGAGTGGAGGGCGCTGGGGAGGCTCCTGGCCGGTCCGACCGGAAGCCTTGAGGTTAAGATAACGATACCTGAGGGCACAACAGGCGCGGAGATGGCAGGGTTATTTGCGGACAGCATAGGCCTGGATTCGGCTGAGTTTTGCTCCCTCATGAAGGATCAGGCTTTCATTGATTCCCTCGCGAGGATATACCCATACCTCGCTGGCGTGAAGAGTCTTGAGGGGTTTCTGTTCCCGGATACATATTTCTTTTACAAGGGAGAGAAGCCAGCTACCCTCATGAAAAGGATGATTGAAAGGCACTTCTCGTTTTGGACCCCCGAGCGCCTGGCTGCCGCAGAGGAGCTCCGCTTGAGCGTCCCGGATGTGATAAAACTTGCTTCCCTTGTGGAGCGGGAAACCAAGCTTGACGAGGAAAGGCCGATTATCGCTGGGATTTTCATGAACAGATTGAGAAAGAGGATGCCCCTCGCATCCAACAGCGCCCTCGGATATGTCCTCGGTAAAAACCCTGCCTGGCTCACTGAGGAGGACCTAATGATAGAAAGCCCATACAACACCTACAAAAGGCTCGGCCTCCCCCCAACCCCAATATGCAACCCCGGCCTCGCGTCCATAGACGCTGTCCTCCACCCAAGAGAGACCAATTACCTGTATTTTGTCGCCACACGGGAGGGGAAACACCTATTTTCATCAACATACGAGGAGCATCAGAGGAATGTAGAGAAGGTGAGGGAGAGCTGGGGTAGGTAGCTCCGGCCCTTGATCATCCATGCTTTTCCCCTTAATAATTTCAATTGAAATGATTTGGATTTTGTCTCTTTTGGCAAAACCTGTCCCCGTGGCCATCTATGGGGTGGAGAAGTTGGGTGATTCATATAACGCTATCCTCGTTGATACCCTGAGCGAGAGGTTCGTGCTGATAGGCATCAGCGAGGATCAAGCCCTCTCGCTCCAGCTTGGGCTTTACGGGATGAGCTGGACGAGGCCTCTCACCCATGACCTCTTCATGTCAGCCCTGGATTCACTTGGCTATAAGGTCAAAAAGGTCGTTATCACGAAGCTCGAGAAGAATGTCTTCTACGCGGAGCTTCACCTTTCAAACGGCAAAAGGACCGTAGTGCTTGATGCGAGGCCATCGGACGCGCTCTCTCTCGCGGCGAGGGCCAAAGCGCCCGTTTTCGTTGAGGAGAAGGTTTTTGAGAAATACATGGAGGACTTCATGAGGATGCTCAGGGAGATGTGGGAGGGGGAGGAAGAGGAGTGGATAGGTATATGAGGTTCTTCCCCGGAGGAACTACCCAGCGGATCCCGTTTTAGCCTTTTCCCCTATTATTTTCCTTACCGCGGCCATCGCTTCCTCTCTCGTCTTTATCTTCCCCTCAGCCCTCAGGTCATCTATCTCTTCCAGTATTTCTCGGAAGATGGGGCCTGGCTTAAGGCCCATGGATATGAGGTCATCCCCCGTGATGAGCCTCGGCTGTTTCATCTTTTCTTTCTCCGTCTCCTCAATGAAATCGTGAAGCGACTTAGCGAGTATGAGGTGAGAGACAACGCCCTGGTGCGATAGATAGGAGCTGAGCGCATCAGCGTAAGCGAGGACAATTATGGGAAATGCCCATGCGCCCGCTCTCCTGAGAAAACGGTTCATGGCCCTGCGGGTTGGACCCTCTCCCTGACCGAGGAAGTGCGGGTGCATGTGATTTGAGACCAGAAGCGTCAAAGCATCTGCCTCTTGCCCGCTCATCCTGAGCCTCTTGGCTATTCCTCTGGCCATCTTGGCGCCAAGAGCGTCGTGGCCGTAGAAGTGGACCTCCCCTTCTTCCTCCTGATATGTGTGAGGTTTCCCTATGTCGTGCAAAAGGGCTGATAGCACGAAAACCGCCCTCATTGAGGTGTCATCAAGGACAACCAGATGCTTCCTGTAATGAGCAAAAGGGGTTATGCCTATATTCCACAAAACTCCCCCCGCTACCGCGGCTGTCGCAAAGGAGTGCTCAAGTAGGTTGTTCCCTCCCCAATCAGCATCAGAATCAACGAGCTCGGGCAGGATCACCCTGAGGAGGCCTGATTCCCAGGCACCCCGGAGGGCCTGGGCGAGGTTCTGGCCAACCAGGAGAAGCTTCATCTCAACCCAGACCCTTTCCGGAGCAACGATCCCAATGCCTCCCGCCTCTTTTTTTATCCAGGAAAGGGTTTCGGGTTCAACGGAAAATCCGAGCTCAGACACAAACCGAAAAGCCCTGAGGCACCTCAGGGCATCCGCTCTGAGATTCTCTTGGGATAAGGCTTTGATGTGTCCGGAACGGAGATCGGAAAGCCCACCGGCCGGATCTATTAGCCTCCCTTTCGGGGTTAAAGCTATAGCGTTTATCGTGAAATCCCTCTGGGCCAGGTCATCCAGAATGTCCTTGCCCCGCAATTCGGCAAGATCAACCCAGCCATCCCCTGCTATGACTCTAAGGATTCCATCGTCCAGCTGAACCACCGGCGCGTTTCCGAGGGAGGCAGATAGCCTTCGGGCGGCGCCCGTGGCATCGCGGGGCACGACTACATCCCAATCCTTTATTGGCCTTCCAAGAAGGGCATCTCTGACCGCTCCTCCAACGAGAAACCAATCTTTCCCAAGCGCCTTCCTTCCGGGGAGGCTCTTCGGGAGGGATTTGGGATTGGGCATATACAAATTATAAAGCGAGAAGGGGAGCGATTCCAGTTCGGGACTGGACTATTTGACCGTCAGAAGGTTCACAACCAACAGAGAATAAACGAAAGCGGCAAGGGCGGCCAGGAGGGTTTCAAGCTTCTTTGAGGCAGGTGGGCCCAGATGATCTAAGGGGACGAGCGCTATCCAGGCCCGCCCCCACGCGGAAACGAAAGAGGGGTTCAGCCTCGCGGAGAGGGTTTTCAGGTTCCATGTCATGAGGATCAGGAGACCCATGATCCCAGCGTATTTCTCGAGGAAAAACGCGCCCCCGAGCGCGTTCCAGGCCCCGTGCATTCCTACAGCCGCACAAAAAGCGAGCAAGACGAGCCACCACCACCCTCTTGTTCTCCTTGAGAACCTTGCCCTAGCAAGGGCAAACCCCACAACCCCAGTGAAAGCCACATGCGTCGGGACGCTCCTAGCGATGGCCACGGATACGATCGTCCTGTAATAGGATTCTGGATCGTGGGATAAGGACTGATATGCACCCTGCAATATGTAGCCCATGTTCTCGGTGAGGGCAAAACCCGCGCCAATAAAGCACGCTATGATGAAGCACGGTAAGGGGTCTTTTGGTTTCACGGCCCAGGCCATAGTTAGAAACAGGATGGTCTTCATACCTTCCTCTATGAAACCAGCCTCAAAGAAATCCCTCCACATCCATTGCTTTATGAACCAGGGCCTTATCTGATCGGGATCAAGCCAAGTCTTTGCTATGAGAACAGCGACCGCGGCTGTCATTCCTAGGGCGAGGGCAAAGGCCAGGGTGAATGGCGATTGTCTCGCCCTTCTATCAATTAGCAGGAGGAGTCCGGCCCAGAACCCGTTGAAAAGAAAGGAAAGAAGAACAGCGTCAGCGTTCAAACCAGTCTCCTTATGTCCTCGTAGAAGCCCGGATAAGATATTTCAGGAGCAGAGGGATGGTCCAGCTGGAAATCAACGCCAAAGGCCGAGCACGCGACCGCAAAACCCATCGCGAGACGGTGATCCCCTTGGGTTTCAAACCGACCGCCCCTGAACCTGAAAGGCCCCTTTACCCTGAAACCATCAGGGAATTCCTCGGCTTCGGCTCCCTGGGCTCTGAGATTCTTAACCAGAAGGGTTATCCTGTCCGATTCCTTTGACCTGAGGCCCTCGGCCCCGCGCACCGTTATGATGCCATCGGTTATGCTGGCAAGGACCCCGAGTAGGGTCAGCTCGTCTATTGCTGATGCCGCCTCATCAGGTCCGATCTCTGCTCCGGAAAGGATTTCAGAGTGCTCCACGAGGAGGTCCCCAACCGGCTCCGGTCCCTCAGAATGGACCTCCCAGCTCAGCCTCGCGCCCATTTTTACAAGCGCTTCATATAAACCCATTCTGGTCGGGTTGAGGCAGAGCCCTTTGATGATTAGGGGTGGGCCCTTTCTCATGAGCCTGAAAGCCACGAGAAAGGCCGCAGAGGAGGGGTCTCCCGGAACAGTAAGATCAAAGCCTGGAATTGGCCTTGTAGGCCGGAGCCTTATTTGCTCTCCAATGGTTATATCCTCCCCAAGCCACCGCAGGAGCCTTTCGGTGTGATCCCGTGTCCTCACGGGTTCGGTAAAGATGAGGTTTCTACCGCCAGCAAGCCCGGCTAGAAGGAGTCCGGACTTGACCTGAGCTGAGGGGCTTTTTGCGGCCCATGTGATGTCCTTCGTTATTCCTGATACGACCTCCACTGGCGGATATTTGCCCCTGCTCAATAATATGACGGCTCCAGCCGAGCAGAGCGCCTCAGATATCCCGTCCATGGGCCTCTTCCGGAGAGACTCGTCCCCATCAAGCACAGCCCTTATGCCAGTCCCGGAGAGGAGCCCGAGAAGGAGCCTCATCGTTGTTCCTGAGTTGGCGCAGTTCAATGGCCTGCTCGGAGGGATAAAGGACTTCGGCTCAACACGAAGTTGCTGATCTTCCGATGAGATCTCAGAACCCATAGCGCGCAGGCAGTCTATGGTTGCCATCACATCAAGGCCTTTGTTGGGGTTGCGTATACAGCAGGGTTCCGAGGCTATAGCGGAGAGAATTAAAGCCCTGTGGGAGATGGATTTATCAGGAGGCGGAGTGAGAATCCTCTCAGGCACGCGGTTATTTTGAAGGTTTTGGCTTATCTAGCGCAAGTGAACGCGGTTCCCCCTCCAATTTGCCCCCCTTGAGATCTCGCATACTCTCATCCCCCAGAAACAGGTTCTGATGCAGGATAGCCTGGCGTATCCTCCTCGCGATCGTTCAAGACACAGGAGTGCCTTGGTGAAGACGCTATACCTCCTCTCGTAGCTCGTGAGGCTGGGTATGAAGGTAATGAGGAATATGGCCTTTATCACTTCCTTGAGATGCTCAAGTCCCTCGTATGTCTTTGTGGACTTGAATGTCTCCTCAACGAGGAACCCTCCTTGTTTGATACTTGTGGAGAAAGGGTCATATTTTTTCTCCTTTCCCGGCCCTTCCTCCTTGGGGCCGGGATTATATTTTCATCCATCAGGGCCTCCCTGGGCCACTACGGCCCCAAGGGTTTGAGAGCCTTGCAGGATAAGGGTTTCAGAGGGGAGGAAAGTGTGAGATCTCAGTTACTAGCCGACTTTTATTCTGTCAGCCCTGAGGCTCTTTATCCCCCCATCCTCGTCCAGAACCACTATGGAGCCCTTGCGATAGTAAATTGGGCATACGCGCCTTCTTTCCATGCGCCGACCCGACGGATACAGGAACTCCACCACCCCGCCGGAGCCCCTTGCGGCCCTAAATATCTCCATAACTGATGGCGGATAGAGGTTTGCCCTGAAGTATGGCAGTATGTCCAGGAGGGTCTCCTTTCCGTAGTCGGCAAAACGATCCATCAAAGCAAGCCAGACCCTGAGGACCAGCCTCGCGTCGTGGAGGGCCTTGTGGCGCTCGCCCTCCCGAACCCCCAGAGCCCTCGCGAGGGAGGAAAGGTCCCTGCGCTCGCCGGGAATCAGGGCTGTTTTCTCCAAAAGGTTCGTATCTATCACGATGTTGTTCAGGGGCCTCATGCCTGAGCGTGCCAGCTCCATGTTCAGAAAAGGGATGTCAAACGAGAGGGCCCTGTGACCAAGGATAACCGTTCCCGAAAGGGCTTCTGCTACATCCCCGGCTATCTCTCGGAACAAGGGCGCGCCCGCGAGATCATCAGAGGATATGCCGTGAACCCTGAGCGCACCAGGCTTTACAGGGGTCTCCGGGTTAACCCTGTCAAGGAACTCCGCGGCCCGCCCGCCTTTCCTCCAACGGACTATCCCTATCTCAACTATCCTGTCAGCCCAGGGGTGAATTCCTGTGGTCTCTGTATCAATTGCCGCGTATGTGATCCCGTTAATCCTCAGCCTGGCAAGCTGTTCCCGTGATGAAAAGATCAACCCAGCACTTCCCTTATTGCCTCCAACATCTGCTCGTGGATCCAAGGGTTTGCCGCCAGCACTGATGAAGAGGAGAGAAATTCCTCTCTGCCATCAAAATCGGTCATCAGGCCTCCAGCCTCCTTCACGAGGAGGTAGCCAGCCGCGACATCCCAAGGGTAGAGCTGAAACTCCCAGAACCCATCGTAGATGCCGGAAGCCACATGCGCCAGATCGAGGGCCGCGGCACCAAGCCTTCTGACAGAAAGGGCATCGCGGAAAAGCCTCTTGAATGTTGCCAGATAAAGATCCATATCCTGCTTTCTCCTGTGGGGGAAGCCCGTCGCAAGGAAGCTCCCCAGAAGCTCTTTCTTTTCAGAGACGCAGAGCCTCCTGGTGTCGCAGAACGCTCCCTGGCCCTTTAACGCCGTATATGTCTCGTTTCTCGTGGGATCGTGGACAACGCCAAGCCTTATCTCCCCGTCAATTGCCAGCGCTACTGAAACAGCGAACACGGGGAGACCCCGATAGTAATTCTTCGTTCCATCGAGAGGGTCTATTATCCAGACCATCTCGCCTTTGCCGAACTCCCCTTTCTCTTCCGCTAGGAAGTGCGAGTCCGGGAACGCCTCGCTTATGATCCGGACTATCTCGGCCTCGGACGCCCTGTCCCATTCTGTTACGATGTCATCCGGGCCCTTCGTCTCCGCGTCCGAGAGCCTAAGGGTCCTGAATCCCTGCATGAGGACCCGGCCTCCGGCATGGGCGGCCCGGATGGCGGTGTTGAGAAGATGTTTCATGTTTCCGCGAGAAATGGTTCTGAAGCTGGGTTTTTCGCACGGACAAATTATAACTCCTAATGCGGGTTAGCCTCAATATAAACAGGCTCAGCCCCGTGATCCTCAGTGCCCGGGCTCAAGGCTCCTCTCTCGCCAGGATGTTTGACCAAACTACGGTTATTGTGATCGTGTAGAAGAGGCTTATGTGCCAGGCTATGGCTCCGAGGAGGTTTGCGAACATACCCGAGCTCCAGCAGAGCCAGTAGAGATAAAAGAAGAAGAGCATCCCAACCAGGACGCTCAGCGCGGCCCTAATTTTGGTCCTCAGGAGCAAACCCATCCACTTCTCCCCGACGGATTCCAAGAGGGACCTCGTTGCCGAGCCCCTCCCCAGTAGGCCAAAGAGCAAGGCCGTAATGCCAGCTCCGAGCATCATTACGAGTGAAAGGACGAAGTTATTGGCCGAGTTCCCTATCCCCATCATCCCCAAGACAAAATACAGAGGGGGAAGTAGGAGGGTTGAGGCCATAAACCATGTTGAGACCCTTTTTGTGGCTTTGATAACCCGAGAAGCGAATGCTCGGGAGATTATCACGCCGGGATACGCCATGAAGAACCAGGCAGTGTAACCTAAAGCAAAGACGAGAACCAAACCCGCAAAACTAAGAGCAACCAACAAAGCGCCTCCCAGGATGGTAATGAGGAGGTTATCCGAGTGTATTAGTTGCCAAGCAACAGGATAGAGCTTTGGCACGAGTCCCATGTCCGGCTCAAGGAAAACCACATAACAAATGCTGATGCTTCCCACGAATGACGCGAAGTAATAGAAAAATTCCAGTATTATTGGTAAGCAGCCCGCCAAAAGCTCTTCCCTGGGTCCTTCTGGTTTCATGTTGGTCGCATGCATCTTGATCTCAGAAAGTATAATGTGATTATAATGTGCCTAGCAACCTCCTGTGTCCTCTGCCATCAGAAAGGATAAAGCTCAATCCCCCCGTCCCTCCTCCTCGCGCCCACCCCGAAGACCTCCTTTATGAGATCAGGCCTCAGAACTTCCCCGGTTAGACCCTGTGCGGCTATCGCTCCGTCCCTGAGAACGAGAATGTGATCCGTGTATCTGGCCGCGAGAGAGAGATCGTGTAGAACAGCTAGGACAGCCCTTCCCTCCCTTGCCAGTCTGGCGAGAAGTTCCATGATCAGAAACCCGTGGCGCGGGTCTAGATGGGCTGTAGGCTCATCAAGTAGGAGCACAGACGCGTCCTGAGCTATAACCCTTGCCATCCTTGCCATCAGAAGTTGGCCCTGGCTGAGGTTTTCAAGGGGGACATCCTTTACATCTGAGAGCTCAACCTCGCTGATTGCTCTCTCGGCTACGGCCATGTCCTTTTTGGTGATCGGGGAGAACGGGGGCTTCAGCAGGTGTCTTGCCAAGAGCACATAGTCCATCACCCGCATGGGCCCAGGGACGATCTCATCAAGGAGCAAGGAGCAGACCGATGCGAATTCCCTTGGTCTAAAGGAGTCTCTGGGTTTGCCCCTCAAGAAGACCTTACCAGACAGGGGCCTGAGTGTGCCGGCAAAGCACCTGAGCAGGGTTGTCTTGCCGGATGCGTTCGGGCCAACTATTCCCCAGAATTCCCCGAGGCTAACAGAAAAGGATATTCCTCTCAGGATCTCAGCCTTGCCGTATGAGGCCTTCAACTCCTGAGCTGAGATGGCCCAGTGATCTTGCTCTGACAATTTCTCTTGCCCTCTAGAAGCTTCCGTTTATTCCAACGCTTATATTTCTTCCGGGCGACGCAACGCCTTTGGCATCCGCATTGTCATAGTAGAAAGCGTTAAGAGCGTTCTGAACCCCGAGATTAACCCCTATGTTCCCTTTAAGGAAGAAGGCGTCCAGGCCAGCATCAAGGAGCCAGAAAGCCTCCCTCGGAACCTCAGATGGTCCTGGGTCAACCTTCGCGGCCCTGCCTCGTAGCCTAATCCATGGCACGATGGAGTCCGCCAACCAGCAAGGGACAAACTCGTATGAGGCCATGCTTGCCCAACTGGGCGGGGCTATGTCGTCAAGGGGCCCCGCCATCTCCCTCCCCTCCATGGCAAATCCGAACACGGAAAACCTCGCTTTGTCCAACGAGAACCCAGCCTCAAGCTCAACGCCCTTTACGAAAGCCTTGCCCGTGTTCTTGAAAACGATGGAATCGCCATCATAATACACATCCTTCACGAGCATGCTGTCTATGTGGGTGTAGAAGAGCTCGGCATCGGCCCAGAAAATGCTTGAGGACCACCTCAGTCCGCCCTCCCCAGTGAGGCCTATCTCTGGCGAGAGGTCTGGGTTGGCATACTGGTAGCCCCTCGGTGTTTCGCCGGTGTAATAGAGCTCGCGGAGCTCGGGGGCCCTGTATGAACGCCTTCCAGAGGCTATAAATTCAAACCCCCAAGGAAGTGGCACCAGAACACCCACCTCGCTGGCAAGGGCTAGCCTGCTCTGGGATTCCTCACCAGTGGCCTGCCAGCCAATATAGTCTCCCCTGAGCCCTGCCCTTATCCTGAGGGCCCAGGCCGGGAACTCGTCCAGGATGAAAGCCCCAACCTCGGTGTAACCAGCATCCAGGGTCGGAAACTCGGTCGTATCAGAAGTTATATTGCCAAGCGAATCCGTCTTCACCGTGCGCATGGATATGTCAAGCCCTTGCCTCCTGAAGCCGGATACCCCGCCGGTTATTATGTGCGAGGAGAGAAAACCCGTGGTCATAACCGTAGCGCCTCCATCCGCCCCGTTATACCTAGTTATCTCATCGGTGGTCACGCCTGTGGATGGCTTGAACTTCACGACCTCGGCCTCCTTGAACTTCTGGTGGCCCCAAACGAATGCCCTCCATACCAAGCCAAGCCCTACGCCCTCGTAACCCAGCTTGACCAGATCGTGATAGTCCTTGTTGTAGGTCGCTGTCCTGTTCGGATCGTCCCTGGGCCTCCCTATGTTCAAACCGTGTGCGAAGATGTATTCTAAAGAAAGCCCCTTGTAGCCGAGCCTCATGTATGCCCCTTTTGTCCTGAAGCCAGAGTTTCTTATGGCGGTATCAGCTCCCAGGGTGTCTGGGCTCATGTAGTCCTGGGCCTCAATGCCCCAAAGGCCGAGACCAACCATGTCCGATGAGAACATTGCCCAGGCCTCAGGGCACTTGTTGACCGTGTTGTATACCGCGCCATACCTGGTTTCTTTGGCAAAACCAGTGGCGACAACCCCTCCTATTGCGCCCGACCCGTATAGAAGCGAGGAGGGGCCGAGGAGCACTTCAGTGGAGGAGAGCATTCCAGGGTGAACGAAAAATGTCGGGCCAACATCCCTATCATCAACGAGGCGCATACCTTCAAGCATTAGTATTGACCTCCCCCTGGCCATTCCCCTGACCGAAACCACTTGGGTTATGGGGTCAGAGCCCACCGGATAAACGCTCGGGGTTATCTTCAGGGCCTCCTCAACCCTCGGGAAACCTCCGACGCGGATCATGTCCAGGCCGCTGAGACTGTTGACCGAAACCGGAGTCTCATTCAGGAGAACGGGCCTCGCCGACGCAACGGTCACTATTTCCTTTGATGTGATGGCTTTCGGGGTAAGGACCAGCTCTGTTGGCTCGCCCGGATAAGCTTCCGCGCTGGCTTCGGTGAAACCCAATGCCCTCGCGCGGATGGTTCTCGTGCCCTCAGGAACATTCAACCTGAAGGAACCGTCGCTCAGCGTGTAGGTTCCGGGACCACCCTCAACCCACACCGCCGCACCCGGAACCGGCTTGCCGGCCGTGTCCATGACCGCACCAAAAACTTCGTAGCTTATCGCTATCAGAGCCAGCATACTCATAGGCTAAGAATTATAAACCTTTCCTCTACGGCGGGTCAAAATCGCTATTTTCCGCCGAGGAAGCGGTAGTTTACGCACAACACCTGTCTGGATTATAATATAAACCTTGCCCCCGTAGCTCAGATGGATAGAGCATCGGATTTCTAATCCGACGGCCGCAGGTTCAAGTCCTGCCGGGGGTGTTTGATTTTACGGGGATTTTCTAAGTTCTGTCCTATAACTAAACTCCGTGAAAAACGCCCCATTCTCGGTCAGTTATGGTCAGTTGGGAAAGGGGACTTTTGGAATTGATCTTGAGCCACTCCCAACCCTAAAATCTCAACATGCCGGTGGCCGGCCAGCTCTTCGCGCCCAAACCCCTCAACAACCGAAGGCTTTTTTCTGACGCCTATCTCCTGAATGAGGAAGACCCAGCCAGGTCGCTCATCAGAACCCTACCTCCCTGGCAAAGGGCCGCAGGAGCCATCTCGGTCATCCAGAAAAAGATTGAAAGAGGCCCGAAGCCTCATCGGCAAACTAAGTGGCCTCAACGAGTCGCAGACCGAACAAGAGGTCATAAGACCCCTTCTCAGGCTCCTGGGGTGGCAAGAGGATGGCCAAGATCTATACAAGGTCCAGCCTCCGATAAGGGGACTTACCGTGGGTTCAAGACAACCGGACTATGTCCTATTTCCTGAGATCTACGACAGGGATGCCTTCGCGGATGAGCAGGCCAGGAATCCAGGCGACCCCGATTCCTTTCAGCGACACGCTGTAGCCATTCTGGACGCCAAGGCCCCAGGCGTTGACTTTGACAAAAGGCTCGGCCGTGAGGGCAAGTCCCCGATGGCCCAGATAGACGAATACCTGCACTGCACCGGAGTCAACTGGGGCATTCTCACGGACGGAGCCCGGTGGCGACTGGTTCACAGAGAAACATCCGTAAAACAGGATTATTTCTACGAGATAGACCTAAACTCGCAGATTGGCATGGCCGAGGTTGATCCTGAGGTCTTCCTTTACTTCTATCTGTTTTTTAGCCGTGAAGCCCTCACCCCTTCCAGGGAATACGGGGGCAAGTGCCTGGTTGATGTTGTCCGCGAGCAATCAATCATAACAACCCACAAGTGGAAGGAGAATCTCACCGAAAGCGTTTTTGATGCTTTAACCCACCTCTGTCGTGGATACTTTGAGAAATACGGAGGCGAAGGAGGGGAGATAGATCCGCACAAGGAATCCGACCGGGAGACCGTCCGCAACGCCGCAACGCTCCTTCTCTACAGGCTCCTGTTTATCCTTTACGCGGAGGCCACGGAGATACTGCCTGTTGAGAACAACGATTACAACGAGGGATATGGGCTTCTACAAATGAAAAAGGATGTAGCCGAGAAAATTGACAATGCACAGCCGAAATTCATCCTCGCGCCCACAACCCATCTCTACAACAGGCTCAGGACCCTTTTCAGGCTTATTGACCAGGGATCAGAGGCAATAGGCGAGACCAGGTTTCATGTTCCGGCATACAACGGCGGCCTCTTCAGGCCCGAAACAAAACGCCCTTCTGATCCAACGGCCCTTGATGTCTCCTGGCTCAACACGCACGAGCTCCCGGACGGCAGGCTATATCACGCTCTGGACTGCCTGATGAGGGCCGTTGATCCGGATGATCCTGATGGCAGGAAACGCTTTATCGCCTATCAGACCTTTGGCGTGATTGACCTGGGCATAATCTACGAGAGCATGATGGAGTTCGTGCTCATGGTTGCGGACACACCCCTTGTTTCCGTGGACGAGGGCTGGATCGCCTGGGACATTAGCAAAGAGAGCCATTCCCGGCTCCCTGAGCCGAGAACCGTTCGTCCAAGGCAGGTCTATCTCATAAACCGCAGGGGCGAACGCAAGTCAACCGGCAGTTATTTCACCCCGGACAGACTAGTCAAATACCTCGTCAAGAAGACCCTTGAACCTCTCTGCTACGAAAAGGAAGGAGATTCTCTGGTTCCCAGGTCAGAGGAGGCGATACTTTCCCTGCGGATATGCGACCCCGCGATGGGTTCGGGCCACTTCCTCGTTGAGGCGTGTGATTACATGGCCCGGGCTCTTGCGATGGGGGGCCTGAGCGAGGAGGAGGCCGAGAACCAGATAGTCCTCGCGAGGCGCAGGGTGGTTGAGAGGTGTATTTACGGCGTTGATCTGGTTCCTTTGACTGCCGAGCTCGCGAAGCTCTCGCTGTGGCTCAACACTGCCTCAAGGGGAAAGGCCCTTTCGTTTCTTGACCACCACATCCGCTCCGGAAACAGCCTCCTCGGAGCGACAATAGCCGAGATCAGGACCTCGGCGCAAAAAGCGGGTAAATCTGCTGGAAAAGCAATAGCAAAGCTGGTTGATGACCTCTTGAAGGAGGCCGCGGAGAGAACCCGCACATATGAAGCAAAAACCAGCGAGACAGGCGCTGATGTCCACGAGAAGGAGAAGGAATTCCGGGTGGTAAGGGAAAGCCTCGCTCCCATAAGGCTTTTGGCGGACGCGTGGCTTGCGAACAGGCTGGATCTTTTGCCCCTCTCGCCGCTAAATCTCACCCGGGCCCTCGTGGACCTCCAATCCGGCAAGGACATCACGGGCATTTTTGAGACAGACAAGCTCAGAGCCATTGCCAAGGAATACGGCTTTTTCCACTGGGAATTGGAGTTTCCGGAGGTCTTCGGCCCAGGCGGGCCAGGCGGATTCCACGCGACCATGGGCAACCCTCCTTGGGACAAGTGGAAGGTTCACGACAACGACTTCTGGCCCGTATATATCCCTGGTTACCGGGGCCTCAAGAACAAGGCCGCCAAGCGCAAGGCCATCCTGAGCCTGAAAAACCACGAGGAGCTTGAGAAACAATTTGCCGAGCTGGACAGGGTCTAGGGAGGCGGCGGGGATGTTGACCTATACAAGATGTTCACCGAACGATTCGGGTGGCTCCTGGCCGATGGGGGCAGGTGCGGGGTCGTCCTTCCCTCCGGCATACTCACGGACTACGGCTCTTCGCCTCTGAGAAGGCACCTGATCCAGGATAACCGGCTTGAAGAGGTCTTTGAGTTTGAGAACAGGCAGGGACTGTTCCCAGCAGTTCACAGGCAATACAAGTTCGCGGCAGTGATCTGGCAAAAGGATAAGCCCAAAGAGTCCTTCAGGGCCGCTTTCTACCGCCAGACCCTTGATGACCTGGAAAGGCCTGACGAGGTCCTTTTTGATTATCCAGTTGAGGATATAAAGAGGTTTTCGCCGGATAGTCTCTCGGTTATGGAGTTCAGGAACCCGAGAAACCGGGAGCTCTGCAGGAAGATATACGGGAATCATCCGCTTCTTGGCGAAGAGATTCAGGGAACCTGGAACCTCAAAATGATCTCTGAGCTCCATATGACCAACGACTCCCGGTTCTTCCAGCCCATCCCTGAGGGCATGGAAAAACCCTGGGAACCCCCCGCCAAATACACCCTCCTCTACGAGGGAAAGATGATCCACCAATTTGAGCACAGGTTCGCAGAGCCGCAATACTGGCTCCCTGAGGCTCCGGTGAGGGAATACCTCGCTGAGAAGGAGGTTCACAGGGTTACGACTGAACTGAAGCGAAGGTTCTGCAGGAAAGCGAAGGACAAGAACGAGTGCCTTCGGAAACTGCTCAAAGAGGCTGGCCGTGGGCCAATAAGCCCGAAAGAGGTCAGACTGGACGCGGATTATTATAGGATGGGATACAGAGATATTTCCAGCTCAACGAATGAAAGAACGCTCATCTGCACGGTTATCCCGAAAGGGGTGTTTTGCGGGAATACTTTACCCGTTGCTAGGCCTTATGAATTCAAAACGGATAGCCTTGAATCTCAAGAGGACATAGGGGAATGGGTTATTTCCAGCTTCTTACTAATAAAGACATCCTCTACATTGTCTCTGTTTTGAACAGCTTCGCGCTTGATTTTGTGGCCAGACACAAAAGCACCATGCATGTGAACTTCTTCACCCTCTACCAGCTCCCCGTGCCCAGGCTCACCGAGGGGAACCCTGTTTATGATGAGATGGTCAAGCGCGCGGCGAGGCTCGTTTGCGTGGGGCCGGAGTTTGACGCGCTCCGTGAGGAAATAGGGCTTGAGCCAGACCAGGTCGCTTTGAACCCAAGGGAAAGGGCCGGGCTCCGGGCCGAGCTGGACGCTATTGTCGCGAGGTGGGTCTATGGCCTCACGAAGGAGGAGTTCAGGACCATCCTCTATGGCGTTGAGGGCGACCCGAACAGCAGGGTCTTCCCACTGGTTGATGAGAAGATCAAGATGGCCGCGCTGGCCGCGTGGGATGAGGTGGGGAAGGGGCCGGGATAGATGAGATAATCCTACCTCATCCAGACAACCTTCCTAACAGCTGACCTCCCTGACCCGTGGGTTAGCCTCAGGAAATAAACCCCGGCAGGAAGAGATGAGCCGTTATCCCCTGTTCCATCCCAGGTGAGGATGTGGAGGCCAGGCTCATTACCCTGATACAGGTTTGAAACCCTCCTTCCCATGATGTCATATAGAACAAGAGATGTATTGGCTCCTGATGGGACAGAGAACTGGATTGTCAGTTTTCCCTTAGCTGGGTTGGGATAAGGGGCATAGAGGGCAAATGGAGGGGTCAGCTCCCCTGGGAGGCTTGCGGGTCCTCCCTGGCCCTCCTTCTTCGCGTATGCCATTATCATGAGACCGGCGGCCTCAACAGCCTCTCCGAGATGGTTCTTCAGGGTTATCCTCACATCCTCTGAGCCTGAGACCCAATCCGGGAGCTCAATCGTTAGCCTCGTCTTCTGGCCAGATGAGTATGGATAGTCTCCGAGGTTGTCGTTTCCAACCTCAACCCTCACTCTCCTCTGAGGCTCTGTTCCCTCGTAATAAAGGTCAAGGATGAGCATGAGCTCAGACCTCGCCTCCATGAACGGGAACCTGTAGACAAGCTTGTCAGCATCGTAATCAACCCTGATCCCATTCTCGTAGACCATGAAGGTATCCCTTTCATGGGTATATGGGGTTGGGTTGGGGGTTCCGAGCCAGAGCGCGTAGAAGGGCGAGACATCCGCCATCTCCCTGGGATATACCTGGCTCTCCACGAAATACCAGAGGGGGTTTGACATGGGCCAACCAGGGGGGACATGGGTGCTCTCAGGTGGCAGAGGATATAGGTTGTAGAAGTGGGAAACAAAGGATGATGTCCAGACCAGGTAATCAAATGCCTTGCTCTTGTCCCAGTAGGATTCAAAGCTGGGGTTGGCGCGGGAGAGGCCCATGAATACCCTTATGGAATCCCTTTCCCAGACATCCTGGGAGGGTAAGTATCTCGCGAAGTCAACCCCTGCCTTTAGTCCTTCCTTTGTCTTTGACCACCAGTTCCAAGCAACACCAGCTCCCTTCCTGGTGAAGGGATACGCCGAGGTGGGCTCGTAGGTGAACAGGGTATCCTCTGCCAGGAAGCTCATGGGCTGATCAACATAGCCCCAACGCTGGAAATACACCTGGTCCTCCTCCCATGTGATATAGACCTGCGCTCCATAGACATCAAGGGAAGGGTTCCTGGCGTAGCGCCCTGGATGGGATATTTGGAGGACATTCCAGTTGGGTTGATCAGGCCCCTTGTAGCCATAATAGACAACCCCCTGTGCCCTGTCATCCCAGGCCATGTGAACCCCTCCGTTGTAGTCAACAGCAACCGAGGGGCAGAGAAGGGGGTTGACCACGATGAGGCTGTCCTTTATAGCGGTATCAGCTGACAGGCTCTCAACGGGCATGGGAACTGGGAAGATTACCGTGTCCTTCGGAGGCAAGGCCGCTGTCCAGGAAGAGACAACAGTCCTAGTTATCTTATTGGGCTTGTCGTATTTGCCTGAGAAGTAAAGGAGCTCGTGCAGTTTTGTCCCGTCCTTGTAATCATCAACGGAGATGTGAACCTTCTTTCCCTTTGTGTCAATCGCGAGGCCTGGCGCGGACATCATGTAGTTGACCTTGCCCAGAGAGACAGGGGATGACCAGCTTGCCGAGTTCTTTTCCTTGTATGAATACATAAGGTCAAGCTTTCCCGTGCCATCAGGCCTGAGCCAAGCGCACGCGAGGGCCTCTTCGCCGTTCGGGAAGCTCCTTATTGCCAGTCCGGGGAGGAAGCCCTGGCCAAGAAGGGTCGGAACATTCCAGGTTTCCCCGAAGTCCTGGGACTTTGTCCAGAACACCTTTGGGGTATCAGGTGGCCAGACAGAGGAGATTGGGTCTCCTGTTGAATAGACGAGGTGGAGCTCTCCGCCCTGGGACGAGATTATCTTCTTTGAGTTGTTGCCATAGGTGAGGAAGGGGCCGGAGGAGGCTATGACGCTTCTTACCGGGATTACCATGGAGTTCATCCCCAGGGTGTCCTTCCAGAGGACCCCGAGCCTCAGGGACTTTGTCGGGTAATCCGGCATCCTAAGTTTCACGGAGTCCTTGGCCGGTGGATTTACCTGGTGCAGGATGGTGTCGGGGAATGTATTGCCCCTGTCGTGTGATAGCAGGAACCAGAGCTCCTTGACAGAGCCGTCTGTTGTGTAATAAACCGTGTAATCTCCGCCCAAGGGGCCGGTTATCTGAGGGGTGGCTATATCAACCCTCGTAGTTGGTGGGATTCTCCTGTCGTATTTAACCAGGTAAGCGGGTGGTTTCTGGGGGTTGGTCTCAAGCCAGAGCGGGGTATATGTGTTCCCAGGCTCAAGGAGGATATGGGGATCAAATATCTGGATGCCCTTGGTTGTTTTCAGGGGCCAGAATTGATAATGCAGTCCGCTTTTATACACGGGCCTCAGGTATATCTCATCGCCTCTCAGCGCGTCCTTAGCCACCCATCCCACCAGAGCCACGGTATCATACCAGGCCACAAAGGGCATGCTCTTCTCAACATTCCCGTCCCACGCGCTTATGGGTGCTGTCTGCCAGTTGATGCCTGAGTAAGGCGAGGCAAAGTAGACCTGAGGGACTCCGGCGTTCTTGTATGTGAAAGCGAGGAAGGGCCAGAAGGGATAGCCAGCTCCTGCTAGGTTTGATATGCCCAGGTCAAATCCGCCGTAGTCATCTGGGTTGCCGCTGAACCCCTTTTTCTCAGAAGAATAGCGCTCATCCCAATTGCCATTTGCGCGCTCAAAAGCCACAACCCCCCTCTGGGGTCTCATGAAAGCCACCATGGGCGTGGCTGGTTGCCCTGGAATCCGGCCCACCATGAGCTCCACATCTGGATAAGCAAATGCCAGGCCACCGTTGCCTCTGAGCGTCCACGGTTCATTAACGGTCTCGGTGGTCAGAAAAGAGGAGTTCAGGTTAAAAAGCCCGTATTTCACCTGAAATTCATAGCCCCCACCCTTTTCCCTGTGTTCCTCCCAGACAAGGTGAAGATAGCCCTGAGGGTCATAAGCCATGTCAAGGTTGAAAACAGCTGGAGCTGGAATTGCCTGATCAGCCCTGTAAATCTTCTGCATGTGGGGCCAGAGATCGCCTTGCCTGTAGTTAGCCAGCCATATCTCGTTGCCCACTACGCCGTCCACGAACGCGCACCAAACCCTCCCGTCCTGGTCAACGGCTATTGCAGGGTCTCTGGAATCAAGGGCATCTGAGATCAGGACCTCGTCCTCCTCCCAGATTACCTTGCCAAGGGACTTTGTCCCTATTGCGAGCCAAACCCTGTCCTGGTCCTCGTGAACGAGATAGACCTTGTCCCCTGATTCTACGAACTTTGAGCTGTTGGAGGGATCAAGGGAGTAATTCACGCGCGCTGAGAGACGGGGGTGGGTGGTGGCGAAGAGGGAGTTGGAAACGAGCTCTGTTGGCTCTTCGTCATAGTTGGCTGTGATTATCTGAAGCTCGTATTGTGTGCTCGGATAAGGGACTTCAAGGATATAGTCGGTCGCGCCAACGATGAGCTCCGGGTTCAAAATGAAGTCTGTTTGACCTTCTGGCTTATAGGCCGCGTAATAGCCGCCACAGCAAGCCTCGTTGCCGGTTACCTCCCAGACAAGGTTGATCTCTCTTGAGCTCGTAGGAGTGGCTGAAAGGAGGTTTGCGGGGCCGGGGCCTTCTAATAGAAGGACCTGGAAAG
>JBDRYB010000026.1:0-26709 GCA_039803205.1 Caldifarciminota bacterium
TGAGCGGGAATACTCAATTGCCCTCATGATGCAGAGGTGCACCTTGTCCAGGATGAGACCCTCTTTGGCCCCCATGGACTTGAGCCAGAGTTTCAGCTTGCTTGATACTTGTGGAGAAAGGGTCATAATTTTTCTCCTTTCCCGGCCCTTCCTTCTTGGGGCCGGGATTATATTTTCATCCCTCAGGGCCTCCCTGGGCCACTACGGCCCCAAGGGTTTGAGAGCTTTGCCTTGCAGGATAAGGGTTTCAGAGGGGAGGGAAGTGTGAGATCTCAGGAACGCGGGGGGTTGATCTGCTGTCATCCTTTCTATTATAATTTACACTCTGTTTAGAGAAACGGAAGGTGCGAGTAGACAGTAGTAATTGAAAGCTGTGAGTAAGACAACTTTAAAACACAAAAGGCAGGTGCAATATGGCCATGGATGAAGAGCTCGAAGGCATAGAGGGGATTGGGACAGTTCGCAGAATAGACGCTGTGCTTACCAAGCTTCACTTGAGTGTTCCTGAGCTGGAAGGCTTTGGATTGGTGAGCGCTGAGGGGTTGCCAATTCACCTTTCCATACCAATGGAATGGGAATCAACCGGCATGGGGGAAGACTATGTTTGTGCGGTGGTCTCAGGATTGGTTGGAATAGCCGAGACGAGCGGAGTAAGGTTCCAGAAGAAGGGATTTGAGAGGGTCACAGTCAAGTTCACGGATTCCTACTTTGCGGCGGTGAAGGTCAACGATAACTGCTACCTCTTCGTTATAGCATCTGACAAGGTAAAGCTGGGCATGCTTCATGTAAGCATGGATGAGGCGGCCAAATCTTTGGCCCCTTATGTCTAGAACACCCGAACAGGCAAAGGAGTAAAAGATGTCTCCAAAGGACGAGGAGAGAAGGGAGGTTGCCGCGCTCATGCGGATACTGGCCTCTCTCAACATCCAAGAGGAAATCCTGGGCAAGGCCACCATAGGCATAATGTATCAGACAGGGAAGACCGTTGGCCTGGTTGAGGGAGAAAAGCTAGACAAAGCTGATGGAGTGGCTTCAGCTCTAGAGGTTATCAGAAAAAGCCCATGGGGTGAGGTTTGGACTATAGAGCTCTGGCGCGACAAGGGCCAGGAGGCCGATACCTTCGTGAAAGACGAAAAGGAACATGCTTGGTTAGTGTGGCGCGATTGCCCCATAAGACAGGTCTGTCTAACCGAAGGAGTCAAGCAGGATGGTGCGATCTGCAAGCTGTCTTACGGGATATTCGCGGGCATAATCTCCAAGGTCATGGACAAAAAAGCGGACATCAAACCAGAATCCCCGGGACCCAATGCGTGTAAGAAGGTCCTCATAATAAGGGGTTAGAGGCATGAAGCTGGCCACGGTTTCCTTGACATCCTGCACGGGTTGCCACGTGGCAATGCTCCATTTGGGCCAGGATTTCGCGAACATCCTGAAGGGATCAGATGTTGTCTATTCCAGCGTGCTGGCTGACTTTAAAAAAATCCCCAAGTGTGATGTGGCACTCCTGGAGGGAGCGGTCCGGAACGAGAAGGATGTCTCCTTGCTCAAAGAGGTTCGCGAGAACTCAAAGATCCTCGTGACAATAGGAACATGTTCCTCATACGGTGGGGTCGCTGGACTTGGTAATACTGCTCCAGCTAGTGAACTCTACGAGACTGCTTACAAAGACCAGGCCAAACGTTACCCAGCGCTTCTTCCTAGGCTTTTGCCAGTTGACTCCTTTGTTGAGGTGGACTACTATGTTACTGGCTGTCCACCCCCACCGAAGGTTCTCAGTGGGTTCTTCAACGATCTCCTCTCAGGCAAGAAACCCAAGGTCAACGATCTTCCCGTGTGCGCTGACTGTAAGAGAAGGGTGAAAGGTAGCTTTGCCAGAAACATGAGGCATCTTCATCAGGCACAGCCTGAGGATGGGGTATGCCTTCTTCAGCAAGGCTATATTTGTCTAGGTTCGGTCACGAGGGCTGGTTGTGAGGCACTATGTCCCACCGCAGGACATCCCTGCAATGGGTGCCGAGGCCCAACCCACAAGATCCTTCTCAATCCCTCCCACGGTATATACATAGACATTGTTAGACGCAGAAGTCATTATCTCGGAATAACCGAGGAACAGTCCAGACAGGAGATAGACGAGTTTACGGACAGGAGTCTCTACTGGTTTACCCTCGCCTCTCCGTTCCTCCGAAGGAGAAACATGGAGAGAGTGTCATCACTTATACACAGGGTCAACGTGGATAAAGAAGGAAGCGAATGATGCCAGATGAGATAGTCATATCACCCGTTACGAGGATAGAGGGCCACGCGGAGATAACCGTTGAGCTGGGCGATGATGGCAGGGCAAAGGGGGCTAGGTTCCATGTTCACAACTTCAGGGGATTCGAGAGGTTCCTTGAAGGGATGCCGGCTGACGACCTTCCCCAACTTACCTGCAGGATATGTGGGATATGTTATTCCGCCCACGGCCTAGCGTCTGTGAAGGCCATTGAATCAGCCTGGGGTATCAAACCATCCCCAGAAGCCAGAAAGGTCAGGGAGCTGATATTCTTCGGTCAATACATAGAATCCCACGCGCTCTCCCTGGCAGTTCTCAGCCTCCCGGATTTCATTTACCCGGGCCAGGGGCCTGAGAAACGAAACATAGTTAATCTACTGAAGACCCATGAAGATGTAGCGAAGAAACTCATTGATCTCAGGCAATCCGGCTCAATGATCACCAGGGTGGTTGGGGGGCGCCCAGTTCATCCTGTCAACTTCGTTCCCGGTGGAGTTGTTCGCGTGCCCACCCCTGAGGAAAGGAAGGAGCTCCTTAAGGGTCTTGAGGGTAAGGATGCTGTGTTGGTTGGCTTGTGGAACATCCTCAAGGAGGTTCTGCTCAAGAATCCGGAGTTTATGAGTCTCGGCGCAACCGAGACCCACTATCTTGCCATGAATGACGAGGGCAAAATTGCTTTTTACGATGGTCATCTGAGCATTATGACCCCTGATGGCAAGATAAAAGAAACTTTCCCACCCGAGGATTACTTCAAGCATGTAGCCGAGGAGGAGCACGCCTTTAGTTACATGAAGTTCCCTGTTCTGGTAACTGGGGAGAAGTTCAGAGTTGGACCCCTTGCCAGGGTGAATATCGCAAAACTCTGCGGAACGCCAAAGGCTGATGAGATACTATCGGAGGCCAGAGAGATCGTTGGTTTTCCAACCAACACCACCATGGCCTATCATGTAGCAAGGCTCATAGAAACGGTGTATTCCTGGGAAAAAGCGGTTGAGCTCCTGAACGACGATGATGTTTCCTCACCAAAGGCCCTCTTCGCAGGGATTCCTGCCAAAGCCGGAAGGGGCATCGGTATAGTTGAGGCCCCCAGAGGTGTTTTGGTTCACCAGTACGAGTTCGGTGACACGGGAAGACTTATCAAGGCCAACTTCGTGGTTGCCACCCAGCACAACAACCACGCTATAAACGATGGCCTTTCTGCAACAGCGCGAGAACTCATCACATCTCCAAAAGTTCCGGAGGAGATCCTGAACAGGCTTGAGATGATAGCCAGGGCATACGACCCGTGTCTCGCTTGTGCCACTCACGCTATTGGCGTGCGTCCGTTTACAATAGAGCTCGTTGGCCCTGATGGCAAAACTATAAGGAGGTGGGAAAGAAATGGCCGGGTTTAAAATAACCAGAGACAAGGACAGGTGTGTCATATGCGGGGAATGCATCCGAGTTTGTCCGCAGTCCGGGGGGGACAAACAGTTCCCGGTAATAAAGGAGCATCCCACCAAAGAGGAACCACCTGAGGTTGTGAACCCGGACAACTGCATCCAGTGTCTGAGGTGTCTGGATACATGCAGAGCCTCAGCAATAAGCTTTGAGGGTTATCGCGAAGTCAAACAGGTTCTGCTTGATCCATACATGGTCAGGGAGGCTGATAAGATCGTTTAGTTGCTCGCTGAGGATCAGCCCGCTGAGCTGGTGTAATATCATATGCCTCAGTAAGTAGTGTTCTTCTTGCTATGTAAGTTGAAAATGGGGGGCACAGTTCACTCATAACCAGGACAGAGATACAGGGAAAAGCCATCAGGATATTCAGGGTATAGGCCCACTGATCATGGTGCCAACTCCTTGGGGCGTGATCCGCTGAGAAAATGAGGGATCAAAGTTGGGTCTAAGATGCTGACCTGTGGCTAGCACCTCAGGATGGCCCATTCATGAGGATTGGGGAAGATTTTGGGTAAGGGTCAGTAATGATACCCCTGGGGTTTGGGAGGGAATTCTCAGTTTTGGTGGGTGCCTTTGAGGTTATTATCCTCTGGAAGGCCTCAGAGGCCATATCCCTGCCTGCTTCTCTGAGAGCGCACGAGAGCTTCTCCTCAACGAGTTTCATCCAGACCTCAGGTTGATCCATACTTATCTCATCCAGCTCTACCTGGATGCTCACGGTCCTCTGAACATATTCTAATCCAAAAGCCGAATCCGGGCCAGGCCTGCCCGGAGAACCGGAGGGATCCGCAAGCCCTTAGGTTATATAACCAACAGGTCCATGAACTCGTGGAAGGGCATCTCATCAAGCGCCCTGGGGTCCTTAAAGAGCGCTATCATCTCTTCAACCCGATGGTGCGGGAAGCGGCTATCCATGTTTGAGCGGAACTTCTCGTAAAGGAGGGGAGTTGCTTCGTGCCTCCTGCGTTTGTGGCCTATGGGATACTCAACCTCTAGCTTACCGGTGCTTGTCCCGTCCTTGAACCTTACTTCAACCGCATTTGCTATTGAGCGCTTATTAGGATCAAGGTAATCCGCTGAGTATCTCGGATCCTCAACCACCTTCATCTTGCTTCTGAGCCGATCTATTCTGGGGTCCGAAGCGACCCGGTCAGAATAGGAATCAGCAGTTACCTCACCGTATATGAGGCCTATTGCCACCATGTATTGGATGCAGTGATCCCGGTCAGCTGGGTTGTGAAGAGGGCCTTCTTTGTCTATTATCCTTTTCGCGGATTCCTGGGTTGTTATGATGATCTCCTCTATCTCATCAAGTCTGTCTCTTACGCTAGGATGAAGTCTCAGGGCCGCCTCAAGCGCTGTCTGCCCGTGGAACTCAGCCGGAAAAGAGACCTTGAAAAGCACATTCTCCATTACATAGCTTCCCAAGGGCCGAGCGAGGACTATCTCCTTGCCATGGAACCACACGTCCTGAAACCCCCAGCCAGGAGCGGAAAGGGCCTTTGGATAACCCATCTCCCCTGCCATAGCCCAATATGCCAGCTGGACCCCGCGGCTCGTCGCATCCCCAGCGGCCCATGACTTGCGGGAACCTGTTTGTGGTGCGTGCCTGTAAGCCCTAAGGGTTGCCTCAAGGAATGCATTTGACACAGCGCTTATTACCTGTTCCCTCGTGCACCCGAGCATGGCCGCACTGACCGCGGCCGAAGCCACCTTCACGAAAAGGACATGGTCAATCCCCACCCTGTTCAGGCTATTCTCCAGGGCGAGCACCCCTTGTATCTCGTGCGCCTTTATTGCCCAAGTGAGAACATCCCTGACCCTGGCTGGCTCCCGGCCTCTTGAAACCGCCTTTTGGCTCAGGTGATCCCCCAAAGCGAGTATTGCGCCGAGGTTATCGGATGGGTGGCCCCACTCAGCTGCCAGCCATGTGTCGTTGTAATCAAGCCAGCGTATAGCTGTCCCGATGCAGAAAGCGGCCCTCACCGGATCCAGGATGAACTGGGTTCCAGGGACCCTTGAACCCAAAGGAACCACTGTCCCGTGGAGAATAGGCCCCATGAGCTTCGCGCAAGCGGGATAAGAGAGAGCGAGAACCCCGCAACCGATCGAGTCCATGAGACAGAGCCGTGCTGTATCGTATGCCTCCTTGCTGGTTATCTCAGCCCCCAAAACATAGTCCGCTATGTCCGAAAGAACCCTGTCCGGCTCCATGGCTATCGCTCGCCTATGGGGATAAACTTTAGGTTTTCCGGTCCGATGTATTCTGCTCTGGGCCTTATTATCCTGTTGTTTGCCCTCTGCTCAAATATGTGCGCCGACCATCCGGATGTCCTCGCCATGACGAATATGGGCGTATACATGGGAACGGGGATCCCACACATATAGTAGAGAACCCCGCCGAAGAAGTCCACATTGGGGAAAAGCCTTTTCTCTCGCCACATGACCTCCTCAACCCTCTCGGCCTTGTTGTAGAGGCTCATATCCCCGGCCCTCTCCGAGAGTCTCTTTGCCCATGATTTCGCTATTGGATGCCGGGGATCAGAGACCTTATATACCCTGTGGCCAAAGCCCATTATCTTCTCTTTTCTTGCGAGCATATCCAGGATCTGCCTCTCAGCATCGTCAGGGTCCTTGAACTTTTGAAGCATGTATACCGCGGCCTCGTTCGCGCCGCCGTGCAATGGGCCCCGAAGGGCACCTATGCCACCAGTGATGGCTGAGTAGAAATCCGAGAGGGTTGATGCGATCACCCGACAGGAGAATGTTGAGGCATTGAACTCGTGTTCAGCGTAGAGTATGAGAGTAACATCAAGGGCCTTCTCAGTGAGCGGATCCGGTTTCTCCCCTTTCAGTAGCCTCAGGAAATGCCCCGCGATACCCCTTTCGTCAGTCTCGGTTTCTATTCGCTTGCCTGAGTTGGCGAAGTGATACCAGTAAAGGAGCATTGACGGGAAAGAGGCGAGCAATCTGTTGGCTATGGAACGCTGATCCCTACCGGGCCCCTCTGGTTCCATCGTGCCCAGAGCAGAACACCCTGTCCTCAGGACATCCATGGGGTGGGCATCCCGTGGTATCTGCTCCAGAACGGTCTTAAGGCCCTGAGGCAGGCCTCGCATCTTTCTAAGGGTAGCTTCATACTCCTCAAGCTCGGATATGTTCGGCAGCTTCCCGTAAAGGAGGAGGTAAGCCACCTCCTCAAAGCGAGCGTTCTCAGCCAGGTCCTCAACAGAGTATCCCCTGTAATGAAGGCCTTTACCCTCCTTGTCAACCGTCGCGATGGCCGTGTCACCGGCTATGACCCCTTCAAGTCCAGTTGGCTTCTTCAAAGCTTCCATGGTATATAACCTCCGGTTCAGCAGTTATTATATAACGGCAAGGAACCCTCGCGCCACAATTGGCTTCTATCCCCTGCGAAGCAGTTCGTCCATCCTCCGTTCGTATTCGTGATACCCTATCACCTCGTATAGCTCATCCCTCGTCTGCATGAGACCAAGGACACCCTTCTGGGTTCCGTCCTTGAGTATGGCTTCATAGACCCTTTGAGCCGCCTTCGCCATGGCCCTGAACGCTGATAGGGGATAAAGGGCTATGCTAACCCCGGCCTCGCCGAGCTCCTGAGCGGTGAAAAGAGGGGTCCTTCCGAACTCGGTTATGTTGGCCAGGATGGGAACCTCCACGGCCTCAGCTATCTTCCTGTAGTGATCCAACTCTGCAAGCGCCTCAGGGAATATCATATCAGCTCCCGCATCCCTGTAAGCAACTGCCCTTTCTATGACGCCTTCCAAGCCCTCTTTCGCAAAAGCATCGGTTCTTGCCATTATCACGAAATCAGGGTCTTGCCTCGCATCAACAGCGGCCTTTATTCGGTCCACCATCTCCTCTCTGGAGACTATCTCCTTGCCAGGCCTGTGGCCGCACCTTTTAGCGGAGACTTGATCCTCTATGTGAACGCCTGCCGCTCCTGCTTTTTCCATCTCTTTGATGGTTCTGGCTATCCCAAGAGCGTTCCCCCATCCGGTGTCCACATCAACCAAAAGAGGAAGCGAGCAGGCCGATGTTATTCTTCGGACATCCTCAAGCACATCCGATAGGTTCGTCATCCCGAGGTCAGGAAGCCCATACGAAGCTGTTGCGACTCCGGAGCCTGATAGGTAAATTGCCTTGAACCCGATCCTTTCAGCGAGTATGGCCGCGTAGGCATTTATTGCGCCGGGGAGCTTGAGAGGCCTTTCGGACAGAAGAGCGGCTCTAAATAGTTTTCCAGGGCTTTCTCTCATGGCCAGTATGATAAAGCACCGCGCGGTGCTTTATCATTTACGGAAGTGAAAGTCCTCTTGGTGAGATTCTCATCTTTGGGCGATGTCGCACTGGTTTCATCACCCGTTGAGCTGCTCCACGCCTATGGCCATGAGCCTTGGCTTCTCACATTCAGGCCCTACGGCGAGCTTTTCGCTAATGACAGGAGAGTTAATGTGATTGAGGTGGAGAGAAACGGGGGCATCGGAAACGCGCTCAGGAAACTGAAGGGGGGATTCGGAGCCGCTTTTGACTTGCACGGGAAACTGCTATCGGGTATGGTTGTTGCGATGTCTGGGGCACGGATAAAGGCCAGGTATAAGAAAAGGATACTTCAGCGCAGGGCCGCGGTGTGGTTCAAGAGAAGGCCGAGATTCATTCCCGTGCACGAGCTTTACTGCCGGCCAATAAAAAACTCCCTCAAGATACCTGGGGCATGCCCCTTGCCCAGGCTCATTCCTCCCGATAATGGCCCTGATCTCCCCGAGAAATTTGTCATCCTCGCGCCGGGTGCCCAGCATCCAATGCGCTCATGGCCGTGGTTTCCGGAGCTAGCGGAACTTCTCTCGGCAAGGGGAACGGACATCCTCTGGATCGGACTCGGAGGCGAGGGGCCTTCAGATGTTCCTGGGATTGATCTCAGAGGCAAAACAAGCATCCAGGAGCTCCTATATGTCATAAGCAAGGCAAAAGCACTTGTCTCAGGGGATACGGGACCAATGCACATCGCGAGGTGTCTCGGGGTTCCGGTTGTAGCGATATTCGGGCCAACAATTCCGGAATTCGGGTTTGGCCCCCTGCCGGGCCAGGGCATTGTCCTTGAGAAAAACCTGAGATGCAGGCCGTGCTCCCTCCATGGGGAGAGGAGGTGCCCACATGCGCTTGAGTGTCTCACGGGAATAAACCCCCAAACGGTCCTGCAAAGCCTGGGAGTGGTCCTGGGAGAACGCATCTAGTAGGATGCAGTTCTGGCCAGGCTGGCTCGTTCCTGATGATTAACTCATTTTTCTTCTTTTTGCCTGAAGACTATCCTAGCCTTCACATCCACATCGTTCTCGGCCTTGAACATGGCAAACTCAGGTGGTTCCATGCCGTAGTCGGTCAGGAGGATCTTAAAGGAGGCAGTTCCCTTCAAGGCTGATGAGCCTATCTCAACCTGTGCGGGGATGCCGATCTCCTTCGTGACCCCGTGCAGGGTGAAGCTCCCTATTAAATGCGCGCTCACGGTTTTGCCAATGGCTTCATCCTTTGATGTGATCTTGTCCAGCTCGTCGCTGTGAAGCCCCGTTATCTCAAAGCTTATCATTGGATATTTGTCAACCTCAAGGAGCTTGTATGTGTTGTTGTCGCGCATGGAGTTGCCGCTTGTCATGCTTTTTGCCTTCACCTCTATCTTGCCCTGAATGTTCCTGGTCTCTGGGTCCACCTTGAGCCAGCCCCAAAACTCTCTAACATTGCCCTCCATATCGTGAGTAGTGGCGTGCGCGGTATATTTTATGTAGCTTCCGTCGCGATCTATCTCGTAATAGTAAGTCTCAGCGGACACCGGAAGTGCAAAAACGCTAGTAATAGAAATGGAGGCTAAGAGTTGCTTCGTTATCCTCATAGCTTTTACCTCCTTTGTGTTTTACAAGGCCATAGGCCCCGTATATCTCTGTGAAAGGCATGGGGATAAACCTCACACCTACCCTCTGCCTTTCCCCTATTTCGGTTATGTTCGTTCCCCTTAGGTATTCCTGGGTCAGATCATAAGCGAAGAAGGGATAGAACCCTCTTCTCGGTTTCCAATAGAGAAAAGCTGTTAGGTCCAGAGTATATGTTGAGTCATACGGAGAGTTGACGAGAACAGCATCAGCCCAGGGATAAAAGTTGAAACCGGAAAACCCCAAACTCAGACCATAGTAGTTTCTGTCCATCTTTTTGTAGAAGGAGCCGCCGAACATTAAGTGTCTCAAGAAGACTATGGCCCTCGCGGAGACAGTTCTGAAGGTATCTGAATCAAAGATGGCCCCCGGCGCGCCGTTTTGGTGAGCAAACGAGATGGTGAGCCATTCAGAATTATAGCCTATCTCGAGGCCCGCGTCCGATGACCTCGGACCCACCGGGCCCGCGCGGGAGGCATAGGACTGGTGATCATCTGTCCGCAGGCCAAATGGAGGTTTGAAGAAGCCAGCCTTTATGTATGAGCCAGACAGTAGGAGATTCCAAATGTATCCTGCGACCTCAGCGCCTCCCCATATGCCTTTATCAACATATACATATACCCTTTCGTTTAGGGCATCCCCTATGTATATGTCTCCCTGCATCAGAGAGTAAGAGGAAAGTCTATCCGAGTTCCTAGCGTAAAACAGGCGCATGTCTCCGCCATAGGTTATGGTTTCCTCTTCATTCAGATAAGGAGGAACATAATCCTGGCGGGGAGCAAAAGGTATCTTTCTGACGCCTATGCCAAAGCCGGGCCCTGCGCGTAGGCCGCCGCCAACCGGATCAAGATGACAGACTCCGCAGGAGACTCCTCCCTCAAGTCCCAGCTCCGGAGTCGCTATAAGAAAGGCTAAAACCAACATCTTTTCTTCTCCTTATGGGTAATATATGAAATTCCCTTGGGTGTGGCAGACCGCGCACGCGGGGTTGGTCGGCTGAGTCGCCATCCAGATCGTGTCCTGGCTCCGGGTTAGGCCTATCCTGTATGGCGATGGAACCGGATCCGCTGTCCAAAAATTACCGTTGTAATCAGTAATTAATGTCTGCCTCAGAGCCCCTGCATTGTCATAAACGAGAACCTGGACGCTCTCGGCCGGAGCTGAGCCTCCAGCGTCAGTGAACACGGTTCCACCCATGGCCCAGACATATTCCCCTGCTTCGCCTCCGGGTGTGTGGCAAGTCAGGCAATTCGCTCCTTGATTGTGGCCTGGTCCATAGCCTTCCTCAACGGGCCCGCCTCCGACACAATTCCCACTCAGAATGAAAGCAAGAATAAGCAATGCACTTTGCGGTTTCATCATCGGTGAACCAACGGAGCGTTTTGCGCGGCCCAGCCCTTCGTCTCTGTGTCGTGGCAGCCAGCGTACAGGCATGTGTATTCCAGAGTCAGATACGGATTGGCAAAGGAACCAGTAGAATCAAACTGCTGCGCCAGCGAGTCCGGGTTTATGGAGAATAAATGAGACCTTACATCCCCCTCATACTGGCCTGAGGAGACCGCGGACTTAACCGCGTAGGGCATGTGGCAATCCAGGCAGCTTAGATTCTCCATGCCAGGGATTACAACCTCCTTGTCCCAATGGCAGGCCTTACAGTCGTTCTTTATTGCCAGATCAGGATTATAGTGCGCGCTCTGGTGTGGATCGTGGCAATCCGTGCAGTCAAAGAAAGCGTGTTTTGAAGCCAAGAGCTCATTATACTGCTGGTGATGCTGGATGAAACCGCCTTTTGCCGGAATGGTGTAAGGGTTACCCCTTACATGACACTCACCGCACAGCTCCTTTGACCTGTCTATAACCATTGCCACATTCTCTGGGTCGGCCGCATGCTCGGAGCCAGGGCCGTGGCAAACCTCGCACTGAATACCCGGGAAGGCCCATGTGCCTTTTATGCCCGGAAGATTATCCTGATGCCCAGTGGGGGAGTAACCAGTGGTGTGGCATGCTCCACAATCATATGGCACCACCTTATCTGCCTCGTAATCAACCCACTGACCCGTCTCAAAGTTATACTGGTTCTGACCTCCCTGGGTTATGATGTATCCGTCCAGGCCTATGAACCTGGCCTTCCAGGCATAACCACCTATCACATAGGAAACATCGTTGTAAGTGAAGTGAGGCGGATTTGGCGGCAATTCTGTATAGGGATAGTCGGGTATCTGACCATTGACGACCTTCGTAAGCTTATACGGATGGCCTGTTGTTCTGAAGGATGTGTAGATGCCCTCGTGACAGGTAGCACAAGCCTCGGAGCCTATGTACTCGGCCTTCTCGGATGCAGGAATTCTCCCACCCGTGCATCCAGCCACGGCGAAGCAGATAAACAGCTGGGTTTTTAAATAAGTCTTCATGATGTTACCTCCTTATAGCCTTAAATACAAGGTTATTTCCGACGCACACCGTGTATGTGCCGGGGTTCTCCTCGCTCAGATCAACCAGGGCCTCGGTTTCATCCGGAGGGAGGGTTAGGACAGAGACCAGCCTGCCAGATATGTCCAAAACACGAGCAGTCCGGTACCTATGGGTCGGATTTAACCTCAAAAGGAAAACACCGGGTCGTCCGGTCGGGAAGAGTCCTTCCTCAAAGCCAATTTCGTCCTCATCCACGGCAACATTCTCGGTGGCTATCAGGAAGGTATCCAGGTTGGGCCCATCCGCGAGGCCCCAGTGAAACGCCAGGTAAAGCCTTACCTCGCCCGTGCCTGGGGGTGGTGCTGTCCAGTAGAAGGTGCCATAGGTCTGATCGTTAGCCGAAAACCGTACGCCGTTGGTTTCCACAGCCACATTATAGGTTTGTGTGTTGGTACCTGCAGTTATCACGCCCGCGTTATTGGACCCAGTTCCTATCCGGCAAGAGCCATTGAAGTTCTTGATAGGGTTGGTGCTCGTTATGGTTATCTCATACTGCTGATTCGGAGTATAGACTGAGGGAAAACCGGTTATGGTGACCACATCAGTGCCGGACCCATGACACGAAGAAGCACAGAAACCAAGTGAACCTGGTGCACCTGAGTAGCCCTTATAGCCAGCATGGGCCTCCAACACTGCTGGCAGTCCTGCCAGCATGACGACAGAGATCATGGATAGAGAAGCTATGCGCATCGCTTAAACCTCCTTTGTCTATAGTTCATATAGGTTGAATAGTTTAAAGCTCAACCTTGCGCAAGATCAACCTCTACCAACCCTCACCTGCCCCACTTTCAACTCCTTCTAAGTCCTTGGCCGGCAAAGACTTAGACCGAAGTGCCGATGGCCCAAGAACTTAGATGAGCTAAAATGCGGAATTCTCCGATTTTATCGGGAAGGTCTGGATTGATGGTTTTTGGTTCCAGAGGCCAAAAGTGGTGGTTTCCGGCCCAGCTATGGCCAAAACAGGGGGAAAGGAGTAGAAAAGTTGGTCCTTCAGATGGCCTGCGATTACGGCTTCAGGATATAAAAATAAAGGGAGCTGAGGGCCTCTTGCAACTATACCTGGGCCAACTTTTTGGCTAGCGAGGAGAGACTTTTGGTCTTTGCCATTTACGATGAGTTCTCAGGGAAGGCAATACCTCTGGGGTGGGATTATCAGGAATGGGAGAAGTTGAGAAGGAACCCCCCTCTCAGCTAGCCTTCTGGTTGACAGAGCTGTGAGGAATGAGTCGGGCGAACAAAAGCCGCACTTGATCGTCCACGCGATTCGGCTTATAATATAAGACGAAAAGGGAATCTGATGAAAGAGTTTTGGATTTTAGGATTGCTCTTGATAGATAAAGGGGAGGTGTGTTTATGCTGGTCTTGCTTATAGCTTTCAATGTTATACCCCTGGAGAAAACGATGGGGTATTACAGGCCTCTCCCGCCAGCGGATTATACTCTGCCAGAGACCATGAGGACCATGCCTAAGGAACGCATCGTAAAGGAGGGATTGCCTTTGGAAATGGATGTGGTCCCCGGCAGGACTAGTGGCGCTTGGCGGGCTATTGAAGATTCAAGAGAAGAGGATGTTCAGCCTCAGGACATCGGAATAAACCTCCAGGGTATAACCTTCACCTATTATATCCCGCCGGATGTTCAGATAGCCGTTGGCACGAACCATGTGATAGAGATGGTCAATTCTCATCTGGCCATATACCGCAAATCAGACGGCGCACAGGTCTATTTCAACAACTACTACAACTTCACGGGCATCCCGGATAACGGAACCAACATGCTTTATGACCCACGCATAGCCTACGACATCCAGGCCAACCGCTGGATCATAACCCTGGACCACACTGATTGGAACCGTCAGATAACCGAGGTGGTGCTCATGGTCTCGGTGGACTCCAATCCCTTCAATGGGTTTTACCTCTACAGGATAAACGCCGCTCTTCCCAATGGCACATGGGCAGACTATCCTATGCTTGGTTTCAACACCTGGGGAATCTTTATCACGACCAATCAGTTCACATGGGGCGGAGCATATTCTACCTCTCTGCTCTTCATCCTGGACAAGGCCTCAGCTTATTCGGGTGGGCCATTAACCGGTTCATACACAAATGCCGCCCAACCCGCTTGGCGTGTAGCCATGAGCTTGGATGTTTGCAACACAGCTTTTTTGGTGAAGAGCTTAACTGGCTCGGGCAATGTGATCCGCGCGTGGAAGATAACGGGGTCTGCCAGCGCCCCTGTTTTCTCTCCCCAGTATAATGTCGCGGTTGCGTTATATTCCGCTCCTCCCTCGGCCCGTCAACCTGGCCCTAACGACAACATAGACGCAGGAGACGCGAGGCTCCAGGATGTCACTTTCAAGGGGGGCAGCATCTTTGCTACGCTTGGGGAGACTCGCAACTGGGGTTCTGGAAACTCTTGTGCCATACGCTACATAAGGATAGACACCACGACCATGACTGCCGCACAGGACCTCACTTATGGCTCTGATGCGGTAGATTACTATTACGGCAGGGTTTCACCGGAAAATGCCTGTGAGAGTATGGTCTTTACCAGGAGCTCCAACACTGAGTTCGCCTCGGTTTATGTTACCACAAAGGCCCTGGGCGCACCCTCATTTCCACCGTCAACACTCATAAAAGCAGGGGAGGCCAGCTATTACCTTCCAGAACCACCGCCCTCTGCCAGGAACCGCTGGGGCGATTATTCCGGTGTTTATATGGATCCTACAGGAACCTGCGTGTGGGCCGCGGGGGAATACGCTATGACACCGTCGGGTATTGACCGATGGGGAACCTGGATCGTGCGCTTCTCATGTAACCCACTTTACGAAGGTGTTGAAGAGAAAAGCGCTTCTTCTTCCCTCCTATACTCCGGCGGCTGGCTCTACTACAGCCTTCCAGACGAGGGCATGGATGTCAGGGTCTACGATGTCCTTGGCAGGATGGTTTGGGAAAGGAGACTTTCTGGAGCCGGGAGGGTTTGGCTTGATATAGGGTCTGGAGTCTATTTTGTCAGGGCCGGTAGCCAATCTTGCAAGTTGGTCCACCTAACAGAGAAACCATAGCTTGAGATCCCGCATACTCTCACCCCCCAGAAACAGGTTCTGATGCAGGATAGCTCGTAAGTTCTTGGGGCACAAGAGCTTAGCGTATCCTCCTCGCAATCGTCCAAGACACAGGAGTGCCTTGGTGAAGACGCTATACCTCCTCTCGTAGCTCGTGAGGCTGGGTATGAAGGTGGAGACAAAGGGTTCTATGGCCATACCAACGAGAATGAGGAAAGCGCAAGCAAGGAATATGGCCTTTATCATTCCTCTGAGCACATCCTTGTTCCTGGCCTTGAGATGCTCAAGTCCCTCGTATGTCCTTGAGGAAGCCCCTTTTGACCTCGGATTTTGCCTCCCACCATGCGAGGCTTGAGCGGGAATACTCAATTGCCTAGATGTGCACCTTGTCCAGGATGAGACCCTCTTTGGCCCCCATGGACTTGAGCCAGAGTTTCAGCTTGCTTGATACTTGTGGAGAAAGGAACATAATTTTTTCTCCTTTCCCGGCCCTTCCTTCTTGGGGCCGGGATTATATTTTCATCCCTCAGGGCCTCCCTGGGCCACTACGGCCCCAAGGGTTTGAGAGCTTTGCCTTGCAGGATAAGGGTTTCAGAGGGGAGGAAAGTGTGAGATCTCAGCTATACGGGGCGTTGAAAGAAGATCTTGGAATAGTTTATAATTATCGGAGCGCGGTTATAAGCTACAAAAACCAAAAGGAGCGTGTTTTATGCCAAAAGCAACGACTTTGGTGGCCTCAGTCCTGGCTGTGAGTCTCTCGTGGGCTGGTTCCGCGGCTCAGCACCTCTCCAAGATGGACGAGGCCACCAGAGAAAACGCACTGATAGACCTGGAGTGGGCAGGAGCCCACACCAACGAGATGGCCAACGCTGAGTATCTCTGGAACACTGGAAGATACTCAGAGGCCATATCCGCCATAGAAGCACTGGAAGCCGAGCTCGGAGACATGTGTCTCGGAATATCCTGGCGCAAGCCCATAGAGACCGAGAGCCCAAAATGGGGAACGGATGTTCGTGTGACCCAGTCAAGCTACGACATAAGTGACATCGAGCTTGTCAAGGCCCAAGGCAACAACAACCTATTCGTTTTAGCCATGGGGACCAGTGGCGCTGATACCTGCTGGACCCTCAATATCTCAACAAACGGAGGAAGCTCTTGGTCAGAAACATACAGATGGAACCTCGCGAATGGCTATGTATTAAAGGATGTTGATGCGGCCGAATATCCAGGCTACATATATGTCGCGTATGCCAGCTCTTATAATGACTCAGTTTGGGTGAGGAGGTTCAACGAGACCAACGGGAGCTTTGACAACGGGTTCGATTACAAACTCGTGATTGGCACTAACGCGGATATAAGGGAACTAAATCTTGAGCCTAATAGAATGAATTGGGATCAGCTATACTGCGCGGTCATTAACGCGAGCGGAAGCCTCCTCTATACCTACTCGACTGACGGCGGCTCTACATGGAATTCTGTTTCTACAGGCGTATCAGATGCAAGTGGGGGGCTTGATATGGACTACGGCTTTATGAGCGGCTCTCAGCACTTCTTCTGGCTCAGTTACATAAATAACGCTGGCGAGCTTTGTGCCAAGGGCCGTGCCCCCGGTATTTGGGAGGATCACTACAACATCACGGAGGACGCTCACTGGTATACCAGGATAGCCCACCACGGCGATACGATATTGATTCTCTATTCAGACGGAAGTACAGGTGATCTTGAATACCAAGTGACCTATGACGACGGGAATAACTGGAATGGAGGGATCCTATACGATTCCACAGATGCTGGAGCGTTTGACATAACCGGCCGGGGAGGCCAGGGCTGGCAGGCCGCGTTCTGCGATTACTATGCATCTGGCCCTGAGACCATGAAATATAGGCACAGTACCTATCAGTATCCGCACAGCTGGGACAATGTCCAGAGCTTTGGGGATCACGATGCTTTCTTCAATTACCACAGCTCCATTGACTACCTCGGTGCCTCGGGCGCCTACGGTGTTGCCTACATAGACGATAACTTTGATGTCTGGTTTGACAGGTTGGATTGGGGCGATGTTGCTGAGTCCGCTCCAAAGCCCCTACCCATGGAATTCAAGGCCCTACCAGGCCCTGGAAAGACAACCCTCTCATTTGTCCTGTCTCAGGAAGGCTTTGCTAGTCTGAGGATATACGATGTCCGCGGCGCTCTGGTCAGAGACCTCTCCGGCAACTACAAGGAAGGCATGAACAGGGTTGAGTTCGTTCCCGATGGTTCCGGAACCTTCTTCGCTATACTGGTCGCTGGAGGCCGACAGGCAAGGACCAAGTTCGTGACAGTGAAGTAGGGCTTGTCTTCGCTGAAAAAACAGGCCCCGGCTCGTGCCGGGGCTTTTAATTTACGAAGAGATCGCGGGGCGTGAGAAAAGATCTTGGAATAGTTTATAATTATCGGAGCGCGGTTATAAGCTACAAAAACCAAAAAAGGAGCGTGTTTTATGCCAAAAGCAACGACTTTGGTGGTCTCAGTCCTGGCCGTGAGTCTCTCGTGGGCTGGTTCCGCGGCTCAGCACCTTTCCAAGATGGACGAGGCCACCAGAGAAAACGCACTGATAGGCCTGGAGTGGGCAGGAGCCCACACCAACGAGATGACCAACGCTGAGTATCTCTGGAACACTGGAAGATACTCAGAGGCCATATCCGCCATAGAAGCACTGGAAGCCGAGCTCGGAGACATGTGTCTCGGAATATCCTGGCGCAAGCCCATAGAGACCGAGAGCCCAAAATGGGGAACGGATGTTCGGGTGACCCAGTCAAGCTACGACATAAGTGACATTGAGCTTGTCAAGGCCCAAGGCAACAACAACCTCTTTGTTGTAGCGATGGGTTCATACGGTGCTGATACCTGCTGGACCCTCAATATCTCAACAAACGGAGGAAGCTCTTGGTCAGAAACATACAGATGGAACCTCGCGAATGGCTATGAATTGTATGATGTTGATGCGGCTGAATACCCTGGTTATATATATGTCGTTTACGCCAGCTCCTACAACGATTCGGTATGGACGAGGAGGTTCAGCGAGACCAACGGGAGCCATGATGACGCTTTCGGTTTTAAGCTTGTAATCGGCTCAAACTCGGAGATGTGGGAGTGCAATCTTGAGCCCAATAGATACAGTTGGGATGAGCTCTACTGCGGGGTAATCAACTCTAGCCGGGCCCTTTTATACACTGTGTCTTTTGATGGTGGATCAAGCTGGACACCAATCTCCACAGGTGTCACGGATGCTTATGTTGGTCTTGATATGGATTACGGGTTTATGGCCGGGGCTCAGCATTATCTTTGGCTAAGTTATCTAAACGCCACTCCCAGTCTCTGCGCTAAAGCTCGTATTGGCGGTTCCTGGGAAGATCACCCCAATCTCGCACCTTCTGCCTGGGGGTATACCCGCATAGCCCAACACGGGGATACGGTATTGATTCTCTACGCGGATACCGGAAACCTCACTGATCTCAAATACAGGGTGACCTACAACGACGGAGGAGCCTGGACTTGGGGAACTGTATACGATTCTACGGATGCTGGCGCGTTTGACATAACCGGCCGGGGAGGCCAGGGCTGGCAGGCCGCGTTCTGCGATTACTATGCATCTGGCCCTGAGACCATGAAATATAGGCGAAGGACCTATCAATTCCCGCCGGATTGGGAGGCTGTCCAGAGCTTTGGGAATCACGATGCTTTCTTCAATTACCACAGCTCCATTGACTACCTCGGTGCCTCGGGCGCCTACGGTGTTGCCTACATAGACGATAACTTTGATGTGTGGTTTGACAGGTTGGATTGGGGCGATGTTGCTGAGTCCGCTCCAAAGCCCCTACCCATGGAATTCAAGGCCCTACCAGGCCCTGGAAAGACAACCCTCTCATTTGTCCTGCCTCAGGAAGGCTTTGCTAGCCTGAGGATATACGATGTCCGCGGCGCTCTGGTCAGAGACCTCTCCGGCAACTACAAGGAAGGCATGAACAGGGTTGAGTTCGTTCCCGATGGTTCCGGAACCTTCTTCGCTATACTGGTCGCTGGAGGCCAACAGGCAAGGACCAAGTTCGTGACAGTGAAGTAGGGCTTGTCTTCGCTGAAAAAACAGGCCCCGGCTCGTGCCGGGGCTTTTAATTTACGAAGAGATCGTTGATCCGGCCCATGGAACAAGATTAAACTTTTGCCATGAAGAACATCCTTTTCCCGATCGTTATAATGTTCCTCGTTGGCGCATCCTGTTGCAAGAGGGCATCTGGAACACAGGAAACCACACAAGAAACCGGGGCGGCTCAGGCCCCCGACACGGTCCCCCAGGTCCCTCATAGCAACTTCAAACCAGCTCCGGACTTCACCCTCGTCTCCATAAAGGGGGATACAATAAGGCTATCGGACTACAAGGGAAAGGTCGTTATCCTTGATTTCTGGGCTACATGGTGTCCTCCATGTAGGGAAGAGATACCTCATTTCAAGAACCTCTTCGCTGAGAAATCCGGATCCGGCCTCATGATAATCGGGATAGTGGTCAACGACGATGTCTCTGAGGTCAAGAACTTCGTAACCAAGAACGCCGTGAACTACCCCATCGCCATGGGAACACCGCAGGTTGAGAGGGCTTACGGAGGTATAGAGGCAATCCCCACGACCTTCATAATAGGGAAGGACATGACCATAAGACAAAGGGTTGTTGGTTATCGCGAGCCCTCTTTCTTCAAGAAAGAGGTGGAAAAACTCCTTGTGGAGTAGTGAATTCCCTTTGGGGGATAACCGGGGAGCTATCTTGAAAAAAGCACCTCAATCACATCCCCATCCTGGATAATGTAATCTTTGCCCTCTTTCTTGACAATCCCTGTCTTCTTAGCGGCTTCCCATCCCCCAGCCGAAACCACCGCGTCCCACCTCGCGACCATAGCCCTTATGAAGCCGCGCTCCATATCCGAGTGGATCCTTCCAGCGGCCTCCAGAGCGCTCGCTCCCTTCCTCAGGCTCCAGGACTTCACCTCTTTGGGGCCCGGGGTAAAGAAGTGAATTAGGCCAGAAGCCCTGTAAAGCTTTGATAATATCTCGTAAGCTAGATCGCCAATCCCCAGCTCTTTTGCCATTCCATCTCGTTCGTCATCAGGAAGGCTGGTCAGCTCAAGCGCGAGCCGAAAATCCCCTGCTACCCAGTCAACCGGAAGGGCTGTTTCTGGTTCCTTCAAGAGAGCGGCCACCGCTGGCTTTAGGCTCAGAAACCCGTATTCATGGATGAGCCTGAGATCCTGATCCAAAAGCCCTATGGAAAATATGGGTTTCCCCCTCCCAAGAGCATCTGAAAGCATCTCAAGGATGGCGAGCTTTTTCGGGTCCTCGTGGCCCCCCGAGACGCTTTTCTTTACTTTGGGCAGCAGGTTGTCAGCGGCCTCGGAATCCGAGAGGATCACCCTATCATAGAGGTCCTCAAACTCCGCGACGCTCTCAGCCACAACAACAAAAGCATCATAAGGGGCCAGTGCCCCGAATATCTCCCCAGCCTTCTTGTCAGACCACAGGGGTCCCATCCCCAAGAACATGTGGAACTCAGAGCGATCGGGGGTTGTTTTCTCCGGTTTTATTGCCTCAGCGAGGGCCCGGAGCCTCTCGTCAGGAAAGCACCCGGTTGCTATTGCTGATACATAGCCCTTTGGAGCCTGGCCGGGCTTCTGGCCCGTGAGCAGATGAAAAACCACCTCAGCTAGCCCATGTTGGGAACCGAGTATGGCAACTCGCACGTGTTATTCCTTTGGTGGCTTAAAAGTAAAGGGTATGTTGACCCGCACCTTAACCCTTTTGCCCCCCATTTCCCCTGGGGTGAACTTGCACTTTCCTGCGGCCTCAAGCGCTGGCGCGTTGAAGAGCTCGTTTGTTGACTGGACCACCTTCTCTGAGCCAGGGACCACATTTCCTTCCTCGTCAATCACCACCTGGACCGTTACCCTGCCCTCAAGGCCGAGGCTCAAGGCCTCGGCAGGATAATCGGGCTGGACAAACTCAATGAGATCCGGGGCCTTTTCCACATCGTAGAACTCATAGATCTTACCTGCCTTAACACTCGCTCCTGGCTTGGGCCCTGTTTCAAAGCTGACCGGCTTCACGAACGAGAATGTGAAGCGGAGGTTGCGCTTAGCGTCAGGATTGTGCTTATTGAAATCATATATGGAGCCATCGTCAGCAATATCAAGCTTGAAACTGCCGTAAGTTATGCCGCCTCCGAATGTCGGCCCCATTCTGTAGCCGTAGCGGTCGTGGAAATAACCCATGCGCAAGGAGATCATGTCGTAGAATGTGTAGTCAGCGCCAATAGAGCGCCAACCCTCGTTCAGGATGTAGTTCATACCTCCTTTATCGTAGTCATCAGTGAGGCCCGGGAGGACCTTGTGATAATCCGCAGCTATGGTGAACCGGTGATATTTCGTCCGCAGAAGCCCATAGGCCATCCCTATCCTCAGGGTTGTTGGAAGGGGATCAGACTCACCAGAGCCCGTGTAGCTAACGCCAGGGCCTATGTTCGTGAGAGCGACGGCGAGGTTCAGGCCAGGTATGGGCGTCTTGTAGAGAACTCCACCATCAACTGCAAAGGTCACCGCTGTTCCACCGCCGGGCTCGTTCAGTATCTCCCTCATCACCCACTCGGGAACGAGGTATGAGTAAAATATCTTGCTGGACAGTCCTATGCCAAGGCCTGGCAGTGGAACAACCCCGTATCCAATGGATAGCGAGACATCATACGGCTTGAAGCTGCCCCTGTATGTTCCCTGCTCATCGTAGACTTCAACCTCCCCAGGGGTCAGGTATGTAAGGGAAGCGCCGAAGTTTCCCATTCTGGTGGGAAAAACAGCACTGAAATACTCGTAGTAGGCGTCGGGCACTATTGTCCTGAGCCAGGGCGCGTGGGTGAAGTGAACCTCCATGTTCCTGAAGAAACCGAGGCCCCCAACATTGTAATAAATAGCGGTCGCGTCGTCAGCTATCGCGGAGAATGCTCCCCCCATGGAAACCCCCTTGGCCCCCGGGAAGATCATCAGCATCACGGCCCCAGGCGTAAATGCATCCGCCAGGGCCATCCCTACCAGCAAACTGGTTGTTGCTACAGCTCTCCTCATGATTCTAACCTCTTTCTTTACATCCATATTATATTCCAATCCTGTCCAGGGTTGCAACTCTTTGACTCCAAGGGAGAGGGTTTTGTTCCAAGAGTATTGGCATCTAAAGGCGATCCCTGCCCTCTGCTTCCCAGCCACAGGGGCAATCAAAGTCTCGCCATTTATTTCCTCTGACCCTTACCTATTTCCTCACCTCTTGAAGATTTCATCAGGGTTATCCGTGCCCCACATGATAGCTCGCCAGAGCTTCTCTTTATCCACTCGTAATCGGCTCCTCATCCACGCTCACTGATACCGTGAGCCACATGAGGCCTCTGGTTATGACCGAGAGCTTACCGCATTGGATTACCCCTGAGACAGCATCCCTCACTATTGCATAACGCCTGCTATGTCCCAAGACTTCCATCAGTGGTGAAAGATATTCAAGGAGTCCTTCCATAGGAGACAGATTATGGCCTAGATGGCCAACCCAGGGCCAGCACCTCAGGAGGGCCTATTTATGAGGATTAGGGAAAGTTTTGGGTAAGGGTCAGAGCATATCCCTTGATACGAAGCTGGGCAAGGTCGGAGACCTCAAGAAGGCCTATGACGAGGAGCACAACATAGACAAGGCATACAGGATTGCACAGCAGATCCTGAACGAGGATCCGAAGAACACCACCGCGAAGATGTATGCTAGGAAATGCGAGCTGGAGCGAAAGGCTAGGGCATACGAGAAAAACGGGGACAAGGAAAACGCCCTGAAATATTGGGAACAGCTCCTATCGCTTGATCCTGGGAACAAATGGGCAAAGGAGGGAATAGCCAGGAACTCCCAGTAGCTAGCGGATAGCAATCCTGGTTCTTTGTTTCCCCGCCACCACGAAATAAACCCCAGGCTTCAGAGGGCTTATCAAGATTTTGTCCCTTATTTTCCTGCTGAGAACCAGGCGGCCAGCAGGGTCATAAATCTGTGCCTCGCCTGAGTAGCCGGTTATCCAGAAGCCTCCGGAGGCCATCTGGAGAACGAGGCTCTGTCTGGATGCTGTGTGAGATTCAGAAACCCCTATGGTTGGATTGTTGGTGATGTATCTGTACTTTTCCGGATGAAGAATAGACTCGTGACACACAAAGTGCAAGTAGCCGTTCTGATCAGATGTCAGGCATGTCGGCCATATTCCGGGCGCAATAAATTCCACCTCTTCCCATTCATTAAGACCTTTCCTTATGGCATGCCAGAGGGTTCCGTCGTTGTGAGGAGATATAACATGGACAACACTGTCCGGGGTCACAGCGTAATTTGAAGTTATGAGGATCCCGCCAAGGCCCGTAAATTCAACAACCCAGCCGTAGAGGGTTCGCTCCGCGTATTTATTCCTGTAAGCTACAATATTTTCATAGTAGGGCCAGTAATGGATACGAGGGGTTCCCCACCAATCCACATTGATCTCGCAAAGGGAAAAGCAAAAATCTCCGCCCTCATCCCCCATCGGATCAACAAGCTCCATCCTCCAGCCAGAAGAATCTCTGAGGCCATACCAGAGCAGGTGCGGAACAACAGATTCCATGGCCAGATGAAGGTTGCCCTCCCCATCAAAGCGCATGTCTCCCAAGAAACTGCATAGAGTATCTGTATCAGAGCAGAATATCTCCTTGGACCATGTATCCCCTTCCATCCAGACATGCGCCATGGTGTCGCCAAGATAACTCACGCCCAATATAAAATGGGGGTTACCCTGTGGAGACACGGTAAAGGCATATGTGAAAAACGAGAGAGGGAAGCCGTGATCTTCTGGAATGTAGGTGTAGTATCGCCAACCCGTATCGGTTTCGGACGCGAGGAAAAGCGTATCATCGGTGGGGGGAATGGTTACTAGGTGTAAATGGCCAGAGGAATCCAAAGCGGCCCACAAACTCGCTCCACGGGGAACAAATGGAATTGTGTCAGTTACCCAGGCAGAGCCTTGCCACCTTCGTCTTATCGGTTTTTCGGTTCCAAGGGTATCCCTGTAAAGTATAACAGGATTGCCGGTGGGATCTAGAAAGAGCATCGGTCCATACTTACCTTCATCTGTTATCGTGTGAACGAACCAGGGCGCAAAAAGTGCCAGAGTTAAACCCCAATTCATGTTTCACCTCCTTGCAAGCAAAACAGCGGGCCGGGCCCCTTTGGGTCTTGATTCAGGGAGCCCGGCCCCTTTTTCATTTCACTTACCTCAGAATGATCTTCTCGGTTCTGGCTTTGTTTTTGGCCTCAAGTCTCAGGAAGTAGGTTCCGGCTGAGAAGGAGCTGGTTGGGATGGAAAGATCGTAGTAGCCAGCGGGTTTCTCCTCGGAGAAGATCGTTTGAACAACCCGGCCAGAGACATCGTATATCTTAAGGGAGACGAGGCCTTCGTCTTCAAGGGGGATGCCGAACTTGAGCTTGAGGGCACCCCTAGTAGGGTTCGGGGCGACCGACAGAAAGAGGCGAGGTTTTGGCTCATGCTGGGACTCAGGTATCCCTATGTCCGGGTTCGTGGTCGCGTAATAGACATCTCTTTCGTTGTTAAACCAGACTACATGTAAAAAGCCCAGGCTATCCGTGGCCATGTGAAGGTAAGCACCACCCAAATAATCTATAATCTCGTTGTGCCAGGCAGTATCTGATGGGTTCTTGTAATAGTGAGAAATGCCACCCTTGGTAGAAATGAAGTGGACCACTCCGTCTCTATCAACTACTGGGTTACTCCAGATCCCCAAAGAGGCCGTAAAAATCGTATCTACATGCCACTGGCCAAGAGTATCCCTGAACAAATACCTGAGCTGATCAGGCTCAAAAGACGGACTTGTCCTGAAAAGGGCGTGCGGTTGATTTTTATAATCCATGCATAGAGAAGCGCTCGCCCATGGAAGGGGATCCTCCGTTACCGAATCAGCGGCTACCCATTCCCAGGAGCCGCTTTCGTTGCTTCCGTGGAGGAAATACCCCCATTGCAGGGAGACGATGTGAATGTTGCTGTTGCAGTCCCTGTCCGCGTCAATATAAAACGCCTCACTGCCGTAATAAATGGGATCCGGCTGTGGTATCCACTCGCCCTGCCAGGCGCCGCCTTCAAATCGGTATATCCCAAACTTGGTGAAGCCAAGCGTGTCGCTGATCGTGTCAGAGGTCACTATCATGGGTATACCCAGGAAATCAAGGAAAGCGCCCTGGGGCCAGTTTATCAGGCCGATATACGGATTAGCAAGGCTGTCCACGAGGCTCGGTAAGGTATCCCAGGTGTCTCCCCAGCCGTGGAAAAACTTGTATTTTGGAGGATAGGGCGGACAATCAACGCTGCCTATCCACAGGCTGTCCGAGGTGTCCATGAAACAGGCCTGAGACCCACCCTCCTCTGGAGCAACCCAGGGGGGTAGGGTGTCTATCCTCCAAGAGCCTTCTTGCCATTCAATAACCACATTCCGGTGGCCGTAAGACCCTCCCTCCACAGGATAACTATCCAGATAAAGGATCACAGGATCACATTGGCTATCAAGGACAAGACCCTGGACAGTACCTAAGGGGGTGGTATCTACATAAACATGTTCCACATGCCAGACCCACTGGCTCAGAAACACAAGCATCAGAAGCCCGTTCATGGTTTACCTCCTGAAGAAAGACAAGGGGGCCGGCCCTTTGAGCGAAAACGGAACCGGCCCCTTTTGTTCATGCTTTACCTTACCACGACCTTCTCGGTCAAGGCCTTTGTCCGGGTTTCTATTTTCAAGAAGCAGGTTCCGGAGGAGAAGGAATTAACCGGAATGGCGAGATCATAGTAGCCAGCTTCCTTTTTCTCAGAGAACACCGTTTGAACTGTTCGGCCAGAGACATCATAAACCTTCAGGGAGACGAGGCCTTCGTCTTCAAGGGGGATGCCGTATTTGATTTTGAGATCCTCCTTCACAGGATTGCTTGAGGCCAGGCTCATAATGATGTAGCTCGGGTTCCATGTTGGCAGTTGGGGATGGCCTGGGATGGAGATATGACCCATTTTATCCAGTTTTGGGGCTATGACATCTTATCCGTACTGGTTTCCGAACGAGAAGTCAGAGGTCTTTAGGCTGAGGTTCACGATGAGGGTGTCCTGGGCCATGAGCTCAGGAGCCAGGAGTCCGAAGGCCACGCATGTGGCCCATACCAACCATCTTCTCTCTCTCATTACTCACCTCCTGTGAGGGTTTTACGCGGAACAAATTTTACGGCTTTTGTCAAGGCGCGCGCAAGTGGTCCCTGTTTTTCAATCTCGTGGTTGATCCGGTTCAGTCCGGTTTTCCGGGCACAGCTGGCTCGGATTCGGCCTTTGGATTAGAATATGGGCCACCTCCTCTGAGAGGTATGGAAAAAAATGGAAAGATGAAAGGAGATGGCCCATGAACATCACGA
>JBDRYB010000027.1:0-24892 GCA_039803205.1 Caldifarciminota bacterium
TCGTCAGGGCATTCCCTTCGGCAAGGCGCAAAGCGCCTTGTGCCCTGACGAGCCTCTAGGAGTTTATAATTTAATCCCTCAGGTTGGAGAGTGGCCCCTAAGGTGCCCGGAAATCCGGACAGATCTAGAGCCCAATCCCCTTTCGGTCTCAGGTGGCATGCTCCGCTGACCTAAGCGAGAGTTCCAGGCATCCCAAGCCTGTCATCTGAGATCGCGCGATTTCAGGATCATCTGCGTTAAGGATCGTTTTATGGTGGTTCAACCATCCGGCCGATCCCTTATAATTTGCCAGTGAAACTTGAGGGAGATTGGTTTTCCGAGACGCACACGGATGATCTCCTTTATTCTTACAAGGTAGAGGAGAGGATATACTCCGGTAGGACCCGGTTTCAGCGCGTTGATATTTTGAGGATAAAACCCTTCGGGATAACCCTGTTTCTTGATGGCAAGCTCCAGTCCGCGCGGGTTGACGAGGCTGTTTATCACGAGTGCCTCGTTCACCCAGCCATGCAGGCTCACCCCAACCCAAAAAGGGTATTCATAGCCGGGGGAGGAGAGGGCGCTACATTGCGCGAGGTTCTACGGTATCCCGTCGAAGAATGCGTTATGTGCGACATAGATCCCGAGCTAGTTGAGCTGTGCGAGGCTTTCCTTCCCTCTTGGAATGCTGGGGCATTCCGTGACCAGAGGGCAAGGCTCCTTTTCGCGGACGCGAGGGCAACCCTCGCGAATAGCCCGGACAAATACGATGTGATAATCTCTGATCTGCCTGAGCCGCTTGAGGCTGGGCCAGCGCGATTTCTCTACACAAAGGAATTTTACCAGATAGTTCGCGAGAGGCTCTCGGACCAGGGCGTTTTTGTGGCGCAGGTAGGATCGGCCGATCCGGTCTATCCGGATCTCTCTGTTTGCGTTCACGCAACCCTCAGCGAGGTATTCCCTGTCGTCGGGCTATATGTTGCATATGTGTTTTCGTTTCAACTGCTCTGGGCATTTGTTTTGGCCACAAAGGGTCCGCCCTTGTTCCCAGAAAGATTCAGGGATATACCCGGACTTTCCCATTACACTCCGGATATCCACAGGGCCATGTTCGCCCTACCCGGCCACATGAGGCGCGCCATCAAAGAGAAGGGGAGGATCCTCACGGATGAGAAGCCTTTTTCCTGGACCGCCTAGCAGGTTCTGTATCAGGGTCGGGGTTGGCACCGGAGAGACCGAGCTTTTGGCTTTTGATGGGGCTCTGGTTGCCGCTGGGATATCCCATTACAACCTCGTTAGGGTTTCATCCATAATACCTCCGGGCGCGGTCCTCGTTGAGGAGATCGATCTTCCGCCTGGTTCCCTGTTGCCAATAGCCTATGCCAGCCTCACCGCGAACCAGAAAGGCCTGGTTATCTCCGCGGCGGTCGCGACGGGTATTCCGGTTTCACCGGATGATGTTGGGGTGATAATGGAGTTTTCCGGCCGGGTTCCCCTTGAGGAGGCCGAGGATCAAGTGAGGTTCATGGCTGAGAGGGCTTTGAGCTCAAGGGGCATCCGGATCAATGACATCCTGGTGAGGGGGGTTTCGGCCGAGGTCAGCGGCACCACTAGCGTCTTTGCGGGCGTCGCGCTGTTTTAGGCCCAACTTTGACACCTAATTCTCTCAGCAGATCACGCCCCAAGGAGTCGGCACCATGGTCGCTGAGGCTCACGGTAAGCGAGGGCGGCTGTTTCGGTTGTCAAACGAGGATCGCTTACCTTTATGACATACTTGCCATCATACCTCTCGGCCTCTGAGACCTTAGCCTGGTCTATCTCAAGGAGGCCCTTCCTCTATCCCCTGTTTCTTATCAGGGCTTTTGGGTTGGTCTCCATCTCCCCCCTCTCAGCCTCATCAGGGTTGTAGCATATTATGTAGCGTTCACCATCAACTACCGCCTCCTTTACCCAGAGCTCTGGCTTACCTTCCCTCTCTATCCTGTGGTATCTACCCTGCCTTGAGAGGGCCTTTCTGGCAGGATGAGATGCCATCCTCAATCCTGTTATGTAGTCATAACCAGCCTCATCCATGAGCCTCAGGTTGGCCTCTGACACCATGCCCCTGTCGCAGACAAACACTGCCCTCTTTATCCCAAACCTTCTTCTGAGGTCATCAAGGGCTCTGTATAGGTGATGGAGATCGAGGCTCTCAGAGCCCTCTATGAGGTATTCCTCCCTGAGCTTCTCTGAGAGGGATAGCTTTGAGCCAGGGTCAGAGAACCTATGGTAGACCATACAGAATATTGCCCTCTCAAGGGGAAACTCGTTTCTCTTCTCCGAGTCTATCCGGCTCAGGATTGCCTCAAGGCCTAAGCCCTTCCAGAGGCTCTCTAGGACATAGACATCCCCATAGGGCTTAGCCCATCTGAGGAGCATATCCTCGGATGCCTTGAGAACCATGACCTTCTCCGTGAACCCCGAGAGGGTGGCTATGAGCTTATCCACCTTGATTTTACGCGGAACTCAGGGAATAAGTCATCCGAAGATCAGGGTTTTAGTGTCAAAGTTGAGGTTAAGATTGCTCTCCGCTAGCTACTGCGAGTTCCTGCTTATTCCTTCCTTTGCCCATTTGTTCCCTGGATCAAGCGATAGGAGCTGTTCCCAATATTTCAGGGCGTTTTCCTTGTCCCCGTTTTTCTCGTATGCCCTTGCCTTTCGCTCGAGCTCGCATTTCCTCGCATACATCTTCGCGGTGGTGTTCTTCGGATCCTCGTTCAGTATCTGCTGTGCCAACCTGTAAGCTTTGTCTATGTTGTGCTCCTCGTCATATGCCTTCTTGAGGTCCCCAACCTTGTCCAGCTTCGTATCAAGGGATATGCTCGGCCCTGTTGGCCCTGTGACCTTTGGTCCCCCGGTCTCAAGGTTTAGGTTCCCCACGCTAGGGAGCTGGGCCGAGAGGTCAACCGATGGTTTCCCTAATCCGGATGAACCGGTTGTCACGCCACTTGTCTTGCTTATGTCTATACTTGGTTGTGCCATCTCTATCTGGGGTTTTTTCACGCCGAGGTCGGTGTAAGTGGGAACGGTACCGGTTTGGGTTTGGCTCTTTTGGGCTATGACAGCGAGTTTCTTCTCGCGCTCCTCTTTGCTCTCCTTCTTGGCGGATCTTATTGTTTGCTCAAGAGCGAGGAGCTGGGGGTGATCCGGCGCTGTTGATAGTGCCATAGAAAGGACATTCAAGGCCTCTTTGTCTCTCTTTTCAAGGTAAAGTTGCTTTGCGGTGTTGTATGACTCAATGACAAAGAGGTTTCTGAGAACATCGTCATAGAGGTAGCCGATGTATCTCTCGTCCTTGAACTCAGGTTCGGCCATCACAGCCTCCAGAAGCGAAAGCGCCTCTGAGAGGTTCTTCTGTGCCACTAGGGTCTCTGCCCTTGCAACGGATGTCCATCCCTGGAGGTATTTCTCTGAGCGTGTGAGCCATTCGCTCGCCTCCGGATCGTTCTTCTTTATGCTCAGTGCCTTTTTGAAGGATTCCTCAGCCCTCTTGTATTCCCTCACCTTGCCCTCTGTCTCGGTTATGAACTGAGCTGAGGAGAAGGCAGATTTTCCGCCGGATATCGCGTTCGTATATGTCTGAGCCCTCTGTTGGAAGAAAAGGAATACCCCTATTCCGATTATTATTATTCCCACAGCGCCCAAGGATGCCCATATCGCTATCGGAACCCTCTTGCCCCCCCGGGCCGCGAAGACCTCGGATTCGGATTTCTCGGAGGGGTCTATGAAAAGCAGTCTGGTTTTTCCTATGGCAAGCTCATCCCCTGAAGAGAGGCGAGTCCTCCCGAGGAGGGGTTTCCCGTTCACGAGAACCGGGTTCTTCCCGCCTATATCCTCAACCTCAATCTTCTCGTTGACTATGTGAATCCGCAGGTGCCTCCTTGAGATGTAGGGATCATCAAGACGGTAGTCAGCATCCTCACCCCGGCCCAGGATCCCGGGGTTTCCGAGCTCGTATACCGCGCCCATTACGGGTCCGGAAAGCACCTTGAAGTATGGCAGTTCCTCCATCGGAAGGAATTGGGTGGCCTGGGAACCTTCCTCAAGCACGACGGGCATCTCCTTAACCAGAAGCCTTCCGCCCAAGAAGACCACCTTGTCCCCCTCAAAGAGAAGGACCTCGCCCATAAGAGGCTTGTCGTTGACCTTGATACCCGGATGCTTTACCTGAAGGAAGTAGCTTTCCCCTCTTCTCTCTATTAACATGTGCTCGGGGGCCAAAGTCGCTATTACCAGATCAGAGGTTGGGGCAGAGCCTATGGTGAACGGGACCTTCTCAACCGCAACCTCCCTTTCCACGCCAGAGTAAGGCAATTGTAATACCAGCTTTAACATATCCTTCACCTCCTAGAGGTGGCCTTATATTATAACAGATTTTCTATGGTCAGGCAAGGCCTTTTCCGCACGAAGGGCATGGCCCTCCGAGAAACTGGTCAAGCTTGCCGGCGAGAAAGCTGTAGAGCGCGGCCTCCGGCCTCCTGTCATCCGTGATGTAGATCTCAAGACCCTCGTCCATGAGCATGTTCAGGAAATCCCTATTAGCATCGTATGCCAGTAAGACATCGCAGTTCTCCCTGATGAACATGACTTTCTCCGCGGTATCCTTTGGGAGATCAAGCGTGACGCATGAAACCTGGACCCCCTGCTCGCCCAGGCCAAAAACCACCAGGATGGGCGCCTGCATGGGGAAACGAGCAACATCGTGACCGGATCTGCTTGGAATGCCTACTTTTTTCGTTATCTCCGGGGAGATCTTCTTTCTTCTGAAAAACATATCTCACTTGCTCCTTGTTTCCTCACAGAAAATCCGACTTTCCGTCAAATATTTCCTCAGCTTCTCCAGGTCAGATTTCACATTCTCGTCATCAAGCAGTTCAGCAAGGAGATTCTTTAGGGGGCCTGGTATCCTCCCGAGTCTGTATAACCTCCAGCGCCCCTTTATTTCTGAAATCACCAGCCCAGCCTCTTTCAGAACCCTGAGGTGGTTTGAGAGGGTTGGCTGGGGTATCTCCATGAGTCTCGCTATCTCGCATACACAGAGGTCATGCGCGGCAAGAAACATCAGGATCCTGAGCCTCACGGGATCTGAGAGCGCTGAGAACAGCTTGCTGGCGGATCCTATTGTAAATCTCGGTGCATTTACCATTTTAAATATTATAAATCCATGCCTGGTCTCCGTGCAAGATCAAGATGTTATTTTGCAAATCCCCGTGCACTCGTGCCATACTTATCAATCATGCTCGGAGGCTTCTTCCGTGATAACCTGCTGACCTTCTCCTCCAGGATAGCCGGTGTCCTGTTTTACGCCCTTTTCAGCGCGATAGTTGGCCGCATACTCGGCCCAGAAGGTAAAGGTATCGTGTCTCTCTCCATGATGGTGGTGACCTACATGGCCACAATAGGAACCGTAGGGGTGGATTATGGCCTCATTCTACTAGCGGGCAAGCAGAAGGAATCCCTGAAGGCTGGGGTAGCCGCGCTTCTGTGGACATGCACCATTTCCTCCGTGGTTCTCTGTTGTCTTCTTTGGAGCATCAGCCCCTGGAGGAGATATGTGGGGCTTTCAGGCCTAAGCGATGCCATATGGTTCCTGACCATCACAGCCATCCCTCCAGCCCTGTTTTCCAAGGCATTCCAGGAGACATTCAGGGCAAAGGGGAATTTCATTGGTTTCAACGGGTTTGATGCGGGGAGAAGCCTCTTATCAATGCTCTTAGCGGCCATAATGGTATGGTGGTGGCGCCTTGGGGTGATGGGGGCTGTTCTGAGCGTGCCAGTGAGGGAGCTGATTTTGGTTATCCTCGGTGCGATGATCCTATGGCCAGCCCTCTCCCTCGCACCAAAGAAGGATGCCTGGAAAAAGGTCCTGTCTTTTGGCTTCAAAACCAGCCTTGGCAATGCCCTCCAGTTCCTGAATTACAGGCTTGATGCCTTTATTGTGGCTTATTTCATAGGCAATTATGGCGTTGGCATCTACGCTGCGGCTGTGGGCCTGGCCGAATTCCTCTGGTTCGTTCCTGGTTCTGTGGCTTTGGTTCTCTTTCCAAGGGCCGCGGCACTACCGGAGGATGAGGCAAGGAGCCTTGCCGCTTCCTCAGTCCGCATAACCCAGTTTATAACATTCATAGGCGCAATAATCCTTGCCGGGTTTGGTTGGCTCGCCATATGGATCATATATGGCCCGCAGTTCTCCTCCTCTTATCTGCCTCTTCTGCTCATCTTGCCTGGAATATGGCTTTTCGGCTATGCCAAGCTCTCTGTCAGCTACCTCATGGGAATAGATAAGCCCATCTACGCCACATACCTGACCCTTTTTTCTCTGGCTCTCATGATCCCCCTTGACTTCATTATGATACCCAAATGGGGAGTTGCCGGCGCGTCAATAGCCTCAACCGTTGTTTACAGCCTGGGAGGGATCCTGGGCCTCTGGTGGTTTGTGAAGCACGCCCGGTTGCCTCTCTCCGTGCTCCTCCTCCCAAGGAAAGAAGATTGGGGGTTCCTGAGGGGGATAATCTCCAGGCATTCCAGGTAGCTCAAACTGACCCTTACCCAAAACTTTCCCTGATCCTCATAATTTGTCTCCTATGGAAGGACTCCTTGAATATCCTTCACCACTGATGGAAGTCTTGGGACATGGCAGGCGTTATGCAATGGTGAGGGATGCTGTCTCAGGGGTAATCCAATGCGGTAAGCTCTCGGTCATAACCAGAGGCCTCATGTGGCTCACGGTATCAGTGAGCGTGGATGAGGAGCCGATTACGAGTACGAGTGGATCAAGAGAAGCTCTGGCGAGCTATCATGTGAGGCACGGATAACCCTGATGAAATCTTCAAGAGGTGAGGAAATGGGTAAAGGCCAGTTGCTCAGCTATTGATCCAGGGTCTAACACGGCTTTTTATACGGCCTCTGCTACGCCGTTTCAGGCTTATTCAGGCTGGGTCAAAACCTTTGAAATGCACGGGAAACAATGAGCTGTCTGGATTCTGAGACACAGAAGCTCTCTCACCTCAAGGTAAGCTCCACCCTGAACCTGATGTTTTTACAGGTGTGAGCTATTCCAAGCTGAAGCTCTGGCTCAAGTCCATGGGGGCCAAGGAGGGTCTCATTCTGGACAAGGTGCACCTCTGGGCAATTGATAAAGGCCATATTCCTCGCTTGCGCTTTCCTCATTCTCGTTGGTATGGCCATAGAACCCTTCGTCTCCACCTTCATACCCAGCCTCACGAGCTACGAGAGGAGGTATAGCGTCTTCACCAAGGCACTCCTGTTTCTGGGGGGTGAGAGTATGTGAGATCTCAGCGAAAACCTCTCAGATCTGGCTGAAATACTCATCTGCCCTTGCTACATCAGCAGATATGTGAGCTCTGAGCTCTTCGGTGTCCTTGAAATTCATAGTGTCCCTGAGGCGCTTGTGGAAAACCACTCTCAGGGTTTGCCCCGTTATGTCACCAGCAAAATCAAGGATGTGGACCTCAAAGCTGAACTCCCCATCGGGGAAACGGGGGCCGATGTGGCAGACAGCTGGCCTATCGTTGGCCATAACCGCGTAGACCCCATCGGCGGGCAAAAGCTTCTCTTTTGGCGTGATGAGGTTTGCTGTTGGGAAACCTATATCAGAACCTATTCCCCTTCCCTCGGTAACCCTCCCTGAGATCGGATAGTGATACCCGAGGTAATAAGCGGCCTCTTCAACCGCGCCCGATCTTATGAGTCCACGGACGAATCCGCTCTTAACGAAGACCCCGCGGAACCTCAGAGGGGGCAAGACGGTTAAGCCAATTTCCCATCTCTCCGTATCCTCCAGGATCATGGCCGGAGAACCAGCACCGTATCTGCCAAAACGGTGATCCGGGCCGGAAACTATGTGCTTTGCCCCAACCTCATCCCTGAGAAAATCCAGAAACTTCCTCGGTATCCAATCCCTTATCTCCTCGTAATCAAGGATTATCAGCCTATCCGGCCCGAGAGCGGCAATGAGATCCTTTTTCTCATCGGGGGTTGTGAGAAGCCTTTCTTTGCCGGGAGGGCGCTCAAATGTCATCACAGCAGAGACGAGGCCATGGCGCCTCGCGAACTGGACGCACTCGTCAATGAGAACCCTATGGCCGAGGTGAATACCGTCAAAATTCCCCACGGTCACACAGCAGGGCATCGTTATCTCTTGGCCGGGATATCTCAGAATCTCCATGACCACTCGTTCCTCATCCCTCTTTGGTTGTTGAAGTTAACCGCCCGAGGCAAACACATGGGTTTTAGCTTACTGATCACTAGAGACCTCTGGTAAAATCCCTCAGCTCCATCTTTTCGTTCACGGGCATAGTCTAAGGTTCCGGGTTAATCTCATTCAAGTTTTGGTTCGTCTCAGAACTTTCCGCCAACTCGCGCCCAACCACGGCTTTTAAGGAAGGATAAGTTGGGATCAGTTTGATGATGAGAGGCCCTACAACCTCTCAGATTTCCGGGTTGTTCAACAACTCAGATACAGCTTCCTCTTCGTGAAGATAATCAGTTTGACGCTTGGGGATGACATCCGGATGACACCACTCTCATGAGGTTCAGGGACAAGAAGATACTAACCCATTTGAATACATGAACTCCCAGCTTGAGAAGAGGAGCCCTACCCTACGGCAGGGGATTTTTATACGGACAATAGTGGCCTCGGGAAAATGATGTTTAAGGGATGAGCCATGGCTCAAACCCAAGCTGAACTCTCAGGCGTTGCACTCAACTGCAAACGAGCAATAATTCTATTACAAACATGGTGGGTGGAACATGAGGAGTAATCCATCAAACGAGGACAAAAAGGGCAAAGGGAAACAAGAACAGGGCCTCAGGCCCCACCTTCCGGGGTCAAGTAAGGGCTAGGTGGCCCCAAAAAAAGCGGCCCAGAGGCAAAGGGTGGGTTTTCGGAGATTTCCCAGCGGTGCAATAGTCACAGCTGAGAACCTGAGGAGGTTCCGGGCCCCTGCTTCCAAAAATTATGAGGCGCAAGCGTTCACCCTAGATAAACCCCTTGAACCCAATCTATTCCCCACGCGACAGCCTCCGGCAGAACGGCCCCGAGAGCAAGCCTTCCGGCTATGGCGGACGAGAGGGCACAGCCGGTCCCCCTCCTAGCAGGCTTTCTTCCGTGTGGAAATACCCTGGCCTCGCCCTCAAACCAAAGAAGATCAACGGGGCTTTCAAGATGGCCTCCCTTGATGAGGACCGCCTTAGGGCCCATAGAGGAGATCATCTCCCCAGCCTTGAACATTTCCTCAAGATCACTAGGTCTTAGACCGGTCAGCGCCTCAGTCTCACATAGGTTTGGGGTAACCAGAAGGGCAAGGGGAAACACCTCATCAACGAGAACATCCAGGCCGCCGCTTTCAAGCAAGGGCAATCCGGATGAGGCCTTGATGATCGGGTCAACCACCAAGGGGATCGGATTTTCACGCATGAATCCTGCAATCACCCTTATGTTATCTTTTGAGTAGAGGACGCCGGTCTTGACAGACCTTATCTCGCCATCCTCAAGGAGGGCCTCAATCTCCTTTATGAGGAAATCAGAGGGAACAGGAATAACGCTCCTTGCACCCTTGGAGGATTGGGCCGTGAGAGCCGCAGGAACCAAGCAGGGCCTCGCTCCAGAGGACTCAATTGCGAACCGGTCAACGAGAAGGCCAGCGCTTCCAGAGGGATCGAATCCGGCCACAGAAAGGCAGATCAAGAAAGTCCCTCGTAAAACCCCTTCATGAGGAGGGCATCGTCCTCAAGTATTGGGCTTTCTGATATGACCAGGCCCGAAACGCCCCGCTCATGCAGAACCCTCAGAACCCCCTTCCAATTCATGTCAGATTCCTCTAGTGGAATATGTTCTCTTTCGCCCTTTGCTGTATATACTATTCCCGACATGTGGATGTGCATTCTTTGTAGGGCAGAGGGGCCGAGATCTTTCTCAATTACATCAAGAACCTCGTGGAACTCCTTCTCGGTGTTTATGGCCCCACCTGTTCTCGCGTGGAGGTGAGCGAAATCCACGCAGGGGAGAACTCCGGGCAGTTCGGAGGATAACAGAACAAGCTCCTCAAGCGAGCCATATTGGGTGGGCTTACCGGTTGTTTCGGGTCTCAGGATCACATCAACTTTCTCTGATTTCAAGGTCTCTTGGATCCTTTTTATGGATTCCCTTACCCTCTCGTGCACAGCAGGGGGATCATCTCCCGTATAGAAAGCCGGATGAAAGACGATATCCCTGGCGCCAGCCGCAAAACCGACCCTCGCTGAGTCCAGGATGTAGCGCTCAGACCTGGCCAGCTTCGGTTTCTCCTTCGCGTTCAAGTTTATCCAATATGGTGCGTGGACAGAAAGAATGACACCCAGCTCATCAGCGAGGCCCTTGACATTTCTCGCTAGGGCCTGGTTCATGTGAACCCCGCGGACGAACTCCAGCTCCATGCACCCGAGGCCGAGCCCAGCCACCTCCCTGAGTCCCTCGTCGGTCGAATGGCCCTTTGACCTAGCTGGAATACCAGCGGTCCCGAAAACCAAGCCCATGCGTCCGCTCGCGCCTCTCTATTTTAGGAGCTTTCTCTCCACCCTTTCCGCTCCCTTTTCGGTTATGAACCAGAACCTGTCCTTCATATCAACTATGCCAATGCGCCTCATGTAGCCGAGGCTCGTGGAGATGGCGCTCGGGGCCCTGTCGCCGGTTGTGGCTATTGCCCGAACTATCTCCCTCGGCCTCACGCCCTTAGTTTCGCCCCTCTGATGCAGGTAGTAGAGGTAGAGAAGGGCTTTGTCCACGCCCTTTTTGGGGCGGACCTTCTTGTAGAGCTCAATGAAATCGGCATCCACTACATCCTTGGGGGCGGCCTTCTCAGAAACAAGCTCAGCTAAGGAAACGGTTCTTGGCTTACCCAGGTGAAGACACTTGAACTCCTCAAGCATCTCCCGAACAAAGCCAGCGTCATCGGCGGACGCCGAGACCTCATCGTCCCCCACCTTCATATACAGGGTATATCTTCTTTCGTTATTTTCCATGGTTTTTTACCTCACTTTCTCAGGAAATCATCTCGTTCAAGCTGAAATTATAAATCCTCCAATAGGCCCAGATCAAATTGTCGTATAGCTCCGAAAATAAGATCACCCAAACGCGAAGGGGCGTTTCAAAAATGTGATCACCGAATACGACCCTCAGATAGGGGTGGTGAACCAGGCCGCCTTGAGGCACTTCTAAACCTCTTCACCTCAACGAGGCTAGCATACTCAAGGTGAGAACAAGAAGCGGCAGGCCGATGAGCTGACCAGCCTCAGAGGCCCCCAAAGAGACTCTTGCCATATCTCCCCGAGGAGACAGCTAAGGAGCTCTTGGAACTCAGACAACGCCTTAACCCCCTGGGCCCTTGGTTCGGTGATCCGGAATTTTGAAACACTCCGGTAAGCCCATCTGGGGGGCATTGTTGTTGCAAAGGAGGCTATGGAGGGTTTAAGCTTTGAGCTGAGCGCAGAACCCTTTTTAGGGAGGCTAAACATGAACAAGTGGAACAACTTTCTGCATCCACCGGCCGAGAGGTTTCCCCTCGTGGAACCAGGGGAGCCCAATTTTTACAGGGAATACTTCCCGTATTCCCTGCCACCGAAGATAGCCTTTGAGGGAACAACGGTTGTCCCTGAGCTTCCTGATGACATATACATAACTGATACCACATTTCGCGACGGCCAGCAGGCCAGGCCGCCATTCTCCGTTCAGCAGATAGTTGATATATACAAGATGCTCTCCGAACTAGGGGGCCCAAACGGAGTCATAAGGCAATCTGAGTTCTTCCTCTACACCGAAAAGGACAGACAGGCCGTTGATAAGGTGAGGGCCCTTGGCCTCAAGTATCCTGAGGTCACTGGCTGGATAAGGGCAAACCCAAAGGACTTCCAGCTCGTAAAGGATATGGGCCTTGAAGAGACCGGAATGCTCACATCCATATCCGACTACCACATCTTCAAGAAGATGGGATTCAAGTCCAGACGGGAGGCCATAGACAAGTATAAGGAAGTGGTAAGAGCCGCTGCGGACGCTGGCCTCAAGGCTGTGAGGTGCCACTTTGAGGATATAACGAGGGCTGACTTTTGGGGATGCGTCGTGCCCTTCGCGCAGGAGCTCATGGAGCTCTCCCAGGAGACAGGCCTGTTCGTAAAGATCAGGATCTGCGATACTATGGGCTTTGGAATGCCCTGGCCCAACGCCGCGCTCCCGAGGTCAATCCCGAAGATGGTGTATTACCTCAGGCACTGCGCTGGGATACCATCTGATAGGCTTGAGATACACGCTCACAACGATTTCCACCTCGTGATAGCGAACACGGTCGCTTCCTGGCTCTACGGTGCAGCCTACGCCAACACCACCATAATGGGAATAGGCGAGAGGACAGGCAATTGTCCAATGGAGGGAGCCATCATCCACTACATAGGCCTGAAGGGGGACCTTAACGGACTCAACCTCCAGGTGCTCACGGAGCTCGCCAGATACCTAGAGCGTGAGACCGGGCTACCGATACCGCCGTGGCAACCCATAGTCGGCAAGAACTTCAACATAACCCAAGCTGGAATTCACGCTGATGGACTCCTGAAGTTTGAGGAGGTCTACAACATCTTTGACACCACATCCCTGCTCGGAAGGCCGCCGGGAGTTGCTATAACCGACAAGTCGGGCGTTGCTGGTATAGCCAAATGGATAGCCGATAACCTTGGGCTTGAGGTTTCTAAGTCGGACCCCGGAATTCAGAAGATATACGAGGAGCTAATAGCCACATACGACGCTGGGAGAGTAACGACCATGTCGGACCAGGAGATGCACGATCTCGTCAAAAAGCACATGCCCGAGCTATACGCGAAATACCAAGCGAAAAAGTGAGTCTATGGCAGGAAAAACCATATCTGAGAAGATATTCTCCGAGAAGAGCGGAACCGATGCGAGGGCAGGGGACATGGTCGTCGCGAGGGTTGATCTCGCCTTCGCGCAGGATGGAACAGGGCCTCTCGCGGTTCGCCAGATAGGGAAGCTGGGCTTTGAGCGTGTTGCGAATCCCTCATCCACGGTATTTTTCTTTGACCACGCGGCTCCTAGCCCCCGTCAGGAGCTCTCAGACGATCACATTTTCATGCGGGATTTCTCCTCCAAAACAGGCGCAGTGGTATCTGAGGTAGGAGAGGGAGTCTGTCACCAATTGGTCGCTGAGGAGCGCGCCGCACCTGGAATGCTCATAGTTGGAGCGGATTCTCACACATGCACGGCAGGCGCGTTCGGCGCCTTCGCTACGGGAATGGGTTCTACGGATGTAGCGGTCGCTATGGCAACTGGGAAAACCTGGTTTCGGGTCCCAGAGAGCTACAGGGTTGTCCTCAGGGGAAGGTTCCAGAAGGGCGTTTGTTCAAAGGACCTCATCCTCCACCTTATCGGCGACATAGGCGCTGACGGCGCTGATTACAAGGCGCTTGAGTTCTCTGGTGACATGGAAGCACTTGACATGGAGAGCAGGCTAACGGTCTCAAACATGGCAGTGGAAGCCGGGGCAAAGGCAGGGCTTTTCCCTTCGGATGATATAACCAGGAAATACCTCGAGGAATGGGGCCGTGGAAACGCCTTCAGGGAAATAAAGCCCGATCCGGATGCCGAATACGAGAGGACCCTTGAGTATGACCTCAGCGCGATAGAGCCGACCGTGTCAAAACCCCATAGGGTTGATAACACCGCTTTGGCGAAGGACCTCTCGGATGTGAAGCTGAACCAGGTTGTCATAGGAACATGCACGAACGGAAGGCTATCTGACCTCCGGGTGGCCGCTGAGATCCTCAGGGGCAAAAAGGTCGCGCCCGGCGTGAGGCTCATAGTGGTTCCCGCTTCCAGGAGGATATATCTGAGAGCCATGGAAGAGGGCCTCCTGCGCGCCTTCGTTGAAGCTGGTGGGCTCATCCTTCCTCCTGGTTGCGGGCCGTGCGTTGGGGTTCACCAGGGCGTTTTGGGCTCAGGGGAGGTTGTCCTATCAACCCAGAACCGCAACTTTGAGGGTAGAATGGGCAATCCAAAGGGATTCATTTACCTCTCCTCACCGGCAACGGCCGCGGCGAGCGCTCTAACCGGAAGGATAACTGATCCCAGGGAGGTGATGAGATGAAGATGCGAGGAAGAGCGTGGAAGTTCGGGGACAGCATATCCACTGACCACATCGCTCCTGGCAGATACTTTCACCTCAGGTCAAACCTGCCGGAACTAGCTAAGCATGTTCTTGAGGACGCGAGGCAGGACTTTGCCCCAAATGTGAAGCCCGGGGACTTCGTCGTGGCTGGCTGGAACTTCGGCCTCGGTTCCTCTCGCGAGCACGCGCCAACCATAATAAAGCTCGCGGGGGTATCCGCCGTTCTCGCGAGGTCCTTTGCCAGGATATTCTTCAGAAATTCCATAAACATCGGCCTGCCTGTGATCGCGGTTGACACATCCTTCATAAACGAGGGCGACGAGCTGGAGCTTGACCTATCTGAGGGCACTGTCAAGGACCTAACCAACGGAAAGGAGGCCCGTTTTAGGCCGTTGTCTCCTCAGCTCCTTCGGATACTTGAGGATGGAGGCCTCATTGAGCACATAAAGAAACACGGGGACATAGTCCTCTGAGGCAGAATGCGAGGCAACGAAGCTCTAAGATGTTTGGAGCAAGCGCAACATGGCCTCGTGGCAACCAAGGATAGCCTTAAGGTCCGCCGCGAGGACGAGCTTGACAACTTTGTGGCTCGCGATGCCCTGAGAACGGGCAGGGTGCTTTACAAAAGAGAAGCAGAAAACCCAAAAGGCTTTTAAAAAGAGGTAAAAAAACATGGCAGAAAAGATAAGGATAGAAAAGGATAGGTTGGTTGTTCCAGACAATCCTATAATCCCCTACATAGAAGGGGATGGGACAGGAAGGGACATAACCCCCGCGATGTTGAAGGTCGTTGATGCCGCTGTGGCAAAGGCCTATGGCGGAAAGCGCAAGATAGCCTGGAAAGAGGTCCTAGCAGGCGAGAAGGCAAGAGATGCAACAGGCGAATACCTGCCGGAGGCCACCATAAACGACCTCAGGGAGCACATAGTGAGCATAAAAGGCCCTCTGACAACGCCTATAGGCGGTGGATTCAGGTCCCTGAATGTCAGCATAAGGCAGTTGCTTGACCTTTACTCCTGCGTGAGGCCTGTCCGCTGGTATGGCTCCGCCTCCCCCCTGAAGCACCCGGAAAAGATGAATGTGGTCATCTTCAGGGAGAACACGGAGGATGTCTACGCAGGGGTTGAGTATCAATCCGGCTCACCGGAGGCAAAGCGCCTCATTGAGCTCCTCAGGGAGTTCGGTGTCTCGGAACAGAAGATGCTTTCTGATGTCGGCATAGGCATAAAGCCCATGGGCCCAACGAGGAGCAAGCGCCACATACGAAAGGCCCTAAGATTCGCTCTTGAGAACGGTAGGCGTTCCGTGACCTTCATGCACAAGGGAAACATCATGAAGTTCACGGAGGGCGCTTTCATGAATTGGGGCTACGAGGTCATCGCGGAACCAGAGTTCAGGGACAGGTTCGTGACGGAGGCGGATCTCTGGGACAAGCACGGAGGCCAACTGCCGGAGGGCAAGCTCCTCGCGAACGACCGGATAGCGGACAACATGTTCCAGCAGATACTCACCAGGACCGATGAATACGATGTGATAATCACGCCGAACCTGAACGGGGACTACATCTCGGACGCGGCCGCGGCAGGCGTCGGAGGCCTCGGGATGGCTCCTGGAGCCAACATAGGTGATTTCCTCGCGGTCTTTGAAGCGACCCATGGAACCGCGCCGAAATACGCAGGCCAGGACAAGGTTAACCCTTCATCCCTCATACTCTCAGCCGCAATGATGCTTGAATACATTGGCTGGAAGGAGGCCGCTGACCTCATCCACAAGGCCACAGAGAAAACACTTGCCCAGCGCAAAGGGACCTATGACCTGGTGAGGGGCTGGGCCGCTGAGGGGGAGAAGGGGACCGAGCTGAAGTGCTCTGAGTTCGGGGAGGCGCTTATAGAGAACATGTAGTAGGGGCAGGTTCCCCGTGCTTAAGGTAGCCTTGCCTAACTGAGACCACTGTATATTTGGGGCGCTTTGCTCTGAATCCGGTTGGGTTTGCCAGCCTTTTTGTAATTCGCGGCAATAATGAATGGAGGTGCTCTATCAAACGAGAGAGGAAGGGGTGGGTTTATCAGAACTCTTGATCTTTTATATTTACCGCATTCTTTCAACCCACTTCCTGCACGAATCTCAACCGAGGTGGGTTCAGGGCCTAAAAATGGTCTTTGGAGGATGGGTGGAAGGATCTTTCTAGGGTTCTATTGCTCAGAAACTCCCCTCTGAGAGAGTCGAAAATGGTGTTTTCAGGGATGCAAACAAAACATCCCTTTCCCTCATATGGAGGGTTTTTGTTTCTAGACCCTCATGAGAGTTAAGATGTTGCTGGCTTTGCCAGGCTTACCATTATCTCGTTCATCAGACCAGCAAATGGCAGGGCAGATGGAAGGGTGCAAGATATCCAGACCCCACCGCCAGAGGTTCTTAATAGAGAAGACAAAAAAGACTCCTTCAGAGAGGTATTCGGTGTCCTTGAGGTATTGGATGTTCACGGAGGAGTGGAGTAGCTGGTTGAGTATTTGATGAACCAGAAGAGCGAAAATCGTGGAAACCCCTGAGCCTGAGACCTATCATCTGGTAGCTCAGGTTTGAGCGAACTATGGCCTCGGGCACCTGAAAAACCCCGCCTGTGTATCGGGTGCGTCACGCAGGGCCTCTGATCGGGAGATAGGCCTGCTTGGCTCGTCATCTCTCAGCGGAGTGTCCCCTTCAAGCGGCGAAACCAAAGGTTCAACATCCGAGAGGTCAAGCTCAGAGAACGACTCCAGGAATCCCAGGATCTTGCTCATGTGCTCAATGAGCTCCTGAGTTGGCTCCAGCTTGGCGAGCTGGATCGCCCATCTGGCTTTCTCCTTCGCCCCCTTCAATCCAAAAGCTCCTCTATCAGCTTCGTGAAGTCGGATTTTGGCCTCGCCCCGACTATCTTGTCAACGAGCTTGCCCTCTTTGAAGAAGAGCACAGTGGGGAGGGAGAAGACGCCAAACCTCGCAACGGTCTCGGGATAAGCATCAGCGTTCAACCTCAATACCTTCACTCCCTTATCCGCGAACTCCTCGGCTATGGCCGCGAGGTGGGGTTCTATTGCCTTACAAGGCCTGCACCATGTAGCCCAGAAATCCAGAAGCACGATCTTGGCTCCGGAGACCTGTTCCTCAAAACGGGATGGGTCAAGTTCCTCCATCATAAAATCCTCTCCTTCTCGTAGTATCCTGGTCTAACCACAGCACCGTCCCCTACCTCCGAATCCACGATGACCGCGCCGGAAAGCACTTTTGTCCCACGGCCTATTTTTGTCTTGCCCATCAGGGAAACCCAGGGATATATAACCGAATCCGCGCCTATTTGGACATCCGGCTCCAGATAAACGCCATTTGGGTCTATGAATGTTACCCCTTGCTCCATGAATCGGCCGACGAGGCGCCTTATCATTGCCAGGTGCGCTACAGCGAGGTCATGCCTGGTGTTGATCCCCAAAACCTCATCCGGATCGCTGGATTCGTATATCCAGACCCCTCCTTCGTTTTCCTGAATGAGCTCCAGGACCCCAGGAAGGTAATACTCCCTCTTCTTGTTATCAGCGCCAACCTTATCCAGCCACCTGAAAAGGGTCTCTATGCTGAATATATATATCCCGGAGCAGACCTCATTCACAGCCCTCTCGGCCTCGGTCGCGTCGTGATGCTCTATCACCTTCAGAAATCCCCCATTCCTTCGCCTGAAGACCCTTCCGTATCCTGTAGGGTCCGGGAGCCTCGCTGTCATCACAACAGCCCTCGCGCTCTTGTCCCAGTAAAGATCAAGCATTTTCCTGATAGTCTCCGGCCTTATCAAAGGGGCATCGCCGGGAAGAACGAGCAGGATGCCGCTGTCGGGCAAGTTGGCCCTGAGGCACATCACAGCGTGGCCCGTTCCGAGGGGTTTCTCCTGATGAACGAAAAAAAGCCCTCTCCCGGAAAACGCTTTCTCAACATCCTCTTTGTGGGGCCCGCCTGTCACGAGAAATATCTTATCCGGATCGATTCCCAAAGCGGCAGAGACCGGATACTCAAGAACGGGCTTTCCACAGAGCGAGTGTAGGAGCTTTGAGGTGCTTGACCTTATCCGTGTTGATTCCCCGGCCGCGAGAACCGCCGCGAAAACTCCCTCATTCAACCCGGTTCCCCTCCCTGAGGAAGACTACTTTTGGCTCACAGGGCAGGCTTTCTGCCCACACAAAGCTCATTATTATCAGCTTATCGCCTATCTCCCCGAGCCTAGCCGCACCGCCCTGTAGAACGAGCTCACGAGTTCCGCGCTTACCTGGATTAATGTAGGTTTCAAACCTCTGCCCGCTGTTCAGGTTTATCGCGAGCACTATCTCGTATGGCTCAAAACCCACCAGCTCCATGAGATCGGGGTCAATCTGGATGCTCCCGGAGTAATGCAGTTCCTTGCCCGTCACGGTGGCGTTGTGGAGCTTTGCTCTTAGATACCTCTTCATAGCGCTTTTGATATAGGGTATGCCTTCATGCCTGCCATTATCTCATCTGGGGAAATGATCTCACCGTTATACTTGTGTATCCCGTATACCGCGGTGTTTTTTATTACCTCCCTTACAGGGTGAATCAGCTGGCCACGGTTCATCTCCGGAACTACTATTCCGGCTACCTTACCATCAAAAGCCGAGAGGTGCTTTTCCGGGAATGGCCAGACTATCCTCGGCCTAAAGAGCGCGGCACGAATGCCCTTGCGTTCAAGCGCGTGGATCACATCCATGGAGGTCCTTGCTACCGTTCCTATTGCAACAAAGAGGATGTCGGGATCATCAAACCCTTCTATCCTGTAATCCGTAAGAGCCTCCATGTTATCGTCTATCTTCTTGAAGAAGCGGTTCAAGAGCCATGTCACCTTCTCAGGGTTGTTGGTTGGGAACCCGTCCTTGTCGTGAGCGAGACCGGTGGCGTGGAACCTGTAGCCCTTTCCATAATCAGCCCTCGGAACCCCGTATTCCGTCCCGTCATCGTAGTGTATGTATTTCTCTGGCGGGATGGTAAGGGGGCCAGGATCGTATATCTCAACCTCCTCAGGAAATTCAGCGCCCTCAACCATGTGCCCAACGACCTCGTCAGAAAGGAGCACAACCGGTAGCCTCAGCATCTCGGATATGTTCACTGCCTTCACGGTCAGCTCAAAGCACTCATACACATTCCAGGGAGCGAGAGCTACGATGGAGTAATCGCCATGAGAACCCCACCGGGCTTGCATTATGTCCTGCTGGGATGTCTTCGTTGGCAACCCCGTGGATGGGCCTCCCCTCATCACATCAACTATGAGAACAGGCACCTCGGTCATGGCCGCAAAACCGATGTGCTCCTGCATGAGAGAGAATCCCGGACCTGATGTTGCTGTCATGGACTTCACCCCAGCAAGCCGGGCGCCTATGCAGGCGCCCATGGATGCTATCTCATCCTCCATCTGAATGAAGATCCCTCCAACCTTAGGCAGGGCCCTTGACATCTCCTCAGCTATCTCGGATGATGGAGTTATGGGATAACCAGCGTAAAAACGCACACCGACAGCGATTGCGCCCTCAACGCAAGCGTGATTTCCTTCTGCGAGCTTCATATCAAACTCCTATCTCTGGGACTATGCCCATGTCCTGGAATGCCTCTATGGCATCATCAAGCCTGTATATTTTGACCATCAGGGAAAGAACTCCCTTTGAGTAGCTTATCATATCTATGTTGACGCCGTTCTGAGCCAGAACCTCAAATATCTCGGAGACGACCATTGAGGCATCTTTGGACGGGTTAATGCGAAATGTGAGCATCGCGACATCCTCGTGTATTGAGTAGAACTCGCATGCCGCTCCAGCCAGAACCTCCTCACAAACATCCCCCGCTATGTCCTTCTGGCTCTTGAGCACAGCGAATCCGATATCCCCCCTGCCCTTTGTTGATGTGTCATAGGATATTCCCAGTATCTCAACCCCCTTTTCCGTGAGCGCGGAACAGAGCTCACCAGCGACACCTGGTTTGTCCCTTATGCTCCTGAGCACCACACGAACAACCTCCCTGTTTAGGTTGAATTCCTGAATATCCGAGCTCCGCAAGGCCTGAATATTATAAAGCAAGGGCCCGGGCGGCTGAAAGGCCTAGCCCTAAGCCGGATAACGCCAGCAGTGTCCAGGGGTTTCCGTGAGGTAAACCGCCCCCGGCGCTTCAGGTTGGGCTATTTACGAGAATAAGAGAAGAAGGTGCTTGAATTTCCCTTGAGTAGTCAGGGATCAAAAGTCCCAAAGAATATCCCAGCCTCCCTCAGAACATTCTCCGGCGAATCCGAGGCGTGAACCGCGTTTTGGGTGATGTCAGTGCCAAAGAGCCTGCGCAGGGTTCCCTCCGCGGCCTCGCCCGGATCAGTGGACCCTATTATCTCCCTGGCAGATGAAACAGCGCCCTCTCTCTCAAGAAGAAGCCCAACGACCGGGCCCGATGTTATGAAATCAACCAGCTTTCCGTAGAAATCCTTGGCCCTGTGCGGCTCGTAGAAACGCTCAGCCTCATCCCGGGACAGGCGCTTCATTTCCATCTTTAGGATCGCAAAGCCCATGGTTTCAAACCTTGAGATGATCTGACCCACGACCCCTCTGGCCACCGCGTCCGGCTTTATCATTACGAAGGTTTTATCCACCGCTTAAGAGTCTTTTGCCCAGCTCAAAACCAACATCAAGTGCCTTTAGGTTCGGAGGGATGAACTTCTCCTTGCTGGCGAGCTCTTGCTTTATGGCCTCTGCCAGGGATTCCTTTTTTACCACGCCTGTTAGGGAAACTATGACTGCCAGGCCGAGGATGTTCGCTGTCATGGGGTAGCCGGTCTCATCCTTAGCGGTTGTGGTAAGATTGTGCGCGTAAAGCCTCGCGTTGTTGAAGCTCTTTGGGGATTGGACGAAGTCCGTATCCACGACCATTATCCCGCCCTCGCGGACCCGTGGGCCGAACTTCTGATATGACTCCTGGTTCATGAGGAGAACCGCGTCGGGATTCTCTGTCTTTGGATAGTATATCTCTCCGTCAGAGATTATCACATCCGATGAAGATGAACCCAACCTGGCTTCAGGGCCGTAGTTCTTTACCTCAACAACCCTTTTGCCTTCCAAGAGAGCGGCCTCAGCGAGGAGCTTGCCAGCTGTCAAAAGCCCCTGTCCTCCAGAACCAGCCAGCTTTATCTCGATCCTTTCCATGATTCTAGGAGCTCCTTCATGAGTTCGTTTATTGTGGGATTCGATCCCTTGTGGATCACGCCCATGGGCAGGGCGCCTTCCTTTGCCTCTCCGCCGAGCTTGAAGACCTGGCCCTTCAAAGCCTCTAGGGTCTCGTATGGGTCGGATGAGAGGTTGAACCTTCCGTAGTAGGTAGGGCAGTTTGAGAGCACATCCACAAAGCCAAAGCCTGGGGTTTCTGTGGCCTCTTTTATCATTCTCACCAAGAGGGGAAAGTGGAACACGGTGGTCCTCGCCACATAGTTCGCGCCAGCCCCTTTGACGAGCTCGCAGAGGTCAAAAGCAGGCTCAATCGCGCCGTATGGGGTTGTGGTTGTCTTCGCGCCCAGGGGAGTAGTTGGGGAGCCCTGGCCTCCGGTCATCCCGTAGTTGTAGTTGTTTATGACTATGGCCGTCATGTCTATGTTGCGGCGGGCGGCGTGTATGAGGTGGTTGCCGCCTATTGCTGCCGCATCTCCATCGCCCATTACCGCGAAGACCCTGAGCTCCGGATTTGCCAGCTTTACGCCAACAGCGAAAGAGAGGCTTCTCCCGTGTGTAGTGTGCAGTGTGTTCGCGTCAAGGTATCCGGGCATTCTGGAGGAACAACCTATTCCGGAGACCATAACCACCTTGTCTTTGTCTATGTTTAGATCCTGGATGGTTTTGGCCACAGCGTATAAGACCGTGCCTATGCCGCACCCAGCGCACCAAGCCGATGGCATGTGCCACATCCTAAGGGCTGACCAAGCGGGATGTTCCTCGGGAACACCGTTCTCGTCCTGAACCCAGAGAGCGAAATCCGGGCAATGCTGTTCGCAAAGCCCACATCCATTGCAGGCATCCACGCGGGATATTATTGGATAGCCTATCTTTTCCTGGTCAAAGACCTCTCTTGGGCATATCTTCACGCATATGCCGCACCTTTTGCAAAGGTCCTTTCTAAAGCCTAACCTGAAGACCTTTTTAACCTTTGTCTCGGCCATATCCGGCCTCCAACACGCGCCCGTGGGGACTTGAACCCCAAGCCTTGAGATCCGGAGTCTCACGCTCTATCCACTTGAGCTACGGGCGCGCGAAAAACATCTTTACTTCTCAAGGTGCCGTATTTCCCCACTTGCCATTCCCCCCTCAAGGTAAAGCATGCCATAGCTACCTTCTGCCGCACTACCAGGATTAAACAACAAGAGGCCATCTGTTTCCTCCAAAAATGGCAGGTGGCTGTGGCCAAAGACGATCACATCAATATCGTCCGGAAATGCCTTTCTAACCCGATCCGCTAAGCCCCACGGCGCTCCGCTACCGTGTGTAAGGCCAATCCTCAATCCCTGAAGCTCAAAAACCAGCTTATCATCAAGAACCCTCGCCAGCCCACTGTCATCCATGTTTCCCCTAACCGCATAGAGGGGCGGGCCGAGAGCCTTCAAAAGCCCAAAGGTATCCTCGCTGGTGAAGTCCCCAGCGTGAACAATGGCATCAACGCTCTCTCCGAGTGCTAAAATGTGTTCCGGTAATGCCTTTGTTCTATCAGGAATATGCGTGTCAGATATGATTAGCAGCTTCAACAGAGTCGCTTCCTATTTCCTCTTGTGGCGTTGAAGCTTCCTTCTTTTCTTGATCTTGTGTCTCCTTATCTTCGCGAGCTTGCGTTTCCTACCGCACGGCATATCTACAATCTCTCCTTTATAGACTTTGATGGCCTGAAAAAAACAACCCATCGTGACGGGATCTGGACGGATTCCTGTGTCTGGGGATTTCTGGCTCTTCTAGGCCTGTATTTCTTGACCTCAAAAACACCGAATCCTCTGAGCTCTACCCTTTCTCTGCGCTCAAAGGCCTCTCCGAGGACCGCGAAAACCGTGGTAATGACCTTATCAACATCCTTTTTGGTCAAGCCGGTTTTCCTCCTTACATTGCTCACCAGCTCAGCCTTGTTCATTCATAACCTCCTTCACTATCCCGTAAGGGCAAATTTTAATGGCCTCGCCAGAGGCCGATCAAGGCCCGCGCCAGCGCGAGGTTTTTTCGTGGCTGAAACAATTTGGTCAAGAGGGGGAAGGAAAGCGGAAAAATAGCAAAGCCGGGCTAAAGCTAGCCCGGCTGATTCTCTTTCTCTCAGCGCTACTCTACGGTGATGGTTCCTGTCCTCACGCTTTCTTCTGCCACAACCCTGTAGAAGTAGATGCCCCTGAAGCCCACCATGTTCCAGCTGAGTAAGGCGCGCTGATTATTAACCTTTCTCGGATGGACATGCAACAGCGCGCGAGCTTTCACCTCTCCGGTAGACCCAGAACCTCCCAGACTCTCCTCCAGCGAATTTCTATCAGCTTGGGGTCATGAGGCCTGAACATCTCCATGGGCCAACTCCTTATTATTCCCCCTCGGTTCTCCGTCCAAAGGGGAACAGCCCAGGGCCCCTCCATTCTCCTACCCGAGCTGTCCTCCACGAAAGCCAAATAGAGAAGCACCCCGTCCCGCGGGTCCCCTTTTTCGGGCGGCATGCTGAGGGTGTAGTTTCTCTCCTGGTTTGATATGAAGTTCCCCAGGCTATACGCTATCACGCACCTTCGGCCATCGGAGGCGCGGTATTCTTCAACGGGCCCGAGGACATGGGGATGGTGGCCGAGAACCACATCAGCGCCAGCCTCGCAAAGGGCGTGCGCGGTGGCTCTTTGCTGGGATGTTGGCTCATTAACATACTCGGCCCCCCAGTGCAGGGAAAGCACGATGAAATCAACGGTATCCCTGAGGCGCGAGAGATCATCTTTAGCCGCGGCCATATCAAATATGTTGACACGGGGCTTGTTTGGGTCATCGGAGTTTCCTGAGATGTTCAGGATCGTCGTGTATGCCAGGAAGGCGACCCTGATCCCGCTCTTATCCATTACGAGGCCCCTCCTCGCCTCCTGTGCGCTCCTTCCCGCCCCCACAAAACCCAGGCCCAGGGAATCCATGTAGAAGCATGTCTCAGAGAGGCCCAAAGGGCCCTGATCGAACATGTGATTGTTCGCGAGGTTGAATACCGTGAACCCGGCCCTCGCTAAGGCCGAAAGCGCTTCTGGTTTGGCGTTGAAAACGAAGGGCCTCGGCGGTTTTCCGGTCTTCGGAGCAACGGGAAACTCCACATTCACAAAGCCTATGTCTGCCCAGCGGATTATAGGCGCCACCTTTTCATACAGGAAATCGTATCCGCTGTCAGAGGCGCACGACTGGACGGGTTGGTGCATGAGAGCATCCCCCGTCGCGACGAGGAGCAACCGGGCAGAGAGGAGGGCGAGAAGGATCAAAGGCCTCTCCTAAGATAAATTATAACCCGGATCTTGCTTGAATCTCAACGAGTAAAGATTTGGTTGAGATCTCACATACTCTCATCCCCCAGAAACAGGTTCTGATGCAGGATAGCCTGGCGTATCCTCCTCGCAATCGTCCAAGACACAGGAGTGCCTTGGTGAAGACGCTATACCTCCTCTCGTAGCTC
>JBDRYB010000028.1:0-21708 GCA_039803205.1 Caldifarciminota bacterium
TGCTTATTTCGTCAACTACTTCCAGAAACCGGCGTATCTCAAGGCAAAGAAATACAACCAGAACATAAAGGTGGTGATGTCACCTCATAGCTTCAATCTGTGCGGGTATGAGAAGAACTATCTGTATCCTTGGATTTCGCACGAGCAATGGCCCTGGCCATACATCATCAATAATCCCGACTCTCCCGGCCTCTACCAGTGGGCTGATGCCTTCTTTGACGCTGGAGGGGCTGATTACTGCGACATCCTTGAGTATCACACCTATGTTGACTGGAGGATAATGAACTACCCGAACCCGAATGAACCTTACCACACTGACCCCTGGGAAACACTTCCTGAGGTTCTTCAGGCCCTGGTTGATGTCCACCAGGAACACGGAATAGCAAACCGTGAGATCTGGATAACCGAGTTCGGGGCCAACTCAGTGACCCTGATGGATACGGCGCCATCCTGGCAGGAAAGAACACGGCTTAAGGCTGAGTATCTGGTTCACTACTACGATGTGTTCAGGAGATTCATGAGCCCGGACAGCTTCAACTTAACGGTGGCTCAGATGTATAACTACAGGGAGAGGGGAATTGACTGGCTTATCGGAGAGGACTTTGGCCTCGTGGGTTTCAGCCCGACCAGCTCAGACACGAGCGTGAAATACCCTGAGCAGGCATACATGACCATGAGGGAATACATAAAGGCCTATGATCAGACAGACACCCTCCTCGCTTCTAGACACTCCAAGGCCACCTTTGGCCCTGGAAACAAGCTTGCCCTTGTTCCAGCCCTAGGAACGATAAGCAAGTGTTGGGTTACTTTCCCTTATAAACAGTATGATCCGGCCCAGAAAACCCTTGTTCTCAAGGGGATAAGGGTCCTGAAAATGGACACCCTTGGCAATACCGATTCAGTGATAAACCTCACGGGTTTGCCATACAACAAGGTTGACCAGGTGGCAATAGCTATCGCTGGGGGAAGGCCCTGCATAGCTTTCACTACCTCTGACAGCGGAAACCTATTTTACTGGTATAGGGGATTGGCCAACCCCGTGCAGTTGTGGAGCTCAGGGGCTCACACTGGACAGGCTCTTTTCCCGGACATTCAGGGCCTCGGTGATACGATTCACCTGGTCTTTTATGGGAGATACCAGAGTTCTTATTACATCCGGTGGCTCAAGTTCCGGTATGACCAACCTTCATCCAACTCTAAGAACCTGAATGTTGGGGCTGAGCCGGCCTGGCTCTCTTTTGATCTGAACAATCAGAGATACCCGTGGGTTGTGTGGGGCCGGAACGATTCCGTTTATCTGGCCAGATACAACGGCTCTGACTGGGACGAGACGAAGACCGTGGCCAGCTCATACGCTAAGTGGCCCGATATTGCGATCTCTGGTCCTGACACAGCTTGGATCGCTTGGCACAACTCGTATAAGGACAGCGTTTTCGTGAAGGGATACCGGCCTTATGCCCTTACGAGGCCCATATACGATGGTTCTGTTGGACCTGCAAGGGCCGAGGCCTCTCATCCCAGGATAGACTATTACTCAAACAAGGCCTATCTTCTGTGGGCAGATAGCGTTATTGTGCAAGTAGGGCCGATCGGCCCGAACCCAAACCCATACAAGCCCTGGTCTTATAACATCCTATACGCCCATGGCAGGAGCTCGTTTGCTGGGGCCTCAGCGGGTGATACACCTTTGCATTCCATTTATCCAAGCCTCTCGGTGAGGGCCACGGATAAGATTCTTTCCATCTGGACAGAAGGGGAGTATGAGATCGAGGGGGTTTTCTTTAAGCATCTAATTGTTGAATAGGCCCGGGGCTAAGCTCTAAAATTTCACCCTTAGCGAGAAAAAGGGTTAGTTTATTAAAATGAAAAGGAGTAAACGCAAGACGGTCAAAGGCACGGTCATATCCGACAGGATGGATAAAAGCGTTGTTGTGGTCACCGAAACCCTGGCCAGGCACCCCCTCTATGGGAAGTTCGTCCGGAAACGCAAGAAGCTCTACGCCCACGATGAGGAGAACCAGTGCTCGGTTGGCGATGTCGTGCTCCTAGCTGAGACGAGGCCTCTATCCAAGACCAAGAGATGGAGGGTGGTGAAGATAGTGAAGAAAGCGGAGAAACTGGAATGATACAGGACACCACATTCCTGCGCATAGCGGACAACACCGGAGCCCAGAGCGCGATGGTGATAAGGGTTATGGGAGGGTCAAAGCGCAGATACGCGAGGGTTGGGGATGTAGTGGTTGTGAGCATAAAGGACGCGGTTCCGGGCGCGCCAATAAAGAAGGGCGCGGTTGAGAAAGCGGTTATAATAAGAACGAGGAAGGAAACAAGGAGGCCTGACGGCACATACATACGGTTTGATGACAACGCGGCGGTAATAATAGACCAGAACGGTGACCCAAAGGGCACGAGGGTTTTTGGCCCCGTTGCCCGAGAGCTCAGGGACAAGAAGTTCATGAAAATAATATCCTTGGCGCCGGAGGTGCTCTGATGGGCTTCAGAATACGCAAGGGTGACACGATCCGAGTCATGAGGGGCCGGGCCCGTGGCGAGGAGGGAAAGGTCACGCGCGTCCTCAGGGAAAAACGGATGCTCATAGCTGAGGGCGTCAACCTCCTGAAGAAACACCAAAGGCCACGGGGCCAGAACAAGCCCTCCGGTATAATAGAGATACCCGGTCCGGTTAGGCTTGATTGCGTCGCGCTCGTGTGTCCGAAGTGCAAGAAGCCCACCAAGGTAGGATTTGCGTTTGATGAGGCCGGAAAAAAGTTTAGGGTCTGCAAGAAATGCGGGGAGGCGATAGACTGATGTCCAGATTGCTCTCAGAATACAGAAAGAAGATAAGGCCCAGGCTCATGAAGGAGCTTGGCTACAGGAACATCAATGCTGTGCCAAGGATAATCAAGGTCATCGTCTCCACCACAACGAGTAAGGCCATCCAGGACCCGAAGATCCTGGATGTCATATCCGATGACATGGCTATGATAACTGGCCAGCGTCCAGCTGTGACCAGAGCGAGGAAATCCGTTGCGGGCTTCCACCTGAGGAAGGGCGCGCCCATAGGGCTTAAAGTAACCTTAAGGGGTGGTAGGGCCTATGACTTCATAGATAGGTTGGTTAACTTTGCCCTTCCGAGGGTGAGGGACTTCCGCGGCATACCCATAGACTCCTTTGATGGCAGAGGAAGCTATACATTCGGGGTGGACGAACAACTCATCTTCCCGGAGATAGAAGTGGATAAGGTGAAAACGACCTTCGGGATGAACATCACAATTGTCACATCCGCCAAGCGCGACGAGGAAGCCTTCCAATTGCTGTCAGCTCTGGGTTTTCCGTTTGAAAGGAGAGCATAATGGCTAGCAGGTGCCAATGGGAAAAGATGAAGCGCAAACCCAAGTTCAAGACCAGAAGGGTTAACCGCTGTTCTCGCTGCGGCAGGGACAGGGGCTACATACGCAGGTTCGGGATATGCAGGATATGCTTCCGGGAGCTCGCTTTGGCTGGCGAGATACCCGGAGTGGTAAAGGCGAGCTGGTAGGGAGGATCTATGGATGTAATAGGAGACATGCTGACCAGAATTAGAAACGCCCTCTCCGCGGGACACAAGGAGTGCGTGATATATCCGGCATCCAAGATGAAAATTGCCATCCTTGAGATACTCAGGAAAGAAGGTTACATAGAGGGCTTTTCGGTTGAGGGCAGAAACATCTCGGTCCGTCTAAGGTATGACAGAAAGGGTAGGCCCGCCATGAGCCATCTTGAGAGGGTCTCAAAGCCATCCAGAAGGATATATGTTAGCGCGAGGGAGGTCCCATGGGTTCAGAACGGCCTCGGAATAGCCATCATTTCAACATCAAAGGGCCTCCTAACCGATTATGAGGCCAGGCAAAAGAGGCTCGGGGGAGAGGTTATCTGCGAGGTATGGTAAGAGGATGAGCAAGATAGGGAAGAAACCAATATCCTTGCCGAAAGGCACTGAGGCCAAGCTAGACGACGGATCGTGCACGATCAAGGGCCCGCTCGGGGAGATAACTGTGCCTCTGAGGTCCGAGGTTGAGGTGCGGCTGGAAGAAGGCATGATATTCGTTGAACAAAAGGGTCAGGGCAAGTTCGCACACTCCCTTCAGGGAACGATACGCCAGCTCATAGCTAACGCGGTGGAAGGAGTAACAAAGGGTTTCAGGCGCGAGCTCCTGGTTGTGGGTTCAGGATACAGAGCGAAGATGGAGGGCAAGAAACTCGTTCTCACAGTAGGGTATTCACACCCTGTCGTCTATGAGCCACCGGAAGGCATAAAGATTGAGGTCTCCCCAGAAAAGGTCTCCGTAGGAGGCACTGATGCTGTAAAGGTAATAGTCTCGGGCACGGACAAGCAGAAGGTAGGCCAGGTAGCGGCTCATATCAGGGGTATAAAACCGCCTGATGTCTATAAGGGCAAGGGCGTGCGGTATGCGGACGAGATAATCCACCTAAAGCCAGGCAAATCAGCCACAACAGGAGGCAAATGATGGCGGTATCCGAGCGCGAGAAAACCCTTTATAGGTTCACAAGGCGCAAGCGCAGGCAGAGACGCATAGGGAAGAAGGTGATAGGCACCCAGGAACGCCCGCGCCTTCTGGTAATAAAGAGCCACAAGCACCTCTACGCGCAGTTGGTAATTGATCCGCCCGGAGCACCGTGCCGGGTGATAACGGGTGCCTCAACCCTGAGCCCCGGCCTCAGGGAAAACCTAAAGGGCACCCAAGAGGACAAAGCAAGAGCCCTTGGGGCTTTCATGGCAAAAAGGGTCCAGGATAAAGGCTACAAGAAGGTCGTATTCGATCGCTCCGGATATCCCTACCACGGGGTGATAAAGGCCTTCGCGGAGGCGCTGAGAGAAGGAGGATTGGAGTTCTGATGCCCAGAGAAAAAGAGATAACATACGAGGAGGAATACACCGAGTTCGCGGAGAATGTGGTGTCAATAAGCCGTGTCTCCAAGATGACGAAAGGGGGCCGGACATTCAAGCTTACCGCTTGGGTTGTTGTTGGCGACGGTCAAGGCAGGGTCGGGATAGGCCGTGGTTCTGGAAAGGAGACCCCAGCGGCCATAGAGAAAGCGAAGAGAAAGGCCACGAAGAACATGCGGAGGGTCATACTCTGGCATGGCACCCTCCCCCACCCCGTTGTTGTGAAGCATGGAGCCACGAGGATGATAATGAAACCAGCTGCGCCGGGCACAGGCATAAAAGCTTGCCAGGCCGCGAGGGCAATCCTTGAGGCCGCTGGCTACAAGAATGTGCTCACAAAGGTGCACGGGGGAGGCTCAGTGGTCAACATCCTGAAGGCAACGATGAAGGGCCTTTTGTCCTTGAAGGACCCCGCTGAGGTAGCTGAGATAAGGGGCAAGGACCCGGATAAGATAATGAGGAGGTTCTCAAGTGGCCCGAGAAAAGAAAAAGAGGCTCCTGAAAATAACCCTGAGGGCTAGCCTCATTGACATGCACAAGAAAAACGAGGCAACCCTGAGGGCACTTGGCCTCCGGAGGATCGGACAGGCGGTAATCAAGGAGGATAACCCGGCAATAAGGGGAATGATAAAGAAGGTCTCCCAGTATCTGGAAGTTGAGGAGGTCTCAGAATGATAAACCTTTCAAACCTCAGGCCCAGCCCTGGCGCGCACAAAAAGCCCAGGAGGCTCGGCCGCGGGCCCGGCTCGGGCAGGGGAAAGACCTCCGGCAGGGGCCACAAGGGCCAAAACTCAAGAGGCTCAGGCAAGGGCCCCTGGTTTGAAGGGGGCCAAACCCCCCTCCACAGGAGGCTCCCCAAAAGAGGGTTTCACAACCCATTCAGAAAGGAGTATCAGATAATTAACCTGAGGGACATAGAGGCTCGCTTCTCTGAGGGCGACGAGGTGACGCCCGAAACACTGAGAGCCAAGGGCCTCATAAAGTCCAGGCTCCCCGTGAAGCTGCTGGGTCAGGGCAAGCTAACCAAGAGGCTCACGGTTAGACTGGACGCGGCATCTAGTTCCGCGAAAGAGGCGGTTCTCGCGTGCGGCGGAACACTGGAGGTGCTAGAAAAGGATAAGGAAAAAGCGGAGGCCCGGACCCCAGAAAAACCTGAACCCCCAGGAGAAGGCTGATGTTTCAATCACCCCAGAACATATTCAAGATAGAGGAGCTGAAACAGAGAATACTCTTTACCCTGGGCCTCATACTCATCTACAGGATAGGAACCCACATCCCCATGCCGGGGGTCAACGCGGCAGCCCTTGGAGAGTTCTTCAGGGAGGCTCTCGCTGGGACGGTTTTCGGGCTTTACGACATATTCGTTGGGGGCGCGCTCCAGAGGGCCGCGATCTTTGGCATAGGCATAATGCCCTACATATCCGCCTCCATCATATTCCAGCTTCTAGCGGCCTCGGTTCCGTATTTTGAGCGCATACAGAAAGAAGGCGAGCACGGCCGCAGGAAGATAAACCAGTGGACGAGATACCTGACCATACTGGTTGCTGGAATACAGGCTTTCGGCATATCAACATTCCTGCAGAGGCTCGTTAGCCCATCAGGGCTTCCGGTCGTCCCGTTCCCGGGCCCCCTGTTCACCATATCCGTGATAATAACCCTAATAGGCGGGACGATGCTCCTCATGTGGATGGGGGAGCAGATAACCGAGCGCGGGATAGGAAACGGTATATCCGTGCTCATTTTCGTTGGAACCCTTGATTCCATCCCCAACGAGATAATGAACTCAATAACCCTTTGGCGCTCAGGAGCGGTAAGTTGGGTCGCGGTTGTAGCCCTGGTGGTTATAATGGTGGTGATAACCGCGGCGGTTGTCGTAGTTACCGAGGCCCAGAGGAGGATCCCAATTCACTACGCGAAGAGGGTCGTGGGCAGGAAGGTCTATGGTGGCCAGGCAACATACTTGCCCCTCACCGTGAATACAGCGGGCGTTATTCCCATAATATTCGCGCAGTCAGTCCTCATGTTCCCCCAAACCATCCAAACATTCACAGCCGCGACTTGGGCAGAGCAAATAACAAATCTCTTCAGGCCAGGAACACTTGTCTACGACATAATCTACGCTCTTCTCATCATATTCTTCGCCTACTTTTACACCTCTGTGGTCATAAACCCGAAGGACATGGCGGACAACCTTCAGCGCTACTCAGGGTTCATACCGGGCATCCGTCCGGGGGAGAAGACGGCGGAATACATTGACAGGGTTCTAACCAGGATAATCCTCCCCGGCGCCATTTTCTACGCTTTCATCGCTCTTATACCCTGGTATATCACAAAGGGCCTGAACATCCCCATGTATTTCGGCGGCACAAGGCTCCTGATTGTTGTCGGTGTTGCCTTAGAGATAGTCAACCAGATAAACGCTCATCTGGTCATGCGGCAGTATGATTCTCTGCTCAAGAAGGGCAAGGTAAGGGGGTGGAGGGGATCGTGATTTCTCCTGTTTGATCCGCCTCCCCCTCCCCCATTAGAATTTCCCAGCTAACCCAAAGGAGACAGAGATGAACGGCATAATTGAACACTCAAGGCTGGAAGGTGCCCTCAGAGGCATGAAGGGCTGGCTGAAGTTTCTGGGTATCCTCACGATCATCATGGGGATCCCCAGCGCGCTCATGCTAATAGGCATACTATACATATGGCTTGGCATCGTTCTCTACCAGGCAGGCTCCAAAGCACAACAGTTTCTCCTGTCCAAGTCATCGGACGATCTCGCTGATTTCGCTGGCAAGCTCAGGACATACTTCCTGGTCACGGGCATCCTGGCCCTCATAAGCATCATCTTAGCCATCGTGGGCGGCTGCATATACGCTATAATCATAATAATGGCCATAGCAGGAGGCACATTCCAGGGGCTTCAGAACTACTAGAAAGAGAGCAGGTGCCGGGTTTTTTATTTCGCAGAATAGACCTCCTTGCCACCGACGAAGACCCTGTAGGTCAGCTTCCGCCCCAGATGGTAGAACATGTGAACGGGGTCATCCGCATCGAGAATGAGGAGGTCCGCCCTCTTGCCCGGCGCGAGGGTGCCGCGGTCCTCAAGGCCAAGGGCAAGCGCCGCGTTTACTGTGATACCTAGAAGAGCCTCTTCTATGGTTAATCCTCCGGCCAGAACCCCTATGGTTGCGGCAAGTATAAGGGAAAGGGTCGGAGAGGTTCCGGGGTTGTGATCCGTTGCCAGAGCAATTCTGAGGCCATGCTCCCTGAAACGCTGGACTGGCGCATACGGCTTTCTCAGGGTGAATGATGTCGCCGGGAGCATAACAGCTACGGTTCCGGCTTCTGCCATAGCCCTCAGGCCCTCATCCGAAGGATGCAAAAGGTGATCCGCAGAAACGGCCCTCCACTTGCCGGCCATCTCAGCGCCGCCGGTGGGGGCGAGCTCATCAGCGTGGATCTTGAGCTTGTATCCGAGATCGGATGCCATGCCGAAAATGCGTTCCGTCTCATCGCGGCTGAAAGCGCCCTCGTCCATGAAAACATCGCAAAACGCCGCGAACTCCTTGGCCGCAGGGAGCATCTCGTTCACGACGAGATCAACATATGCCTTTCTGTTATCCTTGAACTCGGGAGGGACCGCGTGCGCTCCCAGGAATGTGGGAACTATCTGGAACCCTTCCTCAGAGAGCCTCTTTGCGACCCTAAGCGATCTGAGCTCGTGCTCCACCGATAGGCCATAGCCGGATTTGATCTCAACCGTTGTCACGCCCCAGGAAAGCATCTCACAAAGCCTTTCTTCTGCAACAAGGTAAAGCTCCTCGTCGGATGCGGCTCTGGTTGCCCTAACTGTTGACAGGATCCCGCCACCAGCTCTCAGTATTTCTAAATAATCGGCCCCAGAAAGCCTTTGCGCAAACTCGAGTGCCCTGTTCCCAGCGTAAACCAGGTGAGTGTGAGGATCAACGAGACCAGGCATGGCACAGCGGCCTCCCGCATCAATGACCTCGGCTCCCTGAGGAACCAGATGCCTTATTTCATCCTCGGGGCCTACTGCCTTTATTATCTCGTGATCAACTAGTATGGCCGCGTTTTTCACCGGCGAAAGCCCTCTGGTCATGGTGAGGGCCTGAGAGAGGTTACGGATGAAAATGCTTCTCATGATTGCTATTTTTCAAAGCTCGTAGGATCTTACGGGGAATTAGGCCTTGGGGAAACATCAAAAAGCCGCAAGATCCTGAACAATGGGCCCAAGTGGACTTGAACCACTCGCCTCCCGGTTATCAGCCGGGTGCTCTAGCCAACTGAGCTATGGGCCCAATAGGATGAAAAGGATAAAGCAACTCCGTAGTAGGATGCAACCTGCCGTTTAGCTCGTGGCCCATATTCTAATCCAAAGGCCGAATCCGGGCCAGCTGTGCCCGGAAAACCGGACTGGACCCCCGTGAACGCGGGTTTTTGAAAACGCGCGCGCCCTTGGACTATAATCTGTTTCATGATTTACGGCGTCATCTTGGCTGGAGGAAAAGGGGAGAGGTTTTGGCCCCTCTCCCGGACACGGAGGCCTAAGCAACTGATAAGGTTTGGTGAGAAAACTCTACTTGAGACCGCATACGACCGGGTAAGCCAAATCGCTGATAGAACATGGATCATAACGGGCTTATTGATAGAGGGGGAGATAAAGAAGCTCCTGCCCCAGGCAGAAGTGATCGCCGAACCCATAGGGAAGAACACTGGCCCAGCCTGCTTTTACACTGGTATGCTGGCGCTCAGGGAGCATCCGGAAGCGGTCCTCATCGTTGCTCCTTCGGATCATGTTATAAAGGATGTAAAAGCTTTCCTGGATTGTGCGAGGCTCGCTGTTGAGGTTGCGAACAAGGGTTACCTCGTGACATTCGGCGTTCTCCCCACCAGACCCGAGACCGGTTACGGCTACATTGAAAGGGGCGATTTCCTCGGGGAGGGATACGGCGCGAGGGCTTATGTTGCTAAGCGTTTCCACGAGAAACCCGATAGGGCCACAGCAGAGGAATACATGCGCTCCGGCAGGTTCTATTGGAACTCAGGCATGTTCGTCTGGCGAGCGGATGTGCTTTATGAGCAGGTAAAGCGCAACGCTCCGGATATCGTGAAGGCCATGCCTCCTGACATGAACCTAGAGGCGTTTTACAGGGATACCCCATCCATATCCGTTGATTACGCGGTGATGGAAAAGGCCGAAAAAATAGCGGTAGTTGAAGCAACATTTGATTGGGAGGATGCCGGAAGCTTTGCTTCTCTTGAGAGGGTCTTCCCCCCAGACGAGCGCGGAAATGTGATCTGGGGCGACGCTATACAGATGGGGGCCGAAGGTTGCGTTTTGGCCTCAGAGGGAGGGCTTGTTGCGGTTTGGGGGGTTCGGGACCTGGTCGTTGTTCACACCCCCGACGCGACTTTGGTGATTCCTCGTTCAGATGCCCAAAAAGTGAAGGAGATCCTCGCTGAGCTGGGGAAGGATCCAAAGAGAAAATCACTGCTATGAGTATGAGGTCATGAAACACCCATTTGAGCCCTTCAGGATAAAGATAACAGAGCCCATCGTCATAACAACGAGGGCTGAGAGGGAGGCCGCTCTCAAAGCATCAAGATACAACCTCTTCCAGGTTCCATCCCGGACCGTTCTCGTTGACCTATTGACTGACTCGGGAACAGGCGCGATGAGCCAGGATCAGCTCTCATCCATGATGGCATCAGACGAGGCATACGCTTGCCCGAGGTCATGGGAGAGGTTTGAGGCCGCTGTTCAGGAATTCACGGGAATGCCATATGTTATACCCTCTCACCAGGGGAGGGCTGGCGAAAGGATTGCCTGCGCGGCGCTTTTGAAAAAAGGCGATGTCGTTTTATCAAACACCCTATTTGAGACCACGAGGGCCAACCTCGCATACGAGGGAGCTGTTGGGATTGACATCCCCTGCCCGGAATCTCTTGATATATTCCTGGACACTCCTTTCAAGGGAAACATTGATCTTGACGCTCTTGAGGATCACATGAGAAAGGGCCCTGTAAGGGCTGTGATAATGACCCTGACCAACAACTTCGGCGGAGGACAACCTGCTTCCTGGGAGAACATAAGAGGGGCTTCGGCTCTCGCTAAAGGCCACGGAGCTCTCTTCTGGATTGATGCCTGCAGGATAGCTGAGAACGCTTATTTCATAAAGGAGAGAGAGGGGATAAACAAGACCGTCCCCGAGATAATCAGGGACATATTTTCTCTTGCTGACCTCGTTACCCTCAGCACGAAGAAGGATTTCTTGACCCACGCTGGTGGATTCATCGCTCTGAGGGATGAGGCTCTCGCGAGAAAGATGAGGGAAATAATGGTCATTTGGGAGGGGTTTCCTGCATATGGCGGCTTGGCGAGGAGGGAGCTTGAGGCAATGGTTCACGGGTTAACCGAGGCCACAGATGAGGCTCATTTGAGATACAGGGTAAACCAGGTTGCTTACCTCGCGATCGGTCTGAGGGAGGCTGGGTTTCCGGTTCTCTGGCCCCCGGGCGGCCACGCGGCCTACATTGACGCGTCCGGAGCATTGCCCCACATACCTAGGGAGGAGTTTCCGGGCCACGCGCTCGCGTGCGCTTTCTACACCGAGGGAGGGGTGAGGGGGACTGAGACGGATTCCCTCCTTTTCAGGAAGGATTCCCCTCGTGATATGTTCCGGCTCGCTGTTCCGAGAAGGGTATATACCCAGAGCCACATTGACCATGTGATTGAAACTGGTCGCGCTATCCTTTCGGCCAAGAAGGACCTGAGGGGCTACAGGCTCACATATGCCCCTGAGCGCCTTGCCTTCTTCCTCGCTGAATACGAGCCGCTCTGAGCACATCTTCGCGCAGTTCAGCTCGCTCCGACCGCGGCGAAGTCAAAGGGGCTTGGGGCGACAAATCGGCCCTTGACATTCCGCAGATTATCAGTTAATATAACTGGTGAATTTGGAGGTGTAATATGTTTTATACCTTACTTTTATTCGCGGGGGCCCCGGAGCCCCTTGAGGTCTATAGAGCAGAGACAGGGATGGATACTAGGCCGAAGAAGATGGCTTGCCCCATATCACAGTCATCCTTCCCGCAGCAGATAATAGAGGAAGTCGTGAACGGCCAGGAGATATCCGTCGCTGAGCTTATGGGCGGAGGAGGCTGGTTTTCCAACGAGATACAGGATCCGAGCATCCCTGGCGATGACGCTGGATACGGGGATAGCCCTGATATCGTAGGGGATGCTCTTGGAGGGCTATGGGCCATAGTTTCCGAGACCATGGAGAACAACTCCCGGGACACCATAAAGGTCTATTACTCTGGGGATGATGGCCAGACATGGGTTCACAAGATAAGCATTGTATCAGCAACTGCCGGTTATCATCCCCATGACGCGAGGCTCTCGGTTGACAGATATACCAATTACATCTACTTCACGAACATCCTCTCGACGGACATAAACTCCACCGGAGCGCTCTTTGCTGGGCGCTGGCGGCACACCGGAGGGGGAAACATCACGGACCTGGCAACCGTGAATGTTTCCAACGACTACTATGGTTCATCAACGGTCGCGGCTGATGGTGCTAACAACGGCTATGTGTATCTCGCGGCCTATTACTACGATGGGCTTCTCGTTTCCGTGGATGTCTGGCGTTCACCAAACCGCGGAAATACCTGGACCTTGGTGGATTACTATGAGCCCAGCTGGTCCCTCTCAAACTCCATGCAGATAGGCGCGAGATACGGCAACTCCGGAGTTATCGTCTCTTTTGGGGCGCAGGAGCTCCTCGCACCCTGGCGTGTCTATTACGCTCTGGTCAATTCCTCTTCTTCTTCAATAGACTGGTATTACTTCAATATGGACTTCAACACGATCGTGGCCACGGATTGCATAGGCCAAGGAAACAGATTGCTCATCTGGGCAGAGGATGAGAAGGGCACATATAACCACGACCTATTCATCTTCTATTCCACTGATGGCGGAGCTAACTGGTATGGCGGATATAGAGATTCCTCAAGCCTAACGGACACCAGAATGCCAGCTCTGGATGTTGATGGCACGGGTTCCTACTTCTATGCCGCGCATTACTTTGACTCAGGGCGTGATGGCTACGGAAGGCCTTATTTCCTCCGGTCATCAAACATGTGGACATATACCCCTTGGCCCGGTTGCGAGATTGACTGCACAAATGGCGACTCAGTCCCCTCAGGGAGTCCAAGCCCATCAAACCTGCACATATGGGATATTGGGGTGTGCGCTGGCTATTCAAACACCCTTGGCACCTGGATCCCTCATGTTGTATGGCGCAGGATAGGCGGCGTCGGCGGCTATGATGCCTGGCACTCAACCCTTGATGACATCCTGGGCACATCGGAGGATGAGGATGTTCCTTTCATGTTCTCGCCCCTTGCGACGGTTGGCAAAGGGCTTATTTTCGCCTATTCCGCTCCAGAGGGGACCTCGCTTGAGCTCAAGGTATACAACGCGGCAGGCGCGCTCGTTCGCAAAGAGAGCATGGTGGTTTCAGGGCCCGGGAGGCTTTCCGTTGAAGGCCTTCCATCAGGGACATACATCTGGAGGGCCTCGCTTGGTCAGGAGAGATACTGGGGCAAGGCCGCGGTCATAAAGTAGGGGTGAACATGCGTTGGCTGTTATCTGGGGCTGTGGGCCTGCTTTTTGATGTAGGTTTGGTTCTGGGGTATGAGAATGTTATGATTCCCTTTAGTGGGACACATCAGCGCTCTGGGATATCTCAGATACCTACGGACATGATGGCGTGCCCGATCCTCCCTGGTCATGTGTCGCTTACGCGGTTCACAATTTCAAGAACCTCTACCTGGCCATGCGGGCGTTCAGGGACACGAGCATGGATGACTCGTGCGAGGTTTTCTTCGGCGTGGACGACGATCTCTCGTGCTCGTGGCCCCTGAGTGATACGGTTGAGGGCCTAAACAGGATCTCCAATCAGGGCATCTGGCTCACTCGCTGGTGCCTCCAGGATTCATTAAGTCCTTGGTATGACGCTGGCCTATCGGACTTTGCGTTTTCGTGTTGCAGGGGCTACATTACGCTTGAGTGGAAGATACCTCTTCTGAACCAATGCTATGACCCGCCGGACCCTTCTGATATTGGTCCCCAGTATGTGTTCGTTTGCGTGACAATGGGTTGTGTGGGGGACGAAATAGGTGGCTTCCTCTCCTACTACGACCAGAGCAGAGGTTTCCTGGGGTGGTGGCCAAGGGACGCTATCGCGGAAGATATGCCTGGTTATTATGGATATATGTTACTGGAACCACCGGGCGCGGTTGGCGAGACAGGAGCACCTGGCCTTTGTTCCTGCTTTGCGAGGGCCGCAGACAAGAGTGTTGAGGTTTCGCTTTCCCTAGGCCAGGCCTCGGATGTCAGGCTGAGTCTTTATGATTCCGCGGGAAGGCTTTCGGAGCTCCTGTTCTCAGGAAGTCTATCTCCGGGAAAATATGGGTTCATTTCCTCCCAAAAGGGGGCTGGGGTCTATTTCGTGTTGCTTGAGGCAGGAGAAGGGCGCTTGGCCCGAAAGATAGCGATCAGGTGATAGGAGGGCTACTTCACAGCGACAGAGCTCAATCTTTCCCCTGAGTCCAGAACGAGGAGATAAGCCCCTCGGCCGAGGCCTTCATCCCAGATCAGCCTATGCTCTCCTCTTTCCAGGCTCCACTCCCTCAGCTTGCGTCCTATGGGGTCAAAAACCGCGAGCTTCCCGGGCCCGATCAGCCTGATCAGCGCGATGCTCCCTGAGATCCTCATGCTGTTTGATGTCTCTTTTGTGGATTCATCAGCCCCGAGCGCGCAATCCTGGCCGAAGAAGATGGAGAGATACGAGTAGCCTCCCGTGTAGTTGTTTCCCAGAATATCAGGACAACCGTTTCCGTCTATATCACCAACCCAAACGCCATATGAATTCCCGGTTGTCAGATTGCGTTTGACGAAGCCCGATCCGATGTTCTCAAACCAGGCTATTTCTCCAGATGCGGGCCAAGAGCCAGCTGATGCCCCCGCGGCCACCACATCCATATCCCCGTCCCCGTCAAGGTCCGAGAACATCCCTGCACAACCATATGTCACTGGGCCAACATACCGCTCCGTAAAGGCTCCCGCTCCATTATTCAGATATATCCTCGCGTCCCCCGCGCCTGAGCCGGCAGACCCGAGCACCACTAGGATGTCCTGGTATCCGTCGCCATCAAAATCAGCTGAGTGGACACCGTGAGGGTATGGCAAGCCAGATGCCACGGTCCCTCCAACCGAGAAGCTCCACCCGTTGTTCCTGAACCACATTACCCAGCCCGAGCCCCAATGACAGCCGACAACATCCTGGTCGCGGTCTCCGTCAATATCTGCCCAGCAGACGCCCTCATTTTCTCCGTTCGCTCCATATGAGTAGACCGTTATCTTGGTGAAACTCCCGCCGCCGTTATTTCTGTAGGCGTAGAAACCCGCGGGTGAGTGACTCACAACTATGTCAATATCGCCGTCCCCATCCGCGTCCGCCGCATCGCAATGGTTAGTGTAGGAGCCTGCCGCGTCTATCGTGGTGTATGATGGGAAAGAGCCGCCGATGTTTTGGTGCAGAAAGACTTGATACGAGAAGTCCAAGGATACTATGTCCGGCAGGTAGTCCCCCGCGAAGTCCCTGAGCGCGTGGCCGTAGATACCAAGACCGCCTATAGTTTGCTTGGTGAATGAGCCGCCGTCGTTCCGATACCATCGCATGTTGGGCGATTCTGCCCAAGCATTGCAATATATATCCTTATCTCCATCTCCGTCTATGTCGCTGACCGACCAGAAGCTCATTACCACGAACCCCCAACTCGTGCCCACGGTGTCTATCCTGGTCTCGGTGAAGTAAAGGCTTTTTGCCGTGCCGGTTAGGGCTCCGGCGACAACCACTATCTTTAGAATGATCCTCATTTCAGCCTCCTGGTTCTCTTGTAAATTATGCGCCATGACCAGAGAGAAATTCACCTAACGATCAACCAGGCGCCGTGGTTTAGCCTCGCGTTATAATTTCTCCCTAAAGGAGAGCTTGAACCATGAAGATAGCTGTTCTTCTCAAAAGGGTCCCTGACACGGGAATTTCCCTTCGGGTCAATCCTGATGGCTCCGACATCCTCCAGGAAGGCGTCGCTTATGTCACGAACCCATATGACGAGTATGGCCTGGAGGAGGCTGTCAGGATAAAGGAGAGGTCCCCCGAGGCCGAGGTAGTCGCCATTAGCCTTGGCCCGGATGAGGCCCAGGATGTCCTCAGAAACGCGCTGGCAATAGGCGCTGATAGGGCTATACTCCTCAAGAGCCCGGATTACAGGTGGCTTGACCCCCTTTCCTCTGCCAGCATCCTCGCTGAGGCCCTAAAGGCCGAGAGCCCGGATCTCATCCTCGTTGGGAAGCAGGCTGTTGATGATAATGCTTACGCTGTTCCAGCGTATATAGCCCATTCCCTTGGCCTGCCCATCGTATCCTACGCGATAAGGATAGACCTTTCTGGCTCAGAGGCTCTGGTCACGAGGGAGACTGACTGGGGAACCGAGAAGGTCAAGGTCTCCTTGCCCTGCGTGATAACATGCGAGAAGGGCTTGAACGAGCCTCGCCTCCCGGCTCTTCGGGGCATCATGGCCGCTAAGAAGAAGCCAATAGATGTCAAGGATGTCTCGGGTTCGCCCGCTTTCGGAAGGCCGAGCCTGGCACTGCCTCCGCAGAAGCAGGCAGGCGTGAAGGTTCAGAAGGAGTTCCCGCAGGATGTTGATGATCTCGTCTCGTTCCTGAGGGAAAAGATACTGTAGGAGGTCAAAATGTCAAAGGCGCTCGTTTTCGCAGAAGGAAGAGGAGAGACTCTGAAAGAGGCTTCCCTGGAGGCACTCGGCTTGGCATCGGGCCTCTCCACTGAGGTCGTTGCTCTGGGTATTGGCCCATACGCGGGCAAGCTGAGCGGTTTCGCGGACAGGGTTCTCTTGGTCAAAGACCCCAGGCTCTCTCATCCTTTGGCAATGCCCTGCGCGAGGGCTTTTGCCGAGGCATTCAAGAAAGAGGGCCCCGATCTCGCAATAATCTCAGCCACCCCGTTTGGAAAGGAGGTTGCTCCCCTCGCTGGGGCCATGTTGGGTCTTCCCCTCATGAGCGATATAACTGAGATAAAGAGGGATGGTTCCGCTTTCATCCTCACAAAGCCTCTTTACACGGGCAAGGTTATAGGAACATACAGGATTGAAACCCATCCGCTCCTATTCTCCGTGAGACCGAAATCTCATCCTGTCCCAGAACCTAAAAAGTCAACGACAACCGAGGAATTTTCCCCGCCCTTCCAGGATGCTGATTTCACGGTTAGCCTCGTTGAGCTAGCGGAGAAGGAGGCAGGAGACATAGATGTTGCTGAGGCAGACATAATAATCACTGGCGGCAGGGGGATGAAGGGTCCGGAGAACTTTGGGATGCTCAGAGAGCTCGCGAGCGTGCTCTCCGAGAAGACAGGTGCAAAGGTCGCCATCGGCGCTTCGCGCTCCGCTGTTGATGAGGGATGGATAGACCATTCCCACCAGGTAGGTCAGACCGGAAAGATAGTCTCCCCTGGGGTCTACTTCGCTGTCGGGGTCTCAGGCGCCATGCAACACCTCGCTGGAATGAGGAATTCAAAGATAATCATAGCGATCAACAAGGATCCGGACGCGCCTATATTCTCCGTTGCTGATTTCGGGGTTGTTGATGACCTGTTCAAGGTGGTTCCGGAGCTCATAAACCGGCTGAAGGCTGGCTGAGATGAGGTGCTCGGTTCCCCTCGCTTTTCTGTTCCTTTTGGCGTGCGGGAGGAAGGAGGATGTTATTCTCCTATCAGGAACGGTTGAGGTCAAGGAGGTCCGGGTCTCGCCTGAGATAGCTGGTAAGATAGAGAGGATGAACTTCCAGAAAGGGGATTCGGTTAGGGAGGGCGATGTCCTATTTAGCCTTGACACCTTCCTTCTCGCCAGGAACCTCGCTTCGGTCCAATCACAGTCCCAGGCCATGCTCTCGCAGGCCTCGGCTATCTCCGCGCAGATAGCCCAGCTTGATAAGGACATAAAGAGGGCAGAGGAGTTGTTCGGGGAAGGGGCAGTATCCCAGCAGGCCCTTGAGCAGATGAGGAGCACGAGGATGGCCCTTGTCCGGCAGAGGTCCGCTCTCCTTTCCCAGGCCCAGGCCTTGTCAGCTCAGGGTGAGATGACCATGGAGCAAGTGAAGAGGGCCGCTGAGGTTCGCTCGCCTATCTCAGGGGTTATTCTTGATAAAAGGGCTGAGCCCGGAGAAATGGTCCTCCCTGGCTCCGCGGTTTATCTCGTTGGGGTTCTTGACAGCCCATATGTTCGTGTCTACCTACCTGAAAAATACATAGGCAAGGTCAGGATTGGAACCCAAGCCAGGGTGAAGACGGATGCCTTTCCGGATGAGTTCAAGGGCAAGGTCGTTTTCATATCCCAGAAAGCGGAGTTCACCCCGAAAGAGATAATAACCCCAGAGGAGCGAACGACGAGGGTCTTTGAGCTTCATGTGCTTGTTGAAGGGGCAAGGCTTTACCCCGGCATGTATGCGGATGTCATCCTACAACCCTGACCCACCAGCCCTCGTTTTGGATGGGGTTTGCAAGGACTTTGGGGATACTCGGGTTCTCAACAACATAAGCCTTTCAATAGACAGGGGCGTTATCGCTGGCCTCTTGGGGCCTGATGGCGCGGGAAAATCCACCCTTCTGGCCGTGGCGGCTGGGGTCCTGAGTCCAACCAGAGGGAACGCACTCATCTTTGGAAGGCCCCCTGCCGAGGCAAAGCGCCTTTTCGGTTATGTGCCGATGACCCAAGGCCTATACGATGACCTCAAGCCTACAGAGTACCTCTCGTATCTTGCTGATCTCTACGGGGTTGATAGGGCTAGAATTGATGAGCTTTTGGAGATGGCAGGCCTTTCCGGGGTCAAGGCCAGGCTAATAGGCCAGCTATCCGGCGGGATGAGGCAAAAGCTGGCGCTCATATCAGGTTTTTTGCACGACCCAGGTTTGCTCCTCCTTGATGAACCAACGAGGGGAATAGATCCGGTTTTCCGGCAGGATGTTTGGTCAATGCTCTACAGGATGGCAGGGGAAGGCAGAGCTGTTTTGCTCACCACATCAAGCTACGAGGAGGCCGAGAGGCTCTCCGAGGTCTTCTTCATGGTCAGAGGGGAGATAAGGGTATCTGGCTCGCCAAAAGAGCTCAAAGAAGCGCTTTCGGGAAGGGTTTTTCTGGTAATAGGCGATGAGGCAAGGGTTTATGGGTCTCTGAGGGAAAGAGGCATAAGGGCAAGGATTTCTGGGGATGGGATCAGGTGCGTGGCTGAACCCTCTCAGCTTTCTGGCCTTGATTTCAAAGAGGCAGAGCCGAGCTTGGGGGATGTTTTTCTGGGGCTTTGAGGCGGATTGCGGGCTCGTTCCGATGCCGCGAGCTTTTGATGCTGGCGAGATCGTAGAACTTGGGATTTCACGGGAAATTCGTGGGGAAGTTGTGGATCGTGAACTTCGTGTTCTAACGGACTATCAGGGTCGTTCTCTCGGTGAACCTTTCATCCCTGTAGATGGCAAAATAGACCCCTGGCTTAAATTGTGTTATCGGAAACCTGAGAGAGCCCGGCTCAGCATTGTCATTCAAGAGAACCGAAACAAGCCTTCCGGCTGGTTCGTAAATCGCAATGTATGCCTTTCTCGGGGTTGGAAGCTCAAGCACAAGGAACCGTCCCTCCTGTCTGAGCGCGAGCCTGGATGGCCCGGGTGTCGGCCCCTCTTCCGCCTTTTCGTAGAGGGGACAGACGCTATATTTCACCCAGACCTCGCCTATGGTGGATATTTCAACCTTCTCCGTGTCTGGTCTGAACGCAAGCTTATACTGGAAATACTTGATGCACGGGGTTGAAAGAAGGGTTGAGTCATTAACACTCTTTGGCAACTGGATGGGCCCAAGCCAGGTCATCGTGGTGCACCCCTCCATCGTGTTGCCGTATCTCCAGTAGAGAAGCACGGATGTGTCGTTGGGAATGCAGGTTTCTGCACTCCAGCCAAAGTAGGAGATACAACCCCCGCTATCCGGATCCGGGTATAGTTGGAGCACGGAGGATACCAGCTCCCCCAGAGGTGGATACTGGAAAGCCATCCGGTTCTCAAATATAACATGTTCTCCCCTTCGGGTAGCAAGGATGTCTACATCTGGTGTGCAGGAGATCTGATCAAGATCATCCGGATAGACCCAGTGGGATTGCGCGAAGTTGTCTATGAAGTATTCCGTGAATGTCGGCCAAGGTTGGGGTGGTGGTTCCTGCCTGAAATATCCGATAAAATCGTGCGATCCCACGATGTCGGGCATTCCGTCCAGGTCCATGTCTCTGGCTATTGAGCCATCGGTGTATCCCGCGGAGCCAGCAGTGAGGTTGTAATGGATAAAGTTTATCCCATCCCCGGTGTTTATGAGTCCGCGGAAGTTCCACGCGAGGGCCTCCATGCCTATGGTTATGTCCAGAATGCCGTCGCCGTTTAGATCATTTAGCCACATCCCGTCGGCCTTGCCTCCCAGGTTATAGACCGCGTAATGAGTAAAGAATCCAGAGCCGTTGTTTATGTAGGTGTGGACCCAGTTGTCCCCTGGGGTTCCGCTCGTGACCATGTCCAGATCGCCATCCTTGTCCAGGTCTCCTATTGCCAACCTCCAGATGTCGTCCGCTGAGCTGTAGACAAGCTCTTCCGCGAAAATGCCCGGCCCCTGGTTTCTGTAAAGATAAACTGCGCCGGGGTTGAACTGGAGGGCCACGATGTCCTTGTCCCCGTCGCCGTCCATATCACCAGAGAGGGCCCTGCAACGGGAACCGATACTTATTTGGCCAACTGTCCAAGCCAGGCCTCCACCGTCGTTCCTGCAGTAATAAAGCCCTCCGTTTCCCGTGGCAACGACCACATCGCCGTCTCCGTCGCCGTCAAAATCGTCTGCCCACACGCCGGAACGGTCGCTCATGGCCGGGAAGGTGTAGATGTCATGTTTGACGAAGACCCAGTTGTCGACGAACTCATACCACCTGGCGATCCTTCCGGAGTGGAGGAGCAGGTCCTTGTCCCCGTCGCCGTCAATGTCAAAAGCGGAAAATCCCTGGTAGTGAGCGTTTGGGCCGGGGTTGTTGTCTATGAGGCGCCTTACCCATCCGCCAGAGCCATACTGCCAGCCAATGGCCATTAGGCTTATTATGCCGGGGTTGGCATAGGTAACATTCCAGGATGAATAAAAGGTATTTCCCCAGTTAAGGACTGGTCCTGCAACGCCCGGGCCGCCATACCAATCTCCTTGGACCCGGTAAATCTGGGTTAAAAGTAGCATCACCGAAATTCCATTCATCTCAAACCTCCGTTTATCAGTGATATTATAATGTATCTGGAATGGATTGTCAAGACCCGCGTTCTCTGAGATCTCACACTTCCCTCCCCTCTAAAACCCTTATCCTGCAAGGCAAAGCTCTCAAACCCTTGGGGCCGTAGTGGCCCAGGGAGACCCTAATGGATGAAAATATAATCCCGGCCCCAAGAAGGAAGGGCCGGGAAAGGAGAAAAAATATGACCCTTTCTCCACAAGTATCAAGCAAGCTGAAACTCTGGCTCAAGTCCATGGGGGCCAAAGAGGGTCTCATCCTGGACAAGGTGCACCTCTGCATCATGAGGGCAATTGAGTATTCCCGCTCA
>JBDRYB010000029.1:0-21334 GCA_039803205.1 Caldifarciminota bacterium
ATCGTGATGTTCATGGGCCATCTCCTTTCATCTTTCCATTTTTTCCATACCTCTCAGAGGAGGTGGCCCATATTCTAATCCAAAGGCCGAATCCGGGCCAGCTGTGCCCGGAAAACCGGACTGAACCGAGCGAACGCGGCGAGTTGTTTTTTCTCCGTGGCCTGGTGTATAATTTGCGAGTGAATCTTGTTAGGAGGTTTGTATCATGCTAACATCAACACTAGCAGTATTGTTGGGCATAGTGCCCAACACAGCGGGATATGCTCCTGAGTATCATGGTGGCTCGGGAGTGAATCTGCCCCAGGTCCACGAGTATAATGTGCCATATGTTCCGGCCACCGCACCGACCATAGATGGCATCATAAACGCAGGCGAGTGGGACCCAGCCGCCCCCCTCTACATAGGCGATGTGTATGGCTCTGATGGCTACCCGAATGACTCTGCCGACTGCATCTTCTATGCCCTGCACGATGAGAGCTATCTCTACATGGCTTGGGACTGCCCTAAAGATGTCAACATAAGCGACCACTCCCAGCCCTCGCCCTGCGTGGAGGACAACAACAACGGCGTCTATGAGGCAAATGGCTCAGAGGGCCTGAACGGCATAGGCACATCAAACGGCTGGTATACCGCGATGGTCTATCCCGACTTCACCTGGTCCGGCTGGTATCCATCCGGAAACTCCATGTTTGCCTTCAGCAACTCAACCGGCCATGTGGTGATGGAGTGCGCGATGCCCCTGGTGAACCACGGCTCTGATAATATGCCTGACAGGCTCGGGGTAAGCGGAACCTGGCCCGATACCACTGGGGCCCACCTCTACTGGTATGACCAGAGTGAGCCAGGAAACATAATAGCCTACTGGCCGTGGGATGTTGCTTTGTGGTATGACCCAGCGACATGGGGAGACCTCATCCTTCTGCCAGCCGGGGCCGTCAACGAGATGCCGAAGCTCGTCGCGTCCGTGACCGCTCCCTCAGTGGCTAAGGGCGGGTTCTCCGTGAGCATGAGCCTTCCGACCGAGGCTGATGTGGAGCTCGCGATATACGACGCTGGCGGAAGGCTCATCTCCGTGATGGCTGAGGGCAAGCTCACGGCTGGCTCATACAGCTACAGCGCGAGGGTCTCAGAGAGCGGAGTCTATGTCCTCAGGGCTAAGATAGGGGATAGGGAGTTCTCTCAGAAGGTGACGGTAATAAGGTAAATCTCTAACCAGGAAAACCTTGCCCCGGCACGCGTGCCGGGGCTTTTGTTTGATCCAGCTAAGGCCAAGACCCCATAATATAGCGTGAACATGAGAGAAATCTCCTTGACGATCGCAGCTCTTTCCTTTGGTTTGCCGGCCAAGGCCGCGGCCCAAGATCTTCCCCTCACCGATTCCTTGCACTGGGACAATGGAGCCTGGAAGTGGGCAATAGGTAGCACCGACAACAGGATGGTCTGGGCTGTGAGGTTCACTATCCCCGGATACTACCAGGGCTGGACCGTTCTCAGGGGAGGAGTTCACATGTATGGCCCTCCCCCTTTCCCCAATCCTGGGTCAATGCGGCTCTACAAGGGAACCGCAACCGAGCCGGGTTATCCGGGCCCGCCCATAGCTGAGCATCAGATGGCTAACGATTCCGGATGGCAGGCTGTTGATTTTTCCTCTGATGGGGTCACCCTTAACGCCGGTGATGAGCTCTGGCTCGTCTGCATTCAGGAACACTCCGGGAGCGGACAACTGCCAGCGTCCGCTGATACCGGCCCTGATGTTCCGGGCTACAGCGATTGGTTCTATTACTCCGGAGATAGCACCTGGATGGAGCTGGGGAGCCTGGGCTTCCATGCCAGCTGGATGATGTATGTTATCATTTACGGGACAAGCGTGGAAGAGGGCGGAGCTGGGCCAGCATTTGACCTTTCTGTTTATAGTCCCTGTCGGGGCCAAGCCAGCATCCTATACTCACTCCCAGCTTCAGGTCTGACGACCCTGAGCGTCTACGATATGTGCGGAAGGCCAGTGGCAGTTCCCGTGAATGGAAACATGGGCCGAGGAAGGTATTGCATCGCCCTCAGAGGCCTTTCCCCAGGCTTATACATCGTGAGCCTGAGGCAAGGAGGTCGCGCCATCTCAAGGACCCTGATGATCTACTGATTATCTCTGTATAAGGGTCTTGCCATAGAACTCACAGGACTGCCAGATGTAAACCCCTGAAGGCACTTCAAATCTCAGATCGCGCTCAAGCGGCTTTTGGGCGACCAACCTGCCATCAGCACCATACAGTTTTATCGGCTGGCCCACCATTTCATCAGGAACCCTGAAGATCAGGAGGCCCCGATTGACGGTATTTAGGAGCTCTATTCGCCCGGAGACCGCGGGGCTTTCGTCCGTGGCGTCGTGGGCCGGCTGGAGCGTTCTGGCAAAATAGATGTCGTGATCCGTTGGGCCGTATTCGTGGCACCAGGTTATGGCAGGGGAATAGTCAGCGCCAAACAAGAATGAAGAAAGGCTTATGTTGCCCCGGTTGGCAATATCCACAGAGAAGGCCTTCTGGTTTTCTATGACTATCGTATCAGTGCCCTTTGAGGGGAACCATTTGTAGGCCTCTGTTGCGCCATGGGCCCACGCTATCTTGAACACGCAGTTCCCGTTTCCGGCGCCAGGGTTTCCCCTGTATGTCGCGAGATAGAAATAAGAGCTCCTGGGGTTGCTCTCCGCCATCCCATCAGCCACAACGCATGGCATCCTGGAATCCAGGGTCACCTGGTCCTCAATGTAATACTCAGCAAGCAGGCTCGTGCTGTTGTCATCGGAATAGCAAAGGTATATGTCTGAGTTAGTAGAAGACTTAGCCACCTGAACAGCCCAAACAGCATATGGCCATCCAAAAGCCCTCGCTGTGCTTATCTGATGGACATAGTAAGGTGAAAAGTTTCTCTCTAGGCTGTTCCAGGAGAGGCCGCGGTCGTATGAGACCCAGAAACACGCGATCTTTGAGGAATCAGCGAGCAGATTGCTGGGGTTTCTCTTGAACCCCACCATTAGGGCCGGATAAATGCTATCGCCTGCCCCAATGCATACCTGGCCGAGGTATCTGTTGGTATCCTCTCTCAGGGTATAAGTTGTCCAACTCGCGCCGAGGTCCCCGGTGGCGGCTAGCTTTACGGTGTAGTAATAAGTGGCTCCAACCCTCCTGTTCTGGGACCAGGCAACGAACGCGTAGTTGGTAGTATACCCGCGCTCCGTTGCGACTGCTGGTGAGCCGGATATGGCGTCCGAAGAGCTCTCAAGCCAACCGGACTGGAAATTCGCCAGGGTGTCAGCCTGAATATCATAGGAGGCCCAAGCGAGGTCGTAATCAGAAGCCCATTCAAACTTTACCAGAAAAGCAAGATACATCCTGTTCGCTCCCACATCTACGGCGATTGCGGGCTCAGATAGGTTCGCAAAATCCACATTTATATAGGCCTGGCGCTCCCAGGTCATACCGTCATCGGTTGACCTATATATCTCTATTGTGCTGTAGCCGCTGTTATATGAGGCAGAGGACTGGAGAACGCACCAAAGGTTCCCCGAGCCATCGGGGGCTATCTTCGGGAAAATCTCGTCATCATCGGAGGACGCGATCGCCTTTGGAGGAATCCAGCCTCCTCCAGCTAGCTCCGGGAAGAGCGCGAACTCCTTGTGTTCTGAGCGCGAGGCACCCTTGTATGGGTGGTGAACCGGGGCCGCGGCCCCGGCTGTTCCCAGAATGGCAAGTGTTAGTGCTATTTCGCTTTTCATCTTTCACCTCCAATTTGCTTATCATCACGCCATTTACTTACTGGATATGGGCGAGACGATCAAGCCCAAAATCCATCCGGTTTTTGGCCTACGGCTATTCCTTGCTCCGGCCTGCCCTTTTCCCTGAGAATATTGGCTTTGCCGAAGGAGAGAAAAACATGATCATAGATGGGAAAGCGATAGCTGAGGAAATAAGGGCAAAGGTCTTAGCAGAGGCCCAGGCTCTCAGGGCAAAAGGGATTATCCCTTCCCTTGATGTGGTTATGGCTGGCGATGATCCGGGGTCCATCCAGTATGCGAGAAGCAAGGAGAAGACCGCGACAAAGTTGGAGATAGAGTTCCGGTTCCACCACTTCCCGGAGGCGACGCCGGAGGAGGAGCTCATCGATTTCGTCAAGAAGCTCTCCGCTGATCCGAATGTCAAGGCCATAATGATAGAGATGCCCCTACCGAAGCACATGGACGAGAACGCTGTCAGGATGGCGCTCAATCCGGATAAGGATGTTGACGGCCTTCATCCGGTTAACCTGGGCAAGCTCGTGTCGGGCGCGGAGGGAGGCTTTATACCGAACACACCCCTGGCCGTTCTCCGGATAATTGATCATATCGGTTTTGAACTCAAGGGAAAGCGCGGGGTGATCATCGGGAGGAGCGTGCCGGTTGGCAAGCCCCTCTTCTTCCTCATGCTTGCCAGGCACGCCACAATGACGACATGCCACACGAGAACAGTTGATCTTCCATCAATAACGAGCCAGGCAGACATACTCGTCGCGGCCGCTGGAAAGGCGGGCCTCGTGACGAGGGACATGGTAAAGCCGGGCGCGGTTGTGATTGATGTGGGCACCAACTTTGTGGACGGCAAGACCGTGGGGGATGTTGACTTTGAGGCGGTAAAGGATGTCGCTGGGATGATAACCCCTGTCCCCGGAGGCGTTGGCCCCGTGACAACAGCGACCCTTTTTGAGAATGTGATAGAGGCTACGAAGAGGAACTCTTAAACACAGGCCCGCGGGGGCCTTGCGCCTTCTTGCCCCAGGGGTGTGTTGGTATTGATTTTGCTCTGAGCCCCGGCTTACAATTTTGCAGTATGAAGAGGTTTGTCCTTTTTGTTAGCGTTTCCGGGTTCTGCATGGCCGACGCGTTTGATGCGGGGGCCGTCATGTTCATGATATACCCAGGAGCGAGGGCAACTGGAATGGGCGGGGCTTTTACCGCTGTCTCGGATGATCCTCTCTGCCTTTACTACAACCCAGGAGGCCTTGGACTCCTGGAGAGCATGGAGTTCCACTATCAATATGCTCCTTGGCTAAGGACGCTGAGTCCGGATGCGGAATATGAGTGGCTGGGTATTGTGATTCCTTTGCCGAAGAACCGGGGAAACATCGGTTTTCACTACACCTACTTAACCCCTGGCGAGATTGATGTATACGATGACACGGGGGCATACCGGGGCTCGTTCTGGCCATACGATTGGGAAGCGGGGCTTGACTATGGTGTTGGCCTCAGAAGAGATTTTTGGGAGCTGGGACTCGGAGGCGGATTCAAGTATTTCTACAGCTTCCTCGTGCCCGAATGGGTTATGAGGGAGATCCTCGGAGAAGCCGGGGGAGGAAGCGCGAGAACCTTGGCCTTTGATCTGGGAGTCCTCAACAAGCTCCAACCCCGGTCTGTTATCGGCCCTACGCGATTTTCCGGTGGCCTCAACCTGGGTCTCGCCTTCCTGCACCTGGGCCCAAGCATAGATTATACCCCTGGCGACACATCAAAGGGTGACCCTATACCCTATACCATGAGAGTCGGCCTCGCTTTCCCCTGTAGCCTCAGGTTTTATCTGAGGGATACCTCGGTGTTTTTCGGAATAAACGGGCTTTATGCCAATGATTGGAACAAGGTTCTCGTCTATTTTGATGTTGATCTCAGGCAAAAGGGTTGGGAATACATCCTCCACGAGGGGTTTCTGAGCGAGGGCAAGGAGCTGGGGATTGAGTTTCAGGCGTTCCGGATGAGGTGCGGTGGGAGGTTCTGGACCGGGAGATTCATTGATATTTACGGCTGGAGGATAGGCCCAACATGGGGCAAAGGGTTCTTTCTTGGAATCACCCCTTACGCTGAGATATCAATAAACGAGTTCTCAGACGACACATACATCTATGAGTTCAATTGGTGGGGCGATGCGGTGCCCAATAGGCGTTATTCGGTTCAGGCTAGATTCATGAGCCCGTGGAGGATATTCTGAACGGTTCGCCTTTATAATTTCCCCATGACGGGAGAGATCCTCATCTTTGCTCTGGCCGGAGGGCTCGTTTACGCGGATTCCTCATTCGGCATATCCCTTAAACTGCCTCCTGGCTGGGAGATTACATCCGAGGAGACCGAGGCCGGCATGACCTCTGTTGGGTTTGAGAGGGGTTACCTCTACGCGAGGCTAATGTTCACGGATGTCCCTGAGGACGAGCAGGGAACCCTTTCATCAAAGGCCTGCCTTGAGGCCCTCGTTGATGAGATGTGCTACGGGGAGGAGTGGGGATACGAGAAAATAAGCGAGGGGAAGGTCAAGATCTCGGGGATCTGGGGCGCTGAGAGGACATACAGGGATTCTTCTGGGGTTGCCAGGATAATATCCGCAACCGATGGCTACAGGCTGATAGCCGTTATCTTCAACCGGGATAGCGTCCGGTCCTTTACCAAGAAGGACAAGACATACATGAGGGAGTTCCTGAAGGGGATAAAACTGCTGGATATACGCTGAGCGTGCTGGCGATCAAAAGGATGCGTTTCCTCCTCTCGCCGCCGGCGCTGTTGGTGGCTTTTCTGATGATCTGGCTAATCCTTAACCTCTTGAGCTTGGCCTGGTGGCCGCCCTTTGACTTCAACGGGGACGAGGCATGGGTAGCTGACTACCTGATCAATCACGGCAAGGCAAAGATGATGTTGGGATGGTCTGTTAGCAAAACGGGGCTTCTCCTTCTGGATACCCCTCTTTATTTCGGATACGCTGGGCTTTTTCTCAAGATCAACAAGAGCATTTGGTTTCTGAGGCTCTCTTCGCTCCTGCCAGGCCTTCTTTCCCTACCCCTGATCTATCTCATAGCCAGGGATGAAGGTCATCGGTGGGAGGGGCTTGTAGCCGCGGTGGTTCTCGGTCTATCCGGCCCCTTTCTCTGGACATTTCATTATCTGAGATGGGAATCCCTGACTACATTTATGGGCCTCATGTCAGTCTGGCTATTCATAAGGGGAACGAGGGGCCAGGCCTTCCAGATGGGTTTGGCTGGACTTATTGCCTCGGTTGCAGTTCTCTCTCACCCCGTTGGCCTTACTTTCCCTATTGGGATGTTCCTTTCCGGTTTCACAGCGAGGGGATGGGCCAGGAAGGCGTGGCTATGGGCCGGGCTTTTTGTTGGATCCGTTATATTTACCTCCTTGAATATCCTGCCAAACATCCCTGGTCCTCTGCTCTCCGACGCTTTCACGAGCCTCTCCTCAAGACCGGCGCTCCTCATGCTGTTTGCGGGTCCAAAGGCCATCCTCCCAACCATACTTAAGATATTCTACAAACCCGTTATGCTCGTTGCCTCGGGCGCGGAATACGGTTCACATTTCATATCCCCGATCCTCGGTGTTCTCTCCCTCTGCTTTTTGCTGGTTGGTTCTGAGCCCAGAAAAAGCCTTACAAAGGCCCTGTGGCGGAAATCCCCCGGGTGCGTTGTGGATGATGCTTCGTCCCATAGTCCCCTTAGGTGGCTCTGGGCTTTTATTCTTCTCTCTTTTGGCCTCCTGGTCATGCGCCAGGAGCACACCAACATCCTTTTCCCCCTTGTCGTGCTTTGCGCGACCCTTTTCCTCGGAAAAATCAAAGAGCACGGCACAAGGGCGTGGTTTTTGCTTCCCCTTCTGATCCCTGAGATGTATCTTCTCCAGGGTGAATTCCGGAGGGGAAGGGATCATTTGCTCAACAGAGAGAGAATGATTGAGACCGCAAGCGCTCTTATCCCTCCTGGTTCCAGGGTAGTTTCAAGCTCTCCAGCCCTCCTCTGGGGAGGGATTAGGGGCAACTACCAGGTTTTCAGGATGGCTGATCCGGATTACCTTTCCGGCAGAATAAGTCTCAGAGAGGCTCTCGCTAAACACAATATAGATTACATAGTTGTCGATCTGATGCCAGGGAGCCCCGCGAAAAGCTATTATAACATTGGGATAGCAGAGAGAGCCCTTCTATCGGATACCTCGCTTTTTGAACCCCTTGGAACCTTCCCCGGAGGCTACATGCTCTCAGCCTCAGCCGGAAAGGATAACCTCGTGGATTCTTTCGCTATCTACAGGGTTAAATAATTGAAAGCCGGCCTTCTTGTCTCAGCTCATCACTCTATCCTGGTTATCCTTCTGCTCAGGGTTCCGCTTTCACACGAGATGACCACGAAGTAGTTGCCGGGTGAAAGGCCTGACACATCAACCTCAACCGTGTTGACCCCTGCTCTGAAGTCCGTTCTGCCTGTTGTCCAGACAGCCCTTCCTGAGACATCGTATAGGGTGAGGCTCCCGGACTGGGTGTAGGGGATCATGAAAGAAACTTTTGTTCTATCCCTCGTTATGCTAGGTGAGGGGCCGTATAGGGTGAGAAGCATGCGTTTCCCATCAGAACCTATGGCCTCTTCTCTGGTCCCCACTGAGATAGGCTTTGAGACGACTACGAACTGCAGGTAATCGTAGTCGTGGTTCCAGGTGCTCCCGTCGGTTGAGTATACATTGTTTGATGTGGTGTATATGTCTATGAGGGATGTTGGGAATGTGGTGTCCGGTTCATAGTGGCCGAACCAGAACTTGGCACCGTTGCCGAACGATATGTTCTCAGCGGAGACATCCCAGATTACCCATTGTCCGCTCTGGGCTGGGATCGTGACCTGGACGGGCCAGGAACGAAGAACCGCGCCGGGCCTGTTCACATTGTTGGCCCAGAGATAGTATGTCACATTCTTGGTCCTTTGGGTCGTGAGAGGATTATACCACGCTATCCATATCTCCCTCAGGATGCAAGCGGTCTCAGGAACAGCCTGGGTTGCTTCGTATTCAACGCGATATTGCTGTTGGAAATAATAGTAAGGGGACTGGAAGTAGTCCCTCCCGCCCGGAAGGGAATCCGGGTCCGGCTTTATCCCGTCAGCCACCTTGAGGGCCCAGGAGGGGTTGACCTTGCCGTAGCCAGTCGTATCATCCCAGCCGAGATACCAGATGTCCGTTGCCGTTGAATCCAGTATTGCCCTTATCTGGCTGTTCGTGAGGGAGGGGTTTAGTGCCTTCACGAGAGCGGCCACCCCTGATACATGCGGGGTTGCCATGGATGTCCCGGACCAGTTCACGGAGTCATAGGCGTTTGGATAAACGGTTGAGAGGACATTCACACCCGGAGCGCACAGCTCAAGCTCCGGACCCCTGTCTGAGAATGTCGGATAAGCGTCATCGTGGCTTATTGCGCCTATCGCCATGACGGTGCTGTAGCGAGCAGGATAGTCTATGCCGTTATCCGCACCACCATTTCCAGCAGCCGCAACGAGGAGACACCCAGCGTTCCACGCGTATGTGCAAGCAGATTCAAGCGTGCTGCTTCCAGAGGCACCGCCTAGGCTCATGGAGAGGATGTGCGCGCCGTGGTCCGCGGCATCCCTTATGCCGTCAGCGATATCAGTGTAGGTGCCGGTGCCTGATGCATCCAGAACCCTCTCCGCTATGAGCCTTGAATTTGACACCCCGGCTATGCCAGTGCCGTTGTTTATCACTGCAGCGGCGACCCCAGCGCAGTGGGTCCCGTGGTCCTCGCTAGCGGCTGTCGGATATGGATTTGGATCGTTGCTAACCTGATCGTAGCCTATGTATCCGAAGAAGTGCGCGGCCAGATCCGGATGGTCATACTGGACCCCCTGGTCTATTATCGCTATCACCACGGTCGTGTTGCCCATTGTCCAGTCCCACGCGTCCCCGATGTTTATGGCCGCAAGAGCCCATTGGTTAGCGAACATGGGGTCGTTTGGGGTAACGCGCAGAACCCTGGCTATCATGTCAGGCTCCGCGTATAGCACATCCGGGTCCTCAAGCACGGAGTGGATGTAGTTGCTCATGGTAAGAGGATCGTTTGCTGGCAGTTCCATGACCACGAAGTTCGCGCCCGTCCTGCTCGTGCGAACGAATTTGGCGCCCTTGGCCACGAGGCCCGGTATCTTTGACTCTATGTCCACGCCTTCCCAGTAGCCAACTACTACCCTGTTGGTGGCATCTTTCCAGTAATTCGGGTCATTTTCGTGGAGGAGAAAATAGTTGGTCGGCACGGGGAGGGCCTTTTTCATCCCTTTCACAGGTGTTGGGATAGGAACGAGCTCCCTCCCAACGAGCACGATAGCTATTAAATTCAGCATCCTAACACCTCCCTTGTTTCATATGTTCATTAGGAATAAATTATAAAGGCTCGCGCGTGGACAGTCAAGGCCGCGCGTCTGACCCTTACCCATTTCCTCACCTCTTGAAGATTTCATCAGGGTTATCCGTGCCCCACATGATAGCTCGCCAGAGCTTCTCTTTATCCACTCGTAACCGGCTCCTCATCCACGCTCACTGATACCGTGAGCCACATGAGGCCTCTGGTTATGAGCTTCTTGCCCGGCCTGTGGCTTTTGAGCCCACTCCATGCTCCCAGTTTCGCTATGAGAAGGAACACCTTGTTATCAGCCTCAGCTCCCAGGGAGTAGATGTATCCTCCTGTGAGGGCAGTGATGGATGAGAGAGAGTGTATGCTTTGCCAGGAGCGAACCTGGAAGCTATCTGAACCCAGGCACTCCTTCATGAACTTGAAGTAATCCTCAACTGCCCACCTCATAGAGTATATCTCGTATACCCTCATGGCCTCATCAGCATCCCTCACTATTGCATAACGCCTGCTATGTCCCAAGACTTCCATCAGTGGTGAAGGATATTCAAGGAGTCCTTCCATAGGAGACAAATTATGAGGATTAGGGAAGGTTTTGGGTAAGGGTCAGATACCAGAAGTTGCAAAGATCACCGCGGCCCCCCATCCCTGAGCTTGGAGCAGATAACTAAACCTCAAGCCTATCCCCTGTGTCCAGATAATACTGAAGGATACGGGCGGCCGAAACCGCGTCTGAGACCAAACCTTGAGATGTCCCCCACTCGTCAACCGCGAGAACAGGCACCTCTAGCGCGTCCCTCAATTTCTCTATGAAATCCCTCACCTCCTTGCACCTTTTGCTCTCGCGATCGTCCCACCTCAGAGGATAACCAACTACGACCATCTCAGCCCCCTCGCGCGCGATTATCTCCTTTATCTTTTGGATTGGGTCTGAGTTCCTCGCGTTCAGAACAGTCAAGGGCCTCGCTATGACGCCTATGGGATCGGATATCGCAACCCCTATTCTGGCCCTTCCCCAATCAATTCCAAGTATCTTTGGCAAGAAAATAGCCTCCCCACAGGGCCGCCTCATCTCCGAGGGCCGAGCAGATGAGCCGCGTGTTCCTCTTCTCCCATCCAACTACCTGGCCTGTGATCGCGCTCTCAGTCGCTTCGCGGAACATATCGTATGCCTTGGATATTCCACCGCCCAGGATCACGGCCTCAGGATCTAGGATGTTTATCAGGTTAGCGATGCCTATACCCAGCCAATCCCCGTAGAATTTCCAGGCATCTGCATCGCCTGCCTCAAAGGCCTCCTTTGCGCCTCCGTATCCGAACCTTTGAGAGAAGGCATTTTCGCCTATCATGGCCTCAAGGCAACCGCGCCCCCCACAGTTGCACGCCGGGCCGTCCGGATCAACAACGATGTGACCGGGCTCAAGGGCAAAACCCGCGCCGCGGTATATTCTCCCATCAATAACCAGGCCGCCGCCTATGCCTGTCCCAAGGGTGAGGCCGAGAACGATCCTGAACCCCTGGCCAGCCCCGGCTCTCGCTTCGCCAAGCGTAAAAAGATTGGCGTCATTATCAAGAACGACCAAAGCACCTGTCTCTTCCTGGATGAGATCAGCCAACGGAAATCCTTGGTATTTCGGAAGGTTTGGCGAGAACGCTATCCTTCCCTTGTGAGCGAACCCAGCGAATGCCACGGCTACAGCCGATGGAGATGTCTTACTAAGCGGTTCAAGGATCCTCCGAGGCTCAGAAGGTGTTTCATAACTGCCCGAATCCGAGACCCGGCCGTCCCGGAAAATTGCCCACTTGGTCCTATGGCCGCCAATATCAAGAGCAAGGGTTTCCAATTTGGCCCCCTATGGTTGTCGCGACCCACTTCCCCCCTAGCTCAGGCAGTTCCGGCGCTGGGGAATCCTCTGGGAAAAGCCCGTATACAACCCCCCCTGAACCCGAGAGCAGGGCAATCTTTGCCCCTGCCCCGAGAAGAGCCTCCCTTGCTTCTGCCAGCTTTGGCCTTTGCCTCATGATAACCCGTTCAAAGGAATTGAAAGCCCAACGCGACAGTTCATCAAGATCCCCCCTCTCAACTGCCTCGCAGAGCTTGGACGCGGCTCGTTCTGCTTCCCCCCTGTCCTCGTATGTTCCAGATTCCCTAAGAAGCCCGTAGGCCCAACCCGTATCAACGCCCTTACAAGGAATAAACAGCACCAGTTTCGCGCTCAAATTTGACCTGAGCGGCGTGATGAGCTCTCCCCTGCCCCGTGCCAGGGCTGAGACCAGGCCAGAGGCGAAAAATGGCACATCAGAGCCTATTCTGGCCCCTATCTTTATCAGATCCTCATCCGAAAGACTGCCTCTTATAGCCCTCATCACAGCTCCCGCATCCGCTGATCCTCCACCGAGGCCTCCGCCCACCGGTATTCCCTTCTTTATCCTTATGGTGATGTTGGTTCTTCCCATTACCTCAGCCGCTTTCCAAGCGAGGTTCTCCGGCCCAGCCGGGCAAGCGTCGCACTCAACGGATAGGGTAGGAGAGGGCTCTATCGTTATCTTGTCAGAGAGGTTAATGAGGTGGAGGACGGTGATTATCTCGTGATACCCGTCATCCCTTTGGCCGATGACCCAAAGCCCGAGGTTTATCTTGGCTAGGGCCCTAGTTTCCATATCCCGGTCAACTCATTTTGCCCGGAAATTTTGTTATCACCAAGGCATGAACCCGTTAACGAAGACGATGAATGGCGTGAAGACCAAGGAGGCTATGGCCATAAGCTTGAGGAGGATGTTGAGCGATGGTCCAGCTGTGTCCTTGAAGGGGTCTCCGACCGTGTCCCCCTCAACCGATGCCTTGTGGGGTTTGGAGCCCTTGCCCCCGAGGTTACCGGCCTCAATCCACTTCTTGGCGTTGTCCCATGCGGCGCCTGAGTTTGCCATGAAGACAGCAAGAGGAACCCCGGTTATCAGAGACCCAGCGAGGAATCCGCCGAGGGCCTCTAGCCCGAAGAGGGAGCCTATTACTATTGGGGATAAGAAAGCGATTATGCCCGGAAGGAGCATCTCCCTTATGGCTCCACGGGTGGTTATATCAACCGCTCGGGCATAGTCAGCCTTTGCCCCTGGCTTACCCTCAAGGAGGCCCGGTATCTCTTTCCACTGACGACGAACCTCCTCAACAACCCTCTGCGCTGTCCTGCCGACCGCCCTTATCGCGGATGCGGCGAAGAAGAAGGGCACTATTCCGCCCATGAAGAGCCCGGCTATCACCCACGGGTTCAGGATGTTAAGGACAAGTTCTCCTTTACCTCCTGAGTGCGCGAAAGCGGAGAACAGCGCGAGCGCGGTCAATGCGGCAGAGCCTATTGCGAACCCTTTCCCGATCGCCGCGGTCGTGTTCCCGGCCGCATCAAGGGAGTCCGTTATCCTTCTGACATCCTTGCCAAGTCCTGCCATCTCTGCTATGCCGCCAGCATTGTCGGCAACGGGACCATAAGCATCAACAGCAACGGTTATTCCAGTTATGGATAGCATACCTATCCCCGAGAGGGCTATTCCGTAAAATCCGGAGAGGCCAGAGGCTTCTCCGGCCCAGAAGGCTACAACTATCGTAATCGCTATAAAAAGAAGGGGAAGAACCGTGCTCAGCATTCCTGTCGCTATTCCCTCAAGGATGTTGGTCGCGACGCCGGACTCGGCGGCCCGGGCGATGAGCTGTATCCTCCTACCGGTTGAGTAGAACTCAGCGACATAGCCTATGATGACCCCTGAGGCGAGGCCGAGGAGAACAGGGAGGAATATCCTCAGATCCATTCCAAGGAACCAAACCGCGAGGAAAGCGCCTACCGCGAACAGTATGGCTGTTCCGAGGATACCTGTGGTCAGGGCCCTCTCAGGCCTTCCGCCCTTGAAGGCCTTTATGAAGAATATGCCCAGTATTGAAGCCGCTATGCCTATGCCGGAAAGCCAAAACGCGAGCGCGATACCATCGGGCCTCCCCACAACCGCGGCTATCACTAGAGCGGAAAGTATTGAACCGACATATGACTCGTAGAGGTCTGCGCCCATTCCAGCGCAATCCCCCACATTGTCCCCGACATTGTCCGCTATAACCGCTGGGTTTCTCGGATCGTCCTCCGGTATTCCAGCCTCAACCTTTCCGACCAGGTCAGCGCCGACATCAGCCGCTTTGGTGTATATTCCTCCGCCCACCCTGGCGAAAAGCGCTACCGAGGACGCGCCCATTGAGAATCCAGCGAGGACAGAGGTCGTGAGAACCGGATCCTCGGTTAGGGTGTAGAATATCGCATAAAGCCCAGCAAGGCCCATGAGCCCAAGTCCAACAACCGCCAGGCCCATTACCGAGCCCCCAAAGAAAGCAACCGATAGCGCCTCAGCGAAGCTCTTGGTGGCCGCGGTCGCTGTCCTTCCGTTAGAGCGTGTGTCTATCTGCATTCCGAACCATCCTGCAGTCAGGGAGAGGACTGCCCCGGCGAGATAGGAACAAGAAGTGTATATTGCATAGACGATGCCCTGTTGCAGATAGAGTCCAACGAGCATGAGTAGGATAACGCCCAAGATGAACCAGGCTATTGTTTTGTATTCCCGCTTTAGGAAAGCCATCGCGCCCTCGTGTATGTAGCTGGATATCCTTTGAACTGCCTCGTTGCCGGGGTCCTTTCTAAGGACCGTAATAGCCACTATGAGGGCCGCCACTATGGAAGCGGCCCCGGAGCAAAGCGCTATCCATGTGAACATCTTTTAACTCCTCCGTAAGAGCGAAAATATTAAAGCATCAGGAGATATTGGTTTCAACCCCGTTTATTGTCCGGGCCCTCGGCCCCGCGTTAAAATTTCCCCATGCGCATACTCGTTATTAATCCTGGAGGCGCTTCAACGAAGCTCTCGGTCTTTGAAGATGATAAGGAAATAGCCTCTGGCGAGGCAGTTCATGACGCGAAGGTCCTAAAGTCCTTCCCGAGGACGGTTGATCAAGCTAGTTTCAGAACAGAGGGAGTGAGGCAATTCCTCAAAGAAAACGGCATAGATGAGGAGAGCCTTGATGCGGTCGCAGTAAGGGGGGGCGCGTTTCTGCCCATGCCCTCAGGAACATATAGGGTCACCCAGAAGATAATAGACCAGGTCCTCAGAGGCGAGGTGATGACGGATCACGCTTCAAACCTCGGGGTCCTGATGGGAGATGAGATAGCCAGGCCCCTCGGAATCCCCTGTTTCTTCACTGACCCCGTCTGCGTTGATGAGTTCATTCCAGAGTCCAGGCTCTCAGGACATCCTCTCCTTCCCAGGGTCTCGCTTTTTCACGCTCTAAACATAAAGCATGTCATCAGGATAGCGGCAGAACGCTCCGGCAAAAAGCCAGAGGAGATGAATATGGTCGTTTCCCATCTCGGAACAGGAATATCGGTCGTGGCCTCAAGGAGGGGCAGGGTCATAGATGTCTCAAACGCGAACGACGGGGGGCCTTTCTCGCCGCAAAGGACAGGCGCCCTTCCCGTCACGGGCCTGGTCAAGCTGTGTTTCTCCGGAAAATACACGGAGAAAGAGGTCATGGCCATGCTCATCAAGGAGGGAGGGGTCTATGCCTATTTGGGGACATATGACTTCAGGGAGGTCATGGAGAGGATGGACAAAGGGGAGGAGCTCCCTGGCCTGGTTTATCGGGCAATGATAATCCAGATAGCTAAGGAGATGGGTGCTATGGCCTCTGTTCTGGCTGGCCAGGTTGATCTCCAGGTAATCACTGGCGGAATAGCTTTTAACGAGCGATTCGTGAGCGATCTCAGGGCCTACATTGACTGGATAGGGCCCGTTATGGTCATCCCTGGGGAGATGGAGATGGAGGCCCTCGCCGCGGCCGCGCTGAGGGTCTTGAGGGGCGAGGAGGAGGCAAGAGAGCTCTGAATCGCGAGCTCGCGCTTGTATCACCACTTCCAGGTGGTTTATAATTGGCCCCCGAAAAGAGAGGTGAAATATGAATATCTTTATCATGAGCTTGTTGAAAAACTCCCTATATTCTCAGCTCTTCCCCTCTAAGGTCGTCGTTCCTGGTCCCTATTCCTCAGGGGCCAGGCCCATCACCGCCTCTCAGGAGAGACCTCCCAAGAGGGTCTGAGACCCTGAAAACGCTTTTCAACCTTATTCCTTAAATCTCACGCATACAAGAGCTTTGCTCCACGAAACAGGTTCCAGGCTATACCTGAGAGTTGGGATTGTAATCTGAACCTCCCAAGCCCCTTCCACCTTGAGCTTGCCAGACCAAACAGGTTCTTGAGATTGCCAAACACTGTCTCAACCCTCGCTCTCTTTCTCAGTCCCCTCTTCTCAAAGGCTCGTTCAAGGTATTTCATGGCTGATTCAAGTATCCCAGTTCCCTCTATCCTCTCCCTGAACTTTGAGAGGGTTGAATGGTCAGGAACTGGATCATCCATACCCAAGCCCACGAACCTCATGAAGAGCATGTCCCTCATCAGAACCATTAGAGATTCTCCTATTTCCCTCTCAACTGCCCTCCAAAGCCCTGTTTCCTGTGCTATTCTGTCAACCCTGAGAAGGGGTTCGTCCTCTCTGACCCTGAGCTCAAGATACATATCCCCGAAGCTTCTCTTTCTACTTATTCTTCTGTTGATTGCCATAGCCGGAAGAACCTAAGGTCTATTGAGGCCGAGTTTCAATAAAAGGGGGGTAAAATGTGGTTTTTCAACAGGCTCTATTAATGAATTTAAGCCCTCTGGTTCTGGTATCACCTGCTCTTCAATCCCTCAAGGCGCGCTTTTCGTTTCCCCGGAGCCTATGGGCTTAAAGATCTACACGGGCGACGGGAGGCTCGTTTATTCAGGGGAACTCAGGAAAGAACATTATAATCCTTAACCGCGGCGTCTATATTTGGCGTGCAGAGAGGTTCAAAGGAAGGATTGTAGTCCGGTAGGGCCTGCTCTTGTTCCCCTTGGGCTCTGGCAGGATTCTTTGTTTGGACACTCCAAGAGTTCGCGAGGGTTTCGGACTGTGCTTCCTATTCCTTGGTTTCCTCTTCCTCAGTCCAGTCCTCGCCACCACCCTTGGAAAGCCTAACGAATCTGGCCTTTTCAATCAAGGCCCAATCCTCCTCCGCCACATCTATCCACTGAAGGTCCTTTGTGTCAATTCCGGCCTCGGAAAGAAGCCTGTCCACTTCTCGATATTCGCGGTCGTCAATCGCTGGCGTCGCATCGAAGAGCTCCTCGGGCCAATCCTCTGCAGGCCCCACAACCTTGAACCTGCTACCGCCCATCTGGAAGGTGGCTATAAACCTTCCATCCCGAAGATGTTCTACTTTCAATAGCTCTACCCTGGCCAAGGCTTTAAGTATCAAGGCCGCGCGCGCCCCGGATCAATATCCCGCGTTTGCTCAGTTCCCTTGAAAAAACATCCTTTCGTGGCTTATAATATCATTTCTGATGGAGCCTGATTTCATAAGGGTTAGGGGAGCCCGTCAGCACAACCTAAAGAACATAAACCTGGACATACCCAGGGGCAAGCTGGTTGTGATAACCGGGCTTTCCGGTTCTGGCAAATCCTCCCTCGCGTTTGATACCCTATACGCTGAGGGCCAGCGCCGATATGTTGAATCCCTCTCCGCTTATGCGAGGCAATTCCTGGGGCTCATGGAGAAGCCAGATGTGGACTACATAGAAGGGCTTTCCCCTGCTATAGCCATAGAACAGCGCAAGGCTGGTAGGAACCCTAGGTCAACCGTAGCGACCGTGACCGAGATATACGACTACCTCAGGCTCCTATACGCGAGGATAGGCAAGGCTTATTGCCCCAATTGCGATATAGCCCTTGAGCGCTGGAGCGCGGATGAGATAATAAGGGACATCCTCAGCAGGGCAAAGGACAAACAGGTAGCCGTTCTCGCACCTATTGTCAGAGGAAGAAAAGGGGAATACAAGGAGCTCTTCATAAACCTTGAAAAGCGCGGGTATGTGAGGGCTAGGGTTGATGGAGAGTATTATCTCCTCGAGGAAGCCCCCTCTCTTGAGCGCTACAAACAGCACACTGTTGAGGCGGTCGTTGACAGGCTAGTTATAAGCGGTGATGAAGAGAGGCCCAGACTCGCTGAGGCGGTTGAGATAGCCCTGAAAGAGACCGGAGGCCTGGTAACCGTTGTCATGGATGGCTACGAGAAGACCTACTCCGAGAAGTTCTCCTGCCCTGCCTGCGGCTTTTCATTGGAGGAGCTGGAGCCGCGCCTGTTCTCCTTCAATTCCCCGTATGGCGCTTGCCCGACATGCGATGGCTTAGGGGTCATAACCCAGATAGACCCTGATCTCGTAATAGGAGACCCTGAGCTCTCCATCCTGGAGGGCGCTGTTAGGCCCTGGGGCGAACCCCCACCAACCATCCTTTACAGGCTTGAAAGGCTCGCGTCCCGGTATCATGTTGACCTTGAGTGTCCCTGGGACGAGCTCCCCGAGAGATTCAAGAACCTCGTTCTCTATGGCGTTGAAAGGGAGGAAGACTATCATGGCCCAGAAACTCCGGGAAGATACGATTGGTGGGAGGGGCTTATCCCGTGGCTCTGGAGGAGATACCAGAGAACGGATTCCGATTGGGTAAGGCGCGAGATAGAGAGATACATGGTTCACGACCCCTGCCACGCTTGCAAGGGAGCAAGGCTTAGGCCAGAGGCCCTCTCGGTCAGGATAAGGGACCTGAATATCTACGAGCTGAGCCTAAAGGATGTTGGCTCCGCAATGCGGTTTCTTGATGAGCTCAAGCTGTCCGAGCGCGAGACAATAATAGCAAGGCAGATAATAAAGGAGCTCAAGGCCAGGCTCGGTTTTCTCATGGATGTTGGGCTCGGTTATCTCACCCTGGACAGGGCAACGGAGACCCTCTCAGGGGGTGAAGAACAACGAGTCCGGCTCGCCACCCAGATAGGTTCTGGGCTCACGGGCGTGCTTTACATCCTTGACGAACCATCAGTAGGCCTTCATCCGAGGGACACTGCTAGACTCATAGCCACCCTGAAGCGCCTGAGGGACCTCGGAAACACTGTTATCGTTGTTGAGCACGACGAGGGGACCATCCGATCGGCCGACTGGGTCATAGACCTCGGGCCGGGCGCTGGGGAATCCGGGGGACGGGTCGTGGCTGAGGGAACGCCTGAGGATATAGCGCGGCACCCGGATTCCCTAACTGGAAAGTATCTCTCCGGGGAGATGTCAATCCCTGTCCCAAAGAGTAGGAAAAAACCGGGAAGAGAGTTGCTCACTATACGGGGTGCGAGGGCAAACAACCTGAAGAACATTGATGTGAGGTTTCCTCTTGGGCTCTTCATCGTTGTCACAGGGGTTTCCGGTTCGGGAAAATCGTCTCTCATAACCGACACCCTCTACAGGGCTTTGAGAAGGCACTTCTACGGCTCAAAGAGAGCCCCAGGGGATCACGATGCCATTGAGGGGCTAGAGCACATAGACAAGGTCGTGAATGTCGATCAGAGCCCCATAGGAAGGACCCCGAGGTCAAACCCAGCCACTTACACGGGCCTCTTCACGCCAATAAGGGAGCTGTTCGCGAGCCTCCCGGAGTCAAAGGCAAGGGGTTACACCCCGGGCCGATTCTCTTTCAATGTAAAGGGGGGAAGATGCGAGGCCTGCCAAGGAGACGGGTTCATCCGAATTGAGATGCAGTTTCTGCCAGATGTTTATGTTCCCTGCGAGGTTTGCCACGGAAAGCGCTACAACGAGCAGACCTTGGAGATCAGGTTCAAGGGGAAATCCATAGCGGATGTCTTGGATATGAGCGTTGATGAGGCCGCAGAGCTCTTCAGGGATATTCCTCGCATAGCGAGAAAGCTCAGTCTGCTCCAGGATGTTGGTCTAGGCTATATCGCCCTGGGCCAACCAGCAACAACCCTCTCAGGTGGAGAGGCACAGAGGGTAAAGCTCTCAAAAGAGCTATCCAAAACAGCGACGGGCCGGACCCTTTACATCCTCGATGAGCCCACAACCGGCCTTCACTTTCACGATATAGCCAAGCTCATAGATGTCCTCTTGCGCCTCAGAGACATGGGGAACACGGTCCTCGTTGTTGAGCACCAGCCCGATGTGGTCAAGTCAGCGGACTGGATAATTGACCTCGGCCCAGAGGGGGGAGAGGAGGGAGGCTATTTGGTGGCCGAGGGAACCCCTGAGGATGTCGCGCTTTGTGAGAGGTCTTACACGGGGCAGTATCTCAAGGATCTGCTGATGGGGGCTAAAGCATATGGAGTCAACGAAGCACAGGATAGATAAGGGTCTAGAGTCTCTTGAGAAACGGGGATAAAGAGGGGTTTTGGGAATACATATCAGGCCTGCAAAAGGAAGATACAATCGCCAAATATCTCTTGGAATTAGTTTATTACACATGGTTTTTTAAACCCCACGAGGCTATCAGAAGGGCTAGAAGACTGACTAGCAGATTATCTGGGGGAGACCCTTATGCTCTCAGGCTTTTCTTCAGCACGATGGGGTATGTCTACAGGATAATGCAGAACCTGTGCTACTCGGATCTTTAAGGATGTCTACTGTAAATATGAGGTCATAAATCCTACCGAGTGCGGACTCTCTAACGGAGACTACATTGAGATTTGTGCCCATAAGTCAGTGGGGAACCTGAGGTGTTGCTATTACTTCTATCTTACGACCCCAGCACACGATATAACTTGGGCTTATTGTCCAGAGGAAGTTCCAACCGGAACAGATACCCTCGGAGCCATGGCCATAGGTAGCTTGATCCTTGAGAACTCGGTAAAACTCTCCAAGAACCCAAGTGAGGGCCCGGTGAACCTTACCCTGTGTCTCGTGGAGCCCGGAGACGCGTGGATAAGCGTTTATGACCATACGGGTAGCCTGATCAAGAGAGAAGGCCTGGGATTCCTCAAGGCTGGAGAGCATCCATATAGCCTGAGTCTGAGCCCCGGCATCTACTTCCTGATAGCCCAGGTAGGCCAGTGGTCAGAGACAAAAAGGGTCATAGTCAGATAATAGGAACTTGACCGGCCAGAGAAAAACGCTTATCATTTCCACCTGAGGGAGGAAAAGGATGGAAGTGATTCTCATAGTCCTGATGAACGCCGAGCCACCCCGGTTCAGGCCGGGGTGGCCGGTTTCTTTCATAGAGAT
>JBDRYB010000030.1:0-21246 GCA_039803205.1 Caldifarciminota bacterium
CCTCAGCCACCTGTTCAAGCACATACTTCATCTCTCGGTCCGTCCTTTCCTTTCCTTTAACCATCCGGCATGCCTCCCAGGCCTCCCAAAAATGGTAAGAGGCAAATGATATTATCCCACATATAGCCGTGTCAAGTATTAGCTAAGTCCGTGGCGCTCAAGGACTTAGCGGATTTCAAACTCTGTAATCCTTACCCGGCCATAGATTTAGGGATTGCAGATCGCCGTAGGCCTTGTCGTTGCTGAAACAAATCAGTTTTAACCACGGTATAATGGTGGCAAATTCCGGCCTTTTTCGGCCAAAAGCAAGCTATCTGATGATAAAAGTGGAGGTAAGAAGCTCGTCCCCAGCCGTGAGCCTCCCAAAGTAGACCCCTGGCTTAAGCCAGGATAAAGAAAAGGGATGCTGTCCCGGACCCAAAAGAGCGCCCTCAATTGGTCTCCCGATCAGGCGTCCGGAAGGATCGTATAAAGAAAGAGATACACTGCTGGGTTCTCCGAGCCTTAGGATCAGGCATCCTCCATCAAAGACCAAGTTGGGCCCGGACCCAGATTCGGTCTCATGAGCGCCCTCGTATAGAGCGCATACCTCGTATTGGAGGAAGGTCCCAATGGTGACTATTGGGTTTATGTTCTGCCAGGCGCCGCTCGTTGAGATAGGGGGGTTATTGATTTCAACAATGTTAGGGGTGAACGGACGGACCCCTGGAGTCCACGGCTGACCCCAACAGTTCGTTCCATCGCTTATGAACTTCGCGGCCAGCACCTCATCCCCTCCGACCCCCCAGGAATTGGACTCCCCTACCCAAGCGTATCCCCCATCTGTGGTTGCGGTTATTCCCCAGCCGTTCTCAAAGTTTGGGCCTCCAACATAATTTCCCCAGAGGAACCCTCCAGAAGGATCGAGCTTCGCGCTTACAACGCTCCAGGCATTGCCAGGGTCCTGTCTGTTTCCTACCATTGCATAGCCTCCGTCGGTTGTCTGATCAACCGCTATGCCCTCGTCGTAGTTGGGGCCACCTATGGCGTTTGACCACTGCCAGTTCCCGTTCACATCAAACTTTGTTATCATCATGTCCCTTGAACCATTGCCCCAGCTCTCAACGAGGCCGCCGACCATGAATCCACCATCCGCGAGGTTCGTGATGGAGGTTCCTCTTTCGGTTGAACCCCCTCCAAAAACTTTCATCCAGATGAGGTTGCCGCTGGGATCAAACTTGGCTATAAAAGCGTCATCGCCCCCTGAGCCCCATGTGTTCGTGAACCCCGCCACGATGTAGTTCCCGTCCGATGCCTCCACGATGTCCCAGGCCTCGTCATCGTTGAGGCCTTGTATTGCCCTCATCCAGATAAGGCCTCCGGTTGAGTTCAGCTTTGCGACGAGCGCCTCATCCTGAGCGCCAACTGTCCGTATCCCAGCTATGATGATGGAGCCATCGGAACACTCATAGACAGCGTTCGCTATCTCGTTTAGGGTTGCGGTTCCCACAGCTGATGCCCAGATGATCGTCCCGTCTGGAGCGATCTTAGAGACAAAGACATCGGATTGGCCTGGCCCCATGCTCCTCGTGAACCCAGCGAATATGTAATTGCCATCTGATGTCTCTATGAGGTCATAAGCCCCATCCCTCGCGTTTCCACCGTATGCCCTTGACCACAATATCAAACCCAGACTGTTAAGCTTGATTATGAAGGCGTCATCCTGGCCAGCGCCAAAAGACTGGGTTACACCTGCCACGAGGTATTCTCCGGTTGAGAGTTGAGCTATTCCCCTACCCACATCGCCATTGCTCCCACCAATAGCCCTAACCCAATTAATGCCTTGGGCATATAGAGATCCTCCGCCTATAATCAGGACGCTCCAAAATATTTTCTTCATGTTCATGTGAATATTATAACTGATCGCGAGCGTTTTGTCAAGGGCGAAAACCTCTGAGATCTCACACTTTCCTCCCCCCTGAAACCCTTATCCTGCAAGACTCTCAAACCCTTGGGGCCGTAGTGGCCCAGGGAGGCCCTGAGGGATGAAAATATAATCCCGACCCCAAGGAGGAAGGGCCGGGAAAGGAGAAAAAATTATGTTCCTTTCTCCACAAGTATCAAGCAAGCTGAAACTCTGGCTCAAGTCCATGGGGGCCAAAGAGGGTCTCGTCCTGGACAAGGTGCACCTCTGCATCATGAGGGCAATTGAGTATTCCCGCTCAAGCCTCGCATGGTGGGAGGCAAAGTCCGAGGTCAAAAGGGGCTTCCTCAAGGACATACGAGGGACTTGAGCATCTCAAGGCCAGGAACAAGGATGTGCTCAGAGGAATGATAAAGGCCATATTCCTCGCTTGCGCTTTCCTCATTCTCGTTGGTATGGCCATAGAACCCTTCGTCTCCACCTTCATACCCAGCCTTACGAGCTACGAGAGGAGGTATAGCGTCTTCACCAAGGCACTCCTGTGTCTTGGCCGATTGCGAGGAGGATACGCCAGGCTATCCTGCATCAGAACCTGTTTCTGGGGGGTGAGAGTATGTGAGATCTCAGGGCCCGTTTTTCTTGACAAATTTCCTGGGATAGGTTATAATATTAATATGTTGGAGAAAAGGGGGTTTGAGCTTGAGGCTCCTTATAAACCTACAGGGGATCAGCCCAAAGCCATTCGGGAGCTGGTTGAAAGGATAAGATCAGGGGAGCGATATTCTGTTCTCCTGGGCGCAACCGGCACCGGCAAGAGCGTTCCCGGAGATACCCTTGTGCTTCTTTTGATTAATGGTGCTTTGAAGATGGTTCCAATAGGGGATTTTGTTGATGAGCTCATTCTGGGCGGGAAAAACCGGAGCGCAGTAGTGAATATCTCGGGCGTATCCTGTCTCGCTTTTGATCCGGCCACACAAGATGTCTCTTTCAGCCCAGTCTCCTCGTTCAGCCGGCACCCATCGCCGGACCATCTCATCCGGATAAGGACAAACACAGGGCTTTCTGTTGATGTCACCCCTGATCACTCGGTCTGGGTTCTCCGGAACGAGGGCCTTGTCCTGGAAAGGGGGGATGGGATCGCTCCAGGGGATTACATTCCCGGCAACAGGGGCATTCCTGCCCTTGTTCTTGAGAACCAGGGATTCCTGGACATCACGGAAATATTGAAGGATGCAAACCTGAGGGTTGAGTTTCGGGGAAGATCCTGGAGCATGCGGGAGTTCCACGCGCTAAGGCAAAAGGAGGGGCTTGGCCTTGAAGATCTGAGGAACGCTAGGGTAGTAGGCCTTATGGGGAAATCGCTTCCCGGGGTCATTCCAGCCGGGCCTTCAATGTCGAGGCTACTCGGCTATCTTCACTCGGTCCACTTCCTGCAGAACAGGTATCTGAATTTCCCAACGAAGAGGCCGTGGGTGGCCGAGAAGATCGGCTCTTTGCTTTCGGAAATGGGCCTGCCCACGGGCAAACAGAGGCCAAGGGGTTTGTATCAGGTCTCTTCCCGTGCCCTTTGGGAGCTGGCCGCGCGGCTTGTGGGGGTCCGCTCTGAAAGGCGTCCTCCCTGTCCTATCATATGCCCCGCGGCTCACGCCCCAGCCTTTCTGGCCGCGGTAATAGAATCATCCGGAAGGATAAACAGCCGCGCGTTTTGGCTCAGCCCGAAGCATCATGGGGCTTTGGTTTGCCTTGAATGCGCCTTATCCCTTCTAGGAATAGGATACAGGGTCCTTCCCCCGGTTGGAAAGCGCGGCTATTTCAAGCTTATCGTGAATAGAAGGCAAGATGTCCTAGCTCTTGCTGGCCTTAGTGGGCTTGAGGGCGAGATCTCCCGAGAGCTGAGGGCTCTCGCGGAAAGGCTTCCTGATGGCGGTGAGCCCGAGCCCATTCCCGGAAAGTCCATCTGCTCGGAGAGGAGGCGTCTCGGCCTAACACAGGCCCATGTAGCTGAGAGGGCTGGTTTGAGCATCGCGCAGATAAGCCATATTGAGAAGGGAAGGACGAGATACCTCAGAGGAGGGATAGCCAAACTCAGGGAATTCCTTCCCGCCGGCCTCAGGAACCTTGATAACCTCCGGTGGCACAGGGTAATATCAACCGAAAAGATCAAACCACGAGGGCAATTTGTATACGACCTTTCCGTCCCTGGCAAAGAGACATTCCTCGCGGGATACCCAGGGCTTTTCGTCCACAACACATTTACAATTGCTAATGTGATAAAGGAACTTGGCCTCCCCACCCTCGTCATCTCCCACAACAAAACCCTCGCCGCCCAGCTATACGGGGAGTTTAGGGGCTTTTTCCCAAGGAACGCTGTTGAGTATTTCATAAGCTACTACGATTATTACATGCCTGAGGCATACATTCCCGAGACCGACACCTATGTTCCGAAGGAAGCTGACATAAACGAGAGGATAGAGCGCCTAAGGCTGAGAACCGCGGCATCCCTGCTCTCGCGGAGGGATGTGATTGTCGTTGCTTCCGTTTCCTGCATATATTCCCTGGGCGACCCTGAGGAGATGAGGGAGGAGTTCATCATGTTGAAAAAGGGGGATGAGTATGACATTCAGGAGCTCTCAAGGAAACTCGTTCACCTTCAGTATGAGCGAACGACCGGCAGCTTGTCTAGGGGGAAGTTCAGGCTCAAGGGAGATACCCTGGACATCATCCCAGCATATGAGGAAGACCTCTGGCGCCTGGAGTTCTTTGGCACGAGGCTTGAGAGGATAACGGTCCGGGATCCGCTCAGCATGAGGATCAAAAACGAGCCAGAAATGGTCTCCGTTTATCCTGCCGCGCACTTTCTCGTCGCAAGGCCACGCCTTGAGGAGGCGCTCAAATCAATAGAGGAGGAGCTCAGGGAGAGACTAGAGGAGCTTGAAAGGGAGGCAAAACTACTTGAGGCACAACGCCTGAAACAAAGAACCCTGTTTGACCTTGAGATGCTCAGAGAAATAGGTTACTGCCACGGGATCGAGAACTACTCAAGACACCTTTCGGGAAGGGCACCCGGCGAGAGGCCGAAATGCCTAATTGATTATTTTCCGAGGCCATTTCTCACGGTGATTGACGAATCGCATGTGACCGTGCCGCAGATAGAGGGGATGTATGAGGGAGACAGGTCAAGGAAAGAGATACTGGTTGAACACGGCTTCAGGCTTCCCTCCTGTCTTGACAACAGGCCCTTGAAGTTTCAAGAGTTTGAGGAGCTCGTTGGCCCTGTTATATTCATGTCCGCAACCCCTGGCCCTTACGAGCTTGAGAAGACCTGTGGCGTCATAACCGAACAGATAATAAGGCCAACGGGCCTGGTTGACCCTGAGATGGAGATAAGGCCGACTGAGGGGCAGATAGACGATATTCTGAACGAGATAGCCAGAGCAACCGATGCTGGCCAGCGCGTTCTCATTACAACCCTTACCAAGCGCTCGGCCGAGGAGCTTTCCGCGTTCCTTAGGGATATGGGGATAAAGGCTGATTACATCCACTCAGAGCTGGACGCCATGGAGCGGGTCAGGGTCCTAAGAGACCTTAGGCTTGGGAAGATAAATGTTCTCGTTGGGGTTAATCTCCTCCGTGAGGGGCTTGACCTCCCTGAGGTCTCTTTGGTGATAATAACGGATGCTGAGCGGACAGGCTTCCTAAGGTCCTATACATCCTTGATACAGACAGCCGGGAGGGCCGCGAGAAACCTCGCTGGCAAGGTTATACTCTACGCGGATGAGATAACACCAGCGATGGAGAAGGCAATAGCTGAGACAGCAAGGCGCAGGCAGCTCCAGCTCAGATATAACGAGGAACACGGCATAATTCCTCGTTCAATAGTGAAAAGCCCTGAGGAGGTAATGGCAACCACAGGTGTGCTTGAGGAAGCGGAGATACCGGAACCGGACACCCAGGAGGCTGAACACATAGCCCAGGAGGTGATCAGATCGCACACGAGGCCGGACGCCTTAGCCGAGCTTGAAAGGCTGATGAACGAGGCCGCTGAGAGGCTTGATTTTGAAGCCGCGGCCGTGTTCAGGGACGCGATGAGAGAGCTTTTGAATAAGCCGGCAAGCAAAAACCCCATCCGAGAGAGAAATGAGGATGTGCGGTAGACACCTCCTCGGGGAGCACAACGGAGGCAAGGGTTCCGGCATCTCTCTCCGTTGCCTGACTTTGAGGAGTTCTCGGCCGGTTTGGTTGATGTTCGGGCCAACGAGGAGGAGCTGAGACGGAGGTGTTCACGATGCAGATTCTGATGAAACGGGAGCCCTGATAAGCTGATCTTCGCGCGATAAATGGTTTATAATATTGGTGTTATCATGGATCCTGATCGTAGAGAGAAAACTCCGCAACGCAAAACCACCCTTGAGGTCTCCCTCATAGGTTCGGAGTTTGACAGGTATCATCTTGAGAACGCGGAACGCTACAAGCCGGGGGAGTTCCTCTGGATAAGGGAGCCGGGCGCTGATCAGGAGATCCTGGTTAAGGTAAGGGGGGTCTCATCAGCCCCCGCTGAGAAAACCCTCGCGTCGGTCCGATACGCGGCCCCTGACAGGGTAAAGGCGCTCATGCTCAACATAATAAAGGGATACCTTTTCGCCTCTGGTTATAAGGATATCTTAATATCCGGAGGCACGATTGATGTCCAGCAGGGCCATCTTTTGGTCAGGTTCGTGTCGGACGAAAAGGAGGACCTCAGGCCCCTGGGCCCGAAACTCGCCAAGATACTCCATGTGAAGGTTGAGTTCCTGCAAATAGGAGCGAGGGATAGGGCAAAGGAGATAGGGGGGCTCGGAAGGTGTGGGCTTGAGATGTGCTGCAAGAGGTTTCTCTCCGAGATGCCATCGGTGACATTGACCATGGCCAGAAAGCAGTATCTTTTCGCGGCGCCGGACAAGCTCTCAGGCACATGCGGGCGACTCATATGCTGTCTCAGATACGAGATGGAATTCTATGAGGAGATGGCGGAACGGCTTCCGGCTCTTGGGGCGATGGTCATGGTTGGGGAGAGAGAGGGTGAGGTCGTGGAGGTTAATCCAATAAAGAATTATTACAAGGTTCGCTTTCCGGGGGGCGCGGAGGAGAAAGTGGAACTCAGGGAATCTCAGGAACCCTGAGAAGCTGGAAAACGGCCTTCCACACCGGCGTGTTCCATTTGAATAGCCCCAACAATTTGGTTTATAATGTCATTACCATGGCAATAATATCCGAGAATGATAGGCTGGCTCTAACGGAGATGTTCAAGGAAACGCTCGTTGATCCCGTGAGTATGGCGTTCTTCAAGAGCCAGTCGTGCGAGTTCTGCGACGACATCCTTTCGCTTCTTACGGAGATAGCCGAGCTCTCTGATAAGATAAAGCTAGAAGTGCACGATCTTGAGGAAGAAAAAGAGCTGGCAAGTGGCCTTGGCCTGGAATACGCGCCCGGCCTTGCAATACTCAAAGAAGGCAAGGACTATGGGGTCATTTTCACGGGAGCGCCCTTCGGATACGAATTCACATCCCTCATAGAGGCAATAAAGATGATCTCCTCAGGGGACTCAGGCCTTGAGGATGAAGTGAAAGAAAGGATCAGGGTAATAGATAAGCCGGTCAGGATAAAAGTTTTCGTTACCCCATCCTGCCCATATTGCCCCAGGGCAGTCATAACAGCGCACCGCTTTGCCTACGAGAACGAGAACATAGTCAGCGAGATGATAGAAGCCCAGGAATTCCCGGAGATATCTCAGCTATACAATGTCTACGCGGTGCCAAAGGTTGTCATAAACGAGACGGTTGAGTTTGAGGGCGCCCTGCCCGAGAAGCAGTTCCTTGAGTATATCTTGGACGCGGTTAAGGGATAGCTATTCGCTAAAGAGCCTCTTCCTGAGCCTCTCGTAGTATTGTCTGTATTCGTCAACCTGCTGGTCGTAGAGGAATTCGGGCAATAATTCCCCTCTTGCCAGCTCGCGGGCCCTTGCCAGGCATTCTCCCTTTTCATCAGAGCTCTGTGAGGCCTCAGCTCGTCGGATCAGGTTCTCTATCTCCTCAAGGTCAGTCCACGCATTCTCAAGCTGATAGAAATCACGCGAGCTGATCAGAAGGCTGGGATCGCCTAAATTCTTTCTTATTAGGCTCACGGCAACATGGAGCCTGTGCTTTGTTCTTGGATTATATCTTGAGTTAGGCCAAAGGAGGTAGAAAAGGTGATCCTTTGGCAACCTATGTTTTGGGGAGAGCAAGAGGTATAGTAGGGCCATTATTGCTCTATCGTTGTGCCAGCTTCTTAGGGAAATTTCTCTTCCTCCGACGAAGACCCTGAATCCGCCTATTAAGCTTGCCATAATCCCAGGCCTCCTTTTCTCATCAACGCGAACCAGAAACATCTCCAGGCCCTCTAGGAATCTCCCGAGAATGGGATCTCTCTTAAAACCCTGATGTAATGGGATCAGAGGCGCGAGAAGCTTCACGGACTTCAAGAAGAATGCGCTCTCTGTCTGCCAAGCTAGGTAGGCAGAAGTGAGGCCGGCGAAGATTGCCTCTATGTTCTGATAAGCCCTGTGGTAGCTCTCTGCAGACTCATAAAGCCCCCTAATGGTCTCAGCGCTGTCATCAGCAAGAAGGGCCTTTATCTCTCTGGCAGCAGCCATCTCACCCCAGGAGCCCCTTTCCGCATACTCGAGGCATTTCCTGATCAGGCCATCAGGGGGAAATTCAAGGTTGGCGAGCCTTGATAGCTCAAGAGCCTTTGCCAGAGGGAAGGCCGCGTACGCCGAGCCCAGATCAAGGTATCTTTGAACTGCCGTCATGAAGGCCTCCTTGGCCTCGTGGAGCTTGCCAACCAGTCTTAACGCTACGCCCTTCATCTCAAAGGCCCCCTGCCAAAACCCTGGGTTGCCCATTGCCTCGGTTGCTTCAATGATGGAATCCAAGGCCCTGAGAGCGGCCTCTGGCCTACCGGCCACGATGTTGTGCATGGCGAGGAGGTGGTCAAGTCCATATATCTCAGGAGGAGCAAACTCCTTCCTGTATTTGAGGAGATCCTCCCTGAGGGAGTCGTATTCAGCCCGGCAGAACTTATTGTAGAAGAGATTCAATCTGGCCCTGGATGCGGCGCTCTTGTTTCCCATGCGCTCGGCTATCTCCAAAGCCCTCGTAAAATGGTTCTCAGAGGCCCTCATCTCTCCCATCAACCTGTATGCGGTTCCGAGCCTCATGAAGAGGAACCTGGCGAGACGAGGATTGTCCCCGACCAGAGGAAGAACCCTTGCCCCTTTTTTGATCGCCAAAGAGGGCTCTGACCTGGAAACGAGCAGGTCAATCTCAACGAGGGAAAAAGCCAGGGGATCGTCTTTTCTCAAGGACTGAAAATAATCCGCGAACCTGGGATCGCCCCTCGCGATCATCTCAAGGGCCAAGTTGATCCTCTCAGAGGTATCCACGGCGAGATTATAGTGTGAGAGGATAGCTAAGTTCAAATTTGAAAAGGACTTAGAGTATATAGCTTGAGGTTCCCTTGAGCCAGATGGTTTATAATATTACCTTGGCTCAAGATGGAGGTGTAGGATGAAAGAAATTTTTATAGCCCTTGTAGCGGGGTCCTGGACAGAGACGACCCCACAGGACTTCATGGATGGATTCTATGATCCCCTTCTCTATGTCTCAAGGAGGCTTCAGGTTGAAGGGTCTAATCCGGCAGACTCAGGAGCCATTGAGTTCTACGCGAGGTTTGACGCGAACAGGGACGGATACTATGATCTAATATCAGCGTCCTGCGCTGGTTTCGGGGTAATCCTCTGGTTTGGCGGGCCGAACGGGTATTCGGGCGCCAATTCCCGGCTATTCCCAGCAGGCTCCGGAGGGAACTGCGACATGGCTGATCTGAACCTTGATGGCTGGCCAGAGCTCATTCATTCTGGTTGGGAGATGCTGGAATGCAGGATATACTGGGGATCAGAGCTCACGGGAGGCCCCAATCCCGGCTTCTACACATCCCTTGGCCTGAACGGAAATAGGTCTGAGTCCGTTTATGTCTACGATCTTGATGAGGATACCTATCTGGACATAATTCTAGCAGGGGATTATGACACCCTGTATGTGTTTTGGGGAGGCCCAGGAGGATACTCAGCCGGGAACTGTTCCAAAGGGAACATAAAATCCGGGGGCCACAACACAGAGGTTGCTGACCTGAACAAGGATGGTTATCCGGATATCATCCTGAAACGGGAGAACAGCGGTGCTGATGCTTGGGGCATAACAATAGTCTGGGGCGATGGGGATAGAAACCTGAACAACAACCCGCAGTGGTTCCACGAGGCCGTTGGACCTGGATGGTGCTCCCATGGCCTCACCTTAGGCGACTTCAACAGGGACGGATGGCTTGATGTAGTCGTCTCCCAGACTGATTACACGCCTGGAAAATCAAGGGTCTATTTTTCGGACAGGGGCTCCTTTGATGCCAGCAACATGATAATCCTGAACACCAACGAGTCATACGGAGGAAGTGCGGCCTGGGACTTCAACGGAGATGGTTGGCTTGACCTCTTGTTCTTCAGGGGACGAGCCGATTACCCTCTCCTTATATATCCGAATATGGGTTCCCCTCCATACTTCAGGGATCAGGATACCGTAGCTTTCGGACTGATTGCAGGATGCACGGGTGGGTTCATCTATGACTTTAACGGGGACGGAAAGACGGACATCTTCGTCAACGATTGGTCTCACGACTCTTCCGTTGTCTATTGGGGGGTTCAGGCCACAGGGGTCTACGACAGCCTCCAGAAGCTTTATATCCCCGCGGACCACCACGGAGGTTTCCGCGAGTGCGGGAATGTCTATGACCGTTCCCCAACAGCATGGTATGAATCAGGGGTATTCTCTGAGCCTGAGCTCCAATCTGGGGCGACCATATCCTGGGTAGCATGGGATAGCACGGAGATAGGCTCTGAGCTCAGGATGTACCTCAGAACGAGGTGGGATGGCTCTTCGCCCTGGACTGACTGGCGAGAGGTATCAAACGGGGAGAATGTATCTGAGTTCCCGTATTTTCCTGCAAGGGACATCCAGTATCGCGCTGAGTTCAGGTGGAGAAACCCTGCCTGGCTACCCTGGCTTGAGAGGGTGAACCTCGTCTCACTTCCTCTTTCGGCTGAGGAATCAGTATCATCTGAGGAAGGCCCTCTGAGGTTCGGTTCCGGGAAAGGGACCGTCTGGGTATCATGGCCAGGCAAGGAAGCCCTGGTATCCCTTTACTCAGCTGACGGAAGAAGGGTTGGGCTCGCTCAGCTAAACGATGGCGCGGCTGAGTTCAAGGGGCTCAGAGCCGGGGTCTATTACATCAGGGTTATGGCCGAGAAGCCTCTGTTTGAAAAAACCGTCATCCTAAGATGAGAAGGAAGGTTTCATCATGATCGGAAGCATATTATACGCGCTCCTGTTCCAGACATCCCCTCCGGTCTTTGCCAGAACCTATGGCACGAACGGGGAGGATGGGGGCGCCATTATGGTTCGGGCAGATGAGGGTTATGCCCTGGTGGGCTACACAAAGAGCTTTGGCGCGGGAGGGATGGATATACTTCTGGTGAGGACGGATACATCCGGGGCTATCCTCTGGGCAAGAACATATGGAGGCTCACAAAACGAGTGTCCAAACGGGATCGTATATATTCCAGAGGATAGCGGCTTTGTGGTCTCAGGCTGGACATACAGCTTTGGCCAGGGGCTTTCTGAACTGCTCATCATGAGGCTGGATAAGAACGGGGATATCCTTTGGGCAAAGACCTTCGGTGGGCCAATGATGGACACGGTCTGCTACGCGGTTAGGCTTGCAAACGGAAACCTGGGGTTTCTGGGTGCTACCCAGAGCTATGGGGTGGACGAGAACTTTGACCCCTTGGTGCTTTGTTTGGACCTTTCCGGAAACCTTCTCTGGAACAGGGTTTTCGGGGGATCCCTCCACGATTATGTCGGGTCAATAGCCCCTTGCTCCGATGGAGGGTGCGTTTTCGCGGGAGACGGATACAGCGCCGGTTTTACCCACCTCTTTCTCTACAAGCTCAGGTCGGATGGCTCAACAGAATGGGCTACCCAGATCAACGAATCAGGAGTTGACTGGCCCTATGCCACGGTCCAGACACCCGACGGTGGATTTACTGTTGCCGGATACACCACTGCTTATGGCCAGGGACAGCAGGATTTTCTGCTCGTCAGGTTTGATTCCGAGGGGAACCTGGAGTGGGCAAAGGCCTACGGAGGCGCGAGTTATGACCGTCCATACTCCCTCATCCAGACATCAGAAGGGGGCTATGCCCTGTTCGGCGAAACCTGGAGCTTCGGGACCTTATCTGAGGCTATGATAGTAAAAACAGATGCCTCAGGGAATCTGGAATGGGCAAGGACTTTTGGCAGCAGCGCCTTTGAGTGGGGTTCTAGGCTAACCCAGGAACCGAGCGGTTTCTACCTGCTCTCAGGTGGAACCACGAGCTTTGGGAACGGGAGCCCCGATTTCTTCCTCCTGAAAATAGACGAAAACGGGAACTACGGAGGCTGTGTGGAGAGTTGTTCGCCGGGGGTTGTGGATATAGCTCTGACGACCTCATCCCCTCCTGATGGAAGGACATGTAGCCCGGCCGAGACAAACCCAGGGCTCAGCGTTGGAGCACCGACGCTTACCCTCAGGGATGCGTGCGGGCCGCCCCTGTATGAGATCGCGGAAGAGTTCTACGGCAAGGGTAAGTCAAAGGTCCTGTGCGTTCCAGGAAAAGGATGCGCGGTGTTCATTCTCGGGGAGCCTGATGAGCTGAAGATTTACTCTGGTGATGGTCGTCTCATCTATTTTGGGCATCTGCCCGAAGGCAAAAACAGGATAGCGTTAAGCCCAGGGATCTATCTCTGGGCTACAAGGCATCAAAAGGGGAGATCCCTGGTAAGGTGAAGTTAAGGAGGTGAAAGCATGTTCAGCGTTTTCATAACCATAAACATATCTCAGACGCTCTTCGCGAAGGCGTATGGGGAGGAAGGCGTTGAGCGCCTCCACTCAATATGCCAGACCCAAGACGGCGGCTACATCCTCTCGGGCCGCAGCAACAGCTTCAGCTCAGGGGATGACGATGTGTTCATCCTCAAGATAGATAAGGTTGGGAACCTAATCTGGGCGAGGACATACGGTGGCCCGGATGCGGATATAGGAAACATCGGGACCCTGACCGAGGATGGCGGATACCTCCTGCTTGGAGAGACGAGGAGCTTCGGCCAGGGTGAAAACGATGTGCTCATATTGAAGGTGAACCAGAACGGGGATGTGGAGTGGGCAGAGACATTCGGAAGCCCTGGATACGATGCTGGGATAAGCGTGATTCAAGCGCATGATGGAGGCTATGTAATTACGGGATACACCGGATTCGGGGCTGGCGCCGTTGATCTTCTCGCTCTCAAGATAGGACCTGACGGAGCATTTCACTGGGCGAGGAGCTTCGGGGGCCCTGGTTTTGATCTGGGCGTTCTGATTATACGGACCGAGGACGGATATGCTATATCAGGCTCAGAATGGGGCTCGGGGCTTCTCGGTGGGTGGAACGCTTATGTCCTAAGGCTTGATGTCGCTGGGAATCCATTATGGGCCAGGCTTTACGGTTCTGGGTCTGATGAGCAGGCCCAGGGTATAGCCCAGGCTCCTGACGGTGGTTTTGTCTTTGCGGGATACACGAGCGTTCTCGGGCCTCAGGATTACCTCGTGATGAAGCTGAGCCCAGCAGGAGACCCAATGTGGGCAAAGGCTTTTGGCGGCGAAAGCGATGATCAGGCCTATCCGATAATCAGGGCTTCGGATGGAGGGTTCGTTGTTGCCGGGTATGCTTGCAGTTTTGAGGGGATGGATTTCTTGATCCTCAAGCTCAAAGAATCGGGGGACCTTGAGTGGGCTAGAGGGTTCGGAGGATACTGGGAGGAGGCGGCATACAACATGATCCAGACCCAGGATGCCGGGCTTGCAATAGTGGGTTTCACGGTTTCGTATGGGGCTGGCAACGAGGAGGCCGCTGTCCTCAAGATTGACCCTCAGGGGAATTATCCGGAGTGCGTGGTGGAGAGAACCCCGAACGAGACCCCCATAATGCCCCTGTTCGTTGATTATCCTAACATGACGGTGATTGACGAGCCGGTTTACCCTGTGGATATCACATCAATCCAGCTAAACCCTCGGGTCACGGAAATATGCCCCACTGTGGGTGGGAATGAGGCGCACTCCGATTGGGAGAGGGGGGTGCTCTGTCGTTCGGTTCCTGGAGGCCTTGTATTTACTGCTATGTCTGAGGCTACCTTGAAGATATATTCCCCTGATGGAAGGCTGGAGTCAACCGCTGAGCTCAAGAGGGGCCAGAACAAAGTGCTCCTGAGACCCGGCATCCATTTCTGGCACTCTGGGCCCTACAAAGGAAAGGCGGTTGTGAGATAATGCTGATTAAGCTCGGCCGGCTGAAATTCTCGCGCATCATCCTCCGGTGGATAGCGATGGTGGCAGGTTCATAGCCGGCATCCTGGAAAGGGTTTGATGAGTCTCTGGGCAAGATCCGATTACCTGAAAGCCCTCTCTGTTCTGAGGGAAAGGGGATTCATGGCCCTTTTCGCGGCAGGGCCAGGCCAGAGCTTTTACCGGTGGGTAAGGGAGGAAATAAGGCGAGGGGATCCCGAGAAGGATTTCATTGTTGCCTGGGAGATCTCAAACCTGATGGCAGAGCGCAAGGACGCCTACTACGGCAAGTTGTTCAAGGATTACCTCCTCGTAGATGTTGGTTTTCTGCCTGTTTTCCTCGCGGTTTATCCCCTGGGGGACGCGCGAGAACTATACTGGTCAGGGAACCTCTCCCGGAAGGCTTGGGAGATCTTTGGCCTGCTTGAGAGCGGACCGAGGACGACCCTCGCCTTGAATCAGGCCCTCGGCGCCAGGGACAAAAAGGCCAGGTCTGAGACGGATAAAGCATTGACCGAGCTCATGCGTGCCCGCGTGATATGCAGGGCAGGCATGGTAAGTTCCCCCGGCAAAAGCTGGGAAATAGCGCTGTATGACCTACTTGAGAGGTGGCTACCAGAGGGTATAGCGGATGAGGCGCGCGCACTCTCGCGCGATTACGCTATAGATAGGCTTTTTGATAAATTTTACTATGCTATTGGTCAGAAGGACGAACCGGCCGCGAGGAGGTTCCTCGGGCTGAGATAAGACAAGGCACGGGGGCCTCGTTCTACCATATAATTTGCATGTGAGCGAGCAAGAGGCTCCGCCTGAGAAACCAAAGAAAAAGAAGAAGTCAGCGAGGGAACAGATTGAGGCCTGGATATGGACCCTGGTGGCTGTCTTCTTCATAAGGGCTTTTCTCATCCAGGGGTTCGTTGTGCCATCTGGTTCCATGGAGGATACGCTTTTGCCAGGGGAGTTTCTCATGGCCCTGAAGTTCACATACGGGCTTGAGATACCCTTTACGGGCATAAAGTTCTTCCAGTTCAAAAAACCAAGGCGAGGGGAGGTGGTCATATTCAAGTATCCCCTCGGAAACACTGATTTCGTCAAGAGGGTCGTGGGCCTGCCTGGGGACACCATAGAGATAAGGAACAAGATCGTGTATGTAAACGGGATTCCGGAGAACAACCCCAAGGCCGTTCACAAGGACCCCAGGATCATACAGTCGCCGTTTAGGGTTGGAGAAGTAATGGAGCAATGGGAGTTCCAGAGGCTGTGGGAGAGCCGCAAGTTCATTGATAATCAAACGGTGAGGGATAATTTCGGGCCCGTTATCGTTCCGGATTCGTGCGTCTTCGTTCTCGGCGATAACCGAGACTTCTCTTCTGATAGCAGGTTCTGGGGGCCCTTGCCCTTATCCCATTTGAAGGGAACCCCCCTCATCATCTATTTCTCCTGGGACCTCTCCGGGCCATGGTGGAGGGTCTGGGAGCGCTTCAGGTGGTGGAGGATGTTCCTGCCCCTCCTGGGGGCTTGATTCGCCTAGATCTCCCCGAATAGAATCCCAGAGGCCCCTGCCAGCAGCTCTTCGAGGATCCTCCCTTCCGGAGAAACTATCATGGCTCCGCCGAAACAGCCATCAATTTCGGAGAGATAGTTCACCATGAGTGTGGTCGCGCCCAACATTTTTACCCTCTCAACATAGGCCCATTTTTCGCTTTCCCAGCGTTCCGTATCCTGTTTGCCGTCCTCAAAGCTCCTGGCAAACGGAAAGAGAACCACCTGAGGGCGCTTCTCGCGCAACCGAGCCACTACATCGTCATCAAAGAGGTCCCCGCATATGAGGAATCCAGCCCTGCCAAAAGGTGTTTCTGCGACCGGGACATCATCTCCGTGGCAGTAGAACGAGGGGTCAGCCTCTTTGCCGTGCCAGCCAGGGGTAATTCGCCTGTATTTGAGGGCAATATGGCCACGGGGGTTAATGAGAACCGCGGAATCGTAGAGCTTGCCCCTTGACCTTTCCAGAAACCCTATGCCTAGCCACAATAGCTCTCTGCTGCACAGTTTATAAAGCTCGCGGAACACCCGGCCGTGAGCGGTCACCCCGAGAGAGAGGTCTTGTTTGGGATCGTCGTTGTTCACGAGGCCCGTGAGCGCGGCCTCAGGGAACAGGACGAGTCGCGCCCTGCCGTATATCGCCTCCTCGGCAAGCCTCAGTATGTTAGCGAGGTTCTTTTTGCGATCTGTCCCAACAGGATTCACCGCTAACGCTACTTTCATATCCTAACGAACTTCTCCACTGCTGAGTTTTTCCCCTGTTTGAGCCTCAGAAAATATACCCCTGAGGGCAGTTGACCTTCCCAGAATGTTTCGTATGTTCCTGGCCCCATCTCCTTCTCAAGGATGGTTATCCTCCTTCTTCCCGTGACCTCGTATATCACCAGAGCAGTTTTTCCCCTCTCCGGAAGCGAAAACCTCACCGATAGCCTGTTTCCGCTGATCTCAGGAGGCCAGAGCGAGAATCTCGGAAGGGCGCGTTCCGGCCAGAGCGGCTCGGTTACAGCGGACCAGGGAAGGATCTCCGTGTCCAGGAAGACCTGATATTCGTTTACGGGGTCCTGGTTCATGCCCTTCGGATACCTGTCTCGCCACAGGGTTGAAATGAAATACAGGGAATCCCCTGCAAGGGCAAGTTGAGGCCAAAGGCCGCGGTATCCTCTTGAAAAGCGGAGAATAACCCCCTCGTTTTCCGGATACAGAACACAACCCGCGAGGCTGTCCCCTTCCTCCCAAATCACTGCGAGGAGGGCGAGGCCTGGTATCTCAACGATGGCGGGGTTATCCGAATGAGTGCCCGGTGATGAGCTTATGTTCGTGCCCTCCCACGGCCCTCCTTCCAGGAATATCTCCCCATTCTCTGACCAGACGACAAAGGGTTCTGCGTTTATGAGGGCCATGGACGGGTGAAGCGAGGGGGAACCAGGGCTTTCCGAGAGATTAAGGATCAGTGGCCTTATCTCTGGATGCCTAATGTTGATCTTTGCAAGGTAGACCTCCCCATCCCGGGGATTTGAATAAGCGATGTAAGCTGTATCCCTAAACGCACCAACGCACGGCCCCGTCATCTCGGCCTGGGGAGTTTCGGCCCTCGCGAGCTCGTGCCAGAGGGGTGTTCCTGGCTCCGAAAACTCAAAGGAGCTCCAGATGACCCTCCAGACCTCAGATGAGCTGATCTCAACAGCAACGACGAGGCTCTCGCCTGCCAGCGCGGCACCCGGGCCGGAGAGCCCGGCGGCGTGAAGTATGAGGTCCGGATTCCCCCACCAGAAGTCGTTTCCCTTTCTCAGGACGAGGCCGCAGGCTCCGGTCCAGATAAGGCCAATTCTGCTTCCATTCTGGATGAGCGCCGGCCGTGAACCCTGACCCACTGGATAAGCGGGGATCCAGCGGCCCCCTTCCCTTCTGGCGTAATAAATGTATCCCCTGGAGGAGTAAGCCATGTGCAGGAAATTGCCATCCCAGAGCAGTCGCGGCGCGTTGTTGGCGCTCGTTGCCTCTGAGGTGTCTGACTGCACATAGTCCAACAAGAGGTCGAAGCCCATGCCAGGCCCCTCGTAAGATATGTTTTTCACGGCTATGTGGGATGCGATGAACTGCGGGTATCCGTATTCACCGTAGCCGGGGTCCCCTGGTTTGCCAGAGCAACGGTATCCGGGCCTGGTAAAAGGCTTGTAGTCAGAGACTCCGCATTCCTCCCTGCACCTGAAAGACCCAACCGTGAAACATAAAGCGTCCCTTCCTGGAATTAGGTATACTCCGTTTTGCTCGTGTTCCTGGATGTGATAATCAACCTCATAGGAGGAGTATGCATCAGATGATGGGTTCGTAAGGTGGGTGAAGTTCTCGTTGACCCCTGGGCCGAAAAGGTCATCCGGATTGTTGTAAGCCGCATCCGGCCATGTTCTGCCTGACATCTCAGAGACATACCTCCACAAGCACCAGGATTCTTCTGGGAAGCAGTCCGGATTGCACTGGTAGTAGAAGTTCATCCAGAAATCGTGCCTGTCAGACCCAAAAACGGGATCAGGGAGGGAGCCATACCCTTCGTTCGTCCAAAGCCCGGAAGCGATCTCTGGGTCCTCGTTTTTCCTCTTCTCAAAGTGATCCCCATAGTAAGCCGAGATGTTCGGAGGGTTCTCGTATTGGTAAAGGAACGCTGGGGTGAGGTCGTTTATGTGATAGATTATGAGCCCCTTGCCCTCGTAGACATCCTCCCAGTGGCTCGTTTTCCCGTGGTAGGCCACGAGAAAGTATTGTTGGGTGTCAGGCGCGTAGTCGTATTCCCCAGGGTCATACGGGGAATAATAGGGGAAGGGCACGACTATCTTGTAGACATCAATAGCACCTGGGCCCTGCGGGTTCTCGGTTGAAAAAGGCCTGAGGACATAGTGTCCGGACTCGGAAAGCTCCTGCGGCTCCTTCCATCCGACCCGAAGCTTGTCCAGAGGGCTAAAGGGCCTCATGTATTTCCGGCCGAGAGGGCCCGGAGCAAACACCTTTATGAAGGAGTAGATTCCGGGGCCGGAAGAGCCAAATGCCGGGTGGTAGAACCAATCGTTCACATCGTATTTATCAGGAATGCCTATGTTGTGAGAGAGCTCGTGGGCTATTCCGTGAAGGAGCTCTGCTTTGTGCTCCTGGCTGTCATACTTGAGGGGGTCAGGCACCTCTGGGTAGACGCAATCATAGTAGCCAGAGAATCTCGCCGTATCCCTTATTGGAAAAGCCCCTCCAAGCCTCACCTTGACCGAATCTTCTGTCATTATTTCAAACGGGTATGAGTCAAAATACATTATCCCGTAGGTTGGCCACGGAGGAGCTGGTCGGATGATTATCGCGTAGTCAACCATGCGATCCCCGTTCCTATCAAGCTCGCGGAAGTCAATGTATGGGTCTATTCTGGCGATAACATCCCTCGCCGCGTAGAAGTCCCAGACCCAGTCTCTCGGCAAAAGCCCCCCGAGGAAGTCATGGTCATAGCAATACATTTCCCCGTTGTAAGGGGGCATCTGCACGGGGTCCCAGAACAGCGCTTTGAAAAGGAGCGAGTCCCAATTGCACGGGGCTGGCCGCCAATGAGGCTGGTTTGGGATGGTTATCAGGCTGTCGTGGAACGGGCAGGATTTCGGCCCGTTTACTGTCCCGAATATCCTGAGCTGGCCGTAAGATTCAAGGTAAAAGAAATTGGACAGGCTGTTCGCCAGATCCGGATCGTCAATCCTCATATCCCAGCTGCCGAGGCCCCCTTCGTCAAATATATCATAGAGTATCTCATCGTCCGCCCAGGCAGGGGTTTTGGCCGCGGAGAACTCCGTTGCGCACAGCGAGCTCGGGCCTATCCTCGGAAAGAGAATGAGAAACCCGGCGTCCCCTACTGCCGCGATGGGTTTTCCCTCGATGCTGAAATAGACCCTTATGGACCACGGGAGACCCGAGCCCATTATCCTCTTGACGACTTCCCTTGCGGTTGGGCCGGGTTCCTCGCCCAGAGGGCCTGGCATGAGGCTAACGAGAAGGACGATGCTCATCGGATTAATATTAAGGGGTCAGGCCAAGGAGAATCAAGCGCGTTCTGGGGCCAGCCCAGCCCACTTCTTCTCATGACAAATTAGGTTTTGGAGCGCCACATTTGGGACAAGTGGATCTCTCTCCCTCAACCAGAGAATTACAGTAATCACATTTCCAAGGAGGGAGCGGTTGTCTTGTGCCCTGTTCAGACAATGCGAGATCTATAGCATCCTTTATGCTTTTTGCTTCCTTCATGGTTGCTACTGCCACGCCATCAAACTCTCGGGCATTAGTGACGATGTAAACTACATAAAACTCCCTGAGATTACGGGCGCCATTAATTGCCCCGCCAAGTAATGCTATGCCAAAAAACACGGCTAGGATGCATATGACCATCCAAAAGATAAGCCCCTCATCAGGCTCCATAGAGACACAGGCAGCTATGGCGAAAACTACTCCCATCAGCACTAATACAGCGCCAAATGTTCCTGTTCCTACATATGGTTGGTAATTTGGCGGTATCCTCTTAATGGTTACCATAGAGACATTGTTTAGTGGAACCGTAGTTTCGTTTATCACTACGCGGGAAGATGTTATCAACATTTTGGTGTTACCAGCAAAGATTTTATCGAGATAGACCTTTTCACTGGGAACCGATGGAGGAACTTCATATTCGCCCAGATCCTTGAAAAGGACGAACTTCCACCGAGTTATCTCTGAGGCCACCAGAGTTAGGGGTTTGATCTTCCCTGTCATCACCCACTCTCTAAATGTAGTTTCGTCAATCTCCACAATTTCCCTGCCCTTTTTCACCAAATATTTCTTCAAAGCCTCAACCTCCTTCCTCTCTCACAAGTCTCACCGAGAAAGATCCCTATACCAGCCCCTTTGTTCATGTGCGAATTATAAAGCTAACCTGTCAATCTTGTTCAACTTCTCGTGTTCCCGAGATCATTGCAAATTTTGGCCAATCTCCAGGGATTGAGTGCTGGCCCCACCACAGCCCTTCAGGGTAAACTGACCTTTACCCATTTCCTCACCTCTTGAAGATTTCATCAGGGTTATCCGTGCCCCACATGATAGCTCGCCAGAGCTTCTGTTTATCCACTCGTAATCGATCAAGCTCCTCATCCACGCTCACTGATACCATCAGCCACATGAGGCCTCTGGTTATGACCTTCTTGCCTGGCCTGTGGTTCTTGAGCCCACTCCATGCTCCCAGTTTCGCTATGAGAAGGATCACCTTGTTATCGGCCTCAGCTCCCAGGGAGTAGATGTATCCTCCTGTGAGGGCCGTGATGGAT
>JBDRYB010000031.1:0-20468 GCA_039803205.1 Caldifarciminota bacterium
AAACCAGCTGGCTGGTGGGTGTAGAGGTATGAGAGATAGACAGAGTATGGCTGGGTGTTGTTATTGCGACCGCAGAATGTTAGATATGCAACGGAATATGTGTCGCAAATCATGGGATTAATATTGCGAGCTTGTTGAAAAACACCCTATATTCTCAGCTCTTCCCCTCTAAGGTCGTCGTTCCTGGTCCCTATTCCTCAGGGGCCAGGCCCATCACCGCCTCTCAGGAGAGACCTCCCAAGAGGCTCTGAGACCCTGAAAACGCTTTTCAACCTTATTCCTTAAATCTCACGCATACAGGAGCTTTGCTCCACGAAACAGGTTCCAGGCTATATCTGAGAGTTGGGATTGTAATCTGAACCTCCCAAGCCCCTTCCACCTTGAGCTTGCCAGGCCAAACAGGTTCTTGAGATTGCCAAACACTGGCTCAACCCTCGCTCTCTTTCTCAGTCCCCTCTTCTCAAAGGCTCGTTCAAGGTATTTCATGGCTGATTCAAGTATCCCAGTTCCCTCTATCCTCTCCCTGAACTTTGAGAGGGTTGAATGGTCAGGAACAGGATCATCCATACCCAAGCCCACGAACCTCATGAAGAGCATGTCCCTCATCAGAACCCTTTCGGTGTCTCTGTCCGACAGCTTATACATGAGCTCAAGGATTACGCACTTGAAAAGGAGAAGGGGAGGGAAACCAGGCCTTCCTTCGGAGCTGTAGAGATTCTCCTATTTCCCTCTCAACTGCCCTCCAAAGCCCTGTTTCCTGTGCTATTCTGTCAACCCTGAGAAGGGGTTCGTCCTCTCTGACCCTGAGCTCAAGATACACATCCCCGAAGCTTCTCTTTCTACTTATTCTTCTGTTGATTGCCATAGCCGGAAGAACCTAAGGTCTATTGAGGCCGAGTTTCAATAAAAGGGGGGTAAATGTGGTTTTTCAACAGGCTCAAGGGGTAAGAGAGGGTATCAGCTGGGAGCTGGCTAGGGAAAACTCTGTAGCCGCTCAAAGTTTCCGCCTCCAAGATAGAAATGCTGTGGGAGAGGCTCGCCCCTGCTGGAATTGCCAACCCAAAACTTACAACTGGCAGGCTCGGTAATCCTTGTATATCCATACTAAAATAGTTTCCGGGAAGATAAAGCCTCTGATAACTCGTGGAACCAATTAGGGTATCCACGACCTCAAACCCTTGAATCCGCAGAACCACGACAGTCTGATTATCCGTTGCTGATATGACTTCTAAGGTGGGTTCGGCTGGAATCGCTGAACCCAGAGAGACCCACCTGGCCTCTGCTGATCCTATCAGCAAAAGGATTCCGATAAGCCTTTTCATGCTCACTCCTTTTCGTATTTGAGGATGCAAGGATCTCCCGCGGCCCCACCATAGGTGGAGTCAAAAAAGTGGAGATCATATAGGTAAATCGCTTCCCCAAAATTCCATTTATGCCAAGCGCTGTCACCTGGATCAAAGTAATAAAGATCACCATCCCCTACGCACCATATAGAACCAGGGCTTTGAACTTCAATATCATCTACACTTTGGACAGGTATCCCGAATGTGTCCCAAGCTACTCCATCCCAATGAAGGATGGAATATGCATAGCACAGGCCTATCCAAACATCGTCAGTGTCCACCACCGCGACAGACTCACAATCACGTATGCTATCTAGCATGATCCATTCTGAGCCGTTCCATCTCACGGATCCGGCATCGCCTACCACCCATATATCCTCAGGCGAAGAGAAATCTATGTTTCTAAAAAACTTATAGTAGTGTGGTATCTCCGTCACTTTTGACCACGAAGAACCATTATAATGATAAACCCATTTTCCTGCCGCGTAGCCGTTGTCTTGTGAGAGAAAGGCAAGAGCTGTGACATGTTCGTCATAAGGAAAAATGGTGTCAGTTGCCCAACTGCCACCTTGATATCTCATGAGAGTTCCATCGCTCAGCAATAGCCAACCGAGATTTTCGTTCACGAAAAAGATCTTAATGGCACTCACATTCCTGAAGTCAGTAAGGAGTTCCGCTGTCCAATTCTGACCATCCCAATGGGCAACACATGGATAGGGATAATAGTAGTAAGAGATGCAGGAGCCGCATCCTCCATCTGTTTCCCCCTCGTAGTATCCCGCTATCCAGATATCATCCCTATTAACCACATAGACTGTGGTCCAGTATACCCACTCGTATTCTGTGTTTATCCCATAGTCTAAGTCCCCCTCCCACATACTCCACCCATTTCCCAAGTCCCTCCAACCGCTGGTCTCTTCATAACCCCCGGTTATGGCCAGAATCCCACAAATTAACAGTAACGCCTTGACTCCTCTTTTCTTCATCTTACACCTCCCTCCCCGCCCCCGGCAGGACCACCTCGTAGGCTCCTATGAGCATAAGCCAAAGCATATTTTTAAGCCTCCAGCTTGCTCAGCCTGAGCATTATAAGAGGGGGGTGAACCTATTGCAACTATGGGTGTCAAGTCGCGGAAACGCTTGTTTTATGAGGGATTCAGAGACAGCTATTCTGTAGTTCTTATCCGGTAAGGACTTAGCACTCGCTTGACGGCCGAAAATGGCCAAACTTGGGCCGTAGGAAGGGCCTCGTGTGGCAAAAGGCCCTGTGTTTATGCGAGACAGGGAGAGGGCCACAAAAGCGCACCATACCCTCCCGTCCTGGTCAACGGCTATTGCACTGACCCTTACCCAAAACTTTCCCTAATCCTCATAAATAGGCCCTCCTGAGGTGCTGGCCCTGGGTTGGCCATCTAGGCAATAATTTGTCTCCTATGGAAGGACTCATTGAACCCATTTTCTGCGCAGGATCTCCCCAATTTGACTCCTGGTTTTTCACCCACCCAGAACCCTACTGGCCTCGCATTTGACACAGCCTTGATAATATGAGCCTATGAGAATCAACCACATCAATATCAATAGATCCTGGAAAGGGTGAGGATTCAGATGCCCTTCTACCTCCGGAAGGCAACCGTAGAGAACAGGATAAAGGAGGCAAAGCTTGGATTCAGGTTGGCTCCCATCAGGCCTTTTCAGGGTAAATGTGATATACCTCCACTCGGGAACAAAAACCCTCCATATGAGGGAGGGGGAGGTTTTGTTTGCATCCCTGAAAACACCATTTTCGACTCTCTCAGAGGGGGGTTTCTGAGCAATAGAACCCCAGAAAGATCCTTCCACCCATCCTCCAAAGACCATTTTTAGGTCCTGAACCCACCTCGGTTGAGATTCGTGCAGGAAGTGGGTTGATAGGAAGACTCTAGATAAAATAGAGGAATGGGATTCAAAATATGGTTTTCGACAGTGAACCTTTCCCAGTCTGGTCTTAAGGTGCTGTAATTGGCGTCAGGAGCAAAGTTGGCTGATTTTGGCAAAATTCCGGGAATCTAAAGCCTGTCCTTAAGTTGAGCGATTTCAAGGCTGTCTGGGTGAAGGATCGCTTTCGAACACGAAGAGAGAAGCGAGAGCTATATGAACTATTGCGTGTGTTCCAAACGAACCCTTTCGCTTCTTTAGCCCTATTCCGGATTGCCCGACTAACCCAAATCCCAGCCGTCTCAATCACGGAGCCGGTTTTGGCCCACAAAAGCGTAAAAACACCAGCCCCCCAGCCTCTAGAACTCCGTTATCGGCTCTGAGGCGTAGGCCTTCCACCAAACCCCCTGAGCCTTCTTGAGCACGATGTAGAACCTGGTGTCCTCGCCCTCGGCTGAGAGGATCACCTCGCTTATCCTGTCGTAATCAAGGTCAATCATCCCGACGGGTTCAACCCCATAGAACTCCCCGCCTGAGGGCATGATATCCGCGTAGAGGAGCTTTCCTTCCTCCCAGACCGCGTAGAACATGGTTACTTTCCTGCCCCTTATAGCGTTCCCGAAAACCAAACATCCCGGCCTTCCATCCCAAACCCAAAAAGGAAGGACTTGGTTGATGAATACGCTGTCAAACCTTACCCCAATGGACGAAAGGTAGGCCTTGGAAGCCTGAGCTACCGAATCTGCCTCTGGCAAGGGCGCTGGTATGGTATCACGCCAGAAGATAGGCCCAGGCAAGGCGATGTAGGGCTCGGTTAGGTCAAGGCGCCCCTTGGTTGCCGTGATGCTGTTTCCTCTCACGGTGCCTATGCACTCGGAACCACGAGAGTAAAGGTAAAAAATGCCCCTCGCGCTGTCAGATGGCGGTAGGAACCCGCCTCCCCTTACCTCTAATATTGGGCAGAACGAGGCGAGGGTATCGTCCTCTGCCCAGACCTCAAGCACAAGCCCTTCCCTTGGTCTTGCTGGCTCCAAGATGGGCCAGAGCCTCAGATCCGGCCCAGCGCCACCCATTATTACCGAGCCATAGGAGGATTTCATTGCCCTCAACTCATCCTGGCTGAATTTCCTCCCTAAGAGGCCCTCAATTCCCTCAAGCTCTCCGTGCTGGAAAGCGAGAACGCATATTATAGCGCAGGCCTCTTCGAGTCCATGGTCGTGAGGGGCAAGGCCAGTGAAACGGACCGCTTGGTATGTTCTGGCTGTATCCGAGAGGGCGCGCGCGTAATCCTCAAGGAGCCAGAGCGCCCTGGCAAAAGCGCCCCGCTCAGCCGGAAGGAGAACAAGGGTATCGGCCCTAGCCCTTTCAATCTCGGCAAGGAGGCTGTATGTCCCAAGGCTTATCATCCTCCAGGCCTCGGATTGTGATTCTGCCCTCGCTATGTAATACGCTGAGACGGCAGTTTCTCTGGCCTGGATCACCGAGACAAAAAGGCTCTCAGGCGCCTTCCACTCAACTGGCTTTTGCGGCCTAGCGCAGGACGCCAAGAGTATTACACCAAAAATGGGGAACCTCTTCACGAAGGCTCAAAATTTTAATCCTTAGGCTCGCCCTTACTCAAAGAAAGGGCCCGAGGGTTTGGTTTATCATATTAGGGCTTTGGAATTCTTGGGCCTGCAAGCGCCAGTTCTCGCCGACGGAGCTATCGGAGAATACCTCTATTCTCTTGGTTTTCCCAGGGATTACTTGGCTTCCGAGGCAATAGCGAGGGCAGAGGGCCTCCTCAGGAGGATACACGAGGAGTATGTCGCGGCAGGTTCGGTCATGATAACTACAAACACATTTGACGCGAACGCTGAGAAGCTCGACAAGCATGGGCTTGCAGAGCGATGCAGGGAGATAAACGCCAAGGCCGTGAGGATAGCAAGGGAATCAGGGGCAAAACTGGTCGCCGGCTCTGTTGGACCCCTGGATTCGGGCCTAACATACTCCTTCGCCCCGAGGCATCCCTCAAGGCTCCGCGAGGCATACCTTCCCCAGTTGGAAGGGCTTCTGGATGAGGGGGTTGATCTCATCCTCATAGAGACCCAGGTTGATCCCTTCCACGCCAGGGAGATATTCAACATAGCTCGCTCGCTCTCATCAGACATCCCTGTTGTCCTGAGCTTCACATTCGGCCCGGATCTCCTCACTCCAGCGGGTTTCTCTCTTGAGGAGGCCCTGAACGCGCTAGAGGGGCTGGAACCCTTCGCATTTGGAGCGAACCACGGAATAGGGCCCATGCAGGGGCTTGACATATACGCTAGGCTTCTCGCTCTCTCCCCGTTTCCCATAACCCTCATGCCAAACTCCGGCGCCGCGAAGATGATGGGCAGCATCCCCGTTTTCCCTAATAACCCTGAGCACTTCGCCCGTTGCCTTGCCTCATGTGCGGGAGAAAGAACAGCGGTTCTCGGCGGCTGTTGCGGCACAGACCCCAGGTTCATAATGGCCCTCCGGAATGCCCTCTCATCTCGGGAGAAGAGGGCTGTTCGCTTTTCTTTCGCACCCGAGGAGGTGAGCAAGGCAACCCCGGCCCGCGTTCTCCACTCAAGGTTCTCGGAAAGCCTATCCGGAAAAGAGGCGATAGTTATTGAGGTCCTGCCTCCGCGGGACGCTGATGCCGATGGGTTTATGGCAAAGCTTGATGCCTTAAAAACCTTATCCCCATCAGCGATAAGCCTCCCCGATTCTCCAATGGGCCGGGTTAGGGCAACCCCAAGCCTTCTCGGGGTCTTGGTGAAGGAGAGGCTAGGGATAGAACCGCTTGTCCATTTTGCTCTCAGGGACAGGAACCTCACCAGGGTTCAATCAGAGCTCGTCGGGCTCTCTGCTCTTGGGATCACCAACCTATTCGTTGTAGCCGGAGACCCTCCCTCTCTCGGTGATTATCCCCAGTCAGCTGCCGCATACGAGCTCTCAACAGAAGACGCTCTCAAGCTGATCTCGCAATTGGGAATGGGGAGGGATATGAAGGGGAGGCCCCTGGGCCGCGGAGCGTTCCTATTCACGGGAAGCGCCCTTTCTCTTTCCGATCAAGGGGCGAGGGACAAGCTGATGAGGCGTTGGGACCTGGGCGCGAGGTTCTTCATAACCCAGCCAGTTTATTCCCCTAGGGAAATAGATGCATGGGAGAGAGAGATGCTGGAATACCCCATTTTGGTCTCACTAATGCCCTTCAGGAGTAAGGCCCAGGCGATCTACATGGCGAGGGAAGTTCCGGGCATCTCTGTTCCGGATGACATACTCAGGAGGATCGAGGAAATGGAGGATGAGCATGTTCTTCCGTTTTCGGCTGATCTCCTCTCAGGGGTTGCTGAGAGGCTCAAGGGTCTCGCATCAGGGATCTATCTCTCTGGGCCAAAGGAAGGAATAAGGGAGTTGGTCAACATATGGAGGACATGAGAACCGTAAGGCCGAGGCCGGAGGAGGTCATACCATCAATACAGAGGGTCCTGAGGAGAGCAGGTGGATCAGGCAGGGAAACCGGCGCGCTTCTCTTATTTGCCCAAAAGGCGATCGCTACGCTCGCAGAGCTCTCCAAACCGGCCGGTTTCTGGATCACCTCGGCAATAATTTCCTCCTATGAGACACGCATTGAAACACCTGGGTTCACAATTGAATCAAGGGACATGGCGAGGAGGCTTTCAGGATGCGAGTGGCTCACGACATTTCTCGTTACCATAGGCCACGGGCCCGAGCGAGAGTGCGAATCTCTCTCCGGGAGGGGCGAACATACCCTCTCGCTCCTTCTGGACGCGGCCGCTTCCGAGATGACTGAGGAGCTTCTTAGGCTCGCGCACAGGAAGGCGGCAGAGACCCTGGTTGATTTCACTGGAACGGCGAGATACGCGCCTGGCTATGGGGACTTTTCCCTGTCGCACCAGAGCGATATCGTCAGGTTATTTGGGCGCGATAGGACGGGCGTGATGGCAATCGAAGGTTCCTTCATGCTCATACCGAGAAAGAGCGCAACAGCAATAGTTGGATGGAAAAGGCGAATAGGTTAAGAGATCTGCTTGCACAGCGCGTCGTTTTCCTTGACGGGGCGACGGGAACGGAGCTCATGAAGAGAGGGCTTCCTCCTGGTGTTTCCCCTGAGCTCTGGGCATCAGAGCATCCGGATGCAATGCGCGCGATCCACAGGGCATATCTTGAAGCCGGGGCGGATGTTATTCTGACGAATACCTTCGGGGCAAACAGGGCAAAGCTCGGGGGGCATGAGCTCGTTCAGAAGATAAACGGCCTGATGGTGCAGCTCGCTCTCAGTGAGACAGGGGACAAGGCTATAGTTGCCGCAAGCATTGGCCCCACTGGGCTACTCATTTATCCTGAGGGGCCCCTTAGGTTTTCGGAGGCTTACGAAATATACAGAGAGCAGGCAGAGGCCCTTTTCAAAGCTGGAATAGATGTCTTCTTTCTTGAGACATTCATGGACATTAGGGAGCTCAGGGCCGCGGCCATCGCAGTGAGGGATGTTTGTCCTCACGGGTTCATATCGGTTCAGATGACATTTGACCAAGGGGGCCTGTCCCTAACGGGAACGAGCCCCGCGGCATTAGCCCTCCTGGCAGAGCAATTGGCCGTGGATGCTGTTGGGGTCAATTGCAGTCTCGGCCCAGAAGGGGTTCTCCCCATAGTTCAGGAGATCGCCAGATACACGGGGAAGTTCATCGTGGCCGAGCCAAACGCCGGCCTCCCCGTGAACGGGAGGTATCCCATGGGACCAGAGGAGTTCTCAGGGTGGGCAGAGGATCTAGCGTGGGCTGGCGCTAACATCATAGGCGGTTGCTGTGGCACAACCCCCGAACACATCAGGGAATTCGTTAGGCTTATAGGCCACAGGCCTCCACAGAAAAGGGAAATATCGTGTATCTGCGCCCTGACATCGCTTGACAGGGTTGCGGTGCTAGGAAAGGGAACCCTCGCTGTTGGGGAATCCTTAAACCCAACCGGAAGGCCGTCCCTCCAGAAGGCAATAAGGGAAGGGGATGCGGATCCCGTAATCTCCTTGGCCCGTGCCCAGGAGCGGGCGGATGCCATTGATGTGAACCTCGGGCTTGAGAGGATGATTCCAGAAGGGTTTGTCAGAGAGGTTTTCTCCAGGCTGAGCTCTGGGCCTCCGGTTCTGGTGGACCTTTCGGAACCGGATCTCATCAGAGAGGCTTTTGAGAACCTGGCCGGGATAAGCGTTCTGAACTCCCTTACGGCTACCGAAAGGGACATTTCGGAGAAGATCGGGATACCTCTCAGATACGGAGGGTTTGCTGTGCTTCTCCCCATTGACGAGGAGGGGCTTGGCGAAACAACCCCCGAAAGGATAGCGAAGATAAGGCGTGGGATCAGGATCCTTGAGGAGCACAACTTCCCCGTATGGAGGGTGATAGCGGATCCCGCGGTGAGGCCGGTGGGCACCGGTTCTGACCCCACAATAACCCTAAAAACCCTGGAGGAGCTCAAGCGCATCGGGCTTCTGACCATAGCGGGCGTCTCAAACATCTCCCACGGGTTGCCAGCCAGACAAGGGGTAAACTCAGCTATGTTATCGGCCCTCGTTCAGAGGGGGCTTGATCTGGCAATAATTGATGTCTGCTCCCCGGTAGTTATGGAGACCCTCGCGGGGGCTCGCGTTCTCTTTCAGGGATGGGAAACAGCTGAGACCTTCCACGAACACCTGAAAGTCTCAGGAGATCCGGCCGATGAGCTCTTTTCTGGGATACTAGCCGGGGACAAGCGCTTGGTCCGAGAAAGGGCTCAGGAGCTCCTGAAAATGGGCGTGGACGCCAAGGATATAATAAAAAGATGCCTTTCCCCTGCCATGGAGCGGATTGGCCAGCTCTACGAGCAGAAGAAGGCATTTCTGCCCCATCTCGTTAGGTCGGCCGAGGCCGCTGAGGCGCTCATGGCTGAGCTGGAGTCCCACATTCGCGCGAGCGAAACGGAGACAAGGGGAACTGTTGTGATCGCGACGGTCAGGGGGGATGTCCACGATATCGGCAAGAACCTCGTTGCCCTGTTTCTAAGGAACTCCGGCTTCAGGGTGATAGATCTGGGGAGGGATGTGCCGGCCGAGAGAATAGTCCAGTCCGCTATAGATGAGAAAGCTGATATAATCGCCTTGTCTGCCCTGATGAGCACGACAGCCCCGCGCATGGAGGAGGTCATAAAGCTGGTCAAGGATAGGGTGATTCCGGTCAAAGTTATGGTGGGAGGCGCTGTGGTAACCGAGGATTTTGCTAGGGCAATAGGAGCGGATGGATACGGAAAGGACGCGTATGAAGCGGTTAGGGTAGCGCAATCCTTGGTTCAATCGTGAATCCGAAACCCGGAGGGCATCTTTTTTAGCCGGAACAGCAACGGATGACCTCCAACCATTATAATTTCCCCGTGCGCTTTCCCAATATCAGGAGCTTTCTGGTTTTCCTTGAAAAAAAAGGGCAGCTGGCGCGGATCATGGTTCCGGTTGACCCGGTCCTAGAGATAACCGAGATAGCCTCAAGGGTCATGGAACAGGGAGGCCCAGCGCTTCTTTTTGAGAATCCTACGGGTTCAAGGTTCCCGGTCGCGATAAACCTGTTTGGCACCAAGGAACGCCTCATGTGGGCAATAGGTGGAAGAGAGCCTGAGGAGATAGGGGAGGAAATATTCTCTCTCATCAAGTCCGGACCCGATCTCAAGATGTTATACAGGTCTCTGGCAGTTGCTAAGAGGGTCCTTTCCATGAAGCCGAAACCGGGCCGCGCCCGTTTCAGCCTGAGCGTAGCAAGCATTGAAGAGCTGCCAGTCCTCAAGTGCTGGCCTCGGGATGGGGGAAGGTTTTTCACATTGCCCATAGTGAGGACTGAGGACCCGGAGACCGGAATAGGAAACTGTGGCATGTATAGACTTCAGGTCTATTCCGCTACGACAACAGGGATGCACTGGCATCCTCACAGGGGAGGAGCCCTGCACTACGCTAAAGCGGAGAAAGCGGGAAAACCTCTTCCGGTTGCCGTGGCCCTCGGCGGGCCACCAGCTCTAATCTTTGCCACAGTGGCACCCTTGCCCCAGGACATTGACGAGTATCTCCTTGCAGGGTGGCTCATGCGCGAGCCCCTTAGGGTATCAAGGCTACCGAACGGGCTTTCGGTTCCCTCTGAGGCTGATTTCGTCATGTGGGGATATGTTCCTCCTGGGGAACGCAAGACCGAGGGGCCTTTTGGGGATCACTTCGGATATTATTCACTGGAGAGAGATTTCCCGGTGTTTCACATACAGGGGATAATGGCAAGGCCTGATGCCGTGTATCCAGCGACGATAGTGGGAAAACCCCCTAAGGAGGATGGTGTAATAGGAAAGGCAATAGAGAGGATGTTCACCCCTCTTCTCAGGCTTCAGGTTCCGGAGCTCGTGGAGCTGAACACTCCCCTTGAATCAGGGTTTCACAACCTCGGGATAGCGTCAGCGAGGCTGAATTTCCCCCGCGCGGGGGTAAAGGTCGCTCTCGCTCTTTGGGGCCTCGGGCCTATGGCTCTCACTAAGACCCTCATAGTTGTTGATGATTCAGTAGATCCCCACAACCTATCCGGTGTCTGGCGGGCAATCTCGGATAATTTTTTGCCCTCCGAGGACCTGATCCTGGTTCCCGAGGGGCCCGCGGATACCCTTGACATATCATCCCCCTATCCGGACCGGGGCTCAAAGATGGCACTGGACGCGACCGAGAAACCCTGGCGAGGCGCTCTCAGGTGGGAACAGGCAGAATTGCCCGGCATAACCCACAGGTGGGAATCCGGGGTTTTGTTTGTCTCAACGGAGAAAAGGGGGCCTGGTCAGGCAAAGCGCCTCATTCACCAGATCTGGGCAAAGGTGAGGCCCCGGCTCGCTTTCATAACCGATTCGGATGTGGACATATTCTCCGATACGGACCTCCTATGGGGGGTATTTTCAAGGTTTGACCCGCGGAGGGACTCCGTGGTCTCAGATGACGGGGTCTCTCTAGCTGTTGATGCTACTAGAAAGCTCTCGGAGGAGGGGCATGAGAGGCAGTGGCCGGAAGCGGTTGAGATGTCCGACGAGATAAAAGAAAGGGTGGACAAGCGGTGGCCAGAATACGGTATAATATGAGCCTAATGTTCGGATCCGACAAGGCTTTGAGGTGGGTTTTCCTTGGGTTTCTGGTCATGTGGTTTGCCGTGAATCTCCTCACCCTTTCCTGGTATCCCTCGCTAACAATATCTCCGGATGAGGCGTGGATGGCGGATGTTGGCCTTGGTTTTCTCAAATCCGGCCTGGTTAAGACCACCATGTTCCCGGGCACAAGCCTCAACGAGGTAGGCTACGGCATCCTCAGCTTTCCGATATACGCAGGTTCCCTGGCTATCAGTTTTAAGATATTCGGCATAACCCCGTTCTCAGCGAGGCTCGTTTCCCTGGCCGGCGGTCTACTCATGCTCATCTCCGTTTATCTCATTGCCAGGAGGCTTTGGTCAGAGAAGGTCGGGATGCTCGCCGCTGTAGTGATGGGGCTTTCCGGCGCCTTTGTTCTGGTATCGCATGTCGTGAGGCCGGAGCCTCTGCTTACGGGTATTTTGGGCTTTGCCCTCTACTCGGCATTGAGGGCAAGAGAGGGTCGGGCATGGGCAATAGCGTGCGGGTTACTGACCGGACTCCTTCCCCTCACATACACAACGGGCGCGATCCTCGCGCTGGGCGTTTTGGTCCTTCTCTTGTTCACGAGGCCCTGGAGGGCCTTGATCTGGTTCTTCGTTGGCCTGGTGATTCCGGTGGGCTTCCTCCTCTTCTATAACATCATTCCCCATATCAGCCATCCCCCGAGATCGGATGTTCAGGAGGGATACATTGAGGGCTTCATCCCCTTTCTCATCTTCAGGGAACCCGGATACGCGATTCACCTTTACCTTCAGAACCTCATATTCAGAAACCTCCACTGCATCATAGGGGTGCCCGCTGATAACAGGACATTCTACTTCGTCTCTTCCATAGCAGGGGCTATCGGTGTAGTGTTTTCGGTATACTATTGGTTCAAAGAACAAAGGCCTCTCATCCTGTTTTTCCTTGCAAGCCTTGTTCTAATGGCTTTCTTCCCCAGGGGCATCGCCGTTTCCCACAGCTTTCTCGGCATAGCTACCCTTTTCTATCCCGTGCTTTTTCCTGTTTTCGCCGGAGTGCTCCTGGAGCCCTTCTGGAAGGGTAAGTGGATCGTGTGGCTCATGGCCTTCATCGTGATAATGGAGGATGTGCGTCTTGCAAAACAGGTTCTCTCAGATAGGAAAACGAACATCACCCTAACAGCGGCCATGGAGGAGATGATGAGTGCCGCGGGGGACTCGGCAGTAGTTGATAGGAGCCTTTGGTGGTGGGCCGCGCCCGGAAGGGTCAGGATCCCACACTCTTTTTACCGAGGCAACGATACCTCTTTTGTTGGTATGCCCGGCCTCTTCACGAGCCCGCTGAGAGACTCTTCTTACAGGCTTGAGAAAAAGATGGCGGTTCAAATGAGGTTTCCGGAGGCTCAGACCTGGTTTGAGCTTGATACAATGTATCTTTATGTTCCCTCTAAGTAAGACAAACTTCCCGGTATAACCTCATGTATTCCTCAGCTACCCGCTGGGCCGAAAACCAACCTGCCCAGGCCCTCAGCGCATCCCGAGGCGGGGGGTTCCGCATGATTCCGAGTATCTTGGTGGCAAGGGCTTCGTGATCCTCCGGATCAACAACCAGCTCCGGGAACTCCTTCCGAGCGTATTCCGAGGCCCCAGATCCCTTTGAGACCAGAAAAGGCTTTCCAAGAGCCGCTGCCTCAACAACTGGCAGGCCGAATGTCTCGTAATCAGAGGTGTTGAGGACCAGCTCCGCTTCAGCATAGGCGCCTATGAGCGTTCTCGTGAGAAGGGGCTTGGACCAGATGACCCCTGGGGGTTTCGGGCCCTGCTCCTCTGATATTACCACCAAACTGATGCGGGGTATTCGGTCTCTTACCATTTCAAAGGCTCTAAGGGCATGGGCGAGCCCCTTTGTTGGCCCTGAACCAGGGAAAAGTATGTATGGCCTCGGAAAACCAGGGTCCTCTGGCTCGCTCTCCAGGAGAGCGGGATCAATAGGGGGCGGGATAACAATTACCTTGTTATCCGCAAAAGGATACTCCCCTCCTATCCTTTGACGCAGGGTCTCCGATACGGCCACAGTGAACCTCGCCCTTCTCAAGAGAAGCCTCTCAGCCCATAGAAGCCTCACCGGATAACGGTATCCGAGCCTCATCTCGCCGGCTACCGTTCCGTGGGCAGTATACAAGAGCCTACTGCCAGCTCTCAGCGCGGCAGCCACAGGCTCAAGGAAGGAGACCCCTGATACATGATATATATCGTATCTTCCTAGGCAAGCGAGAACCCTAGAGAGCTTGCTTTCCTCTCTCAGGCTTATGTGTGTGAGATCAACCAGGCCCTTTATTCCGGAAACGAAACCCCTCGCGAAGCGTTGGGGGCCTGATGGCGTATCGCCGGTTCCGGGGTCGGAGAGGAAGAGAACCTTTATACTCATTCGGCTCCAACGATAAACTCGTAGGTCTTTTCCACGTCTGGAATAGTCTGATAAATTTTCCTTATGGGTTCTAATCTTGCTGAATAATAAAAAATGGCATCCTGGATCATATCTTCAAGCAAGTTTATAACAAAGAGAGCATATCTCGTTTCGTCAATAGGGCTAAGGTCCTTGCATGAGGAATACGAACCGTCATCCTTAGCGCATTGCTGGATCCTGTCTATAAGAGTCCTAATTGCCTTGACCACTTCCTTCAGCTCATTTGCTTTGAGGTCAACCTTGGAATAAAGGAAATCAAGGCAGTAGGTTATTTTGAAGATCTCTTCAAGGGTATTTTCTGGCCCAATAAAACTGATCAGATACACAATCCACAAAGCCGCGTTCTCAGGAACCTCACCCATATGGTCCAGAATGAAACATATACGGAAGAAGCTTTCAAGGTCTCTTGGAGCTATCCTAAGTAACCTTTCTTTGTCAACCACGGCTTGGAGAATGTGAGAGAGCCTTTGGCGCGTGATGGTCAACAAATTGTGCTGAAATTCCAGAATAAAGTTCTTGGTATCTATAAGCTTGCAGAGGGAGGCTAAAGTTTTATCCGATTTCAAAATCTTCTCAAACCTCTCAGCCGGAACTCTGAAGGCATAGCTCCTCCAGGCCTCAACCATGCCATATCGACCGTTCTTCACGATCCAGTCAGGTTTGAATATCGCGTACTTCAGCAGGGGCTTGTGAATATATACGAACAACTTATTTTTAATTGGACAGCGCCTGTTGCCTATCTTCTTCGCCACCTTTGAAACCTTGAAGTCGTAGAAACTCAGTTCCCTAGCCTCAAGTTCCGCGATGGCCTTGCGTTTCATATCTCGGCGGTATTCAAGATAGGTTCTGGATTTTATGTCGCTTGATTGCGCGTAAGATGTTTTCGGATCGCGTTTCATTTCCAAAGCTTTGGCTGGTAGTTTTTCAAGGCTTTTATGGCCACTTCCGCTATCTCAGGGTTTATCTCGTAACCAACCCCGTTTCTGCCTAAATCAGCCGCGGCCAGAAGGGTTGTACCTGAACCCAGAAACGGGTCAAGCACGGTCTCGCCCACATAGCTGTAGGCCTTTATCAGTCGGTATGGCAACTCATAGGGAAACGGGGCAACATGTGAGCGTCTATCACCTGAACCCTGCGGCTTTATTACCCACACATCGCTCTTTTTCAACTCAATCCAGAAGGCCTTATCTAACTTTGAGGCTTCTTTTTGCTCCTTTGTGAGATGTGCATACTTCTGATAGCCTTTTGGCGCTGGTTTCTCAAACTCAAGGATGAACTCATGGTTGTAATTTATCAGAATACCTCCAGGATATGGATATGTGCCGAAGTGGGCCCGGACCGAGTTGGTCTTCTGCCAGACTATATCCCTTCTGAATATGAACCCAAGATTCTCGCAAATGTCTATTGTTTTTCCGACCAGGTTAAGGGTCCTGAAACCATTTTCCAACCTCACCGGAAGATTCATTATGTTGATAAAAGCCTTCCGGCCGGGCTGAAGAACCCTGAGAACCTCCGCCCAGACCTTGCCTATCTCGGAGAACCAGTCTTCTATGTCGTGAATATCAGCCAGATCCCCAGCAACGGGTTCCGTTGAGTACATCTTGGCGTTGAAATAAGGCGGAGATGTGATCATTAGGTGAACCGAGTTGTCCGGAAGTTCATCCATTCGTCGGGAGCTCTTCAGGTAAACCCTTTGCGTTGTGCCTGATAGATCAAAGGAGTTTTCTACAGGAAGCTGGGGTCTGTCTCTTTCTGTTTTTCTATCGGATTCCAGGTATTTTTTTAAATCCTCAAGCCTGAAACGCATCTGTCCGGAGGCCGCGCGTGTAAAGGGCAGCTTTCCCTCCCTTGCAAGACAATGAACAAGGGCCACGGTGAGACCAAGGAATCTCGCAGCCTCCGCAGCTGAGAGGTATGATCTGGTCTTGTAATCCTCTATCATGGCCGCATTATAATGCCTACAGATTCCCCAGCGCCTCCCGGAGCACATCCACTGACAGGGTAGCGCAGGCCCTCCTTGCCTCTGATATGCCTCCTAGCTCCTTAACTATATCATCGTGGGTGAGGCTAAGGGCCTCGGATATGCTTTTGCCCAAGACCATATCCGCCAGAATATCAGCCGCGGCCCTTGATATAGCGCAACCACGAGCATCGTGCTTTATATCCGAGATCCTGTCGCCCTCCAACTTAATGTAGTATGTTAACTCGTCTCCGCAGGAGGGATTCCCCGAATCGCCTATAACAGTTGGATCCTCAATCCTCCCAGCGTGTCTGGGCTCCTTGATGTGCTCCATCACCTTCTCAGGATATATGTTCATCCCAGGGCCTCCTTTGCATATTTGATGGCCTCAGCGAGCCGGTCTATCTCCTCCTTGGTGTTATATATGTAAAATGAAGCCCTCGCGGTGCCCTGGTTTGCGCCAATAGCAACGGAAAGGGGTTGCGCGCAGTGATGGCCGGAGCGAACGGCAATTCCGAACGAATCGCAAACCTGAGCTACATCGTGGGGATGCACGCCTTGAACATTAAAAGCCAGTATCCCAAGCCTCTTATCTATTGAAGGGCCATAGACACGCACGAAATCCAGGCCTGATAGCCTGTCTATGGCATAAGCGAGCAGATCGCGCTCGTGTCCCAGGACCTCGTCAAGGCCTATCCCCTCCAGGTAATCTATGGCAGAGGCAAGCCCAATCCCACCGCATATGTGCGGGGTCCCTGCCTCGTATTTCCAGGGAAGGTCGTTCCACTTAGCCCCTTCAAGGCTAACCTCTGAGATCATGCTGCCGCCTGTGAGAAAAGGCTCTCCCTCCCGCAGGAGTTCTTCTTTCCCCCAGAGAACCCCGATCCCAGTTGGGCCGAGCATCTTGTGGCCAGAGAAAGCGAGGAAATCAGCGCCGAGTTCCCCGACATCAACAGGCATGTGGGGCACAGATTGAGCGGCATCAACTACCACTATCGCTCCAACCCTGTGGGCCATCTCCGCTATATCAGAAACAGGATGTATTGTCCCGAGGAGGTTTGAGACATGCTGAACAGCGACTATCTTGGTCCTGGGGGTTATCAGATCCTTAGCCTCATCAAAGACGAGGGTTCCATCAGATTTTACTGGAATATACTTCAGGACAGCATTCTTTTTTCTGGCGAGGACCTGCCACGGAACCATGTTTGAATGGTGCTCTGAAACGGTCGTGACTATCTCGTCGCCCTCGCCCAGGATCTTCTCGCCAAAGGCAAAGGCAACCAGGTTGAGCGATTCGGTCGTGTTTCTCGTGAATATTACCTCTTTCCAGCTCCCAGCGCCTATGAAATCAGCCACACGCTTGTGGGCCTCATCGTACATCTTGGATGCCTTGACCGAAAGATAGTGTATTCCCCTGTGAATGTTAGCATTGCACTCCCTGTAGAACCCTTCTATTGCCTTCATCACGCACCTGGGCCTGAGAGTCGTCGCCGCGTTGTCAAGATAACACAGCGGATAATCCCCTACCTTTACTTGGAGCGTCGGAAAATCTTCGCGCAGGTCTTTCATGTGAAAATTATCAGGCAGGACGATCCAGAACTTCAATCAGGGCTTAGCTGGGGGTATCTCTCGCACCTATCAGGAAAGAGTGTCACCACAGCCTTTCCTTCTCCGAGCTCCTCGCATGCCCTTTTGGCCGCAAGCCAAGCCGCTCCCGAGGATAGTCCCACCGGATAGCCTTTCCTGTTTAAGTATCTCGTGGCCTCAATGCCCTCATCCGAGGATATGAGAACGACCTCGTCTATGAGCTCCCGCCTCAGGTTCTTCGGGGTGAAATCATAGTAAATCCCTTCAATATTGTGAGGATATTCGGTTATCTCGACCGTGAATACCTTACAATCCGGTTTCACCGCCTTCAATGCCGTCGCTATACCCGTGAGTGTCCCACCAGTCCCCCATCCAAGGGCAACCGCGTCAGGGATCCTTCCCAGCTGGGCTATTATCTCGGCAGCTGTCCGTATGTGGGATGCTGGATTATCCGGGTTGGCGAACTGATCAGCCATAAACCAACCCCTTTCTTTTGCCATCCTCGCGGCCATTTCCATCGCCCCGGGCATACGCATGCTCTCAGGGGTCTCAATTATCTCCGCGCCAAGCCTCCTTATGAGCCTCTTTTTTCCCTCTGATGTGTATTCGGGTAGAACTATCACGCAAGAATATCCTCTCGCCGCGGCCACGAGAGCGAGACTCGCACCCATGTTCCCAGATGTTGCTTCAACTAAGGTTCCGCCGGGCTTCAGCTCCCCCCTTTTCTCAGCCCCGAGGACAATCCCAAGGGCTGGCCTGTCTTTGACTGAGCCGGTTGGGTTAGCGCCCTCAAACTTAGCATATAGCTCGGCGAAACCCTCAGGGGATTCCATCCTCAAAAGAGGAGTATTCCCAATAGCAGAGAGGATCCCTTCCATAAGTTAAGTGAAGAAATTATGAGGCGAGAAATCAGAGAACTTCAAAAACTAAGAGCGAACCAGGGGATCCGAATCCTATGTCACCAAAAATCAGAAAGGGCTTTCTCGTGCGCCAGAGCCTTCTCAACACCAAGAGGGGCCGCTATCCTCTGATGACCCCAGAAACACAAGGTTTATGTTAAGTTGGGGATGAACCAAAGCGGGCGCGAGGGGCCTTTGCAACCGCTGTCTCCTTTGGTTTATAATATGAGCCTTCGTTCCTCGGTAGCTCAATCGGCAGAGCGGGTGGCTGTTAACCACTAGGCTGCAGGTTCGAGTCCTGCCCGAGGAGCGTTGAGGGAATTCAAGAAAGAGCCGCGGGTTTCTCCTTATCGGAACCGGCCTGCGGTCCCGGAACAGGTCATGGAAGCTAAGATGATCCCTCCTTAATCCGTCTGAGAAACGATGGATACCTCAGCTGAGGGGTCTTCATATTACCTCTTTATCTCCCCTAGGGTCAAGTGAGGGTTAGCTGAGCCTTATAGGAGGCCCAGGGGGAAGGAGGGGAAGCTAGGGGGTGGGTTTATCAGAGGTTTCGTGATCTTTTTGGAGCTAAACGATGAGATGAGGCGCGCCACACTGGTGCCTTATAATATTCCCGTAATGAGAAGGTTATCCTTTTGTGGAATCATCTTCGTGGCCTGCGCGAGCGCACCAACGCCCGAGGACGCGAGGGCCTTTTACAGGCAGGGATACCAGTATCTGAATATGGGGGAGATAGCAAAGGCAAAGGAGGAGTTCAAGAAGGCGATAAAAGCGGATTCTACCTTCGCGGAGGCGTATTGCAGGCTTGGATACATATATGCGGCAGAAGAGAACTATCCTGAAGCGATGCTCAACTACCGAAAGGCAATAGCCCTTAACCCCGGATACGCGGAGGCGCACTATTACTTTGGGCTTTCGCTTCTTGCTACAGAAGATACAGCCAAGGCGCTTGAGGAATTCTATGCCGCGGTTCAGAGCGATTCAAATCATGTCCTAGCGCGCGAGGCGCTTGGTTCTTTCCTCTTGGCCGCAGGGAGATACGAGGAGGCTTATCCCCACTACGAGGTTCTCGCCAGGATGAAGCCGCAGGACTTGAATATCCAATACACATTCGCGGTCCTGGGCTATTACTCCGGCCACTACAACGAGGCCCTCATCCCAGCTCAGCGCGTTCTAGCGGCTAACGACAACAATCCAGAGGCCCATCTCCTTCTCGGCTCTATCCTGGTTCAGCTCGGGAGATATGGCGAGGCAGGGGTTGAGCTCCAAAAGGCGGTCGATCAATTCAACGCAAGGGGAGACGCGGAGAACGCGGCAAAGGCTAAGGGGCTTCTTGATAAGATAAAAAAGAAATAATCAAAACGGATCTCCTGCCCCCAAGAGCCCCTGAGTTCTCCCATCTAGCCCCTTAGAACCCTAGTGATGCTGTCAGAGTATTTCTGCACGGTAGCCCTGGCTGAGCCAAGAGGACCGTCCTTCTTTATGAGAAGGACATGACAGCACATCACTTCAGGTAAGGGACGAAGTATCACATTATACTTGTCGGTGGCTATGAAGATGTCCGTGGTGCGGCCGATTACCTCCTCCCCACCAAGATAGTCCAGGTTCCTCATGTGCGAACGAACGAGGTCCGTGCAAAGGCTAGCGGCTTTCGCTCCATCCAGGCCTTTCATCTCCGGGGATGAGAGCTCATATACTGTTCCGGCCATCTCCATGTCAACAACAGCCGTATAGAGAAACCCTGGAACCTCCTCAGCCACCTGTTCAAGCACATACTTCATCTCTCGGTCCGTCCTTTCCTTTCCTTTAACCATCCGGCATGCCTCCCAGGCCTCCCAAAAATGGTAAGAGGCAAATGATATTATCCCACATATAGCTGTGTCAAGTATTAGCTAAGTCCGTGGCGCTCAAGGACTTAGCGGATTTCAAACTCTGTAATCCTTACCCGGCCACAGATTTAAGGATTGCAGATCGCCGTAACTGACATGGCCCATTTCTAACCCCCCGTAAGTCCTTGCTGGACAAGGAGTTCGTTCAAAGTCCTTGTGGCACAAGCACATAGCCATAATCGTCCCAGGGTTATGGGGCTGTAGTAGCCATTCTCAGCCATGTTGAGAAGGCTCTGGAGCAAAACCCCGCTCTCCT
>JBDRYB010000032.1:0-19762 GCA_039803205.1 Caldifarciminota bacterium
TCGTGATGTTCATGGGCCATCTCCTTTCATCTTTCCATTTTTTTCCATACCTCTCAGAGGAGGTGGCCCATATTCTAATCCAAAGGCCGAATCCGAGCCAGCTGTGCCCGGAAAACCGGACTGAACCTTGGGCTCTCATAGCCTTTGCCCACGCTTAAAGCCCTGCATTATAATTAGAGCCTAAGGAGAGAAACTATGCTCAAGTGGATAACCGAGCGCGTCATAGGAACCCGGAACCAAAGGGTGGTTAACCGCTTAGCCAAGAGGGTTGAGGGGATAAACGCTTACTTTGAGGACTTCAAGGGTTTTAAGGACGAGGACTTCCTTAAAAAGACAGATGAGTTTCTAGCGAGGCTAAGGGACGGTGAACCAGCGGATTCCATGCTTGAGGAGGCGTTTGGGCTCGTCAAGGCCAGGGCCTATACCCTTTTGGGCTATCAGTATCAGGTAAGGGGCCTGCCTATGACATGGGATATGGTCCACTACGATGTGCAACTGATAGGCGGAATAGTCCTCTTCCAGGGCAAGATAGCGGAGATGAAAACAGGCGAAGGAAAGACCCTCGTCGCAACCCTGCCCCTTTACCTTCACGGGCTTCTGGGAAGGATAAGAACCGAAAGGGGAGAGAAGAACCAAGGGGTTCACCTCGTTACGGTTAACGATTACCTCGCCGCGAGGGACAGGGAGTGGATGAGGATAATATACGAGGGGCTTGGGCTCAGCGTGGGTTGCATCCAGTCCCAGATGCCCCCCGAGATGCGCAAGAACGAATACGCGGCTGATATTGTCTATGGCACGAACAACGAGTTTGGATTTGACTACCTCAGGGATCACATGGCTTTTACCCCTGAGGACAGGGTTCAGCGAGGCCACTACTACGCCATAGTTGACGAGGTTGACAGCATCCTCATTGACGAGGCGAGAACGCCTCTCATTATCTCTGGCCCGGCTGAGCACTCCCGCGTTGAGCAGTATAGGGAGATGAAAGGGGTTGTTGACGCAATGGTGAGGGAACAGAACTCCCTTCTGGCGAGGTTCCTTGATGAGGGAGAGAGGTTCCTCAGGGAAGGCAAGGCCCAGGAGGCTGGATACAGGCTGTTGCAGGTAAAGCGTGGCTCTCCGAAGAACAAGCGGCTGTTCAAGCTCCTCCAGGAGCCTGGGGTGATGAAGCTCGTTGACCGCTCAGAGCTCCAAGCCATGAAGGAGAAGGGCGAGACAATGCGCAGGCTGGATGCGGAGCTCTTCTTCGTAATAGATGAAAAGATGCACACCGTTGACATAACCGAAAAGGGGCGCGAGTTCATAGCGAAAAGCAACCCGAAATACAGCGACCTATTCAGGCTCCCAGACATAGCAACTGAACTCCCAGCAATAGACAAGATGAAGCATCTCTCGCCTCAGGAGAGGTTTGCCGAGAAAGAGAAGCTCTTCGCTGAATACGGATACAAGACCGATAGGATCCACGCTGTGCAGCAGCTTCTCAAGGCTTACATGCTCTTTGAGAGGGAGGTGGAGTATGTTGTCATGGATGGAAAGATAGTGATAGTTGATGAGTTCACGGGAAGGCTGATGCCGGGGAGGCGCTGGTCAGACGGCCTGCACGAGGCTGTTGAGGCAAAGGAGGGGGTCAAGGTTCAGGAGGAGACCCAGACCCTCGCTACGATAACCATACAAAACTACTTCAGGATGTATGATGTTCTGGCTGGAATGACGGGAACCGCGATGACAGAGGCCCAGGAGTTCTGGGACATATACAAGCTTGATGTCATTTCCATCCCCACCAACAAGCCTGTGAGGAGGGTTGATTATCCGGACAAGATATTCAAGACGAAGAAGGAGAAATACCAGGCAGTTGTTGATGAGATAGAGAAATGGCACAAGCGAGGCAGGCCCATTCTCGTAGGCACGACATCCATAGAGGAGTCTGAGCTGGTTTCCCGGCTTCTGAAGCTCAAGGGTATTCCCCACCAGGTTTTGAACGCACGGCACCACGAGCGAGAGGCCCTAATTGTATCCAAGGCTGGCCAACCAGGAGCCGTGACAATAGCGACCAACATGGCTGGCCGAGGGACAGACATAAAGCTGGGGCCGGGCGTGGTCTCATGCCCTGAGGACTTGGACGAGGCCTGCAAGGGAAGGAAGGAGGTCAAGGAGTGCGCGATAAACACCAAGCGCCCAACCCCTGGAACAACATGCTCCCGCAACCCCAAGGATTGCATAAAGGGCTTCGTCCCCTGCGGATTGCTCATCATCGGAACCCAGAAGAACGAATCCCGGCGCATAGACAACCAGCTGCGCGGCAGGTCAGGCAGGCAGGGTGACCCCGGCGCGTCCAAGTTCTTCCTTAGCTTGGAGGATGACCTCCTGCGCCTCTTTGGCTCTGACAGGGTAGTTGATATGATGGAGCGTTGGGGCAAAAAGGAAGAGGAGCCGGTTGAGTCAAAGATGGTCACGAAGGCGCTTGAGAACGCTCAGAAACGGGTTGAGATGCAGCACTTCCAGATGCGAAAGCGGCTACTTGAGTATGACGATGTGATGAACCGTCAGCGAGAGGTCATATACGGCCTGCGAGATCAGATCCTTGAGGGAGCGGACATGCGAGAGACCATCATGGAGGAATATATCCCGGATTTCGTCTACGAGAAGATGGCCGAGCACCTTAGCTCCGAGAACCCCAAGGAGGAAGAGCGTAGGGCCTTTGCCGATGAGATGTCTTGGACATTCCTCGGTGATTTCTCCTTCCTCGAGGGGATCAAGGACCCGAAAGCCATGGCCGAAGCGGCAATTGAGAGGATAAGACAGTTATACGAGGAGCGCGAGGCCATGTTCGGATATGAGGGTATGAGGGAAGCGGAGCGCATAACCCTTCTTACCGTAATGGATAGGTCTTGGCGCTACCACCTTTACGCGCTTGACCACCTCAAGGAGGGGATGTTCCTCCGCCAATACGCTCAGAAAGACCCCCTCGTTGAATACAAGAAGGAAAGCTTCGCGCTGTTTGACGAGCTGATGAACGAAATAAGGACAGAGACCCTGCGCAGGCTCTTCAGGCTAAGGGAGGTCCCAAGGCCAATAGAGCGAAGGGCACCAGTGGGCAGGGCATACAAACCAGAAATAGCGGCCGCTGGCGCCGCGGCCATGGGAGAGGGCGCAGTAAGGGCCGAGCGCAGGGGAACCGTCCCAAGAGGGGTTCGGATAATAGAGGATGAGACCAAGGGGAAGAAGCAGTGAAAAAGGAATCCGGAGGAAATTGGGGGATCGGTTGAGAATTTTGGCGATCCTGAGCGCTATTGCGCTCTGCTGTTCCGGAAAAGACGAAGCCAATGATCAGGAGAAGACCCATGTGTATCTGGCGGATTCGGAGTCCGGTCTACGGATAGTAGATGTGTCTGACCCCTGCAACCCTCGCGAGGTCGGATGTTATGATACGCCTGGGTCTGCTGAGGGGGTATTTGTGCTCGGGGGGCCTGGCGTATGTGGCTGATGGGGATGCGCTCAGAATAATGGACGCATCAGACCCGTCCGAGCCAAAAGAGCTCGGTTATTGTAGCACACCCGGATATGCCCAATCTGTTTTCGTCATAGGGGATTACGCCTATCTCGCTGTTTGGGAGGCTGGCCTCATGGTGATAGACATATCAAACCCCGCGGCCCCCAAAGAGGTTGGCTATCTTGATACGCCGGGCAGGGCTTATTGCATCTTCGTCTATCAACAGAAAACCTCCTCCAAAACCCTCACTATCCTCTCGCCAGCCCTGCCGTCCCACAGCTCCGGAACACGCCCTTTTGGCCTGTCTCCATCAAGAATGCGCTGGGTCTCGCGAATTATCCTGGCTTTATCCGTGCCTATCAGCCTGTTGGTCCCTATTCTCACGGTCTCAGGCCGCTCCGTGTGCTCTCTGAGGGTTAAGCACGGGACCCCAAGGGTTGTCGTCTCGTCCTGAATGCCTCCTGAGTCCGTTATCACGAGGGCAGAGCACATCATCAGCTTTATGGTTTGGATATATGGCAAGGGCTTCGTTGTCGTTATTCCCTTTGGCATGCTTATCCCGAACTCGGACATCCTCTTCGCTGTCCTCGGATGGAGGGGGAGGATGAGCCTCATCCATTCGGAGATCACCCCGAAGGCTTCAATTATCCCTCTCAGGACATCAGGGCGATCAACATTCTCAGGCCTGTGAAGGGTTGAGAATATGTAGCCTTCTGGCTCAATTCCCATATCCTCGGTTATACGGCACGCCTCTATTTCTGGCATCAGCCTGAACATCGGATCGAGGTTTATGTTTCCTGGCATGAAAACGCGCTCAGGGTTAACCCCTTCCCTGAAGAGGTTCTCGGCCGCGAACTGCGTTGAGGCAAAGAAATAGGAGGATAAGGTATCCGCTACCTGCCGGTTTATCTCCTCTGGCTGATCAGGATCGTGGGTCCTGTATCCGGCCTCAATGTGAACCAGGGGAATTCTCCTTAGCCCAGCAACAACAGCGCCCGCAAGGGTTGAGTTGACATCCCCCACAACAGCGATGAAATCCGGCTCAGCATCGGGGAGTATTCCATCAATGCCGGAGATGGCCCTAGAGGTCTGCTCACCGTGGGTCCCAGAGCCAACCCCGAGGTGATAATCCGGCTCCGGTATCCTGAGTTGTTCGAAAAAGGCTTCGGATAGCTCGGGGTCATAGTGCTGGCCAGTGTGAACGAGGATGGGCTTTATTTTTCCACCTCGGTTTGCCTCATCTATCACGGAGGCTATCTTCATGAAGTTGGGCCTCGCGCCCGCGACCAAAAGCATCCTCACCATGGGAGCAGAAACCCTGTTGATAACCTCCCGAACCAGGATGTTCCCCCGCCGGCCGTCAGCACGAACCAGCTTTGGCCGCGAGCCAGGTTCATCTTCCAATAACAGAAGTTCTCGGTTTTTGCGGGCGGCACCAAATACCAGCCATCCGGATACTCTCCGGTCTTAGGGTTTGGGGTTTCCAGGGATGTTGAACCCCTCTGAGCGCTCAAGAACCCCCCCGCAAAGCTCAGGTTCTCCGACATGTGCCACCCTGCCTCAGCCCATGTCCTGTTTGAACCAGGGCCATCGGTAATCCCAAGGGATACGCCATGAAGGGAATACCTGTCCCACTTCTTTGTATTGTTATATGTGAAGGCCGAAACGCCAGAGTGGCCCCCTTCCAGATAAAAACCGCCTATGGGTATTAGGGACTTGATGTAGAAACCGAGGTCAGCCGGCTCCTCATCCCAGTAATCGGGATTGAACTGCATGTCATCTATGAGAAGGGAAGCGAATATTCCGACCCCCTTGATTCTGGCGCTCATGCCGAGTTCCCAGAGGATGTTGCAGTTGTCCTGATAGACCCACTGATTGATATAAAGGGATGTTAGGGGGTTGAGGGCTGATAGGGGAGGCAGGCCGAAAAGGGTCGCGTATGCGCCGCCCTCTGTGAAGGACAGGGTAAGGTTCCCGGAGGGCGCCCATTCAATGCGCTTGCCTATGAGAAATCGCCTCACCCTGTCCCCTGGCTCCAACCACCTCTCCTTGAACCACTCGGCCGAATCCGCCCTGTAGTCATCAAGTTGAAGAACCAGGTATGAGAAGGAGAGAGGGCCTCTCGCGTATGTGAAGCCAAGGCCATCCGCGGGTAGCCCGGATAAGATGAGGGGAGAAAAGAAGGGCTTTTGCCTTCCGGCAAAAATCAACAGCTCTCCGCTCTCATATGTGAGATAAAGCCTGGTGAAACCCGCTGTTATCTCCTTTGAAGGGAGAAGCCCGGTCGCTCCGGTGTTCCAGGATTTCATTCCCAGGGCATCCAGGCCAGAAACGAACCCTGGTTCAGCAACCAGACCCAGGCCCTCCCTCTCTACGATGAGGCCAGCTGTGGAGTGGCCCCCGGGAACCGAACAGAGCCAGAAATGACCATCCCAGGTCAGGTATCTCCCCAATCTCTTGGAGAGAGGCCCATCCCCAAAAACCGCTATTTCGTCCCGGCTGAGGCTGGAAAGAGAGAACCTCGGACTAGTGATCTCTCCCCTAACCCAAGCCTCCGCAAAATCCCGCCAAAAGGGCCACTCCTGGGGTGGGAAGAGGGCAAGGGCCAAGGCTATCATAATCATAGCTAGAAAAGCCCCTTCTGAAGGCCCCTTAGCTTTTCAGATGCGATCTCATACGCCTCAGGGTCCTCTTCGTAGCCTATGTAGTGCCTTCCGAGGGCTTTGGCCACAGCGGCTATTGTTCCGGAGCCGGCAAAGGGGTCAAGGATGATGTCACCTGGGTATGTGTATATCTTGATGAGCCTCTTCGGTATCTCGTGGGGCAGTCCCGATCCATCATCAGGAACATCCCATACGGTCCTCACCCACTCAATGAACTCGGATGAGCTCATGTCCGGTCTGGAACCAGTAATCCTGGGCTCAAGCCTGGGTGAGCCTTTCCAGAAAACGAGTATGTGCTCGTGAACATCTAGAAAGCTCGGATTGGATGGGCTCATCCATCCTCCCCAAGAACCAGGGGTCGCGCCAGCCCCCTTGTTCCATATTATCTCCCAGCCCAGCATAAGCCCCTTAGCCATGATCATCCCGGTTATCAGCGCTGGAGCAGAATGATCAAGCCTTCTCACGCTAACCGGAACGAGCACGGCCATCCGTCCACCTCTGGCGAGCGCTCGAACGCAACCAGCCACAACCGGGCCCAGGCCAGACAAGTAATCCGAAAGCCCGAGATCCCCCTTTGGTTTGGGGAGAAAAACCACCGCCATCTGGACAGAGCCGGGGTTCGGTTCGCTCATGTCCTTCGGGCTCTTGTGATAGATGACATCAAGACGCACCTGCATATTATAGGCTCTGGGTGGCATCGGATTCATCAAGGATTCTTGAATCAACCCGGCTCCCTGCTTTATGCTTTGAGTGTAATCATGGCTAAGCCGGGAGGCTCTGAGAAAGGATTATTCCTCAAGGCAATCCTTCTCTCCTTCATCATATTTTTCGTGGGCCTCTTCATCTTCATAGCCCTTGCGATAGTCACATATGCCAGGCTACCCTCGTTTGACGAGATACAGGCATACAAACCCCCCCAGGCAACAAAAGTGGTTGATAAGGAGGGAAACATCATCTATGAGTTCTACGAGGAAAGGAGAACGGATGTCTCTCTCAATGAGGTGCCTCCGCATGTCCAGTCCGCTTTTGTTTCCCTTGAGGATAGGAGGTTCTGGTCCCACTGGGGCCTTGATGTCCCGGGAATGGTGAGGGCCCTTCTCGCTAACCTGATCCACTTCAGGATAGTTCAAGGGGCATCAACAATAACGCAGCAGCTGGCCAGGAACATGTTTCTTACACACAAGAGGACAATAGGCCGCAAGTTCTCCGAGATGATTCTGGCCGTGAAGATAGAGCGTTGTCTAACGAAAGAGGAGATACTTGAAAGATACCTGAATGAGATATGGTTCGGCTCAGGCGTTTACGGGGTTTCGGCCGCGGCCAGGTATTACTTTGGTAAGGATGTATCTGAGCTCAGCGTGGCAGAGGCCGCGCTCCTCGCGGCCATTCCGAAGAACCCAAACAGATACTCCCCGTTCAAGAACCCGGAGGCAGCTATTGCCAGGCAGAGGCTCGTTCTCAAGGCGATGCTCAAGTCCGGGGCCATAACCCAGGAGGAGTATGAGGCCGCGCTGGACGAAAAACTGGTCTTCTCTGAAAAGAAGGAATATACATATGGCGGAATAGCCCCGTATTACATGGAAGAGGTCAAGAAATACATATCAGAGAGATATGGGGAGGACTTTCTCTATAGGGGTGGTGGGACGGTTGTGGTTCCGATGGACATAAGGCTCCAAGAGATAGCGAACAAGGCCGTTGATTCGGTTCTCAGGGAATACGATAAGGTCTACAAGTTCAAGCACACCTTATCCAACTACATATACGATCCGAAGAACCTCTCCGAGCCCAAATACCTTCAGGCCGCTCTGGTCGCCATGGATCCCAACACCGGAGAGGTTCTGGCAATGGTTGGGGGCAGGAACTACTTCCACAGCATGTATAACAGGGCAACCCAGGCATACAGGCAAACTGGCTCATCCTTCAAACCATTTGTCTATCTCGCGGCAGCCGTGGCTGGTTACGGAACGGGCCACATCCTATATGATGCGCCAATTGAGGTTCAGGACGCGGGGAGGGTATGGACCCCATCCAATTACGACCACCAATATCTGGGCCCCATAACAGAAAGGAGGGCACTCGCTCTCTCAAGGAACCTGGCAACCGTCCGGCTAGCCATGGAGGTTGGGCCAGCAACCGTCACGGAAATAGCGAAAAAGTGCGGCATAAAGACCAAAATGGAGCCATACTATTCAACCGCTCTTGGCGCGCACAGCCTCACCCTTCTCGAGATGACAAACGCTTACTGCACCATAGCGGACTACGGCACAAAACACGACCCACTTCTTGTCCTTGAGGTCTACGACGCGAACGGGAACCTCCTTGAGAAGAACGAGCCAGTTGGGGAGCGCGTCGTTGACTCCGCCTCCTGCTATCTCGTCATAAGCATGATGGAGTCCGTTATGAACGAGGGCACGGGCGTAAGGGCAAGAACCCAGTATGGATTCCAGAGGCCAGCGGCTGGCAAAACAGGCACCACGAGCTGGTATAAGGACACCTGGTTCATAGGATTCACCCCTTCGCTCGCCTGTGGGGTTTGGGTTGGGTTTGACGAGCCTAAGACAATAGTCCCAGGTGCGACGGGAACAGCCTTTGCCTTGCCCGTGTGGTCCGCTTTCATGCGAGAGGCAACAAAACTCTATCCCTCTGAGCAATTCATAACCCCCCCTGGCGTGACTTGGGTCTCCGTCTGCGCCACCTCAGGCATGCTTCCAACGCCTAAATGCCCGAATGTCCGGCTTGAGGCTTTTAAGGCCGGGACAGAGCCAACTGAGACATGTCCAATCCACATCCCCGGCGGAACCCAGGAGCTCTTAGAGCAGTGGGAAAAGAAATTCCAAGAGGGCCAGATGAAACCCCAAGGCCAATAAAGGTGTCCATCTGCAAAAGCTAGTTTCACCGGGCCAAAATGAACTCCATAACCTGCCTCAGACCTATTTCCTCCAAGCTCGTGAAAAGGACAAGAGCCCAGAGAACGAGGTTTGTCATGAGTCCTGCGGCCACATCATCTAGAACTATTGCTCCCGGTATCTCCATCCTGTCCAATTGCCTCACTGGCGGAGGCTTCAGAATGTCAAAGGCCCTGAAAAGCAAGAAGGCGAGGATGTAGACTATGGAAGTCTTCGGCAGAAACATAACGGATAGCCCAGCCCCGAGAGCCTCATCTATCACGACCCTCTTGGGATCCGGTCCCCAAAGGCTCTCAGCGTGGTGGGCTGACCAGAAGGCCATCACAGCGAGAGGGAGCAGGAGCATGAATATGATGGGAGGGGAAAGGGGCGCAAAGAACAGCGCGAGAAGAACAAAGCCCGATGCCCATGTGGCAGGGGCCTTCGGCATGTAGCCAACGAAGAACATGGTCGAGAAGTTCCTGAGAAGCCAGAGGTTCGTCCTCTGGGGCAGAAAAACAGCTACCGAAGCGCCGGCTATTCCCCAGAATGCATCAAGAAGGCTCGCTTGACGCCAGGGCATGAGGTCCTGGACTGATTCGGTAAGAAAGGCTATGGCGGCCGCGAGGACCCATGCAAAGGGCCTCCCCTTGCCGCCGGTGGCTATGAGAAAAAAATAGACCAAAAAGAAATAACCCGCAAAGTGAAAGGCCTTATCGGTCCAGTATGGGCCGCCTTCCGCGACGGGGCTCGGGACAAAGGAGAGGATGACCAGGATCCCGAGATAAATCCAAAGAAGGAAACCCATTCCGGTTTTGGGCTCTTGGGGCTTATTTTGCCTATCCATACTTTCCCCAGCTCGCCCTGTCCAGGACCCTGTATTGGATCGCCTCTGATATGTGGTGAGCCTTAATATCATCAGAGCCGTCAAGATCGGCTATTGTCCTTGCGACCTTGAGGACCCTTGAGTATGCCCTCGCCGATAAGCCGAACCGCTCAATAGCGGCTCTCAGCAGAGCATCCGAGGCCTCGTCTATCGTGCAGTAGCGCTTTATGTGCCTTGCGGTCATGTGGGAGTTGAAATAGACCCCTCGCTCGCCAGCGAACCTTTTGGACTGGCGTTCCCTCGCTGATATGACGCGCGCCCTTATCTTTTCCGATGGCTCGCCTTCCCGCTTTGACCTCAGCTCGTCGTAGCTGAGAGCCGGAACCTCAATGTGTATGTCTATCCTGTCAAGCAAGGGGCCGGATATCCTCCCGGTGTAGGTCTTTATCTGGTGAGGGGAGCAGGTGCAATTGTGCCTGGGATCCGTGTAGTATCCGCAAGGGCAAGGGTTCATGGCGGCTATTAAGGTGAAACGGGCGGGAAAGCGGACAGAGGCCTTTGCCCTCGTTATGACAACATATCCATCCTCCATCGGCTGGCGCAGGACCTCCAGCGCTCCCCGCGTGAACTCAGGGAGTTCATCCAGGAATAGAACGCCGTTGTGGGCCAAAGAAACCTCGCCCGGCCTCGGATACGAGCCTCCGCCGATGAGCCCAACATCGGATATGGTGTGGTGAGGAGCCCTGAACGGCCTCGTGGCCACGAGTGCCTGGCCGGGCTCAAGCAGGCCAGCGACAGAGTGAACCCTCGTCGTTTCAAGGGATTCCTCAAGCGTCATCGGGGGAAGTATGGTGGATACCCTCCTGGCTAGCATGGTCTTGCCCGAGCCGGGGGGCCCTATCATGAGGACATTGTGGGCGCCAGCCGCGGCAACCTCAAGTGCCCTCTTCGCGTGTTCTTGGCCCTTTACCTCTGAGAAATCAACATCATACACGCTGTAATCCGCGAAAGCCTTCTCTTTGTCAATCTCGCAGGTAGGGAAGGAACCACCCCTGAAGAACTCAACTGCCTGAGAGAGGTTTTCCAGGGCATATACCTTTATCCCTTCAACAACCGCGGCCTCCGGGCCATTATCCCTCGGTATGACTATGCCCTCAAGGCCCAAATCCTTCGCGAGGACAGCCGAGGGGAGAACCCCTTTAACCCCCCTCAGGTTGCCATCCAAGGAGAGCTCCCCCAGGACGAGAAACCCCATAAGCCTCTCAGCCGGAATGTTTCCGGAGGCCGCGAGAATGCCTATGGCTATGGGAAGGTCAAGGGCTGTCCCCTCCTTCTTTATGTCAGCTGGCGCGAGGTTTATGCGCAGTCTTCTGAGGGGGAAAAGCAGTCCGGAGTTGGTCATGGCGGACTGGATGCGCTCCCGTGATTCCTTGACGGCGGCCTCGGGAAGTCCAACCAGGGCGAAATAAGGCACCCCTTGGCTGAGGTCAACCTCAACCTCAACGGGAAACGCCTCAACCCCCCTGATCCCGGCCGATATTACCCTTACGAACACCCGAAATTATGAGCCAAAAAGCCAGAGACACGCAAGGAGAACGAGCTCCCCCTCATCCCTTCTGCCGGGGAAATCAAATCGGAAGAAGAAGTGGGAGCCTCTACAACAGAGGAAACATAGCCCCGCAAGAACGCCCAAACAAATCACAATCGTTATAATGCTTATCCAAAGAACCCTTCTTCTTGACACTTTTCTATCTCATGAAATCAGCGAGCACCCCTCGGAGCTCATCCATCCTAGTCTTTATCTCGTCGTTTATCCTGGAGAGCTCTTGAGCTGCCGCGGCTACCTCTGAGCCAGCACGAGATACCTCGCTCACCTGCCGGCTGAGCTCCGTTATGACCTGGGATTGCTCCTCTGATGCCGTGGATACAGCGAGCATCTTGTCAGCGACCTGCTCTATTGAGCTGGCTATAAGGTGGAATGTCATTCTGAGTCCCTGTATGTCCCCTGTTAGGTCCTGAACGAGTTGAGAGCTCTCCTGTATCCCGGATATAACCCCCTTAAGGGAGCTCATTACCCCCCCGACAACCTCACCTACCTCCTTTGATGCTCTCATGGAGCGTTCCGCCAAACCCCTTATCTCATCGGCAACAACCGCGAACCCTCTTCCTGCCTCGCCTGCCCTCCCTGCTTCTATCGCCGCGTTCAGGGACAGGAGGTTCGTTTCCTCGGATATGTCATTTATGAGGGCTATGGCGCTGGTTATCTCCTCAGCTACGGCCTCAAGCCTTGATACCTCCTCAATAAGCCTGTCCATGGAACCCTTGGCGAGGGTTGCCTTGTTGGTTATCGTCTCAACGCTCATGCCGCCCTCCCCTGCCATTGCCCTGGCCTCTGATGAGAGCTCTGTCGCGGACTGGACGGCCGCCGCAACTTCCCCGACGCTCGCCGATACCTGGCCCAGGGCCGCTGAGGAGGCCTCTATCCTGTCCTGTTGCTCCTGGATGCTCCTCCCTGTCTCCTCTGCCGCTGCCGCGGCCTGGGCTACGGACTCCCCAACGGCGTTCGTGACCTCCCCCACCTTTTTTATGAAGCCTTCAAGCTTTCCGATTGCCCTGTTGAAGTGCCTCCTGAATGCGCGCTCTTCCGCAATCCCTTTCTCCTCCATCCTGAAGGAAATGTTTCCCTCAGCCAGGGACCACATCGCTCCCGTAGTCTCGCCTATTATCCTTCTTACTGTAGCGGTGCTTATCCATCCCACTAGGAAGCAAGAGCCGAGACTAATCAGAAAAGCGAAAACGCTCCCAAGCATGATGAGCCAGACGCCTGCTGATCTGAGAAATATTAGGCTCATGATGAGGAAAACCACAGCCCCTCCCGCGGAGACCGCGATAGACATGAGAAAGACATGCACGGTGTAAGGGATCTTTTCTCTCATTTTATCTGCCCCTTTTTCACAAAGATGGTAAGCCCCTCAAGCCTCTCTTGGCTGAAGATCCCGAAAGTCCCTCCCGGTATCTCAACCTGACCCAGGATCAGATATGCCCCGTCGCTCATGGCATCCCTTATGTTCATGAGCACCTTCGCTCTGAGCCCTGGCTGGATGTAAATGAGGGTGTTTCTGAGAAGAACGAGGTCAAACGGCCCCAAACCACCTAGGCCCTTCAAGAGATTGCAGAACTCAAACCTCACCAACCCTCTCAGTTTATCGGGAAGACTGAACTGTCCGTTTGCTCCCAGAATAGCAAATTCTGAGACGATGCTCCTTGCGGGCTCGTCCGCGTGCCTCATGGAGAACTGGCCGAATACGCCCTGCTTTGCCCTCATGATGCTCCTGGTGTTTATGTCCACGCCAAGGACATCTATCTTGTCCATCGGCAGATTATAGTGCAAAGCAAGCATGATCAACGAGTATGCCTCCTCGCCAGTGGCTGAACCAGCTGAAAGAACATGTGCCTCATCTCTTTCGGATATTATCCTCGGGACTATGACCCGCGCCGCGAGATCGAGGAAAGGGAACTCCCGCATGAAATAAGTCTCGGGGATGGTAAGAAGGTTAACCAGCTCCTGAAACTCCTCCGGATTCGCCATAAGCCCCTTAATATAGCGCTCCGGAGAGGGATTTTGGGTCAGCCTGAGCCTTTTTTCCACAGCCGAAACCAGAAGGTAATCCTTCTCAGGCGGAAAGAAGAGCCCGGTCTCCTGGACGAGAAGATTTTTGAGTTCAGCTAAGCTTTCCGGTCTCATTTCCCCTTCAGCTCCTTTTCCAGCTCAAGAGCGAGCCTCCTCAGGCGCTTTGAGCCTCTTCTCTCGGCTATAACCGAAAGCTGGGAAGCGCAGAACCTCAAGAATTCCTCTTCTCCGAGCGCGAGAGCGGCTTCCCCGAGTTCGGGTTTGGTGATGACCCTATCGGGATCAATAACCCATGCCCTTTGCTTCCCTATCATCCCAGAAAGCCATTCCTCTGAACCCGGAGGGGCCGGCTCTTTGGTTTCCGCGTCGGTTATGCTGATTGCCCTATCCGCTGGAAATCCAACCGGAATACCGCTTACATCTGTTACTACCGCAAAGCCCGGGTTCGCGTTCTCTGCGCCAAGCGCCTCAGGTCTCAGAATGGCGATGACCTTTCCTCGCCAGGGAACCGATCCCATGTAGACTTTGCCCGGAGCAGGACCGAGAAGGGCAAGCTTTATGACCTCTTGGACCTTATCCCCTGACAAGGCCAGGAGCTTTGAACCCAGACTGAAGATCAGATACCGCAAAGCCTCTCCAGTTCCTCTACATCAAGCACAAGCCTCCCTTCGCCGTATACCCCTGCGAACGGAGGCTCCTCGGCTGAGACGATCTCGCCATCCTCAATTCCCATAATCGCATCCGCTAAAACAGCCACAGAACCCGTTTTCCCCTGGACGATGCAGGCCCAAGTCCCTCGGCGGGCTTGAATTCCAAGAAAGACGCCGAGATCCACCATTGGACAGAGCTCTCCTCGCCAATTACATATCCCAACAACCCCCCTCTCACCGAGGGGAAGGCGGACATGCCTCAGATCCCTCGCTACACCAAGGACATCGCTCATGCGGAAGGCAAGAGCCTTTTCTCCAATCCTGAAAGCCACGAACCTATCCAATTCCGACCCCCTTTTCAGCGAAAAACCCCGGCTCCAGGACAAGGATGGGGGTGCCGTCAGGGCCCGTTATCGCGCCTATCACAGAATTTCCAGCCGCGCCGCGTATGGGCCTTATCACCCCCTTTCCCTCACCCACGAACTCGTCAACCAGAAGGGCGAACTCTCGGACGCCTCGTCTCATGATTATTATCATGTCGCCCTCAGAAGCCCTACCCAGAAGTTCGGCCATGGACACGAGGGGAATGGAGCGGCCATCTCGTTTTATGAAACCCTTTTCTCCTATAGAAAAAACCTCCACATCCTCCATCCAATCAACCCTGACAATTGCCGAGAGCGGGAAGGCGAAGGTCTCTCCGCAAGCCCTTATGAACGCTAGTGGGGTGACCAAAAGGGTAAGGGGGAGATCAAGGGTGATCCTCGTGCCCCTACCGTGCTCGGTCTCAAGATACACATTCCCGCCCACCCTCTCAGCGCTCTCCTTGACTACATCAAGTCCTATTCCCCTCCCCGATATCTCACCTGCCTCATCCTTGGTCGTGAAGCCGTGCTTGAAAAGGAGGGAGAGAAGCGCTGGCTCATCCAGCTCTACATTCGGATATATCTCCCTCGCCTTCCGTCTCAGTCTCTCGGTATCAACCCCAGCCCCATCATCAGAAACCGATATTCTTATGCGGTTCCCCTCCTGGGTTGTCTCCACCGTGATGGTTCCAGATCTCGGCTTACCAAGCGCCTCTCGGTCATCAGGCGGTTCTATTCCATGGTCAATAGCGTTTCTTATCAGGTGAACTAGCGCGTCCATTATCCCATCAGCAACCGCCTTATCAACCTTCACATCAGCCCCTATGCTCACGAAGGAAACCTCCTTCCCGAGGTCCCTTGCCAACTCCTCAGCCACCACGCTCAGGCGCCTGAAATAACGGCCCATGTCCACCATCCTGAGAGACATTATCTCGTCCCTCAGGGAATTCATCGCCAGATCAAGTTCTCGCAGTGCTCTGGAGAGCTCCTGGGGCATGCGCTCGGTTTGGGCAGAGAGCCTGTGCCTTGCAACCTCTGCCTCTCCCATGAACATAAGTATCTTGTCAAGCTTCTGGGGCGTTATCCTTATGCCGGTGGATTCCCCGAAAGCACCGGTATCCCTATAAGCGGAAAAGTCACAGGCCGAAAGCGCCTCAAGTAGGGGTCTCATGCGCTCTCTGGAAGAAGGCAGTTCGGCTCCGGTTGATTCTATCTCATCAAGGGTATCCGAGAGGCTCTCGGCGAGGGTTCTCAGGAACTGGGGAAACCCCGGAACCACCTCCTTCATGGAGGAAACCCTCTCTTCAGCGAGGTGACAGAGCGAGGTTATCCCCTCAAAACCCATGAAACCGGACGAGCCCTTCAGGGTGTGAAGGAGCCTCATTATCTCTTTTAGAACCGATGGATCTTTCCCCACTTGGTATGAGGCTGTATCAAGGCCCTGACAAACCTTTCTGGCCTCATCCAGGTAATCGCCGAGCATTTCATCCATTCTCAATTCGCACCCCTCATCCTCTCTATGGCAAAGGCCATTTCCTCTGGGCTGGCCACAGCTCTTGCAATACCCTCTTTGACGATTGCTCCGGGCATTCCCCAGACCACGCTGCTCTCCTCGTCCTGGGCCCACACGGTTCCTCCTGCCTCCTTCAGGGCCCTCGCGCCAGCAAGCCCATCCTGGCCCATGCCTGTAAGGACGAGGGCGAGCACGCTAGACCCTCTTGCTCTCGCGGCTGAATCAAAGAGCCTATCAACCGAAGGGCTGTATGCGGTCTGGGGATCATCCGGATACAAGTAGAGGGCGTCGCCCACTTGGTCAAGGATCAGGTCCTTTCCGCCGGGCGCTATGTAGACCACCCCCGGCTCAGCCCGCATCCCTCTCCCGGCCTCGGTTGCCGGGTGTCCGGTTCTGTCCGTTATGTGCCTGGCAAACGGCCCCGTGAACCCAGGGAGCATGTGAACCGCTATTATCGTGGGCCAAGGCAGGGGTTTTTTTATCCCCGAAAGGAGCCTGAGGATAGCCCTCGGGCCCCCGGTGGAAGCGCCAACCAAAAGAAGGGAGCAGATCTCAGGCGGTTCAGGGAAAACCCTCATCCTGCCCAAGCCTGGCGCCTTTGAGGCCGCGGCGCCCTCTATCTTGGAGATCATAATGGAGGAAACCGAATCAAGCTCGGAAAGCCTTGATGGTTTCGCAACATAATCAACTGCCCCGGCCTCAAGCGCCTTTATTGTTGTCTCCGCGCCTCTCGTGGTATATGAGGAGACCATTACTACCCTCCAGGGCCCCCCTGCGAGAGCTCTGAGAGTCTCTAAGCCGTTCATCACGGGCATCTCAACATCAAGGGTTATGACATCCGGACGGAGCTCACGGGCCAACCCTATCGCCTCCTCACCGTTCCCCGCGGCGCCAACAACCTCAATCCTACCGGATGAGTCCAGTATCCTGCGAAGGGCCATTCTCACGACCGCCGAATCATCAACAACGAGAACCCTTATTTTGCCCAAGTTGATCCCCAAAAGGATAACGCGCGGCCTCGTGTCTTCTCAAGCTTTGGGACGCGCCCTACTTTCCCGCCTCCATCCAGCTCTTGCCCAGTGATGTCTCAACAACCAGAGGGACAGACAAAGGAAGCGTGTCCTCCATTATCGCCTTTATTCTCTCGGAAACCTCCTCCGCATCGCTCTCGGCAACCTCATAGAGAAGCTCATCGTGTATCTGAAGGAGGGGCACTGCCCGGATCCCCGCCTCATCTATCTCAACCATGGCCTTCTTTATTATGTCAGCCGCACTACCCTGGAACGGGCCGTTTATAGCGGCTCGGCGGGCAGACTCGCGCTCCTGCCTGTTCTCGCTCCTTATTCCAGGCACATACCTGCGCCTTCCGAGAAGGGTCGTGACATAACCCCTTGACTCTGCCTCTGCTACGAGCGCGTCCATCCACTCCCTTACCTTTGGAAAGCTCGCGAAGTAGGCCTCTATTATGCCCTTTGCCTGGTCATCCGGTATCCCAAGCCTCGCGGCAAGCCCGTATGGGCTCATGCCGTAAGCTATCCCGAAGTTGATCATCTTCGCGACGCGCCTGTCCTCTTGGGTTATTGCTTCCAGGGGCTTTCCTAGAACAGCCGAGGCTGTGGCCGCGTGAATGTCAATCCCTTCCTTGAATGCCCTGCAAAGCCCAGGGTCCCCGGTTATGTGCGCTATTATCCTGAGCTCTATCTGGGAGTAATCCGCGTCAAGAAGAAGACAACCCTCTTCCGCCACAAAAGCCCTCCTTATCTTCTTGCCTATGTCGGTCCTTATCGGGATGTTCTGGAGGTTTGGGTCAGAGCACGAGACCCTGCCCGTTGCTGTTCCTGTCTGGTGAAATGTCGGATGAACCCTGCCGGTTTTCGGATTGACTAAGTCCAGGAGGGCCTGGGTGTATGTGCTTCTGAGCTTGAAAAGCTCGCGGTATTCAAGTATCTTTCCGGGCAGGGGATGTTCCTTTGCGAGGGCCTCAAGGACTGACTGATCAGTTGAAAGCCCTGTCTTCGTCTTTTTGGTAGGCTTGAGCTTCAGTATCTCAAAGAGCACATGGGACAGCTGCTTTGGGGAGTTAAGGTTGAATCTGAGCCCTGCTGTTTCGTATATCTCCTCAAGAAGAGCGTTTATGCTAGCCTCCAGCTCGCGGTCAAAATCCCTCAGATAATCCGTATCAACCTTTATCCCAGCGCGTTCCATCCTCGCCAGAACCCTGGCAAGGGGAAGTTCTATCTCCGAGAAAAGCTCCCAGAGCCCCTCGTTCTTCAATCGCTCCATCACCCCGTCTTTGACCCTGAGGACAAGATCAACCTCCTCGGCTCGCTTTTCCCTCGGGTTGGATGAGGGCATGAGGCCCAAATACCTCGGCGCGAGGTGCTCTATGCCCTCCTTGTATTTGCCGGTTTCTGATTGCGCGCTCGGGTCAAGGAGGTAATCGGCCACAACGAGGTCAAAAACCAACCCCTTCAGCTCAATCCCCCTCTCAAAGCAAGCCTTGTGAACCTCCTTTGAGTGAAAAGCGTATTTCTCGGTCTCGGAGGAGAGCGCCTGCTCAGCCTCTTCCACGGGGCAGTGAAAGACCCTGCCGGGCTCAATCCCCCAGAATATCTCGGAGTCTCCGGAAAGGGCAAAATTCCCCTGTGGCTTAGCCTCTGATAGCGCTATTGCATAGACCTCCGAATACGGGGACGAGAACTCTCTTATAAGGGTGTGGAACTCCATCTCCCTGAAAATAGGAAACAGGACCGAGCGGTCAGGCTCCTTTATCTCAAGCTCCTCTGGTTCGGGGAGGCCGGGCACATCCACAAGCCTAACCAGTTCAAGGCTCATCTTCGCATCCTCTCGCCCGTCGGCCAAGGCCTTAGCGTATTTGCCCTTGATCTCGTCGAGGTGCTGGTATATCCCCTCCAGCGAACCATACCTGCTGAGCAATTCCTCAGCCCCTTTCTCCCCTATGCCCTTGACGCCCGGAACCCCGTCTATGCTGTCTCCAACGAGAGCGAGGTAATCAGGAACCCTTTCCGGAGGAACCCCAAACTTCTCCTTGACCTCCTCAGGGGTATACAGCCTCTCAAACTGAGGCCTGGTATCCAGAACGGAGATCCTCTCATTCACCAATTGCAAGAGGTCCTTGTCAGATGTGAGGATTATCACATCCCAGCCCTGCTCAGCCGCCCTTTTCGCCAGGGTATAAAGCACATCATCAGCCTCATAACCATCTTTGACCATCACAGCGAGGCCGAGGGCCTCCGCGAGCCTCTGGATGTATGGCAATTGAGCGGAGAGGTCATCCGGCATCCTCGGCCGCTCCGCCTTGTATGCTTCAAAGACCTTGTGCCTGAATGTCGGCTTCTTTGAATCAAACACGACAGCCCCATGGGTAGGTTTCGTGTCTCTCAGGGACTTTAGGAGGGAGTTCAAGAAGAGGTATATTCCTGATGTGTTGAATCCCCTTGAGTTTCTGAGAGGGTTTTTTATGAGGGCATAATACCCCCTGTATGCCAAGGATGAGCCATCAACGAGAAGCAGTTTCTTCATGCCGGAATTATAACGCTGACGAGAGGCGCGATTCAGCATTTCTGAGATATGATCAACAACAGCCAATAGCGCTTGAGATCTCACATACTCTCACCCCCCAGAAACAGGTTCTGATGCAGGATAGCTCGTAAGTTCTTGGGGCACAAGAGCTTAGCGTATCCTCCTCGCAATCGGTCAAGACACAGGAGTGCCTTGGTGA
>JBDRYB010000033.1:0-17478 GCA_039803205.1 Caldifarciminota bacterium
TTCCTCGCTTGCGCTTTCCTCATTCTCGTTGGTATGGCCATAGAACCCTTCGTCTCCACCTTCATACCCAGCCTCACGAGCTACGAGAGGAGGTATAGCGTCTTCACCAAGGCACTCCTGTGTCTTGAACGATCGCGAGGAGGATACGCTAGGCTATCCTGCATCAGAACCTGTTTCTGGGGGGTGAGAGTGTATGTGGGATCTCAGAGGGAGGCCAGCCTGAGAATCTATCATCTGAAGGCATAACCCCCCCTGTCTACATTATAATTTTCTCCTTGGCCGGAACCCTTTATGTGGTAGCGACCCCAATAGGGAACCTGGAGGACATAACCCTCCGGGCCCTCCGGATCCTCAAGGAAGCCGATGCGATCGCGTGCGAGGACACGCGAAGAGCACGGAAGCTGTTGGCACACTATAAGATCGGGGCAAAACGCCTCATCTCATACTACGAGGGGAACGAGCGCGAGAGGGTTGATGAGCTCCTGGAAATTTTGCGTGGAGGCAAGGATATCGCTCTCGTCTCGGATTCTGGAACACCGTGCATATCCGATCCGGGCTACAGGATAACCAGGGCTGCGGCAGCGGCGGGCATGAGCGTCGTCCCGGTTCCAGGGCCATCAGCGGCCATAGCGGCTCTCTCTGCCTCCGGGCTTCCATCGGATCGCTTTGTGTTTGAGGGTTTCCTACCCAGGAAAAGGTCGCATTTCAAAAAGCGCGTATCGGAGCTGTCCGACGAAATCAGGACCATCGTGCTCTACGAATCGGTTCACAGGATAAGCGAGACCCTATCTGAGCTAGCCGAGGCCTTTGGAGAGCGCGAGGCCGTTGTTTTCAGGGAGCTGACGAAGTCCCACGAGGAGGCGCTCAGAGGCAGTTTATCCGATCTAGCCAAGAGGGATTTCCCAAGAAAAGGGGAGTTCGTGGTGATCATAAGGGGAGCGAAATGAACATCTACAGGCTAAAAGAGAGGCTAAAAGAGAGGACAAGAAGGGGTTTTTATCTCCTCATGAAGCCCATAGTGATCCTCCTCACCAGGCTTCGCGTTCATCCAAACGCGCTTACGGTGATGGGTTTCCTGGTCACCCTTATAGCAGCCTGGCTTTACCTCTCTCATCCCCTTTGGATGGGGGGCCTTGTCCTTTTGGCCGGCGGCCTCTTTGACACCTTTGATGGCCAGGTGGCCAGGTTCTCCGGAAAGAAAAGCCGTTTCGGGGCTGTTCTGGATTCCGTTATGGACAGGCTGACGGAATTCGCGGTATTCTGCGCTCTACTGTGGAGGTTTAAGGAAGTCCCATGGCAGTTCATTGTGATAGCCTCAGCAATGGCCGCATCCATAATGGTAAGCTACACGAGGGCAAGGGGAGAAGGGGTCATATGCGAGGATAGGCCGATGTGGGAGACCAAGAATCTCATGAGGAGCCTGAAGTCCGGGCCCATGGCGAGGCCAGCGAGGTATTTCTACATAATAATCGCGTCGTTTGCTCCGCCCTTCTGGTTTATTCTGCTGATGATCCCGTTCAACTTGCTCACTTGGTTTACGGTTGCATGGCGTTGCAAGGAGCTTTATACTTTGCTCTCTCCTCTTCCGGGAGATAAGGAAAGGAGGAAATGACTGAGATGAATCGGAAGGTAAGGGTTGCTATAGTTGGAGTGGGCAATTGCGCCTCAAGCATTGTCCAGGGCGTTTACTATTACAGGAACGCCAAAGAGGGAGACTTCATACCAGGCATAATGCATCCCGTCTTGGGTGGATACCACATAGGGGATGTGGAATTCGTCGCCGGCTTTGACATAAATGAGACAAAGGTCGGCAAAGACATAGCCGAAGCCATATACGCTGATCCCAACAATACCTATGTGTTCGCGCAGGTCCCCCCTTCCGGCGCGAAGGTCTACCGAGGCCCCACCATGGATGGCCTGGGCAAGTATCTGGTCGGTATAATCAAGGAATCCAAGGAACCTCCTGTTGATGTGGCTAAGGTCCTCAGGGATGTTGGTGCTGATGTTGTTCTGAATTACCTGCCGGTTGGCTCCGAAGAGGCAACCCGCTATTACGCGCAGGCCGCCATTGACGCTGGCTGTGCCTTCGTGAATGGCATTCCGGTGTTCATTTCCTCTGATCCCGTTTGGGCAAAGAAGTTCAAGGACGCGGGACTACCGGTTCTTGGCGATGACATAAAATCCCAGGTTGGCGCTACTATACTCCACAGGACGCTCGTCCAGTTGTTCAACGACAGGGGCGTGAAGATCCTGAGGACGAGCCAGCTGAATGTGGGCGGAAACACGGATTTCATAAACATGCTTGAGCGCGAGCGGCTTGATTCAAAGAAGAAGTCAAAGACCCAAGCCGTGACATCCATGATCCCTTATGACATTGGGGCCAAGAATGTCTACATAGGCCCATCGGACTATGTGGCCTGGCTTGATGACAGGAAATGGGCCCACATCCGCATAGAAGGCCAGACATTCGGGGATGTTCCCCTGACAATAGAGCTCAAGCTTGAGGTCTGGGATAGTCCAAACTCCGCAGGAGTCATGATAGACGCTGTCCGTTGCGCTAAGATAGCCCTGGATGCAGGATTATCCGGCCCTATTTGGGAGCCATCCTCCTATTTCTTCAAGTCGCCTCCAAAGCAGGTTCCAGATTTCAAGGCGAGGCAGCTAGTTGAGGAGTGGGTTGCAAAATACGCCAAACCGGTTGGCGTTGAAAAGTAAGGGCAACCCTTGTGGTTCCCCTCCTTTAAGAGTCAGTCAATAGTTCAAGGGTAAACCGGAGGCATAGGGGTGCGCGGTTTTTTCCTCGTTATAGAAGGCATAGAGGGGTCAGGTAAGACAACTCTAGCCAGGGGCCTTGCTGAACGCCTTGAATCCGTGGGCCACCCTGTTATTCTCACCAGGGAACCCGGCGGAACACCTGTTGGTGAAAGAATAAGGGAGCTACTCCTCTACTCCGGCCGGGACATCTCTCCATGGTCGGAATTCTTCCTCTTTCTCGCGGCAAGAAGGGAACACACCTTTAGCGTCATAAGGCCCGCGCTCTTGGAGGGAAAAATAGTCATATCAGACAGGTATTCCCTTTCCTCTTTTGCTTACCAGGGTTATGGTCGCGGGCTTCCCCTAAAAATACTCTCTCGGCTAAACAAATTCGCGACCGGGGGACTAGTTCCACACCTCACGATAATAGCAGACCTTCCAGTTGAGAAGGCTTTCGCTAGGATAGGCAAGGAGAGGGATAGGATTGAGGCAGAGGGTGCTGAGTTCCACGAGCGCGTGAGGCAGGGTTATCTGAGAATGGCCAGGAGGGCTGGAAAGAGGATAAGGGTGATTGACACTAGGAAGCCCCCTGAGGAGGTCCTTGAGGAGGCTATGGGGATGGTGGCTGAGCGGTTAAATCGTTTCGGCATATAGCCTCAAGCGGGATGGCTATATCAGACATGCACAACAACAAGAGGCGTCCTACCTAAATTCCCAAAGCCTTCTTCAGCGATAAAAATATCCCCAGGCCAGAGCCATCCCCGAGGACGCGCTCTGAGTTTCGCTCCGGGTGGGGCATCATCCCGAGGACATTCCCGCGCTCGTTGATTATCCCAGCAATGGAGTTGAGGGAACCGTTTGGGTTCTCCCCGTGGTATCTGAAGAGAACGAGGCCCTTGGCCTCAAGAGCGTCAAGCTCGGGCTCCGGCAGGTAATACCTTCCCTCGGAATGCGCTATTGGCATGCGAATTATCTGTCCTCTCTCGTAATAAGAGCTAAACGGGGTATCGTTTCTCTCCACCAAAAGCTCAACCGTCTTGCAAATGAACCTCCTCGTTATGTTCTTGGCCAGAGCACCGGGGAGAAGCCCTGCCTCCGTGAGTATCTGAAACCCGTTGCATATCCCGAGGACGAGGCCTTTATCCTTCTCCGCGTAATCAAGAAGGGCATCCATTATGGGCGAGAAACGGGCTATTGAGCCCGCCCTCAGGTAATCTCCGTAGGAAAACCCGCCTGGTAGAACAACGAGACCGTAGCCATCCAGCCGGGTGTCCTTGTGCCAGATGAACTCCGTTGGTATCCCGGCGACATCCCGGAGCGCATGGAAAGCATCATAGTCGCAGTTTGAACCCGGGAATATAACGACTCCAGCCTTCAACCCTCCATCTCCTTTTCTATTGAGGAATAAGCCTCCTCAAGCGCACTCAGGCTCACGCCTCTCCCGTTCAGGAGCATCTCTCCCCCTCCGGTAATCCCTATTCTCGTCGCGGGAACGCCATATCCCTCAGCAATCGCCAAAACCCTTGACTCGTGCTCGGGTCTCGCGCTCACCACGAATGCTCCCCTACCCTCTCCGAAGAGAAACTCCGGGCTCTCAGGTGATGTAATGCTAACGCCAATTCGGTTGAGAATGCAGGATTCCGCTATCGCGACCAGCAGTCCACCATCCGATACATCGTGGCAGGAGAGGAGAAGGCGTTCGGAGTGCATAGCCAAAACGGCCTCAGCCAGACGCCTCTCGTAATAGAGATCGGTCTGTTCAAGCCTTCCTCCTATCTCGGAAAATACAGCCTGGTAAAGGCTCCCTGTTAACGAACCGGCCCTCCCGATGAGAAACACGGAAAGCCCTTCTTGCGGGAAACCAGCCCTCACAGCCAAAGAGACATCATCCAGAAGTCCAACCATACCTATAACCGGCGTGGGGAAGACCTTGTGCGTCTCTGTCTGATTGTAAAAGCTGACATTCCCCGATACAACTGGAATGTTGAGGGCAGCAGCGGCCTCGGAGAGCCCAGCCACGGCCTCGGCGAAATCCCAGAGAACCTCTGGGTCCTCAGGGCTGGCAAAGTTGAGGCAATCCGTGATGCCAAGAGGCATCGCGCCAACAGCAACGAGGTTCCGCATGGCCTCGCAAACAGCCCTCCTAGAGCCCTCCCTTGGGTCCATGTGAAGGAACCTGGCGTTGCAATCAACGGTTAGTGCAATACCGAAATCCTGGCCCTTGATCCTCATGACCGCCGCATCAGCGGCCCCGGGAACCAGAGCCGTATTCGTCATCACCGTGTGGTCGTATTGCCTGAAAACCCAGGTCTTGTCAGCAACATCCGGCTCAGAAACTAGCCTGATGAGTGCCGCATCCCAAGGTATATCGGGTATCCGCGGGGACTTTCTGGAGATCACGGAGATGCGGGCCGGTTCGGTTCTCGGAAGATCCCTAACTGGGCACGCTCCGAGGGCCTCGGAGGGGATCTCGGCGACAACTTGGCCTCTGTGCCATACACGAAAGACAGGCTCTTCTATCACATGTCCTATCACCTCAGCGTTCAGGTCCCACTTGTGATATATATCAATTACCTCACGCTCCCTTCCAGCCTCCACGCACATCACCATGCGCTCCTGGGATTCGGATATGAGTATCTCCCAGCTCTGGAGGTCAGGAACCCTGAGGGGAACCCTCTCGAGGAATATCTCCGCGCCCAGTCCCCCTTTGTGAGCCATCTCGCCGAGGCCAGAAAGCCCTCCGGCCCCGAGGTCCTGAATTCCCAGTATAGCGCCCGTGGCGAGGGCCTCAAGCGTAGCCTCAATTAGGAGCTTCTCCATGAACGGGTCCCCGACCTGGACAGCCGGCCTCTTCTCCTCCGTGTCTCCGACCAGGTCCTCTGATGCAAAGGCCGCTCCGCCCATTCCATCCCTTCCGGTCGTTGAACCAGCAAGGATTATGGGGTTTCCTGGGCCAACGAGCCTCGCACGCATAAAATCCTCCTCACGCATTATGCCAACGCACATCACATTCACCAGTGGGTTCCCCTTGTAGGACTCGTCAAAATAGACCTCTCCTGCAACGGTCGGCACCCCAACAGAGTTCCCGTAGAAGGATATTCCGTGAACAACGCCCTCAAACAGCCACTTTGACCTCTCATCAGAAAGGGGGCCAAAACGGAGGGAATCCGCCAGGGCAACAGGCCTTGCCCCCACAGAGAGGATGTCCCTGATTATGCCGCCTATCCCCGTAGCGGCGCCGTGAACTGGTTCAACTGCTGAGGGGTGGTTGTGGCTTTCCATCTTGAAGGCCGCGCAATAGCCGTTTTTCAATCGGAGTATGCCCGCGTTCTCTCCAGGACCCTGTAGAACCCAGGGCGCTTCAGTTGGAAGCATTTTGAGGTATGGCCTGGATGACTTGTAGGAGCAATGTTCTGACCAGAGGACCGAAAACACCGCCTCCTCAGTGGGATTGGGCTCCCTTCCGAGGAACCCCTTTATGGCGTCGCGCTCGGCTTGGGTGAACAAGGGAGAAATTATAAGGGCTGGGGTCAGAGTAGTGCAGTTTGGCCCGAGCAGAAGACACGGATGGGTTCAGGGGTCAAGGAAATACAAGATTAGAAAACCACCGAATTTTTCATGACCCTCATCCCCTCAAAATTCAATTCCCAAATGTAGATACCTGGCTTGAGCGGCCTGGCCATGTTCAGTTGGTTCTTGCCAGCCTCAAAAAGCCCCTCTCTGCCGAAAACGAGCCTGCCTGAAACATCATACACCGAGATGCATACATTTCCCCCTCTGGGCAGGGTGAAGATGAATCGCTCTCTGGAGAGGGAACCCGAGACTCCTGACTCCACTAGAACCCCTTCCTCTACGGAAACAGTGTTGGCGCCATAGATGAATGAAAGGGGATGGGTGGTAAAGGGCCAGTTCAGACAATATGGGACCAAAACGAGCGAATCGTAATCGAGGGTCGGAACAGCTATAGCGCCATAGCCGTTTGTATCAATATCCATCCTATATATGTCTGAGGGAACGCCGGGGCCCGATCGGTAGCCTATGACGCTCGCACCCCAGGTATAACCATCCTGACCGTCAAAATAGATGTAGAGGGATTCGGCCTGGCCATAGGAGTTGAACACTATGAGATCCGTGCCCCCTGGTCCGTATATCGGAAAGATACCCTCGTTTCCGCTTGCCGGATAACTGCTGTGTGTTCTCAGAACCCTCACTGTTGGCCAAAGAGCCGCCTCTGACCAATGCCAGTTATCCCACATCCTGCCGCTGAACCACCTCCATAACGCGTAATCCGCCATCGCGGATTCCAAGCTGTCTCCGTAATCCCGTCTGAGAACCCCATCAATGTCTTCCAAGGTGTGGTTGCCCCAGTGGCGGCCCATGGAATCCCAGCATGCTTCTATTATGCCCGTGTCGGCTGTCCAAAACATCAGAAACAGGGGCCATGTCGTCGCGGCATACTCGTAGTAATCGGGGTTTGAATACGGTGCGTGGGTTATCTCGTAATTTGGGCGATTGAAGGGGGTCGCGGGCATATTGAAGTATAGCATGTAGTAGTTTAAGTCAGGATAAACCATCTCCGTCGCCCACTGAGAGCAGTTCTCCATGAACCAGTCCCCATCAAGCGCGGTGTATGACATCTCGCACGCGTGCATGAACTCGTGGGCCACAACGGCCTCTGTCTGGCCGTTTGTGGTGTCCAGATGGTATGAGATCGCTATGTAGGTTATGTAGTCTTCCTGTTCAGGATCAGGGCCCTGACCCTCGGAGGCACAATAGCCTGCCGCTCCGTCCCAAAGAGCAACTATGTAGATGTCATACCTGCTATCCCCACCTGCTGTGTCATCCGGTGGCGGCTCATCAAACCCCATGGAATCAACCTCTATTTCCCAGCAGTATTCAGCTATTCCCGCAATAAGCCTAACATAATCCATACCAACAGCGGCCGTGTCTGTTGTGTCATAGTGGATCCTGAAGTGTGTTGTATCAAAGAATGTCTGATTCGTGGGCCTCTGAGGCATCTTGGCTTCCGCGAGGAATCTTGGGGTCAGACAGAAATCACCGCGCGGGTTTCCCAGAAAGCATAAGATAAAAGGTCCAAATCCTGCCATGACGGGATCAAGTATGAAGCAAAGGCATACCCCAACGCCAACCAAAGGCACTCTGATATGGAGTTGCGCGGGCACAGGGGCCGAGATTAAAATTTGCGAAACAACCGAAGGAGGTTATAGATGAAAACCAAGGGAACACTCCTCGTTGCTCTGGCAGCAGGAATTGCCTGGGCCTATGGCCCAAGCTACCAGACCGTTGAAGGCGTAGAGCGCGTCTTCTCCGCGACCACACCCGGGATGAACGGCCTCATCATAAACATGATAAGGCTCAACATAACCCAGAACAACTTTGATACTACGGACTGGGCGGATAACGGCACATTGCTCACTGATTTCCGCGACGCTAGAGGCTACGGCGATCTGTGGTTCGGCCTCGGATACTCTGTCCCGTGGTTTGAGGTCGGCATCACGGGTGATGTCAAAGGAGATGCTTGGGACAAACAAGGCGAAAGGGGCGGACATACGAGAGACGACTCCTACAACCGTTCCGCCGTGCCCGGCTGGGGAGACCTCGGCCTCGTCATAAAGGGCTGTTATCCCCTCGCCAACAAGCAGGTAGGAATAGGCGCTACATACGAGATGACATTCCCCACAGGAGACAAGGGCTTTGAGGTCATTGACACAACGGACACTTGGGGCATAAGGCAAAAGGGAGGATTCTGGCGCACATTCACATATGACGATCTCAGCTTTGGCGGAAGGTTCCTCCTGAGCTACATGCTCTGGCGCGAGGAATACATGCAGTCGCTCGGAGTTCACCTGAACCTCGGCTATAACACCAAGTCCATAGGAGACAAGACGGATGATGTTTTCGTTGGCGGCATAGCGACCATGTTCGCGCTGGGACTCTTCAAGCCGTTCATAGAGGTCTATACAGAGCAGTTCGTGAGGGACACGGCCAGCAGACACGGTGATGGCCCAACATACGGAGTCCTCGGCTTCAGGCTTGACTTCGGAAACGGCCTCGTCATGGATTTCGCGGGCGAGAAGATGTTCGGAGATAGGACAACGGGCAATCAAGACAATCTTGGCCCAAATCCTGACTTCTGGCTTCCCAATTGGAAACCAACATGGGCGGGCTGGTTCGCTTTGAACTACACCTATGTTTTCACAAAGCCTGAGAAGAAGCCAGCGCCTGGAGCTATCGCCGTCGCGGTCATGGACGACGAGACAAAGAAACCCGTAGGAGATGCCACCGTCGGGGTTCCGGAGGCCGGAAAATCCCCAAGGCAGGTTGATCCCGCGACCGGATTCATAAAGATTGACTCGGTTCCCGCTGGCCAATACACTGTCCAGGTCACAGCCCCAGGATACGAGGCCTATGCTGGGATCGCGATTGTTCAAGCGGGTGGATTGGCTCAGATGAATGTATTCCTCAAGAGGACAAAGCCAACCGAGTGCGTTGTTGTAGGCCGGGTCGTTGACGCGGAAACAGGAACCCCGATAGGCAACGCTGTAATCACATTCCCCCAGACAACGGGCATGGGCGTTCTGAATGTTGAGGCCGCGGCCGGGAGCTTCAAGGCTGAGCGCGTTCCTCCAGGAACCCACACTGTTCAGGCCTCTGCTCCAGGCTATCAGCCTGGGTCCCAGATGATAACCCTGAAGGCTGGCGAGAGCTACACCGTTGAGTTCAGGCTCAACAAGGAGACACCGAATGTTGCTGTTGTCACTGGTCGTGTCTACAATGTAAAGGACAACACGAGCATAGCTAACGCATACATAACCATCACGGGCGGCACATCCCAGCCCAGCCCAGCGAGCTCCGGCTCAGACGGCATATACAGGATGGAGAACATAGCGCCCGGAACCTACACGATAAAGTGCACAGCGCCAGGATACAAGGAGGTCTCCGAGGTCATAAACTTGGCAAAGGGCCAGGTTCTCATAAAGGACTTCCCGCTTACTCCGTCTGTAACCAAGGGGATGCTGGTCGTGCATGTCGTTGACAAGAAGACGGGTAACCCCCTACCGGCAAACCTGACATTCGTTGGCACAAACCTTCCGGTTGCGACAACCGATCCGTCAACAGGTGTCTGGCAGGGCGAGGTTCCCACAGGTGCATACACCGTGAACGCGGTTGTGACCGGAGGACTCACCGGTTATGTCCCGGCTGTCAAGACCGCTGTTGTGAACGAGGGCCAGGCCACCGAACTGAGGATTGAGATGGTCAAGAAGGGCATAACATTCACATTCAGGAACATCTACTTCAAGAAGGCATCCGCGGTCCTCCTCCCAACAGCTGAACCAGCGCTGAACGAGATACTCGCCATCATGAACGAGAACCCCACGATAAAGATTGAGATCCAGGGCCACACATCCACCGAGGGAACGACGGAATACAACCAGAAGCTCTCCCAGGACAGGGCAAACTCCGTCCGGACTTGGCTTATTCAGCGAGGGGTTAGCGCGGACAGGCTCGTAGCGGTCGGCTATGGCGAGTCCCAGCCGGAGATCTACCCTGACAACACCGAGCCTGAGCGCGAGCAGAACCGCCGAGTGGTCATAAAGGTCATAGGAGAGATAGGCCAATAGAGAATAACTGAGAGAATCCTTAGCCCCCGGCGCCCCAGTCGGGGGCTTTTTGATCCTCATAGGAGACCAAGCCATTCAGCACCAAAACTGAGATACAGAAAGAAGCCCCAGAGATATTCAGGGTATAGACCCGCGAGCCTCAGCGACTATGGTGCCAACTCCCTGGGGCGCGATCTACTCTAAGTCCTTATGTATCAAGGACTTAGGAGAAAATTAGGTGTCAAAGTTGGGTTTAACATAGCGGTCTCCCACCCAGGGGGTATGCCGAGGGTCGCAAAACTCGCCCCCGAATGATCCGTGGCCTTATAATTTCTCCATGCAGAATATGGTTGGTTTTTGGATGAGACCGGAAAACCTCCCTGGTTTTATAGGAGGGCTTCTGGTATCTCTCGCCATCATGGTCGGGCCTCTTTTCTCGGCCTATGAGTTTTCTGACACATCCTTCGCCATATCAGTTGTTCAGGGTGCTGATTGGAACTGCGTCTCTGACATGAAACGGGATGGGAGCGGACTTTTGGAGTTTTCCGGAAGGGGACTTGAGGTCGTGGTTTTTTACGGGTCAAGCCCGAAGCTGAGGACATCCGAGGGCGCTGTTCGGGCCTTTCTTGAGGAAGCTGGCAACCAAATAGACTCCCTGAAGGTCATCTCTGCTGACACGATCACCCTCTGGGGTATGGGTGCTTATCAAGCCACATACGCGGGATTCGCTGAGGACACAAGCAGGGTTGGGCGGATATACAGCCTGGTTCAGGGTGAAAGGTTTGTGACCCTCATATTCGTAAAAAAGGGAGCAAAAACCCTCTCAGATAAGGATGAATACAGCATATCCGAGTTCATCAGGGGTATAGAGGTCAAAATAAAGAGAGATGGCGGATAGATTGAGGGTCTACATTGACGGCAGTTCCTTGGGCAATCCCGGGCCAGCTGGCGCTGGGGTCCTGATAGAGAACGCCTCCGGGGAAACCGTGTGTAAATTATCGGTTCCCCTCGGAGACCTTACCAACAACCAGGCTGAATACATGGCTTTAATTGAGGCTCTCAGGTGGCTTCTGAGAAATCGCCCTGAGGATGAAGCCGAGATAATAACCGATTCAAGGCTCCTGTGCGAGCAGATGCGCGGAGCATACAGGTTGAGGGATCCGGAAATAGCCAGGCTTGCCGAATCAGCAAGGGCCCTTTGTGCGAGGCTCAGGGTTAGCTTTAGGCTCGTTGAGAGGGAGCAAAACCGCAGATCCGACCTCCTCGCGAGGAGGGCGGCCAGAACCGCAAGGAAGGAGAAATGAAAAAGCAGGATAAGACCGAAACGATAAGCGACACGGACCTTGTTTTGGACATGAGCAGGATATACAATGTCATACCAAACAAGTATGAGTTCATCATCGTCGTGAGCAAACTCGCTCACATCATAGCCAGGAAAGCGATGGAGGAGGGCACATATCTGAAACGCAAGCCCTATCTCATAGCGGCTGAGGCGGTCCTGAAGAAAGAGGTTCCTTACGATAAGGGGGTTCCCAAACCGGTTGCGGAGGAGGGGCTGAAGCCTTCCAAGAGAAAAGGTAGGTCTTGAGGGTTCTTTTCGGCGTCACGGGCTCAATAGCCGCTCATCGGGGACTTGATGCGGCCAGGCTTCTCGTCAAATCAGGGCACGATCTGAGGTGCGTGCTAACCAAAGGGGCTTGTGAGTTCACGAGGCCCCTCATGTTCAGGTCATTGGTTGGCGAGACCTATACGGATGAGGATTTTTTCACCAGGACCCTGCACATAGAGCTCTCGGGGTGGGCGGAATGCGCTGTTGTGGCCCCTGCCACAGCGAACATTCTGGCGAAGGTTGCTCACGGTATTGCTGATGATCTCCTATCAGCCGCCCTTTTGGCGTTCGGCCCTCCCATCATATTTGCTCCGGCTATGCACGAATCCATGTGGTTATCGCCTGCGACCCAAAAGAACCTCAGGGTGCTCCTGGACATGGGCCATGTCGTCCTTGAGCCTGTTTCCGGAGAGCTCTCAGTTGGCCGAGGCACGGGGAGGATGCGCTCTCCCGAGGAAATAGCCAGCTATGTTGAGGAGTGGGCAGGCGTGGTTAATTCTCTCAGGGGAAAAAGGCTCCTCGTGGCATATGGGCCAACAGCTGAACCCCTTGATCCGGTTCGCGTCATAACAAACCTCTCATCCGGAAGGATGGGGGCCGAAATATGCAGAGCAGGGGCCGCGGCGGGGGCTTTCGTGACAGCGGTAAGGGGTCCGGGGGCCATCCTGGGGCCAGCTCACGATTCCTATGAGATAAAAACAGCGCAGGAGCTTTACGATCTCCTATGCAGGATAGGGCCGGATCACCATGTTATAATCATGGCCTCGGCTGTGGCTGATTTCAGGCCTAAAAAGGTCTACGAGAGGAAGCTTCGCAGGAAAAAGGCCTTGAACCTGGCTCTTGAGCCGACCCCGGACATCCTCTCAGGCCTTCCGAGGCGAAAGGGCCAGGTATTCGTGGGTTTTTGCCTCGCAGAGGAGGAAGGGCTTATGGAGAATGCGAGAGCAAAGATGAAGGCCAAGCGCGCCGATCTCCTGGTTGCAAACGACCTCAGATCCATGGGGGCTGAGAGCGCTCATTTCATTATTGTTGACAAAAAAGCCCACCGCGACCTCGGTTTGATCTCAAAAACCCAGGCCGCTTTTGCCATCATCCGCGAGGTAGCCAGACTGATAAAATGAAGGATAGAACGCTCTCCCTTTTCTATCTCAGGGAGTTCTTTGGGCTCCGCGAGATCCACCTCCCAGCTGCCAAGGACAGGACGAGACTCCTCAGTTTGCTGGCGGAGGCCGCGGAGGGTTGCGCGCGCTGCCCTCTGTCCAGCGAGAGAAAGAGGAGCGTTTTCGGCTCTGGAAACCCTTATGCTAGGCTTCTCCTGGTCGGTGAGGGGCCTGGGCGCGAGGAAGACAAAGCGGGTAAGCCTTTTGTCGGGAAAGCGGGGGAGCTTCTCACCAAGTTCCTCTCGGAGATAGGCATAGACAGGGAGCGAGATGTCTATATTACCAATGTAGTGAAGTGTAGGCCCCCAGAAAACCGAGACCCTCTGGCCCCAGAGATATCCGCTTGTTTTCGCTTTCTCAAAGCGCAGATTGACATCGTGTCCCCTGACCTCATCCTCGCTCTCGGAAGGGTATCCTCAAGAACCCTTCTCGGCCTTCCGCTTGAAGAGAGGGCCTCAATGGAACCCCTGAGGGGCAAGATCCATCGCTCCATCCTTGGGCCTCCGCTTATCGTCACATATCATCCCGCATACATCGCGAGGAACGAAGCCAGATCAGAGCTCGCGATCGCGGCCAGGAAGGATTTCGCTTTGGTCGCCTCAGTGATGGGGTGGAGATAGGCTGTTCTATTGGTTCAGTATCGTAGGGCTAAAAAACCCCGAAAGATTAGCTATCAGCGGGTAATAAGCGAGAACCGGAAGCGTTGCCAAAAGCGCGGATATCCCCGTGGATTTAACGAACAGGTGGATGAGCCAGAACGAGAGGATGTAAATGGTTATCGGCACGATGAACATAACCCCCGACAGGAGGATTGCCTTTGCCTCCGGTATCTCAACCTCAACGACCTGGCCAGGTTTAGGTTCATCCCTGAACCTAGCCCAAACGAATCCCTCATTTCCCCTGGGGTTTATGCCGCAGAATAGCCTTGCCGAGCAGGATTTGCAGATGTCCGGATTGTATGAGAGGATAACCTTTGCCTTCCCACCTCTTATCTCAGCGACTATCCCTTTTTCCCTCATCTGATCACCTCTTGAAACCCTTTTGTTGTAGCGGTGGCTATGGTATCACCATCCCTGTAGACGAACATTGCTTCAATTCCAAGCGAATCCGCGAGCTCAAGGCCCTTCTGTGGGCCGAGGACAAAAAGCCCAGTTGTTATTGCATCTGTGAACGCCGCACCCCTCTCGCTCAGAACCGTGACGGATAGGACCCCCTCGGCTGGCTCGCCCCTTCTTGGGTCCATAATGTGCGAATACCTCATCCCGCCTATCTCAACGAACCTCTCGTAATCCCCTGATGTGCATATTGCAAGGGAGCGTTCCCGTATCCTCATCGTTCCCATTATCCCCCCAGGATCAGCGGGGTCCCTTATCCCTATTAACCAAGGCTCTGCGCCCTTCTGGCCACAGCAGACCATGTCCCCCCCTATCTCAACAAGGAAATCCGAGCATCCCATCCTCTGGAGTTTTGCTGAGGCTATATCAAGAGCGAGCCCTTTTGCGACCCCTCCGAGATCAAGGCTTTGACCCTTGCCGAGCACAACGCTGTCTCCAATTATGCGGATCCTTTCCCACCCCACCAAGCCTTTTGCCCTTTCTACGGATTCCGGGTCCGGCATGTGGGGGCTGTCGGAATCAAATCCCCACGCGTGAATGAGAGGGCCCACCGTTGGATCAAAGGCACCATCCGTGATGGACGAAACCAGAATCGCTATTCTTATGCACGCCAATGTCAGCGAATCAACCCTCATACAGCCCCGCGCATTCAAGCGGGATAATTCCGATTCCGGCTTCCATATGCTCATGAGGGAATCCACCCTGAGCATCTCGCGGTATGCCGAGTCCGCTAGTGCCCTCTTTTCCCTTGGCACTATCACCCGCGCTGATGTCCCCATGACAGCGTAATCAACCGAGACGAATTCCGGAGGCCCAGAACAAGAGAAGAGGAGGATCAAGACGCCTGTCCACCACGAGATCCTCATCCAGATTGAAGGTTTACAGCCTACAAATGGCAACTAATACCCCCTTTCCCTGAGAAGCCTCTCCACAACAGGGACATCCTCTGGCCTATCAACCGAGCACGATCTGAACTTGACCTGGACAGCCCTTATCTTCAAGCCCATCTCAAGGGCCCGAAGTTGCTCCAGGCCCTCTATGCGTTCAAGGGTTGATGGCCCATGTTGGACAAAGCTCAAGAGAGCGTATTTCCTGAAGGCATAAATTCCTATGTGCCTGAGAAATGTCGTCTGGTGCCTGGCCGGATACGGAATGAGGGCCCTTGAGAAATAGAGGGCTCTCCCCTTTCTGTCAACCACAACCTTGACCACATCCGGATTCCTCGCTTCCTCCTCCTCAATCTGGGTAACGGGGGTTGTTATGTCGGCCTCGGAATCGCGGTGAAGAGCCTCCACAACCGCGTCTATGACCGAAGGCTCAAGCAGAGGCTCATCCCCCTGGATGTTGACGATGAAGCCGACCCTTGCCCTCCTAGCTACCTCAGCGACGCGGTCCGAACCTGATGGGTGGTCCGGGGAAGTCATCACGACCCTCGCCCCAAATTCTACCGCTGTCCTGGCTATTCTCTCATCATCCGTAGCTATCACAGCACTGGTTATGCTCGTAGATTTGGAAACCGCCTCCCACACCCACTGGATCATTGGTTTGTCAAGTATCTTTACCAGGGGTTTGCCCGGAAACCTCCGGGAACCGAATCTTGCTGGTATCACCGCTAAAGTCCTCATGTTATCTCAAACTCCTTCTGGGCGAGCTTTGCCCTTTCAAATTCCTGTTGGGTAATTCCCTTTTCCTCCAAAAGAAATCCCCTTTCGGAAAACCCTCTTTTTATCTCAGCCATGTAGGCGTTTTTATCAACGGGCAGATAGATGGAGCCCTGTTCCAGAAAGGCCCCTTTTTCCCTCGCTTGTGCTATCCCTATAACCTTTTTGCCCATGAGCTTTATCTCGTATCTTGATGTTGCTCGGAAGCAGAGTCCGGATCTGTCGTATGCTTGAGACCTTCCCTCTTCTACTTCAACCGCAAGGCCGAGCCTTGCCGCGGCCTCGGCCAGGATCTCGGCTGTGGCCCTGTATGTCTCAGAGACTGATCCGGCAAAGAGGCCGCTATTGTGCCACCCTGATAGCGAGAAAACCAGATCCCCGTCGTGCAAAACAGCCCTTCCACCAGTGGGGCGCCTCGCGCACGGATACCCCTCAAGACCATCAGGGATCCCTTTCTGGAACCTCCCTATGGTCACGCCTGGCGGATAGAACCCGTAAAACCGGAGAAAGGGCAGACCATTCTCAATGGTCTCGCGAAAAAGAACCCAGTCCAAAGCCATGTTCAAGCTGGGCTCGTGCTCCGAGTAGGGTATGAGTCTCAGGGGGATCATTCCTCGTCCCCGGCAAGGGATCTCCTCGTTATCCCGCGCTTGCTGTTCTTTATGAAGTTCACCAGATAAGCGATATCCTCGTTATCCGGGAACTCGGTCGTAAGCCTCTCAAGAGCGCTGGGCAATGACAAGCCTTCCCTGTAGAGTATCCTGTAAGCCTCTTTGATGACATCTATTCTATCAGAAGAAAATCCCCTGCGCATCAACCCCACCCTGTTGACACCGATTATCCTCGCCTCGTATCCCATGGCCATCATGAACGGCGGAATATCCTGGTTGACCCTCGTTGAACCGGCCACCATGGCCATCTTGCCTATCCTCGTGAACTGGTGAACCGGAACGAAGGCGGATATGTAGGCGTAATCCTCCACTACGCCGTATCCACCTATCTGCGCTGTGTTGACTATGATACAGTTGTTTCCGACGCGGACATTGTGGCCCAGGTGCGAGTAAGCCATTAGGAAGTTCCCATCACCGACCACGGTCTCGGTCCCTTCCCCGGTTCCCCTGTGGATGGTCGCGTATTCTCTTATCAGGTTTCCGTTTCCTATTCGGACCCCGCTTCGTTCGCCCTTGAAGCCGAGATCCTGCGGTAAGCCGCCTATTGCCGCACCGTGGAATATCGTGTTTCCCTCGCCTATCACGGCAGGGCCATCTATTCTAACATTGGAGAGGAGCCTGGTTCCTCTTCCTATCTTTACATCAGGCCCTATTATGCAATAGGGCCCTATCTCAACATCTTCATCTAATTCTGCTCTCGGGTCAACTATCGCTGAGGGATGAATCTTCATAAGCCTCATATTTTAACGCCAAAAGCTACGAGGGGACAAGTTCAGATGACCAGCAAGATCTGTCCGGATTTCCGGGCACCTTAGGGGCCACTCTCCAACCTGAGGGATTAAATTATAAACTCCTAGAGGCTCGTCAGGGCACAAGGCGCTTTGCG
>JBDRYB010000034.1:0-16551 GCA_039803205.1 Caldifarciminota bacterium
AAAAGCGGCAGACTGAGGAGCGTATATGACCAGCCTCAGACACCCTTAAAGAGGCTTTTGCCATACCTCCCTGAGGAGACAGCTAAGGAGCTCTTAGAACTCAGACAACGCCTTAACCCTGTGGACCTCAAGAGGGAAGTGAGAAGACTACAAGGGCTTCTGGGTGAGCTCGTGATGGAGAGGAAAAGGAGAGGCTCGTGAGGACATTCCCTTTCGGCGAGGTATGGCAGTTGAGGAAACCTCAGAGCCCTATGCCTAAATCATCGTTAGCCAAGAACTTATGGGGGATTGAAAGTGGATCATACCAAACTGCCATACCTCGTGTCCTCACGAGCCCTGGATTTATACTCTTCAGGATGGCTTTCGGTGATCTGAATTATGAAACATCACCCCTTAGTTCGGTGATCTGGAATTTTGAAACATTACGCCACGCCGGGGGAGGCAAATATGACCTTCATTAGCGAAAAGCCTAAGGGAAGATCCCTCACCTCAGGGCAAACTCCACCCTGAACCTGATGTTTCTACAGGTGTGAGCTATTCCAAGCTGAAGCTATGGCTCAAGTCCATGGGGGCCAAAGAGGGTCTCGTCCTGGACAAGGTGCACATCTAGGCAATTGAGTATTCCCGCTCAAGCCTCGCATGGTGGGAGGCAAAGTCTGAGGTCAAAAGGGGCTTCCTCAAAGACATACGAGGGACTTGAGCATCTCAAGGCCAGGAACAAGGATGCGCTCAGAGGAATGATAAAGGCCATATTCCTCGCTTGCGCTTTCCTCATTCTCGTTGGTATGGCCATAGAACCCTTCGTCTCCACCTTCATACCCAGCCTCACGAGCTACGAGAGGAGGTATAGCGTCTTCACCAAGGCACTCCTGTGTCTTGGACGATTGCGAGGAGGATACGCCAGGCTATCCTGCATCAGAACCTGTTTCTGGGGGATGAGAGTATGTGAGATCTCAGGATGTTCGCGCTTGAAACGGCCTCCTGCCTGGCCTTACAATTTTCCTTCTCAGAGAAAGTGGAGTTATTTTATCATGAAAACATACCTGCCAAAACCCGAGGAGATTGAGACCGGGAGAGGTTGGTATCTTGTTGATGCGAAGGGACAGACCCTCGGCCGCCTCGCGACTGTGATCGCGCAACTGCTCATGGGCAAGAGGAAACCGGCCTGGGCGCCGCACCTTGACCTCGGGGATTATGTTGTGGTAATAAATTCAAAGGATGTGGTTCTAACTGGTAGAAAGTGGGATGAGAAGAAGTATTACTCCCACTCAGGCTATCCTGGGGGTCTGAGGGAGCACACTGCCCGACAGGTTGCCGAGAAACATCCTGGCTGGCTTATCTGGCTTGCTGTTAAGAGGATGCTCCCCAGGAACAAGCTCGGCAGGAGGATGGCTAAGAGGCTCAAGGTTTATCCGGGCCCCGCGCATCCGCACGCGGCCCAGAATCCGAAACCCATAGATGTAAAGGAGTTCTTTTGATGGACGCTCAGCGTTTTGTTTTTGCGGCCGGCTCTCGCAAGAGGGCTAGAGCCAGGGCAAGGGTTAAGGAGCCCGGCCACGGTTGGATATATGTTAATGGCAAGAGGCCCCTCGCGTATTTCGGGCGAGAGGACCTCGTCATAAAGGCCACGGAACCCCTAACTAGGACAGGGCTTGCTGGAAAGGTTGATGTTGCTGTAAAGCTAGATGGAGGGGGGCTTTCTGGCCAGGCTGGCGCTATGAGGCTCGCTATTGCTAGATGCATAGCCCGTTTGGATGAGCGGTATCTTGAGGTGCTTAAGAAGGAGGGGTTCATGGGCCGTGATCCGCGGGAAAAAGAGAGGATGAAGTATGGAAGAACCAAGAGAAGGCGCAGTTGGCAGTACTCAAAGCGCTGATATGGGCCCCGTTACCCTGAAGGACCTCCTTGAGGCAGGCGTTCACTTTGGCCACCCAAGGCAGAGGTGGAACCCGCGGATGAGGGAGTTCATATTTACGGAAAGGGGCGGCGTTCACATCATTGATTTGAGAAAGACGCTTCCTCTTCTCCTTTCCGCGTATGACAAGATGAAGGATGTAGCCTTCAGGGGAGGTAACATCCTTTTCGTTGGCACGAAGAAACAGGCAAAGGATGTTATAAGGGAGGAGGCGGAGCGAGCCGGGGTCTTTTATGTCACAGAACGCTGGCCGGGCGGGCTTCTTACAAATTTTGAGACGATAAGGAAGCGCCTCGTGAGGATGCGTGAGCTTAGGGAGCTGATTTCCCAGTTGGAGGGGCTCAGGGCTGATTCCAAGCCTCTTCCTTACACGAAGAAAGAAATGGCCCTAATGGAAAAGGAGCTCTTCAAGCTAGAGAGGCTTTTCGGCGGCATAAGGGATATGGAGGTCATGCCTGACATCATGTATGTGGTGGATGTAACCCAAGAAGCCATCGCTGTGGCCGAGGCCAAGAAGCTGGGCATTCCGATAATAGCGCTTCTGGACACGAACTCTGACCCAAGCCAAATTGATTATCCCATACCCGGCAACGATGATGCTATTAGGTCAATAAAGCTGGTGACATCAGTTATGGCTAACGCTATTCTTGAGGGAAGGTCAGGAAGGGAGCCAATTAGGAAGGATATGTAAGGAGCATTGACATGGATATTCCTGTAAAACTCGTTAAGGAGCTCAGAGATAGGACTGGCGCTGGGTTCATGGACGCTAAGAAGGCCCTTGAGGAGGCTGGCGGGGACATAGAAAAGGCCCTTGATGTCCTCAGGACACGCGGCCTCGCGCGCGCCGACAAGCGCATAGACAGGGAGGCGAAAGAGGGCAAGATAGGGATGTGGCTCTCTCCGGATAGAACTAAGGGGATAATCCTGGAGCTGAACTCTGAGACGGACTTTGTCGCGAGAACAGATGAGTTCGGAAAATTGCTATCCGCTCTTCTCTCAGCGGTTGCCGAGAATGAGCCTCAGGACCTAAACGCTCTTCTGGATACCCCTCTTCCGCAATATGAGAATGCCAAGGCCTCTGATGTTATAAGGGATCACATCGCCAGAATAGGAGAGAACATAAGGCTCAAGAGGTTTGCCTTCTACAAAACCAACCCAGGCTCATTTATTGAGATCTACATACACCCCGGAGACATGCTTGCCGCCATGGTTGTCATAGAGGCCCCCGAGAACGAGAGAACCAGAGAGCTAGCTAGGAACATTGCCATGCAGGTCGCGGCAATGGAGCCCATTTCGGTTTCAAGGGATGATCTGCCCCAGGATGTGATAGAGAAGGAAAAGGCGATATACCGCCAGCAGGCAATTGAACAGGGCAAGCCGGAAAAGGTCATAGAGAGGATAGTTGAGGGAAAATTGAAGACCTTCTACGAGGAGAGGGTCCTTCTTGAGCAGACATACATCAGAGAGCAGGGTATGACGGTTGCGGATTATATCTCTGCTTTCTCAAGGGAGCTGGGCGTGCCCGTTAAGGTCTTGCGTTTCGTTCGGTTCAAGGTGGGAGAGGATTGAGATCCACAACAGATGAGCATCCAGGGGCAGGTCTTGTGCCTGCCCCTTTTTGAAATCTTATGAAATACACTAGGGTTCTCCTGAAGCTTTCGGGCGAGGCCCTCGCTGGCAAGGGGGGTGAAAAGAAGGGTGGAATAGACCGGAATGCCGTTGGATTCATAGCGGACGAGATAGCTTCGGCCATAAAGGAGACCGGGGTTCAGATTGCTGTTGTCGTTGGCGGAGGGAACATATTGCGCGGCGCGAGAGCGGAAGATATTGGTGTTCCAAGGGTTACTGGCGATTTCATGGGAATGCTCGCGACAATAATAAATGCCCTCGCGCTCCAGGCCCACCTTGAGGAGAGAGGCCTCACAACCAGGCTGATGACGGCAATGGCCGCGAACCAGGTGGCTGAACCATACATCTGTCGTCGCGCCATAAGACACCTTGAGAAGGGCCGTGTGGTCATATTGGCCGGTGGCACGGGTAACCCCTTCTTCTCAACGGACACGGCCGCGGCACTGCGCGCGGCAGAAATAGGCGCGGATGTTCTCCTCAAGGGCACCAGCGTTGATGGAGTTTATACCGCTGACCCAAAGCTTGACTCTGAGGCTCGGTTCCTTCCAGAGCTGGATTACAAAACATTCCTTGAGCAGGGCCTTGGCGTTATGGACATGACAGCTGTCCAATTGGCGCGTGAGCGGAAACTGCCCATAGTAGTCTTTAACATCTGGGAGCCGGGGGCATTGCTCAGGATCATCAAGGGTGAAAAGATAGGATCCCTGATAAGCGGGAAATAGGAGGAGAGTTCTTCCAAGAGTTCCGCTTATCGCCTGTGTCCTTCGAGAAACTATCTCACAATTGCCTTATGATAATACCCTTCTGATCCTCAGGCTCACATCATTGAGTCTTGTCAAGTAGTAGTCAGCATAGAACCTTTTGACTTCGTTCTTATACCCAGCATCAGGTGCCACGAGAACAGTCATGATTAGACCTTGTAGTGGAAACGGGACGGGTTTGGCCAGTAGAATTTTTTGCTCCAAAAGGAGAAGAAAGATGACAGAGGAAAGCGCAAAGCCCGCGGCCGCGGACAGCATGAAAACCATGGGCCTCATTTGTATGCTCATCAACATACTGGTCCCCCTGTTCACGGGGTTTGCCGGGGTTGGTGTAGGCGGGATAATTTACGGAGCAACCCAGAAAACGGCTGACCCGGCCGCTGAGAAGTTCTTCAAGAACGGGCTCATCCAGCTCATCGCGAGCGTGGGTTCGATCGTCCTATTTATATGCTGTTCCTTCTTCATCCTGCCCGCGATATCAGCCTTTACCCTTGGCCTGGGCGTGGTTCTGTACCTATTTGTATTCATCCTCCTACTGCCGCCCATTGGGATGTATATCTGGGCCATCATTGATGCGATAGCCATATATCAGCACTCGCAAGCATAGGCCGTGGACGATCCGAAATCAAAGGGCCTTTTAGTCTTTGTTCTCAATGTAGTAGTGCCAGGCCTGGGCGGCCTAACTTACGGGAGCTGGTTCTGTGGGGACAAAAAGATACTCAGGAGGGCGACGATACAGCTGAGCGTTTTTGGGGCCTCTGTGATCCTGTCTGCTTGCAACAAGTATCTCTATTTCATGCTCATACTAGCGGCAGGGGTCTGGATATGGTCAATAGCCGATGGAATTGACCTATACAGGTCTACAGCAGTTGAAAGACCGCGATAGAGAGCAATAGAATTAAGCCATGCCCGGATTCTTTGAGAACAAGAGAAACATGGGTCTGGTTTGCATGCTGGTCAACATCCTCGCCCCGTTTTTCACCAGCTTCATCGGAGTAGGAATAGGCGGGATGATCTACGGCACAATCCGAAGGGCTGAGGAGCCTGAAACAGAGAGATTCTTCAAGAACGGCCTCGCGCAGATCATCATCTCCGCGGTCGGATTCGTCCTCTTTTTCGCTTGCACCTTTATGACCCTTGGCCTCGGCATAGTTATATCTTGGATGTTTTGGCCCCTGGCCGCGGTAGCCGCTTATATCTGGTCAATATTTGACGCTGTGGAGATGTATCGGCGCTCGCAGGAATGAGGTTTACTACAATTAGTAGTTGTGACTCCTTGCATTTCTCAGAGGCCTAATGCCCTCGTTAAGGGACTCCTCTCCCAGGATGACCCTCTGGTTAGAGAGTTTCTGAGAGGCTACATAAGCATTACTCTCAGAGACCTGGATAGATTGCGATCCCCTTGTGCCGCAAGGACTTACGAGGAAACGCTGGCCAAATCTTCAATCCGTGGGGGTGTAAAATGTGTCAGGTGAGCAATAGCGCGAGTTGATCGTTCAAACCAAAGGCATTATAATATTTATCCGGAGGTGTGCATGAAGAGATTTTTGCCCCTTCTATTGGTTGGAGCGCTTGGGCTTTTGCAGGCCCAGACTAAGAAGTGGACCATAGCCGTGTATCTGTGCGCCGACAATGACCTAGAGACATACGGCATAACCGACTTCAACGAGATGGAGTATGCCATAGACACCACCAAATACAATGTCTATGTGCTCATGGACAGGATATCCGGCTACGACGGGTCAAACGGAAACTGGACAGGGACCAGATTATACAAGATAAGGCGCGACACGGATCTTTCAAACATAAACTCCACCCTCCTAAAGGACTGCGGCGAGCTGAACATGGGGAATCCCGCTAATCTCATCTGGTTCATGGATACCGTGAGGCTTCTCTCATCAACCGAGTGCTACTGGCTCATCCTTTGGAACCATGGGGACGGCTGGAGGCCCATCCACAACGGCAGGGATGTGTGCTTTGATGACACAAATGGGGATGAGATCTCGGTATCGGGCGGCGAGCTCAATTATGCTTGCGAGGAAATATTCAAGAAGCTCGGAAAGAACCTCTCCATAATATCGTATGACGCTTGCTTGATGGGAATGCTTGAGGTTGAATACGAAACAAAGGACTACGCGGATGTCACGGTGCACTCCCAGGAAACCGAGCCCGCGGACGGCTATCCTTACGACGACATATTCAGCTGGCTAAACTCAAACCAGAACGCTACGCCTCAGCAATTGGCAAGGCAGGCAGCTTATCTTTATGTTCAGTCCTACAGCAGTTCTGTAACCCACTCCGCTGTTGACATGGGGCCCTGGTATACCAGGTATTACTTGGCTGTGGACAAGTTCGCGCGCGAGCTCATAAAGGCAGGGGGCAAGAGCAACTCAACCATAGCCACCGCGCTCTCCGGAACCCAATCCTTCACTTACGCAAGCTACAAGGACCTCTATCACTTCGCTCAGCGCATAACCGCGCAGGGGAGCCTCCCCGCGTCTCTGAGGAACGCGGCCCAGCGGGTTATTGACCTCCAGGGCTCTGGAGTCATAGGGGACACAACCCTTCTCGGCAACTTCCAGAAGAGCTACTCAAACGCCCACGGAATAACCATATACGGACCAACGAGTTCGCCATCCGGCGGATACTCCAACCTCTACTGGGTCCCGAACTCTGCCTGGTATTGGTTCATAAACGGTTCCAGCTCATTACCGAACCAGCCCCGTGTAACATACTACTATAACTCTCTGGGAGATAGCATAGACTACGGGAACGGGATACAGTTCAGGATTGACCTCATAAATGTGGGGGGAGGGACTGCCGGAAATGTTTCCGCTACCCTCTCAACCCTGGATCCTTATGTGACCGTTGTAAACTCAAGCTCCAGTTACGGCAACATATCACCCGAGGCAACAGCCACCTCCCTCTCCAGCTATGTTGTGAATGTCTCGCCCACAGTGCCCCGAGGCCACAGGATAACCTTCTTCCTGTCAATAACGGGCACGAGCTACACAAACACGACATCCTTCAACATCATAGCAACGGGCGCGCCGAATGTTGGCCAAAGGGAAAGCTGCTGGGTTCCGCCATTTGAGATAACCCTCGCGCCGGTTTCCAATCCGGTCAGGGGCGAGACGAGGATAGCCTTCTACACGACCGGAAGATCTATCGCAACCCTAAAGGCATACGACATATCCGGAAGGGAAATAGCAAAGCTTTACTCGGGCACCGAGGCCGGGGATCACGAGATAACCTGGAGCGCGCCCGGCTCAGGCACATACTTCCTGAGACTCTCAGAGGGCGAGTCAGCGAGGACGATAAGGGTTATCTTTACCGAATAGCGTTTCTGGAAATTCGGATGCCATGCCGGCCTCGCAGTGTTTCAAAGAGTATGCTAGCCTCGTTGAGGTGAAGAGGTTTAGAAGCGGCTCAAGCCGGCCTGGTTCACCATCCCTCCCTACGGCTATGGCATAGGGTATCCTGGCTCTCAGGGATCTCTGAGCTTTGGAGTTAAACGGGGACTTGATCCGGATCAAGCATTTGTATTATAATATTCGGAAATGAAAATGTATATGGAGGAAAGAACATGCCCTGGTTGATAGGCTATCCGAGGGACAAGGTTGAGTGGTATCCCACAGTGGACGCTGAGAAGTGTGTCCAATGCGGGATGTGCATGAACTGTGGCAAGGGTGTTTTTGATTGGACAGAAGACGGCCCGGTTGTTGCCAGGCCCTACGAGTGTGTGGTCGGATGTACTACCTGTGCGAACCTTTGTCAGGGTAACGCGATAAAATTCCCGCAGGTCAAGGAGCTCCGGAAGCTCTATGCGAGGGAGAAGATATGGGACAAGGTCAAGGAAGCCCTTGAAGCAGATGGAAAACTCACGCCCCTGAACAAAAAGGAGAAGCCTGTTGGAGGGACTTCTTAATACCGATCTGACGAGCGTTTCCTTCCTGGTAGCGTGCGGCCTCTCATTTTTGGGAGGGCTTTTTTCGTTACTGTCTCCTTGCCATCTCGCGCTGGTGCCGGTTTATGTCTCTTTCATAACTGGCATCTCGGTTGAGGAACTGGAGTCAGGTTCCCTGGGCAGATCAACCTGGAGGGTTCTGGCCGCCTCCTTGCTTTTTGTCCTGGGGTTCTCAACCATCTATGTTGGCGCCGGCGGGGTCTCCGGCGCTTTCGCGTCATTCTTCGGGGATCTTTTTACCCTCCACCTGCACATCATGGAGAAGATTGCTGGCGTCGTTGTCCTCCTCCTGGGGATATACCTCCTGGGCTTCAGGAAGCTAGGCTTCCTGGAAAGGGACATGAGGCTGAGGGTCTCAAGGCCAGCCAACCTCATTGGCTCATACCTTTTTGGCCTCGCTATTGCCTTTGGTTGGACGCCCTGCATCGGGCCAATCATGCTTGGAATCCTCATTATAGCCGCGACCCAGGGCGCGCTAAAGGGCATGTTTCTCCTTGGACTTTATTCCCTTGGATTGGCGATCCCCTTTGTAATATCATCCCTCGCGCTGAACGCGTTCTTCTCCCTTTTCAGAAGGATGAAGGGGTTCCTCCGGGGCATAGAAGTGGCCTCTGGCATTCTCCTCGTGATCGCCGGGGCCCTGATTTTCTTCGGTATGCTCACGGAGGCCGTTTCCAATGTGAAGATTGGCGGATGAAGATGAGAGGCACTAACTTGACGGAGGATAAAACATGACTGGTCTTTTGATGAGTCTCATCATAGGGTCCACCAGCGCGCCGGACTTCACCCTCAAGGATACCGACGGGCTGAGCGTGAAGCTCTCGGATCTTGCCAGCGGTGGGCCAGTTCTCCTGGTTTTTTGGACAGCCTGTTGCAACAGGGGCCCGGACGCCCTGAGCTTCGCGACCGAGATCTACAAAGAGAAGAAGGACAAGGGCCTAAGCGTTCTTGCGGTGAACCTTGACGGAACAGGCAGGCATGGGTTCATAAGGGAGCTCGTCGCGACATACAAGTGGCCGTTCCCCGTGCTCCTTGACCCGAGCCGGGATGTCGCGGCGCAATACCGCGTGCTTGCCGTGCCCTCGTTCATCATAGTCAACAAGGACATGGAGATAGCCTACTATGGGCTGGGTTTCAGCGATGATCAGAAGAAAAAGGTAAGGGCTGAGATTGAAAAGCTCCTCAAATAGGAGGTTAGCATGAAACCATCCCTGCTTGAGAAAGAGACGCCTGAGCTCTGGAAGGACTACCTCTCCCTCGCGGAGAGGGCATCCTCGGACGGCGCGATAAGCGCCAGGATGAAAGAACTGATGATGGTCGCGTTATCCGTGGCTCTCAGGTGCGAGCCCTGTCTCAGGGTTCACCTGAAAAGGGCCCTGAAGCTGGGCGCGACGAGGGCCGAGATAGCGGAGACCCTTGCGGTAACCCTTCTGATGAACGGGGGGCCCGCGGATGTCTGGTCAAGAGAGATATTTGCGGAGGTCCTTGGGGAATGAGAATAGCCATACCGAGCAAATCAGGCGCGGATGTGGCATATTTTCCCCTGCACGCGCCGAAGATCATCGTCTATTCCGTGGATGATAAGGGGAGCAAGAACGGCCAGGCCGTGATTGATCTGCCCTCGGACAGGAACGAGAAGCTGAAACTCATAAGGGATTCCTGCGAGGTATTCCTCTCACGGGACGGAAACCGGGACTTCCTCATGGAGATATGGGCCGAAGGCATTGGGGTTTTCATCGTTGAGGACAAGAACCCGGAGGCCGCCCTCTGGAGCTTCCTGCACGGAAAGCCAAGACCCTTTGCCTCTGGCCCATGCACATGCGGAAGGTAAGCCTTGTTTGAGAAAAAAGACCTGAAGTGGGCCCTGTGGATGCTGTTCGCGTTCCTGGCGGCCTATTTCGTTCCCTGGGAACACGCTGGGGTCCTCAGTGCCCTGAAAGAAGCCTTTCTTCTTCTGCAGGATTATGCCAGAAACCATGTCCTTCTCTGCCTCGTGCCAGCCTTCTTCATAGCCGGGGCAATATCGGTTTTTGTTAACAAGGACGCTGTTATCAGGTATTTTGGGCCTAAGGCAAACAAGTTCCTCTCCTACAGCGTTGCCTCGGTCTCAGGCTCTGTTCTCGCGGTATGCTCGTGCACTGTCCTGCCCCTTTTTGCCGGCATATACACCCATGGCGCTGGAATAGGCCCCGCAACCGCGTTTCTATACTCCGGGCCCGCAATAAATGTCCTGGCGATAATCCTCACAGCGAAGGTCCTGGGCCTTGAGCTTGGCGTTGCCAGAGCAATAGGCGCTGTTGGTTTCTCAGTAATCGTCGGGCTTCTCATGCACCTCATCTTCCTGAGAGAGGAAAGAAAGAAGGCCGCGGATAAAAGCGAGAAGGTTATCTCCGCACCGACCAGGCCCCTGTGGAAGAACGCAACCCTCCTGGCGGCCATGGTTGGGTTCCTGATCCTCGTTAACATGGGTTTCCTCGGCTGGTGGCGTTTCGCTTGGGGAGGGGTTTTTCTCCTTATCACGATTGGGTTGTCCATAGCCTGGATGACCAAGGACGATGCCGTGGAGTGGTTCGGAGAAACATGGTTTTACGCCAAGCTAATCCTGCCTCTCCTGTTGGCGGGAGTGTTGGTATCGGGTTTCCTTCTAGGAAGGCCGGGCCATCCAGCGCTCGTGCCTGATAGCTGGGTTATCTCTCTGGTTGGAGGAAACAGCATCCGGGCAAATCTTTTTGCATCCGTGGCCGGGGCCTTCATGTATTTCGCAACCCTTACGGAGGTTCCCATACTCCAGGGTTTGATGGGTTCAGGCATGGGAAAGGGCCCCGCGCTGTCAATGCTCCTTGCGGGGCCAGCGGTTTCCTTGCCGTCAATGCTGGTTCTCCTGAGGGTGATGGGTTGGAGGAAGACCGGGGCATACCTTGGCATAGTCGTGATCCTTTCAACCCTGGCGGGCTGGATTTATGGCTCGCTTTTCTAGGAGAGATACATGAGTGAAAAGAAAAAGAAAGGTTTTCTTGATTATGTGGAGGATTTCCGGCTCCTCCCGGTTTGGGTCGTCATCAGCATGGCCATCGGCATCGGCATAGGCAAATGGGCTGGAATATCCAACTACCAGCTGACCCCTCCCATTGACGCGATAATAGCCCTTTTCCAGGGCAAGCTCGCGTTCAGCCTGCCGAATCTGCTTGGCCTGGGCGTTGTTTTGGGACTATTTCTCATGATGTATCCCGCGATGAGCAATGTCCGTCTTGAGGACCTGGGCAAAGCCTTCAAAAGCCCGAAGCAGTTCGGCATAGTCGCTTTCTACAACTACCTAATCGCGCCCTTCTTCATGCTGGGCCTCGCGTGGTTGTTTCTCAGGAATTCTCCGGATCTCTACACCGGATTGGTCCTCTATGGCTTCGCGCCTTGCATCGCCATGGTCATTGTCTTCACATACCTGGCAAGAGGGAACAACGCTCTTGCCCTGCTTCTGGTCGCTTTCAACTCGTTGATGCAGATGATCCTTATACCGGTCTACGCGAAACTTCTTCTGGGAAGAACCGGTATATCAACCCTGGTCGTCGGAGAGAGCGTCGCACTGTATCTGGGCCTGCCTCTCATTGCCGGATTCCTTACCCGGAGGATAGGGGTTGCCCGCTGGGGAGAGCAAGGTTTTGAGAGGTTCAAGAAGGTCCTCTCCGCGGTGAGCATCCTTGGTCTTCTCTTTACCCTGATAGTGATGTTCGCTTTGAAGGGAGACCTAATCCTTGAGTGTCCCATGCTCATTCTGAAAATGGCCGTGCCCATGACCATATTCTTCTGGGCAAGTTTCATCGCGGTTTTTTATGTGGCAAAGGCGTTCCGGCTGAACTACGAGGATTCCGCGGCTGTAGCCTTCAACTCAACCGGCAGGGATTTTGAGATAGCCATAGCCATCGCGATAACTGTCTTCAACCCCACGGTCGCGCTGGCGACGGTCGTGGGACCTTTGATTGAGGTTCCGGTCATGCTGGTTCTGGTTTGGTTCGCACGGAACAGAGCGAAGAGTTTTAGGGTCTATAAGGAGAAACCTTTGAGCGGGTGATTGAATCCCGTGGGTTAAAAGAGGTATAATATGAGAGTTATGAAAAGGTTAGCTTTGGTTCTGGCCCTGGCCGCTCCGGCCGCTTTGGCTGAGGAGCCGCCAGCCGAGGGTATAGAGTGGGTTACGCCTGAGGAGCTCAAGGAGGCAATTGACGCGGGGGCTGGGCTTATAATCGTTGATGTGAGGTCAGAGGCCTCTTACAAGAAGGGGCACATTCCGGGCGCGATAAACATACCCTACGAGGTCATTAAGGCTAATCAGAACATAGGCATAAAACCGGATGACATGATAGTCCTTTATTGCGACTGCGGCCACGGAGGCATAGCCCTATCTGCGGCTAGGATACTGAAGGAAAGGGGATACAAGAACCTCTGGGTGATGCTCGGAACAACGAGGGATTACCCAGGAGAGCTTGAGAAGGTTCCGGAGGAATGGCAATGAGGATAAAGATACTGGGGCCTGGTTGCCCCAAATGCAAGAAGATGGCGGAGCTGGCCGCGAGGGCCGTGGAGGAGCTGAGGATACAGGCTCAGGTGGAAGAGGTGCACGATGTAAAGGAGATAGCTAGATATACCTACATCACCCCAGCCATGGTCGTGAACGAGAAGGTGGTAATGGAGGGATTGAAGCCATATCCGGCTATCCTTGAGGCCCTTAAGAATCTGGCTGATTGAGGGGGTTAGGCCGAGAGTATCCGGGCGATCTCCTCAACGAGTTCGGATAGACCCTGGCCCGTGAGCGCTGATACGATGATGGGCTTCTGTTTCCCTATTCTTTTCGGAAAGGGCCCGGGGATGAGATCCGCCTTGTTGATAGCGATGACTACCTCTTTCTCAAGCAGGCCTGGGTTGTGATGCTCCATCTCGGAGACGAGAAGCAAGTATTGTTCGGAGACATCCCCTTGTGTCGGATCGAGCAGAAAGAGAACGGCCCTTGAGCGCTCTATGTGTCTCAGAAAAGCGGTCCCCATCCCTTTTCCTTTAGAGGCGCCCTCAATGATCCCCGGTATGTCAACCATGACGAACCTCCCTCTTATTTCGCCCAGCTCAAGGGTTCCGAGGTTCGGTCTCTTTGTTGTGAAGGGGTAGGCTCCAATTTTTGCTCCGGATCTGGTTAAAGCCCTGAGCAGACTGCTCTTCCCTGCATTCGGAAGCCCAACGATTCCAATATCCCCAAGGGACTTGATCTCAAGCCTAATAAGACGCTCCTCGCCCTCTGTTCCTTCCTCGGCTATCCTCGGTGCCCTCATGGTTGCGGTAGCAAATCGTGCGTTTCCGCGCCCCCCTTTGCCCCCCCTGGCTACGAGCAAACTCTGCCCATCCTCGGTTATCTCGCCCAAAATCTCGCCCGTTCTCTCATCTGTGACCACTGTGCCGAGCGGAACCCTTATCAACAGGTCTTTGCCCCTTGCACCTCTCATGCCCTTCGGCTTTCCCCTGCCACCGTTCCCAGCTGAGAAGACCCTCTGATATGTGAGATCAAACAAGTTGCGCTTCCTTTCGTCCCCCACGAGGAAAACAGAACCCCCATCTCCGCCGTCACCCCCATCAGGCCCTCCACGAGGGACATATCTCTCTCGCCTGAAATGAACGAGCCCATCCCCGCCCCTGCCTGCCTTGACCTTTATGGTGAGAAGATCAACATAGCGCTCCTTCACAGATATATTATGCCGTGATGACTATTCCCTGAACCAGTATTCGGGGGCCTCCCGAACTTCCTCGGATACCTTCCTAAGGATCTCGTTCCCTCTATCCGTTTCTCCGAGCATGATGTAGCACATTGCCATTAATCTCATAGCATCAAGCCTAAACTCTGAGTTCGGGAACCTATCAAGTTCTTCCGTGAAGGCTTCCAAAGCCTTTTGGTATTCTTGGATTGAGAAATAACACATCCCCATCCAGTAGAGAACCTCGTTCAACTGCCTTCCATCCGGGAACCGCTCAGCGTATATTTTGAAGGCGGAAGCGGCAGGGCCAAACATCTTTTCCTTATAGAACAGGGTTCCTGCGTAATAGAACGCGTCCTGGGCCCTTTTGGAGCTTGGGAAATTCACGGCTAGCTTGAAAAACATCTCCGCGGCTAGAGAGTCGTTCCCCGACTCGTAGAGTTCTGTGGCTTTGAGGTAAAGCTCCTCGTCCGGGGTGATAGGAGGTGCGACAGTTGATAACCCATCGTTTCCGGAGAATGCCACAACTACCATCAACAAAAACTTCATAGCTACATAATTATAACTGAAAACGCAAATGCGATCAAGAACAAAAGCCTCTGGACGCGTCCGGAGGCTGGGGCTATTGCCGCGGGACTACTTTACTACTGCAGCCTTCTGGTAGATGGATGTCCCTCCAACGATCGCGTTCACAACATAGGTTCCGGGGCCGAGAGGGAGGAACCTTTCGCCTGTCAGATGGCCTGAGGCCACATCCCTGCCAGCGATATCGTAAACGAAGAAGTCAGCGTAGCCTGGGAAGTTGTAGGAGAGAAGGAGGCCGCCCTTCCTCGGGATAACCCTGAATGTGGTAGGTTTTGGCTCCTCGGGTGCTCCAAGCATGCACCGCGCGTCCGGAATGAGGTTCTCGTATATGACGAAGGTTGAGTTGCCGCTATTGTATCCTGGGTAATCAATTGCGGATATGTCCGGGCACCCGTCCAGGTCATAATCCCCTATCCAGAACCCATAAGAGCCGTTTGTCTGGAGAACCTGCTTAGAGAAGGTTCCGCCCAAATTCTCAAACACGGCTAGCTCGCCGTGGGTTCCGAAGAAGTCCTCGTCTGCTCCGCCTCCAGATGCCACTATGTCCATGTCCCCGTCAAGGTCAAGGTCAGCGGCCTTTACATCCGAACCCCAGGCTATCGCTCCTATATAAACCGGAGTGAAGGTGTTGTATCCGTCGTTCCTGAACATCCATACCGAGTTGTCGTCCCCAAGGTTCATGAAGTTAGTGGCTATGAGGATGTCGTTGTCTCCATCCCCATCAATATCCCCTGCCCATACTCCGTGGGGGTCTGGCCTATACTGTATGAAGTGGGGGATGTAGGTTCCCGGAATCCCGGTGTATTCAAACCACCAGACTCCGGCCTGGTATCCGAGCCAAGCGTGCGTTATGCCCGCGAGGTCAAGGTCCCCATCCCCATCCAGGTCAGCTGGCCAGACCGACTCAGCGCTCAGGTCCGGGTAAGAGCTGGAGGATATGTTGTAGTTGGTGAAGATCCCAGAGCCGTTGTTCAATGAGACATAGAACCCATAGAGCTCACAAGTCCACGCGACATCCTTGTCTCCATCTCCGTCAAGGTCAGAGCAGTGAATATGGTTAGGGAAACCGCCGTTATACATTATTGGGTTCACTATGCTGAAGTTCCCGCCATCGTTGCGTATCCAGAAAACATAGATACTATACCATGGCTCAGCGCCAACTATGTCAAGGTCTCCATCCCCGTCTATATCAGCCACATCAGAGCCATACATGCCGTAGAGAGGAAGGGGCGTATTCGTGAAGCTCCAACCCCCTTGGTTCCAATAGATCATGGGCGTGTTCAGAGCGAAGGGCGAGACCGCGTCCGGCCAAGCCGCTCCTCCGAGATCCCTCGCGTTGTTCCGGACCTGATAGAAGTGGAACCAGTCAACCGTTTCCGTGTGTATATCGTGCCTAGCGAAGGAGAATGCCTTTGACTGGATTGTGGTTTCGTCGTTCCTCAGCTCTGCCTCGGCTGGTCTGTAGTTAGGGTTATCCTTTGCTACACTCAGGGGAGAACTCCCTGTCAGGATCAAAATACAACTTAACATCTTGCACCTCCGTGGGTTTCGAGGAAATTATGAAGGTTTTACTCGCGGAGTGTCAAGTACTTTTTTCTGACCCTTACCCAAAACTTTCCCTAATCCTCATAATTTGTCTCCTTATGGAAGGACTCCTTGAATATCCTTCACCACTGAGGGAAGTCTTGGGAGATAGCAGGCGTTATGCAATGGTGAGGGATGCTGTCTCAGGGGTAATCCAATGCGGTAAGCTCTCGGTCATGGCCCTGGCCTCTTTTTCCCCCTCGGAGGTGCAGGAGGCGCTTCTACAAGGTTCTGAACCTCGTTAAGGCTCGTCTCTCGTGCTTCAGAAACCCCCTCATCCCGATAACAGACCTGAGGGTCAGGGATGCTGATGAGGTGGGCAGTTGAGGATTACTTCAAGTTCATGAAGGAGTGCCTGGGGTCAGATAGCTTCCAGGT
>JBDRYB010000035.1:0-16193 GCA_039803205.1 Caldifarciminota bacterium
ATCACTACCCCAGGCCAGCGATCCAGTGCCAGATGAAACCCCTAAGCCCAACCCATTCTCCTGGGTTCTTGATACCATCTACGAGATAGCCAGGATACCATCAGGTTCGCTTCCAAAGGCCGTCAAGATAACCCCTGACGGCAGATTCGCATTCACGACAAACTTCGGCGACGGGACAATAGGAAAGATAGCGATAGGCGAAAAGAAGTGGATATATATGCAGAAGAACTTTGATCCCAGGAGAAAAGACCTCTCCCTTCCGGTGGAGGTAGCCTTTGATTCACTGAGGCCCTGGGCATACATCTCGGATTTCTCCCACGCGAGGGTCCGGGTTTTTGACTGGCAGGCCGACACCTTCATCCGGGATATAAAGGTTGGTTCCCTGCCAAAGATACTTGAGGTCTCGCCGGATGGAAAAATGCTTTGGGTTTCAAACTGGGGTTCGAACTCGGTCTCGGTCGTTGATCTCGATTCCTTGAAGGAGATAAAGCGCATCCCGGTCGGTTCTCTGGCCCCCAGGGGAATAGCCCTGACCACGGATGGCAGGGCATATGTTTGCGACTTTGATGGCTCCGCTATATCCATAATTAACGCTAATTCACTTGAGCTCGTCAGGGTCATAAAGGCCCCGCGCCTCCCCAGGCACGCTGTGGCGAGAGGGGATACGGCCTTTATTACTCTCTATGGCACGGGGAAGCTCTGGGTCATGACGGGTGACAGCCTTCTTAAGGAATACACGATTGGCGGCCATCCAAAGACCCTCGTCCTATTCGGACGCTATGCTTTCATTGCCAATTACGGCGCGGACAGGATGGATGTCTTTGACCTGGCCGAAGCCAAGGTTATAGCGCGAGTCCCTGCTGGCAAAAGCCCCTCAGGCATAGACATAACCCCGGACGGCCAATACATTTATCTGACAAACTGGTTTGACCCATCGCTGAGCATATACAAAGTTGAATGGGAGAAGTAGGCCCTTGTCCTCGTATAATGGAAAACGGTTGAGCGTAGCCTGGAGACCAAGGTAAGGAAAAGAGCGGACACTTGATCGCCCCTGAGATTTTCCGTATAATATAACCACTAGCTGATGGTGAAAAAAGGAGGCATCTAGAGATGTTGTTGAGCATAGGGATCTTAGGATTGATATGGGAAACTGGAGCATCTGTGCCCGCTGGCCGGGCTTACCCTGCGGGGTTTGCTGGATTTTTCAAAACAGATACATCCTGGGATTGGCTCCCGGTTGCCTACGGTGCGACTTCGGCCGGTGTAACCCGCACGAATTACTGGTATGATATCTCAGGCAACAGCTGGCAAACAAGGGCACAAGGTTCTACTCCAGCGAGATATGACTGTGCTGGAACCTTTGCCACATACTCAGGCGAAAAGCATCTCTTCGTTTTCGCTGGTTCCGGAGGGAGTTATCCTGCTGGGAACACCGCTTTCAGATACCGCTACAGCACTGATACTTGGACTTCAATAACCAATTTTCCATACCCGGCTGAGGGCGTTATGGCCGCTGGGGAGATAGGGGGGATGATTTACACATTTGGAGGTCACAACGCCCCCGATAACTGGACCCCCCCAACTGTTACCACCAATACCTACCGATATAGCCCATCGGGCAACAGCTATACAGCAAGAACGGCCATGCCCTTAGCCAGGTCTGAGGCGGGTTGTGCGATTGCCAGGAACGAGAATGGGGACTCCTGCATCTACATAATATCGGGAATTTATGCCTTTGATGACCTGGGCTTTCCCCTCTATACCAGCAGAACAGACGAATACAACCCTGGCTCAAACTCGTGGAGAAACCGGGCAAATTTCCCCGGGACTCCGGTTAATGGAGCCTCGGCCGCAACTCTGAGAAACGAGATATATGTGATGGGAGGTTATAACTACTGGTCATCCAGCAATCCGACAACCATTTACATCTACAACCCGATTGCCAACTCTTGGGTCTCCGGAGCCTCGCACAGTCCGGCCGTTCCCGATCTTCCTGCTGGCAGGGATGGCGGAGTTGCTACCGCTCCGGATTTTCCTCTGCGAAGGGTTAGCCTGGTTCGGCCTGTTAATAACGATACCTGTTGCAATGACACCCTCTTCTGGCGCAGGGGGACGGGCGCGGTGAAGATAGTGTATGCGACAGGGGGTGATGCGAACAACAATGTCTACACGACCACATGGCGCCTCCGTTCCGTTGTCCAGGGCTATGTCCTAAAGTATGATACCCTCCCCAATTTCGCGACGGCCTCAGTGATCTGGAACGATATGGATGGCTCCGGAACCGATGACAGGGATACCATGCAGGTCCTCCTGAGCATGACCCTATTTGAGGATCACTGGTATTACTGGACAGTTGGGGTGGTTGATGATATGCCGGATACGGCCTGGTCAGCTGACACATTCAGGTTCTACTACGATTGCACCCCTGCCTACGAGGGGGATGAGGAATCCCCAGGAGATATAAAGCCCTCTTTGGCCGATGTTTTGGTGCGCGGGCCTGAGGCGGTTCTCTCCTTCACGACCCCCTGGCCCGGTTCTTACAAGCTTGCGGTCTACGATGCGGCCGGGAGGCTCGCGCTCGCGAATGAGTTCCTCGCATTTCGTGGCAGAAACCAGGTTCCTCTCGTGCTCAAGGAGCCAGGCGTCTACTTGGTATTTATTGAAGGCCAAGGGGTGCAACTCAGAGCGAGGCTATTAATAACCGGAAGGTGAGCGAACGCGCCGGATAGAAGCCAAGCATGGGAAATCATTATAATTTAATGGTGAAACAGAGTGCTCTTCTATTATTGCCGGGCCTCGCCCTTGCATACACGAGCATAGTCACGGACTTTGACGACGGCAACCTGGAATCACCGGTCGCCTTCTCGGCTCTCGCGATAAACGGCAATGCCAGCGCCCTCGCGGAGCCCGGCGGCATGGGAGCATACTCCCTGCACGCAACATATAGCCTCGGCAATCCTTCGGGCCTCGTGTTTCTGAGGGGAACATTCACGCCAGGCCTCTTTCGTGGAAGGGGGATCTTCTTCTACGCGAGGGGAAGAGGGATATGGGACATCGGCGTCGCGGTCATGGGCTCCTCTTCTCCGGCTTATTACAGGCTCTCGCTTTCCGATGATTGGAGGCCGTATTACATATCCTGGAAGGATTTTTTCTATAACCCACGAGAACAGAACCGTCCGGCCATTGACACGAACCTCTTGGTGACAATATTTCTCTTTTCCCAGGAACGCCAAGGAGGAGCCTCCGGCGAGATCTGGCTCGATTCTCTTGGGTATTTCTACTCGGAGGGACCCCAGCCCTGGGATTATGACAGCGATGGTATCCCAGACGAAAATGACCCGGATGCCGATTCTGACCGTTGGCCGAATGCCCTTGAAAACATTGCAGGAACAGATGTCCTTGATAGTTTGGACAGCCCGAGCGGAGAGCTGGGCCTGCCATCTGGGTGTTATTTTGGTCTATTCCCCCTAATGGGTCTCACGGACGAATGGATGGTCTTCTCTGACATAACGGGCCTCAAGCCAGGCTTGGTAACAGTTTTCACGAGCCAGTGGGGAGATTCCTCGCATTTCTTTCACTTTGACAGAACCTCCTGCGATTTCATAGCGAGACAAGGCGCCATTCCCGTCTATCAGTGGCCCATGATGATAAGGGACAGCATGAGGGTTCCGCCGGAGTGGCGCTGGTGCAGGGACAGCTATCCGCTTGAGGAAAGATTCAGCCCCGAAAGCGTGCTCGCGGGGGTCTACGACGCGGACATCGCCATGTTTGCCGGAGAGGTTGCCGATTGGGGGCTTCCCCTTTTCATTAATCCTTTAATAGAGTATAACGCCGGCCTCGTGCAGTATTCTGGCCTGGCGAACTTCGGGCCTGACGCGAGGAGGGTTCCCCCCAGGGATTCCTTAGGGTTCTTTGGAGGGACATGGATCGGGGATACCCTGCTCGCGCTCTGTGATACGGTCCCAGGAGACTCCCTCTGCAATTATTATGGGAATCCCCTTATCCCCGACGGCCCTGAGAGGGTCGCGGATGCGTTCGCGCGCGTCCAGGCGATCTTTGCTGGCGCAGGAGCAGATAAGGTGATATGGACACTTCAGGTTTTGCCCAGCTTTGTCGTGGATTCCGCGTGGGGCAGGTGGAACAGGCCCAGCAATTATTATCCTTCTGGATATTACCCAGCTTGGCACTCCTCATCAGCGCACCACGGGATGATAGAGAGCTCCGGCGACACCGTGCACCTTCCAGAGATGTTCGCTGAGGCATACGATACATTGCTGGCAATATCTCCTTTGCCAATCCTCCTAATAGAGTTCGCTATTCACTCGGATTCCGCGACAGGCTCCACGGACATGTCTTTCATGTTTTCAGAGGATTTCTGCGACCTCCTCAAGAACCGATATCCGTGGGTCAAGGGCTTCACATACGCGAACTCTGACGCCTATGGCGCGGATTACAGGCATGTTGGCCTTCAGATTGACTCCGCGAGGGCAGTGGCATTCCCAGGGGAGCCCGCGGCATTCTCCTCCTGTATAGGCTCTGACCCATACTATCATCAGGATCCAATACTCCTCACCCTGGCAAAAAAAGAGGGCTCAGGCAAAAAAGGGTCCGTGCTCTCGGCCAGGCCCAATCCATTTGTCAACAAGACCACGATAACCTGTCCCCAGAAAACGAGCCTCGTTTCGGTCTATGACCCTTCCGGAAGGCTCCTTTGGTCAAAGGAAAACCCAAAAGAAGAAATAACCTGGCCGGAGGGGTCGGTTGGCCCAGGGGTATATATCGTGATGGCAAGGGCAATGGGTTCCTGCCTGGTTCTCAAGATAATTAGGGTCGGAAAATAAGCCTTTGTGCGGCTCTGGCTGGAGATATATAATAGTCCAGCTATGAGAAAGATCATACTCGCTGGCCTGAGCGCCTTTGCGGCTGCCCCATCTTGCAAAACCTTGCCAAACCAGTCACCTAGCCAACCCAGGGCTATCCTATCAAAGGGCTATCCGGATATCAAACTGTCAAGGAAAAAGAGCGTTTTCCGCCCAACAGATTCCCCCTATTCGTTTCCGATGGACGGCTGGGCAAACGACGCCTACCTGAAAAAGAACCTCCCAACGGAGGCCAAAAAGCGCTTGGAAACAAACGGATTTGTCCTCATGCCTACTGATTTCAAGGACATTTATGCTCTATACGAGGACATAACTACGACGGATCCGGACCACACCTCCGAGCTCGGCGGCCCCCCAGGGGAGCGGGGCCCGGTCTTCATAACAACGGATCTGACCCTCCATACCCTCCACCTTCTAATGGATTATTCCCTCCGCGCAATTGAGCTCACGGAGCTTTTGCCGCGCGCCGAAAGCCTAACGGCCCTGATGCTCAAAAACTCCATTCACCTCTATGAGAATTCCACGAACAAGGCCAAAAAGGCGGCGGCATTGAACATGGGCTATTTCTGCGTTGCCGCTAGATTACTTGAGATTTCCCCAGATGTAGAATTGCCCCCAGGGGTTAATGAGAGGGTGGAAATGGAGATCGGATTGATAAATGCCTCATCGGGTTTCTCCGAATCCCCACTCTTGGGCATCAACGAGGACTACTCCCAGTATAAACCCCGGGGCCACTATACCAGGAATGAAGACTTCAAGCGCTACTTCAAGGCAATGATGTGGTTCGGGAGGATGGGCTTCCCGCCCGAGAAAAACCCCCTAAGTCCTGGCGCGGACCCAGAACTTCTTACCATATCTGCTATCCTACAATCAATAGCCCTGTGCGAGGACACGACTGCATTGAGGCTCTGGAACGAGATATACGAGACAACCGCTTTCTTCGTTGGGGAATCCGATGACCTAACCCCGCTGGAGTATTACGAGCTCGCGAAAGAGGTATGGGGGCACGCGGCGAAACCAAACGAACTCAACGACGCGAAAAAGCTCTCGGAGTTCAGGACAAAGGCCTCTGCTCTCAGGAAACCAAGGGTTCTCTCGGGCCTCTCGGTCTCATTTTCGGCCGACACAGTCAAAATACCTGTCAGCTACCGCTTCATGGGCCAGCGTTTCATCCCCGACGCGTATATGATGCAGGAGCTGATCGCTGGTAGGATCGGAATCTACGCTGGCAGAGGAAATCCTTTTACCCTAACCCAAACGGAGCTGGGGCCGGCTAGGGGTTTTGCTCTTGGGCTTGATGTGATGAGCGTTCTCGGTTCAGGCCTAGCAGAGGATATAATAAAAACTCAGGGAGACAACGAGTATGCGGGATACGCGGAGAAGGTTGAATACCTGAGAAGGTGGTGGTGGTCGATTCCGGACGGCGAGTTGGCATCAACCCTATACGGCATGTGGTTTTACACCCTTGAGATTCTGTTGACGGACAGCTCCGCGCCCGCGGGGGTGAGAAAGATCGCCTGGTATAGAAAGAACCTGCTCAGCTCACTGGGTTCGTGGGCGGAGCTCAGGCACGATGTCATCCTATACGCAAAACAGCCCTACGGAGTGAAGCTCGCTGACGGGGGGGCTGGGCCTCCTCCACTTGCTAAGAAAGAACTCGGTGCCTGCGAGCCTTACCCTGAGGCCTTCAGGGCTCAGGCCAGGATAGCGATAACCCTTTCGGAGTTTCTTGAGGCTAAGGGGTGGGCCCCTGAGGTCAGGGAAAAGCTGGACAGCTACGCTATGATCTGCAATGAGCTCGCCGAGATAGCAGAAAACGGTGGAGTTCCTCTTGATAATGAGGGACATCACTCCCTCTGGAGGATGCCGGAGAGGCTGAAGGCCACGACGGACCTCGGTTGGGAGCTGATGGAAAGGATAACCAACCCATATCAGGACTCCCGGATGGCAATAGTCGCGGATGTCATGACAGATCCCAACTCAGGACAGTGCCTTGAAGAAGCAGTTGGGAATCCCGCGGTGCTTCTTGTCCTGGTCGTTATACATGGCAAGCCTTACATAGCTGAGGGAGCGTGCTTCACATACTACGAGTTCAAACAGCCCTTGAACGATAGGCTCTCTGACCCAGAATGGCATGAGATCCTGGATGGGGGAAAACCCCAGATGCCAAGCTGGGCAGATGAAATCATGGGAAGAGCATCCGGACCAAGGCCCGGATACTAGTCAGAGCCTGAGATCCGCCAACCATAGCGCGCCAGCATGGCTAGGCCTTATAATTTCAAGCCTCAGGTTGGAGGTTTTTGACCCAAATGGCTACATATGTTAGGGAACTCGTCTTTCCGTCAGTGGAAAGCATGGGCGTTGAAATAGTTGAGAGAAAGGGCCTCGGTCATCCGGATACCATATGCGACGCTCTCTCTGAGGCCTATTCTGCCGCTCTCTCAAAGGCCTACATGGAACGATTCGGCAAGATATACCACCACAATGTTGACAAGGCCCTCCTGGTCGGAGGTTCTGCAAACCCAGCATTCGGCGGAGGAGAGGTTCTCTCGCGCATAGAGATACACATGGTTGGAAGGGTGACCGACCGGGTAGGGAAAGAAGAGGTGCCCATACGAGAGATATATCAGGAGAGCGCCAGGAAATGGATAAAGGAAAACTTCAGGTATCTGGAACCGGACAAGCACATCAGCTTTAGCCTCATGGCCAAGCCTGGCTCGGTGGACCTGGTAGAGCTTTTTGAGAGATCATACGAGAATCCCCTCGCTAACGACACATCCTTCGGTGTGGGGTTCGCTCCGATGACAACGACCGAAAACCTCGTCTATTCTCTTGAGAAACATCTTAACGGCCCATTCAGACGAGAGCATCCCTTTGTTGGGGAGGATATAAAGATAATGGGCGTGAGGTCAGGGAGGAAGATAAACATAACCATTGCCATGGCAATGGTTGGGGAGTTTATAGGCTCTCTGAGCGAATACATTGAGGCAAAGGAGATAGTTAGGCAGGAGGCCGTTGATTTCTCGGCTACAATAACCCCGTGGGAGGTTTGGGTTGATGTCAACGCGGCTGATTCCGTTGAGAAGGGCTCTGTGTATCTTACGGTCACTGGAACCTCGGCTGAGGCAGGGGATGACGGCCAGGTGGGGAGAGGAAACCGTGCAAACGGACTCATTACCCCATACAGGCCCATGAGCCTTGAGGCCGCGGCCGGAAAGAACCCGGTGAGCCATGTTGGAAAGACATACAATGTTCTGGCAAAGGAGATAGCGGATGAGGTGGTTCGTAGGATAGATGAGGTCACGGAAGCCTATGTCTACATAGTTTCCCAAATAGGAAAGCCTGTTACCGAGCCTCAACTCCTTGATGTCCATGTGAGGACAAAGAGAGCGCTTACCGCTGGGATCCGGGAGCGCGTTGCAGAGATAGCGGAGCGCAAATTGCAGGACGCGCCGCTGGTGTGGCGTAGGGTAATGGCAGGGGAGGTAGAGCTGTTTTAGGGCACGGGTTTTTGGTGCAAAAACCCCGAGCTGCCCAATATAATTTTGCCCTTGAAGAGAAGGTTTAACCCAACGAAGATCCTCATCGGGGGTTATGCCGGGATCATACTCCTGGGCGCGCTCTTGCTCCTCCTGCCCTGGTCCAGGAACGGCCATCTCTCCCCTCTGGATGCCCTCTTCACCTCCACATCAGCGGTCTGCGTGACGGGGCTTATTGTAAAGGATACAGCGACATTTTTCACGACTTTCGGAAAGCTCGTCATAATAACCCTAATCCAGATCGGAGGCCTCTCCTACATGACATTTGCCACCCTCTTCCTATTTCTGGTTGGAAAGAAGGGCTCGCTCGTGGTGAGGAGCACGATGGCCGCTTCGTATCCAGATCTTTCCCTGGGAGAGATATACAGGTTTGCCAAGAGGATAGTGGTAATGACCCTGGTAATAGAAACCGCAGGCTTCATCCTCCTATCATTTCCTTTTGTTGGGAAATATGGGTTCCCCGCTGGGCTCGCGCACGCGGCATTTCACGCGATCTCCGCTTTCTGCAACGCTGGATTCTCCACCTTCTCGGATAGCCTGGTTTCCTGGCGCGGGAATGTCCTGGTCAACCTTACTCTCCTCTCGCTCATTGTGATCGGAGGCCTTGGATTCGTTGCCGTTGATGAGTATTACAACAGGTTTATAAAGCGCAACAGGAGGAAGCTGAGCCTCCACGGAAGAATGGTCGCGGCCATGACGCTCGGACTGATAATAGTGGGTTTTATTGCCTTTTTGGCCTTTGAGTGGACGGGGGCCATGGCTGATTTTTCGGTGAAGGAGAAGATCCTCTCAGCCATGTTCATGGCAATAACCCCGAGGACTGCTGGTTTTAACACCATAGATTACCCCTCCCTCAGCCCCTTCTCCCTCCTGCTCACAATTGCCCTGATGATAATCGGCGCGTCACCAGGGGGGACCTCAGGGGGCATAAAGACAACGACCGTCGCGGTCGTCTTCCTGAGGCTCATGGCAACCCTCACAGGCAAACATGAATCCTCCGCCTGGGGATACCGAATAGGGGCAGATGCCATCAGAAAGGCATACGCGGTTTTCGTTCTCGCGCTCGCGGTGGTTGCTGTGGATGTTTTGGCTCTCTCGCTGATTGACCCGAGAGGCATGATCATAAGGGGTTTTATCCCATACCTGTTTGAGGTGGCATCAGCCTTCGGCACGGTTGGGCTTTCCCTCGGCTCTTTCACGGTGCCGGGCGCAAACCTCTCCGCTGATTTACCGGTCTTGGGCAAATGCGTTATAATTATCACCATGTTGATAGGAAGGTTAGGTGTTTTGTCCATCTTCATGACATTCGTAACCCCTAGTCGGGACCTCGTGCGTTATGTTGAGGGCAAGGTGGTGATAGGTTGATGACCCACAGGGACAACTAAGATGCAGTTTCTCGTGATAGGTATAGGGAGATTTGGCAAGGCTGTGGCAGAGGCCCTCGCTGATGCTGGCCACGAGGTTGTAGCCGTGGATGAGAAGGAGGAGGCTGTCCTTGAGGTTGAGACCAAGGTCTCTCAAGCCCTGGTAATGGACGCCACGAACGAGCGCGCCCTGCGGACTCTCGGGATCGGGGATTTTGACGCCGTGATAGTTGCGACCAGCCAGAACATAGAATCATCACTTCTGATAACAATGCTGGCCAAGGAGCTCGGCGCTAAGAAGATAGTGGCGAAAACAGCTACGCCCCTTCAGGCAAAGGTTCTTAAGCGCCTTGGCGCTGATCTCGTCGTCTACCCGGAAAGGGACATGGGCCAACGCGTTGCCCAGCTCCTTACCTCACCGATGATATTTGAGTTCATAGAGCTCTCACCCACCCACTCCCTCGTTGAGATAGTCGCACCGGAGGCATTTGCCGGAAAGACAATAGGGGAAACAAAAGCGAGAACCCGTTATGGCGTGAACATAATAGGGATAAAAAGAAGAGTCCCTGAGATGGATGAGGATGGCAAGGTAACCTACAAAGAGGAAACCATAATAATACCCTCCGCAGAGGAGGAAATAGCCAGAGGGGACCTCCTGATAGTCATAGGAAGGGATGAGGATATAGACGCTCTAAAGAGGCTCTGAGGAAGGTTATGGGCACGGAAGACCTCCTGGAAGAGGCAAAATTTGAGCTTCTGGCAGGAAGGTATGACAAGGCCGAGAAATTCCTGAGAGAGGTTTTGAGTGATGAGCCCAACAACACTGATGCGCTTTTTAACCTCGGAGTCCTTTATGAAATAACGCATCAGAACTCAAAGGCCCTAGAGTGTTTCAACCGCGTTCTCGAGATCGACCCCAAACACAAAGAGGCCCGTGAGCGCGCGGAGAGGCTTTCGGAGATCTGAGTTCGGGTTCAACCACCGATCCGGCTATGTTCCTGGGTTCTCAGGGATTTTAATGTTTCCACGAGGGTTATGCCGGGGGCGGGATTTGAACCCGCACGGGATCGCTCCCACTAAGTCCTGAACCTAGCGCGTCTGCCAATTCCGCCACCCCGGCAGGATGAAGATTATAAGCAAAAGAGACCACGATTTTCAACCAGAAGAACGCTATCCCCCCTCAAATCCTCCTCACCCCTGCCAAGGCCCGCATCGCTAGCTGGCGTATCTCGGGATCGGGGTCCTCGCGTGAGACCCTCTCTATGATCTCGTCAACCTCCGGGCTTGATGCGGCATGAGCGAGAAGAACCCTGAGGGCGGTCTTCCTGTCCTGGGGGCGACCTGTCCTCAATATGCCATCTATCACGGGAATGAACTCGGAGGCCTCCGCGCCCAGCTTCATTATCGCGGCGAAAACCGCCATCCTTGCCCTCTCATCCCCTTCCTCCATTGCCTCAAACAAGAAATAGAAGAACATGGAGCGCTCGCCCTTTGGAAGATTAGGAAGGGCGCCGGATAGGAGAATAACTGCCTCTTCCCAGAGCGATGGCTCCTTGTGGAAAAGCCTCCCGGCCTCATAGGCTATCACGAAAGGAAACTGCTTGGCTGGCCTGCCGGAGAGCCTCTTGACGACCTCAAGGCGCTTCTCCTTTGTCAGCTGGAAGAGCTTGATGTCAAGGCCAGAGATGAGCTCAGCGAGCATATCCTCATCCTGAGGCGCATCAGCGCTCCCGGCCACGAAGGCTCTCCAAAGCGCACCGCTCTTCATGATAGTATAATTTAACACTGAAAGCCTGGAAGATCAAGGGCCGCGATCCCCACGATAGAGCTCCGCCCTGCGCGCCTCAAGGAGGTTATCAGGCTTGCCCGAGAAGCCCGCGGCTGTTCTTACGGAGGTCCCCACAGAGCTAGCGAGCTCAAGAACCCTCAGCACCCTGGCCTTCCAATTCAGATCCCTCAAGAGGTGATGCTCAAGAATGATGGTCTCAGGCCTGACCTCAGTTATCACCCTTGAGAGATACCCAACTGAGGTCCCTAGGTCCCCGATTCCCATATATGTCAAGGGGCCATCAATGTAGAGAATGCGAGGGCGATTCTCCGCGATGAAGGCGAACTGGGACTCCGTTTGGATACCGCCGACATCCGAGGCGTAGAGAAAGCTCTCTTTTCCTCGCTTAATGGCCACTGATATTACCCACCCTGTCTTGGAACCTTCCTGACCGTGGGGAAGGGGACCTGAAAAAACCAACTCGGTCTCACCGAAACGGAAGGTTTTTCCATCTGCCGGGGAGAACTCTAATCCCCTCAGGAATTCCCCTGCCCTCCTTCTCTGATTGAAATTTATCGCTTTTTCCGGATCCTTCACCAGGAGGGTTTTCCCTCGCAGGATCTCAGGATGGTCCGGATTCAGGTGATCGTAGTGATAGTGGGTTATGATGACCACATCCGAGCCCTCAAGGGCTGATGAGATGGCCTTCCAGGCGAGATCAAGCGCCTCCCATTCAAGCCGATGGGGCGGGAGGCCGTATCTGCTCGGACCGAGGGCACATCCAGGGTCTATCACGATAGAAGCATCCGGAGTCCTCACCAGAACTGAGGAGCTTCTTACTCCGGGCCAGCTCTCGGAAGCGAGTGGGAGTATCTCCAAAATTACTTTAAGTAAACGCTCCCTCCTCCCATCAAAATGGCAAGAGGAAGATTCTTCATTGTGTACGAGAGGGTCTTATAAAGAATGCTCATGTCCAGTTCATCCTCAAACGGAAGCGTGAAAATCACAACGAGATCAGTATCTTTGTCCAAAGCGAACTTGTAGAAAGCGTATGTGGAGTTAAGATTATTCACCCATTCAAGGAGCTCCTCTCGTCTCTCGGCGGATTTGTATTTATCTTTTATCACGAAAAAGATTTGGATGCTGAGCCTGTTCAGCTCTCCGGGGCCAAGAAGGGAAGGGGAAAGGTTCATTTTGAGGGAAGGCCCTCCCTTATATGGAAATGCCTCAATAGTTATAACATCATCCTTCACTTCAATAACCTTGTATCCGGAGTCAGCAAGGTGCTTAGCCGTCTCTTTGCTCAGCACATTAGCGAAAGCGACATCGTTCGTGTCGTTCACTGGAATTGAGGGGAGGGAACCCGATCCTTTAGCCGCACCAAGCAAAATACCTATCCAGATCATACATTAGATAGAGGGGTGGGCGAGGGGCTTTGAACCCCCGACCCCTGGAGCCACAGTCCAGTGCTCTACCGATTGAGCTACGCCCACCGCGAGAAGCAAATTATAAACCCAGCGTGCTTGATCCTGCCAGCAGGAATGGGTTAAAATTAGCCCGTGAATAAGAGCTTTTGGATCTTATTTGCACTCGTGAGCTTTTCAGCTTGTTCTCCGGGCCCATCCGCGAAGGACATAGAGAGGCTCAGAAAGGATGTTGAGGAGCTCTCTGAGGCAGTGGATTCCCTGAACGCCAAGCTGGCGGAGACAGAACGCAAGCTCACGGAGGCACAGGCCAAGCTCCAAGAAAACAACAAGGAGGATCAGAGATGAGGATATTAAAAGGCGTGGCCCTGGGCATCCTGGGCCTTATCTGGTTTTCGGGAATGGACTGCGGCGCGAGGCCGCAGGACATAAACCTCAGGTATATGGTAAAGGACATGGGAGGCAGTGTAGACCTGATGTGGGACAGCGCTGAGGGCGTCATTGATTTTCTACTCTATAAGGACGACAGCCTCTTGGATACCCTGCCCCCTGAGTCCCTGCACTACATCTTTGACAGCACCATGATAGGCAAGAGGTTCAGGGTCGTCGCGGAAGGAGCAAGGCTTGAAGGAAGCATTGACCTCACTCCCTATGTCGACTCATTTACCATATACGAGCCCGATTACTCGGACACCACCCCCTCCGGAGTTTCTTTTGACGCGAGCGGGCACTATACCCTATATAACCTCCACGCAGACACCAGTTCCTGGTGGTGGGGGGTTCAGATAATCATCATGGACACCCTACCTGGCGCCGTTGATTTCTCCAGCTTGCGCCTCCTTTCCCCGAGCATCTTCGCCATGCCCTTCGTCACGGCCTTCGCGGTCAACACCCAGGACTATGCCCCTACTCCGGACAAAGACGATACCCTCTTCGCCTACAGCTACTCTCCCTTCGTTACAGCGCCGGAATACGCGGCTTGGCTGAGAGCGGGCAGCTACGAGTGGAACAGATCCTGCAACTTCGTCCGTCTCACGGCTGTGAACGCTGACCCCGCGGGTTGGATCAGTATAAAATACGCCTATCAGGCCGCGGGCGGCCTGAGGTGGTTCCCGTATTAGAGAAACCGCGAATCAAAACTGAGCTGGGAGCGTTGAGCAAGAGATACTTGGTTAGGGGAGGGAGGCCTCTCATCGGCGAAACAGAGGCGATTGGTGCGAAGAACGCGGCACTCCCTTTGATGTCAGCGTGCCTTTTGGTTCCTGAGCCAGTAAAGCTCAAGCGAGTTCCTTTTGTCCAGGATGTTCTCACAATGGCCGATCTCCTGGCGGGCCTTGGCGTCAGTGTGAAAAAGGAGGGCGAAGATTCCTGGCTCATAGACGCATCCCGGATAGAAAACCACCGAGCGCCGTACGAGCTCGTCTCAAGGATGAGGGCCTCAACATACATACTCGGCCCTCTTTTGGCCAGGGTTGGAAAGGCGAGGGTCGCACTGCCAGGGGGATGCTCTTTTGGCCCGAGGCCGATAAACTTTCACCTTGATGGGCTTTCAAGAATGGGAGCCTCAATAGAGATAGAGCACGGAGAGATAGTCGCGAGCTCCTGCGGGCTTTCTGGAATGGAGATGGAGCTGCCTTTTCGTTCCGTTGGCGCTACGGCTCATCTGATGATGGCCGCGACCCTCGCAAAGGGAAAAACCCTCATTCTGAACGCGGCTTGTGAGCCTGAGGTCGTTGCTGTTGCTGATTTTCTGAGAGCATGTGGGGCCAGGATCAAGGGCCCCGAAAACGGGGTTCTGGAAATAGAAGGAACCCAGACCCTTTCATCACCAGGGACATTCCACAACATTCCAGACAGGATAGAGGGCGGAACCATAGCTGTTGCCGCCTTCATAACCCGGGGGGATGTGGTCATAAAGGATGTGAATCCTCAAGATATGCTCCCCCTTTTGACTGTAATGAAGGAGATGGGGGCGGGGGTTGAACAAGGAGAATGGAGCATCAAGATAACCGGCTCTGATAGGCCGAAGCCCCATGATATCGCGACCAATCCGCATCCAGGCTTTCCAACTGACCTTCAACCAGCGATAATGACCGCTCTTTCCGTGGCCGACGGTGTATCCACTGTAAAGGAGACCATCTACCCGGACCGCTTCAAACACGCTTTTGAGCTCAACAGGCTCGGCGCCGACATAACAGTTGACGGAACAGGCAGGGCCATAATAAGGGGTGTTGAGAAACTCTCAGGGGCTCCGGTTGAGGGAACGGACCTGAGGGCAACTGCCGCGCTTGTCCTGGCCGGCCTCATCGCTGAGGGAGAGACAGAGGTCTCCGGCATAGAGCACCTTGAGAGGGGATACATGGATTTCGCTGGGAAGCTGGGCGCTCTTGGGGCTCAGATAGATATCGTAAGCAAGTAATCTAAACGCGGATCGCCCAATCTCTCGGCCGGCCTATGGCCTTCTTAGGCCAATCCTTCTCTCGTAAATCCCGATAAAATCAGCAGAATTCTCATAAGTTATTGGCCCACAAGGAGTTCGGCTTAAGTCCTTATCCGGCAAGGATTTAGCTTGTTATTGACACAAGTTGATCCAGCACGGGGGGGTTAAAATTTGAGCCTAACCGAAAGCCCCCGGTCCCGAGGGTCTGAATATCGGGCAAAAAGGAGAGAAGAGATGAAAAGGTGGAACATCTCAATAGGTGGTGCCCTCTTGGGCGTGATGTGTCTGGTCTCGTCAGCCTGGGGACTTAGTCTCACAGGCCTGGCAAAAGCCATATGCCCCTACTGCGAGAGCTGCGATCCAACCCCGAAGCCCCCTGCTACAAGCTACGAATATAGTATAGAGATATTCAAGATACTTCCTGGTGGCGGCCTATTGAATTGTGGTTGGGAACCTATTAATATAGGCGGATATGTAGGCTACAACGCAAAGCTTTGGAACTGCCAAGCCTCTGCTGGAGATTCCATTTACATCCGCACCTACAAATCTGGTGTTGGTTCCTGCGATTATCGTTTTGTGCTCACCCAAGGCTCATCCGTATACCATATAACCTGCGCCTACCCCCGCGGCGGCTCACCCACTGGCGGCGAGGATACCCTCGGAGCCATGGCCATAGGTAGCTTGATCCTTGAGAACTCGGTAAAACTCTCCAAGAACCCAAGTGAGGGCCCGGTGAACCTTACCCTGTGTCTCGTGGAGCCCGGAGACGCGTGGATAA
>JBDRYB010000036.1:0-3258 GCA_039803205.1 Caldifarciminota bacterium
ATTTTCGACTCTCTCAGAGGGGGGTTTCTGAGCAATAGAACCCTAGAAAGATCCTTCCCCCCATCCTCCAAAGACCGTTTTTAGGCCCTGAACCCACCTCGGTTGAGATTCGTGCAGGAAGTGGGTTGAAATGAGTCAGACTTCCCTCCAAAATACTCTTGATGTAATAAGCGAAATAGCCATAAGAAGGCAAGCGGCATTCTCCCAAAAGGAGACCAACCGGGTAGAAGAGGTCCTGCAAGACATGCGCGAAACCCTGCTGAGGGTTATATTCATCGGGCCTTTCAGCTCCGGAAAATCCTCGTTATTGAATAGACTCATCGGAAAAGAGGTTCTTCCGGTAAGCTTGCCTGAGACTACCGCAACTAGCTTTCGTATAAGGGTAATAAGAAAGGGCCAGGAGGAAGGCATAGAATTGCCCGGCGGGAAACGCCTGCCTTTGTCCTCCATAAACGAGGTCAACACAAGCCAAAAACAGATGGTAGATGTGTATATCGCTTCTGATGATCTCCCCGCTGGCTTTCTGTTCTTGGACACACCGGGCATTTCCTCGGTCTACGAGATACACGAGAAAATAACCATAGAGGCGCTTGAAAAGGCTGATGTAATCCTTCTGGTGGTCAGCGCCACACAAGGAATAACCAAGGAGCTTCTGGACTTCATGAATCTGCACCAGCGCTATGCCCCGAAGACATACCTGATACTCAACCAGGCTGATCTGCTTTTGCCCGATAATAGGGAGGAGGCCTTATCTCATAATCAGAGTCTGGTTTCTGAGATGGGAATTGAGAGAGTACTCCTTAGTTCAGCAAAGGAAGAAAAAGGGGTGGATTCCCTGAGAGACTTGTTGAATGAGCTTGTCCCACAGGCACAGGCGATAAAAACCAAGGCAACCTCAAAGCGGCTGACTGACCTTGGAAAGCACATATTGGGCACCCTTGCCGCACTAAGAGATTCGCTGAAGCTTGACATCCAGGAGATAGAGGAAAAAATCAAAGAAAGCGAGCGCAAGAGGACAGAGATACTCCGAAACATCTCTAAGAAGACAGACGATATGATGGAGAACATAAGGGAGGCCGTGAGAGAATCTCTCGCCAACTTTGAGACAAAGGCATATGCTTCCGTGGAGACCTATGTGAACAGGGTCATTGAATCAGGGAGCGGCGAACCATTCGTGGCTGAGTTGAGGAGGCTTTGGGATATTGAGGCCGCTAATCTTCAAAGGAAGATACGGGAACAAATAAGCGAATGCAAGAGTGTTTTGTCCGGTTCTTTTGGTGATGTTGAGGTAGCTTTCCCATGGTGGGCGAAGTGGTTGGACTTAGGGTTGATCCTCCTGACAACCATCATTCTTCCCTGGGGAGGACTCTGGACCCTCCTGGAGGGCTTAGCAGGCAAGGTAATATCCGAAGGCTTCAAAAAGACCTTCGTAAAGGGCATAGTAAGAAACTCTCTCAGCACGGCTGTTGAGAGGGTCTCCAGCAATATGCGCAAAGAGCTGAACGAAAAACTGGACGAACTGCGCGCCGAAGCAAAGGAGCATATCGCGAACGAGATGGAACCTTTCCTGAGGGAAGTTGAGGATGCTCTCTCTGAGTTGAAGGCCAGGAAAGAAAAGAGGATATTTGACTACGAGGCCGAGAAGAAATCCCTGGAGGAGGATATATCCAGGCTGGAGAAGGCCATTGCTTCTTTAACGGCCTGATGGCCGGACCGGAAGGAAAGCCATGAATAGTATGACGCCGGCAGAACAGTCGGAACGGGTATGGGGTCTTGCCTTTCTTGCCCTTATAGAGATGGCCAAAAGAAACAAGGAAGCCCCTGTCTTTCAAAGGATCGCGGCCCTGGCGGAGCGAATGAATTTCTCCGGGCCGCGCATATCCGTGGCCGGGCCCTTTAGCGCTGGCAAAACAACCCTGATCAACAACATCCTGGGCCGCCCCATCCTGCCAACAGGCCTTTCTGAAACCACGGCGATACCCACTGTGGTGAGAAGAGGGGATTCCGAGCGACTGCTCCTGCGAGAGGGACTCGTGTGGAATCAGGCAAATGAAAAAGAGCTCAGAGAATTTCTGAATCTGCAAGCCTCTAAGATGAGCCACCTGTTCAAGAAATACATAGACAAACAGGATGAGGCGATTTACGAGAATCCTTTGGCCCCTGAAGGCGTGGAGTTGCTTGACCTTCCAGGCATATCCTCTACGCACAAGGCCCTGGAAACAAAGGCAAGTGAGGCCCTCCTGAATTCCAACGGAATAATCTGGGTTGCAGACGCTACACAGGGACTAACAGCGAGCGATCTGGATTACATCACCGAGAATATCCCTGAGGAAACCCCGATCCTTATTGTTCTCACTCACATGGACCTTATTCCCCCATCAGATAGAAAGGAGGTGCTTGATGTAACCGAGAAAAATGTAACCGCCAAGAAGATAGGGAATGTCCTTGGGGTCATTGGTGCGGAAAAGGAGACCTCCATAGCCGGATCCCAGGAATTGAAGAGGTTGTTGAAGGATGCGGGGGGAAACGACCGGCTCTTGCCAGCGATAGAGGAGGGAATCCAGACATTGGAAAAGGAGCTCGAGGAGATCAGCAAAGAGGCTGAGGTTGAGGTCAACGAGGCCCTGAAACAGGCAGGGTTAACCAAGAAGGACTTAGATGACTTTGTGAGCAAGTTGGTCTCCTTATACAAACGAGCTCTCTCCGATCTCAACACCTGCGTTACCGCACCCCATCGGACTGGGGCACAGATAGATAAAGACATATTAGGTAAATGGTATGATAAATGGCTGGAAAAATTTTGGTCCCTAGCGCCTTATGAGAAAGAGGTGTATGAAAAGCTAACCGGGCTAGACTCATCTACTAAGATCGTTTGGTCTGCTTGGTCATTAGCATACCACAAGATACTGGGTAATCTTACCGGTTGCTACAGGGCTCTCTATACTGCCTGCTGGCGTTTTGAGGTCGCATATGGTGATGTTGACATAGGCTCCGCTTTCAAGAAATTCTGGGATTGGAAGGCGATAAAGAACGGGTTCATAGAATCTTATGAGCTCTTTTACGACTTATTCTTCGGGTTGGCTATTGGGAATAAGGTTGAGAGGCATCCCATATCAGGTTTACTAGTCTCATTTCTAGACTTACTAACTCCGGAAAGATGTGATGATGCATCAGCCAGGCCTCCCTTATTTCAAAACTTACTAACCTCACTTCAAGTAGAGGAAGATGAGGATGAATTTGAAGATGAGGAGGATGAAT
>JBDRYB010000036.1:3357-15737 GCA_039803205.1 Caldifarciminota bacterium
TTCGAGGAAGATGAGGATGAATTTGATGAGGATGAGGATGAATTTGAAGATGAGGAGGATGAATTCGAGGAAGATGAGGATGAATTTGATGAGGATGAGGATGAATTTGAAGATGAGGAGGATGAATTCGAGGAAGATGAGGATGAATTTGATGAGGATGAGGATGAATTTGAAGATGAGGAGGATGAATTTGATGAGGAATTTTGAAAAGCATAACATCGTTCTGCTGATCATATCCGAAACTAAGGAGGCTCAAGATGCTTGAAGCTTACAGAGAAAAAGCGGCACAAATAACCGAGTTCATTGATAGCCTGAGGGAGGGACTCCTTCCGGTCTTAGAAGAGGTAAAAGAGGCAACCGGCGTTTCCATAGAACTCGCCGACACCATCAATGAGCTCAAGAAACGAGTGGAAGAAAACAAAAAGGTTGTCCTCGGGGTCATCGGCCAGATAAAATCAGGAAAGAGCACCTTGCTGAACGCCATTATTTTTGATGGAGAGGATGTGCTCCCTGTGGCCGTGTCCCCCCAGACCGCGCGACTAACGATCATAAAGCACACAGAGGGAAAACCGGGGGCTACAGTGGTCTTCTACACGAAGGAGGATTGGAAGCAGATCAAAAATGAGGCGAAGAAGGAAAGGGCACCCATATCAGAGATAATCTCAGAGGAGCGAGGGGAGGAAACTCCTACCGAAGTATCCGAAGAAATGTTCAAACGGGCTGAGGAGGAGTTTGAGAAGGAGCGGCGCCGCCGTGGCTCCAAGGATACTTACTCCGCCATGGTTGAGGAGGCGAAAAAGCATCTGGGGAACGAGATTGAATCTCTCCTGGGAACGAAAAGAGAGGTGGACTGGAATGAACTGGATAAATATGTGAGCGCGAAGGGCAGGTTCTCAAGCCTGGTCAAATACGCTGAACTGCTTTATCCCCACCCAATGCTGGTTGATCTGGAGATCGTTGATACACCAGGCTTGAACGACCCTGTGCGTTCCAGGGAAAACCAAACCCAGAAGTTCCTCAAGGATGCCGACGCAGTCATTTTCTTGTCAAGCCCAAAGAGGTTCCTGGACAGGTCTGACCTTGAGCTCGCGCTCAGGTCTCTTAAAAAAGCCTGTGTTTCCGAGCTGATCTTGGTTCCAGCAAGGCTGGACGAGTTGGATGAAAGGGAATACAGGGAATTCATGGAGGGGATTGTCCCCCGGGTTTCCCAAAGAGCCAGGCACGCCGCGGAGGAGTGGGGTTGGGGAACCCTCGCGGTGAATCTCGCGGAGAAGTGGTTCGCCCCAGAAAACACGGTTCCTGTTTCGGCAATGGCCTTTATGCTGGCAAAAAAGAAGCTTGGTGGGCGTGACGAGGATTTCTACTCGGACCTTATGAGGAAAAACGGTTGGCCAGTGGATAATCCTGAGATGCTTATGGAGCGTTCGGGTGTGGAAAAGCTGAAGAAGAAGATAGAAGAAAAGATCATAGCCAGGAAGCACGAGATACTCTTCGCAAAGCCTCTAAGCATGCTTACTGTGAGCGTGGACGAGGCCGTGGTCCAGACCGAGCGCAAGCTGAAGGAAACAGAAGATAAACTTGAAAAGGCAAAACAAGGTGTGGAGAAACTCAGAAATGACCTGGAGAACAAGCTCAAGGAGTTTGAGGAAATCAAGGATTCCATATATGATGCGTTAGAGGGGATCGAGGACACCATCCAGAGAGAATTTCTTGACCTGGAAAAGGATGTGAGGGTTCATGTGGAAGGACCGTCTGAAATACATACACCATGGTTATTCAAGGGTAGCACGGAAGCTGAGCTTACGACGGAGATCCAGTGGGCGGCGGAAGAAGCTTTTGAAGAGGCGATGAACTCTATAAGTAGGAGATGCATGGATATAAAGGAACGGATATGGGAGACTTTGGAGGGCATTCCCCTCCAGAGCGAGCAATCCAGGAGCATAAAGAAGGAGCTTTCCGCACTGGTGGAGCGTTTGTTCGCAGGCCTTGAAAAGGAATCCTTCTACACAGATGCGGAGGTGCGCTTCAGTTACGGTTTTTGGGATAAACTTTCTGGGGGGGCCGAAAACATAGCCAGGAACGATGTGGAAAGAGCGCGGTGGAAAGCCCAGAGGGATGTCAGCGACGAGATCAAAGAGCGCATCAGGAAAGCCAGGGAGACCATGTATAAATTTATAGGTCGCTTGGAGAGAAGACTTGAGGAGATCTACGAGGAACGCAGGGTAGATATACAGAAGCTAGAGAGAGACCTTGACAAGCACGAGCGCGCCAAGGATGAAATCCAAAAACGCCTGGAAAGGGAATCGAGCGTTTGTCGCAAGCTCTGGAGCGCCCTTGATGAGGTAAAGGATAAGCTCGCTGATATGAAGAGGGTGTTGAACATTGAAGAGGTTTAACATGTCAAACAAGGGCCTTTGGTTAGCGTTGATCCTCGTGGCACTTTTTTTGCTACTTGGGCTGCTGATTCTGCCTATTTACGCGAGGCAAAGGAGGGCCGAACCCCCGCTCCCCGAACCGGAAATCCCCGAACCCGAAACAGACATCAGTTGGCTGAGTTCCCTCTTGGAGGGTTATGAACTTCCGGCTTCGCTCCCGGAGGACGAGAAATCCGCTCTTGAGGAGGCCAGAGTCAGGTTCAGGCAAAAGGGAGCGTCTTTCGTCCATGCAAGCGTCAAGGAAACTATATACCAGATAGCGAATCTCTTAGACGCGGGTCCAGAACACCTGATTCCAGCAAGGATAGAACGCCTCAGAGAGCTCCTGTCTGAGGAAAGAGAACGCTGGGAAAAGGATAAGGAGAGGCACATAGCCTTCTTGAGAAGTAAGGAACCTGCCCAAAAGGAACCTGATCTAACCATCCGATCCATGCTCAAGGATGACACCGGAGAGGAACTGGGCGGAAAAGGAATAGTTATCCAGACTGGTTGGGCCGGCATAGAGGTTGCCATAGGAGCGATTGAGGAAGTTGAGAGATTGGAACGTATCCTGAGCCAGACTGAGAAACCCTCAAATGAGGTTGCAACGGAGGTAGTGGAATATCACAAGCAACTTTTTGGTAAGTAGAAGTTTCTAGATAAGTTCCTGAAGAATTTACCCAAATTTCTCGGAGAAGGGCTTCTAGGCGCACCTAACTCAACTTTGACACTAAAACCCTGATCTTCGGATGACTTATTCCCTGAGTTCCGCGTAAAATCAAGGTGGATAAGCTCATAGCCACCCTCTCGGGGTTCACGGAGAAGGTCATGGTTCTCAAGGCATCCGAGGATATGCTCCTCAGATGGGCTAAGCCCTATGGGGATGTCTATGTCCTAGAGAGCCTCTGGAAGGGCTTAGGCCTTGAGGCAATCCTGAGCCGGATAGACTCGGAGAAGAGAAACGAGTTTCCCCTTGAGAGGGCAATATTCTGTATGGTCTACCAAGGTTATCTGACCCTGGCTCAAAGCTATCCCTCTCAGAGAAGCTCAGGGAGGAATACCTCATAGAGGGCTCTGAGAGCCTCGAGCTCCATCACCTATACAGAGCCCTTGATGACCTCAGAGAAAGGTTTGGGATAAAGAGGGCAGTGTTTGTCTGCGACAGGGGCATGGTGTCAGAGGCCAACCTGAGGCTCATGGATGAGGCTGGTTATGACTACATAACAGGATTAAGGATGGCATCTCATCCTGCCAGAAAGGCCCTCTCAAGGCAGGGTAGATACCACAGGATAGAGAGGGAAGGTAAGTCAGAGCTCTGGGTAAAGGAGGCGGTAGTTGATGGTGAACGCTACATAATATGCTACAACCCTGATGAGGCTGAGAGGGAGCGCGCTGAGAGGGAGGAGATGGAGACCAACCCAAAAGCCCTGATAAGAAACAGGGGATAGAGGAAGGGCCTCCTTGAGATAGACCAGGCTAAGGTCTCAGAGGCCGAGAGGTATGATGGCAAGTATGTCATAAAGGTAAGCGATCCTCGTTTGACAACCGAAACAGCCGCCCTCGCTTACCGTGAGCCTCAGCGACCATGGTGCCGACTCCTTGGGGCGTGATCTGCTGAGAGAATTAGGTGTCAAAGTTGGGCTAAGTCCTTCCCCTCGTTAATCTGGAATCCCTTTCCCGGCGAGGATTCGGCGCCGACGCGAGGGTAGGCTGGGGGGAAATATGTTTGCTTCTCAGCATCACTCAGGATTATCATCTGAACATGCAGGTGAGAATCAGCTTTTTCCCGGAAAGGGAGGAGATAACTCTCCCTATACATTACAACCATCTCCTCCAGGGATTCGTTTATCATCACCTTGAAAAAGCAATCGCGGAGAACATTCACGATAGGGGTTTTCCTCTGGAAAAGCGAAGATTCAAGCTCTTCACATTCTCAAAGTTGTATGGCCGTTTCCAGATACAGGGCGAGGAAATAAAATTCATGGGCCAGCTTAAGTGGTCAGTTGCTTCTGTTCATACGGATTTCCTGGAGTCCCTGGTTCTGAACCTCGTTAGGGAGAGGGCTTTGTTTATAGGACAGAACCCCTGTGTGGTGGAAGGCGTTGAAGTATTATTCTCTCCAGGAGCTGAGAGGATGGTGGTCAAGGCCATTTCACCCATCACGGTCTACAGTACTCTTTATGACGCGGAGGGCCGCAAGAAGACTTATTATTATTCTCCCTTTGAGAAAGAGTTCGGGCGCCTCATCTCTGAGAACCTCCTGAAAAAATACGCCGCACTGAACGGAAAGCAGGTTCCTGAGGATTGGGATGTCGTTCTGAAACCACTCCGGGTGAGCGCGCGGGACGAGAAGGTCCTCACATTCAAAGGGACAGTCATCAAAGCTTGGAATGGGCTTTACGAGCTCTCTGGTCCACCAGAGCTTCTGAAGATTGCCCTGGACGCTGGCTTGGGTTCAAAGAACTCCCAGGGGTTCGGAATGGTGGAGGTGATCAAATGGAGTTGAAAGGCCTTGACGGAGGAGAGTATACTATGGGGGTGAGGAAGAAGGAGGAAGAAGTTGCGAGTCAAGATAAGTCTTGAATTTACAGGTAATTTCTGGATAGACAATGGGAAGATTCAGCTAAAACGGTTGCTTGGCCTCGAGAATGGACAAGAGATAGAGTTACAAGAGACCGTAGATAGGCTTGTAAACGAATACTTGGTAAAGCCTACAGGCAATAGGAAAGAGTTTTACAACTCCCTGACCGGAAAGTTACAGTCTTATGAGAAGAAGAACTGGGTTTCTCCCGCGGATGTCTTCATCAAAGTTACACCAAAGACTAAGACTAAGGCCGGCAAAACCCAGAAATACACTTGTATGGTAGATGGCAAGAAGAAAGAGTTTGAGATATGGGAACATCCACCGCTATACCAAATAAAAATAAAGGTAACCAGAAAAGGGCCCTGTATTTTCTGCGGGGATAATAATGCTCTTGTTGCCCTAAAGCAATATATTTATCCCTTCTTAGTGGAGCCGAGTAAGTTCTCAAACTTCTATCCCTCCCTGGACACACCCTATCACTCTTGTCCGGTTTGCGCTTTGGCCGGAATGGCAGCCTATCTGGGCACTCTCTACAGAAGGCACGACAACAATCTTCATATGTTCCTTTTCCACTCAGACGATTTGGGTTTCCTTTCTCAGTTCTTGGATGCCATTAGGCCCATAATCGCCTCGGAAGAGTTGAAGAGTAAGGCGACCAATTTTCCTGCTGACTTTTCCGGTGAGGGCTTACACGAGACTATGTTGGGCTTTCTATTCTATGTGTTCTCAAAGCTTTATGAAAAAGAAACTAGCGCACAAGTAGAAGAGGTATTCTTCTCGCTTCTTGGACAGGAAAAGAGTGCGCAGGCACACCTAATCCTTGTAGGGATTTCTGGCCAGGCTAACAAAGGTTTCAACATGACTGGCTTTACCGAATTCTCTAAGCTGGAACCTCTTTACAGGCTCTACAGATCTTGGAGAACACGAGGGGTGGACCCCTCACCGATAATAAAACAATTTATGACCAAAGAGGGTAAGTCTCGGAACAGTATATGGCGCGAGCAGGTTGCCCTCGGCATAACTGAGTTTTCTGAGATAGCCCAATCTATTGAGGATTTTATTTATAACGCCAGAGCCAAAGAAGATAACCCTTATCCCATTAAAGACCTTTCTCAGTTTCTAGGTATATATCATCAGGAGGTTCTCAAGATGGATGAAGACACCATAAAGCTCTTGGCCGGATTCGGCCACTCGCTGGGCAATAAGTGCAGGGAAGCAAACGAGATGGGACTGCTCTATTCCCTGCGCAACGCGAAAAACATAGACGACTACCTGAAGATCATCAACGATATCCAGTTCAGGCTTGAAATGACAGCACCTGAAGCCTTGATAAGAATTGAAAAGGGCGAAAGGATAGCCGGTCAGCCTTGGCAGAGGATCAAAACACTCTTGAGCATATACGCCATGAACTCCTTTCTCTGGAAGGGTTCTGATAAAAAGGAGGAGAACAAATGAGCAAATCTATATCCATAGGATACCTGTTCAAGGTTTCTGCTGGGAATGTGAACGCTTCCCATACTGAAGGCAATGTGATAGTTGCCAAGAAGGTAACTATGCCTGACGGAAATACGCTTCCCTATATATCAGGCCAGGCCATACGCCGTGCCCTCCGTGACCGGATAGAGGAGCTAGGATGGGGACTATCGGAACCTCACGCCACGATAACAAACAAACAAGAGGTAGAACCCCCAGCTAAGCCTTGGGAATTCATAGATGAAGACCTTTTCGGATACATGGCCGCTACGGGTGGTAAAAGGCGTACCTCTCCGGTTCGTGTGTCTTTTGCCGTAGGGTGTTTTCCTTTCAGGGGGGACAGGGACCTGGGAACGCGTTCATTTGAGAAGTTCGGAAAAGCTGTCTCCGAGGGTGGCAATATGTTTGAGACTGAGGTCTACAACAATATCTTCAGGGGAGCACTACTGGTAGAATTGGATCGCGTGGGCCTTTTCACAAACCTGGAAACTGGTCAAAAAGAAGCAAAAGAGCTACCTAAAGATGAAAAAATAAGGAGGATACAGGCCCTTCTTGAATCCTTGCGGCTCCTTTGGGGTGGCGGTAGAACCGCGAGGATGGTCGTTGATCTTTCTCCAAAGTTCCTAGCCTATGCACGAATGAAAGCAAAACACCCAATCTTCCTTGAGAGTCTTCTTGTGGATGAGGAGCGAAATCTTGACCTTGATCTGTTGAAAGAATCCCTGGAAAGGATGAACAAATATATTGAGGAGCAGTTCTTTGGCTTGGAGAAAGGGTTTTTTGCTAACGAGGATGACATCAAGAAAACCTTCGGGGACAAAGTTTTTTCAATAGGTCAAGCCATAGACAAAGCCAAAGAGGATGTGGGCAAGGCACTATGAAGGTACTTGAGTTGAAGGTTCATGGTTTAGTATCCTCGTTCCGGCGCCCTATGGACCACAATTACCAGAAAACCTTCCCGCTACCACCTCCTACTACCCTACTAGGTTTAGCAGGGGCAGCTCTGGGATTATCTCCTGAGGAAATGTGGCGAGACGGAAGTAAAATTAGATGCCTTAAATCTACTGTAATTGCTGACAGACCGCCAGGAGTTGCCAAGGATCTATGGAAGATAATGAAGATCGAAGGAACAAAGATAAAGACGCGTTCCATCTATACTAGGGAGCTCCTCTTTTTTCCTGCTTACACTATACTATATGCTGGGGCACCGGAATTGCTTGAGGAACTCAAAGAGGCTTTTGACGATCCTGCCTATTCCCTTTCTTTAGGCAGAGAAGATGAGCTGATAGCTATTATTAAAAACTGCTTTGTTGAAGCAACTCCAACTCCTCCCGAATTCTCAGGAACCTTTATTCCTGTTGACATACACACGATTCCGGAAGAGAAAATAAAACTCATCTTGGATCAGGAAGGCTTCTTCTCACTCCCTCAGAGTGTTAAACTGCCCGTATCTTTCAAGATAAACAAAGGCATACGAGAACCAGAAAAAGAGTTATACTTTACCTTTATCCCTAAGGGGCTTAAGATGTTCGTGGAGGGACTTGAGGCTTTTCAAACCGATGGAAGAGCTTTCTGTTTCTGGCCCTGAGGAGCTACTGGCCAAACCGGATGTTGGGCTCTTAGAACACAGTTGCCAGACCTTAGAAACAGGTTGCGTGATAGCCAGGTTACTCAATCTAGATGGTGTGGTTTTTCAAAAGGCTTTATTTGCTTGCCTGTTACATGATGTTGGCAAAGCAACGAAGAGCTTCCAGAAATATATCAGGAAAGGAACAGGAAAGCGAGTTCCTCATGCTCTGGCATCGTTTCCGTTTGTTTATTTGCTTGAAAAGGAGGTATTCAAAGATCTTCCTGAGGCTTCCATTGCAGTATTGACTCACCATACTCCAATTCACTCCGATCTCTATAAAGACTATAGGGAATGGAAGCCCGATTTCCATGAAGCGTTTCTGAAGCTTCTTTTGAGCCTGACAGAGCAGATGAATCTACGGTTAGATAAAGATTTCTTGAGACAGGTTCTTGAGGTATCATCTAAACTTCCAGCCTATTATTACTGGACTAAAGCCAATGAGGAACACCGTAGTATCAAGAGGTCGGATTTTGCACAGATAAAAACCATCCTAAATCTGGCTGATTGGGCCGCGTCAGGCCGGAAAGATCCCAAAGAGTATTTCTTGGTTGAGGGCAGAAAAAGGATTAAAGAACATATTGAGCAAAGAAGGATTAGACTCCGCGGTTTCCAGGAAAAATGCTGGGAAGCCGAAACCCCCTTGTTCATTCGAGCACCGACCGGGTCCGGCAAAACCGAAGCCCTGGTTGGGTGGGCCGCTAAGGCTACCCGAATTATCTACTTGCTTCCAACTCAGGCAACCAGCAACGCAATGTTTGAAAGGCTCAAACACATTTTTTGCGGTCAAACAGGCCTTTCACACGGTAAGGCTTCGTTCTACCTGCGTTCAAAGACCGAACTTGAAGAGGAAGAAGAATGGGTTGAAACTCTTCTATCGTCCTCATTTGCCAAACCAGTCAATGTGGCAACCCTTGACCAGCTTCTTCTTGCTCATCTGAACGGCAGGCATTGGGAGATAAAGGAGACATTAGCTCGTAATGGGGCAATAGTCTTTGACGAGATACACGCCTACGAACCGTATACTCTTGGGATATTGTTAAATGCTCTAGGGAATTTGAAGGGCAGTAGGCAAGCCTTTGCGAGCGCTACTTTCCCATCGCCGCTTTTAAAAACTATAAGAGAATCAATAGGGCAGGAAGGCCAATTAGTTGAAGCAGAGGAAGAATTTTGGAATAAAAGAAGGCACAAAATCCTTGTTTCCGAGAGGGCCTTGGAAGAGGTTCTGCCCGAGATTGTCGACATGGTGACCAGAGGTAAAAAGGTTCTAGTGGTCCTCAACAGCGTTGATGATGCCCAAAATTTCTTCATGCAGGCACGAAAAAGACTCGGAGAAAGGGCTTTTCTTCTGCATAGTCGTTTCATTAATAGAGATAAAGCGAAACTTGAAGAAGTTGCTAAGAATCCTCCAAGAGGCTCTCTGCTCGTATCCACTCAGGTGGTAGAGGTAAGTCTTGATATATCCTACGAGGCCTTGTTTACGCAGGTGGCTCCTTTGGATGCCCTAGTTCAACGAATAGGAAGGGTTAATCGCTATGGTGAACTCGGATGCGCGCCAGTTGAGATAATGCCCGAATCGGATAAATCCAAAAAGGTTTATCAGGAGAAGATCTTTGGCATTCTGGCTTTGACGAGGGAAATTTTAACTTCAATGCCGGATGAGCCATCGGATAGAGAGATGAGGGAAGGAGTCGAGGAGATTTACAATCATCTTTTCAACTCTGAAAAGTTTCGCAGTGAACTGAAAGATGGACAGAGAGACGCCGAACAACTCCGAGAAAAGTTAGGTATATACACCTTGTTCCTTGATGAAAAGACCGAACAGAGATTAACCAGGAAGGGAAACCTTACAGTTGAGGTTATTCCGAAAAGATTTGTAACCGAGGCCTACAAGCTCGTTGAACAAAAACAATCCTGGAAACTTCCCGAGATAATGGTTCCTGTTCCCTGGTGGTGGTTGAAAAACCGCATAACACAGGGACCGACTTCCTGGTCATTGATTGCAGATATTGATTATGATGACGTTCTAGGGGCAATTAAGCCTAAGACCGAAGATCCAACAGACGACTGCGCGATTTTTTGATGCCCATAAACGCCACGACCTTCTACTCCTATCTGGTTTGCCCCCGGGAGGCCTGGCTAATGCATCATCACATCTTTCCGGATACCAAAGAGCATTACCATCTAGCCACCGGCCGCCTTATTCACCAGGAATCCTATGCTCGTCAGCGCAAGGAGATTCCCGTGGATAATCTGCTGGTGATTGACCTGGTTGAGGGCGAAGGGGTTGTTGCAGAAGTAAAACGCTCATCAAGACATCCGGAGGCCGCGCGGATGCAATTGGCCTATTACCTTTATTATCTCAAGCACGAGAAGGGATTTGAGACAAGGGGAGTTCTGCTCTTTCCGAAAGAAAGGAGGCGTGAGATAGTGGAATTGACACCTGAGCTGGAGGCCAGGGTTGAGAGTATCTTAGCAGAAATAAAGGAACTCGTATCGCGGCCAAATCCGCCTCGGCCAAAGAAGATCAGATACTGTAATCCATGCGGATACAGAGAAATGTGCTGGGGGTAAGATGCTCAGAGCCATTTATATCTCATCAAAGTGCACCCTGAAAAGGGGCGACAACACCATCGTGCTTGAAACTGAAGAGGGCAAACAGGTCATTCCCGTGGAGACCGTAGAGGAGATAAAGGTCTTCGGAGAGGTTGACCTGAACAAGCGTTTCCTTGAGTTTGTGTCGCAGAAGGGAATCCTAATTCATTTTTTCAACCACCACGGCTACTATGTTGGAACATATTATCCAAGGGAGCGTTTGAACTCTGGCCTCATAACCCTAAGCCAGGCCGAGCACTATCTTGATCGTGAAAAGAGGCTTTATCTTGCGAAGGCTTTTGTAGTGGGCGCTATTGGCAACATGCTATTCAACCTTAGGATATACTCCACGAGAGACAGAGAGCTGAGCCGACAGCGCGAGGCCATAGGCGAGCTTCTGAACCGGATAAACGAGCCACAGGATACCGAGGAGCTCATGGCCTTGGAGGGCAACGCGCGGGAGATCTACTACACGGCCTTTGACGAGATAATCGCTCAGGAGGGCTTTGAGTTTGAGTCCAGGACCCGCCGTCCACCGCGCAACCGTCTAAATGCCCTTATCTCCCTTGGTAACTCTCTTATGTATACCACCGCGCTCTCGGAGATATACAGGACTCATCTTGATCCAAGGATAGGCTACCTTCACACCCCTAATCAACGGAGCTTCTCGCTGAACCTTGACATAGCAGAAATATTCAAACCCTTGGTGGTTGACAGGGTGATTTTTGCGCTCCTCAACCGTCAACAAATAAATCCAGGGGATTTTTCCGAGGAAGCGGGAGGTATTTACCTGAAGGAAAACCCACGCAAAACATTCATCAGGGCATACGAGGAACGTCTATCTGAGACTATAGCTCACAAGAACCTCGGCAGACAGGTCTCATACAGGCGCATGATTCGGCTTGAGTGCTACAAGCTTTACCGGCACTTCATAGATGAGGAGGATTATGTCCCCTATATACGAAAGGAGTGAACCATGTTCATAATACTGGTTTATGACGCAGGGGAAGAGAGAGTGACCAAATTCCTGAAGACCTGTCGTAGATACCTGACCTGGGTCCAGTGCTCTGTATTTGAGGGAGAATTGACCGGCGCGCAGTTTGCGAGGCTGAAAAGCGACCTGCGCAAGATTATGGAGCCCGATGAAGATTCGGTCATCATCTATACATTCAGAACCAAGCACTACTTTGAACGAGAGGTTATGGGACTTGAGAAGGGCTCCTCCGAGGAGTTTATATTCTGATCGGACCCCCTGGGGGTTTTGCACTACCGGGGGTCCGGCGACAAAAAGTGCAGTTTCCGAGATCGAGCACTTGCATTAACCCCTTGTCACCCAATATAATTTGGCAGTTATGCAAACCGGGTTTGTAGCCTACCTATGAGGGATTGAAACGTGGGGCAGTTGTGCAGGTTCAACCGAGACCCAGATATGGTTTGTAGCCTACCTATGAGGGATTGAAACACAGCAAAAGCAATGATTGCCATCTCCTTCTCGCGGGTTTGTAGCCTACCTATGAGGGATTGAAACGCGAGTGAGCCACTTACCCAGCTGAATGAGCTTATGGTTTGTAGCCTACCTATGAGGGATTGAACCCACTTCCTGCACGAATCTCAACCGAGGTGGGTTCAGGGCCTAAAAACGGTCTTTGGAGGATGGGGGGAAGGATCTTTCTAGGGTTCTATTGCT
>JBDRYB010000037.1:0-13586 GCA_039803205.1 Caldifarciminota bacterium
TACTTTGGCCCCCTTGCTGAGAGGACATCATCCCCATGCGAGAAGTATGTTGACCTCCTAATAACCAGGAGGCTCAAGATCTCAGGAGCCAGCTGGAGCGTGAAGGGAGCCAACAACATGCTCAAAGCCAGGAACTACTTCTTCAACAAGGAGGACGACCATAGCTAGGCAGAACGAGACGCTCCTTAAGTCTTGCAGGGCTACGGCTCGTCAGGGCATTCCCTTCGGCAAGGCGCAAAGCGCCTTGTGCCCTGACGAGCCTCTAGGAGTTTATAATTTAATCCCTCAGGTTGGAGAGTGGCCCCTAAGGTGCCCGGAAATCCGGACAGATCTTTGCTCCCATGATCCTGAAACGCATTGTCTCAAGGCAATATGCGGACTATCAGCGGGGTAAGCGAGATTACCACCCGAACGCGCTCTGCGGGATCGGGGCGGGCGGATTCGAACCGCCGACCTCCTGCTCCCAAGGCAGGCACGCTAACCAAACTGCGCTACGCCCCGAATAGGCGTAAATTATAAGCGCACGCTTTGGGCGAAAACAAGGGCGAGCGGCTCTTCTGAGAAATAGCCTCGCTCTCTCCTTCCCGAAAGTTGATGCGCCAGCAGAGGGGGACCTCGCGCGGGTTGCGTGCGAGCATGTTTCAGCTAGATAATACCCCCGTGAAGAAGAGCATAGTTCTGAATTTTGGCTTTTTCGTTTGCGCCCTGCAGGGCCAGAACCCCGTGGTTATCAGGGACCCAAACCTCCTAGCGGATGAAAGGATATGGTCTCTGCTCGTTGGAGAAAGGGTTGGTTTTTGCGTTGGGGACAGCGTTTATCGCGAGAAGCTTAAGGAGGTCAGGGATGGCGTGATTTACTTCCAGGCTAGGCCCTTCTCTTACATGCCGAAGGTAAGCCTTCCTTTATCCGAGACGGATAGCGTCCTAGTCTGGCTTCCTTTGCACGAGGGAGGAGCGTGTCTATTGGTTCCTGTCGCGTGCGTTGGTGGTGGAATGGCCAGCGCTATTCCAGTATCAATTATCTTATGGGAATACCTGAACCGCCCTGATTATCCGGATTACGACAGGGCAAACGATCTGAATCGCTTGCTCACATTTACCATAACCCTCGGTTTGACGGCCGTGGGGGTTTATTACTCCTGGCAATACCTCAGGCACTCCGGGGAGTCGGAATACAAAACCGAGCTCTTTCTCAAACGAATAGAGGGGGCAAAATGATCCTTTTTCTGCTCATGCTCTCAGATTATCTGGTCATGCCGGCTGAATACCTAGATGATCCGGTTGTCTCGCTCCTAGTTTTTGATGAGGACATAGAGGTCTTCTGGGGGGATAAGAGCAAGCGCATGCGTTTCCACGGCCTAGCCGAGGGAGAGATGCTTCTGGAGGAAACCGGATGGGAGAAAGAAAGACAAGGCCCTATCACGGAATACACAAGGCTGGACCTCTCAAGGATTGATAGCATCTGGGTCTATCTTCCCCTGCACGAGAAGAGGATCAAAAATCCGCTTGAGGGATGCCTGGTTACCGGAGGGTGCGCGACTCTGGGGGCGCCGGTGGGGGCGGCTCTTCTGCTCTCTTTGTCCTCAATCGGGATCGAGTTGGGGTGGATTGATCCCCCCACGGACATAGGCGGAGCCCTTGCCCTCGGATATCTCGAGCTCTATGGCGGGAGTTGCCTCGGAACCATTGGGGGTTGCCTTACGGGCATGTATATCTATGAGAAGAGGGTCAGAAGGCCAAACTCAAAGGCCAAAACCCAGATGCTCCTGGACAGGGTGGGAGAGCTTGAGGGCCAAGAGGTCAAATAGCTTTCTACTCAACCCTTTGGAGCCAGAATGTCGTGTCCTCCGGGTGAACTATGATCCTTATCTCAAGCTCCTTTCCCCTGAACTCAGGGTCAACAACCGGATAAGGCGGCTTCCCGGAGACATGACAGGCACCCGTCTCATCAGCGATCACCCAATCGCTCCTCGTCTTCGCTATGCCGTAGACCGGCTTGTCAACCGCTCCCCAGCCGTAGAACTTCACATTCAGGGTTATGGTATCCCCAGCGTATGCCTTTGGGTTATCGGCTATGGCCTTTATGGTTATCTGTCTCCCCGCTGAGCATGCAAGGACAAAGCTAAGAATGCAGAGAAGGTTTTTCATTTTTCCTCCGGTTCCGCGCCTGACCTCGGATGCGATCTCCTGTATTCCCTCTTTATTCGCTCCAGGGAAACATGGGTGTATATCTGAGTCGTTCCCAAAGACGCGTGGCCCAGCATTTCCTGGATCGTCCTTATGTCGCATCCTGCGTCAAGCATGTGGGTTGCAAAAGAGTGCCTGAGAGCGTGAGGGTGAACGCCCCAGAGGGACGAGAGCTCCCTGAACCGTGAGTTTATTATGTTCCATATCCCCATTCTGGATAAGGGCTCGCCGTTCCTGTTGAGAAAAAGGTGGGAGCTCTTTGGCCTGAACTTCCCCCTCACATTCATGTATTCCAGGATTGCTTCTGTGGCCTTTTGACCCACGGGAACTATCCTCTCCTTCCCCCCTTTCCCCAAAACCCTTACCTGGCGCCTTATTAGGTTGACCTGGTGAACGAGGAGGTCAGCGAGCTCGGATTCCCGAAGCCCTGATGAGTAGAAAAGCTCAATCATTGCCTTATCCCTTTTCCCATACTTGTCCTCTGGGTGCCACGATTCAAGCATGAGATCAAGGGTCTTCTTTGGTATGACCTCTGGGAGAACCGATGGGGACTTTGGTGCCGGAAGCCCACTTGCCGGATTCCTCTGGATTACCCCTTGTGCCACCAGGAACCTGTAAAACCTCCTTATGGCAGAGAGCTTGCGTTGGACAGTCCTTGGGTTCATTCCGGCCCTGATGAGAGCGGATATGTATGCCCTTATTGAGTTCGTATCAGCCTCCACCGGATCGTTGGTTCCCAGGTTCTCGGCGATGAACTCAAAGAAGCTGTGCAGGTCCCAGGAGTATGCCTCGGCCGTAGCGGGAGAAAGCCCCCTCTGGGATGACATGTATTCAAGAAACGCCCTCAGGTAGTCCAAAGCTCCTTATGATAACGCGCGCGCTCGCACGATTACAAGGACCAGCGCCGGATCAGAACCTCTGTTCCAGCCTCAGGAATAGCCTGGCTGGCCTTTTTATGTCCATGAGGTCCTGAGCGACCCGGGCTGAAACGCCATAAACCGAGAACCCAACGCCCAAGGATGCCATGATTGAATCCGGCGAGAAAGAGCCCCTCCAGGCCTCGCCGAGGTCAGCGAAAGCGATTATCCTCTTGAGGGGGCCTGCGTTTCTTATTTTCATGTGATACTCAAGGCTCCATAGTGCCGCGTGGTCGCCTTCTTGATATTTATATGGATAGGCGGGAATGGTCCCTATGCCGCCCAGGCCAAAGATGAAGGGGCTTGGGGCTGGGCCCTTCGCGAAGGAATAACCGAGACAGAATCTCGTCAGGATCACATAGGACCAGCCTTCCCTAGCGAGCCTCAAGAGGGTCTGGATCTGGTTAAGGTTGAAAGAATCTGGGAGTGAATAGGTGTATTCCAAAATGAAATTGACGCCAGGGTTCTTGTAGGCCCATGAGAAACGAAGGGCCCTGAGAGCGCCGGAATCAAGCTCCTGGTTTGGCCTGAAATCCGGACCAAAGACCCCGAAGTCCGTGACCTTCTCAATGGGCCCTATCTCGCTCAGCTCGTATGAAAGCCCGAAGGTTAGCCTTTGGCTCGGAACAGCCCTCATTCCCACTGAGACCCCTCGCCTTTTGAAATAGTCCCTCGTGTCCTCCGTGAAGATGAGAGCGGCCAGGGCATTCTCATATTTGCCCATTGCCCAACCATCCCAAGTTGCGACCGTGTCGTATGCCCACAGATCAAGGTAGAAATTGGGATTGGAGACGAACCTGGGTGAAACCCTGGCAAACCAGAACAGGGTTTCTGCCGCGAAGGCATACGAAAGCCCCCCCGAGGCCGTGTGAGCATCCTTGCCTCCGAGGTTGAGATCTATACCGAGGCCCAGCTCCATGCCCTTAACCCTGTTATAATCAATTATGAGGGCCGGGGACCATACCTTTCCCCATTCCCAAAGCCATCCTTTCTGTTCCTCTTCTGTAAAGCCTATCCTCCGAGCGCTGACCGAGAAGCCCTCCTTCTGGAATGTGAAGTTGTCAGAGAGGGTGGTATCCTTGAATGTGAAACCTATGGAACCAGTCCCGGTCCTCAAATCGTAGCTTGCTCTCCCGGAGAGAGTATCAGCCTGGAATCTGATGGGCCCTGTGAGGGTATTGACCCAGAATATACCCTGCGCGGGGGCAAGTATGTCAACCCTTCCGGATGCTGTCTGGATGTTATACTCGGAGGCCGTCCAGTCGTGGCCCAGCACGGGCCCTTCCAGGGTTGCGTCCCCTGTCATTGATGTGAATGTGAGCTTGGTCGGAAAGATGCCTTTGATGTATAGGTCGCCAGAGACCGTTATAACGCTGATGCTTGGGGGATATGGCTCCTTATCCAGAGCTGATTTGATTGAGAGGGTCCCGGATTCCGAGGAGAAGGCGATCCCCCAACTGGCTGGCGCCTCAACCACTATGTCCCCCTCCGCGAGAACCTTTGCTGTGTCCCCGACTTCACCGTATAGGTGCTTTCCCTTAACGAGGAGGGATGTGTCCGGGCTGAGCCTCAGCTCCACCTCCTGGTAATCCGTCCTGATAACCAGGGTCCTTGCTACGAGAAACAGAACGAACATGGCCACAATTTTAAGCCCACGGGCGAACGGGGTTCAAGCATCCGTTTGACCCCATTCTTGGGATGGTTCCCTCACCACCTCCAATACCACTCCTCCAGCTCTTCCTCTATGACCTTTTCCGAGGGCCTGTCGTAAAAGAGGTTTGGGGTCTCCTCGCGGTTCGTGCTGTATATAAGCTGATACTCGCCGGTGTTGTTCGGATCAGCGAAGAGAAACTCCCAGTTTTTAAGGATGTAGCGCCAGCGTATGTGGGCCCTTCTCGCCTTCGGGGCCTCCTCGCTCAGTATCTCGTCCGGCGGCCCATACTTGATGTATATCCTGCCCATGTCAGTGTATCTGCCGAGGCGGTTTATCTGGCTGAAGTTCTCGTCCGCATACCTGACGCGAGAAGCGAACTCATCGTAAAACTCGTTGCGGGGGGTCGTTGGATCGGGGTCCCTTTTTGCCCAAAACCCCTCAAGGAAGGCTCGGCGCTCAAGGGGGTTCTTGCAAGCCCTGTAGGCAGATAACTCATCCTTTGTGGCGATGTAATCTATGAAGGATCTCGTTGGGTCCATCGCGTAGGCATCCATCTCGGTCCTTCTCGCAAACGGTTTCTCTACCCTTATTCTCTCTCCGGTTGATAGGTCAACGACCTCTGCTACGAAGAGGTATTCCCCTTGTGCCAGAGAGGATATCCCCAATTTCCCAGCTATTGCCGCGCTCTCCCCTTTCTTTGGCTTCACAGAGGGCTTCGTGGCGAGGAGTGTTTTCCCATCAGGCCCCTCAACTGCCACCGTCACGACATAGCTTCCGGAATCCGGGCTAAGACCGTAGACCTCAAGATAGTAGAAAAGGGTGTCTGCCCAGAATGCCCTGGTTGGGTTGGGGATGAAGCCCAGATCCCCTCTCCTCACAGGGGCTTTCTCGGGGTCATCGTAGAAACCTGAGGCGAACATCACATCGGACGCGGCCAGGCCAGTATCCCTTGGGACGCTTACCCTCATGTTCAGGGTTCCTCTTTTTTCCCCAGAGCGAAGCGTGAGACTTATGGTGTAATCACCAGGCGCTAGCACAACATCCTTGTAATCCACGAGATAGATGACACCCTCGGAACCGACGGCCTTTTTCCACTCCTCGGTGAAGGGCTTGGTGTTCGCGCGCTCTATTCTCAGAGAGGCTTTGTAGGCGCCTTTTTCCAGACACTCCGGATCAACAGCATAGAACACTATCAGGTAATAGAGGGAGTCAGCGAGGAGAAACTTCACGGGATCCGCGACAGCGGCTATCTCGCCCTCGGAGGCGACGGTGGTCGCGGATACAGGGGGCAAACTAGAAACCAAATTGGCCGTAAAAGCCAGGTGGAACAAGCTCATATTCTCCAAAACCGGTTCTGTCTATGAAGACAAAAACCCTGCCCATCTCGTAGTAATACCATATCTCATATGGCAGGGTATTGAGCTCAAAGGGGTGGCGTTCTATCTCGTCAGGTGGCCCATATTTCACATATATCTTACCCATGTCGGCTATGGCTCCATCAAACCTTCGGTAGCTCTCCCTGGCTTTCGGATACCGGGAGTTGAAGAGCTCCAGGGCCTCGTTGAAATCCGTCTCAGGGGTTGGGTCAACCTCCTTCCAGAACTCCTCCCAGGCCTTCTCCCTCTCCTGGGGGAGAGCCTTCTTTAGGGACTTTGTCTTGCCCGGATACAGAAACTCCAAGACAGAGAGGATCCCCTTGAACTCCCTGGACGAGAGAAGGTTTATGCCAAATCGCCAGAACCTCGTTTCGCGCTTGCAGACGACCTTTCCGTGGCTCGTGGCTTCCAGCTTGAGGAGAAACTGGCCAGCAGAAAGGTTCTTTGAGACAATTGGAAGGACGAGGGTGTCATCTGAGCCAGTGATGACCCATAGGGAGCTGTCCGATTTCAGGTTCATTCTCTCTGACTCCCAGACCAAAAGCCACCTGAGCATGAGTGTTTCAGGGGAAGGGGCCCTCGCTGTTATGAGAAATAGCATGGTATCCCTCTCGGAGAGCCCTGCGACCACAAGGCCCCCCGAGTCCCTCTCCACGAGAAGGGGATCACTAATCCTAATGCCCTTCTCCATAGCCTTTACATCGATCTTTCTATCGAGGAGGACCTTTTTGGAGTTCAGGTCCGTAGCCCTCAGCGCGAACGCATACCTTCCGTCCGGAAGATACACGAGAAGGTCATGTATGACGAGGGTGTCCTCAGGAGGGAAGGGGGTCTTGCTTTCCAGGCTGAAGCGCTTGTAGTCGGTGTAGATAACCTTTTTGCCCTGCCGGACATCAACCCCTATTTCATATGAGGCAACATATGTGTTTTCGGCCCTCTTGAAGACCAAACCCTTTCCAGGGAAAACAGCCCTCAGCATGTATATGGTTGTGTCCCCTTGCTGTGGTAGTCTGATGACGGTTGCGGTGGCCTCCCCACCAAGGAAGTCAGGTGCCAAAAGAAACAAGAGGATCACCTTCATATTATAACCCATTTTCCGCGCAAAATGCCTCTCCGCGAGGTTCCTTGACCCTGAAAGCAGTTGGGAGACCGGACCCCGGTGGTCCACAAGTGGAATAATCTCCCCGTCTAGCTTTAGAATTTGCCCGTGAGGAGGTAAGATGTATTTTCTCGCCATCTTGACAGCACTTGGGTTATCGCAGCTCCCCGGAGCTGGCCTGGGACTCGCCCAAGAAGAGAAGGGGGTGGACATAGTCATGCTCATGGACGAGTCCGGAAGCATGAAGAAGCTCGATCCGGAACGTTTCGCGGACGAGGCGGCGAAGCTCCTTCTGGACATAGCCAGGCTCTTCGGAAAGGAAGCCCGCGTCGCGGTCGTTGCCTACGGGGATGGCGCGAGGGTCCTTTTGCCGTTTACGGCTCTTGATTCAGCTTACGCTGGCATAAAGAACTCAATCGTTAAGATGGATAGGAACGCGCCCTTCACCGATATAAACTCTGGCCTGGAGGTGACATACGATCTCCTCGAGAAGAGGGAGGGCTTGAACCAGGCTTTTGTCGTCATACTCACTGACGGCGAGATAACGGAGCGAGACATCCCTCCGGGAACGGACATATTCGTCTATAAAGAAAAGACCGCGAGCCTGGCCGGGAATTACAACCTGAGGAACTGGCCCGTGTATACCGTGGCTTTCACCACTGGCACAACCATATACAAGGACTTGGCCAGACAGACCGGCGCCGATTATTACGAGGTGAAAGGGCCATCGGAGGTTCCGGATGCCTACCTGAAGGTTTTTGAGGATTTCCTCCTCAGGTTCGTCAGGCGCTACCCTATTCAACAGGGCGATCATACCGAGGAGCTCATTATAGACGAATCAATATCCGAGATAACCATCGTAACTGGCAAAAAGAAGGGCGAGACCGTTGAGCTCATTGATCCAAACGGCAACCCTGTTGAGGGGGAAAGGGTGAAGGAGAAGGCATACATAATAATAAAAGTGGTCAAACCCACCCCTGGGACCTGGAGGGTTGTTTTCAAGGAGCGCGGGGCAGTAATGTATTCAATAGTCATACCGAAGATATTGGTGCCGGAGAAACCCGAATTGCCCATTGATGAGCCCCTGAAGGTCCAGGTGAAGCTGGTCCCCACTGAGCCGGGAAAGCCCGTGTTCCCCCAGGATTTCTCCGGCGAGGCCTACATCCATTATCCCGATGGGAAATCCGAATCTTTCATGCTATACGACGATGGCAAGCACGATGATGGGCTTCCCAATGATGGGATCCTTGGGAGGTCATACTACGCCATATCCAACGAGGGCGACTATCACATAACTGTGGTTATCAGGCACAAGAAGACCGGCTCTGAGATAAGGGTCAAGAAACCATTGAGAATAACCTACAAACCAAAGATAGCTGTGAGCATAGAAAACCCTGGTTTCATCGGTGAACCCATGAAGGTCTCCGCGTTCGTGGTCAACAAGGGTGGCAGGGTTTTCACAAAGGAGTCATACACCGTGGTTGTGACGGGGCCGAAGTTTGATGTAACAACCATAACCCTTAACGACAACGGGGTAGGCGGGGACGAGCAAGCCGCGGACGGGCGCTACACAGGGCTTTTTACGGCCACAAAGGACCCTGGAAGATACACATTCAGGGTTCAATCTGATTTTGAGGTCCAGCCGCTCAAGCCAGGGGAGGGCGTGAGGAGCTTCAAGGAAGAAGCCGAGGCCTACGATGAGATATGGTTATCCCTCGGTAAGGTCTCAACCCCTGGTTGCCTCTGGTTCGGCGAGCTTGCTGGCAAGACCTACGAGCACAGGATACAGCTATACTCCTATTATCCCGGCAAGGTGATGCCCAACTTCTACACATTCCTGGTGGAGAAGGAGGGCAGGCTGGATATAGGTGCGACGGTTCCTGTCATAAAGACAAAGTCAGTGCCCGAGCTTGAACAGGGAAAGCCGGACTTTCTAAGGGCAGAGGCGCAGATACCCGGGCCCACGCCCTCAGGAAGGTATATCGTGACAGCAACGGGAATGCTTCAGCCCCTTGCAAAACCCGTCAAAACCACATACGAATTCAAGACCTCCACGACGGGCAAGGTTTTTCTGACCTTCTTTGGCTTTAGCATCTTGATAGGTGGAGGCGCAGGACTTGCATACTGGCTCGCGACGAAGGATTAATAGTAAAACCCAGATTTCTCTCAGCCTGATCGCTTTGGGTCGTTGAGATGAGTTCTGGGACAGAAAATCTCATTTTGATCACTGGGCCAGGGATTTTGAGACCTTCATATTGCAACTATTTGGACTGGCTTGGCTGTGATGCGAGGCTGATAACTCCAGGCGCGTGGGTCCCTGAACATTTCTCGGGCCTACTCCTATCCGGCGGGGGAGATGTGGACCCTGAGCTCTACGGGGGAGACCCTTCTGAGTGCGAGGGGGTTGATCCCGAAAGGGATGAGATGGAAATGAGGCTTCTCGGCCTCGCTGTGGACAGGCGCGTCCCTGTTTTGGGTATATGTCGGGGGGCCCAGGTCTTGAATGTCTTTCTGGGCGGAAAATTGTTCGGACACATATGTGGCCACTCCGCGCTTGGTGGGGATAGGAGGCACAATATAACCCTTGTTCGGGGGACGAGGCTGATGGACATGTTTGGCGTTGATTCCCTTGAGGTCAACAGCGCGCACCACCAAGCCATAAAGGACCTGGGCAGGGGCCTCGTTATATCAGCCAAGGCCGAAGATGGCGTAATTGAGGCAGTTGAATTGCCCGGGGAGCATTTCGTCATGGGGGTTCAATGGCATCCAGAAAGGGATAAAAACGAGGAAGGTGTTCTCTCACCTTCCTCGCAAAGGCTAAGAGAAGCCTTCCTCCGGGAGGTCTTTCTATTTCACAACCAATAGCCTCGTCTCAGTTCCGTATTCCGTTGAGACCAGAACCATGTAGTTTCCGGGGCTGAGATCGGAGACATCCAGGTCAACTGAGTGCCAGCCTATATCAAAAGAGCCTCTGAGAACGGTTTTCACGAGCCTGCCCGTGAGATCGTAAAGCCCCACATCAACATTTGTCTTGCTGGGGACCGAGAACCTCAAGGTTGAACGAGAGCGCGCTGGATTCGGGCAGGGCTCCTTCACGACCGTGTGCCAGCTCACGGGTTCCTCCCAGACATCGGAGTATAGGTCATACCAGATGGTAAATCCCCAATCGTTGCCAACCCCATATGTCGTATATATATCAACCCAAGGGCCGTTATCCTCATACACGAAGTTTATCTTTGAGGTATAGGGGTCGTTAGTTGTTGCATCCAGAGCAACGAGAGCCGAGTCGTTTCCTGACACCTGGTTTGGACTGACGAGCCACAGGATTATGCTGTCCCCAGGGTCAGTTGGTTTTATTATGGGCTCCTCTCCGGGCGGGATGTCCCCTTCTATGAGCAGGCCTGCTGGGGTTGGATAGGTTACAGTGAACTGAAGGGTGAAAAGATATGTATCCGGAGAGCCCCTTCCGTCCTGAAAGACCTGGATGCTGTCCGCGAAGTTGTTGGGCGGGAAATTGAACGCCAGGGCTATGCCCACCATGTCCAGCTTTATGCTGTCCTGAGAGGTGTATATCTTGACCTTGAATCTGGTTCCGGCGATGGCGGGGTAATACGCGTCCGCATACCAAGTCTGGTCCTCATAGCATGTGTGATACCTTAGGGTATCCGTGCTCTTTGAGGATACCAAGTCTACCGTAGCCTTGTATGGGCCTCCGAGAGCGAAGCCCAGGATGACGCTTGTTATCAGAAACATGGCTCAACCTCCTTTTTCACCTCTTGCTAGTGGTGAGATTATAATACCCCGCCATGGCGATATTCAAGCTATCGTTTAGCTCCAAAAATAAGATCACCCAAACGCAAAACGGCGTTTCAAAAATGTGATCACCGAATACGACCCTCAGATAGGCATGGTGGTATTTCCCTGCATTATACTTTCGAGGATAAGGGAGGTTATTCAGATGAGATACATATCCTTGATAACCGGATTGGCTGGCCTCGTGCTGGCCCAGAGCCAGTGGTTCTCCGTGATAGGCGGGAATAGCGATGACAGGGGCCACTGCGTCCTGCGGGTTGCTGACGGAGGATTCATGGTGGCTGGTGGCCTGCAGAGCTACAGCCCAGCCTATCTCCGGTTCATGCTCTCTAAGACTGACTCCGTTGGCAACCACATCTGGACGACGACCGTTGATGTCTCCACCACGGACAGGGATTACGCGATATCACTCATACAGACCTCTGACGGCGGGTTCGCGGCGTCCGGCCGGACATGGATAAACTACTATGACATGCTCTTGGTGAAATACAACAGCTCTGGAAACCCCCAGTGGGTCAGGACCCTCGCTCTTGGAGACTTTGAATACGGCTACTCTTTGATAGAGGACGGAGACGGTGGCATAATCGTCGCGGATAGGACCACAACCATCTCGGGCAACGGCGATGTTCTCATAACCAAGTTCAACAGCTCCGGAACCTGGCTATGGTCAAGGAGGATAGGCGGCTCAGGGGACGATGGCGCGCAGTGCATAATCCGGACATCCGATGGTGGATACGCCATTACTGGGTGGACGGATAGCTACGGAGCAGGCGCCTACGACATCCTCGTTATGAAGTTTGATCCCTCCTGGAATATATCCTGGACAAAGACCATAGGCGGAGGCGGCTATGACCTGGGGTTCTCACTCATCCAGACCTCTGATGGAAATTTTGCAATTCTTGGTCAGACCGAGAGCTTTGGAGCTGGGGGCAGGGACATCATCCTGACAAGGCTTGATGCCTCAGGGAACCACATCTGGACGAGGACAATTGGCGGGCCTGGCAATGACGACATGGGCGGAGACCTGGGATCTCTCTATGGGGGCCGGCAGCTCATTGTGCAGACGCCTGATGGCGGGCTCGCGCTAATCGGTTCAACCGAGAGCTATGGCGTGGGGGGACCTGACATCCTGGTAAGCAAGTTTGACATAAACGGGAACCAGATCTGGACAAGGGTATTGGGCGGAGCAAGCTATGATTATGGCTACTCAATCACGAACGCTTCCGGCAACACCCTGGCTATTGCGGGGATGAGCCAGAGCTATTACTATGGCAGTTGGGACATCGTCATGGCGAGGCTTGATGCCGGAGGAAACAACTGCGCGGGCAGTTTCATCGCCCCAACCGTGACATCCCGGACACCAACAATGACCAACCCTTCCCTGAGCCCAGTTTCCGTGACCCCGACCGTTTCCTCACCCAGCTATACGACCGCAAATCCAACGCCCCTGGACAGCATGGTTTGCCAGCAATCAGTTAACATAAGCGAGAAAGAAGAGTTATCAACAAGGCTCCGGCTAGAGAAGGGGAAGGTAATCTTCAGCTTGGCCTCGGAATCCTGGGCAAGGCTCACGGTATATGACGCCACGGGCAGGTTGGTGGCAAGGCCAATAGACGGCATATTGCGGGCAGGGGAGCACGCGGTTGAGCTGGGCGACCTGCAAAAGGGCGTTTATCTCGTCCAACTGGATGTGGGCGCGAGTAATACGGAACCCGCAAGAGCAAAGCTGGTTATACGATAGGGCCAGCCTGATACCTTATAATTATCCCGCTATGGCTTTTGTTCTATTAGCACTGCTCTCAACAGAACAGGACCTTGTCCCTGAGACCTACACTCTGACATACACGCCTTGGGGGGTTTCGTCAAAAGAGGCCAGGCTTCTGGTCAGGACAGAGGGAACCGAGCTCTATGTCGCGGTAAAGAAGGGGAAAAAGGTTCTCGCCTCCGGGAAAACCCCTCTTGAGATCGTCATGTCCGAGGGAATCTATACCTTGGAGGCTGATGGATATTTCCCGCTGACCATAGGCCTCAGGAAGGGCTGGAAACTTGAGGTTGTAATCGGTTCAAAGCTCGCCCCCGCGCCTGCTGACACGGGAAGCTCAGGCGAGAGCCACATCGCGCCCGATATACCTGAGGGAGAGGGGATCCTTTCGCTTATCTGTAATATCGCGCTGGCTGATGTCTATATAGACGACTTCTTCGTAGCGGACGGGTTCACATCCGCTATTGAGGGCAAACCAAAGGACTTTGAGCTAGAGGCTGGTGAACACAGGATCATGGTCACAAAGGAGGGTTACAGGCCCTGGGAGGGTTGGGTTCTGATATATCCGGACAAGACAACTGTCCTTGAGGTGAAGCTAAAACCTCGTTAGGGCTGTTATTCCATCGTTTGCCCCAATAAGATGCTGACTGTCCCTACAAGATCACCACCCTGAAACGCTTTTCGTATCCGGCTATCCTTATCCAGAGGTAGTATACCCCTGGCCCGAGCTTTCTGACTGGGATCCTTATCTCCTCTCCCTCCTTGACCTCCCTCGCGA
>JBDRYB010000038.1:0-13116 GCA_039803205.1 Caldifarciminota bacterium
AATCCGGCATATTCTCAGAACCCCTCCTCCAGTCCGAGGCCAGGCTCTCCTGGATAGCCTGGGACAGCACCCAGATAGGCTCTGAGGTGAGGATGTATATCAGGACGAGGTGGGATGGGAGCTCCCCTTGGACAAACTGGCGAGAGGTATCAAACGGGGAAACCGTATCCGAGTCCCCTTATTTCCCAGCGAGGGACATCCAGTATCGCGCTGAGTTCAGGTGGAGAAATCCCTCTTGGCTCCCCTGGCTTGAGAAAGTTGAGTTGACCTCCCTTCCCCTCTCTGAGGATGAGGCCATCTCAGGCTCAGAGGGCGTCCTGAGGTTCGGCTCCGGAAATGGGTTTATCTGGGTATCCTGGCCCAAAAACCAAGCTGATGTCTCGCTTTATTCCGCTGATGGCAGGAGAATCGCCCTGAAGAGCCTACATGAAGGGAGGGCTGAATTCCGGGGCCTGAGCTCAGGGGTGTATTACCTCTGGGTGAGTTCCCCCCAAAGCCTCATAAAAGAGAAGGTTGTCGTGAGATAAGGGATCAAGGCCGGGCCGGAGACCCCTTGCACCTCCCGTTTGCTCCGGCCCGGCCTTTTTCAATTCCCACAAGGGATTTGCTTGATTTTCTTTCAGTTTTCTTTCAGTTTTTTCCGTATAATATAGCCCTAGCTGAAACCTTTTGGAGGTGCACTATGCTTGAACTTTGCATGGCTCTCGTAGCGGGGTCCTGGACAGAGACAAGGCCCCAGGACTTCATGGATGGATGGTATGACCCTCTCCTGTATGTCTCACGGAGGCTTCAGGTTGAGGGCGTGAATCCGGCCGACTCAGGAGCGGTGGAGTTCTATCCACGGTTTGACGCGAACAGGGATGGGTATTATGACCTTGTGGGAAGCGACGGGAACGGCCCTTATATCAGACTTTTCCTTGGTTCACCTACGGGATATTCAAATACCAATGTGAGATTGTTCCCTATAACCTCAGGCGGCGCTTGCGATATGGCTGATCTCAATCTTGACGGGTGGCCGGAACTTATTCATTCTGGATACAAGATGCATGAATGCAGGATATATTGGGGGAGCCAAGCGGCAGGAGGGCCGGATCCCACTAATTATACTACCCTTCCTCATGATAGCGCTGAAGCGGTATTCGTGAATGATTTGGACAGGGATACCTATCTGGACATAATTCTAGCGGAATCGGAAGCTGGAGGGCGCATCCGGGTCTATTGGGGGAGCTCCGGAGGCTATAACCCTGGACTTGTATCCTACAGAGATGATCTTTATGCTTATGGCCACAACATAGAAGTTGCGGATCTGAATAAGGATATGTATGAAGATGTGGTGCTCGTGCGTCGGGAGGATCCGCTCTGGGGACTTTCTATACTTTGGGGAGATGGGGATAGGGACCTACAAAACAACCTGGTTTGGTTTGATTGGGTTGGGAATAACACTGAGTTTATTCCCCATGGCCTTACCCTTGGAGATTTCAATAAGGATAGCTGGATAGACATAGTGGTTACAAGCTGCGACTATTCTTTCCCCGCGGAGGCAGCAGTTTACTTCTCAGATAACGGTTCATTCAGTCCAAGTAACCGCCTAATTCTCCATCCCAGCCATTCGTATGGTGGTTCATCTGCTTGGGATGTTAATGGGGATGGGTGGCTTGATATAGTGTGCTTCCGGGGAGGTGGAGGGGGTTGGAACGCTCCCTTGCTTCTCTACATTAACAAAGGGACTCCCCCGTATTTCAGTGATGATGACACAGTAAGAGTCGGCTACTCTGCTCAACACTCCGGAGGATTCTTGGGGGATTTTAATTGGGATGGAAAGGCGGACATTTTTGCCAATGTAAGAGAGCTTGCTTATGACTACGTATACTGGGGAGTCCAACCTACGGGTGCATATGATAGTGTACAGATTCTGAGCGTTACCTATGATCACCACGGCGGGTTCCGTGAGTGCGGAAACATCTACGACCGCTCCCCTATGGCATGGTATGAATCCGGCATATTCTCAGAACCCCTCCTCCAGTCCGAGGCCAGGCTCTCCTGGATAGCCTGGGACAGCACCCAGATAGGCTCTGAGGTGAGGATGTATATCAGGACGAGGTGGGATGGGAGCTCCCCATGGACAAACTGGCGAGAGGTATCAAACGGGGAAACCGTATCCGAGTCCCCTTATTTCCCAGCGAGGGACATCCAGTATCGCGCTGAGTTCAGGTGGAGAAATCCCTCTTGGCTCCCCTGGCTTGAGAAAGTTGAGTTGACCTCCCTTCCCCTCTCTGAGGATGAGGCCATCTCAGGCTCAGAGGGCGTCCTGAGGTTCGGCTCCGGAAATGGGTTTATCTGGGTATCCTGGCCCAAAAACCAAGCTGATGTCTCGCTTTATTCCGCTGATGGCAGGAGAATCGCCCTGAAGAGCCTACATGAAGGGAGGGCTGAGTTCCGGGGCCTGAGAGCGGGAGTCTATTTCATAAAGCTTAACTTCCAAGAAGGTCATCTGACAGAGAAGATCATCGTAAGATAGGAGGTTTAACCATGTGTAGCTTGCTCTTCAATATAGGTGTTCTGGGAGCCCTTTTCGCCAAGGGCTTGCCGGATCTGCAGACGCTCCACTATGGCTCCTTTATGTGCACCACACGAGATGGAGGCTTCGCGGTCACCGGATATCTTCCTTCAGCGCTATTCGAAGGCGGAGGTCTCATAAAGCTCACTTCAACAGGCGAGCTGGATTGGGCAGTTGGGATATCAACCCTTCAACCGAGCTTTAGGCTTAGTGCCAGCGTGATCCAGACATCTGATGGTGGATACGCGATAGCAACAGACATAGAAAGGGAGGGGGCGCACGATTTTCTGGTCATTAAGCTCAACTCCAACGGTTCTTTCAGGTGGGCCAAGACCATAGGCGGAATCGTTGGAGATGATATCCCTACTTCCATAATAGAAACATACGATCACCATCTTGTAGTCTCAGGCTGGTCCACTAGCTACGGTAACGGAAGCACGGATGCTCTTGTGGTTAGACTGGACGAGAACGCGGGGTTTGTGTGGGCTTGCACTTTGGGTTCACTATCGGAGGAAGAGATATACTCCTCTTCCCTTGCTCCTGGTGGTGACAACCGTTTTCTGTTTGCCGGAGTGGCTCACGGGGCCAATACGGATGTGATACTGTTTGAGTTGGACAACGCTGGAAACCCGATATACATGTACAAATGCCAAGACATTGGAATTCCTAATGGTGAGGACTATGCAAGATGTGTTGTAGCCACTGCACCTGATAACGGGTTTTTGCTAGTTGGCGAAACGACGAGCTGGGGAGGTAGTGATATGTTCGTGGTCAGGGGAGATGCCACCGGAACAATGAGGTGGGCACGGCTAATTGGCGGACCGCTCGGAGAGGCCGCTCTCTCGGCCACGCAGACATCCGATGGGAACTTCGTTGTAGCCGGTATAACCTGGACATACAGCATAGGTGGAAGGGATCACATGATATTGAAAATGGATAACGAGGGGAATCTCCTGTGGTGCACTGGTTTTGGCGGACCTGACCAGGATTTCGCTCAGACGGTCGTTGAAGCTGAGGATGGAGACCTCGGTATCCTGGGTTGGGGAATGAGCTACGGTGTGCCAACGGCCCTATTGAAGATAAGAGCTGATGGGACCTATCCTAACTGCGTTATGGAGATCCGGCCGATTGTCTCAGAAGTGATACCCAACCATGGCCCTCACTCCCTTGCTCACCAACCCTGCACCCCGGATATCCTACCCGCTGATGTCCAGATAACCCCATTTTCCACATCCCTTACTAATATATGTGAACCTCTATACGAGGACCTCAAAGAGACACGAGATTTGCCTCACTCTTCCCTCCTCTGCGCTTCATCATCCGGAGGCCTCCTGTTCATCTCTCCAATTGAAACGAAGATAAGCATATACTATCCCGATGGCCGGATAGCCTATGTTGGTGAGCTAAGTGCAGGGCGAAACCGGATCGCTCTTGGACCAGGAATATACCTGTGGCAGACAGGGACTTACAGCGGTAAAGCTGTGGTGAAGTAAAGAGCCCAGGCCGGGCCGGAAATCCCTTGCACCTCCCGTTTGCTCCGGCCCGGCCTTTTTTCAATTCCCACAAGGGATTTACCCGATTCTTTTTAGTTTTCTTTCAGTTTTTTCCCGTATAATATAACCCTAGCTGAAACCTCTGGAGGTGCACTATGTTTGAACTTTGCATGGCTCTCGTAGCGGGGTCCTGGACAGAGACAAGGCCCCAGGACTTCATGGATGGATGGTATGACCCTCTCCTGTATGTCTCACGGAGGCTTCAGGTTGAGGGCGTGAATCCGGCCGACTCAGGAGCGGTGGAGTTCTACCCACGGTTTGACGCGAACAGGGACGGATATTATGACCTGGTATCATCCGAGTATGGCGGGCCAAACATAATCATCTGGTGGGGAAGCCCAACAGGATACAGCTCAACAAACAGGCGAAACTTCCCGGTTACAACGGCCGGAAACTGCGACATGGCGGACCTGAACCTTGATGGGTGGCCAGAGCTCATTGCCTCATGCACGGGAAGCAACGATACCTGCAAGATATACTGGGGCTCTCAGGCATCCGGAGGCCCTGATCCCAACAACTTTACCCCTCTCCCTCACGGAGGCTCTGAAACCGTTTACATCTATGACCTGGACAAGGATACATACCTTGATGTCGTGCTTGGAACCCAACTCGGTACATGGAGTCCAATCAAGGTCTTCTGGGGGGGGCCGGGGGGATATTCCCCTGGTAACCTCTCTGTAAGCCTTGATGTGAAGGTTCAAGGCCACAACCTTGAGATATGCGACCTCAACAAGGATGGATATCCGGATATCGTATCTCCATATGCAGACGCATCGGGATGGGGGCCGCACATCCTTTGGGGAGATGCCACCCCGAGGGACCTCACGGACAACCCTACTTGGTTCCACACGAGATCAGGTGCCTCAAATGCCCACGGTATTACCTTGGCTGATCTCAACAACGACGGTTGGCTGGATATCGTGGTTTCTTCTTTTGCATCAGGGAACCTCTCATCCGTTTATTTCTCTGATAATGGAACCTTCAACCCGACCAATTCCATTACCCTCACCACTTCCTCCTGCTATGGCGGTTCAATAGCCTGGGATTTCAACGAGGATGGCTGGCTTGACCTCCTGTTTCTGCCAGGATACGCTACAGCAAAGAAGCCCACAATATACTTTAATACCGGGACTCCACCGTATTTCGCTGATGCGGATACCGTTGGTGTAGGTTTGGCGGTTCAGTATTCAGGCGGCTTCATAGCTGATTTCAACCTTGATGGGAAACCGGACCTCTTCGCGAACGGGTGGGACAACGTTATCGGCGTTGACACATCCTTTGTGTTCTGGGGAATAAGCCCCTCGGGCTCGTGCGACAGCATCCAGAAACTACCCACTAATATTGATCACCATGGGACCTTCCGTGAATACAGCAATGTCTACGACCGCTCCCCTATGGCATGGTATGAATCCGGCATATTCTCAGAACCCCTCCTCCAATCCGAGGCCAGGCTCTCCTGGGTAGCCTGGGACAGCACCCAGATAGGCTCTGAGGTGAGGATGTATATCAGGACGAGGTGGGATGGGAGCTCCCCTTGGACAAACTGGCGAGAGGTATCAAACGGGGAAACCGTATCTGAGTCCCCTTATTTCCCAGCGAGGGACATCCAGTATCGCGCTGAGTTCAGGTGGAGAAATCCCTCTTGGCTCCCCTGGCTTGAGAAAGTTGAGTTGACCTCCCTTCCCCTCTCTGAGGATGAGGCCATCTCAGGCTCAGAAGGCGTCCTGAGGTTCGGCTCCGGAAAAGGGTTTATCTGGGTATCCTGGCCTGGGAACCAAGCTGATGTCTCGCTTTATTCCGCTGATGGCAGGAGAATCGCCCTGAAGAGCCTACATGAAGGGAGGGCTGAGTTCCGGGGCCTGAGCTCAGGGGTGTATTACCTCTGGGTGAGTTCCCCCCAAAGCCTCATAAAAGAGAAGGTTGTCGTGAGATAAGGGATCAAGGCCGGGCCGGAGACCCCTTGCACCTCCCGTTTGTTCCGGCCCGGCCTTTTTCAATTCCCACAAGGGATTTGCTTGATTTTCTTTCAGTTTTCTTTCAGTCCATTCCGTATAATATCCCACGACATAAGAGCATATAACCATATGGAGGTGTAGGATGAACTATCTAATCATGCTCATAGGATACGCTTGGCCGCCTGGATGGTGGCCGCAGTATGGCGCGGATGCCCAGCACACGAGGGTTCAGCTCATGAAGGGGAACATGATAGGGCAACCTGCCATCATAGGAATCAATCTTTCCAGTGGAACGGAGAGCGAGGGCCCTGCCATAGCAACGATATCCGGAGTGAGCCACATCTTCCTTGAGTACGACTATGGAGACCCTGATGGGATAATTGCAATAAGGTATGTTGGTTTCTACGAGAGAGCGTGGAGCTGGGACTACGCTAATGTTCCATCCCAGGGCTCTGCTTTGGCTGTTTGGGATGTTGACAACGACGGGACAGTGGAGGTGCTTCACGCCAACCAATATACCTCCGAGGACATTGGGGCCATATTTTGCCGGGTGGGGGCCACCGGGGTTCTAGAGTGGTATGGCCCTTACGATCAGCCGGATGCCGCGACTCCAACCATTTATGATCTGGATGGCAACGGAACCATGGAGATATTCTTCGGGTGCATGACGGATGATACTCTCTACTGTTTAAATTCCAACGGAACTTTGCGCTGGAAGTCACCAAAACCCTCTGGTGGCGGGGACATGAATTACGCTCCTGCGGTTGGACAGATTATCCCCGGTGGAGACCCTGAGATTGTGGTTCAAACAGGGGATTATATTGCCATGTATAATGCGAGGACAGGGGCTTTGCTCGCCTCCAGAGATATGCTCAGTGGCACCCTTTGTAGTGCACCGGCAATCGCAGATGTGGATAAAGATGGTGTTATGGAGGTCTTCATATACAAGGATTCATCAGATGTTCTTGGAGAGCGTCTCTGGTGCTTGAAACCCTCGGGTTCTGGCTTCACCCCCCTTTGGTCCAAACAGGTCTCTTGCGGCGGAAATGTTCAGAAACAGGGCATGGGCATAGCAGATCTCAACAACGACGGGTGGCTTGATGTGGTTATAGGTGCCGGCGGCACATCGGACAGAGTTTACTGTTTTAGGGGTTATGATGGTTATCAGATATGGGTATCTAATCAGCTAGCGGGAGATGTTCATAGGGGCGTGGCTATCGCCGATATTGATGGGGATAATCGCTGGGAGGTCATCGCCCAGACAATTCCAGGTTGGATATACTGCCTAGCCGGGGAAAACGGGGCGATCCAGTGGCAGGTTGAGTTGCCTTCTTGCACGGATGCCCACGATGTCAGTGTAGGAGATACGGACAACGATGGTTGCTCCGAGATAGTCGTGGCTGGCGACGGTGGTTCCAGGCTTTGGGTTCTGGACAGGAGTGGGACTAACTGCGGCTCGGTTGACGCTGAGGAGGCCGAGACAGGGGAGCGGGCCATCAAGGCTTGGTTTTCGGATGGTAAGATCTGCATCTCATCGCCTCGTGATGGTAATGCCATGATCAGCATCTACGACCCCGTGGGCCGTCTTGTTCTATACAGAGAGATGAAGCTCCTGCGAGGAGAAAATTCGCTGATTGTTGACCTAGAACCAGGGATATATATGGGCATAATAAATACAGGGAAAGAAACAGCGAGGTTCAGGATCCTCTTGACGAAATAGAAGCCCTTTCAGAATCCTCATATGCGAGCGCGACCGCCTTGGCTTTGTCCCTAACCCTCAGGATGAACCTCGCCCTGTCCGTAGGAGACAAGGCGCCCCGGGCGTCAAGCATGTTGAACGCGTGAGACATCTTTATGACAGCATCATAAGCGGGGTAAAGTAGACCCTTTCCAAGCAGGCGCTCGGCCTCGGCCTCATACTTTTCAAATAGATAAAGAAAGAAATCCGGATCCGACTCCTCGTAGTTATACACCGAAAACTCGCGCTCAAAATCCCTGTAGATGTCACCCCATGTCACCTCTTCGTTCCACTTGAGGTCAAATATGCTTCCTTTGCCCTGGAGATACATGGCTATTCGCTCAAGGCCGTAGGTTATCTCGCCTGTTATGAGCTGGAGGTCAAGTCCGCCTACTTGCTGGAAATAGGTGAACTGGGTTATCTCAAGCCCATCAAGCCAGACCTCCCATCCGAGGCCCCAAGCGCCCAGGGTCGGGGATTCCCAGTCGTCCTCCACGAAACGGATGTCGTGATCCTCAAGCTTGATGCCCAAGGCTCTCAGGGATTCAAGGTATATGTCCTGAAAGTCATCCGGAACCGGCTTCATCACAACCTGATACTGGTGATACTGCTGAACCCGGTTGGGGTTCTCAGCGTATCGGCCGTCCTTTGGCCTTCTGGCTACCTCAACATAAGCCGCGCGCCACGGCCTCGGGCCCAAAGCCCTCAGGAATGTCGCTGGATTGAATGTCCCCGCGCCTAGCTCGGAGTTATATGGCTCAAGTAGAACGCAACCCTGGGATTCCCAAAAGGAATCAAGCGCCCTTATTAGCCTCTGAAATGTCATGGCTATTCCACGATTATCCGCTCGGTGAAAGCCTTGTTCCCCATCTCGGCCCTGAGGATGTAGGCCCCCCTGGGCAGGGATGAAGTTATCGTTATGATGTGGGTTCCGGCCCGGAGGTATTCCTCAAGCCTGAAGACATTTCTCCCGAGCATATCTGTGAGCACGAGGCTGGTTCGCGAGTCCTCTGGGACCCGGAGCCTGATGTTCAGCGGCCCGCTACCTGGGTTCGGATAGACGGAGAGGGTCGCCTCAGGGATGGGCTCGCCCTCTTCAACAGCGTAATAAACCTCAGCAACAGCCCTTATCAGAAAGTCCCCCGGAAAGCCATCGTCCTGGTGCCAGAGAACCCCATCATACCACCAATTGTAACCATCAAGGAAGGTGTCGTGCCAGTTGAAGTATACCGTGTCTCCACGCTGATCCTCTGATGACCAGCCAGGATATATCCAGCCTTTGTTCACGGTTATGTTTTGCCCAGAGATGTTTATGTAGTTCCAGGAATCGTATGAGGGGTTTATTACGCCCTCAGCGAGAAGGGTGCCCGGATTCCCACCGTCGTCATCATCCCAAAGGCAATAGTGGAGCTTGGGATTCAGCCCATTGGGGTTTGCTGGATAAAATAGGAGCCCCAGAACCCACGCGGAGTCAGGCACAGGCAGGGAAACCGCTTCTCGCCATTCCGAGAAATCGTTCCCACCCCAGTTATACGGGGTTCCATCATCAACCCTCAGGGTTTCGGTCTCCTGGGGGAAGAGAAGAAGTATCGGTAAAAGGTTTATCATGCTCCGCAAACTGTGCCTTAAAGCGCTGAACCTCGTCAGCGAAGACCTTGATGAGTATCCCGAGGACAACAGCGTCATCTGTTATCCCGACCAAGGGCGCGAGGTCAGATATGAGATCAAAGGGCAGAATGAAGTATAGGAGAGAGAAAATGAGGACGAAGTAGAGCCTCTTGCGGGGCCTGTATCTTCCCCTGAGCCAGGCCGAGATCATCCCAAAGAAGGCCATTATGTTCTCCCTCGCTCTGCTGGTTCGGTTCCCTTTTTCTTCCAAACGCCCCCATATTATAACACCCCTGAGCCTGCCGGTGCATCCTCTTGCACTTTGGCCTTATAATATTCAAGCTAGCCTTGAAGGAGAGATTTCAATGGATTTCTGGAAAAACCTTAACACCCTCTTGGAGAGGCATCCGAACACCCTTTTTAACCCGCCCAGGCCCGATCTCATCAGGATGGCGGTTGAGAACAAAGAGGCGATAGTCTCGGCAAACGGCGCGCTCGCTACATGGACCCCGAAGGAATCCACGGGCAGAAGCCCTCAGGACACATACATGGTTCGGCGCCCTCAGAGCGAGAAAAACATAGACTGGGACTCCCCGAACTGCATCCCCATGGAGCCGAGCACCTTTGAGATGCTCTGGGAGGACGCGCTGAAGACCCTTTCAGAAAAGCCGAGGCTCTACATAATGGATAGGGCGCTCTCTGCTGATCCCTCCTATGCCCTCAAGCTCAAGGTCGTCACGGACAGGGCCCTCCACGCGCTCTTCTCATGGAACATGTTCAGGGAGCTTCCCCCCGGAGCAGAGAAGAGCGTTTTCGCTGACAGGGAGTTCATCCTTCTCGTTTTGCCATATAACAAGCTGGACAGGGCCAGATACGAGGGAAGGCTCAGAAGGCTCCCTGATGGCAGGACATCGGATATGGCCGTGGCCATGGATTTTGATAACATGCTTGGGGTTGTCTATGGCTCAGCTTACTGCGGTTCCATAAAAAAGACCATGTTCACGGTGATGAACTACCTTCTCCCTGAGGTCGGCATCCTCCCGATTCACTGCGCGGCAAACGAGGGACCCGCTGGGGATTGCGCCTTGTTCCTCGGTCTTTCTGGAACCGGAAAGACATCGCTTTCGGCCGATCCGTCAAGGGCGCTTCTAGGAGATGACGAGCACGGCTGGTCAGACAACGGGATAGCGAACTTTGAGAACGGTTGCTACGCGAAGCTCATAAACCTCAGGCAGGACAAGGAGCCTGACATCTGGAACGCGGTTCTCCACGAGGACCATTACCTGAACCACGGCGCTATTGTTGAGAACGCCATGATCTATCCCGATGGGCGCTTTGACCTTGACGACGACAGGTTCACACCGAACTCAAGGGCATCGTATCCCCTTTATTTCCTCAGGAACATAAAGGATCCTCCCGTATCAGGCCATCCGAAGACCATATTGTTTCTGGCCGCTGATGCTAATGGCGTCCTGCCGCCAATAGCAAGACTGAACGAGAAGCAGGCCATGCTTTGGTTCCTCATGGGCTACACAAGCAAGCTCGCTGGCACTGAAACCGGCATAATTGACCCTGTTTTCACATTCTCCAGGTTCTTCGGAGCGCCCTTCATGCCCCGCAACCCATCGGATTACACCACCCTCCTTGAGGAGAAGATAAGGAAGCACGGCTCAAGGGTCTACCTAGTTAACACGGGCTGGTCCGGCGGGCCATTCGGGGTAGGCAAGCGAATAGACATAACCCTGACCAGGAGAATGGTTTCTGCGGCCCTCTCCGGCGAGCTTGAAAATGTTCCCTACAAAGAGGACCCCCTCTTCCACCTCCAGATCCCGACCGAGTGCCCGGGCGTTCCCTCTGAGATACTCTTCCCGAAGAACACCTGGCCCAACAAGGACGGGTTTGACGAGATGGCCCGTAAGCTCGCCGCGGAGTTCTCAAAGGCGTTTGACAAGTCGTTTGGAGGAAAGGTCACTGACCCAGATGTCGTGAGCCAGTGCCCTGGCAAGTGAGTTACCCGGTCCCCAAAGATCACGGGCCTAATTGACTGTGTAGGTGCGGATTTCCTCTGCGCCTCCCAAGTAGGCCCTTTAGTCCGGTCGCGGCCGAATACGGCCCCCTGGCCTCAGGGGCAAAATTATAAAATCCTCTTGAGTCAAGTATTTCCCGGTTCCCTGCCGGAGCTTGACAGGGTTTTATTGGGGATTAAGAGATCGCAAGAGCGCTAATCCGCACCGGGCCTAAAAAAGATTCGCGCTTGACTCTCTCTCTCTCTGGACTTTACAATTTGCGCCGGAGGTTTTCATGGGACTGAAGCAGTCAAGATACAACTTCTTCTTTGATGGGGACGGAGGGGCCAAGCTCGCTTTCAACTCCATGACAGCGGCCCTGGCAGAGATAGAGCCAGATAAGTGGCCCATAATACAGAAACTTCTGGACGATCCGAACAGAGCGCCCCTGAACGAGACCGAAAAGGAGCTCCTTGAACAGCTCAAATACGGAGGGTTCCTCATAGACGAGGACTTTGATGAGATAGCCTACCTCAAGGTCATGAACAGGATGGCAAGGTTCTCAAGGGACAGCCTGGGCCTGACAATATGCCCTACCCTAAACTGCAACTTCAGGTGCTTCTACTGCTACGAGACACACCCTCAGGGGGTCATGTCAAAAGAGGTTCAGGATAAGCTGGTTGAGTTTGCTAAGGAAAGGCTCGAAGGATCTAAGAGCTTTCAGGTAACCTGGTATGGCGGTGAGCCCCTCCTTGCCTTTGATGTGATTGAGAACCTCTCGGAGAGGTTCATTGAGTATTGCGACGAAAAGGGCATTGATTACTCTGCCTTCATCGTTACCAACGGCTATCTTCTCACCCCGGACAAGGCCAAGCGCCTCGCGGATCTCAGGGTCTCAGGGGCCCAGATAACCCTTGATGGCCCTCCTGAGGTTCACGACAAGCGCCGTGTCCTGGCCAACGGGGGGCCGACATTCTGGAGGATTATGGAGAACCTGAAATCCGCTCTGGGGTTTATTCCGAACATAACCATAAGGATAAATGTGGACAGGGAGAACAGGGACAGGGCTTTGGAACTTCTGGATGTGCTGGAGAGGGAGGGATTAAAGGATAGATTGATAGTTTCAATCGGAAGAGTACATCGTATAAGTAACGTATGCAACGATATGGTAGAAGAGATCTCCTACAACAAGGAGGAGTATAGAGAAATACTTTTAGAGTTGCGGGAGGAAGGTTACAAAAGAGGGTTTGGACTCTGGCAAAGACCAAAGTCAAGGGATGTTTTTTGCGCGGCAGAGAGAATCAATTTCTTTTTGGTAGACTGTGAGGGGCGTTTGTTCAAGTGCTGGACAGAGATAGATGATAACAAACCCGTAGGCAATGTCTGGCCGGAGCGAAAGCGGGATTTCTCCAGGGAAAGCAAGTGGCTATTGCATGAACCTTTTGAAAACCCGACTTGTTTGGGGTGCAGATTGCTACCAATATGTATGGGGGGATGCCCTTACCAAGCTATGAGGGATCAAAAGCTGCCCTGCGAATACACCGGCTCTGACGAGTTGCAAAAGCATCTGGTCATGAGTTATTCTAGCCGGCATGGTTGGTGTCCGGAGCTATAACAACAAGGAGGTGAACTATGAGATACATATGGAAGCCAACCGAGGAACACGCTGAGTCGTGTTGGGATATCTGCCCAACCAAGT
>JBDRYB010000039.1:0-13080 GCA_039803205.1 Caldifarciminota bacterium
TCTGTAATGCTTTGAGACAAACCCGTAGTATCTCCTCCCGCAGGATGAGCATGTTATCATGCCTCTGAGAAGGTAAAGATGTTTGTCCTTTCTCCCTGAGAGCCTCGCCCTGTTCTCAGAGAGCCTCTTCTGGGCAAGCTCAAAGCTCATTTCATCAACTATGCGAGGGACGCTTATGAGTATCCACTCATCTTTTGGCCTTGGTTTCCTGCTGGTCTTCCTGGTCTTCCTTGACCTCTTTATGGGCCTTTTGGGTTCAACCGCCATCCTCTTCCTGAAGTAATACCTGCCTATGTAGGTCTCCCTGGAGAGGATGTCCCTAATGGTGCTGGGGTCCCAGTTGCCTCCCATAGGGGCCTTTATGCCCATCTCCATGAGATTTTTGCTTATCTCCCTCAGGGAGAGCCTCTCGTGAGCGTATAGCTGGAATATGAGCTTCACAATCCCAGCCTCTTCCTCGTTTATCACGAGGGTTGCCCTCTTGTTCTTTCCCCTCTCAGATAGCTCGTAGCCATATGGAGGCTTCCCTGAGGGGATGAAGCCCTCACGCGCCTTTGCGATCAGTCCCCTCAGGCACCTCTCCCTTATCTTCTCCCTCTCGTATTCAGCAAACACCCCCTTCATCTGGAACAGGACCTTTGCCTCAGGGGTCTCACCGAGAGGGGTTGTGACGAACCTCAGGGAGGTTCCTGATCTCTCCATTTCCTCTTGGAGGAGGAGCTGGTGCGATAGCTTGCGGGATAGCCTGTCAGGGTCATGGATTACTGCAAGCTCAACATCAGGCCTTGATATTAGCTCCCTGAACCTCGTTAAGCCAGGCCTATCAAGGGTTTCACCTGAATAGCCCTCGTCTACGCATATGTATTCCTCAGGGACACGATAACCGAGCTCAGCCGCAAGCCTGAGGCACTCGGCTATCTGGGATTGGATTGAGTAGTTCTCAGCCTGCTCAGATGTTGATACCCTGGCGTATACGATGGCGATGCCTTTGGGTTGAACCTTTATCCTTTTGGTCATATCATCAAGGGGAAATTCCAACTCTGAAGGGCATGGCTTTTCCAAGCTCTGGCTTGCAGTGCACCCTGCGTGAATTTACCCGCCTCATGTGCAAATTTTAAGGCTTCCTGCCGTGCGAGCGCAACATTTCCGAAACAAAGAAAGAGCAAAGCTTAGCTCAAGCTACGCGCAAATGATCTAGCAATTGCTCATTAGTGGAGACCGAAAAATTATGCGAATTATAATCCAAAAAAGTGAAATGTAAAACCGAGGGAATTACATGCTCGCGAGGGGGTTCTTTTCCAGTCTTGGTGAGGGAAAAGCCCAAAAAAGCCCTTTTCGCGGGTAACACCTGAGCTTTATCTCTCAGGAACAAATAATGGTTGCCTTGGGATAGCCTATGACCCGCTTAGAAGGGAGTGACAACAAAGTTAAAAGACACGAGTGAGAGTTGTAATAGAGAAAAACCAAGCTGGGACCTGAAAAGCGAGAATGAGATGTCAATGATCTTGACAACATGGGGTATAATTTGTTATGCTTTGCGCCTTTATATGAAAGAACACAGCCCAATCCTCCTCAAAGGCCTCGTGAGAACAACAGGGGCCAGGGAATACGATCTGAGGTGGAGAAGGGTTGTTCTCATACTTGAGAAGGCTACTGTGAGAAGAAAGGTAAACAGAACAAGGAGAAACAAACATGATGTGGGCTCATCCATGCAAAGATGATGTTGAGTTCCTCTTAGCTTGTGGGAACGGTCCTGTTCTGGTGAGATGTCTCAAGGCCTGGGCCTTGGAGAGGGGCTGGAGCAGGACAAAGTTCTACAGGAAGCTGGCCAGGCTCAGGAAATACGGGTGGATAATCCAGAAAGAGGCAGTGGTTTGGGTCAGCAAATTGGGAATGAAGGTCATCAGGGCTTGGGAAAAAGCGAGAACCAACAAATTGGGTTCTTAAGGAGTCTATCTGAGGAGGATAGCGCCCTCACCTGACACATTTCACACCCCCACATATTGAAGATTTGGCCAGCGTTTCCTCGTAAGCCCTTGTGGCACAAGGGGATCGCAATCTATCCAGGTCTTCTGAGAGTAAGGGTTATATAGCCTCTCAGAAACTCTCTAACCAGGGGGTCATCCTGGGAGAGGAGTCCCTTAACGAGGGCATATAGGCCTCTGAGAAATGCAAGGAGCCAGGCCAACATGATAAGGGTGATGAGCCCTTTCCTGACCACAGGGTCTCTTATCCTCCTCAGAACCTCCCTCATTCCAAAGAGCCCTTTCGGGTCCCTGAAGAGATGCTCTATCCTCATCCTCTTCTTGTAGGCCTTTAAAGGATCGTTTTCCTCGTAAACGGCAAAGACCAGGAGCCTCTCTTCTGTCTCTCTCAGGTATGTTGGCTCCATGAGGCAAATGGTGTCCTCATCCCCACCGGTGAATATCCTCGCAAGCTCAGCCATTATCTCCTCCTCCATCTCAGCGAGTTTCCTCAGTTTCCTCCTCAGCATCTCAAGATTGAGGCCCTCGCGTTTGCAATCCCCCTTGCCCTTACTTTACTATTGTCTGAAACACAAAGGAGGTTGAGATGAGCTACATAGCCATAACCCTGATAGCATATCTGCCATTCCAGGCCGATACCCCAAAGGCCCCTATGCTCTGGTGGCCTGAGGCCGCGAACGGCGTGTGCGCTAACGGGGTTCACACTTCATATCAGAGGGGGAGAGGGCTGTTGGATTCCTCTTCCCTGAGGATGAAGTGGGAAACGCCCATACCTTCAGAGTATTGGTCCTATTGTTCCGGCAACACCTATGGCCCTTTGGTCTATGATATTGACATGGACGGGGTTCCAGAGGTCCTAGTAGCTTACGGGGTGCTCATACCCCGGCAGAGCCGCGGGGTTCTCCTGGTCCTGGATGGCCAGACAGGCGCTTACGAATGGATATGGACGCACCCGAATTTTGCAATAGATAATATGACCCCCGCAATCGGATACCTGGATGATGATCCCCACCCTGAGATAGTCCTCTTTAGCCAGAACATGGAGGTAGACGATATGGATACCCTTCGAGTCTTTTGCCTTGATGGGGTAACCAGGGAGATAGAATGGCACAAGAGGATCAAGCCCAACAGTATGGGCCCGCAGGGCCGGTGCGTAGCAATAGCTGATGCGAACGCGGATGGCAAGCTGGAGATCATAATAAGCATCAAATCAAATAATGTTCCTTCTACTTACCGGGTATTATGTCTCAGAGGAGAAGACGGTGATATCCTTTGGTGGAGGGACAGCTGCTTCAGCGATCCTCCGCTTTGCTGGGATATCAACGGGGATGGGATACCAGAGGTCGTCGCAGAGAAGGTCGACTTTGCTGGTCTCGTTGCCATATCGGGAATTGATGGCTCGGATGTGTGGTTTAGCACAGAAGACCACTTCTCCGATATGTATCCTACTCTTGCGGATGCCGATGGGGATGGCGAGTGGGAGGTTGTGACCATGGGGAACCAGCAATTTCCGGCTGGGATATTCTGGTTTGACGGAAAGACCGGCGTCCTAGAGAGGAAGTATGTCCCAGCCTGGCACTGCGTTCATTCAAAGATGGCCATCACAGGTCAGATGGACTCTGACTCTGCTCTGGAAACCATAGGTTGGATCATGCAGGTTTGGGGATCCGCTTGCGTTGATGGCCTTACAGCCCTAGAGCAGTGGGTGTATACCCTTCCTCGTCCTGACACATTTGGTTGCGGCGAGGGTGCTATGGCTGACATTGATAACGATGGCGAGAACGAAGTAATCAGTATGAATCTTCGTATGATCCCCGGCGAGGATGTGATGCGACTCAACTGTATCGGCCCCAGGGGTGAGCTTGAGTGGAAGATAGACTTTGGTAATTGTAATCCAGGAATTACTCCAGTTATTGCTGATGTTGACGCGGATGGCTGGCTTGAAATAGTCCTCGCTCCCATCTGGAGCAGTTACCCACCATATATAGATACCCCTAAAATCAGAGTCATAGACAACGAGGGGGCTCTTTCAGTAGAGGAGGCCGTAAAACCACCCAGGCTCCCAACCATGTTGGCTTTGCCCGGAAAGCTCATCCTTACCCTGTTTGATCCCTGCCCGGTTGATCTTTCGATTTATGATTTGCCAGGAAGAAAAGTCAAACAACTCTACCAAGGCCAGCTTCCTGCTGGAACCCACGAGTTTGAGTTAACCGGTCTTGAACCAGGCGTTTATGTGGCCAGGCTCAGCTACGATGGGGTTATAACGACAAAAGCCCTTGTAGTGAGGAGGTGATGCCTATGGAGGAATAAGCTGAAAAGGAGAGGTGGAATGGTAAAGGGGAAGGTAAATGAAAAAACAAAAAGGAGTGAGAAACATGAACACGCTGATAACAACGCTGATAGCCGGCCTGGCCTGGTGGCCACAGGGCCGGCACGACGCGGCAAACACAGGCCGCATCTACGGGCACGGGAAGATAGTCCTTCCCAATATAGCCTGCATCCCCCTGGATCCGTATAACAAGATATCCATAGAATCCAGATATGGCGCTACTGTTGGGGATGTGGATGGCGATGGGAAGAACGAGATCATCGTGGTGGCCGGGAACTACACTGGTTGGGTGGGCATCTACGGCCTGGAATACGATGGTAGCGTCCTGAGCATTGAAAAACACTATCAAGTGGGCCCCTATCCTAACCAGTATCAGAGAATAGATTGTGCGCCAGCGCTGGTTGAGGTTGGGAAGATGCTGGGCGAGCCTGATGGTATTCCGGACATAATATGGCACTGGGGATCAGCGGATGGCAGAACAGTGGAGGCAGCAGATTACTACGCATGGTCTTCCGGAAACCCTCCTCCCTTCTTCTGGAGACAGCCAGCTTTCACCATAGACCCCTCCTCCCCTGCCGTTGCTGACCTGAACGGGGATCAGTGTTCCGACGCTGTTCTGGGGACATGGAAGCCTCAAAAAGGAGTAGGTCAGATCATCGCGCTAGACGGTCAAAACGGGGAGTCTCTCTGGAAGTGGGACCTTCCCTCTGAGCATCCCAATTCCTACTCCAAACCCGCTGTTGGCGATGTGGATGGCGATGGTAACCCCGAGGTTGTTTTTACCGCGGGAACAGGCGCTAAGGAACCAGGTGGCTACGAGCAAATTCGCTTTGTGGACTATCTAGGTGTCCTTGGAAACACCGGGAGTCTCTCGCCCGTGCTTCTGGCCTCCTGGACCCAGGAGAACACATGGATCGGCTGGTGTTCTGCCCCTGTCCTCGTGAACCTTGATCTGGATCCCAACCTTGAGATCGTGCTTTTCTGCTGGGAATATGCTGAATCCTCCAATAGCAAGGTCATAGCTCTTGATTACGCCAACGGCTCTCTCAGCCCCCTGTGGTCTTCAGCCTGTCCTAATAGTTCTTCACCTCCTTATGCCTCTCCTGCTGTTGCTGACATGAACGGAGATGGTGAGCCTGATGTGGTAGTCGCGAGCATGGATGGGTATGTGTGTTGCTTTAGCCGCGATGGTGCATTACTTTGGTCTGTTCAACCGCCTTACGCAGAGGCTTTTGAAGCCTCACCAGCGATAGCCGATCTTGACGGGGATCCCTCTGATCTTGAGGTAGTGGTGGCAAGCAGTAACGGTTGGGTGTATATCCTCCATGGTGCCAACGGTGGGGTCTTTTGGTCTCATCAGCTTTCTTCTGATGAGTATATCACCGCCTCACCGACCATAGCTGACTGCGACGGGGATGGATGGCTGGAGATCGTTGTGTGCGGTTACTCCGGCCGAGTTTATGTTATAGACGGCAGTCCCCTCTTTGCTGAGGAACCCGCCTGGGCTATGGTTCCGAACACTAGCCTGGTTCCTTCGCCTGATCCCAGCTGGAAGGCCCGTTTCTATGACGCCTCGGTCATGCCCCCTGACAGGGCAATAGATAGGGACTTCGGCATAGACCCGAACCTTGTCTCGGACACGATGGTGGCCGTGGGGGAGTTTGGCTTCACTACCTGGCCTATACCTCCTTTTTCTTACTATTCCCATGACGGTGGAATGAGCTGGTTTTTCTCATCTCTGATTGATCCTTATCCAATTGATGGCCTCCGATACTTTGCCGATGAATACCATCTATATGGTGTTCATCTGACCAAGTATGCTCCGGGTCTCTCACCTCGGATAAACGGCGTTGCCGTGGGTTGGGCAGTTGTGAAAGAACTCCCACAGCCACCCTACATTGGATATGGCTGTATTCTGATAACCACAGACGGAGGCAAGACCTGGCAGGATGAGACAGGAGACCTCCTGGGAGTATCCAATTATCTCCATCTGCCTGAGGCTCCCCTCACTGACGCTGTTATTGTCACCGATGGCCACGATCACAAGACATGGATAGTTGGGCTTTCTGGCCAGGTATATACCGGGAGCCTGACCAACAATGGCCTGAAACAGGTAAATCCTCCTCCTCAGTGTCCAGGAGGCAAGGCACCGCTTCCCGATCTCTACGGAGTCCACGCCTATTACCCTTATCCTGGGAGCGTCCAGAACTTCATCTGGGTTGCTGGCAAATGCTGGGACAGAGGCTACATAGACTGGGGCTATTACAACGAGAGCAATGGCCAGATGGCTTGGGGCACCCCCCCATGCTGTCATGAGACCACAGAGGCCTTCTACGACGCCATATACGACCAGTGGGCTCAGGGGGCTCAGATACCATCTTTGCCCGGGTATTGTGGCTCATTCAACGAGGCCGGAATAACGGACTCGGTTTTCGCGGTAGGGATGTCAAAGAAAATAACGCCCGTCAGACCTTATGCCCTCATCTGGGGAACAACGGACAGGATGAAGAGCTACGAGCTGGAGGATTACCAGGCCAACCGCTCCTTCTACGACATATCCACCCTTGAATACCCTGCTTTGAGGCGCTATGTCTTTGGTGAGGGGCCCATAAGATACTGGGATTATAACTTCACGAAGGAGGACTGGCTTTTGCCGGATGAGTATGAGGATCCTGATGTGGATAGGATAGCCATAAAGAACGACAATGACCCCAACCCTCCGGGCAGAATATTATATGGCTGTGCTGATAATTATCCCCTCGCAGTTGGAGAAATGAATAATCTTCCTTGCATTTGGATAAAAAAATACATCCCCCCAGAAGAGGCAAAAAGGTAAGTCCTCCTCGCGTTTGCAATCCCCCCTGCCCTTGCTTTACTATTGCCGGGGACACAAAGGAGGTTGAGATGAGCTACATAGCCATAACCCTGATAGCATATCTGCCATTCCAGGCTGATACCCCAAAGGCCCCTATGCTCTGGTGGCCTGAGGCCGCAAACGGCGTCTGCGCGAATGGGGTTCATACTTCATATCAGAGGGGGGTGGGACTACTGGATTCGGAGTCGGTGATGATAAGGTGGGAAGCGGAACTGCCGGACACATCCATCAGCACTCCTTACTTAGGCTCGGTCGTTTATGATGTTGACCTAGACGGGGTTCCGGAGGTCCTAGTAACCTACCAGGGCGCTACCGGTTCCAAGCTCGTGGTCATGGATGGCCCCAGTGGAATGATTGAATGGGTCTGGACATGTCCCAATCTCACATTAGATCGTCACGCTCCCTCTGTTGGTGATGTTGATCTTGATGGCCATCCTGAGATAGTCATGAGGAGCGGAAATGTGAGCCTTACTGATTCTACCCGTGTTATCTGCTTAGATGGTGTAACCAGGGAGGTTAAATGGAACAAAGTAATACTTCCCCCTGCCCCTGGCGGGGCGCCTAACATATCCTCTCCCACCATAGCAAACCTGAACTGGGACCCATATTTGGAGATTGTGGTCACAGGCCTCATAGAGGGCTTTGATTTCGCGATGTTCTGTCTCAGTGGCAAGGATGGTTCTATCCTCTGGAGGAGAGATAGCGTAAGAACACGACTAGCCGCGTGCTGGGATGTTAACGGTGACGGGATAACTGAGGTAATTGCGTCCCACATCCCGGATTATCACCTCATAGCCCTTTCAGGCCTTGATGGTTCAATGGTTTGGCATAACACCGAGACCAATGTCTATGCCGGAAACGATGGGCCAACCATTGCTGATGCTGACGGGGATGGTGAATGGGAGATTATTGTTTACGGAGATTACGGAAGCTATGGGTATAACGAGGCCATCTTCTGGTTTGACGGCAAGACGGGGGCCCTGGAAAGGATGTATCTTCCCAACAAACACTGTTGGGATTCTGGCATACCCATCACAGGCCAACTGGATAGCGACCCCGCGCTGGAGTCCGTAGCCTGGTTTCCCAAAACCAAATCCGCTATATGCGTTGACGGAGCATCTGCGGGAGAACAGTGGGAGTTCTCCTTTTCTAACTCAGCTCTTTTTAAGGGGGCCGTGGCTGACATGGATGACGACGGCGAAAACGAAGTTGTTCTCTTTTCATGGGAAGAGAACTATCTGCTTTGTCTTTCTAGAACGGGAGAAAAGAAATGGGGAATGGATTTTTCATATCTGAATTACCACGTAACAATAAGGCCCATTGTTGCCGATGTTGACGGAGATGGTTATCTTGAGATAATTCTAACCCCAGCCGAGGGCCAAGGATCCCTGAGGGTCCGTTGCATAGACAACGAGCGTGCTCTTCCGGCAAAGGAGGAAGAGAAAACCTTGAGGCCTCCAACCATGCTGGCCTTACCTGGAAGGCTCATCCTGACCCTACTTGATCCCTGCCCGGTTGATCTTTCGATTTATGACCTTGCTGGTAGAAAGATTGGGGAGCTCTATAAAGGCCAGCTTCCTGCCGGAACCTACGAGTTTGAGTTAACCGGTCTTGAACCTGGCGTTTATGTAGCCAGGCTCAGCTACGATGGTGTGATGATAACAAAGGCTGTTGTGATGAGGAGGTGATGCCTATGGAGGAATAAGCCGAAAAGGAGAGGTGGAATGGTAAAAGGGAAGGTAAAGGAAAAAAGGAGTGAGAAACATGAACACGCTGATAACAACGCTGATAGCCGGCCTGGCCTGGTGGCCACAGGGCCGGCACACAGCAGCCAACATAGGCCGGATATACGGCCACGGCCTGTTTCAGTACGAGAAGTCATCTCCACAGATTTTCAGCTATGATAACCCCAATGGCTACGCGGTCCAGATGCGCTACGGCCCTGTTGTTGGGGATATAGATGGGGATGGCAAGAATGAGATCGTTGTTGTTTGGGGAACATCTGAGGCCACGGGATATGGGGAGATAGGGTGCTATGAGTTTAGCGGTATCGGGATCAGTCCAGATCCGGCCCATCCAAAATGGCCAATAAACCCACCGTATCCTCAGCGCGTTGAGCTCGCGCCAGCGCTCGTTGATGTGGGAGCATATGAGGACCCCGGACCTGATAACATCCCTGATGTCATCTGGCATTGGGGAAGCGAAGGGAAAGTAGAGGCACTTGATTTTGAGCCGGCCCCCAATCCTGAACCCCTCTGGTCCCGCCAGCTCTTTTCCGGCGGCACCCCTAACACCAGACCCACATCCCCAACCGTCGCTGATCTCACCGGTGAGGGAATAGCAGATGTGGTGATAGGTTCAACGAGACCACCCGGAGTTGCAACCCTGTATTGCATAAACGGAGCAGGTGGAACCGTTAGCTGGACCTTCGCGTGCGACAGCCCTTCACTCACTCACTCCAAGCCAGCTGTTGGTGATGTGGATGGAGACGGAGACCCAGAGGTAATCTTTACGGCTATCTATAATGAGCATCCCAGATACCCGGAGTTGCGCGTTTTCGTCCTTGAGCACACTGGAGCCCTGTTGTCTACTGCTGTTATCCCTCTCTATAACGATTATTCCCAACATGTTCAACTTACAAACTACCCCGCACCCCTTCTCTGTAACCTTGATGCTGACCCTGAGCTTGAGATAGTGATATACCAGCAGGTTAAAATAGGGCCCAATATAAACCATATCTGGCCGTGCCGTAATGACCTCATAGCGTTTGAGCCCAACCTCACTCAGAAGTGGATATACTCCGTGGATTTCACCCTTAGCACCCCGGATCTCTATGGAGATGTTTTTGCATCCCCAGCGGCAGCTGATCTTCAAGGAAATGATGGGAGTTCTGAGATCGTGATCGTAGATCAGATAGGGCGCATTCACCTTATAGACGGAGGCTCTGGCGCTGGGATCTGGGTATCGGCACCCTCCAATCAACTAATGATACAAGCCTCTCCAGTTATAGCTGATCTTGACGGTGATCCTGCTGACCTTGAGGTTCTCGTCATAACCATGGGTGGAGCGCTGAGTATCCTGGATGGTAATACTGGCAGTGAAGTGTGGAATACCACTGGTTTAATGCCAGCTTGGCCCTGCGCTTCTTCTCCAACCGTAGCTGACTGCGACGGGAACGGCACCTTGGAGATAGTGGTTTGCACCAACGATCTCGCCACCGGAGGGGGCAAACTCTATGTTATCCGGGGTTCTGAGTTCCCTGAGCCGTTCTGGTCAATGGTCCCCATTACCAACTATAACCCTCAGCCTCTATCCTCCTGGAACGCCCGTTTCTACGATGCTTCAGTTATGCCCCCATCCAAGGCGGTTGATCACGAGTATGGAATAGACCCGAACCTGAGATCAAACCTTATAGCTGCTGTCGGGATGTCCGATGTGGACTTCATGGGGACGGGCATAATGTCATTCGCGTATTACTCAACTGATGGAGGAAACGCATGGAACGGCGCGCCAGTAACCCGTAACTGGCCCATATTATTGCTTCCGAGTCTGAGAGCCGTTCGTTATATCCTTCACGGCGTCCACCTGATGTCCGCTTCGGCCGCAGAACCCCCAACTCCAAACGGCGTTGCAGTGGGCTATGCTTTTGCTCCTTATGCAGGAGGAGGTTTCTGGTATGGCTGTATCCTCGTGACCATTGACGGCGGAATGAGCTGGGAGGATTGGACAGGGGATCTTTTGGGGGTGTCGGCTCCTCGCGCGCTTCCAATAGCCCCTCTTCGTGATTGCATCATTGTCACCAACGGAGGAGACCACAGGACATGGATAGTTGGGGATCAAGGCCAGGTGCTTACAGGGCAGTTGACCACAGGTGGATTAGCTTATACCACGCCCCCCTCTCTGCAGGCTCCGCCGAACAAGGTGCATCTCTATGGGGTTTATGCTTATTACCCTTATCCTGACCCTGTTAAGGGTTTCATCTGGGTCGCTGGAAAATATGAAAAGTGGGGTGGACCAAAAGGAGGCTACATCAATTGGGGCTACCAGAGAGGCCCAAACACCGTGGAATGGGGTATCCCTTATCTAAACTGGAGTCCAAATGCGGCCTTCTTTGACGCCATATATGACCTTTGGACTCAGGGCGCCCAGATGCCATCATTGCCTGGGTATTGTGGCTCATTTAAGGAGGCCGGAATAACAGACTCCATATTTGTTGTTGGTAGGGATGTAGCTCAGGATGGAGTGACCTATCCCTTGGGCCTCATCTGGGGAACCACGGATAAAAGAAAAACCTCAGAACTACAAGTTTACCGGGCCAACCGCTCCTTCTACGACATCTCCACCCTTGAATACCCTGCCCTGAGGCGCTATGTCTTTGGTGAGGGGCCCATAAGATACTGGGACTATAACTTCACGAAGGAGGACCTGCTGCTGCCAGATGAGACTCTGGGAGACGACGGGATAGCCATAAAGAATGACTTTGAAGTAGGGCCAGTGCCTCCGGACAGGGTTCTCTATGGCTCCGCGGATAACGCTGGGATAGCTGTGGGACGAATGTCCATGAGCAACCTCCCGACCATCTGGAAAAAGGGCTCCTTTGAATATGTGGAGAGCGGAGAGCTCACCCCCATCCCCTTCGGCCCCCCTGAGATAACCTGGACAAGGTCTCAGAACAACGGCAGGGTTGCTTGGGTCGTCTGGAACCACAACACAGAGCCAACTGTCAGGGATTACAGGATAAGGGCTTATCCCATGGGACAGGGCTCCGAGGACTGGAACTCCTTGCTCACCTTCAATGTTGAGACCTTCATGCCCCTCCCGAATGACTCAGGCTACTGGGAAGGCGTTGGCGTAAAGGCTGTTGACTGCTGGGGAACCGAATCCCAGGCCTCTGACGACCTCGGCGACACCTCCTTGTTCTATCACCCTGGCCCCGCCGCTGTCTCGGACACCCTCGCCCTTTTCCCTTCATCAACAGAGAACCTGGTCGTGGACTACGATGGGGTCGCTCACCTGGTTTACGCGTCCCGCTCCCTTGAGGATGGCGAGTATCACATCTATTACATCGCGAGGCCCTTTGGAGGGGCTTGGTCAGAGCCACAGGACCTCGGCCGGGGATATGCTCCAACCCTGGCTTTCTGGAATGACACGGCTGATTTCGCCAACGCTACCCTTTACCTCGCATACACCACCCACCAGGGAAAGACATCAAAGCTCATGATGAGGAAGAAGGGGCCTGGCGGCTCTTGGTCTCCAGCTAAGCAGGTTGTCATGTTCAACCCTTCAAGCCCCTACCTCGGCATGGGAGCGCCTGACATACTTGATGTTTTCCAGGGAGGCCAGACCCCTGCGTTCATGGGAGCTGGCGATCCCCCGCGCGTCTATGTGGCCCTGAAGGCCCCTATCCGCGATGGAAAGAAGGACAGGGTCAAGGGATACGCGCTCCTGGTATTCACGATAAACCCCCAGAACATGAGCGCCCTGAGCGCAGAGACAGTGGACTCGGTCTCTGTCCCGGCCTTTGATGTCCCTGATAGACAGGCCTTTCTCTGCGGTATAGGGGGCGTTTCCTTAACTGGAATAAAGGTCCTAGACCAGTATCACCAGCACATCGCTTGGGACACCGACGGAAACCACCTCTCTGTGCTCTGGAGAAAGAACCCCGGGCTTGGCTGGAACAGGATTGACCTATCTGGCAATCTCTACGGATACGCCAATGAGGCAAAGGAGCCATACATAGTGGCTCTTGGAGGTTCAATATATTGCAATATTAATCCCATGATTTGCGACACATATTCCGTTGCATATCTAACATTCTGCGGTCGCAATAACAACACCCAGCCATACTCTGTCTATCTCTCATACCTCTACACCCACCAGCCAGCTGGTTT
>JBDRYB010000040.1:0-11514 GCA_039803205.1 Caldifarciminota bacterium
GAGAATGAGATGTCAATGATCTTGACAACATGGGGTATAATTTGTTATGCTTTGCGCCTTTATATGAAAGAACACAGCCCAATCCTCCTCAAAGGCCTCGTGAGAACAACAGGGGCCAGGGAATACGGTCTGAGGTGGAGAAGGGTTGTTCTCATACTTGAGAAGGCTACTGTGAGAAGAAAGGTAAACAGAACAAGGAGAAACAAACATGATGTGGGCTCATCCGTGCAAAGATGATGTTGAGCTCCTCTTAGCTTGTGGGAAGGGTCCTGTTCTGGTGAGATATCTCAAGGCCTGGGCCTTAGGGAAGGGCTGGAGCAGGACAAAGTTCTACAGGAAGCTGGCCAGGCTCAGGAAATACGGGTGGATAATCCAGAAAGAGGCAGTGGTTTGGGTCAGCAAATTGGGAATAAAGGTCATCAGGGCTTGGGAAAAAGCGAGAGCCAACAAATTGGGTTCTTAAGGAGTCTATCTGATGAGGATAGCGCCAGCTGGAAGAGCCAGACCATCATGGTCCTATCCGATAAAAATATCCGACGAAACGAGAACACGGGGGGCAGAACCCAACAAACCCCTCGCTTGCCGTGATTCCCTGGGAACCTGGTCAAGGGGAAAGAGGTTCCTGATAACAGAGGACGGAAGGGAGGCCTTACTGATGAGAAAGAGGTGGCTGAAGAATAATGGGAATTGGCATGTTTTCAGTGAAAATTCAGCTCCTCTTAGTTTGCCCCTTGATATTCCACGCGTTTTCATGTATAAAATAGATGTGCATGCACAACTAAAAGAAGGAGGTTTTTGAACCATGATCGGGATTGTTTTGTTTCTGCTTTCGGTTCAGCCAGGAAAGCCATGGGACTATACCCCTCTCTCCCCCAGGGATACTTCCTGGAATGTTGAGCTAGTTGGATGGGTGGATGGGGTGGGGGAGGTGGAAGCCCTCGCGGCATCAGAGGACGGGAGGGTGGTTTACGCGAGTGCAGGGGATACTCCGTGGAGGGACAGCTTGGTTATCGTGGACATCTCGGATCCAGCGAATCCTTATATCTACAAGAGGATAGGGCACGATAAGCTGGGTTGCGATGTAGTTACTGTCATAGACACCTTTCTCTATGTGCAATGGTGGGGGCCCTCCCGAGTTTGGATCTCTGAGCTCTGGGTTATGGACATCAGGGATCCCCTGAATCCTCAGCTTGTTAACATAGCTTACCACTATGAGAGTAACGCCAAAGACTCCCTTGAGTGGTGGGGATGGGATGGCCGCGTTTACCGTCATCCTTCTAAAGATACAATTTTCTATGCTTTTGGATGGCTGAAATCCTTCAGTATAAGTGATCCACTGAACCCAAAGCTGATAGGCGCCTTAGCGATCAGTACTGGAATCCAATCTGTCTCATGGCCGTATGCCTTTATACTCTTGGGTGGTGTTCCTCACTCCTACTGGGAAATCTATGACCTCTCCGACCCCTCTCATATGTTCCTTGTTCACAGGGACTCTGTATATGAGCCATATGAGTGGCCCAAATGCATAGCCGCGTGGGAATATAACGGAAAGAGGTATGTTTATATCCACGGAGGGGCAAGCTACGACTACTCCTATGATGTGACAGATCCGACAAATCCGAGGCTTGTGCACTGGGGGCACAGGGAGAGGGGAGCCATATCTTTGGTTCATGGGCTAAGGGGTTATGGAGGATATTATGGTTTTGCTGTATTTGACCTCACTGACCCCTATTATATTCCCGTGATTGCGGAGTATCCTATTGAACCTCCCCTCACATACATAACCCATCCCTATCTGTGGGCTAACGGCTATGTTGTTACGAGAGCGGGTATTTATGGAGGCAACCACGGCCTCGCCATCTTCCACTACATCTACGACACTATCCCAGAAGACACATCAGACACCACAGAGCATTACCTTGAATGGGTCAGGACAATCTACACCGGGCCTGAGCTCAGCTTTTCAATCTCTCAACAAGCTCATGTTTCCTTCACTCTCTTTAACATCTCAGGCCAGAAAGCCCATGAGAGAGACCTCGGAACATTAGCTCCTGGCCCTCACACAATATCCCTACCTGGCCTTAAGCCAGGGGTCTATTTCCTCCATCTCAGGATAAACAACAAGCTCATAGAGAAGAAGATCATCTTCACACAGGAAGGGGGTTTTTACCGGGATGACAATCCCATAAAACCAGCAAACAAAGGCTCAAAAGAAACCAAGAGGAGGTTGTAAACCATGAAGAGGATATGCAAGACCATAGTGGCCATCGTGGCCACGGCTGGGATGTGTCTGGGATTCTACGGCCAGCCATTCGGGGTGAACCCTGCTGGGTTCAACTACTTCAGAGACTTCCCTCATCCTAATGTGAAGACCCTCTGGCAGGACCTTACTCCTGGGCCTGAGGAGGCCTATATCTGGCACGGGAAACCAGGGGATTGGGGATTGGGGACGCGCCTTACCTGGGCAGACCTCTACCTCCCAAGATATGCGGTTGGCTTTGATGATTGGGGTGGTGGACCTCCAGCCTGGTGGGAATATGACTGGAACAAGCCCAAACCAGGATATTGGTTTCCACCATACTGGCTTTATTGTGATTCCCTCGTTGAAACCGCGAGGAAGCTCAAGCAAAACGGAAGGAAACCAGTTTGTGTTCTCTTTAGCTGGGATATGCCCAAGTTCCTGCCCGATTGGTCAAAGGGACCCCCATATCCAGCCAGGTATGTCTCACCTTGTCCATTTGGGTGGAATGAAGCTTTTCCCGTTTCTCCGCCCCACGGGGTTCAGATAAGGGTCTACACCGACTTTGATGGTGAAGTGCCCCCTGAGTATTACATGGCTACATTTGATGACGATGTCCTTGATACTGTCTTCCACTGGGCTTTGGCTGAGAAAGCTTTGGGGGAAGGGATGAGCGAGGGCTGGCTCATCAACCCGTATACCCAAACAGAGGAATACAACCGGTGGAAAACCGACATGAGGGAGATGGCACGGGAGCTAAAAAGGGCAGGGGCTGAGGGGAACATAGACTACTTCATCATAGGATGGCTTGGAGCACCCGCGGACTGGTATTACAGGGTATTTTGCTGGGAACCGCCTTTGGAGATACCAGGTTATCCTAATAGGGCTGACTCCATCGTTCTCTGCGGAAAGGGGGCTCCAGAATCTCAAGGCGGTTATGGTCCCCCCATATTCATAGAAAACCCCGACGCCACCTGGGCCATAAACGAGATGCACTGGAGAGGGTTTGATCCTGTGGACCCCCCAGGAGAACAACATGTTCGGTTCTGGACTAGGATAGTGCTCCTGCCTGATACGAGCATAGACACCATACCTTCCCCATCGGATACCGTAGCGGTTGTGGTGGTTCACCTCTGGGCCGTGAATTACTGGAAGCCAAAACCAGATGAGCCGCCGAACTCAGCCGCGCCCCCCAGCATAAGCGACACCTTTGTCCTGGTTGTCAGCTCTGAGTTCCGGGACTGGGTTGTCTCAACAACAAACCCCAAGTGGAAATACGAATGGTATCTCAAACCCCTGCTTGAGATACTCCAGGATGAACTTCCTGGTGTAAAGAGGGTTGTATGGCTCGGGGAGCAGAACGCTGGGTATCACGGGGGATGCATGCCGGAACCGGGAGGGAATAGGCCGTATTGGCCCGGCGTGCAGAGATGGCACCTGTTCTACGGGTGGCTCAGGGATAATGGGATAGATGGTTATCCTGGATGCTGGTTTTGGGGGGATAGCATGAGATCGCACTGGATGCTCGATTATCCAGGGCATTCGTGGCCAGACCCCACGGGCATCCTTGACCACGCCTCTCAGCTTTTAATCCAGACAGGCGGAGCCTCTCTCATAGACGGCATATCCTTCAACCTCTACATCTGCCACTGGGTAGAAAACTGGAACCCGAACGACCCAGAATCGGACCCCTACAAGCGTATAGGCCCTGACATGGAGCAGATAGCCGCCTTCAATGACTCCCTGGGAGGGAAGGAGATACTTCTGAGGGAAATCATCCCTCCAATTGCCGGAAAATCCCGGGATGAGAAAGAGGCTGTTTCTCATGTTTTAAATGAAAATTCAGCCCCTCTCATATTGTTCCTTGATAGTCCACGTGTTTCCGGTTATAAGCTTATTAGCGCGCTAAGAGGAGGTTTTTGAACCATGATCGGGATTGCATTGTTTCTGCTTTCGGTTCAGCCAGGAAAGCCATGGGGCTATACCCCTCTCTCCCCCGAGGATGCCTCCTGGAATGTTGAGCTCGTGGGATGGCTTGATTCAGTGGGAGTGGAAATAGGGAGTATGGTGGCCCATGAGAACGGTAAGGTGGTCTATATGAGCGTGAGAATGAGCGGGGACACCAGCGCCATATTGGTTTTGGACATCTCGGATCCGACCAATCCTTACATCTATAAAGAAATACGCAACGATAGCCTCCGCAGAGCAGGAATAGCTGGCAGAACTGGAAATTACCTTCATGTGTGGTGGAGAGATTACTTTGGCCCCAACAAATTTGTGTATGTGTGGGATGCTTATGACATCTCAGACCCCCTTGAGCCGGTGTATGTGAAAACGATCTGGACATATGTAGGTGGATGGGAAAAACAGCCGGGGAACATGTTCTGGGGTGGTGGCTGGGTCCGCGACACCATCCTTTACGGAAAGGACGAATACAAGGCTTTTAACATAACCGACCCATTAAACCCTATTCTGCTTGGTAGTGTAAATGCTGGTGGTGGTTATTGCTCCACTTTCTTTTATCCTTATGCTTACTCTGCTCACCCCCGTGATACAAGCGGATTCTTCTTTTTTGAGATAGTTGACATCTCCGACCCCACAAACATGTTCCTGGTTAAAACTGATACCCTCTGGGCCCCTTTTGCTCAATATCCCATGGCAATTGGCGCTTGGCAAAGCCCGGAGGGCAGAATTTATGTTTATATGGCTGGTCTCAGCGGCTACGCGTGGAGCCTTGATGTGACTGACCCACATCACCCCGTAGTTCTCCATTGGGGCATGAGGGACGAACAGATAGTCTATGGAGGAATAACCCGGGGGAGCAGGTTCTATGGCTTTGGTTATGAGAATAATCTGGTAGTCTATTCCCTTGAAGACCCCTACTGGGTTCCAGTGATAGGGAGATACCGGTGCGATTCTATAGACTATACTGACGGGGGCACCTGGGCTAACGGATACATAGTGGCCAAAGGGAGACCTTATCCATTTGATACATTTGATCTCATCGCCATCTTCCACTACATTGGGGACACTATCCCAGAGGACACATCAGACACCACAGAGCATTACCTTGAATGGGTCAGGACAATCTACACCGGGCCTGAGCTCAGCTTTTCGATCTCTCAACAAGCTCGTGTCTCATTCAGCTTGTTCAACATCTCAGGCCAGAAAGCCTATGAGAGAGACCTCGGAACATTAGCCCCTGGCCCTCACACAATATCCCTACCTGGCCTAAAGCCAGGGGTCTATTTCCTCCATCTCAGGATAAACAACAAGCTCATAGAGAAGAAGATCATCTTCACACAGGAAGGGGGTTTTTACCGGGATGACAATCCTATAAGACCAGCAAACAAAGGCTCAAAAGAAACCAAGAGGAGGTTGTAAACCATGAAAGAGGTGCTAATACTTGCCCTGCTCGTGGTTCCAGCCACGAGCGCTGAGCACATATACGGAATGACGGCTCAAGGAGCTAACTACCTGCCAGGAGAAGGCTGGGATCCATACCTTGAGCAGATATACATGGGCCTGAACATGGGACCTGTTGTAGTAGGGGCATCCGATGGGAGCAGAGTCGGGGATGAAATGTTCTATTGGTGTCACTTCTATATCCCACTAGGGGCATTTCACTATGACGGCCTATGGCACATGCCTGAACATGTTGCTCGGATTGTTGACCAGTCCCGTAGGATAAAGGATATGGGGAGAGGCCCCATCATTTGGCGGTTCGGAACCGTATTCCCTCAGTTTGTTCCTTCGGGAAGCGGATTGGTGTGTCCGGGCATAGATGACAGCATCTTCAGCTGGGACGAGGCCTTTCCTGAGGATAAGTCTCCACCTCCTCCACATCATGAGGATAGCGTTGAGATCCTCATATATAATGGCGACCCACACAATCTCTCAAGATACACCGACAAGCTCCCAAACAACACCCTGGACACGGTGATGAAGTGGGCCATGAACGGGGTCCTTGGAGTAGGTGTTTATGGAGGAAGCTCCTTATATCCTGAAGGACACCAGCCAGAAGGACTACCCTCCCTAGATGAGCTACTCTACGCTGACATGTCTTGGGCTTTTGAGTATCTTAAGCAGATAGAGGGCCACGAGGTTATAGATTACATCTATATAGGCGAGGGAGGGACTGAGCCGCTGATGGGCCCATGGAACTTCTGGAGGGCATTTGTGTTGAATCCGCCTTTGCCTGACGAAAACCCTGAGGATTCTATTATACCTCCCGATTCAATAGTTTTGCTCGGCAGGGGCACAGGATATGATTATAAAGCACTTGGTTATGGCGATTTAGAAAACAACGACTGTCCCTTTGCCATAGGCCCCCTCCACTGGGCAATGGAGACCCGCCACGGCCCACAGGGCAAATATCTGATGTGGTGGGCAAGGGTTACACTCCTGCATGAGGACATCCCCCAGGACTACACCACGACCATAAAGGTCTCTATCTGGGCAGTTGACAGGATAAGACAATACGAAGATGCATGTGCAGTAGGAAATGCCCTAGGGCCTGAGGACCCCCCTTCTCTTGAGATGACCTTCAACCTGAGAGTAGATCCAGATTACATAAACCGGGTGAAAGAGATAGCGTCTCCAAAGTGGTGGGGCCAGCACTACTATGCTCCTATCCTCAGAGCCGCAGAAGATCACCTTTCCGGAACAGATGTGAAGATGCTGGTCTTCATCGGGGAGATGAACAATGGGGTCAGGGGGAGACAGCCTAACCCCCTGCGGTTCCGGGAGTGGATGGGTCCAGAATATTACGGTTGGGCCGGCAATCTGAGAACTCCTGATACCGTGCCACCGGAATTTAAGGCCCTTCTCAACGACGCTGACAGCCTCCTGGCAGGCATTGCCCTGGCCGGGGTTGATCCCGATGTGGCTGTTGATGGCTATGGCATCCACCTCTATGTTCATTCTTACTCCTGGGACACTGTTCCGGAGTGGATGCCCTACGCTACCCTGCCTGACATCCTGGACACCCTTATACTCAGCAAAGGAACCGGGGATCACTCTCCTTACTATGGCCAGAAGGACATCTTTATCACGGAGCTGGGAGCCGCGATTGACACCGGAGGGTATGTGAATTTGGACTGTCAGGGTGCTCTCTGCTGTATATACAACCAGCCGCCAGTCCAGGCCAGGGTCATGGTTCAGAGCTATGACAGCTACAGGCATTACAGGGAGAAATATGAAAACACCCACAGATTCAAGCTCAAGGGGCTCCTCTGGTTCACCTATGGGACATGGGACATTAACTTTTCTGTTGCCCAGAAATACCCATATGAAACTGCCGGACCTGAGGAGCCATATTGGCCTCTTCCCGCTTACTACACTCACAATCTCTACGCGGAGACTTACGGAAACCCCTCGAACAAACCCCTCGCTTGCCGTGATTCCCTGGGAACCTGGTCAAGGGGAAAGAGGTTTCTGATAACAGAGGACGGAAGGGAGGCCTTACTGATGAGAAAGAGGTGGCTGAAGAATAATGGGAATTGGCATGTTTTCAGTGAAAATTCAGCTCCTCTTAGTTTGCCCCTTGATATTCCACGCCTTTTCATGTATAAAATAGATGTGCATGCACAACTAAAAGAAGGAGGTTTTTGAACCATGATCGGGATTGCATTGTTTCTGCTTTCGGCGGAGCCGGGGGAGGCCTATGTCCCATTCGGGATTGACTCCATGAACATGAGGATGGTGGGATATCTGGTGGATACATCTAGAAACGGCTTTTGGCGCTTGGCCGTAACAGAGGACATGAACTACGCGTATACCTACGATGCTTATCTCGTTATCATAGACATGCGGGACAAGGAAAACCCAAGGATAGCCAGAGTGATAGACAGCATAAAACCTTGGGCGCTTCTGGTAAAGGATACCCTGCTGTTCTTGATCTGGAACCATTTCACTATTTGCGACATCTCAGACCCCCTGAACCCGGTTCCAATAGGTCACTGCGACTCCGTTTACGGAAGGGAGGACCTGATATACCTTGAGGGTCTAAATAGGGTTTGTATAGCCGATTGGAAGGTCACGATAATAGATGTCTCTAACCCCACATCTCCCAAGCCAACATGCACTGTCACGCTCGGTGGAACAGTGCCCCAGGCCTGCTATGTTCCCCCTTACCTCTATGTTATCAAGTCCGATACCCCGTATTCTCACGCCTACATCTTTGAGCTCAAGGTGAACCCGGATTCCCTCAAACTCCTCAACAGGATTGACCATTGGACCCCTAATAACTGGGATTATGGCACCCGGACCATAGCGGCCTGGAAGGACGATTCCTCCGGGAGGACCTACCTCTACTGCCTAGGGGGCACAGTGTGCTATGTCTTTGACGTGACTGATCCCCTGGACCCCATTACGGTGAATTATGGCAAGATGGACCCAACTTGCAACCTGTCCAGGGTGGATGGCCACCTTCTTTATTCAAGGTCAGGGTGGTTAGGCCAACATAAAGACGGAATAACCATTTGCGATCCCAAAATGGACCCTGCGTTTTTCCCGATAGTTGGGTTTTACAGGTGGTCAGAATTAGGAGGCGAGTTCTGGGACATCTGGGACTTAAGGCCAAAAAACGGATGGATTTTCGTATCAGCGACCCTTCACAATTTCAGAGACGAGATGGTGGGGGCAAGCTTCGGTATCTTCTACACTCCCCTGGGCGCTCCGGGCACCTCCATCTGTATCCCTGAGACTTTCAGGGTCGTCGTCACTTACCCAGGGCCGAGGCTTTGCCTTACGCTATATTCCAAGTCAAACGTGTCCCTCAGCCTCTACGATGCTGGGGGTCGTCTGGCAATCAGGAAGGACCTGGGCAGGCTAAACCCAGGAAGCCACGCTATCCCCTTGGGCCACAATCTCGCTCAGGGGGTCTATTTCCTTCAGGTGAATATAAACGAAAAGAGGTTCTTAGAGAAGGTGGTGATAAAATGAAAAGGACAGCCATAGGCATAGGACTGATGATGGTGAGCCCTCTTGGAGCGCAGAAAGACCCCCTCTACGGGGTCACGGAGGCTCGTGATACATACTGGACTGACAGCGTAGGGTTTGGTCTAACAGGAATAGTTAGGCATTGGGACGGACTCTATGGGCCTCCTGAAGTTGAGATTCCTCAGGAGGGCCTGATCTTTGACCCAATGCCAAGGGTGCTAGAGGATGGTCAAAAGGCAAAGAATATGAAGGACAGAGGCCTCTCAGTTGAGTGGAGATTCTGCCTGGGAGCGGTTCCTGTGATATACTCACCCCAAGAACAGAGAAGCATAGACGAGACCTCCATGCCATTCGGATACGACCAGGTTTATCCAAACCCTCAGTATTTTGATGGGGAGTCAGTTTCCATCATCCTTCATGTGTGTAAGGACAGCCCCTGGCAGGATAGACCAGAGTATAAGTATTCCATACTAGATTATCAATGTCCACAATGATGTCATAGATACAGTTGCCAGGTGGGCCATGGAGGGGGTCCTTGCAGCTTGGGCCTGGCCCCACAAGTGCGTGTATGAGATGTATTCTCCGGGCGGAGAGGCTCACGATACCATCTGGGAGAATGACATCCCGGGCATAATTCAGGCCCTGAAACAGCCTGTTCCTGGCGGCGGCCCTGTTTATGAATACATGGACTACATGACCATATTCGGAGCGCCGAGCGGGTCTGGGTATAGCTTCTGGTGGGTTTTCGCAAAGGAGCGGGATCGGGAAGATACCGTCAACTTTGAGGAAGGCCTTGTAACCGGAAACCTCCATTACCGTTTCTGTCCCTGGCACGGTAAAGATGGGGAGAATAACAACTACACATACCCACATGTAGGTATCTGGTGGCAAGCTATGGTAATCGTGGAGCCCGATAGGGATCACATTAGCTATGACGATGACTGCCAGGCCTGGGTCAGGTTTGAATTCTATGCGAGAACATCCTATGACCACCTGTATAATGCCTGGGCGGGTTTTGTTCACGCGTGGACATGGGAGGAAATCAAGAAAATCAAAGAGGAGGATCCCTTGTTCCAGCCCAGTTTCGTGGTAACCGTTCACCTCAGTGTAGAACCATCCTTCCGAGACTGGGTCAGGGATGTGCTGTGGGACCCAGCTTGGGGTGCCAGGGTATATCATATTCCCCTTGCCAGAGCCATTCAGCAAGACCCTGAACTCACGGACGAGATAAAGGTAATGCGCATGGGTGGGGAGATGAACTGCTTGTGGCCTCTAGGCGGGGAGGAATATCCACATGGTCAGGGCACATTTCCCTATTGGCTCGGGCATGGTCAAGATGAAGGTGAAGCTGGCCTCAAAAAGATGTTCTTCGGTGGCGCTTTTAGCAACGATGACCCGCACAACATGGACAGGCTGGACAAACAGATCCTAGAAATGCAAGTGAGGGCCTTGGATCAAAATCCAGAGCTCGTGAGCTATCTTGATGGCTATACCTATAACCTCTATGTCCACACGCTTCCATGTATTAATTGTGAGAATAACCACCCTCCCATGCCTTACGATACCTTTTACACTATGATGGCAGACATCCATGCCATACACGGGCCTGGCGGGGATTATCCAGGTGAGGTTCTCATCACAGAGATGGGCGTTGTTGCTGATCCGAGAAACCCGGTTGAAATGGCAAACAAGGCCACGCTTGTAGTCCATCACTATGATGTGATTGAGAGGGCGAGGGAGGAAATACCAAATTTTCCGGTGGTCTCCGGAATTTACTATGCCTTTGATGGGGGTGACTGGAACCTCTTTCTGAGGCTTCCTAATGGAGATGGAGAGTGGTGCCCCACACCAGCGGTATACGCCTATCAACTCCATGCTTACACCTACAACTATAACAGTCCTACCATGTCGTATCCAAACAAACCCCTCGCTTGCCGAGATTCCCTGGGAACATGGTCAAGGGGAAAGAGGTTCCTGATAACGCGAATATTTGCATCCTGCCGAGGGTCAGCTTTAACATTCATGATGAGGTGAAAAATGCTCATGTTGATCCTTTGGGCTCTGCCTTTCCTTCCTGAGAAGGGGGAAGGCTCGGTTTTTAGCTGGAACACTGGCTCCGGCTACACCCCTTTCAGCACCATAGACACGGCCTGGAATGTTGAACTCCTTGCTACCTGGGATGATGGCAGGAATTATGTTGGGGGCATAGGGGTCGCAACTTATCAGAACTATGTATACTTATCGCAAGCGACAATAGGAGGCTCGGGGGAAGGAATAACCATTCTGGCTCTTTACGACTCCCTGGGAAAGACGGTCATCAGAAAGGTGGGCAG
>JBDRYB010000041.1:0-10228 GCA_039803205.1 Caldifarciminota bacterium
GAATGGGTCTGGAAGCCAGGGATTTCCTCACGGAGGCCCTGAGACTGATATTTACAGGTGTGTGCCAATCCTTGCTTGATACTTGTGGAGAAAGGGTCATATTTTTTCTCCTTTCCCGGCCCTTCCTTCTTGGGGCCGGGGTTATATTTTCATCCCTCAGGGCCTCCCTGGGCCACTACGGCCCCAAGGGTTTGAGAGCCTTGCAGGATAAGGGTTTCAGAGGGGAGGAAAGTGTGAGATCTCAGAAGATTTGGCCCTTGACAGTCCACGCTTTTTCGGTTATAATATCACCACTAGGAGGTGATGAAGTATGCTATGTTTTGGTATGCTGGCCCTCCTCCAGATCTCCGATGCCCTTTTTATTAGGGACTGCTGTGAGCCAACAGGCTATTACCAGTGGCTCTTCGGCTGGATAGGCCCATGGGAGGGCAACGGTTGCACGGGAGCAGGCCCCAACCTACGAGGCTACATGTATTGGCCCATCCCCTCCTCGGTTGCCAACATGAATATCACGGGGGTTTCCCTGAGGCTCGTGACCAACAACTCTGGCTCAACGAGCCTGAATGTCAATAAAGTTGGAGCCTACCAACCCTCTGCCCAGGACTGTGGTGATGGGCCATACACCTCCGGATTTGCTGTTCCCTCTGGGGCGGATGTTGAGTTCTATGTCCCCCTTGGTGGAAGCATAATCTCTGACCTAAAGGCCAAGGCCGGAGGCATGTTCGGCCTTGGCCTGAGCGGAACAGGGGCCGACAAGTTCTTCTACTCCCACTGGGCATGGTATCCTGACGACGCCTGGCTCGTCATCAACTATAACCCTCTTTACGAGGATGTGGGAGGGGGAACCGTTATAACCGATGTCCCTGGCAGGGCATTCCTCTATGATATAACTGGTCGGTGCGTGAAGGATATGGGGGTTCTGGAACCGGGGGCGCACGACCTTTCGGGCTTGGCACTGGAAAGGGGTGTATATATCCTGATGATAGGAGAGAAAGCCTTCAAGATAATAAGGAGGTGATGAGATGCTGTTCTTAAGCATAGCGCTTCTCGGTGATGTTACCATAAGCGATTGCTGTGAGCCTACGGGTTATTATCAGAAGGTCCTGAACAACTGGATAGGCCCATGGGAGGGCGACGGTTGCACGGGAGCAGGCCCCAACCTACGAGGCTACATGTATTGGCCCATCCCTGCTTATATTGCTGAGAAGCAGATAGATGCGGTTTATCTCAGGATGGTCACCAACACCAGCGCGTCGGTTTCAATGAACATCAACAAGGTTGGTAACTATCCGCCGAGCCCTCAGGACTGCGCGGATGAGCCATACACCACGGGATACACTCCTCCGTATGGCGCTGATATTGAGTTTCAGGTCCTCCTCGGAGGGAACATAGTGAACGATGTGAAGGCAAAGGCAGGGAGCATGTTCGGCCTCGGTATATCCGGGACCGGTTCGGACAAGTTCTTCTACTCCCACTGGGCATTGTATCCCGACGATGCTTGGCTCATCCTGGTTATCCCGGTTGAGACAGAGGAAACACCCGCCCCTGACGGCTTGGTAAGGGCTGTTCTCTACGACGCCTCGGGGAGGCCGGTTGCTGACTACGGGTATGTTTCGGAGGATTTCGTTCCGGAGATGAGGGGCCTCAAAGGCGGGGTCTACATCCTGGTAAGGGGGGAGGAGGCGCTGAAGCTGGTGAAATAAAGGTTTCCTCCGTTAATTATAGTCTCATTATTGCTATGGCTATTCCGAAGTAAATGGCGAGACCTGTTGCATCAACCAGGGTTGTTATCAGGGGGCTTGAAACCACAGCGGGATCAACTCTCAGCACATATTTGGCGAAAAGCGGAGTAAAAAAGCCCATGAGGTTTGAGGCTATGACCACGGATAGCATGGCTGTTCCTGCTGTTATGGCTATCCTGATATCAGGAGTTCTGAAAATGCCTATTACGAAAGTGGTGATACCGAGAACGAACCCTATCAGCAAGGCCACGGCTATCTCCTCAAGGAAGAATCTCATGAACCTACGAACCTGAAACTCGCCCGTCGCTATCCCCCTGACTATGAGGGTGACAGCCTGCGAACCCATGTTGCCGCCGGTGTCGGCAAGCATCGGAATGAAATACGAAAGGGCCAGAAAAGAGCCGAGAACTGCCTCAAATCTCTGGATTACAATCCCCGGAATGATCCCGAGGATTATGAGTATCACGAGCCAGGGCGTTCTCCTCCAGGCCCTTCCCCACACATTCAGGCCGAAATAGCGCTCCTCGGGCGCGGCTATTGCCATGAGGCGCTGGAAATCCTCGGTTGCCTCAGCTGTCTGAATGTCTATGACATCGTCAGCGGTTATCACGCCAATGAGCTCGCCATCCGCATCCACAACGGGCAATGCCAAGAGGTTGTATTTTCCCAGCATTCTCGCGGCCTCCTCCGCGGGCTCATCAACCCTCACTGTCGGGACTGGGCTCTCCATTATCTCAGATAGCTTTGTGTCCGGGCGTGCCTTCAGGAGATCAACGGCTGATATCGTTCCGAGGAGAACGCCGGAATCGTCCGTGACCATTATCTGGTAAAGGGCTTCCTCCTCGGGCTGGGTTTGCCTTATCCTCTCAAGGAGCTCGCCAACTGTCGCGGATTCTCGCTCCTCAAGGAAATCCGTTGACATTACTCGGCCGGCCGAATCCTCAGGAAAACCGAGGAGGGTAAGGACCTCCTGTTTGTCCTCCTTGGAGATGAGGGCCATTATCCTCTTGACGACCTGAGGAGGCAGTTCGGAGAAGAGCGCGGCCCGGTCGTCAGGGTCAAGCTCCTCAACTATGGCACGGGTCTCCTCGCCAGTGAAGTGCTCAAGGAGCTCCTCCGCGAGGTCATGGTCCAGCTCAGAGAAGACCTCTCCAGCTGTTTCCTTGTCCAACAAGCGGAAGACAACGACCTGTTCTTTTGGGGGGAGGAGGGCGAGAAGCTCAACGATGTCCTGGGGCCAGAGGTAGGAGAGGGCCTTTTTTACATCGGTGTAGTGCCCCTCGGAGAGGGCCTCCGCGATATCCGGCAATATGAACCTGACAAGGTCCATCTGAGTTCTCTCCGTCTACTTCGGGGCACGATTAAATTATAATGCTGGCGGCTATGCCCGCGCAACAATAACCAGCCTATTCGCGCCCAGGCCACTGGTTGAGCTATAATATTCCGGAAACAAAAAGGGGACAAAAGATATGTTCACGAAGTATCAGAAAGAGAAGATGACCTGGGGTCAGTTTGAGGCAGAGAGGAGACTTCCAGAGGATCACTTCCTGATGAGGATAAACGCCCTCATAGACTTCTCTCCCATAGAGAAGGCTCTGAGCCCGCCAATGTCCACGACACCCATCTGTTTGACCCGCTAATGTTAGACTGGCTCAAGGAGGTCTATGGGGACAAGGGCTTCTCAGATGAAAGAAGGAGAAGGAAACTCTGAGAACGAGCAAATGAAAGCCAAAAAGAGACAAAAGGGAACAAAAATGGGGGCCTCAGACCCCCTTTTTAGGTTCAAGTGAGGGTTAGCTGGGCCTGAGAGGAGGCCCAGGGGGGAGGAGGGGAAGCTGGGGGGGGGGGGGGGGGTTATCAGAACTCTCATCTATGTCAAGGAGGAACTCTTTTAGGGAAGCTGTTCTGGCCATGGTCTATCCGGTTTCCGTGCTACCTGATCACTGCCCTTGCCCAGAGGATTTTATCCCCGGCTACTAGTTCCACGAAATAGATGCCAGGATGTAAGGGCAACCCCGCTTGATTGTACAATTTTACCTCATGTTTCCCTGCCTCTAGGAATCCGTCAATCGGCCTTGCGACCAGGCGGCCTGGGGCATCGTAAAGAAAAAGAGAAACGCTACCAGAATGAGGAAGCAAAAGGATAATTTCTCTACCCACAATGAACATATGTGGGCTTTTTTCGGGCACATATTCATTGAGAGGAGTGGAACATATTATGCTATCCCTAAGAAGGGGAGTATTTACGATAAGTTCCACATCATTCACTTCTGGTTGAATAACAGCTATTGAGCATGAGGCGCCTTGAAAGACATACGGAGTGTAATTTGCGGGCACTGTACTAAGTGATTCCTGCAAACATGTGTTTCCTCCATCATCAACCTTTATAAGCAGATTATCCCCTGATTCAAGGAAGGCTGAAATGCCCGATACCATATAGCCTCCGTCCAAAGTTCGGATAAGGGATGAAGGCTTGTTATAACTCTCTCCCAAGGGAATTAACCTAGACCAGAGCAGATTACCAGCATAATCCATGTAAATGAGCACCAGATAGGTAGTCGGCCAATCGCCAATTGTACCTACGAGAATCAATCCACTGTTAGATACGGCTAGATAATTAAATTCACCCTCTAAGTCCGAAAAGATCTTGCTCCACACAAGGTTGCCGTAAAGATCAAATTTTGCCACGAATGGCCTTGGAGGGGAGGTTGATCCTTTGTCAACATAACCGGCCACAACGAGGCTACCATCAGGTGTCTCCCCTACACAGTTAGCAGAGTTCCAACGGGGGTCTCCTAGGATCTTTGCCCAAAGGAGGTTTAGAGTGGAATCAAACCTGCAGACCATCGCATACCTATCATATAGAGATACCCAAACCGCGCCCACGATCGCGAACCCGCAATCGCTCGTTTGTATTGCCCTGAATCCTGCGTCTGAGCCCGGGGGAATTAAAGCCTTACTCCACAAGTGGTTACCTGCTGAGTCAAATCTGGAAAGAGCAATATCATACTTATCCGTAGAAGATAGGACCAAGAACCCCTCGTCAAAGGTCTGAGTAATGGAGTATGGTTCTCTAATGTCGTCCCCACTAAGCATCTTTGCCCAGGATAGGTTCCCCATAAAATCAAAACTCACCAAGAGGACTCCAGAAAAGCCTCCGAATTCATAGTGGCATACTGCTATGAACTTCTCCGATGTGCTGATGATTTCCACGGGTTTATCATATCCGGGGCTTCCAAAGGTCTTGGCCCAGAGATAATTGCCATACTGATCAACTTTTACCAGTGTTATATCATAATCACCTGCGCCGAATCCGCTGATATACCCAACTGCCCAAAAGCTTCCGTTTGGCGCCTGAATAATCCCACTCAGCCCATCATATTGGGTTTTTCTCCCAAAAACGCTGATGAACTGGGATTGACCCGGAAGCGCCATTAAAACGAGGATAAGATGTGCCATATTATTTCCTCCCATAAACTAGCATTCTTGCTGTATAGGTTTTTATAGGGATCTTCAGCTCAACGAAATAAAGGCCCGTCTCCAAGTTGGGATTTACGGTATATTCTCCAGCATCCAGCACCTCATCCACTGGCCTGGCAACGGGCCGACCCAGAGGATCGTAGACAGATAGAACAACATGAGCCGCTGATGCCAAAGAAAAACGAATGCGGCCACCGTTAACAAAGAAATCAATCCCCTCACATTCTATCTCGTTCACACCCACAAAGCAAACCGTATCAATTGAAGGAACTAATGTTCCCATGTGGAGGCTTACAGGGTTTGTAGCAAAAGAATTGCGGTAAGTGGATGGGGTGGGTGTGGCGATCATTCTATCACGGGTAGCAGAGTAGTTATAATAACCCTCTGAACCTACGCAGGTCTCTGGAGCGGCGTTAAATTTGGTAAGAACCATATCGTAATTTCCAAAACCCATGTTCTCCCCGGAGCCAGCTGCTACTAAGCTGCCGGAATCATCAACAAACGAATAGAAATAAACGATGCCAAACGGATAAATTGTCCAATACCTGTAACCGTAAATCCTTTTTACGATCACCTTACTCTGGCTGAGCCAGGCGTAGAGATAGGAGGAATCAGATGGAACGATCATCCTTCTCAGATTTTTTGGAACCCAGATGTCCCAGGGGCTAAGACACTGGTGCCACAAGTATGAACCGTTTTGGCTAAATGCTACCAGGAAAGCGGTGCCACCTAAGCCCTCATCCCAGGCATCGCCTACCACAAGAACTGTGCCATCAGGGTACTGAACTAGATCGTAACCCTCACTATAAGGTTTGTTGCCATAACTGCCGGGCATCAGAAAGGTCCTTGTCCATTGACGGTTGCCCCCGGAATCAAAAATGGATAGCATCATTTCCTCCTTCCCGACCGAGAACCCAATGCTTTTTCCCACAACAGCAAATCCGCCATCTTTGGTCTGTATGAGCGAATTTCCATAGTCAAAGTAGGCTCCTCCGTGGGTAGTGAACCACTCTCCTTCTCCATTCGGGCCGCATTTGGCAAGAAGTATATCAGAATTTAACACACCCGTAAGGGCAAATCCGCCGTCCCGGGTGGGGATCACATCGTTAATGCTGGTATAATAGCCTAATGATACACCTATAACCTTACACCACAAAAGATTCCCGTTCTGATCCAGCTTGATGGCTAGGATACCAGATGGGACTAGAGCTATGTCTCTTGTTTCCCCTACAACGATAATATCCCCATTAGAAGTTTCAATCACCCCTACTCCATAGTCAGAGCTGTCGGAACCAAAAAGTCTTGTCCAAAGGTGCTGGCCTGAGGAGCTGAATTTTGAAACCATGATATCGTAGTCGCCCGCCGTGTAACTGTTAGAATATCCTGCTACAACAAAGCACCCGTCAGAGGTGCGGGTGATAGACTCGGCAAAATCATTACCAGGCCCGCCGAAAACAAGGACAAACTGACCCTGTGCTTGGGCCAGCCCAACGAGGCACAACATCATCAAGAGTCCACGCATTTCAATCCTCCTTATCCTGGAAAATTATAGGGCCCGGGCCGGGGAGTTTCAACAACGCGAACCTCTCACCCGACCCACTTTCAACCCCATCTAAGCCCTTATCCGGCAACAACTTAGGCTGAAATGCTTGTGCCCCAAGGACTTAGCTGAGCTAAAATGCGGAATTCTCTGATTTTATTATAAAGAGGCGGATTGATTGTTTTTGGTTCCGGAGGCCAAAAATGGTGGGAAAGCGGTATTAGAATACCAGTAATAATACACTGGTCAGTTCGGGCTATCGTTGATGCAGTGAAGGTTATGGGGCTTTATGCTGGCTTGCGATTACGGCATCAGAACGTTCACATCCCTGAAAAAGTGATGAGCTCCCTGGGAAGACAATTCCTCTGTGGTGGTTTTATCAATGGCCCCCCTGAGAAACCTAAAATATACTCAAGAACTTCCCGGAGGTGATTCGTGGTCCATGTTGTCCCTTCTCTTACATGTTCAGAAGGTCATCTATGGTAACCTTATCCTGGGTCAAAATTTCCTCTACACTGAGCTCAGGTCTCAGACCCATGCTGCGACAGAGCTTCCAATATTTTTCCCTCGTTATCTCAACCAACTTCAGATCAATATCATCGGGCTTGATACTGAACACATAAAACCTATTAAGGGTTCTGAAGATACCCCTGGCCGATCCGTCATCATAAAAAAGCATCACGCTTCTCAGAGGAACGATTCCTTTGATTCTGAGAAGGGATTTTATCCTATCCTGAGTTATTTTCTTTTTACATCCCATATTCAGAGGATTCAGAATAAGGTTCTTGCAAAAGCCGTCCTCCTTTTATGACATACCCGTTTCCCCCTTCCGGGGGATCGAAAACCTTCCATCCTTCTATGGTTTCAAGGGCATCAGACCTGTTCAAAAGCTCGGTGAGTTCCGATAAAATCCTCCCGTTTCCCTTTTTCGCTTTCATGCGCATAGTTTAACGCTCCAGCTCAAGCTCGTTCAACTTTTCTCATGGCCTCATCCCTTATCCCCAAAGCTCGCGCCCAGGCCATAGCGAAAAACAGCAGGCTCTCCGGGGAGGCCCGTAAGCCGGATTCTGTTTCTTGCGACCATCCATCTTGGCGCGCGGTCTCCCGAGCGCTCGTGCGGCCTACCCGGGGGTTCGTGGGGCCGGGCCAGCCCCTTATCCCCCCTTATTTGGCCTTGCTCCGGGCGGGGGTTGCCAGCGCAGGGGTTGCCCCTCTGCCTGGTGGGCTCTTACCCCACCGTTTCACCCTTGCCCTTTCGGGCGGTTTGGTTTCTGTGGCCCTTTCCGTGTCACGGAGGTCTCCCTCCGCGACCCCGGGCGTTACCCGGCGCCCTGCCCTTCGGAGTCCGGACTTTCCTCTGGCGTAAACCAGCGGCCGCCCAGCCTCCCCGGATGAGCTCTATTTTATAAGGGGTTTCGCATGGAGGATCAAGAACCGAGCCTCTTCTCCGCCACCACCATAAGGGGCTCAAATCCTGCTTTTTTCCAAAACCCCTCAGCTATTTTGTTTCTTACTGCAAAATTCAGTGCTATGGATGCCGCATCCTCGGGCCTCGTTCGCCTTATCGCTAGACCCTTCATCTCTCAATCCCCGGCCTTCTTGAGATGAGGCGTTTGACCTGTTCCCTGGTCTCTAGCAGGTTCATCCTCAGCGTCTCAAGGATCTCGGCTATCTCCCCGAGCCTTCCCGGCGCCCTCATGGTCACAGGCCCCTCAAGGTCCCCGAAAGCGATGCGCTTTGCCTCTTTGGCGAGGCGCCTTGCTGGGAAAACAACCATGCGCAGGAATGTCGCTAGGCCCAGGATCACAACCAAAATCGCGATGCCCAGATTGATCCAGATTAAGACAGGCGCGGATGTCCTGGCACGAATGACATCCTGCATGGTATTTTCCAAAAGAAGACTCATTTCCTCCTGTCTTATGGCCGCGCGCATGACATATATCTCCTTTGTCTTCGGCTCTTGCACTGAAAACGCGGAATCCGCGAGGGCGAGGTATTCCTGCCAATTTCGGGCGAATTTTGCCCTGTCGTTAGAGCTCATTGGGTTGCCTCCCTCGGAAAGCGAGCTGGCCAGACCAGTTGCCATGTCCTTCTCCACCCCGAACCGCTCAATCCAAACCCGCTCGCCGAGGATCTGGTATTTCTCAAGGAATGTCTGCATCCTGCTGAGCGACCTCTGGAATCGGCTGAGAAGAGCTACTCCCTCCATGTTTCTTTTTGATCTGGCCACCTCATATGCTATGACATGCCCTTCCCAGACGACCATGGCGCCCAGAGCCAGGTAACAGAACATCAGCAAACCGAAAACCCACCTCATCTGAGAACAACCCCCGCATCGTGCGCCCTGTCTGTTATCGCGGAGAGAACTTCTCTCATCACGCCCGGATCATCCGAAAGATAAGCCTTTGCTCCCGCGTAAAGTGCCCTGTAAAACGGGGCCATGATCTCATCCGGGTCAACGCCAGGGTCAACCCTGAGCTTCCCCTCCCTTACCTCCACGAGCCCCAGAAATGGGTTGAGAAACGGGCACTCAGAGGAGCCAACCATCATGGATTCCCTCACGACGAGCTCAAAACCCGCGGCGCCGCTGTGGGCCTTGTGGACCTTCTGATAAACCTCTGAGTAGGTTTCCTCCATCATCTTCACCTTCATCTCCCTGGAGAATATCACGCTTTCGGCTTCCAGGGCCCCCGCTGTATTCTGGATGCTCACCCTGCAATCCGTTATCGCCTGTGCCGCTTTGGCCATGGTCCCTGCCGCACCATCCACGAATACCCCGGCTATCTCACCGAACGAGAGAAATACAACTACCTCGCTCTTCCCTTGGCCCCAGATGAATCCAGTAAAACCAGCGGCTTGGAGCTTCTTTACCATCTCGGGCAGGTTCAGCAATTCGCCCGGCAGGTCTTCCGATATGGTCTTCGCCGCGAAATAACCTATGATGTGATGGACGAGCTCAGGGTGAACCTCATAGGCATCCATGGTCCCTCTTTCCATTTTCAGAACCCTTTCCAAGATTTCCATCACGGATGAAGGCGATTCTAGGCGCCTGCCTATCTCGCCCTCAATGCCTGCACCGACCGCAAAGCCGTTGTCGAGAAAGAGGTAATACCTGCTTCCGCCGGCTGTTATCCGGACGAAGCCAGTTCTCTTGCTCTCCTCAAGCCCAGCTATCTCTCTCTGAAGGTTTTTATGACTTACCGATACACCTTCTCTTATCACCGGAAACCTTATCCTGAACATGAAGAAGATAATATAATGGTAAACGCGTGGAAGATCAAGGCCTCGCGTTCCTGAGATCTCACACTTTCCTCCCCTCTGAAACCCTTATCCTGCAAGGCAAGGCTCTCAAACCCTTGGGGCCGTAGTGGCCCAGGGAGGCCCTGATGGATGAAAATATAATCCCGGCCCCAAGGAGGAAGGGCCGGGAAAGGAGAAAAAATATGACCCTTTCTCCACAAGTATC
>JBDRYB010000042.1:0-9872 GCA_039803205.1 Caldifarciminota bacterium
CTCCCCTCTGAAACCCTTATCCTGCAAGACTCTCAAACCCTTGGGGCCGTAGTGGCCCAGGGAGGCCCTGAGGGATGAAAATATAATCCCGGCCCCAAGAAGGAAGGGCCGGGAAAGGAGAAAAAATTATGTCTCTTTCTCCACAAGTATCAAGCAAGGAGGTTCCTCGTTGAGGAGACATTCAAGTCCACGAAGACATACGAGGGACTTGAGCATCTCAAGGAAGTAATAAAGGCCATATTCCTCATTTTCCTTTGTCTCCACCTTCATACCCAGCCTCACGAGCTACGAGAGGAGGTATAGCGTCTTCACCAAGGCACTCCTGTGTCTTGAACGATTGCGAGGAGGATACGCTAAGCTCTTGTGCCCCAAGAACTTACGAGCTATCCTGCATCAGAACCTGTTTCTGGGGGGTGAGAGTATGTGAGATCTCAACCTCCGGAGAGGAAACCTCTCACCTGTTTTGGAGGAATCCAATGCGGGAAATGGGGTATAATATCAAGGTGATTCTGGCCCTTTTCGCATACAACTTCTGGGCAGACAAGATGATAATCACTGAAACCCCATCCGGCAGGGCAATAGAGCTCATCGGCCGCGTGAGGGTCCAGGCAACCAAGGCAGACATAACCGCTCGGATGGGAATTTACTATGAGGTATCAAAGCTCTCCATACTCTACGGAAACGCATTGGTCAAGGGGCCTGATTACACGATATCCTCTGACACTCTGCGCTACATACCCAAACCCGAATACCTTTATCTTTCGGGGCGCGCGTTCCTTGAGGACAGATACAGGACAATATCTAGTAAGACGATAGAGGTGGTAGGGGACTCAGCCGTAGCCAAGGGCGCGGTTGACATATATGTTAAGGAGAAGGATGTGAGGATATACGGGGACACGGGATATTACGACCTCAAGGAAAAGAAGGGGCGTCTCCTCGGCAATCCAAAGGCAATAATCCAGCGCCGTGACACCATAATCATCCTCGGAGATGTTTTCCACATGATAAAGGACACCATATGGGCGACCGGGAATGTCTCCGTTCAGGGAAAAGGGACCAGGGCCTGGGGAGATACCCTCTCAGCATTTGAGCGGGAAACAACGGGCATTAAGGGGGATTCTGCGGCCCCCAAAACCGAGATAGCAACCTTAGCGGGCACCTGCAGGGTTGAGTGGGATGGGGGATGGGCGCGCTCAGACACGGTTAGGCTGACATCCGTTGACGGAAGGGTGAGGCGCATGGATTTCGTATCAAATGCCACTGTCCACAGGGAGGAAGCTGGGAGTATAGTGGAGGTTTCGGGCGCCATTGTAATCGCGTTTTTTGACGAGGAGGGCGCCGTTACCGATGTCTTTGCTGAGAGGCTCACATCGGGCTTTTACAGGGAAAGGAGGCCAGATTGATATGGAGAGGCTCAGGGCAGAAGGCCTAGTGAAGATATACGGGAAGCGGAGGGTCGTTGACGGGATAGACATTGAGGTCAGAAAGGGGGAAATAGTTGGATTGCTTGGGCCGAACGGGGCTGGAAAGACAACCACATTCTACATGATCATGGGGGTCATAAAGCCAAACGCTGGCAGGGTTTTCCTTGAGGATAGCGGGAGCGGCTCCTCCGTGGAGATAACCAGGATGCCCATGTTCAAGAGGGCTCGGCTCGGCATAAGCTACCTCCCCCAGGAGGCCTCCGTGTTCAGGAGGCTCACAGTTTGGCAAAATGTCTATGCGGTTCTTGAAATGAGGGGTTTCAAGAAACCGGAGGCAAGGGCCCGGACAGAGGAGGTTCTTGAGATAATGGGCGTCTCGCACCTCGCCAAGCACACGGGGGCACAGCTCTCGGGGGGCGAGCGCAGAAGGGTTGAGATAGCGAGGGCTCTCGCGATAAGGCCCAGGTTTCTCCTTTTGGATGAGCCTTTCGTTGGTATAGACCCAAAGACTAGGGAAGAGGTTCAGGACATAGTCAAGGGCCTAAAGGCTCTGGACATAGGGATAGTGATAACGGATCACAATGTCCGGGAGACCCTTGAGGTCACCGACAGGTCCTACATCATCTACGAGGGAAAGATCCTCCTCGCGGGGACATCTGAGGTCCTCGTCAACGACCCTGAGGCCAGGAAGGTGTATCTCGGAGAGAGGTTTAGGATGTAGAACGCTTCTCCATTATTAATCCAGCATCGTTAGCCCTCACGAGAACCGATTCTCCCTCTCTGAGCTCGTCCCTCAGGATCATCTCGGAGAGCCTGTTTTCTATCTCCCTCTGGATTAGCCTTCTCAGAGGCCTCGCGCCCTGGGCCGGCTCGTATCCTCTTTCAGCGAGCCAAACCCTTGCTTCCTCAGAAAGCTCAACCGAAAGCCCCTGCTCCTTGAGGCGCTCGTTGAGCCTTCCGATCATAAGGTCAACTATGGACTTTATCTGATCCTTTGTCAGGGGCCTGAAAACTACTATCTCGTCTATCCTGTTGAGGAATTCTGGCCTGAAGGAGTGCCTGACCTCCTCCATAACCCGGGCCTCAGCTTCCCTGAAAGCCTCCTCGGAGCCGCGCTTTAGCGCCTCCTGAAGGTAGAAAGAGCCTATGTTTGATGTCATCACGATAACCGCGTTCCTGAAGGAGACCGTCCTGCCGTGGGAATCGGTTAACCTGCCATCATCAAGAACCTGAAGGAAGAGGTCAAAGACCCTCGGATGGGCCTTCTCAACCTCGTCCAAAAGGAGAACCGTATAAGGCCTGCGCCTTACAGCTTCGGTCAGCTTCCCCCCTTCCTCGTACCCCACATAACCAGGCGGGGAGCCAATGAGCTTGGCTACAGAGTGTTCCTCTTTGAACTCGCTCATGTCAAGCCTGAGCATGGCGTCCTCATCACCGAACAGGAACTCCGCGAGCGCCCTGGCGAGCTCTGTCTTGCCTACCCCAGTGGGGCCGAGAAACAGGAAGCTGCCCATCGGCCTCCTTGGATCGGACACCCCTGCCCTTGAGCGCCTTATGGCTTCAGCGACCTTTCTAACGGCCTCATCCTGTGCTATTACCCTCTTGTGAAGCAGTTCCTCTATCTCAAGGAGCCTCTTTTTCTCCTCAGCGACCAGCTTTGAGACGGGGATGCCTGTCCACCTTGATACTACCTCAGCCACATCCTCGGCCGTTACCCTCAGCTCCTCGGCTCCTGGGGAAACCTCTTCCTCATCATCAGCCACAGGGACCTCTCCTGCTCTTATTCTTACCCTTGCAGCGGCCTGATCCAAAGCGTCTATGGCCTTGTCCGGCTGGTGCCTTGCCTGGACATAGCGCTCCGTGAGCTTTACGGCCGCCTCAAGAGCCTCATCCGTTATCTTGAGGCTGTGGTGAGCCTCGTATTTGGGCTTGAGCCCCTTTAGGATCTCGAGCGTTGTCTCTGGGCCTGGCTCTGAGACCCATATCATCTGGAATCTGCGCTCTAGGGCGCTGTCCTTTTCTATGTATTGGCGGTATTCGTCCGGAGTGGTAGCGCCTATAACCTGGAAATCCCCCCTCGCGAGGGCTGGCTTCAAGAGGTTCGCCGCGTCCATTGAACCCTCTGCCCTGCCAGCGCCAACGAGGTTGTGGATCTCGTCTATGAAGAGAATGACATCGCCGGCAGACTTAACCTCGTCAAGAACCCCCTTTATCCTCTCCTCAAAATCCCCCCTGTATCTCGTTCCAGCAACAAGCGCGCCCATATCAAGGGAGAGGACCCTCTTTCCCAGAAGGGACTTCGGAACCTTCCCCTCTGCTATTCTCTGCGCTAGGCCCTCGGCTATGGCTGTTTTGCCAACACCCGCCTCCCCGACGAGAACCGGGTTGTTCTTCTGCCGCCTGGTGAGAACCTCCATGAGCTGGGTTATCTCGGACTCCCTACCGATCACGGGATCAAGCCTTCCCTCTCTCGCCATCTGGGTGAGGTCCCTGGTGAAACGCTCGAGGTTTGACCTTTCTTCCTCAGCCATCTCGGCCTTGGCCTTCTCCGGGCTCTTGGTCTCCCCAACTGCTTCAACTATCTGCTTCAGGATGTTCCCCCCGGCCGTATCTGGGGATGAGGCCAGAGCTGTAGCGAGGTCGTTGACCTTTATGGTATCCTGTGCCCCTTCGGCCGCTAGCTCCATTACCTTAGTGGCCATCCGAGAGAGCTTGGCTTCCTCTGGTTCCTTTCCCAAAAGCCTTCTTCTGAGCCTGGTTATTATCCTTCTCGGGTCTACGCCATGGCCAGAGAGCTCCATAAGGGAATCAACGAGCTTCTCGTGGACATCCGCGAGCTCTGCCAAAACAGCATCCGATCCGTCAGATGAGACGCCGGATGTAGCGCCTGCCTCCCTCAGCCTGTTCACGAGGGCTTTCGGAACCCTCACAACCTCTTCCCTGAGACTCCAACCCGTGCCCATGCTCTCCCCGAAGAGCTCCTCAAAAACGGAGAAAATATCGCTCGCCCGACGCCTCCTTGAAGGGGCCCATCTCTGAAGCCTCATGGGGACATATTCGCTTATCGTTCTCCCCTGAAGCCTCGCTTCCAGCTCCTTCTCCGCGACATCAAGGAGGGCCGCGATGGACCTCTCCGAGAAGCTCCTCGGGAAACGGGAGCTTATGCCCTCCTTTAGGCTCCGGATCGCGTTCTCGTAGGAGCTGGAAACCTTATCCAACTGCTCAGCGAGCCTATCAAGCGCCCCTGCAATCTGTCCCTTCAGTATGTTGGGGGATACCCCCCTTTTTTCAAGCCACTTGAGAAAGGGGTTACCATCAGTGTAGGAAACGAGTGCGGAGAGAATGTGATCCGTATCAACATACCCCTCGCCCCCTGACTTAGCCCCCTTTTTAGCGAGCTCAATTATGGCCTGAACCTTTGGCGAAAGGCTTTTTCCTTTTATGTTCCTATACATGGTCCTTTCCTCCTCAGGAATTTCCTATGAGAAAGGTATAATATATAACCGTTTTGGGTTGGACTGTCAAGTCCAACGAGAGGAAATGCGCGCTGAACTTGTTTTATAATGTTCCAGTGATGGTAAGGGTTTACCGGGACGGCATAAAGACCCCGAGGGGGCTTCTTTCGGCTCTAAGGGCGTTCCTCTCGGATGTGGCAATAAGGGAGGGAATGCGTGTGCCTGTTTCCGTGATAATAACCGGGGAAAAACGGATGGCATACCTGAACGAGACATTCAAGGGAAGGAGGGGCCCGACTGATGTCCTCGCGTTTCCGGATGAGCGTTATCCGGAGGTCTATCTCTCCTGGGAAGAGGCAGAGAGGCGTGGACATGGCCCGCGCGAGTGCGCTAGGCTCGCGCTCCACGGGCTCCTCCATCTAGCGGGTTACGATCACGAGACCCGTGAGTCTGCCGAGAGGATGAGGCTCAAGGAGGAGGATTACCTTTCATGTTGGAGCTTCTGAAGATAATTCCCGCGATACTCCTTTGTCTTGCCTTGTCCTTTGTCTTTTCTGGCTCAGAGGTCGCGCTTTTCTCGCCCTGGGGGGGAGAGTTAAACCCCGTAGCCTCTTTCCTGAGAAAGAGGCCCTACGCTTTGATGGCCTCAATACTCCTCGGAAACACCCTGGTCAACTCCCTCGGGGCGGCCCTTTTGGTCTCTTACCTCCACGGCGTCCTGAGCCTGCCTGAGTGGGCTGTCTCGGTCGGGGAGACCCTCGTCTTTGCTGCCGTGCTCCTGGTTCTCAGCGAGATAACCCCGAAAACCATAGCAATGAGGAACCCCCGGGGCTTCGCGGGATGGAGCTCCTGGGCGATATTTCCGTTTTTCCTTCTTTTTTATCCGATGGTCTTCCTCCTGGAGCTGAGCTTTGGGAGGATAAGAGCGGGAAGGGAATCCATCGGCCTTTCAGAGATAAGGAGACTTTCAAGGCTCTTCGGCCCCCAGGCGCATGATTGGCACTATTTTGAGGACGCTGTAGGGCTTTTTATCGGCTCAGTGAGGGGGGTTATGACCCCGAGGAACAGGATCAAGTGGGCGAGGTTGGGGATGAGGGTATCTGACTTGCGAGACCTGGTCAAAAGAACCGGACACAGCAGGTTCCCAGTGATCGGAAGAGGGCCTGATGATGTCAAGGGATACATACACTATAGGGACCTAATAGGGCTTCCGGATTCTTCACCAATAAGGCCATACATCCGCAGGTGCCTTTTCATCCTTGACACAACGAAGCTCGTCCGAGCCTTTGAAATGATGGCTGAGGCGGGGGAAAGCTTCGCGATCCTCGTTGATGAATTTGGCGGCACGGTTGGCCTCGTGACAGCGAGGGATCTTTCCGGCCACCTCCTCGGCGGCTTCGGTTTCACTGTTAAACACCTGGGGAAGGGGGCTTTCATAATCAGGGGTCAGGTGGATGTAGGTGTCATAGAGAGGCTCACGGGAAAGGAAATAGGCCCGCCCGAAGAGGACATAAACGGGCTTTTCCTGAGGCTCACGGGCCGGATTCCCCGTGAGGGGGACAGGGTTGGGGTCGGCGGGGTTACGATAACCGTGCTCGAGAAGGATGGAGAAGAGATAGGCGCAATTAAGGTGGAGGTGACGAGGTGATCCCGCTAATCCTGTTCATACTGTTCATAGCCCTCTCCGGGGTTTTCTCGGGAACAGAGATGGCATACATATCCCGCGACCGCGTCTCCCACATGGCCAGGCTGAGGGGAAAAACGGGCGTTTTCTACGGCATAATGCCAAGGGAGGTCATAGCAACGATACTCCTGGGGAACAATCTGGTAATTGTAGGTGCCACGGTCTCCGCGACCCATCTGTTCCTTGGTTTTACGGGAAGAGCGGAATCAGCATCCCTGGCAACGATATTGAGCACCCTTACCATCCTGATTCTCGGCGAGATAATCCCAAAGGCAGTAGCCAGGGCTCAGCCAGATGCCTTCATGCGGGTATTTGGGGCTTTTGTCTGGTGGAGCTGGAGGATAACGAGGCCTTTTGTTGGGTTTCTCCTGAGGATCATCAGGGTTGATGTCAGCGTCTCGCCAAAGGCTGAGGTGAGGGAGTTCATCCTGAGGATGCGGCAAGAGGGCAGGATAACGGAAAAGGAGGCAAAAATAGCGATAAGGGGGCTTTCGCTCTCAGAGATGAGCCTTGGTGAGCTATGCGATAGGGATTTCCGGATCGTAGCTGATGAGGCAGAGGTGAAGGCTCTTCTCTCGTCAAATCCTGGAACGATTCCTGTTCTAGTAAAGGAAGGCGAATTTTTCGCTGTGGATGCCAAGTTGGTTTTCTTGGGAAAGAAAACCCCCCTCGTTCGGCTTCGCAGGATGAGCGAATCAGCGAGGGTCTCTTCTGCTATTGAACATCTGAGAAAGGAAGTGGCGATAGCCGTTGTGGATAGGGAGAATAACCTAATAGGCCTCCTTACGCCCCAGAGCCTCCTCAGAGGGATAACATCCTAGGAACACGCGCTCAGATCGCTCACCGAGCTTCCCGATGCCATTTTTATAATCCTTATCTCTGTGGGGTCATCTGTTGTGAATATACCGTAACCCTCCATTTTCCAGAGGGCGAGGAGGCTCTCAATCCAGCCAGCAACCCCTTCCAAGTATGACCTGGTGAGCTGAACAGGGCACATCAGCTTCAATACGAAATCCTCTCCCTCCTCTATGACTGCAACGCTACCCTGATCGTGATATATGAGCCAGAGCCTGTTTATGGTCGCCACCAGGCTAGAGCCTGGTGCCCTTATCAGGTCCTCCGGGTATGTCCTATGGTATAATCCGAATATATGGGCGCCTATCTCCCTGGCGAACAGAGGGTCTCCGCTTCCGAGCTCCTTCATCACGACCTCAAAGGCCTGGCCGAAGAGCTCCCAAGGATACCATCCGAAGGGCTCAAGTGACCTGAGAAATATCTCCGGGTGATCAACGAGCCCCTCAAAGACATCAACGAGGACAGGCTGTTCAAACCTCTCGCTGACAAAAGAAACCAATCCCAAAAAGGCTATTCCTTTTACTCTCATCATGTCTTTCACCTGAGCTGGTAAATCAGATTATAAACCAGGTGGAATTTAAAAATCAACTCTCAGGAGGCTGATCCACCTCATCATCAAGGTAGTTCAATACCTCCTTGGCATCGGATTCAGGGATTAGGACATACTTGCCCTCTGACCTGGCGTAGACCACCCCAGCATCATCAATGAGCCTCGCCCTGGAAAGATAACAAGCCCTTGTTTCCCCAACAGGTTCAGCCTCAACCATAAGGCGCTGTCCAGGCCTCACGGGTTTTATGAACCTAACCCTCAACTCCCAGGTATAGAACATCCTTCCCCCTGTGGCGACATAAATAGCCCAACCCATTGCCTCGTCCATAGCGGCTGTTATTACCCCTCCGTGAATCCGGGACTTGTAGCCAACATGGTGTTCCTGGGGCACGAATTCGTAATAGACCCTCTCCCCGTCCGTCTTGAAGATCCCACGAAGGCCGCACGGGTTATCCCTGCCGCAGACAAAGCATGCCCTATATCTGGGGAGAGGACTTAGCTCAGGCAGAATAGAACTCCCTTATGGCTGATATTATGGTTTGAATCTCCTCGTCCGTGAGCTCCGGAAATACCGGGAGGGACAAAACCTTGCCCGAAAGCTCCTCTGAGACCGGAAAATCTCCCCGTTTGTAGCCCAAATAGGAGAAGGCCGGCTGAAGGTGAAGGGGGAGGGGATAGTGAACCGCTGTCCCTATACCATGCTCCCTGAGGAAACCAGCGAGCTCATCCCTTCTCTCCGCGATTATTGTATATTGGTGGTATATGTGTTCACAGCCGGGCTCCACGAAGGGGGTTATAACTATACCCCGAAGGCCATCGTCATACATCTTTGCTATCTCCCTCCTCCGCTCGTTCCAAGCATCAAGCCGAGGGAGTCTCACCCTGAGGACAGCGGCTTGCATCTCGTCTAGCCTTGAATTATAGCCAAGCTCGCGGTGCTCGTATTTCTTAGCGGAACCGTGAACCCTGAGCTGCCTTATTCTCTCCGCTATGCTGTCAGTGTTGGTTGTCACCATGCCCCCGTCGCCCATAGCGGCGAGGTTCTTGGTCGGGTAAAACGAGAAGACGCCCGCTGTTCCAACCGAGCCGGCCCTTTTCCCGTTCCGGGCTGAACCAGCTGCCTGGGCCGCATCCTCGAGGAGAAATAGCCCGTGCTTTTGACATATCTCAAGCAGGGTATCGCAATCAGCCATCTGGCCGTATAGGTGAACGGGGAGAACCCCCTTTGTCCTTTTCGTTATTGCCCCCTCAACGAGCTCGGGGTTCATGTTGAATGTTCTAGGGTCAATATCAACGAAAACCGGCCTCGCGCCTAGCTCGGCTATGGCCTCAGCGGTAGCGACAAAGGTGAAGGGAACCGTTATGACCTCATCACCTGGCCCAACATCAAGCGCCCTGAGGGCCATCCTCAGGGCATCCGTTCCGTTTCCAACGCCAACAGCGTGCTTGACCCCTATATACCTGGCGAATTCATCCTCAAAGGACTTGAGCTCCGGCCCGAGGATATAGCTCCCAGAAGCCGCAACACGCTCAAGAGCCGCCTTTATCTCCTTCTCAAGCGGTGCATACTGCCTCTTCGGATCTAAAATGGGTATCATAAGAGGGAAAATTTTAACTCCGGTAACCAACTCGTTGCCAGGTGAGGGAGCACTGGTGATCCTTTCCCCCTCTGTGCTTATTTTTGATCCCCGGCATATCCCCCTGGTCTGAGAAACGATGGGTATCTCAGCTGAACAGGGTTTTCATGTCCACTACGCCGCGCTCAAATGCCCCACCGAAGGCCTGGGTGATGAGAAGGGCAGAATAGGCTCCGCGCTCAGAGCTGAAACCTCTTATGGTCTTTACCCTTGATTTTGTGCGTAGTATAGCCCTTTCGGCCGCATTGTTGGTGATGAGCTCAGGAT
>JBDRYB010000043.1:0-9008 GCA_039803205.1 Caldifarciminota bacterium
AAACACCTCCCCTCAGAGGTCTATGATACCGCGGGCAAGTTCCTGGCTGGATACGGAAACCCCAACAGCAATACTTACTTTGAACTGGCTTCAACCTGGACGGGGAGTAAACACAACGATGCTCAGAGCTTGATTTACATTTCTGGAGGCCCGGGTGATTACGAAAAGGATGGGTGGGACTCGGAACCTACCTATATCAAAGAAGATGATATAGTGCCTCAGGACACGCTGGCCGAAATGGGCTGTTACCCTTTGTTCATTTATAATGATACTCTTGTAAAACAGATGAATGCCTTAAGAAACAAATACAAGGACGAAGGAGAGAGATTCCCAATTTACCTCTGGGTTTTTGACGGCCTATATGATTCTCTTGGAAACATGGATACAACCATAGCGGGGAGAACTTACGGAGCAACGCTGGACCCTAAGCCCCCTGACAAAAGGATCACTTGCATCTTCGTGGATGTGGTGACAAGACCTGATACCAGAGCTATTGCACTGGTCCACGAAATGGGCCACTACATTGGCGAGCTGGACGACTGGGAATCCCACAGCGGCCCGTGCGTGATGAATTACTGGATTATTGCTTATACTTTCTGTTCTAGTTGCACTGCCCAGATGCGTTTCAGGACCAACCAGGTCTATACAGTCCTTAGTCATGCTCAAAAACCAAAGGGAAAGGAGGGAACACGATGACCCTGCTAGCCTTTATCGTAGCATCAGACCTCAGTCTGAACATGTGGATGGCCAATCCCAAGCCGGTTTACATGTATGGAGAGGCCATATACGCCTTCCTGGTTTACAGGAATGTGGGTAAGGATTCGCTTTATCTTGCCGTGTCCCCTATTGGCGACAACGATGCCTTCAGTGGTCCACGATGTCTGGTTTGGTTCAACGCCCTGGACAGAGAAGGAAAACCCGTGCGTAGAGCAAGCCCCATATGGTATTACTGGAGGCCCCCTGATCATCCCTCGGACTACATCTCTGGCGTCTGGCTTCAACCGGGGGATTCCTTCATCTCCTTGATAGATGTCTCTGCATTTCTCAGGCTGTGGCCTACTAAAGGGCCATTTACCCTTCTTGGGTTCACTTATGGAGGCACCGTGTTAAGATTAACTTGCAGGTTCTGTTACCAAGATTCCATAACCTTTACCATGCCTGAACCGTTTGTGTTTAGCGTATCAGAGGAGCAAGCTCCGGATTCGGTTCGCTCGTTTTGGGCAATGGATGGGATTTCGCCCGGCCCCTTTGAAAAGGCGTATGGTTATGGCAGAGTAAAAGGTAAAGAGAAAGAATACTACGAGGCGGATATGTCTTTCACACTTGATCTCCTGCAGAACCGGCCAAATAGCCCTCATACACTCAGATGGCTTTGGACATTTGTTCCAAGCGTGGGCAAGTATAAACTACCAGGCATCACCCCCTCTTTTGTCCTTGACTCTCTGAGAAAGGCATGTCCTGATTGCTATTATCTTTCCGATGAGTTCTGGCGGTGGGTGCTTAAGCTTAAAAAGGGGAGATAAGCCATGACTATCCTCACTAAAGCCTTGGTGATGAGCCTCTTCCAGCCTATTCCCCTCGTGGATGAATCCAATCTTTACATAGAGCGGTTCACAAGGTCCCATGTCCACGAGTATTTCGGCGAGGAATATGACCTCTTCTCGGATGTTTGGGGCGTGCTGTTCATGGAAACGCCCTGGCAGAGACTTATTGTGGGCTGTGATCCACGATGGGGAAGGTGCATTTATTCCGTCAGTGGTTACGCTAACTTCAGATCCTTTGGAGAGAATTATCTGGAGAAACCCTGGGACATAACAGGAAAATACCCCTATGTTTTCATAACCGATCGAGGCAAAAAGCTTGTTGCCCAATTCAAGCTGGAGCCACCTCCTCACGGGGACAGTGTTCCCCGAATTGAATTCGTCAGATACATAGGGGCCACCTCCAGTGGTGGGATCTGGAAGACCTTCCGGGGACCAGATGGAATAGCTTACAGCGATGCAGGAACACCCAACGATCCTTCTGATGATTTCATTTTGGTCACTGATGCCCTTGACAACTCATTGTATGCCTTCTATGTAGCCACTGGCACGATGTTGGGCTCGCACAAGGCAAGGTGGTCTTATCCGGTTGATGTAGCTGTTGGCAAAGAGGTCTCCGAAGGAAGGATCAGGAACACTGACGATGTCTACATACTTAACGAAGGCGGTAACAAGATTGTTCGGGTAGAGTTGGCCACAGGGGATACTCAAGAATTCCGGTTCCCCGATGACTTAAATTTTCATGTCTACTCAATTGAGACCGATGCTTGCGGAAGGGTCTATGTCTCCTGTAGTGATGACACACTGTATGTTCTTGAGTTTCTGCCGGCCGGCCCGGTAATAAGAGAAAAATTTCCCGGCCCTCCTTTCAACAAGATCCATGATGTCTATGTCTCAGGCAACGAGGTTATTGTCTCCGAGCGCTGGACAGATAACACGGGAATCTCCCTTTACAGAATAACCGACGGTTGTGCCGAAGACACATGTATGCTCGCGGTGCGCATCACTGATCCTAGGGACAAGCAGGTAATCCGGGCTGATAGCATTCCCGTCAAAGGAGAGGTCTTATGCAAGTCTCACCCTGATCCCGGCTATGGGTTTGTGAAATACTGGGCTCTTTACATCGCGCCGGGGTGGGATATTGTTGGTGAGTTCGCTTTCCTCGCGGGGTCTCCGGGTGGGACTGACGGGGTTGATACCCTCTGCTGGCTCGTTGCCGATACCTTCCCGGCTGGTCAATATACCCTGCTCCTGAGGGCCCAGTCCAATGAGGGGCTAGAAAAGGAAGACAAGATCAGAATAAGAATAATGCACGGCGCTTATACCGACCCCACCATCATCTATCTGAGGCGGCCCGATGGAACCTATTGGTATCCCATGATGGAGATAGCGCCGGTGGGGAGTCCTGTAGAGGTTGGTTGGCGCATAGTTGGGCCTGCTGGCAAGCTCAGGTTCAGACTCTCCACCAACAACGGCGTTAGCTACCAGGACATCTCAGGCTGGCTTCCGCCAGGAACCCTGATTGACGATTCAACCTATGAAGGGAGCTGGGTCTGGAACACGCCGAACTTCCCATCAAGGAAGGTGAAACTTCTCATGGAGGTCTATGACACAGCTGGCGAATATTCCTCCTCTTGCGAGATAGCCCCGGCCATTGTGGTTGTCTCCGATGTCGGCGGAATAACCGCTGGCAACGGCGGGCGAAAGCTCGCTCTTTCGGAGGACGGGGTCATGCACGGGGTCTGGGCAACGGGAAAGATAATCAGGGATACGATGAACCCTGGCCCTGAGGACATTCAGAGCTCCGTGTATTACTCGTATTCCACCGATCTGGGAATGAGCTGGGCTCCTCCGAAACTGGTGGCCCTGGGCCGTGATCCCGCGATAGCCCTCTTTGATAATGGCTCAGCTGGAATGGTCTATCTCTCGGACAAAGCGGATACGCTTTACTACAGGCCAATAAACAAGGCAGGCAACCCCGGCAAGCCAACCGTTCTCAATGTTGGCGCGAGACTATATGGCTCCCCGGCCATAACGATAAGGGGAGGGAGGGCGTATACAGTCGCGGAGGTATACGATTCGGCCAGCGCTCTGCTTTTCATGTGGGAGCTGAGAAAACAAGGCCAGCTTGTTCAAACAGCGGAAATGGCAGGGCCGTGGCAGGAAACGCCCGCGAATCCCCTTGAGGTGGTTGCGGTTCCCATAGGCGGAAAAAGAGAAGCCACAGATACGGTCTACTATGTGCTTTTGAATCCCCGGGGCTCGCCCTCGGTCGCAACGGATATAACCGGCAGGCTACACCTTGCGTGGGATCGCGGCCCTGAGATATGGTATGGCAGGGAAACGGATACAGGCTGGGTTTTCGCCCAGGTTTCGGATTCGGGCGTTCTGGCAAGCGATCCTTGCCTTGATGTCCACGGGGGAAACGCTTATATCACCTGGAAACAGATGCGTATGATAGACAGAGTGCTCGTGAGAAGATACGGTTTCGTGCAGGACGGCTTCTGGTTGGCGGGGACTGACACGGTCGTCAGATACTTTCTTCTGAACAGGCCGGTCATTGACAAAGGTGGTGCAATTGCCTGGACCATGGGTCAGGAGGTCTACCCGGGCCCACAGAGGACCGTTAATATCCTACAGTATGAGACCGAGACCGGTGGATGGACAGGGGGTGGTGTTTTGAGCAATTACCCCCTTGGCGATCATCCTCAGCTTGAGGTCGCGCGGAAGAACCTCACCGCGGCATGGTCACAGGGATATTGGGAGATGAACCCTCTGTGGAGCAGGCCTATGGGCAGGTTCTACCTCGGAACCGAGCTCCTTAACCAGGATCAACCTCCGTTCTGGTGGGTGGAGCTGGGGGACAGCGAGGCCACACCCTACACGGTTCACCGAGGTGGGTTCACAGTTTATTCCTCTGGTGTGAGGGCTGATGTGGATTCCGCCTATCTCGCTTACAAATTCCCGCTCTTTGGGTCTTCGGAGTCCGAGATCTGGCTCAAGCTTTATTACGATGGGGATGAGGACTGGCGAGGGGTCTCGGTCAGGGTCAACGACCAAGATTTCGGCAACTTCTGGTATCCAAAAGGAGAGACGATATGGGCGAGGTGCGAGCCTGGGGTCGCGGAGAGCCTCAACATCGTGGTGAACAACATCGGCGGGAGTGAGGTTTCCATAGCGGGGATATATGTCTATTCAGCCAGTGAAGGCAAAGCTGAAGCCGCGGGCCTCGCCGGAGATGTTTCTGGCCTGCCCATTGTTCTCTCGCTTAACGCCCCATATCCGAACCCGGCAAAAGGCAGAGTCACCCTGTCCTACGCCATCCCTGGCCAGCATGAGGGACAAAATCTTTCCATTCGGCTCTACGATGTTTCCGGAAGAAGGATCCAAAGCCTTGTTGAGGATAAGGCGAAAGCCGGGGTATTTACCATTTCCTTAGCGAGGAAAGACCTTCCTACTGGACTATACTTCGTTGTTTTGAGGGTGGGGCAAGAACAACGGGTTCAGAAATTGATGTGGGTTAGGTAGAATCTAAGAGAATTCCTTCTGTGTTCACAATTCTCCCCTCACCACCCCTGGCACCTCCCTTAGGGCGGCCCCTATGGTCCCCGCGTATGCGCTCACGGCCCTCGCGAGGTGATCCGGCCTAAGGTGGGAGTATCTCATCACCATGGCCAGGGTCCTGTGGCCCAGGAGTTCCGCGACGGTTCTTATGTCCACGCCGCTCATTACCAGATATGAAGCGAAGTGGTGTCTGAGATCGTGGAAACGGAAATCGGTTATCCCGGCCCTCCTGACGGCATTAACGAAGGCCCTGTCAAAGTCCTCAGGAACAACCCGGTCTGAAGCCCTATGAAGGTTTGAGAGGTATTCCCTGAGCTCAATGGCCATGGGGATCATCCTCGGCCTCCCGTTCTTGGTGTTCCTGACCAGGATGAATCCGTTGGAGAAGTCCAGATCATCCCACCTGAGGCTCATTATCTCCCCCTTTCTCATTCCCGTGTATAGGCCGAGGAGAACCGCTGTGTAGAGGTGGGGGCTTCTTGATTCCCTGCAGGCGGCCAGAAGGGCTCTGAGCTCATGAGGCTCAAGGTATCTGACCCTTGGCGGCGGCTCTTTGGGTAGCTTGAACCTGGGGACTTGTTCAATGAAGCCCATGTCATAGGCCAGATTGAGGATCCGCTTTAGTAGTCTGAGCTCGTGAACCACCAAAGAATTTGAGGCGCCCTCCCTGAACCTCCTTGAGATGTAGGCCTCTATTTCCTTTGTTCCCATTTCCTTCGCTACGAGACGGCCCAGGCCCTCGGTTATCCTCTGAACCCTCGCTCGCTCCCGGTTCCAGAAGTCCTTCCAGCTCCTCTCAAGCGCAGGGAGAACCTCATCCATGACCTCCCTGAAGCTCATGCCCTCCTGGGTCCTGCTGATTATACCCGGCGGCCTTCCCATGGCCATGCTCACCTCAGCATCCCGGAGGACAAGGAGGGCTGATCCTCGTTCCCTGAAGCCCGTGGAGACCCTGTATAGTCTACCCCGCCACCGGAATTCCAGGTAGTAATAGGGCGAGTTTCTGCGCCTGTATATCCTGGCCACGGCGAAATGATGAGGCAGGGCCGTGATTCGCTGTCAAGAAATGGCTTACAGATGCAATCTTTGCAAGAGATGCAACAGGGGCAAGAGGTGCAACAGAAGCAAAGAGGGGCGGGTAATTTTTGCAGAAAAAGATAAAGAATATCTTTTGGTTAGGTGCGGGAAGACTGGAAGATTACTTCCGGCTACGAAAGGCCTCAATAACCCTCTTGATTATTGCCCTTACCTCGTGGGGATTTCTGCAGACCTCATATGCCCACCAGCCAAAGCCGCCGTGGTTGTTCACTGCTTTTTAGCACCTAGTCAAAGCAATCTTCGCTCATATCTGGCTACTAGTTGCTCTCGGAGCAATCTAGCCGCATCCTTGAAAGCTCCAAAGGAAAGCCCCCTGTTTTGTTTGAAAAAACCCTCAGAGATTACCAGGTATTCCCATTCGTTTGGCTGATGAAGGTTATCAGGAAGCTTAACCGTGGATGCCTGTTCACACCAAGCCATAGCCGCCCTGATCTTGACAGCAACTTCAGGCCTCTTAAGGTCGCGATCCGCTTTAGTTTCCACAAGATACATTTTCTCATTTGTCTTGACTATAAAGTCCACCTCGTAGTTCCTGAGAACTCCAATCTCATCACGATAGGGAATTTTGAGGTTGTGCTTTCTGTCCAGCTTTGAGTAGGCCAAAACCTCAAATGAGGGCTCCAGTATTTCCAGCATGAAACCTCTCTCAAAACCTCCGCCTTTGGGCTGATACCCGACCAGTGGATAAATGCATTTCTCTGAAGGAACGGACTTGCTCTCTCTTATCATCAACCTTGGAACATCTGAGAGCCTCCCCCAACGACCATGGTGCTCGTAAACGATCTCCCCCGAAAGAGCTAGGATTGCTTGCCTCAAAGCCTTTTTTATGTGATCAAACACCGGAGAATAGTTTAGAATCCGGTAGTTCTCTTCCTTGGAAAAGTCTATCTCTTGCCCAAAACAATATTTAGAGACATATTCATCAATCAAACCGGCCACCTCGGCCTTCATGCCAGAGAGTATTGGCTTTTTGCCTTCCAAGACAACAGCGTTTGTCATCGAACGGAGGAAGAACGCGAAATCAAAATATTCGTTAGGCAACTCCCAGGTTTTTACCTTTTTCCCGGTCCCCATGTGCGTGTCGGTGATCTTTATCCCGCTGACCAATTTTTTCAGGCTGGAGAATTCACCGGGGTATCTCGGTAGTTCCTCTGGTTTTATCTTGCTCAGATCTATCTTTTCGGCAGAATCGAAAACCTGGACTGGCCAACCAATATCAAAGCGCGGTATCCTATCGGCTATCGCATCTACTGGTATGAGATCGCCAGTTGACGAGCGTGTGCTTGTGTCTCCTATACCAATGGCATAACCCTCCTCTTTTAGCTTTTCGTAAAATTCACGGAACCCCGGATGTTCCACTATGAACAGGAAATCTAAAGAATTAGAGGGTGTCTTGTTGCTTCTGATTTCCCAATAGGCTTCTCGTTTCGCCTCGTAAAATTCCGGATTTTCCCACTTAGGAAACATCAGACGCAAACCCCTGCCCACGATCTGCTCCAAAAGCAAGTCAGCTTCGGTGGCCCTAAGGACAACCGTCACGCAGATATTCTTTTTGTCAAAACCCTCCCTCAACATCAGGACCGAGACAACCACCCTCAGTGGATTGTCGTTATCATCAATGAGGTCAAGCCTTTGTCTGGCCTCCTCAAGTTCTTTCTCCGGGAGATCGGAGTGAATAAGCATGACCTGGGAGTCGTCATAGGGTAGTCCATGCTCATCTGTGAGGGTATAGAAGTGATCGCGGACCAAGTCAGCCACCTTGGTATTCTCGGCCAATATAAGAAGAACAGGTTTCTTATTTATGCCTTTTCCCCTAAACTCTACTGCAAGTTGTTCAAGCTTGCTTTTTCCTATTTGTAGAAGAATCTTTTGGCCTTCTGACAGCTCTATGACTTCACCCCTTTTGTGCCCCCCCTCAGGTTCAGCTCTTACAGCCCTAAAATCCAGTGTAGCGAGATCTTCCCCAGCAACCTTTTGACGCTCCTCAAGGAATATTTGCTTGACCAACATGTCGTGCATGGCTTTCAGGAGATCATAGTCATATACTATGTGCGGGAAATACTCCTTCTTCTCTTTGGAGCCAAAAAACGGCGTCGCTGAATAGTCTATCTGGATAAACAACCCCCTTTCTTCGCCATGCCTCTCATTCATTCTCTCGTTCAGGAGGTTCATGAACCTGCGCCAGACGAGCTCCTCGTCCTTCTCATTTGAGATCTCACATACTCTCACCCCCCAGAAACAGGTTCTGATGCAGGATAGCCTGGCGTATCCTCCTTACAATCGTCCAAGACACAGGAGTGCCTTGGTGAAGACGCTATACCTCCTCTCGTAGCTCGTGAGGCTGGGTATGAAGGTGGAGAATGAGGAATATGGCCTTTATCACTCCCTTGAGATGCTCAAGTCCCTCGTATGTCTTTGAGGACTTGAATGTCTCCTCAACGAGGATCCTCCTTGGAATAGCTCACACCTGTAAAAACATCAGGTTCAGGGTGGAGCTTGCCTTGTGGTCTTGAGGCAAAAATTTCCGCGTCTTTCAATCCGGATAACTCAGTTGGGGAACCAACGAGACCCCCCACCTGCCTCACAAAGCATTAGAGGCCATTTTCTATCCCTTGAGAGGGTATCCTGACAGAAATATCCGCAACAGGGAGGAACAGAAAGGCCTCTTTCCGGGGCCCTGTCTCTGGCTGATCTGAGCCTGCCTATCTCGTCAGGATGAGCTTCCTCGTCTCCCGGTATTCTGGGGACATGAGCCTGAGGTAGTATATCCCTGATGAGAGGGCATGAGGCTCAATCCTGAACTCG
>JBDRYB010000044.1:0-8884 GCA_039803205.1 Caldifarciminota bacterium
TCGTAATCGGCTCCTCATCCACGCTCACTGATACCGTGAGCCACATGAGGCCTCTGGTTATGACCGAGAGCTTACCGCATTGGATTACCCCTGAGACAGCATCCCTCACTATTGCATAACGCCTGCTGTCTCCCAAGACTTCCATCAGTGGTGAAAGATATTCAACCCAGATCCTGCATGAATCTGAAACTCCCTCTGAGTGCGGATTTCAGAGGCCGAAAAGATAAGAAATTTCCGAGTAGAAACAGGTCTCACGATCCGTTTGAAAAACCAGGAAGTCCTTGTGGAGTGAGGAACTCCCATGCCACACATTTCTCTTATTGAGACTCGTTCGCGCAGAAAATGGGTTCAAGGAACCTGTTCCAGGGAAGGTTCATGAGGAATCTCAAGAGGCTCGTTTATCCCAGGAGACTCATAGTGATAGCTGATAGGGAGTTCGGGAGAACGAGGTTGTTTGAGGTCCTCAAGAAGGCAGGGATATACTGGGTGATAAGGGTTCCGAAGAACAGCTATCCTCCCAAGCTCGGGGATTACAGGTGCTTCTCAGATGAGGGCCACGATGAGCCGTGGCTTCTGTGCTATCGTCTTCCACCCGGATACGATCCGGTTGAACTATACCATCTCAGGATGCGGATAGAGCAGACATTCAGGGATGCCAAGAGCCTCCTCTCCATGAGAGCAATCATCAACAGGGTCAATAATCCTTCCCTGAAGGATGGGCTTATCCTTCTCCTTTTTGCTTCGTGGCTCTTTCTGGTTGAGGTGGGAAGAAAAGCTAAGGAGAGCGGGGTTTTGCTCCAGAGCCTTCTCAACATGGCTGAGAATGGCTACTACAGCCCCATAACCCTGGGACGATTATGGCTATGTGCTTGTGCCACAAGGACTTACGGGGGGTTAGAAATGGGCCATGTCAGCGGTGAAATTCCCCTGCTTGCCGGTTTATACTTTTCGCATGAGGAAGATTAATCCTGACCTTCTGGCTATTCTGGTTTATTCCATTCTGATGCTGGTTATGTTCAGGGATTTTCTCGGCCCTGGCCAGATGCTTTTAGCATACGATCAGACCTCCGGTTCCCTTCAGTGGCGGGAATTCATGGTGGAGGCCATAAGGAAATTCGGCTCATACCCTTGGTGGGACCCATACATGTATGGGGGCATGCCATTCCTCGGGGTCCTGCACGGGGATGTCCTTTATCCCACAGCTCTGTTCAGGTTTTTCCTGCCGGTTCATCTCGTCATGAACTGGGTTTTCATCATCCACGGGATAATTGCGGCCGCTTTGACCTATTTCTTTATCAAGAACCGCGTGAAAGCAAGCTGGGAGACGGCCTTCATAGTTGGGCTTTCGTATGCCTTCACGGGCCCACTTATTAGCCTGGTTTTCGCTGGCCACGACGGCAAGTTCATCGTTGCCTCGCTTTTGCCGGGAGTGATATACGCGCTTGATGCCGGGGTGGAGACAGGGAGGCTCAGATATTTTTCCTTGGGCGGGCTTCTTTTGGGCCTTGATTTCCTCTCCCCCCACGCGCAGATGGCTTATTACACATATCTGGCCTCAGGCATATGGTTCATATTCGCCCTCATCTGGCGAATAAAGGACGGTGTTCGTTGGCCTGGTATCCTGAGGAGGGTCGGATATTTTGCTGTCATGTGCCTCTTGGGAGTGACCCTCTCAGCGGCCCAGTTCCTCCCGGCTCTCTACTATTCCCAGACATTCTCACCCAGGGTTGGAAAGGGATACGAATACTCAATAACATATTCAATATACTGGTCAGACCTCATAGGCGCGGTATTCCCGGGTTTCGGGGGATACCTTGATTCATACTGGGGCCCGAATCCCCTCAAGCACGACTCCGGATACATAGGCGCTTTCGCGGCCCTTTTTGCGGCGCTCGGCTTGGCCATCGCTAGAAAGAAAAGGGCAATCTGGGCCCCCTTGACCCTCTTTTTGGTCTTCACGATAATAGCCCTTGCCGGCCACACTCCCCTTTTCAAGGTTTTCTACTACATCCTGCCTGGTTTCAAGAAGTTCCGCGCCCACGGCATGGCTTTTATACTATCGGCGTTCTTCATTAACATCCTTGCCGCGGTGGGGCTTGATGCTCTGAGGGAAAGGGCAAAGGAAATAAAGAAAATGCAGAAAGGCGTGCTCGTTGGCATAGGCGTTGTGATCCTACTCGGTATAATTGGATTAGTTATGGGCGACGGCCTCGTTGATTTCCTGAGAGCCGCCTTTTCCGTCCAGGATCAGACGAAACTTGCCGCTCTCAGCCTGAATTACCAAGGAATACCTGAGGGAATTCTGAGGGCAGGGATCCTCATGGCAATAGCCTGGTTCGCGGCCTCATTCTGGGCGAGGAAAACCCTGAAACCCCTTCTTTTTGCGGCAATAGCGGGTGTCCTCGTCGCGATTGACCTTTGGTTGGTTGACAAGGATTTCATAAAGGCTCTGCCTGAGCCGAAACTCTATTACGCTAAGGATGATATAGTGCGCCGAATGGCCAAGGACAAGGAACAAGGCGAGATATTCCGGGTAATGCCGATGTTCTGGCACATGGACGATAACTATCTTATGGAGCATGGCTTTGAGAACATGGCAGGCCACCACGGCCAACAACTGAGGCCATACATGGAGCTCCTTGAGGACAGCCTTACGACCATAATGTTTAACCCCCTCGCTTGCCCGAACATCCTCATGTATCCTGATTTTACCGATATCTTGAATGTGAAGTATGTAGTTTCCCAGCCCCTGCCCAGGGACCTCTCCCTGGTTCCTCCGGATCAGGCGCAATTGCTCGCGCCATTGATAGCGTTCCTTGATACATCCCACTTTGAGCTCATCTATGCCACGCGGGAGGCTCAACTCTTCAGAAACAAAAGGTATCTGCCGAGGGCCTTTATTCTGGATTCTGTTGAATTCGCTCCGAATCCCAGGGCTGTTCTTGAGAGAATGAAGCAGGTTGACCTTCACCGTGTAGTCGTAATTGAAAGGCCTGGTGCCCCTGAAACCCCGAGCGGGCTTTCCCTGTCTCAGGGCCCTGGAGTTGAACCCGGCCCATTGGATTCCTCGGGAAGAGCGGAATCAGCCGCGCGGATACTGAACTACGAGCCGAACAAAGTGGTAATAGAGGCCGAGACAGAGAGGCAAGGCATCCTCATCTACTCGGGGAACTGGTATCCGTTCTGGAGGGCCAAGCTGGACGGCCGGCCCGTTGAGATACTCAAGGCCAACTACACCCTGATGGGGGTAGAGATGCCGCCAGGCAAGCACCGGGTTGAGATTTGGTATGACGCGAAACTTGAAAAGATTGGTTTTCTGAGCATGGGGCTTTCTGTTCTGTTTGTAGCATTTTGTTTGATATTCCCAGTAAGGAGAACGAGGCATGGCAAAGAGGAACAGGCTGGATAAGGCGAGAAATGAGAGTCTTGCCACTATAGAAAGGATGGCCAAGGCCCTCGCTTTTGAGAGGACCGGGGGCTCACCCGAGGAGGCGAGGGCCGCGGAGATGATATCCGGATACCTGAGGGATTTCGGGCTTTCGCCCAAGACAGAAACATTCAGAATAAAGAGGGCAAAAATGAAGGAAGCGAGGCTTTTCGTTGGGGGGAGGGAACTTCCCTGCACCCCATACGAGCTTACCGGCTCGGGGGATGCCGAGGGGGCTCTTGTATTCATAAAGAACCCGGAGGAGCCAGAGAGGGATGTAAGGGGAACGATAGTCATGATAAACGGCCTCATGCGCGGAAAGTTTTACGCCGCGTTAGAGCAAGGCGGTGCTTTGGGTTTTATCAGCGTCCGTTCCCCCCTTGGCGAGATAAGGGGCCCTCTCTTATCACAGGAGGCATACGAGAGATATGGGGAGCTTCCGGGGGTAATGGTTGACTACGAGATAGGAAAGGCCATAAGAAACGCCGGGTCCGGGAGGATAATCAAACAGGAAGAGGTTTCCTCGGTTATATCAAGAAATGTCCTCGCTGAGATAAAGGGCACGGAAAGGCCCGAAGAGGTCGTGCTTTTTACCGCGCACTATGACTCTGTTCCTGGTTCTCCTGGTGCGATTGATAACCTCGGCGGAACAATAGCCCTCCTTCTCCTCGCGAAACACTTTGCGATGTCCCGGCCGCCCAGAACCGCGAGGTTGGTGTTCTGCGGCTCGGAGGAGAGGGGCCTTCTCGGCTCAAAGGCCTACGCTAAGAAACACAATCTGAGGGAGATACTCTGGGTCATCAACATTGACATCCTCGGGGATGTTCTCGGCCGAGAGTTCTGCATGGTGATAGCCGGGGATGAAGCCCTCGCTTTCGTTGAGCAGCTATCAAAAGAGATAGGGTTTCCTCTGAGGGCTGAGAAAAACATCTACTCATCGGATTCCATGCCTTTTGCCAGGGAAGGGATACCCTCTTTCAATATTGGGTCAGGTGGAGGGGGCTCATTTTACTGCCATACCACATCAGACGATCTCCCCAACTTCTCGGCCGAGGCGCTGTCCGAGAGCATGGGTTTCATAACAGCGCTTTCCGAGAGGCTCCTGTTTGCGAAAAGGTTTCCCCTCAAGCGAGAGATCCCCGAAGACATCAAGAAGAAGATTGAGGAATACTTTGAGGAACGAACAGGGGGAGGCTCATAAAGGTTTCTATTCCCACTCTATGGTTCCCGGAGGCTTTGATGTGATATCGTAGACGACCCTGTTTACCCCCTTGACCTCGTTCACGATCCTGGTCCCAACGCGCTCAAGAAGATCGTGGGGGAGCCTTGCCCAGTCAGCTGTCATGCCATCCTCAGAGAGAACACACCTTATCGCAACGACCTGCTCGTATGTTCTCTCGTCCCCCATAACCCCAACGGACCTCACGGGTAGGAGAACCGCGAACGCTTGCCAAAGCTCCTCGTAGAGCCCAGCCGCCCTTATCTCCTCTTCAACGATGAGGTCGGCTTTCCTCAGGGTATCGAGGTTCTGGGGATTGATCTCGCCTATTACTCGGACAGCGAGGCCCGGGCCGGGGAATGGGTGCCTGGTTATTACCTCATCAGGAACCCCAATTATCCTACCTATCTTTCTCACCTCGTCCTTGAAGAGGAACCTGAACGGCTCAAGGAGCTTGAAGGGCAACCTCTCAGGGAGGCCGCCGACATTGTGGTGGGATTTTATGGTGGCAGATGGCCCTGTGACCGGCCTTGACTCAATTACATCGGGGTATAAAGTCCCCTGCGCGAGAAAACCAACCGGAAGCCCCTTAACCGAATCCGAAAACACCTCTATGAATGTCTGGCCGATTATCCTGCGCTTCTCCTCAGGGTCAGTTACCCCTTTGAGCCTGGAGAGGAATATCTCGGAAGCGTCAACCAGCTTGAAGTTTGGCCAGGAACCGAATATCCTCTGAACCCTCTCGGCCTCTCCAGCTCTGAGAAGCCCAGTATCAACGAAAACAGGATAAAACCTCCTGCCGATTGCCCTCTCAAGCAGATACGCGAGCACAGAGGAATCAACCCCTCCTGAGAGGCCGAGAACAACCCCTTGATCTCCCACTGTTTGCCTTATCCTTTCGGTTTCGGAGCTGATGAAATCCTCAAGGCTCCAATCCCCCTTTGCCTTGGCTATCTCATATAGAAAATTCCTGATGATCTCGCTCCCGAAAGGGGTGTGGCGAACCTCAGGGTGGAACTGGACCCCCCATATCCTTTTGTTTGGGTCCGATATGGCCGCGAGGGGCGAGTTTTCGGTTCTCGCTATTGGCCTGAAACCGGATGGTAGCTCAAGAACCCTGTCCCCGTGGCTCATCCAAACCCTCATCTTTCTAGCCAGGCCCTTGAAGATGGGATCGTCCGCCAAAACCTCCAGTTCCGCTTGCCCGTATTCCCGTTCCCCAGCAGGAATAACCTTGCCGCCAAGAAGGTGAGCGATTGCCTGTAATCCATAGCATATCCCGAGGATGGGGATGCCAAGCCCAAATATCTCTTTTGGGGGTAGGGGAGCGCTGGGCTGGTAAACGCTGTGCGGGCCCCCGGAGAGGATTATCCCTATGGCTCCTCTGGCTTCCTCTGCCGGGAAACCTGGAGGCACTATCTCCGAATATACCGAGAGCTCGCGCACCCTCCTGGCTATCAGCTGGGTGTATTGGGAGCCGAAATCATATACGAGAACCTTCTGCATCCTAGCGCTCAGATTATAATTCCGGAGCCTCGTCTAAAGCCACGCTTCAATGTCCTTCACGAAATCCCTCATTACCATAGTGGCCTCAAGATGCGGAACGGAAACAGGCCCCCCTCCCCAATTCGCCAGCTCGCTAAGCGCCTTCACGACCCCCTCCGGATCATCCCATCTCACAGGGAAACCGACCCGATTCTCCTGGATTATCCTCCAAAGCAATCCCTCGAGCCCAAGATAGAGGACTGGCCTACCAACCGAGAGGGCATCAAGGAACTTCCCTGGGATGAGCCTCTTTTCCATTTCGTCCGGAAAACCGTCAGCAACGAGGATTGCCCTGCACGACTCCAGGAAACGGAAATACTCCTCTCTGGGCAAAAAGCCATAAAATTTAACCCTCTGGGATATTCCTAGCTTCTCAGCTAATCTGACGATCTCCCGGTCCAGAGCGCCGTGGGAGATGAATTCCCAACCAGTATCCTTGAGGCCCAGAAGGAATGTCCTGAAGGGCGTCAGGTTTCCATAGTGGGTTCCCCCGAATCCGATCACAAGGTTTTCGGGGGCAGGAACCCAGGGCCTTGGTTCGTAGGAATACGGAAAAACTTTGATTTTCTCTCTGTGGCCGAAAATGCTTGAGATGTGCTCGGCCTGGGACTCCGTCGCGCAGAATACGCCGGTTGCTAGCCCTATCAATCTCGCTTCAAGATTCGGGTTTTGCTTGAAAGCAGGGTTGCCCGTCCAGGGGTCTCGGTAATCAAGGATAAGCGGGACCCTCGCGGCTGAGGATATTTTCTCCCCAGCTACAAATGAGGAGAAGGGATAACCCGTAGCGAAAACCCCTGAGAAACCCTCATCTCTGGCCAACCTGATGCCCAGCTCAGCCGCTCGGCTCGCCCAGGGCCAGTGAGCATCCGGAGCAACCAGAGCGTTCCATGCCCGCCGGGCCGCCCTTCCAATGAGGTTCACGCTCTCCTTGAAGGGCATAGGATCAGGCACACGATAGACCCTTGCGGGCCCTATCTCCTTTAGGAGCGCCGGATCCTCCCTCCCTCGGCAATATGCCTTTTTTGGAGCTAAGAAAACCGGTTCCCAGCCGTGCTGGGGAAGATACTTGGCCAAGCGCAATGCCCTCTGAACTCCCGAGCGAGCGCACGGTGGGAAGTAATAGGATAGGACGAGGAGTTTTTTCAAAGTATCCTCCCCAATATTGACAAAACCTCCCCGAACCTCGCGTCCCAGGAGTTCTCGCGAGCCTTTTCTGAAAGCCTAGAAGGGTTTCTTTCCGCCATCATCCTCCTGGCCGCCTCAACGAAACCCTCGGGATCATCCCCTATCTCGAGAACCCCTCGCTCCCTGTGGAAAATTGCCTCGTCTATGCCAGTTGAGACGACCCCGGCGCCCGCCGCGAAGGCCTCGTACAGCTTCAGGGGGCTTGTTGAGTTCCCGAGGGGCCCTGTCTCAAATGGGATGAGCCCAACTCCGACTGGTTCAAGGAATTCCGGCAATTTCTCGTATCCGATCTCTCCGGAATAACGCACATTCGGCCTCCCAAGCAATCGCGAGAATCCGTCCTCGGCCTCAGGATGAACCCTTGCGGCTATTCTGAGCTCTGTGTCGGGAAAAGCGTCCGCCACCGCCTCAAGAAGCTCAATTCTCACCCACGGGCCTATTGCTCCCCAGTATCCTATAGCGCTTTTCTCAGCCCTGGCCGAGGAGGAGAAGGCATCGGGGTCAACCCCGTTCTGGATGAGAAAAGAATTCTCGTTCAGGGCCTTTGCCCATGCCAAAAGGGGCCTTGATACGACGAAGACCACATCAGCTTCCGAAATTGTTTTCTCTGTCTCACGCAAAAGCCCCTCTTTTCCCGGGAATCCAGGTATGTAATCCGTAAGCTCGTATATGAGCGCTTTCCTCGGAATACCTCTCCAGAGCCAGGATTGCGGAGGGCCCCAAACCCAGATTATCGGGGGCTTGGGCGTGGACCTGGCGAGATGCTCAACATGTCTCCGGAAAAGCCGGCGGTTTGCGGCACGAACGAGCGAGAACTTATCCCCTGGAAGGCGCCTGAATATCCCATGGCCTCTGAGCTTCCTTGAAGAAGAGACATTGACCACATTAGCTATCCTGGAGAGCCTCTTGAAGATGTGATGAGGCCTTCTCGTCATGTAGCTTGAGAGAGGAGAGGCTGTTATGAAAAAAACATGTGCTTGCGCGAGGGCCTCTGGAACGCTCATAATTTCAAGCTTTGAAAAGGAACCTGGTTCTCGGAATATGCCTCGTGTTCCTGAGCTTCATGCTCCTCTCGTCGCTTTGGATAGTCGCGCCGGGGAGCCTCTCCTGGAACTCCTCCTTCCCCTGTTGTTTCGCCCTTGAGGCAGGGCTTTACAACATAATATTCGCGCTTTTGGCCGAGAGGACCAGGATGCCCCGCGTTGCCAAGGAGGTAGCATCTTGGCTCGCTTTTGGAACCGTCCTTCTTCCCCTTGGGCTTTTCCTCTACCATTTTCTTCGCTGGCGGCCAGGTTTCTACATCGTTCCCGGAGGCATATGGGCGGGCCTCGTTTCCGCCATGTTCTTCCTGGTTTGGCTTCCTGAACCTATTGAATGACCGCTTTTGCCGTCTTACCGCCTGACTCAATGAAGTAGACCCCCCTTTCGGAGATGAGCAATTCAATCTCATCTCCACAGGAGCGCTCCTCTCTGATGAGCACCCCAGCTGAGTTGTATATCCTTATGGA
>JBDRYB010000045.1:0-7829 GCA_039803205.1 Caldifarciminota bacterium
AGGGCATTCCCTTCGGCAAGGCGCAAAGCGCCTTGTGCCCTGCCGAGCCTCTAGGAGTTTATAATTTAATCCCTCAGGTTGGAGAGTGGCCCCTAAGGTGCCCGGAAATCCGGACAGATCTGAGAAATATGGGCTCAGCTTCCGAACTACGGGCCTTTGTCCCGAGGCACCTGGGCCTGATCCGAGAATTCAGGGTTTCTCGCCCTTCTTCCTTAGGTAATCCTCAATAGCGGCCTTTATGCCCTCCTCAGCCAAAAGCGAGCAATGGAGTTTGATGGGGGGCAGACCGCCCAATGCCTCTGCAACCGCCTTGTTCGTTATCTCAAGTGCCTCCTCTATGGTCTTTCCCTTGACCAGCTCTGTTGCCATGGACGAGGTAGCGATTGCGGCCGCGCAACCAAAGGTCTCAAAGGAAACATCAACTATACGGTTATCCTTCACCTTTATGTATATCCACATCACATCCCCGCAAACAGGGTTTCCAACCCTCCCTATCCCGTCAGCGTCCTCCATTCGCCCCATGTTCCTGGGGTTCTTGAAGTGCTCCATCACTTTCTCGGAATACATGGCTATTCCTCCGGCGTGTATCCTGCGGCTCTTATGGCCGAAAGAACCTCCTCCTTCTCAAATTTCCCTTCAACTCGAACCTCTTTTGTCTCAGGATTGACCATGACATTCTCAACCCCCCGGACACGGCTTATTGCCTCCTCCACCCTCTTGAAGCACATACGACAAGTCATGTCTGGAACCCGAATCCTGATCATTTCTTCGCACCTATCTCAAACATCCTCTGGACCGAAGCCCTAGCACGCTCCGCGAGCTCCGGCTCTATCACGACCTGGTATCTCATGTGAAGGAGAGAATTATAAACCTCCTCTAGGGTGATTTTCTTCATGTTGTGGCATATCCTCGCGGGGCCAAGGGTGTAGAACCTCTTCTCTGGGAACATCCTTGAAAGCCGGTCTATCATGCCCAACTCAGTGCCTATTATGAACTCTCCGGCAGGGAGATCCCTGGCCAGCTCAACCATCTCCCCTGTTGAAGCGACATGATCAGCCAGGGCGCATACCTCCGGAGGGCACTCGGGGTGAACGATCACGACCGCGTCCGGATGGGCCTTTCTGGAGCCAACCACATCATCAGCCGTCATCTCCGCGTGAACATAGCAGTATCCCTTGCCCGGGATTATACGCTTTCCGGAGAGCTTTCCGGCTACATAAAGGGCCAGGTTCTCGTCTGGGAGGAATATTACCTCATCATTTTCAATGGCCTCGGCTATCCGGACCGCGTTCCTGGATGTGCATATGACATCAGAAACCGCCTTCACATCAGCGTTGGTGTTGACATAGGATAGAACAGTCGCGGACGGATGCTCAGCCCTCTCGGAAAGCACATCCTCAACAGAGACCATGTCAGCCATCGGGCAACGAGCGCCGGGAACGGGGTGGAGAACGGTCTTGTCAGGCGAGAGCAATTTCGCTACCTCTGCCATGAAGCTCACGCCGCAGAACACGATAACGGGCTTGTCAGAATCCCTGGCCTGGACGGAAAGACCCAGAGAATCCCCGATGTAGTCCGCTATCTCCTGAACCTCTGGCCTCATGTAGTTGTGAGCGAGGATTATCGCGTCCCGCTCCTCCTTGAGCCTCAGGATCTTCTCTTTTAGTTCCTCGTTAGGCATTTTTCGCTCCGAGAGCATCGTAAAACGCTCGCCAGAACGGATCGACCCTCGGGTGAGGCTGGTGTCTTTCTGAGCCCCTTTCCTGGATTATGAGGCCGGGCTCCTCCTTCATGTAACCAACCACTGCGGCTGGAATACCTGACCGGTTTAGCATTTCAACGATCTCAGGGGCTTTGTGCGGCCTGGAGGTTATTATGAGTGTTCCCTCGGATATGGATGAATAAGGGTCTATTCCGTAGAAGGAGCATATCCTCTTCGCCCTCTCGTCCAGAGGTATCCTCTCGATCTCCACAACTGCCCCCAACCCAGCTGCCTCGCTCATCTCGTAAAGCCCTCCCCAAAGCCCGCATTCCGTCGCGTCGTGCATGGCAGAGACACCATCCTCCCTGACTCCAAGGGAAACAGCCACCCTAGCGTCTTGAACCACGCTCATCATGTAAAATAGCTCCTGGGCAGAACGAGCAAAATCCGTGCCAAACTCCCTCTCAAGAACATCGGGAAACATTGCCGCGAAAATCCCAGCGGCCTCAATAGCCGGGCCCTTGGTGACGATTATCCTATCGCCTGGGCGCATGAACCTCGGCCCCACCCAGGAATCCCTGGGCCCTATTGCAGTAAGAGCCGCTCCTCCAACCATGGGCCAATGGCACCCCTCATATCTCGCTGTGTGGCCTGTTATCACTGAGATCCCTATTTTCTTAGCCTCCTCGTGGATCACATTCCAGATGAGGCCCAAAGCCTCCTCGGTCGTCTCCATTGGGAGGTTGAGGTCTATGGCGAGATAAGCGGGCGCGAGCCCTGAGCAAGCCGCGTCTGAGGCGAGGATGTGGAGGGCAAACCAAGCGGCTCTCTCCCAGCCGTATTCTGGGACTATGAAGACCGGATCCGCTGTCGTCGCCAGGGCGTATTCACCTATCTCAATTATCCCGACATCAACCCCGTGCTGAGGCCCCTGAACCACCTCAGGCCTCTTGGCACCAAGACGGGGGAATATGACCTCGTTGAAAAACGCCCCGTCGATCTTTCCAATAGGTGGAAGCTCTGCCATGGCCTATTTCTTTCCGAACGGGCTTATGGCCCTCAGCCTCTCAACCACCCCGGGCAAAACCTCAAGAACCCTTTCCACATCCTCCATGGTGTTATACCTAGAGAAACTGAACCTAAGGGAACCGTGGGCTGTTGCGTGATCGAGGCCCATGGCTAGAAGGACATGAGAGGGCTCGAGCGAGCCGGATGTGCAAGCAGAACCCGATGAGACATAAATTCCCTCGTCAGAAAGCCAAAGGAGCATGGATTCTCCCTCAACATACTTAACTGAGACACTCAGGGTGTTTGGAACACGGGGCGCTCCAGCCCCGTTGACAATCACCTCAGGGATCCTCTCGGTGATCCCCCTCTCAAGGGCATCCCTGAGAGCGGAGACCTTAGCCTGATATTCATGAAGTCCAGAAACCGCTATCTCCAGAGCCTTTGTCATCCCAGCTATCCCAGCGAGGTTCTCGGTCCCTGAGCGCATCTTTCGCTCGTGTCCTCCGCCCTGAAGGAGCGCTGTAATCTTCAGTCCCTTCCTTTTGAAGAGGAAGCCAACCCCCCTCGGCCCGTGGAACTTGTGGCCCGAAGCGGACAGGAGATCAACGCCCCAGGACTTTATATCTACCGGAACCTTTCCCACGGATTGGACAGCGTCCGTGTGAACCGCAACCCCCTTTTCGTGCGCTATTCTGACTATCTCCTCTATTGGCTGAATGACGCCCGTCTCGTTGTTGGCTGACATCACAGAAACAAGGATGGTATCGGGTCTTATTGCCCTTTCAAGCTCCTCTAGGATGACGATCCCCCTGGAATCCACTGGCAGATGGGTTATCTCAAAGCCCATAGCGTTCTCAAGCCATCTCAGCGGTCCCAGAACGGCCTTGTGTTCTATTTGGGAGGTTATGATGTGCTTTCCTTTATCCATGTTCGCGAAAGCATAACCCTTTATGGCCGCGTTGTCTGATTCGGTCCCTCCGGATGTGAAGATTATCTCCTCGGGTTCACAGGAGAGAAGCCCCGCAACAGTAGCCCTGAACTCCTCAAGATCCCTCTTAGCCTCCTCAGCGGGCGCGTAGGGGCTTGAGGGATTGAACCAGCGCTCGTTCATGTATTTGAGGACAGCGTCTATGGCCTCTGGCGCTGGTTTTGTGGTTGCGTTGTTGTCCAAGTAGATCATCTCGCTACCCCCTTTTTCTTTTTGATTTTCCTCCTTGAATTCTTCAGAAGGCCCTCTATGGTTATTGAATCCAGATAGTCCCTTATTGTCTTTTCAAGCTCAATCCAAAGGGGCCTCGCCATACAATCCCTTGAATAAGGGTAAAATGGGCAATCCCCGAGTTTCTGGGTGCAGACATTCGGACGAATGCCCTCTGTGGCCTCAATTACCTCCCTCGCCGTGATCTTGCTGGGATGCCTGGATAAACAATACCCGCCAGTTGGCCCCCTGAAGCCCCTGAGGATTCCGGCCCTCTCCAATTGAGCTACTATGTGTTCAACATATTTTTTTGATATGCGCTCCTTCTGGGCGAGCCTCCACAGGGGAATGGGCTCTTGACTGTCCTTTTTTGAGGCGCACTCCTTTGCTATCCTCAGAACGAGTCTGAGTCCGTATCTGGCTTTGGTTGAAAACCTCATCTAGGTCTATATTATCCAGCTATTTCAGTAGGTAAATCAAGCTCGCCATCTTGGCCATGCACTCATTCCACTCCCCTTGTGGGTCTGATGCGTAGGTTATACCGCCCCCGCTACCGTATATTAGGGTGTTGCCCCCGAGCTCGCATGTTCTTATTGCAACCGAAAAACAGGCATGACCCCATGGCGTCGTATAACCAATGATCCCCGTATAAATTCCCCTGGGACTCGCCTCGTGTCTGGCTATTGCCTCGGTGGACGAAGATTTCGGTGCGCCCGTTACCGATGCTGGGGGAAAGCAGGACCCTATTGCATCCCAGATGTCCATGCCCGGAGAGAGCCTCGCCTCAATAACCGAAACCATCTGGTAGACAGTGGCGTATTGCTCCACCCTGAAAAGCCTCCTCACCCTCACCTCATCCGAAACGCGGCCGAGCTCGTGCCTGGCCATGTCAGCTATCATCAGGTTCTCTGCCCTGTCTTTCTGAGAGAGAAAGAGCCTCTGTCTCGCGCCACGGCCATGCGGCAGGGTCCCCTTCATGGGTTTAGTTATAGCAGTGCCGTTTCTCAGCCGAAGAAAAAGCTCTGGCGAGCCGCTCACCAGAAGGCCGGCCCCAGTATCCAGGAAAGCCGCATAAGGAACTGGCTGCCTCCTGATGAACGCGCGGAAAAGCCCCAACGGGTCTCCCGAAAAGTCAAAAAGTGCCCTCACGGTGTAGTTCGCCTGGTAATAATGCCCATCGGCTATCTCCTCCTTCATCCTCTGGATGGTTCTGATGTATTGCTCCTTGGTCTGATCGAAACCGCGCGATGAGAGCGCGAAGCCTCCGGCATCAGGGAAAATCCATTCGGGACATCTCTCGGCCGAGCCATCGGCGTGCCAAAGGAACCAAGTCCCCGTGATCTCATCCCTCACCCTGAGGTTCTCATAGAGGCCGAACCAGAAAGGCGGTGAAGGCCCGCGGCCCCTGGCCAAACCCAATATCTCTTCAGCGAGGTCGTATGAGATATATCCCACCAAAAACCCCTTTTTTGAAAGGGCGCGTAGTTTGTCCCAGGAGAGATCTGAGCCCGAATACACCTCCTTGGGCTCGCCAGCAACAATCGTTCTCCTCTCGGAGAAAGACGGCTTTGCTGAGAGCAGGATCGCGGAGACCAAGGCAAAAATTATAATGGCTCCTGGTTGGTGATTGCTGTTTTGGCGTGTGGCCGACTATCCACGATATAATTTCCCCATGAGGGAAAGGATCCCTTCCAATGTAAAAGCCTTCGCCCTGGCATCGTTTCTCAGAGATGTGGCATCCGAGATGGTCTATCCTCTCCTGCCAGGGTTCTTTGCCTCTGTCCTGAAAACAGGCGCGACATTCCTCGGGATAACGGAAGGAATAGTGGAGGCAACCGCATCCCTGCTCAAGGGCCTATCCGGATATTGGTCTGACAGGGTCAGGAAACGCAAGCCCTTGGTCTTGCTCGGATACGGAATATCCGCCATAGCAACCCCGCTTATTGGTTTCGCTCATCACTGGTGGATTGTTCTGGCCGCCAGATTCGGAGACAGGGTGGGCAAAGGAATAAGGACGGCACCGCGCGACGCGCTCATCGCTGATTCCGTTGAAGAGAACATAAGGGGAAAGTCCTTCGGCCTTCACAGAGCGGCCGACACCGCGGGGGCTGTGGTGGGCCCCCTTATAGCCTGGGCGCTCATGTGGCTCTCTGGGAGCAATTACAGGCTCGTCTTCTGGCTTTCATTGATACCCGGAGCCCTCTGCCTCCTCATCCTGGCCGTTTTCGTGAAGGAGATAGGGGTTAGCAGATTAAGGAAAGGGATAAAGGCCTCTCTGAGAGAATTGCCCATTCCTTTCTTCACATTCCTCGGAATAATGGGCTTTTTCTCCCTCGGGAACTCCTCAAACACATTCCTCCTCCTAAAAGCTCAGGCGGCTGGCCTCGCGCCTGCGCTCGTTCCTGCTCTTTACGCGTTGTTCAACATAGTCTACGCTGTAACAGCCTATCCCCTAGGGGCACTTTCGGACAAGTGGGGACGGAAAAGGCTCCTGGTTCTGGGCTTTCTGATATATGGCGCTGTTTATCTCCTCGCGGCAACGGTCGGCGCCGCGTGGGCTTGGTGGTTCATCCTCCCCCTATATGGGGTCTTCTACGGAGCATCTGACGGCATTGAAAGGGCCATGGTCGCGGACATCGTTAGGGACGAACGCTTGAGAGGAACAGCCTACGGGCTTTATCACATGACCATCGGCATGCTTCTTTTGCCGGCAAGCCTTCTGGCTGGCTTTCTTTGGGACAAGGTCTCACCCCAGGCCCCTTTCTTCATAGGTGGCGCGGTTGGGGTTTCCTCTGCTATAATGTTGATCTTCTGGAGAAAATAATCGGGCTTGATATAGGCGGCTCTGGCACGGGATTCGTGGTTATGGACGAAGGTGGCAGGGTCTACTTCAGGGGCTTCTGGCCTCTGAGCAGGTGGGACGATCCCGGGGCGATAGCGCGGCGGGTCTCTGATATAGCCTATTTTGACGCTGTTGGTATAGGCGCGGCGGGCGCGTGGACTCCCGAGGAACGCATGCGTCTCGCTGAGGCCTTCAAGCGCTGTGGAAAAAGAATAAGGGTCATTTCAGACGCGGAAGCCGCTCTGATAGGTGCCTTCACGGGAAAGCCGGGCATAATCGTGATAGCCGGCACCGGCTCTGTGGCAATTGGCATGGGAAAGGGGGGCAAATTGGTGAGGGCTGGGGGATTCGGCCACCTTTTCGGGGACAAGGGGTCTGGCTTCTGGATAGCGAAAGAGGCTATATCCTCGGCCCTTGAGGCAATTGAAGGGCTCGGTAATATGACGAGGCTCACGAGCCTGCTGGAAGGAGAACCGAGGGAATTTGTTCTCAGTCTCATGAAAACCGATAGCGTGAGGCGAGTTTCCAGTCTCGCGCCAAAGGTAATCCAAATAGCCGAAGAGGGGGATGAGACAGCCTTGAGAATAATCGGGGAGGGGCTGAGACACCTCGTTGGTCTGGCAAAGGCCATTATCAGTAAAACGGGCTATGTCCCTGTTTCCTATCACGGCGGACTTTTCGGCTCATCATTTTACCTGAACAGGTTCAAGGAGATGTGCGCCCTGGAGGGGCTTGAGGTTCGTGAACCGGAGCAATCCGGCGCGTGGGGCGCGGCTTGGGTCGCAGGGGAAGCTACCGGCCCATCCGGGCAGATCTGAGAACTGCCCAGACAACTATTCCAGCCACAGCCATCAATATCAAACCAAGCACAACCGCAAGGCCTACAAGCTCTATAGGGCTAATGCTCATAAATAAAGTATAAATCCGAATGTCATGCGAAAAAAAAACACGCGTTGAGATCTCACATACTCTCACCCCCCAGAAACAGGTTCTGATGCAGGATAGCTCGTAAGTTCTTGGGGCACAAGAGCTTAGCGTATCCTCCTCGCAATCGTTCAAGACACAGGAGTGCCTTGGTG
>JBDRYB010000046.1:0-7689 GCA_039803205.1 Caldifarciminota bacterium
GGCCGGAGCGTGATCTATGTCAGAACCCAGGTTAACATTCCATTCCTGAGCTCCTGTTATAGCGTTAGCGCAAAGGAGATACCCTCCCCAAGCGCCGACCACGACCTCGTAAGCGCCGTCATTGTCAAGGTCAGCGACCTTGGGGGAGCTCTCGCAGACGCTAGAGCCAGTAGGACTCGTCCAGAGCACAGCGCCCGTGTTTCCGTTCAGGCAATACAGATTCCCGTCCTTCCAAGAGCCAACATATACCTCGTTGACCCCATCGCCGTCCACATCCTTTATGGCCGGAACAGAGTTCCAAGCATCGCCTATGTTTGTCGCCCAGACGCGGGTCCCGTTATTTCCCCTTACCGCGTCAGTCCCCCCGGACCAGAAAGCGCTGAGCACATCGGGCATCCCGTCCCTGTTCACATCCCATACGGATACCCCTGTCTCACCCCAATCGTTGGAAGAGCCTGTGTATATCCATTTCTGAACCGGAGCGGATGTCATGGCGCCCTTTCCCGGCATAAGGTGGGTGTTCTGAAGGTCAACCCCAAACATAGGCCACCAATAGGCCTGAGATAGCAAAAGCCAAATAATCATATCGCACCTCGCGAGGGTAATTATAAAGTTTTTGGAGCTGAGAGCACAATCAGCATGTCCTTGAAACGGGCCTGATCCCCAAGTTATATTTTCTGCCTTGACGAGGAGATAAGTTATGTTTGAGATCTTTAATTCGCTCTTGGCATCCGGGGCAGAAGGGCCGAGCCTTACCCACATCGTTGTGAAGCTCGTTTTCCAGATAGCCGTGATAATGCTCGTCGCGAAGCTGGCCGGCGAGTTCACGGAGAGGTTCCTGAAACAGCCTTCTGTTTTGGGAGAGCTGGTTATTGGCGTCATAATAAGCCCTTTCCTGCTAGGGCCTTATATCCAGATACCTGGTTTCGGCCCCCTTTTTCCCGTTGAGGGACACGGATATGTGCCTGTCTCATCGGAGCTGTATTCATTCGCTCAGATAGCGGTTATCCTTCTCCTTTTCATGGCAGGGCTTGAGACTGACCTGAAGCTGTTCCTGAGATACGCCTTCCCCGCTTTCGTGGTCGGCCTCGGAGGGGTCATTTTTTCATTTGCTTTTGGCCAGGTGACGACGGTCTGGATGGGGTTCGCTGGCAGCTACATGCATCCCTCTGCGCTCTTCATGGGCGCTATACTCACAGCGACATCAGTTGGGATAACAGCCCGCATACTATCCGAGATGAGGAAGCTCAACACCCCTGAGGGGATAACCATCCTCGGAGCCGCTGTTGTGGATGATGTCCTCGGTCTCATTGTCCTCTCTTTGGTTATCGTTCTGGCAGAGGCGCAAATGGGAGAAGGAAGTGTATCCTGGGGCCATCTAGGCTTGGTGAGCCTCAAGGCATTCGGATACTGGGTCGTTCTGCTCGCTGTTTGGATATTCCTAGCGAAGCCAGTTGTTTGGCTCCTCAAAAAGTTCAGGTCTGAGGGAGCCTGGGCAGTCCTCATCCTGGCAATATGCTTCTTCTTTGCCGCCTTGTCCGAGGTATTCGGCCTCGCCATGATCGTTGGCGCATATGCTGTTGGCCTCGCCTTTAGCCAGACCGATATTGCGGAGGAGCTGACAGAGAGGCTCTCGGGGTTTTACCAAGCGGTTGTTCCGGTCTTCTTCGTTGTCACGGGCATGATGGTCAACATATTCGCGTTCAAGGATGTTCTCCTTTTCGGAACAATAATAACCATGCTGGCCATAATCTCAAAGGTCCTTGGGTGCGGCCTCCCTGCCATGAGCGTAGGATTCAATGTTATGGGGGGAGCAAGGATTGGCTTTGGGATGCTCCCGAGAGGTGAGGTCGCGCTCATAATCGCGTCCATGGGCCTCGCGAGGGGGATAATACCTCAGAGCATCTACGGGGTTGCTATCCTGACGACCCTTGTGACGACCCTGATGGCCCCCATATTTCTGGTCCCGCTATTCAAATCAGAGCGGAAGGGAACCTGGAAGAAGGCCTGAACCTCATCTAACTATCGCTTTTAGGATTGTCTCTTCGGGACCCGCGCCTATTCTCACGAACCAGATCCCCTTTCTCAGCTCCAATTTGGCCTCGTGTTCGCCGCTTCTCAAAATCCCCAGGTCCTCGCTCAGCGCCAACCTTCCGGTGGGATCATACGCCCTGATCAGGACATTAGAGTCATCGCTGAGAACAAAGCGCACGAGAACACATTCCCTTCCCGGCGCCGCAAAGGCCCTGAGACCAGGCGAACCGGGCCCGTCATCCTCAGTTGTTCCGACGCCCCCTATCCTCGTGTATGAGCGAACTGCGTCAAGGTCAAAGCCTGCCAGCGAATCCGTGTCAGATGTAGCTGAAGAGACTATGCGGAGGTATCTGTAAACACCGCCTGAACCAGGTATTTCAAAATCCTGCGAGCCCGAGCCTGTGCCACAAGAGACCCATCCGCCTGTCCAAGCATTTGAGACATATACCGCGTATGGCTCTGATGAGGCGTCGCCCTCGTAGACCCTTAGGTCAGGGCCGGTATCCAGGTCAACTATGGCAGAATCAAGGCCGAAGTCAAGGACTATCTCGGCCGGCCGCACCGAGCCCTCGCAACCAAGAGGTTGATAGATTCCATCTGGAGGCCCTAGGGTTTCCCATGTCCTTGCCCTGATATCGGGCTCCCACCCGTCATCACCGCTTTCACCTAGGGTTACATAGATCACCCTGAAAGCATAGTTGTATTCGCTATCAGGCACGAGGTCCGCGTCAACGCGGACGGCCCCGGACGATGGCACGACGACTCCCGAGACCTCCTTTGGACTGTAGCCCTGGGCAGAAAAGCGCAGGGTATATGTTCCCGGGGAAAGGAGCTTGTGGTAATCCCCATGCTTCTCATCCGTGAAAACCGTTATCCTATCAGGATTGATGAAATCAACCCTTGCCTTAAGTGGAGCGCCGGTCAGGCTGTCCCTTACTATGCCCCAGACCCCCCAGCCTGCCCTGCTTATGAGGCCTCGGAGCGCCCTTGTGCTCCTTGCGCATATGGAGTCTATTTGGGCCGAGCCATTTGAGGGTTGGTCCGTCTCTATGGTTATGGCGTATCCCCCTATTATTCCCTCGCCCACATCCTGAACAGAGCCGCAGACCTGATACCAATCAAATCCGTTCGTTACCTCCTGCATGTAGTCAGAATCAGCATATATCTGGCAGAGGGTTATTATGAGGCCGGAATCCGGAGGGTCCTTTGGGGAGTAATCCCAGGGATAGTTCACATACCAAGCCGCGGAGTGATAAACCCATTCCATACTGGGTTCGTTTTCCAAAGCGTGAGCGAAGTATACCCTTGACTCAGGCTCTCCGAACGGAGCAGAGGACCCTCCCCAGCCATCCCAATAATAGCCAGCATCCCGGTTCAAGTCAACCCCGTGGACATTCTCTCGGTAGCCGTGTTCGTGCCCATCGGGGTTCATCATTGGGACAACCCATATCTCCACCGAATCAACCATCCTCGTGATGACGGGATCGGACCCGTATCCCTTCAAGAGGTGCAATCCAAAGTAAAGGGGAATCTCACAGCCTATAACCTCGTCTCCGTGGATGTTTCCCATGACGCGAACCTCCGGCTCAGGTTCCTCCTGATCGGGGTTGTCCGTTATCCGCCAAGCGAGGATGAGCCTACCCTCAACAGAAAGCCCAAGGGTGTCAAGCCTGCATATGTTTGAATGAGCGGCCGCGGAATCGGTCATTATGCTTATGACCTGCGCGTAGGAGTGATATGTGCCCTTTTCAAAAAGCCCCTTGGTGTATGACCTCGTATCCGGGATGATTATCTCCGGGTCATAACCGAGAGCCTTGAGCCTCCGTAGCCCCTCCTCGTCGGTATAGGCGAGAACCGTATCATGCCTAAACGACTCTATTGATATACCAAGCCCTCGCTCAAGCCCTCCCGGATTCTCCCCATAGTATGGGAACTTGACAGCGATGGTTTTGAAGGAAAGCAAACCCAAAGCAAAAAACAAGCTCATCTTTGGCCTCCGGGTAAATTATAACCCAGCTCTCGCGTGAATAGCAAGTGTTTTTTGTTCCCGGGCCCGAAATATTGTGCTACCGAACTGCGCTGGACTCGGAAGCCTTTCTCGCAACCGTAAGATAACCCGTATGAGATACCATGCGCTCACGAGGCCTTGTTTTTCCTGGCCGGACCAGGATCTCCCTCTCCAGAAGCTCAACCGTTTTCAAGGCAACAAAACCAGAAGCCTCTAGCTCCTCAACGACCCGGATTACTTGCTCGAAGCATGGGGAAAGGGATGCCCAGAACCCTCCCCCCATGATGGCTTCCCGGGCGGGCCTGACTATGGTCCAAGGCTCAGGCACATCAACGATCGCGACCTGAACATCCCTGAGCCCGAAACCCTCCTCAGCGGGGTCCCTCAGGATGAACTCAACCCTGTGAGCCAGGCCCCACCTCTCCAGGTTCTTCTTGGCGTTCTCCAGAAACTCGGCTCTCCTCTCAAATGAATAGACCCTCCCCTTATCCCCGACTATCATAGCGAGGACAAGGGTCAAGGCGCCTGAGCCGGTTCCAACCTCAAGAACACTTTGGCCCGCCGAAACCCCAGTTTCCATGATCAAATACCCGATGTCCTTTGGGTAGAGTATGGTCGTCGTCCTCCTAACCTTCATTGAGAGCTCAGAGAGCGAGGGGATGAGCGCGAGGAACTTGTGGCCGGATGATGTCTCAATAGGGTCCCCGTAAGAAAGACCTTCCGGCAGGATCAGGTATCCTCTGTGGGTATCAAGCCGCCTTCCGGGTTCATAAACCACCAAAAAGGAGGACTTCGGCTCCCAAAGGAGAACCGGCCGGCCGCGCTCAATCACGCTTATATGATAAAGCGAGGGGAGGAAACGGATAAAATTATCTCAGCTCAGATAGCAAGGCCTCTCGGATCTCCTGAAGGGCCGCGGCATCGTGTTCGTATTCAAACCCCTCTATGCGAGAGACGGCGGCGGCCCGGATCAGGGAATTCGTCACGAAGGCCGCGCTCGCGCGGCGGATATCCGATGCTAAGAGAACCCTCTCGCTTGCCAAGCCTCGCCTCAGCAGAACCTCCCTCATTATGCCTGGAAGGATCCCTGAGGAGACCGGAGGGGTAAAGATCTCGTTGTCAATGAGGAAGAAGATGTTGGCCCTCCCTGTTTCGGCTACCTCATCCCTTTGGTTTAGGAGCAATCCGTCCCAATAACCTGCGCTCTCCGCCTCGCGCTGTGCGAGATAATAAATGAGCCGAGAGGTTGTCTTGTGCTGGCAGAGTGGGTTTTCCGAAAAAACCCTGATCCCTGAAACCGCTAGCTGGACAGCATCCGGAACGAAACCCAGTGGCTCAGCGCTCGCGAGGTAAACCGGGCGCCCCCCTTCCAAGAATAGGCTCAAGCGGACGCGCCAATCCGCATCCGGAGACCGGTCTGCCAGGGCTTCTGCCAGCGCGTTCATAAAACTCTCCTCTGAAAACTCCAATCCGAAAAACCGAGCGGAGCCCGCCATCCTCCTGATGTGATAATGGAGGAACTCAGGAACCCCCCCGGAGACCCTTATTGTCTCAAAAAGCCCAAACCCGTATAGAAGGGAGTTCAAATCAAAATATCCCTAACCCAACTATCACCCTGACGAGAGAAAAGAAGAGAACGAGGAAATTGAGGATAGCGCCAGGCCAGCTTTTTGCTCTAGCGGCAATTATGAGACCGATAAAGCTCCAAGCGAGGGTGAACCAGGCAACTATACCCAAAAACGGCAATAGCGCTGGAATCAGGAACAGGGCGGAGATTATTCCTATAAGGATGGAAACGAGGCCGGGCCTCTTTCTCAGGAACATAAAGAGAAGCCATCCACCCAGGAGGCTCAGAAGGGCTAGTCCGAGAGCAACCCAGGGCCAAAAAACAGCAATAAGGCCCTCCGCGGCCGCGAGGCCTGTCTCTGAGATACTTGAGAGAAGAGACGCTCCAGTGAAAGCGCCGCCAGAGATCTCCCTCGCGCCGCGCTTCGGTATGTTGTGAGCGAAATAAGCGCCCGCCCCAACCCCAGCACCAATGAGTCCGAGAACGAGGGTAACGAGCGGGTCAAAATCGGCCATTCCTGATGCGGCTATGACGATAAAAGCGCCAGCAACAGGGGATATGAATCCCTCGGCAACATCAAGCCAGTGTTCAACCGCGGGGATGTTGTCCGCTATTATCTCAAGTATGACAGCGACCCCGAAGCATATTATGGCTGGCCAGGAACCGAGCCACTCTGTCCCGGCCGCGGGGTGAACCACGCCCCATCCCAGCTTAATCGCGAGGCCCAGGATGAAAAAGGGCAGGGTCATCTTGAGCCTGGTTGTCGCCGCGAGGGCTATGCCCATTATAACGGAAATGATATAAACATCCATAGCTGTGATATTATATAGTGGAAACAACGGGGACGCGCAAGCTGGCGCGATTCCACTTTTTATCTCATAAGGAGAACCGAAGAAAGAGGCAGAGACACTATCCTGGGGTCAGGGATAGAAACATCATCGGTAAGCGTGACCAGTATTCCAAATGGAGCATTATAAACAGTCTTCTCAATAAATGCGCGCAGGGCTTTTGTGTCGCGGTGAGGATCAATCCGCTGTCTATATTTGACCTCTATGGGAATGCGGTAATCGCCGATTGTTATGACGAAATCAACCTCTGGTTCCGGGCTTCTCTCTGGAAACCAATTAATGTTGAGTCCTGGGATCGTTCCCAGGTAATAACCCAATGTGCTCTCAGCGAGGTGTCCAGCCAAATCAGACAGATGTGGTGAGGCTGTGATTCCATGCATTATCACGCGGAGAGGGGGTAATGGACGCATTGGTTTACCGTGCCACCAGGGATTGCTTGTGTGCCTTATAAAGTCCTCAAGGATTATTAACCTCGGACATCTTTGTTTTCAAATAAGCGCGTAAACAAACCGGGGGCCTCTTGACCCCCGGTGACTTCCCTCCAAAAGAGGCCTTATTTGACCTCTATCTCTATCTCCCGCGGCTTCGCTTTCTCGGACTTCGGCAGTTCAACCGTGAGGATGCCGTTCTCGTATCTCGCAGTTGCCTTTTGGGGGTCTATCTCGGCGGGGAAGCTGATGGTTCTCTGGAATCTGCCGCAGAATATCTCGGCTCTGTGAACGGTCGCAGACTCATCCTTTTTCTCCCACCTGCGCTCCCCTGATATGGAGAGCGTCCTCTCGGTTAGGGAGAGCTTTATGTCCTTCCTGTCCATGCCCGGAAGCTCGGCCCGCAGAATGTAGGCGTCCTTTGTCTCCTCAAGGTTCACGAGAGGAGACCAAACGCCCTCCTCTGTCCAGGGCCTCATCCACCTCTCCTCAAAGAACCTGTTTAGCCTCTCCGACAGCTCTGCCATCTCCCTGAAAGGATCCCATCTCATCATCTCACGCATGGTTTCACCTCCTTTGAGCGGGTTCTTTCGCAAGGGCATAATATATAAGGGTTTTGGCTTGAACTGTCAAGGCCTACCCACCCTGAGATCTCACACTTTCCTCCCCTCTGAAATCCTTATCCTGCAAGGCAAAGCTCTCAAACCCTTGGGGCCGTAGTGGCCCAGGGAGGCCCTGAGGGATGAAAATATAATCCCGGCCCCAAGAAGGAAGGGCCGGGAAAGGAGAAAAATTATGACCCTT
>JBDRYB010000047.1:0-7012 GCA_039803205.1 Caldifarciminota bacterium
CCCCTTTGTCCAGATCATCTTTCCTCCGTCTGCGCTATTCCTGTAATAGCCTACAGTGTAGAATCCATCGGGTTCAGTTTCCCTATCGTATACTTCCAGTATGTTGGATACATAGGAGAACTTTGAATGCAGGTAAGACCAGTAGCCCCCGCCAAATCCCGTGCGTCCCTCCCACACCAGTTCCGGATTCATGGGATCCGTCACATCCCAGATGTAATCAGCCCATATCCCTCCCAGGACATAGAGGAAGATATGACCATATGTTGGTGAGAACAAGTTGAATGTGTCCTTCCACGCGGCTATGCAGGACATCTGGCCTCCAGGGAGCCAGAACCTGTTTATCTCCTTGATGTCAGTTGGGTCTGATACATCAAGGATGTAGACCCAGGTGGTCTCGGAGGGGTCGCCGTAGCCGGTTTGAAGGAGGAATACAAGAGTATCATAGTTGTCGTGGGTTCTTGGAGTGGCTGAAGTGTAAAAGGAGCTCATGAAGTAAGGGTTGGTTGAATCAGAGATATTAATTACCCTGAAGTTACCACTTCCACTACAAAAAGCATAATCCCCTGATAAGGTTATATGGCGTGCCTTGCCACCGGTGCATTTGCCCAGTAAGATAGGATTCGCAGGTTCCGATATGTCCCTTATGTAAAATGAGGTATCCCCGGTTGCCCAGGAGTAGAACAAGAGATTATTCCTAGTAGTCACAGCGGTTATCTCCTTGTCCGTTTCAATCCTACCAATCTTATGTGGGGTAGCTGGGTCACTGATGTCGTAGATTAGCAAACCCGAATCCCCGCACGCCGCATAAATGTAATTCCCATCCTCTGAGGCCGCAAGGTCAAGGATGAATATTGTCGTGTCTTCCACATAGCCCAAGAGCTTCACATTCAGAGATTCGGGTTGGAGGGTTTCAAAAGGCTGGTAGGGCCTGGGAGTGTCGGTTTTGAAGATGTAGGCCCCCTCTGGGCCTTGCCCGGAGAGCGTGAGGAGGGCAATTGCAATCATGGTCAGATTATAATCCCCGGGCCAGGCTCAGGCAACGAGAATGTATCCCCTGCTCCCACTATGGCCACGAAGGCCATGCCTATGCCTGTCATTTCAGTTTCCTCCTCTTATAATGTGGTCATGTTAAAAGAGGAATCAGAAGGAAGGCAGGGGAAGGCCAAAACCTCCTTGAGGAGCTTTGCGCTACCTCTCAAAAAAGACAACCTCCCCTGCCCCCTTCCAAAAGCACCCTTGAATAGGTTGGGAGCGTTCCACGCGTATCCCTCTTTACCAACGAGGTTGTGCTGGAAGGGGTTTATGGGGGACCTGCCTTCCAAACACGGAGGTGAGAGATGTTCTATATGGTTGTGAACCCCAAGTTGCGTAGCCAAGGAACTCTCCTTTATCATATATATCTATGATGGGACTTTTGATAGCTATTTTTGTTTTTGATGGTCCTGACGCGCAGTGGGTTCCCCTGGACACCCTCATAGCCAGGGCAAACGCTTATCAGGAAAAGGCCTCGGTTGGCGCTGTTTTCGGAAGAGCAAGGACAGGCGAGTGGCAGTTCATAGGACCTTTGCCCCTCACGGAGGAATACTGGTCTGACGGAACCGTCTCCGGGAGGACATCCTTCATCTTAAACCATCCGACCGATCCGAATATCGCTTACATAGCCGCGGCCGGCGGGGGGGTCTGGAAAACAACGGATGGGGGCGAGACATGGGAGGTCCTCACGGATGCCCTTCCGAGCCTCGCGTCCGGAGCCCTGGCCTTTGAGCCAGGAAACACGAATGTGATCTACTACGGCATGGGAGAGATGCACTTCTCGGGGGATTCAAAGAACGGCGATGGCCTATACAGGAGCGAGGACGGAGGCCTTACCTGGACAAAAATAGCCTCGGTGGCTGATGCTGGGGATTACATATCCAGGGTCGTCGTGAACCCCGTGAACACTAACATAATCATGGTCGCGAGGAACGGGGGCATAGCCAGAAGCACTGACCGCGGAGCCACATGGACGAGGGTTCTCTCCCTGAGCTGGGTCTCTGATCTCGCGCAGGCGCCCGACAGCCCAAACATGTATTTCGCTGGGGTTAACGATTATGGGGTCTATGTCTCAAGGGATACTGGCCTAACCTGGACACCCCTGAGCGGAGGGCTTCCAGGCCCCTCGGAGCCTTTCTACAGGGTTCAGCTGGCAATATCCCAGAGCGATCCGGACATAATCTACGCTGTTTTCACGAGGTCATCCAACGGCGGGCTTTACGGGCTTTACAAAACGACGGACCGCGGCTCCTCCTGGACCAAGCTGGAAAACACCCCTGATTACCTTTATCCCCAAGGCTGGTATGACAACTGCATAATAGTCGACCCGAGCGACCCGAATATTGTCTATGCCGGAGGGGTTTTCCCTTACGGGAGCAATTACCACGGAATAGTGAGGACAACCGATGGCGGGCTTAGCTGGGAGGACATAACGGATCAGGGTTCTGGCGGATGCGTTCACCCTGACATCCACCACTTCTCCTTTGACGCTGATGGCAATTTATGGGTTGCCTGCGATGGCGGGGTATGGATGACCAAGGATAGGGGCGAGACCTGGATAAACAGAAACCAGGGCCTCGGAACCATCCAGTTCTACACCCTCGCCATACACACACGAGACACCTCGGTCCTCCAGGGGGGGACCCAGGACAACGGCTCGCCGAGAAGGGAGGGCTCTGATGTCTGGAGGGTGATCCTTTCAGGGGACGGGGGGCCGCAGCTCTTCAACCCAGGAGCAGTTCCAGGCCTTGACACATCCTACGCCACATATCAGGGATTCGGCGGGCCATACAGGTTCGTGAACGGCCACTACAACAGGGATGTCTCTGGCCCATGGAACGGGGTTGACAGGGCATCGTGGGCATCAGGCCCCTTCTTCGCTCATCCTACAGATATGGGGACCATATTCGCTGGAACATACAGGATGTGGAGGAGCACGAACGCAGGGGTTTCCTGGACAGATGTGTCCGGGGATCTGACAAGGGGCTCCGGGGTCCTCATATCCGGGGAGATCAATCTCGGGAGCACGAACATAATATATGTGGGCTCATCGGACGGAAAGGTTCACCTCTCTACAGACGGCGGCTCAACATGGCTGGACAGGTCTCCTGGGCCGGTCCAGGCCATAGAGAGCATAAAGTCAAACCCATACGCTCCAAGAGAGGCATACATCTGCACATCATCAAGGCTTTATCACACATCGGACACGGGGAAGACATGGGAACAGGTCTGCACATTCAACTTTCTCGTGAGGGCCATGACAGTTGATTACGATCTCTGGCCCCCCATGATCATGGTTGCTGGCGAGGGCGGAAGGGTTATTTATTCCCCAGATAGGGGAGCAAGCTGGGAGGCCTTGGGAACCGGAATGTGCGGCGCTGAGATATACGATATGGATTTTGATTTCCAGCACAAGGCCCTTTTCGTTGCGACCCACGGAAGGGGGATGTGGAAACTGCCGGATTACCAGATGGCGGTATCCGAGCCAGGACGCCAAGTCTCCAGGCTAGGGCTCTTCTGGGCACCCGGGGCTGGCATCCTCTACAACCTCCCGGAGGGCAAGCATCAGATCTCGCTTTATGATGCCTCAGGAAGGTTGATCGCGAGGGCGGAGATTGGAGGCGAAAGAGGGATATGGCGTATACCTGATGTTGGGCCTGGGGTCTATTTTGCCAGGACGGGTTCCTGGAGCGCGGTGTTCCCGGTTGCGAAGTGATAGCCATCCTAGTTTGCCAGATAGTCCTCGCGAGGGTCAAGTATAGCGGCGGAGGGGATTGGTATAACGATAAGGATGCTATTCCGAACCTTGCGGCCCAGATAAACGCGAGAACGAGCCTTCGGGTCGCTACAGAGGAGAAGGTCGTTTCCCTGACGGATCCCGATCTTCCCTGCTACCCCTTTCTTTTTCTGACGGGCCACGGAAGGATAAGGCTCACGGATGAGGAGCGCAAAGCCCTTCGGAAATACATAGAGGGAGGGGGATTCTTATATGCTGACGATGACTACGGCATGGACGAGTTCTTCCGGCAGGAGATAAAGAGGGTATTTCCGGACAAGGAGCTGGAGGAGGTTCCTTTTGATCATCCTATTTATCACATATTCTACGATCTTGAGGGCCCCCCGAAGATACACGAGCACTACGAGGGCCCTCCAAAGGGATACGGGATCTTCATTGGTGGAAGGCTCGCTGTTTATTACACATATAACTCAAATGTCTCTGATGGCTGGACTTCCGCGCACGGTGACCCACAGGATGTCAGGGAGCAGGCATTCAGGATGGGCATAAACATGGTTTTATATGCGGTGATGTATTGAGATAGGCGTTGATTCTACCTCCAGGGAGCCTCGTAAGATACAGATACCTCAACAACTATTATACAGGCCCTTGGCATTCGTCCGGCGGGGGTTCTGCTGGTTTTGGATTTGAGTTCCCAGTGGGCCTAGAGACGGCCTTTTCCTTTAAGGTATCCAGTCCCTTACCAGCTGTTGAGCCACTCTATAACCACGGGCGGGGCCCAAGGTTTCCAGCCTGGCCATTCGGTTTTGGCGTAGAAGCGAGGCGGTGGGCTATCAGCCCTCCCTCCTGATCTCTATCCCCAGCTCCCTCAGCTGGGTTTCCTCCACATCTGATGGGCTACCCTCCATGAGCCCGGAGCCGGATGTGGTTTTCGGGAAAGCTATAACATCCCTTATGCTGTCCTCGCCGCATAGCATAGCCACTATCCTGTCAAAGCCCATGGCTATGCCGCCGTGTGGTGGGGCGCCATATTCCAGTGCCTCAAGGAGAAATGAGAAGTTATCGGGGTTAAGGCCCGCTATTCTCAGAAGCCTCCTCTGGAGATCCGGATCGTGGCAACGGACCGAGCCTGACCCCAGCTCAGCGCCGTTTATGACGAGGTCGTATTGAATGCCCCTTACCCTGGGAAGAAGATCCGCGAGCTCCTGATGGCTGGGCGCGGAGGGCCGAGAAACGAGCGCCTCAAGCTCAGCCAGGCCCTCCATATCCTCAGGGCTTGGGCTCGTGAAGACATGGTGCATGGGTTGGATCCTCCCCTCATCCTCGTTCCACTCAAAGAGAGGAAAATCCTGAACCCACAGGGCTTTGTATTCCCCCTGTGGGATGAGGCCCTTGTCCTTCGCTATCCTCAATCTCAGCGCGCCGGCTACATGATGGATTTCCGGAGCGTGGCCTGCCAGAACCAAGAGGGTATTCCTGTCCTCAACGATGCTGGGCTCGGTGTATTTCGCGAGGGGACCGGATTCCGGCGGCTTGAACCACAGGAGCCCGCCAGCACCGAGGCTCTGGACGAACGCGGTGTAGTTATCCAATTCCCTTCGTGAGAGATCGCACGGTGCCTGAACCCCTATAACAGTTCCCCCTTCCGATATCGCCTTATCTAGAACCCCGAAACCTTTGCCGCGATAGGTTTCCGTGAGCTCCAGTATCTCCATTCCGAACCTGAGATCGGGTTTATCTGACCCATACCTCGCGATTGCCTCGTGGTAGCTCATCCTCGGGAATGGTGGGTTCAGATCAACCCTTATTATCTCCCCGAAGAGCCTTGACATGAATCCCTCAACTAGCTCGTAGACCGCATCAGGGGTTGCCAGCGCCATCTCAATGTCAATCTGGGTGAACTCCGGTTGGCGATCCGCCCTCAGATCCTCATCCCTGAGGCACTTCGCTATCTGGAAATACTTGTCAACTCCAGAGATTATGAGGATCTGCTTGTATATCTGGGGCGACTGGGGAAGCGCGTAGAACTTCCCCTTCTGTAGCCTGCACGGAACCAGGAAATCCCTCGCTCCCTCAGGGGTGCTCTTAGCGAGGAGCGGGGTCTCTATTTCAAGGAATCCCCTTTCCCAGAGGTAATTCCTGACTATGGAGGTTGCCCTGTTTCTTATCTCAAGGTTTCGGAGCATCTTGGGCCTTCTCAGATCAAGATACCGGTAGCGCAGTCTGAGCTCCTCTGAGGTGTCGGTTTCGTCCTCCACGAGAAAAGGGGGGATCTTTGATTCTCCCAGTATTACGAGCTCATCGCAAGCGACCTCAATTTCTCCGGTCGGTATCTCTGGGTTCCTGTCCTTTTCTGGCCTCAGCCGAACCTTGCCCCTTATTCCAACGAAGAACTCCCTGCCAAGAGACCTTGCTCTCTCAGCTAGAGAGGGTTCCTCAAATACTATCTGGGTCCTTCCGTATCTGTCCCTGAGGTCCAGGAATGTGAGGCCGCCGAGATCGCGAACCCTCCTAACCCACCCGGCGAGGCTCACATCCTTGCCGGAGTCATACGCCCTGAGCTCCCCGCATGTATGGGTCCTCTTGAACACCCTGAGATTATAAGGGAACCGGAGGTGCTGATGCCCTTATCTGAGTATCTTGACGGTCTTAGCCCCGCCATCGTAAGCAAGATGCCCAACATAGACCCCCTTTGGGAGGTCTGGGAGAACGAAGATGTGCTCTCCTTGGGGCAGGGCGCCGTCAAAGAGCCTGAGAGCGAGCCTGCCGGAGAAGTCGTATACGGAAAGGGTGATCCTCTTCTCTTCAGGCATGAAAACCAGGAGCCCGTTTGGCGTTGCCGAGAAGGTTATCTCCTGTCTCGGCCGGGAATCCTCAATCTCCACAGGGCTACAGCCAGATGCTCCGCCCTGATCGTCAAGAGCGAGGAGGTTGTTGCTGGATGCCGCAAGAGCAACGACTATCTCGTGGCAGTTGTCCCCATCAATGTCGGCAACCGCCGGGTCGTGGATGTCCGTTGTTGGGGCGGTGTATGACCACAGGAGGCTTCCGTTGCCTCTGAGACAAAGGAGCTTATCTCCCCTGTTCGGGACGATGATCTCAGGAGCGTTATCCCCGTTTATGTCAACGATTACCGGGCCCCTGTGGCACTCATATCCAACCGAATATGTCCACTGGATAGCCGCGGTTGCCCCATCAACGCAATATATGTTGTTTGAGGAACCGACGACTATCTCAAGTGCT
>JBDRYB010000048.1:0-5920 GCA_039803205.1 Caldifarciminota bacterium
CGTGATGTTCATGGGCCATCTCCTTTCATCTTTCCATTTTTTTCCATACCTCTCAGAGGAGGTGGCCCATATTCTAATCCAAAGGCCGAATCCGAGCCAGCTGTGCCCGGAAAACCGGACTGAACCTGGGCCGGCTTTCTCGTTGCAAAGAAGCCAAGATGAGGTTTATCATTTGGAGGATCATCCTATGGGAGGCGTTTATGTTGTTGTATATCTGTCTGATAGGAGCGGGTCTGAAAGAGGGTCCAAGAGCTGAGGCCAAGGCCACGAACTTCTCAGAGGCCTACCGAGAGGTCGTGAGGGGCGATTTCACCACAGGGGCCACGAGCCTGCTATACTCAGGAAGCGGAACCATATTCATATCAGACATACCGCCAGGAATGGTCATAGAAAGGGCTTGGCTAGTCTGGGTCTGCGAGGAATACTGGCCCACCGGAGACCTCAACTGGGGATATTTCAACGGCAACTACATAACAGGGACGCAGATAGCCTATGACTGCGACAACTGCTGGGACCCAGTGGACATGTCAACCCTCTACTACGCTGATGTGCTACCATATATCACCGGAAACGGAACATACAATCTCATGGGTTTCCCGTATCCGGGCGGTTTTCAGCCCAACGAGGGGGCTGAGGGCGCCACATTGCTCATAATCTACTGCGATCCGCACGGGGCTATGCCTCAAAAAACCATCTCGGTCTACACCGGAGCGGTCGAGCTCCTGGATTGCGGCCCCCAGGAGACATCGTGGGATCAATACGGCTTCACCGCAACCAACCCAGTCACAAGCGCGAAATACGCCATATCCGTAGCTAATACCCAGATGGGTTCCTATAACTTCTTCACCCTCAACGGAAACTTCATGGGATACATGTATGGGGAGGATCACCCCGGCCCAGCGTGGGATCACTGGTATGGGGATGCGACGAGCCTGATCCCAGGAGGCTCAACATCCGTGAACTGGCGCGTGGTAAGCGATGGCTCTGATTGCATTGAACCCGTGCTTTCAGTTATTTCCGTGACCTCAACCGACGCCCTGACGAGCGATTGCAGTCTCGGAGGAGGCGAGAGCCTATCCGTTCCAGATAAGGGACTTTTCCTCCTCTCTGGAACCGTCGGCCGAGACGGCACCATGAGGCTCCTCTCGGAGGGCGCGGCCGGAACGGGCTTCTACATCGTCAGCGCGACGGGCTCGGTTGTGAAAACAGGCAGGGTGCCGTCGGAAGGAGAGTTCAGGTTTTCGGTTCGCGATCTCAAGCCCGGGGTCTACTCGCTCGTTTGGGCTGGGATCGGGAAGGGGGTTTTCGTAATAAGATAGTTCTTCACTTCGCGCCCTCATTTCTTGGTGGAAAAACGCTTCCTCGGGGGTTTATCATATGGACATGCCTGGAATAAAGGATCTCTCTGAGAGATGGACAAAAGCAAGGGAAATATGGGTTGAAATGAACCGGGACGCCGTTCATTTCGGCGAGCAACTGATGAAAAACCTTTCGGACTACCTGGGAATACCGGAGGGCGAAAACCTGATAGAGCCAGTTCCACCTGACCCCCAAAAGCTCTCTAACATAGTAGGCCCATCAATAACCACGGATCCGAAATCCCGGAGGCTCAGGGACTGGATGAGCGAGGAATTTGATGTCTCGGATGCCCTGCGGTTTTCCAACGAGCGCATGAGGTTCGGTTTTGGATTGCTCCTCATGATCCCAGGCCTGGAGGGAGCCCACGATTTCGTGCCCTTCTTCTTTGAGTTCATGAGAATAGGCGGGGATGAATACCTGATCTCTCTAATGGGAACGGGAAGAGAGTTCAGGGTCAAGGTCGGCGATCCCTCATCATTCGCTCCCTTGTTTGACTTCATGTATGAGCTCCTTGAGGAGCGGTATCCTCAGAGCATTGAGGGCATGATAGAGATGCTCTCCGGTTCAGGCGAACGCCAGGTTGGCTTCAGGCCGAAGTTCAACTAGATAACAGCCTCAATCCCCTAATTAGGGAATCCTCTGGTAGATCCAGGGTTGGCGCGAGCACGAGGCTACCCTCGCTGATGGTTATTGCAAAGCCCTTGGAGGCAAGCCGCGCGGCTATCCTATACGGATCGGTGACCCCCAAAAGCCACAACATCCCAGCGCCTCGGGCAGGAATTCTTCTGCTTTCAACGAACTCCTCTATGAGCCTCCCTTTTTCTCTCGCCATCTCAAGTCCTCTCTGCCTTAGATAGGCAATTGTCCTTGATGCTGAGGAGAAATGTGCCTCCTGAGAACAGGGCAGAGGCTCCGTCAGCCTTGATGGCCTGGCTATGAACCCGTAGAAATCCTCCCCGTTTGCCCATCCCCTTCCGAGTATTATCGCGTCAGGTCTTACCCCGAAGGCCTCGCAGAAAAAGGGGTGACCAGAGAGCCCTGGGGATGTCCTTCTCTCATCAGAGACCAGATTGATCCCTTTATTAAGGCATATCTCCGCGAGGCCAACCAAGTGCCTTGCCCAAACGAGTGGGTCTATGATGATCGTTCCAACTCCGGCTGGAACAAAGCCCCCATACCTCGCCCAGGGCCCTTCAAGCGAGCCCATGGCAACCCGGATAACCCTTTCCTCGCTTGATGAGATGAAAACCCTTCTGTTTGGGGCGCCTGGCGCGAGGAGCGCGAGCTCAGCCTGAACATCCAGCTCCGCTTCCGGCAGTTCCTCTGAGAAGATCCTTCCGTTCCACGCCGCGGAGAGGTCAATCATGCCCGCGCACCAACCTTTTTATCAAGCCACCTGGCGTAGAGTATGAACAGGAAGTTTGATAGTGTCACTATGAGCTTTATGACGAACTGGCCAGCAATAAGGGGAAGAAGGGGCAGAACACCCCAGAAAGCGAGGGTGTTGAAGAGGACCGAATCAACAGCTGAGGCAGAGAGGTTTGAGAGCAAGAAAGCCAAAAAGAACCTTCTCTCTATGCCGATTCGGTGCGCTACCCACACATCTACCCTTGATGAGACCAAGAAAGAGAGCATGGATGACGCTACTATCCTGAGGTCCATCCTGAATAGGGTATCGTAAGCCCTGCCCAGGATGTCATCAGGCCCAGTTGGTATTAGAGATACTGTCCAGAGAAAGAGCGCGACCGCGATGTTCGCCAGAAGGGTTATCCAGATGAGCCGCTTCGAGCGCTCATAGCCCCCTCGCCTGTGGATTACATCCAGGAGGGAGTAAGCTGAGTTGTATGTGAGGTCGCCTCCAGTGAAAATGAGGCCAGCTATGGTGAATGTCTTGTAGACCGTGATGTTCGCTGAGACGACCAGCAGGGCGTGGAGGACCTCAAGAATAAGGAGGCCTAGCCTCTTTGATAGCCAAATGGCTATCGTGATAACAGCTAGGGTTATCGCGAGCCAGACCGCTAAAGAAAGGATGTAGCCAGCCACCTGGTTTCTGTCATTCTATCTCAAGGGGCTCCATCATGTAATAGAGGAGCTCATCGTCCTGGATCATGTTCCAGTATGGGGATATGGGTTCAAGCTCCTTCTGGATGCCAGAGAGGGCTCCGGGCAGGTTTCTCAAGCTTGAGAGGAGTCCAGACCTCTTTGGGTGATACCAGACAACCCTCGCGTCCTTTGCCTTTGCCTGTTCCCTCGCAAGCGTTATCGCGTCCGTGAGGCCCCCAAACTGATCAACCAGCCCTATCTGCTTCGCTGAGATCCCCGACCATATCCTTCCTCGGCCTATCGCGTTGACGGAGTCCTGGGTTATCCCTCTTCCCAGAGAGACCTTTGCCGTGAACTCATCGTATCCCTCCTGGAGCATGGCTTGCACAAATTTGCGCTCCTCATCGGTGAATTTCCTGGTTTCCTCCCAAAGAAGAAGGTGCTTGTGCCCCGTGGTTACGAGGGGCTTCGTTATGCCTACCTTCCCGAAGAGGTCCTTCATCACTATCTTTCCGGTGATTATGCCTATGGAACCCGTTATGGTCGCTGGAGTAGCGAGGATCCTCGTCCCCGCGCAGGATATATAATATCCTCCTGAACCAGCAACATCCCCCATTGAGACTATCACGGGTTTCTCCTTCGCCGTGAGGTAAACCTCTCTCCAGATTAGGTCAGAACCGAGGGCACTACCTCCCCCTGAGTTCACCCTAAACACAACTGCCTTCACCTTCTTGTCCTTGCGCGCGCTTCTCATGGATTCAGCGACCTCCTTGCCCATGCTCTTTCCCCCGAGAAGGCTGATCCCTCCCCTGCCAGAGACTATTGAACCCTCCGCGACGATAAGGGCTATCAGCGGCCTGTCATCCCTCCATGGCCTCTGGACCTCTTGGCCGAAATACCCTTCGGGCTTGACTAGCTTCACCTTTTTCCCCGCGTATGACTTGACTATTTCATCCAGCTCGTCCTCGTATGCTGTCGTGTCTATGAGGCCCGCTGAGAGGGCTTTTGGCGCGGAGAAAAAGCCAATATCAACAAGCGCGTCCACGCTCTCAGGGGGCAGAGCCCTTCCCCGCGCGAGGAGGTCAATCTGGTGGTTGTATATGTCATCCAGGATGGCCGTGTATTGCTCCTTCTGAGCCGTGGACATGGTATCAGACATGAGGGGCTCGGCGGCTGTCTTGTATTCCTTTATCCTCTCAAAATCAGCATAGAGCCCGAGCTTGTCAAGCGCGCCCTTCAGGTAATACCCTCCGCCCCTTAGGCCAGGAAAAGCGAGCTCCCCAGACGGAGCCATCACTATCCTGTCCCCCGCTGAAGCGAGCCAGACCTGTCCGATCCCCATCTGTTCAGCGTAAAAAACCACGAACTTGCCCCTCTTTCTCGCCTTCATTATTACGCTGTGCAACTCCTCTATCTGGGATGGGCTCAGATCCCCCGGTTCAAGCCTTATGAGCATTCCTGATAGGCCTGGGTCCCTCGCGGCCGAATCCACGATGGATATGAAATCATAGAAGGTCGGTTCCGAGCCTATTATAGCCCTTCCATCCTCGGAATAAGGGCCTCGTATGGTGAGATCAAGCCACTTTTTTTCCGGCAGGCGCATGTGAGGATAAGGGGTCTGCGAGAGCTCAATCTGGAACTCATTTGGCTCCGGGGAAGGCTCGTCTTCTCCGAGCTCGGACTCCGCGCCGCCGGAAAGCCTTATCTTGCCAAAGGACCAATCAAGCCCAACTGAGACTGATTTGTCGTCGGAGTAGCATCCGTGAATTATCACTCCAGGCAAGGGTTCGGCGGCCGCACCCGCTCGCCAAGCGATTATAGAATCCTTGAAATCAAGATCAGCGTAGATGGTGAACCTGTCCCACAGCGGCCTCAAGCCCAGGCCGGCTGTAAAGGCCCTCTCGTCCCTGAAGGCATCCCTCACAACCAGGCCGGACGAAAGGTATCTATGGGGCCTGATGATCAGCCCGTAATCAAGAGCGCCGCAATCGGGGTGCCATGCTGATCCGAACCAAAGTGTGTTGCGCCAGAGCTCCTGGCCAGCCGAAAGCTCCCAGGCCGAGGACTCATCGTTCCAGCGCCAGTTGAGGCCAATGCCGAAGAAGCCGAGCCCAGCTGAGAACACGGTATCCGTTGGGTTGTAGCCCAAGAGCGCCTGGAATCCCGTCTTTATGCCCAGGGCCGCTGGGTTGGCCCGCGCTCCCCCGAGCCTCTCGGCAGTTGATACGGAGTTGGACTCATAAAAGGTGAGAAGGAAAAGCGCGATCATCTTTTGCCTCCATTACGCTCATAAGTATATTGCGCCCTCTGATCCAGAGACAATTTATGGATGGCCTCCGCGTATGCCCCAGACAGCCGTAGTGTTTCAAAATTCCAGATCACCGAACTAAGGGTCCACAGGGTTAAGGCGTTGTCTGAGTTCTAAGAGCTCCTTAGCTGTCTCCTCAGGGAGGTATGGCAAAAGCCTCTTTAAGGGTGTCTGAGGCTGGTCATATACGCTCCTCAGTCTGCCGCTTTT
>JBDRYB010000049.1:0-5115 GCA_039803205.1 Caldifarciminota bacterium
ATAAGGGAGACCTGCTATCCCACACATTGCCCTTATGCTCTTGATACTGCCAGTGGCTACAGCCCATAAAGTAGCTTTAAGCTTTTCGTTAAGGAAGGTCATATTTACCTCCCCCGGCCTGGTTTATCGTATCAGAGGCCGGGGTATATTATAATCCTCCTCAATTCAGCAAATCTAAGTTAACTCCTTGGGCCATCGGCATTTGCGTCTAAGCTCTTGCCGGAGAAGAACTTACGGGGGAATTAAAGTGGGTCATATCAGCGTCCCTGAGCAAAAGTGGCGAACCCTAAAAAGCCCTCGCGCTCCTGAGAAATAGCCGGGCCTGGGGATCTGGCACAAGCTGAGACGGGTCATTTTTCCTACTTTCTGCCGACCACGACGACAGCCGCTCCTGCTAGAAGCCCAACCCCATCCCAAATGAGGTCTTGCCAGCTGAACTGGGCTTTTCTCTTATAGTCATAGAACTCCTTGAGGAGGCCCGCGGAGACCGTTATGCCCGCCGCGCTCGCGGTGGCTTGCCACTCGCACCGAGAGTCCAGAAGTGTGTAGGCCGAAGTGAAGAGGATAAAGGAGCTAGCCGCGTGCCTAGCTTTATCCGGGCCGAAAATAGGGTCTGACGAGGAGAACAGGAAAACCATGGCAAGGATCATGGCGATAGGAATCCCTTTATGGCAGATACGGCCCTGCCGTGGAGATCGCGCGCGAGGGAGAGGCTCTCGGCTACTGCTTTCCTGTCCATAGCCAGCATGGCAGAAGCGGCCTGTGGAGATGTGATGTGCTTTATTGCCTCAAACCCCTCAGCCCAGCGCTCCTTTGCCTCCTCGAGGTGCGGCGAGGACAGCTCAAGTATCTCAGAGGCCATATCAGTAAAGTGAAGCGCTGACAGGAACGCTCCGGCCGCATATGAGGCTATCCAGCTCAGACACGAGGGGGAATCCGGACCGCACGGCTCGCAAAAGGGATCGCTCTCTAGGCCTGATATTATCATCTCCCAAGCGGGTTTACCAGTTATCCATCCTGGATCCGAAGGGGCCTTGCCCTCCCAGAGCTCAACAGCGTGCGCGAGGGCCTCTCTGACAAAGTCCTTTGGATCTGGCTCTGCTCCGGGTTCTCCGAGGACTATTATCTGCCAGGGAAGGTCCTCGGAGAGCTCGTAGCCATCGCCCCAGGCTGGAAGACCAACAAGAGCGTCTCCCTCGGCTCCAGCAATGAGGGACCACTGGCCTGCCCTGAAGCCGCCGAAACAGCCTTGGGCAATGACGGGAACCCCAGCACCGATGCTTTCGGATAAAGGTTTCTCAATGTGGTCCGAGAAAAAGCCCTCCGGATCAGCGAGAAAACCCTCAATATCCCTGGGATAGTTGAACCCCTCCGGTATCCTCTTCATGGGTATGCCAAAGGCCCTGGCCGCGAAATCAAGGTAGAGAGCCTGGTTGCCTGTTGTCCACCATGCCTTGCACTCCTCGTCAGGTGATGCCTGTATCATGAACGCGGCACCCGTGATGCCGTTTATGAAGTCATAATCGTAGTCCTCCCTGATCTTTGCCAGGGCAGACTTGAGGGCCCAGCTCAAGGACACGAATTGACCGCCTACCATCCTGAGGGGGGAAAGCCCTTCTATGATCACGGAGAAATTATATTGTTTCGGGATCATGCTTTTCCAATCCATCGCCCTGATTGAATCCTGCCTTCGCAATCCTTATAATTTCACTCGCGAGGAGTCCAAGATGTTTGGGTTTTATATCATCTTTTTGTTAGATCTTTCCGAATTCGCGATGGCATACGGGGGGCCGGGCTCGGATTACGCCTACTCCCTGATAAGAACTGGAGACCGCGGATTTGCCCTGGTTGGCGCGACCTACTCAGGGGGAGCGGGAGGTGCTGATCTGCTCGTTATCAGGCTTGATTCTATTGGAAATATCGTTTGGGCAAAGGCATACGGAGGCCCGGGAAACGATCTCGGTTATTCCGTTGCTGAGATGCCTGATGGCGGTCTCGCTATCGTTGGGGAAACCAGGAGCTTTGGCTCAGGCGGCTTAGACATTCTCGTTATAAGGACCGATCCAACGGGGAACATCCTTTGGGCCAGGACATACGGCGGCCCCCTTGACGATCAAGCGCAATCCGTTATCGTTACCGCTGACTCCGGGTTTGCCATCACGGGAATCTCAAGGAGCTACGGCGCTGGGAACGGGGATTGCATTCTCCTCAGGTTGAACTCAAACGGGGCTTTATCTTGGGCAAGGGCATACGGAGGGAGCGGCCTGGACCTCGGCGCATCCATCATAGAGAGCTCCGATGGTGGGTTTCTCGTGGCCGGATACAGCTTTGTAGGTGGCTTGAATGAACACGCGGACATCATGGTCATAAAGACAAACTCATCCGGAGGGGTTTCGTGGGCAAGGCTATACGGGGGCCCGAGCTCCGATTACGCTCGGGGCGCTTCGGAAACATCATCAGGGGATTTCGTCGTTGCGGGTTCCACTTACAGCTTCGGGTCAGGCGAATACGATTTCATGGTTATGAAGATAAATCCATCCGGGAGCATCATTTGGGCGAGGACCTTCGGGGACCTTGACATGGATTACGCGCAGGGCGTTGTCTCAACGCCTGAGGGCGGGTGTGTTGTGGTTGGCCAGACCCAGAACTACGGGGCTGGTCTCAACGATTTCATGTTCCTCAGGCTGGACTCCTATGGAAGCCTCTTTTGGGCGAGGACTTTCGGCGGGCCGAATGCGGATTACCCGAAGGCTATTGTGCCCACCTCAGACGGAGGGTTCGCTATTGCCGGATACTCATACAGCTTTGGGGCAGGGGCCTACGACGCGGTTGTTCTCAGATTGGATAGCTTAGGCCAATACGAGAATTGCACAATGGATTGTCAACCAAACATGTCTATCCCTTCTCCATCTTTCTCCGTCATATCCACTGGCGCAACTGTCAACCCCAGTGCCTCATCTCCTTCACTTACCGTTACCCCGATTTCCCTCTCAACCACCGTGGTCTGTAGGCCGTTTTACATATGGGAGGAGGGGACAGCCGAAGGCCGCCTCATCTTTTCTTATCCTGTTTCCGGGGGCGCCGGGTTCGTTTCATCCACCGAAGCCATCATCAGGGTTTTCTCTGTTGATGGGAGGCTCGTCTACTGTGGTAAGCTGATGAAGGGTGAGAACAGGATATGCCTGGGAACAGGGGTCTACCTGTGGATGGCAGAGCTCCTCTCTGAAAACGAGGGCTCAAACCGAACCATAAGTTCAAGGCTGGTCGTCCATTAAGTTTGATCGTCCTGGCACGCCCGGAATATAATTACACCATGCCGGATCCGTTTCTGAATTTTTTGGGGTTCGTCCTTTCGGTTGTCCTCGGTATAATCCTGACCCTCCTATACTGGCTCATAATATGGTGGCTTGACAGGTTTGAGAAGGAACCCATTTGGCTTCTCGCCCTTCTCTTTCTCTGGGGAGCCGTAGCTGTTCCCGTGCTGGCTGTTGTCTTTGAGCTCGTAGCCGAGGGCGTAACCGGCCTTGTTATATCAGGAACCCCGCTTGAGTTCGCATCGGTCTCCGTCATAGCTCCGGTAGTTGAGGAGTTTTTCAAGGGCATAGGGATCCTCGCCATCGTGGGCTTCAGAGACTTTGATGACCCCCTGGACGGCCTGGTCTATGGCGCGACGGTTGGGCTTGGTTTCGCGCTAACAGAGAACCTCCTATATTTCTTCGGAAACTTTGTGGGCGGAGTCCCGGTTTTCATCGTGTTTCTAATGAGGAGCATCGTCTTCGGCCTTAATCACGCTCTCTTCACGGGCGCTTTCGGGCTTTTCTTAGGTTTGGCAAAGGTCTCAAGGAACATCGCCCTCCGGATCATCTGGCCCCTCTTTGGCTTCGCTTTAGCCCTCTTCATGCACGCTGGGCACAACGCCCTCGTCTCATTCTTTGAGGTTTATGGTCTCGTGGCATCAGCGAGCCTCCACGCGCTTACAGTCCTGGTCTTTATCGTATGCGCTTTTATCATACTCTCCTACGAGAGAAGATGGATAACGCAGTATCTGTGGGAAGAGGTTCAGGGAGGCTTAATCACGGATGAGGACTACAAAAGGGCATGCAGTTGGTCTTGCTTGACGAAGGAAGCGCACATCCTCTTCACGCGCGGGTGGGGGGATTACATTAGGGCAAAGAACCGCAGGCACCTTCTTGCAGAGCTGGCTTTGAAAAAGAAGGGCTTTCAAAGGACTGGCAATCCAGGCTACATGAAGGATATTGAGCAAATAAGGGCAAACCTAAGAGCTCAGGCGTGATCCCGCTTGTCTTGCAGATGCTAGACGCTGATTCCCTCCTGGCAAAGGCCATTTACCATCACCAGAGAAAGGAATACCCCGAGGCCATTGAGCTTTATAAGGAGGCTATTGCCTTGGATTCTTCTCGTGTAATGCCCTGGTTCGCGCTCGGCCTCGTCTATCACGAAGTAGACAGCCTTCCGCAGGCCAGACGAGCCTACGAAAAGGCATTCGCGCTTTCCCCGGATGACCCTAAACCCCTTTTCAATATCGGTATAACATACGAAGAGGAGGGGAACATCCTTATGGCAATAGAGAGCTACAGGAGGGCGCTCTCGGTGAATCCCCTTTACTCCAAGGCCCTTTTTAACCTGGGGCTTGATTTTAGGGAGCTGGAAATGCCTGACTCGGCAGAGTTCTACCTGAAGAGGGCCGTGAGAGCGGATCCCAAGTATCACGAGGCGTGGTATCGGCTTGCGGCCCTATACGCGGAAAGAGGAAAAACGGCCGACGCCCTGATGGCGCTCTCAAAGGCTATGGAGATCAACCCAGGCTACGCCCTACTGGCAAAAGAGGACTCCGCGTTTGTCAATCTTTGGGATGACGCGAGGTTCAAGAGACTGGTTAGGTAAGGTCATCCGTTAAACCCATTTTCTGCGCAGGATCCCCTAATTTGACTCCCGGTTTTTCACCCACCCAGAGCCCTACTGGCCTTGCATTTGACACAGGCTTGATAATATGAGCCTATGAGAATCAACCATATCAATGAGATCAAGGAGCCAGTTCAGGCCTGGATGACCCCGAGGGAGGATGTGCTTTCTATCCCGAGGATGAGAACAGAT
>JBDRYB010000050.1:0-5074 GCA_039803205.1 Caldifarciminota bacterium
TCGTGATGTTCATGGGCCATCTCCTTTCATCTTTCCATTTTTTCCATACCTCTCAGAGGAGGTGGCCCATATTCTAATCCAAAGGCCGAATCCGAGCCAGCTGTGCCCGGAAAACCGGACTGAACCTGACCAGCATGAACCATACAACTTGCCTCGCGTTATCCTCCTAGCTTTACAATTATGGCCATGTCCGAACTTAAACTTATAGTTGATCAAGCCATAGAAGAGATGGGTGGGTGGAACGATCAAGCCATAGACAGGTGGTCAGAGCTCTCAGGGGTTGATGTGAGGGCCATAGACGAAAATACCCCGTTTGACATTGATGTGGCAAATAGGCTCCTCGCTACCTTTCCGCAGGTCCTGGAAGAACTGATGAGAGCCCCAGCGCCTGTTCCCGAAGAGCCTACTCCCGAAGAGGTGATAACGGATCTCAGCGAGATGGCCCAACCTCTCAGCGAGGCCCTCGGGGTTACTGCCGTAGAAAAACCAACAGAGGAGGCTCCGGTGCCAGAGGTTGATCTTGAGACCGGCCTCGCCGAAGTGGCTCCGATGTCCGAAAGCGTTCCGCAACCCGAGACATCCGATACATCATCCATAGAGGCCCTCATAAGGGAGCTGGAGAGCCTCGCGACCAAAACCGAGCCAGCCCTCAAGGAGGAAGCCCCTTCCGAGAAAACACCCGAGGCTCCGGTAGCCGAAAAGCATGAGGAAGCCCCTCTGGCCCCTGCGCCCGAGAAACCCGAGGCTGTCCCCACCCCAACAGAAGAGGCTCCAGAAGAGGTTCCGCCTGGGCCAGCGTGGGAGATCCCCGCTCCAGTGGCTGAGGAGCTGGAAAGGGCAACCAAGATAATGGAAGAAATGGAGGCCCAGGAATACAACCTTTCCGCGATTGAAAAAATGGTTCCTGGGTTTCAAGCGGCCTGCGTGATCAGGGAAGGAAGGGTTGTGGCCAAGCATTCCCGGAGGGATGTTGACTGGGTCAACCTCTCCCAGGCCATAGCCTCTGTCAACAGGGTCTTCAAGCTCTCCCTCGGAATAGACCAAACCCGCGTTGATGAGCTGATCCTGGGCATCGGTAATCTTTTTCTTTTGGGATTTCTCCTCAGGGACGCCCAGATCATAGTTATAGTCAAATCCGATAGGCTCGGCGCGGCAAGGGCATATGTCTCTGCGGCTATAAAGCACATGTAAGAAGATTGCCTTTGCTCCCAGGTTCTTTGTCCCTGCGAACAAAAGCACTGAAATGAAATTATTCAACACTGCCACTGGCAAAAAAGAGGACCTCGTTCCCGTGAACGAGGGGAGGATCGGGATATACGCTTGCGGGATGACCCTTCAATCAGAGCCGCATATGGGCCACATGCGCACCTTTGTCTCCTTTGATACGATAAGGCGCTACTTGATTTTCAAGGGATATGAGGTCACTTTCGTCACCAACTTCACTGATATTGATGACAAGATAATAGAGAAAGCGAGGGAAAGAGGAATTGATTGGAGAGAGGTAGCAAGACAGAACGAGGAGAAATACCTTCGCGGCGCGAGGGCCCTTAACCTTCTCAGCCCAGACCACCAGCCAAGGGCAACCCAACACATTCAAGAGATAATTGAGCTTATCGGAAAGCTCATCCAGAAGGGGCACGCATACGAGGCCGGTGGCTCGGTCTGGTTCAGGGTCAGGAGCTTTCCCGGCTACGGCAAGCTCTCCGGAAAACCCCTTGATGAGCTCATCCGCGGTGCCAGGGTTGAGCCAGATCCATCCAAGGAGGACCCTGCTGATTTCGCTCTCTGGAAGGCCGCGAGGCCGGGTGAACCATACTGGTATTCGCCCTGGGGCCGAGGAAGGCCGGGCTGGCACATAGAGTGCTCGGCCATGTCCGCTCATTATCTGGGCCAGCCGTTTGACATTCACGGAGGCGGCTCTGACCTCATTTTCCCTCACCATGAGAACGAAAGGGCCCAGTCAGAAGCCGCTGAGGGGAAGGAGTTTGCGAGATATTGGCTCCACTGCGGGCTCCTTCAGATCGGGGGGGAGAAGATGAGCAAATCAACCGGATTGTATTTCTCTTTGGACGCGGCTCTGGCAGATTTTGACCCCATGTCCCTCAGGCTTTATTTCCTGAAGCATCATTATCGCTCACCTCTAAACTTCACCGAGGAAGCCCTCCACGATGCGGACTCCGCATGGAAAAACCTCCTGGGGGCCTTTGTTGGCCTCAAGGGGATCCCCGAAATAAGAGAATTCTCACATCCTGTCGCGGAGCGCGTTCGGGCGTTTCAGTCCGCGATGGACGATGACTTCAACACCCCGCGTGCCCTCGCGGAGTGCTTTGGACTCGCGTCAGAAGCAAAAAGCGCTTCCGGCGGCGAAAAAGACGAGCGGCTCGCGGCACTCGCAACCCTCCTTTCTGTCTTGGGATTCAGGATTGAACAAGAAGGGCTTTCGGCTTTGGCTGAGGAGCTTCTATCCTTAATAATAGAACTCAGGGCAGAGCTCAGAGCCAGGAAGGATTTTCAGCTTGCTGATTCGGTCCGCGAGAGGCTCTCCCTCCTCGGAATAACCCTTGAGGATACGCCCAAGGGAACAGTTTGGCGCATGTGAGCGGATTAATAACTTCAATAAACGAGCTCCTCATAGGTATACCATTTCAGCATCTTTTTTCTGGCTCCCTCATCCTCCTGACAATAATCCTCCTCGGCCTTCAAAGAACCGGGTTGATGAAGGATGTTCTCTTCGGCGCTGTAAGGGGCCTCCTACAACTCCTGCTCATGGGCATCATCCTCACATATGCTTTCAAGGTCCAAAACCTCCTCTGGCAGGCGGGTTTCCTGCTCGCCATGGGGCTTTTCGCGGCCCAGACAGCTCACGGAAGGCTAAAGGACCTCCCGGGGAGCTTCTGGCTAGCGTATCTTTCGGTGATGACGGGCACCATGTTTGCCCTTGTTCCTCTCATTTTAATGGGAATAATAAAGCCCGTTCCTCAGGAAACGATACCGGCTGGCGGCATGGCCATTGGCAATGCCCTCAACGCGGTCGTGCTCGCGCTTGAGAGGTTTGGTTCTGATGTATCGTCTCAGTGGGAGAGAGCGGAGGCCGCTTTCGCTCTCGGGGCAACTCCGGGCCAGGTCGCGGCCCTTTTCAGGAAGCAATCCTTCTCGGCTGGCACGCTGAGCATGAGGAACAACATGAAGATAGTGGGAATAATCCAGATCCCGGGAACGATGGTCGGGATGATCCTAGCAGGGGCAAGCCCCATGAGGGCCGCGCTCATGCAGTTGGCGATTCTCTACATGCTCATGTTTGCCATAAGCGTCTCGGTCTCGGTCGCTCTGGCAATGGGCGCGAGGGGATACATGATGCCGAGGCCGCAGACCATTAAGTAGGCGTGAACCGATATGTCCGCACTGAGGCAGATTGAATCCCTACCTTTATTCTGCCACGCTTTAGCCTGGCGAGAAATTGCACAAGCTTGACAAGAAGGTTTAAAATATGTGCGTGAGCGAGAAAAAGATTTTTGTTAGCATCAGTAAAACTTCTGATGGAAGCCTTTTGCTAAGCAAACTAGACCTCAATCATAGATCAACAGCCCTTCTATCTCCATCTGGTTTATTTGGGCATCCGGTGAGTCGGAAACAAATTTTTTTGCACAAACTCAGGGGAAGAAGCAGGAAATACAAAAGATACCTAGGCTCTCCGTTGAGATATGCAGGAGGCAAAAGTTGGGCAGTTGGTTATGTTGTTGAGCGGATCCCGGACGGTATAACCAGACTTGTTTCGCCGTTTTTCGGGGGTGGTTCAATAGAGATTGCAGTAGCAAAAGAACTGGGAATTCCTGTTTTAGGGTTTGAGATATTTGACATTCTAGTTAACTACTGGAAGATTCAGATCAACCAGCCTATTGATCTATACAATGAGTTATCTGAGTTAGAGCCAACAAAAGAGACTTACAGCCAGATTAAAGAAGAATTAAGGAAACACTGGAAAGGCAAAATTAAGCTTCCGCCTCTAACCCTGGCGGCCTATTACTACTTCAACCACAATCTCTCGTATGGCCCCGGTTTCCTTGGATGGATGTCATGCGTCTATGCCAACGAGACGACTTACCGGAGATTGATAGATCGGGTTAGAAATTTTGATGTTAGGAACATCACAGTGGAATGCGCTTCCTTCGAGGAAGTTATCCCACAATTCAGGGATGATTTTCTCTATTGCGATCCGCCGTATTACCTAGGCGAGGACAGCACCCTTTTCAGGGGGCTTTATCCGCAGAGAAACTTTCCCGTGCATCATGACAACTTTGACCACATGCTTCTTCGTGACATTCTTATGGAGCATAGAGGCGGATTTATTCTTTCCTATAACGACTCACCTACAATAAGGGAGTGGTATAAGGACTATGAGATAGTAGAACTGCCCATTCATTATACCATGGGGCAGGGGGAAACTAGGATAGGGGCTAACCGAAGACGGGAAAATAGGAACCACATTAAAAAAACAAGTGAACTGTTGATCATCAAGGATAGGTGAGGATGGCTAGAAAGAGAGCAATGAGCTCTGAGAGAGCCCGGGAAGTGAGAAGGAGAGGACATGATGACGCTCGTGAATTTGCTTTTTACCTCGGTATTGGCAAAGAATACAGGAGAGATCTTCGCGCTAAAAAAGATGTTATTGACTCTGATGGCCGCTCTTACTCGGTAAAAAGTGGCGAGAAGAAATGGCAAATTTTTCTATACGGCAAAAGAAGGTTTGAGGAAGATTACACTTTCAGGGGCATGAATGGGATTGGAGCTATACTGGTAGAGTGCATTGAAAGCTTTCCTGAATTACGAGCTGATTACCTGAAAAACAAGGAGTTGTATAAGAAAAAACTGCAAGGACCAATGCGAAAGCTAGCCCATAAGTTGGCCGAAAAAAGACTCCTTGCTGCCTTTATTGATAAAAGTCTTTTCAACCCATTTTCTGCGCAGGATCCCCTAATTTGACTCCCGGTTTTTCACCCACCCAGAACCCTACTGGCCTCGCATTTGACACAGGCTTGATAATATGAGCCTATGAGAATCAACCATATCAATGAGA